>CAWGXP010000007.1:0-282764 GCA_963826585.1 uncultured Actinomycetes bacterium
GCGCGATCGCCGCGGGTGGCGGAGCCGTCGGCCTGCTCGTCGGCGGCATCCTCACCGAGCTCTTCTCCTGGCCCTGGATCTTCTTTGTCAACCTCCCGATCGGGATCGCGACCTTCCTGCTCTCAGTCAAGTACGTGCCGGTCGAAGGACGAGAAGCTGGTGGAGGCCAGTTCGACGTGCAGCGCCGGTGCCGTCACCGTGACCGCGGGCCTGGTCGCGCATCGTCTACGGGATCGTCATGGCAGCCGAGAAGGGCTGGGTTTCGGGCCACACCCTCGGTTTCGGACTGCTTGCCGTGGCGCTCCTTGGCTCGTTCGTGTGGATCGAGAGCCGCTCGGCCGAGCCACTCGTGCGGCTCGAGATCTTCCTGAAGCGGACGATCCGGTCGGCCAACCTCGTGATGCTGATCGTGGCCTGCGGGCTCTTCGCGATGTTCTATTTCAACTCGCTCTACGTGCAGCGCGTTCTGGGCTACTCGCCGATCCAAGCGGGTCTTGCATTCGTCCCCTTCACGCTCGGGATCGTGATCGGGGCGGGCCTGCTCGCAGACGCTCGTGAAGAGGATCGGCCTGCGCTCGGTGGGGATCATCGGGATGCTGCTCGGAACGGCCGGAATGCTGCTCTTCCTCCGGCTCGACGTCGGCGGCGACTACGTCACCGACCTCCTGCCGGATCATTCTCGTCTCGATTGGCATGGGACTCACGTTCGTCCCTGTGACCTTGATCGCCACGAGCGGGATCGACGCCGGCGACGCGGGCCTCGCCTCCGGGCTTCTGAACACGTCGCAGCAGATCGGCGGGGCCCTGGGGCTCGCGATCCTCTCGACCCTCGCGACCTCGAAGACAAAGAGCTCGCTGGAGAGCGGGGCCGACAACGCCCAGGCACTCGTCGACGGATTTCACATCGCCTACCTTGCGGGCGCGGCGTTCCTCTTCTCGGGCGCCGTGCTGCTGGCGCTGATGCTGAAACGCTCGGACGTCGAGCAGATCGACGTCGACGAAGTTGCGCCTGTCGCCGCCTAGCGCGACTGCAAGGCGTGCCCAGGGCGATCCCGAGCGAGACCGCGAGCCGGCGATCGATCGTCCGCTCGACGTCGCCGCTGACGTCCAGGTCGTACGTATCGCGAAAGCCAAGGCGCCTGTTCAGGTCGCCGATGTGCCGCTCGCCGGCATCGATCGTGAGCTCGCGATCCGTTGCCCGTCAAAGGGACGCCGGTTCGCGGCGACGCACAGCCAACCGCGTTTCGAGGGCTCGTTCAGAGAGCGCCGCGCCGACACGCTCCGCGCGATCGCGAGCCGCCCTCGGCCCGTGTCGGAGCTCGATCGGGGCGTCGTGGACGCGCTTGCGCAAGACGGGCTGGTTGAGGTCGAGGGCGGGCTAGCCCGCCTGCCTGAGTAACGCGACCGCCTGCGCGGCGAGACCCTCACCGCGACCGGTGAAGCCCAGCCGGTCCGTGGTCGTGGCTCGAACCGCGATCTGCTGCGGTTCGACGCCGAGCGCCGACGCGAGCCTGGCTCTCATTGCGTCCCGATGAGCGGCGATGCGCGGCTCCTCGCCGACCAGGACACAATCGGCGTTCACGAGCTCGTAGCCCGCGCCCCGTACGTGGCCGTACGCCTCCGCAAGCAGCTCGACGGAGTCGGCATCGCGATAGCGTTCGTCGTCGGACGGAAACAGCGCGCCGATGTCCTCGAGACCGGCCGCACCGAGCAGCGCGTCGGTGAGCGCGTGCGCCAGCACGTCTCCGTCCGAATGGCCGACGAGCCGACGCGGGTGGTCGATCTCGACGCCGCCGAGCACGAGGCGCCCGCCCTCTCCGAACGCATGGGCGTCGACGCCGATGCCGACGCGGAATCCCATCAGCCGAGCGGCTCCCGGCGGGCACGGCCGCCTTCGAAGACCGTCACCGTCTCGCAGCCTGCTTGCTTGGCGAGTGCAAGCGCCTGGTCGAAGTCGACGCCGACGAGATTCGGCTCGTGCGCGTCCGACGCGAGCGTGATCGACGCGCCAGCGCGGACGCATGCCTCGAGAAAGGCGACGTCCGGGTAGAGCTCGCCGACCGGCTTCCGGAGCCCGGCGGTCGAGATCTCGACCGCAACGTCTGCGGCCGCGATCGTCAGCGCCGCTTTCTCGTGCAGCGAGCTGAGCAGCGGCTCCTCCGGCCGCTTGCCGAAGATCTTTGCGAGGTCCGGGTGCGCCAGAGCGTCCACATGCCCTCCCGCCGCGAGCTCGCAGAGCGCGTCTACGTAGCGCCGCCAGACGTCGTCGACCGTCATCACGTCCCATACGCCCGGCGACATGTCGACGGCCTCGCCGTCGAGCCAGTGGACGGAGCCGAGCTTGAAGTCCCAGGGATACCCGTCAAGGAGCTCCGCCAGGCGCCCTTGCTTGGGGCCGACGTAGTCGACTTCGATCCCGAGCTTCACGGGCAGCCCGGCGCCCTTGGCCGCCATCACCGCCTCGCAGTACGCATCGAGGTCGTAGACGCAGCGGTCCGAGAGGTAGGGAACGTCCCAGATCTCCGCGGTCTGCGTGAAGTAGTAGACGTGCTCCGTAAAGCCGATCTCGTCGACGCCGCGCGCGAGCGCCGTCTCGACGAAGGGGACGACCGCATCGGCGCGATGGGCGATGTCGCCGGCGTCGTCGCGCAGGTGAAGGTGGTAGTCGACGATCACGCGGACGCGCCCTCCGCCAGCAGGCGCTCGGCGAGCGCGAGATCGTCGACCGACGTGACCTTGAGGAGCCGGGGGTCGCCCTCGACGACCTTCACGCGCCCTCCCCACCGTTCGACAAGCGACGCGCAGTCGGTGGCGCCGGCTACGTCGCCAGCGAGCGCCGAGCGGAGGGCCGACGCCGCGAACGCCTGCGGCGTTTGCACTGCGACGAGGCCGTCGCGCGGGAGCGTCTCGATGACGGCGTCGCCTTCGACACGCTTGATCGTGTCGGCGAGGGGGATCCCGGGCACGGCGCCGTCCCAGCCTTCTCCGAGCGCCGTCAGCACGCGCTCGAGGACCGGCTCGGAAACGAGCGGGCGCGCCGCGTCGTGGATCACGAGGGCGACGGCCTCCTCGGGCACCTCCGCCACGCCCAGCCGTACCGACTCTGCGCGCGTCTCACCGCCGGGGACCGCCTGCGCGACCTTGGCAGCGCCGAGCTCCTCGGCGAGCAGGATGGCGGGCTCCTCCCAGCCCTCCGGCACGACGACAACGAGCGCATCGATCCAGTCGGAGCCATCAAGACGCTCGACGCTCTCGGCTAGCAGCGGCCGGCCGCCGAGCGGCGCGAACGCTTTTGGGACAGCCTGGGCCAGCCGTTCGCCGCTTCCTGCTGCGACGACGACCGCCCAGGTGCTCATGAGAGAACTGCTCTACGCGGTGACGCTGACTCGTGTCTTCGCGCGCCGCTTGCCGTTCTTGTCGACGCCAGAGAGCACATCGTCAAGCCAGATATGGGTCTTCTCCTCGTCCATCTGCTTCGCGTACATCAGCTCGGACGCGAGGATCTTCTTCGCCTTGACGAACATCTGCTTCTCGCCCGTCGACAGGCCCTTCTCGTGGTCACGAAGAGCGAGGTTCCTGACGACCTCGGCGAGCTCCAGCACGTCACCGGTCTTCATCTTGTCCCGGTTGTGCTTGAAGCGCCGGTTCCAGTTCTTCGGCATCTGGGTCCCCGAGCCCGTAAGTGCTTTCACGACCTCGTTGACCATCTTCTCGTTGATCACTCGCCTGAGCCCCACACGCTCGGCGTTCTCCGTCGGCACGTTCACGACCATCTCGTTGTGGGTGATCTTGATCGTGAGATATTCGCGCTTCTGGCCGAGTATCTCCCGCACCTCCTTCTTCACGACGCTTCCCGCGCCATGGTGCGGATACACGACCTTGTCGCCTACTTTGTACAACCGCGCCTCCCCTCGGCCGCCGCGTTTCACCAAGACGCCGGCGGGTGAGAAATCCGCCGGCGAACGGCATCCAGTATAGCCTAAGCGCCGGAAAAGTGCGACGTTTACAGGGGTTTTCGCGACCTCTTCGCGAAAAGTCCCTGCTCAGAGCGGACTAGTCGTCCTGCGGCTGTGCGTTGGTGAGCGCTGAGGAGAGCGCCTCACGCACCGTTCGCGCCACAAGCGCCCCGTCACGCGTGGAGCCGGAGGCATCCGCGGGAACGAGCACGGGCGCGAGCCCGAGCTTCGCGCACTCCTCGAGCCGGCGTTCCGACTGCGTTACGGGCCGCAGGCGACCGGTCAGCCCAACCTCGCCAAAAGCGGCCAGTCCGTCGAGGACGGGGGTGCCCCGTGCGGCCGACGCGACCGCGAGGCAGACGGCGAGGTCTGCGCCGGGCTCCTCGATCCGCACGCCGCCGGCGACGTTGACGAAGACGTCGGCTTGCCCGAGCGGGATGCGCGCGTGCCGGGCGAGAACCGCCACGAGCATCGCCAGCCGCTTCGGGTCGACTCCGGTGGCGACGCGCCGCGGCATCGCGAGATCGGTTTGCGAGACGAGCGCCTGGATCTCGAGCAGGATCGGCCGTGTCCCTTCGAGCGTGCAGGTGACGGCCGAGCCGATCTCACCGCGCTCCGCGTGACCGAACAGCGCAGAGGGGTCGGGCACGCCGACTAGGCCGGCAGAGGTCATCTCGAAGACGCCGATCTCGTTCGTCGACCCGAAGCGGTTCTTGACAGCCCGGAGGATGCGGTGCTCGCGGTAGCGGTCGCCCTCGAACTGGAGCACACAGTCGACGAGGTGCTCGAGGACGCGCGGGCCGGCCACGGAGCCGTCCTTCGTCACGTGGCCGACGAGGAAGATGGCTACCCCCGCCTCCTTCGCCAGGCGTAGAAGACGAGCGGCCGCCTCGCGCACCTGTGAGACGGAACCGGGCGCCGAGCCCACCTCCGGCGAATGGAGCGTCTGGATCGAGTCGATCACGCACACCTCGGGACGCTCGGCGTCGAGCGTCGCGCAAACGGTCTCGAGGCCCGTCTCCGCGAGGATCTCGATCGACTCGCCGCCGCCGAGCCGGTCTGCACGCATCTTCACCTGCGCCGCCGACTCCTCCCCGGTGACGAGGAGGACGCGGCGGTCTCGGCTCATCGCGCGCAGCGCCATCAGCAGCAGCGTCGACTTGCCGACACCCGGCTCTCCCCCCACGAGGACGAGCGACGCCGGGACGAGCCCGCCCCCGAGCACGCGATCGAGCTCGGAGACTCCGGTGGGGAGCCGGTCGGCCTGCGAGGTCTCGACCTCGACGAGGCGGAGCGGCGGCCGGCCGGACGAGATCGCCGCCACATCGGCGCCACGCTCCTCGACGAGAGTGCCGAACGACCCGCAGCCCGGGCATTTGCCGAACCAGCGGGCGGACGAGTGACCGCACTCCGTGCACGCGTAGAGAACGGCTGCCTTGGCCTTCGCCATGCTCCGAGTCTAGGAACGGCGTCTGACGCCGGTCCGTGCCACCTTTGCTCCGAAACTCCGCGTCAGGCCCGGAGACGCCTTTCCCGGAACAGCCGCGTGCCTGCGCGCGAGACGCGGCGCGCGGTGAACGCGGCGGTGCCTGGCAGCCGGTAGCGGACGCTGTCCGTCGCCCGGAACAGCACGCCTTCCTCACGGCGTCCGCGCAGGCCGCGCTTCTCGTGCCAGAGCGAGACGTAGCGCCCGGTGTCCTCGCGGATGCCCTGGTAAGCAGGCGGTAGCGCCTGGCGATGCTGGACGACTACATCGGGAAGCCTGGTACAGAGCAGGCCACGCTCCTTGAGCGAGAGGAAGAGCTCGTAGTGCTCTGAGAGGTTGAGCTCGGCATCCCACGGCGCGGCCCCGAGGCGCTCAACGGACGCGACGAAGAACTGGTGGACGACGTCATACAGCGGTAGGCGGTCGAGCTCGCCGCGCGTCGCCCCGAGCCTATGCACGAGCACACCGTCCTCGATGTCGAGCGTCCCCTCGAAGCGGCGGACACCGCGACAGATGCCGCGCCAGGGGTCGTAGTCGAGCCAGACGCAGGAGACCACGTCGAAGCTCGTCGTCTCGAGCCGGAAGAGCATCCGGCCGATGTCCGTGCGCCGCTCGAAGACCATGTCGTCGTCAGAGACGAGGACGTACGGCGTCTCGACGTGCGTCAGCCCGAGGTTGCGACCGCCGGCAGCGCCGAGCGAGTTGTACGGCGCATGGACGTAGCGGGTGATCGACTCGGGCACCGGCTCGAGCGGCTCCGCGGAGTCGTCGACGACGACGATCGGAATCCGCGGGTAGAAGCTCCGGATCGAGGCGAGCAGCCGTCGCAGCGCATCGCGGACGCTCGAACGTCTTGACGAGGACGGTGACGTCGGCTTCGAGATCTGCCCAGGGCGAGCGCGCCCCGGGAGCGCTATGCCTCGGGGGCATCCCCCGCGTCGTCCGCCGGCGTTTCGTCCGGCGCGGCGGGGACGGTCACCTTCTCGCGCTTGCGAGCACCGCCGGCAAGCGTGATCGAGACCTCCTCGCCGTCCGCCTGGCGGTCGACGACGATCGTGACGCCGGGCTTGAGGTCGGACCCGAGCACGAAGTCGGCGAGCGGGTCCTCGATGTAGCGCTGGATCGCGCGGCGGAGAGGCCGTGCGCCCATCGCCGGGTCGTAGCCCTTCTCGACCAGCAACTCCTTCGCCGAGTCGGACAGCTCGATCGCCACCTCGTGCGTCGAGATCTGCTCGCGGACGCGGCGCATCATCAGCTCGACGATCTGGAGGATCTCCTCCTTCGCGAGCTTGTGGAAGACGATCACCTCGTCGATCCGGTTCAGGAGCTCGGGGCGGAAGATCTTCTTCAGCTCGCCCATCACGCGCTCTTTCATGTCCTCGTACGAGAGCCCGGCCTCGTCGCCCACGCTGAAGCCGAGCGTCTGGTTCTTCGAGATGGCCGCGGCGCCGATGTTCGAGGTCATGATCACGATCGTGTTCCGGAAGTCGACCTTGCGGCCCTGGGCGTCCGTCAGCCGCCCGTCCTCGAGGATCTGGAGGAGGATGTTGAACACGTCCGGGTGCGCCTTCTCGATCTCGTCGAGCAGCAGCACGGAGTAGGGCTTTCGGCGCACGGCCTCGGTCAGCTGGCCGCCCTCGTCGTAGCCGACGTAGCCGGGCGGGGAGCCGACGAGCCGGGACACCGAGTGCTTCTCCATGTACTCGGACATGTCGACCTGGATCAGCGCGTCCTCGTCGCCGAACAGGAACTCGGCGAGCGTGCGGGCGAGCTCGGTCTTGCCGACACCCGAGGGGCCGAGGAAGATGAACGAGCCGGTCGGGCGCTTCGGGTCCTTGATGCCCGCGCGTGCCCGGCGGATCGCCTTCGACACGGAGACGATCGCCTCGTGCTGGCCGATCACGCGCTTGTGCAGCTCGTCCTCCATCCGCACGAGCTTCTCCGTCTCCGCCTCGGTCAGCTTGAAGACGGGGATGCCCGTCCACATCGAGACGACGTCGGCGATCTCGTCCTCGCCGATCTGCGGCTGCTCCTCGCCCTCGTCCGAGCGCCACTGCTCCTCGAGCTCCCGCTTCTTCTGCGACAGCTTGCGCTCCTTGTCGCGGAGGCTCGCGGCCTTCTCGAACTCCTGCGCCTCGATCGCGTCTTCCTTCTCCTTGCGGACCTTCTCGATCTCTTCCTCGAGCTCGCGGTAGCGAGGGGGCGCGGTCATCGTGCGGATGCGCATGCGTGACGCCGCCTCGTCGATCAGGTCGATCGCCTTGTCGGGCAGGTGCCGATCCTGGATGTAGCGGTCGGCGAGCGTGCCGGCGGCGTAGAGCGCCTCGTCGGAGATCTTGCAGCGGTGGTGCGCCTCGTACCGGTCGCGGAGGCCGCGCAGGATCTGGATCGTCTCGTCGACGGAGGGCTCCTCGACGCGGATCTGCTGGAACCGGCGCTCGAGGGCGGCGTCGCGCTCGAGGTACTTGCGGTACTCGTCGAGCGTCGTTGCGCCGATCGTCTGCAGCTCACCGCGGGCGAGGGCAGGCTTGAGGATCGACGCAGCGTCGATCGCGCCCTCCGCGGCGCCCGCGCCGACGAGGTTGTGGCAGCTCGTCGATGAAGAGAATGATGTCGCCGCGCTGGGATGATCTCCTTCATGACCTTCTTCAGGCGCTCCTCGAACTCTCCGCGGTACTTCGATCCCGCCACGAGCGCGGCCAGGTCGAGACTGTAGATCTGCTTGCCCTTCAGGAGCTCCGGCACGTTCCCGGATGCGATCCGTTGCGCGAGGCCCTCGACGACGGCGGTCTTGCCGACACCGGGCTCGCCGACGAGCACGGGGTTGTTCTTCGTCCGGCGGGAGAGGATCTGCATGATCCGCTCGATCTCCGTCTGGCGCCCGACTACGGGGTCGAGCTTGCCCTCGGAGGCCTGCTTCGTGAAGTTGCGGCCGAACTGGTCGAGCAGCTTCGAGCTCTTCGACTTCTCGGACGGCGCCTGCCCCTGCTGGCGGCGGCCGGGGCCCGAGAGCATGCGGATGATCTCGTTGCGGATCTTCTCCGCGTCGGCGTCGAAGTCGAGCAGGATCCGTGCCGCGACGCCCTCGTTCTCGCGCACGAGGCCGAGGAGGATGTGCTCCGTGCCGATGTAGTTGTGGCCGAGCGAGAGCGCTTCGCGGAGCGCGAGCTCGAGCACCTTCTTCGCACGCGGCGTGAACGGGATCTGCCCGCTCGTCACTTCGTCGCCCTGGCCGACGATTCGGGCGACCTGCGCGCGCACCTCCTCGACCGTGATGTCGAGGGATTCGAGCACGCGCGCGGCGAGCCCTTCCTCTTCACGGAGCAGGCCGAGAAGGATGTGCTCGGTGCCGATGTAGTTGTGCTTGAGCGCGCGCGCCTCGTCCTGGGCGAGGACGACGACCTGTCTGGCGCGCTCTGTGAATCGCTCGAACACCGTGGCGCCATCGTACCCCACGAGCATCGGATGACCTCAGGCGCCGAGGGGTCGCTTAACGCCTCGTCAACGAAGGTTTACGGAATGCTCCGAAGTCGGGCGGGATCGTCCGGACCGAACGGGCCGCCGGCGCGGGTATCCTCGCGCCCGTGTCCAAGGCGCTCGTCACCGGCGGGGCCGGCTTCATCGGCTCGCATCTGTGCGAGCTGCTGCTCGACGACGGCTGGGAGGTCTGGGCGCTCGACGACCTGTCGACCGGATCGCTCGTGAACGTCGAGCAGCTGCGGCGACGACCCGAGTTCCACCTCGTCGTCGACTCCGTCCTCAACCGCGCGGTCGTCAACGAGCTCGTGCACAAGTGCGACGTCGTCTACCACCTCGCCGCGGCCGTCGGCGTGCGCCTGATCGTCGAGCGGCCCGTCCACACGCTCGTCACGAACCTCGAGGGCACGGAGGTCGTGCTCGATCACTGCAATCGCTTCGGCAAGCGCGTTCTGATCGCCTCCACCTCTGAGGTGTACGGCGACCATCGCGACGAGACGCCGCTCGACGAGACGTCGCGGCGCGTCTACGGGCCGACGACGCAGCGGCGCTGGGCGTACGCGGACTCGAAGGCGATGGACGAGTTCCTCGCGCTCGCCCACCACCAGGAGGGCGGCCTCGACTGCATCATCGCCCGCCTGTTCAACACCGTCGGCCCGCGCCAGTCCGGCCAGTACGGGATGGTCGATTCCGCGCTTCGTCGAGCGCGCGCTCGCCGGCGAGCCGCTCGAGATCTTCGGCGACGGCCGGCAGACGCGCTGCTTCTGCCACGTTCGCGACACGATCCGCGCCCTCCACGGGCTGATGGAGCACGAGAGCTCCGGCGAGATCTTCAACGTCGGCTCGACGGAGCAGATCGCGATCATCGATCTCGCGCAGCGCGTGATCGACGCGACCGGGTCGACGCTCGACGACGGTGTTCGTGCCGTTCGAGGAGGTCTACGGCGCTCGGGATCGAGGACATGCTCCACCGCATCCCGTCGATCGAGAAGATCCGCGCCGCGATCGGCTGGCAGCCGACGCTCGACCTCGACGAGATCCTCGCGGACGTGATCGACCACATCCGCTCGCTCGGAAGCACCGAGCCGGTTCAGGCCTAGCTTCGCCGCGCGGTCACAGTGCCTTGGAAGGCGTGGCGCCGCAGAAGCGCACCGCCCGGCCGACGTTGCCGCCCAGCGCCCCGCCGACCGCGCCGTCGAGCCACTCCGTGTCGTCCGGCGAGAGGATGCCGAGCAACCGGGCCAGCGATAAGAACACGGCCGCACCGGCGACGAGGCCGAGGATGAACCCCGCGAGCCCCCCGACGCCGGCGACGAAGGCCCAGGCCGCGAGACCGCCGGCGATCGAGGACAGCACGGCCTTGCCGATCGACCATGGCATCCAGTCGCCGCTGCCCACCCGGCGGTGGACGTAGAAGATCGCCGGGATCGCCCAGACGAACTGGGCGGCCGCGTTTGCGATCGCGGCGCCGGCCGAGTCGTAACGGGGGATGAGCGCGAAGCTGAGCACGATGTTGAGCACAGCTGCGATGCTGCCGACGATCGTCGGGAACAGGAGCCGTTCCGTCGCGGCCAGCACGACGCCGGCGAGATTGCCGACCACGACCAGCGGAGCGGGAACGAGCAGGATCACGAGGAGGGTTCCGGCCTCGCCATAGGTCGATCCATAGACCAGCTCGATGAGTCGGGGGCCGAGCGTGAAACCGGCAGCGATCAGGGGCAGCGTGAAGATGAGGAGGAGGCGAGCCGCACGCGCGTATCCGGCGCGAATCCGCGAGCTCTCTCGTCAGCGCCGTGGAGCGTCGCGATCGAGGGCAGCAAGACGCCTGTCACCGCAAGCGGCAGAAGCAACACCGCCGCCGCGGCGGCGAAGGCGATCGAGTAGAGGCCGATCTCCGTGTTCGTCGAGTAGTAGTTGAGGAACAGGAACTCGGAGCGCCGCCACACGACGAGCGTGAGCACGACCCCCAGGCTCGCGATTCCCGTGAAGCGCAGCATGCGCTTCGTCGGAGCGCCAGTGGTGCGGCCGTCGGCGAGCGACCGCAGGGCGCGGCGGGCCAACACAATGGTCCACACGAGGAAGACGGCGCCGGTCGCTGCCTCGACAGCGAAGATGCCGCTGATCCCGCCGCCGAGCGCGAGCACAGCGACGACCACCATCGCGGCGACGGCGCCGACCGCGAGCCCGCCGAGCGTAACCTCGCGCCAACGCTGGAAGCCCGTGAGGACGGCGTTGCGCTCCTGCTGGAGGACCGACGTGGCGGCGAAGATCCCCGCGAAGATCCAGGCCGCCTGCGGACCGGCGCCGGCGATCGCGACGACGATCATGATTGCGGCCGTCACGAGCGCCGCTGCCCAGGCGAGCCGTACTGACACGCGGACGAGCGTGTGCACGTACCCCGGCTCCTGGGCACCGAGAGCCGCGCCGACGAAGCGCGAGACCGCGGTGGCGAGACCGGCGACGAACATCGTCACAAGCGACAGCTCCACGAAGGCGATGAAGCTTTGCCTGCCGAAGTCGGCAGGGCCCAGGACGCGGGCGGCAGCGATCGAGACCGCCACGAGATACGTCTGAGGAAGCACCGTCGCCGCGAGGTTCCAGGCGCTCGACCGGGCGACGGAGGTGCCCGTCGTCGTCGCGGCTGCGCGTTCCGGGTCGACGATGGCCGGGTCGAGGCCGTCAGCCACGCCGATGGACCTTGCCTGCTGCCTGGTACGCGGGAATCACGACCAAGAACGTCGGCACCGGCGCGGGCTGGAGCCTGGTTCGGGTGCGGGGTCGAGAAGGGGCCACACTGCCGGATTCAAGGCTAGCGCCCCCTGCGGGGCCGACCAGAGGCGGCGTTGTCGTCCATGAGTCTGCGCCGAACCGACCTGCGGCTTGCCGTTAGACGCGCTCGACAAGAAGGCGGTACAGCTCGACGAGGTGCGCCGTCGCCGGCAGCGGCGAGTACCGCGCCTCGAACGCGGCTCTCCCGGCTGCTCCGCGTTCGCGACGCTCGTTCCCGTCGTTCAGTATCGATGCTGCCGCCGAGGCCAGCGCTCGCATCTCGGTCTCGACCACGATGCCGTCGCCGCCGTCGACTCCTTCGGCGCCGAACGGCGTCGTCACGATCGGCACGCCGCACGCCACCGACTCGAGCGTCTTCACCTTGACCCCGCTGCCGCTGGCCGAGCGGGTACAGGAGAAGCGAGAGGTCCGCAGGAAGTCGACCGCCGACGGCACTTCGCCGACCACGTCGACGCCGGGCCGTCGAGCCCGAGGGTGTCGGTGCCGCGTCCCGCGACGACAAGGCTCGCCGCAGGCGACGAGCGCGCACCTCCGGCCACAGCTCGAACGACGAGCCGCCGCATGGCGGCGGCTGTGATCGGCCAGCCGGCCGTGCCGATGATCCCCGCCGAGGGCGGCCCGTCCAGGGGCGCCGGCGGGTAGTCGGCAGGGTCGAGGCAGAGCGGCACGAGGACGACCGTTGCGCCGGGCCTCCGCCGCCGAATCGCGCCGCGACCCGGGGCGAGGCGGCGATGCAGCGTCTCGTGTCGCCGGAGCGCGGCCCGCTCCGCCAGCTCGAACTCGAGCGTGTGCCGGAACTCCGCCGCCAGGGCGCTCCGAAGTCCCGGTCCCAGCGAACGAAGTACTGGAGCCGCGGACGAGGTGTCGGCGTCGCCACCCCGTCGTCGAGCCGGGCTGTCTCCACCTCCTCGAGGTGGAGGACGTCGGCCTACCGCGCAGCAGCGCGCACCCGCTCGGCGAAGCGCTCCGGGCCAGCTCACCGGTCGGCCGACGCAGCCGACTCGCTCGCAGCCTCTACCCAGCCGGCGGGCTCGGCGGCACGTCGATCGATCTCCACCCCGAGGTCGGCGGAGGCTCCCCGGCGCCGCGAAGCACCGGCGCGCCGCGACGAGCGTAGCACCTCGACGCCGTGTGCCGCTCAGCCCGCGCAGCATCGCGACCACGCATCGTCCGGAGGCTCGACCCTCGCTCGAGCGGCGGTTCGTGGAGGACGACGAGCGAGCGCAGCGGGGCTCACCGCTCGAGGACCCTGCGGTACGCGTGCAGACGACCTCATCCGCGGTTCGCTCCCAGCAGAACAGCTCCGCGCGGCGGCGACCGGCCTCGGCGAGGGTCGCGCGCCGCTCCGAGTCGTCGAGGAGTGCGCCGAGTTCGTCCGCCAGGCCGTCGACGTCGTCGACAGGGATCAGCACGGCGGCATCGTCGACGACCTCCCGCACCGACGGGAGGTCCGTCGCGACGACCGGCGCCCCGCCGCCATCGCCTCGAGGCAGGTCAGTCCGAAGCCCTCCGCGCGGCTCGGTGGCAGATCGACCGTCGCCGCGCGGTAGAGCGACGCGAGGGTCGATCGTCGACGGACCGACCAGCCGGACCTTGCTCTCGACGTCGACGTCGGCGATCGCGCTCCGGACGTCCGCGCGCCATCCACCAGTCCGGCCCCGCGACGATCACGGGCGGGCAACGCTGCCGAGCCGGGCAACGGCCGCCGCCAGCACGTCGAGACCTTTACGGGGCGTGACCTGCCCGACCGCGAGTACGTACGGGTTCTGGACCGGCGTACCGGGCTTCGCACCCTGGTCGACGAGGTTCGAGGGGCCTGGCGGCGCGACGACGATCCGGTCGCGAGCCACGCCTGCCACGCTCGAAATCTCCTGGCCGTGGCTTGCACGTCGTCACGACAGGTCGGCCCGGCGCGCGCCGGACAGCTCGGAGCGGAAACGCGTGACCGTCTCCGGTGGATAGAGCTCGGGATGCGTGACCGGTAGCACGTCGTGGAGCGTGACGACCTGAGGGAGGCGCTGGACGGAGCCGCGGTCAGCGCGAGCGAGTGTGCGACGTCGACGGGTCCGACGAAGGACTCGACACGCGGCCAGTGCACATGACGCCACAGTGGACGCAGGACGCGGAGCGGCACCGGCACACGACGCACGGGCAGCGTGAAGCGCCGTCCCCGATCCACGGCCGAGCGCAAAGGCGCAGACAACGACGTCATTCCGTCCGGCCAGTTCGCTCCAGAGTTGAATCGTGTAGCGGGCCAGCCCTCCATGCGTCGTGACGGCCGGCGTCACATCGAGTCCGACGCGCAACAGTGCTGCCCGAGGGTGCCCTGAGCGGTCAGGTCAGACTAGCTAAGAGCCCGGAGAGGCTGGGCACGGGCATCCGGCTCACGCCTGCGGCCGAACCGCAGAGGGCGGGATCGGATGCGCGCGCTCGCCGTGCCACCCTGTTCGTCGCCCGTCACCTGGACTCGCAGCCTCGACGCCGGCGTCTGCCGTCGAGCGCCGGTAGTCGGACGAGGTCGGCTCTCGCGACCGGCGCGCACGAGGTCCGGCTGTATTGCAGCGCAGCCATGCATAGGCATAGGAGATCGAGGTTCCCTTCCAGCCGCCCGGCGCTCGCCTTCAGCGTCCGGTGATCCTTCGGATCGTGATGATCGGGCGGCACGGTGTTCACCGGCAGCGTACGCCGGGCGATGGAGGCGGTGGAGGTGAAGGTGGGGCGGCGACGGGCGCCGGGCGGAACAGGAAGGCCGCGTCCGCCGACTGCAGGGTGACCGAGGTGACCGAGGTCCCGTCCGGGAGGAGATACGAGCCACCGAGGTTGACCGTCTGATGGCTCGTCGAGGGGTTGACGACGATCGCACCGCCGGCAAAGTCGCGTCGCCAGGCCAGCCCGACCTTGTAGCGGCGCGGCGAGCGGCGCGCCGAGGTCGGTCGTCCAGTCGGCGTGGTACGGATCCTGCTGCTCCGGCGTCGTCGGCTCGAAGGCGAGCGCGCTCCGGCCGCCGTTCCAGTCGGCGAGGAAGCTCGCACGCGCGTAGCGCATCGAGCGCGCGTCCGTCGGACGGCGCGATAGGTCACGCCGACGAAGATCTTGCCCGCGGCCTGCGTCCGCTGCAGGAAGCGCCTGCCGGTACGCTCCAGTCGTTGTGATACCCGCCGTCGTCCGTGAACCAGCCGGCCGAGTCGTAGCTCCACTTCGAGAAGTACTCCTGGAACGGCGCCGGAGCTAGTAGGAGACCCAGCGTGTCCCACGGGCTGAGACCGCTCTGCTCCCACCAGTTCGTCGATGCACGATGTTCGGGATGGCGAGCAAGCCCGCGGCTCTGCAGCCCCGGGCCCGACCTTGCGCGCATGAAGCTCGTCATCGCGGCGGCATAGTCGCTCGTCGTGCGGGTACCTGGCGATCGTCTTGCCGCAGAGGTGCCACGCTCGAGTCTGGTTGACGTCGTCGAGCATGACGCCGTCGAAGCCCTGGCGCCTTCGCGTCGGCCGCGACGTTGTCGAGCCAGGCCTGCTGGTAGCCGGCGTTCGCCGACGTCCATCAGCCACAGCGCCCGCGAAGTCGCAGAACTCGATCCGCTTGCCCGGTCGTGTCCGTGAGGAACCAGCTCGGCCGGTTCGCGCTCGCCCAGCAGTAGCCGACGCCGGCGGGCAGCCCGGCGTCGTCGACTCCGTTGTGGCACGCGTACGAGCACGCTCGCCGACGCGTCCTTGTAGACGAGCACCTTGACGTCGGGGTTCGTCGGACTTCAGCCGGCCGATGCGGTTGGACTGCCAGGAGTGGAGCATCACGTAGCGATAGCGCGAGCCGTCGCCGAGCCCGAACTGCGTAGCAATTCGAGCAGATCCGAAGCGCGCCGACCGACGGTCGAGAGGCACCGTCGACTCTGGCCGCGGGAGCGCCGCTGACGATGCCGAGCAGCCCGACTGCGACTGCGAGAGCGATCGGACCACCCGCCGGAGGCGACGGACCGCGCGACGTGCGCCTTGAAGACTTCCCGCTCAGCCGCACGTGCGATCGGCGTCCTGGCGCCCACCGGCATACCTCGGTGCGAGGCCACTCGAACGAGGTGAGTGGCAGAGCTGTCGAGGCAGCGTCAGCCGGCTGCTGAGCATCGTGTGCGTAGAGCAGCCATCGTCGCGCGCACCATGCTCGGTCGCGCGAGTAACGCTGCGTCCGGGCCGCTGCGGCCCGCCGCACCCAGTCACCCGCTCGGCCGGGTCGAGAGCAGCTCGGCGAGGGCGGCGGCGACCGCTTCGGGCCGACCCGGCTCGACGAGGAGGCCCGTCTCACCATCGGACGACCAGCTCCGGGACGCCCCCGACGACGTCGCGACGACGGGAATCGCCGGCGGCCATCGCCTCGAGCACGGACGAGCGGACACCTTCGTAGTCGCTCGTGAGGAGCAAAGCAGGCCGCACCGTGAAAGCAGTTGCGGGACGTCGCTGCTCGGGCCGAGCAAGTCGAACGAGCTCCGACAGGCCCTCCCGGTCGGCGACCCTCGCCTCGAGGGTCGGCTCGCAGGGGCCCTTCGCCGACGAGGTCGAGGCGACGCCTCAGGCCGCGTCCTCCTGAAGCATGCGCGAGCGCCTCGATCGGCCAGGTCCGGCCCGCTTCTGGCTGCGACAAGCCTGCCGACCCACAGGATGGTCTCCGCGTCTGGCCGCGAGCTCGCCGCGAAGCGGCCGACGTCGATCCCGTTCAGGATCACGCGGTACTGCGAGACGTTTCCGACGACCAGCCTCGAGGCCGGCCGTGCGCTCGGCGCTCGGAGACGCAGACGAGGATTCGGCACCAATGAGCCGCCAGCGCGCTCGAGGCCGAGGTAGGCTCGCTGCCTCGGCGCCCGCCGCGGCCCAGAACGACCAGCCGTGCGGAGTGAAGATCGTCCGATTCCGGCGCCCGCCGCTCGAGACGGCCCCGAGCCTGGTGAGGAAGCCGGCCTTCGACGAGTGGGCGTGGACGACGTCCGCCCTCTCGGCGAGACGCGACGAGGAGCGGCAGGTCGCCGATGTCGCCGGGCCCCGGACGACCGTGCGAGCCCGTGCAGCGGGATGGACCGTCACATTCGAGCGCGCCGCCGAGCCTCGTGCCACGGCTCCGATCCCGGCAGGCAGGCAAGGTCGATCTCCCACGCGTCGGCGCCAGGCCGGACGCAAGGTCGATCACGTGCGGGCCGCGCCTCCGTCGGGCGGATAGAGCGGTCAAGAGGAGCCGCCGCAGGAGCCGATGAACTAGACCATCCCTGGCTATCCTTCGCTGCAGTTGGAAGCGCCCCTCCCGGCGACGCCATCCCATCCGGCATGAACATCAACGAGATCCTCACCGTCCTCTGGCATCGGAAGCTGGATCGTCGTCGTTTCGCTCGTCGTCGCGGTAGGCGTCGCAGTCGGCGCGCTCAGGTCTGATCACGCCGGAGTACCGCTCGTCCTCGACGATCGCGGTCAGCCCGCGAAGCTCGGCAACGAGCTCCTGGTCTTCTTCCAGACGGTCGACCCCGTCGTCTCCATCTACGCGACGGCAGCCGAGACGAAGGCGAGCTGGACGGCCGCCAGCAGCTCGTACGACGGCCAGCTCGCCCACATCTCGGTGCGCACGTATCGACGGACACCGATCTTCAAGATCGACGCGCAGCGGCACCGATCGCGGCCTGACGCAGCGGTCGGCCAAGGCGGTCACGGAAGTGCCTGCTCTACCGCGTCGGTCGGGAGAGGTGCGGAGTGCACGGGCTGCGCTGAGGCAGATCGACCGGCCGGCTCTTCCGACGGGTCCCGTCTACCCAAACACGAAGCTGACGTTCGCGGTCGCCGTGCTGCTCGGTCTCAGGCTTCGGCATCGCCGTCGCACTTCCTCTGGGAGACGCTCGGCGAGCGCGTTCGGACGCGATGCCGACCTCGCCGAGGCGACCGGCGTTCCGTCTTCGCGGAGCTGCCGCTCACGCCGTCAGGTTCGGAAGGTGCGCAACCTCGGCACGTTCCGGCATCGATCCCGGAGCTCCGCACCTGTCGGAGGCGCTTCCGTGACCTGAGGACGAACCTCGTCTTCGCCGAGACAGGGCACACGGTCGATCGTGGTCACGAGCCCGGAGGGCAGCCACGGGAAGACGACGTCGCGCTGGGCTCGCCGCCACGATCGCCCGCTCGGGGACGCGGACGAGTGCTCGTCGACGCCGACCTGCATCGCGGCCGACGTCGCGAGCGATGCTCGGCGTGGCGCCCTCGCTCCGGGCCTCCGCGAGGCGCTCGAAGGCGATCCGGCGCGAGAGCATCGTGCCACCGACGACGGCTCGAGAACCTCGACCTGCTCACGTCGGGCCGCATCGGCAGCGATCCCGACCGAGCATGCTCGCGACAGGTTCCGGCAACATGCTCACGGCACTGGAGGAGCAGTACGACGTCGTCGTCATCGACGCGCCTCCACTCGCACCGGTCAACGACGCTCGCGTGATCGCGAGCCTGGCGAAGGCGACGCTGCGTCGTCTGCGCGGCCGGCACGCGCCTCTCACCGGTCGGTCCGCGATGCCGTCGAACGTCTCAGCTCGTCTCCGTCACACCGACCGCGGGCATTCTCAACATGTCCCGGAACCGCCAGCTGCGCGCCTATTACGGGCCGGATGGCGAGAGCCGACGGAGTGAAGGCTCTGATCACGTTCCGCCCGAGAGCGCAGAAGTCGAGCGCCCCTGGGCGCCCACGCGGTGACCGCGCTTGCGAATCGCCTAAGCAGGGTTTCGCAGGGGCTGACGCAGTCCCGGCCCTGGCCGTCGGCGGCGCGGGCATCGCGGCCGTCCTTCTGGCATCGGTGCTGGCCGACTCAGGTCCTGGCGGTCGCCGTCGCAGTGGCGGCCGTCGTCATCTGCCTCGTCAGGGTCGAGGTGGCCGTCCTCGTCCTCGTCGCGTTCGGCCCGCTCGAGCTCGCGGTCACCTGGGGGAGCTTCGAGCCAGCTGTCACCGACGAAGCTGGCTGGACTGCTCTGCTTCGCGAGCTTCGCCTTCTTCGCGCGCGCCACCAATCGCCGGCTGGTCTTCGATCGCGTGCAGGGCGTCGTGCTCACGATCCTCGGCTTCGCGCTGGTGTCGACGATCTTCGCTCGACGATCAGTCGACTCGCCGTGAAGACGACGACGCGCTACGCGAGCTTCGTCGCGTTGTGCTTCATCGTCGGCCAGTTCGTCGGGACCATCGGCTTCAGACGCGACTCGCTCTGGGTGCTGTCCATCGCCTCGAGCCGTGACCGGCGCTCTCGCACTTCAGGAGTTCTTCACCGGCCGAGAATGGGCGGCGCGTCTTCCCCTGGGCGATCCGGGCGACGTCGGCTTCATCCTGGCGACGACACTTCCGTTCGCGTTCTGGCTCACGCGAGAGCGTGGAGCGAGGCGAGCCTTCGCACTCGTGCTCGTCGGCGTGATCCTCGTCGCAGCGCTGCTGACGCTCTCGCGCGGGACCGTTGTCGGCCTCGGAGCCGGGCTCATCTGGATTCTCGTCACGGATCCCCGTCGAAGCCTTCGCATCACGCTGGCCGGCGGGCTCGTCGCAGCCGTCGCGTTCGCCGGTGTCGTCCACTTCGAGGGCAAAACCATCGAGGTCGGAATCCACGGAAAGGAAAAGGTCGCGCAGCAGAACATCGAGTCGCGCCTCGCCGCCTGGAGCGCCGCCGCCAGGTTCGCCGCCGACAATCCGTTGGTCGGCATCGGCCCTGGCAACTTCAAAGTCCGCTACCACGCGTACGTCGACCCGCCCCCTGGCATCTCGACGCTCGCGGTCGTGCACAACTCGTTCCTCGACGTGGCAGCGGAGCTCGGCCCGCTCGCCATGTTGTTGTTCGTCGCCTACGTCGTGCTCGTCTTCCAGCGGCTCACGATCGCCGTGCGGCAGGAGCGTGGCCCACCGGCGTTCGCCATCGCCGCGCGCACGTCACTCGTCATCGGGATCGTGGCCAGCCTCACGCTGACCGAGCAGTACTTCGCACCATTCTGGCTTCTCGGCGGCCTCGCCGTGGCGCTGGCTCGGGATACGCCCGCTTCCGCTACCTCGTGAGAGTGACATACGTCTCGAGCCTCCCGGAAGGAGGCCCGTTGTCAGCACGTGCGCGATCTTGCGCCCGCCGTCGCGGCGCGAGGCGTCGAGGTGACCGTGATCTGCGCCGACGAGCACGTTGCCGAGGAGTTCCGAGGACTGGGCTTAGGCGCCGAGGTCGTGCCGCTGCGGCACAGTTCGACATAGCGGGCGCCGCCCGCCTGCCCTCGCTCCTACGGCCTGCCGACGTCGTTCACAGCCACGACCGTCGCGCAGGCCTCTTCGCGAGAACGGCGGCACGGATGGTGGGAGCGCGCGCCGTGCACACGGTGCACGGCGTCCCTGACGAGATCTTCGCCATGGTTGGAAGAACCGACCCAGCGTCGCCGCCCGGCGTCTCGGAAGCACGGACGGCGTGGCTTCGCTTCGGCCTCCTGCGAATGGAGGCCGTCCTCTCGTACCTGGGAGCCGTGGTGGTCCCGTCGCACGCCCTCGCGCGCTTTCTCGCCGACCACGGCTTCCCGAAACAACGAATGCATGTCATTCCGAACGGAGTCGAACTGCGCCGTCGAACGCCGGCGCCCCTGCACGAGCCTCCCTCCGTCGGCACGGCCGCCATCCTCGAGCACAGGAAGGGAATCGACGTGTTGCTGGAGGCATGGGCGTCCCTCGAAGTGCCTGCCGAGCTACACGTCTTCGGCGAGGGCTCTCTCCGCCGCGATCTCGAACAACAGGCCCGGCGCCTCGGCGGCTCCGTCCACTTCCATGGCTTCGCCGGCGACCTCCGTGAGCAACTTCTCGGACTCGACGTGTTCGTGTTGCCGACGCGAGCCGACAACCTGCCGGTGGCGATCCTGGAGGCAATGGCGGTCGCCCTCCCCGTCGTCGCTACATGCGTGGGCGGGATCCCCGAGCTCGTCGTCGACGGCGAGACTGGCCTGCTCGTCGAGCCGGACGACCCAGACGGGCTCAGGGCGGCTCTCAGGAGCTTGCTGAGCGACCCTGCCCTATGTAGCCGGCTGGGGAGTGCAGGAGCCCACCGCGTCGAAGCACACTTCGATTCCGGCGTTGTCGCGTCTCGTATGGTGAGCCTCTACGAACGAGTCCTCGCCACACCAGGCTAGGCCGACCTGCCGTGCGCATCCTCCACGTCATACAGGAGTTCGGGACGGGTGGAGCCGAGCGGATCGTCGTCGAGCTCGCCTGCGGATCGCGTCGCGCCGGCCACGAAGTCGCCGTTGCAACCGCGCCCGGCGCGCTCTCCCGTGAGGTCGGGGCTCCCACCTTCCCCATTCCGCTCGTCGAGCGCAAGGTTTGGCGGTTGCCACAGGCCGCCGTCGCACTCGACCGGGCAGTGCGGGCGACACGACCGGATGTCCTCCACGCTCACAACCCCGGAATGGCCGCCGTGACCGCCGCCACGACGCTGCGCGGGCATCGCGTGCCGGCCGTCGTGACCGTGCACGGGGTTCCCGACGAGGACTACGCAGTGGCGGCTCGCGTGCTCGGGTATGCGGGGCTGCCAGTCGTAGCCTGCGGACCCGGGGTGGCGGCGGGCCTGGAGGAGCGCCGCTGTGCCGTGACGGCGATCATCGTCAATGCCGTTCGCCCGCCCGCGGTGCCGGCGGACGGTCGGGCCCTCCGGGATGAGTGGGGACTTGCGGCAGATGAGCCGCTGATCGTCAGCGTCGGGCGGCTCGTGCCCCTGAAGAACCACGCCCTCGCGATCAGCGCGCTCCGGCACATGCCCCAGGGCTCGCTCGCGATCGTCGGTGACGGCCCGCTGCTGTCCGAGCTGCGCAAGCAGGTGGTCGTCGACGGGCTCGGAGATCGTGTTGCCTTTGCCGGCATGAGGACGGACGCAACGGCCGTGATGGGCGCTGCCGACGTCGTCGTCATGCCCTCACGCGGGGAAGGATTGCCACTGGTCGGCCTCGAGGCGCTCGCCGCTGGAGCTCCTCTCGTAGCCACGGCCGTTCGCGGGTTGCGTGAGCTGCTGACGGACGGGGAGAACGCCCTGCTCGTCGCGCCCGGTGACCCGGAGGCTCTCGCCGCCGCCATCACCAGGGTGCTCGACGACTTCGAGCTGCGCGAGCGGATCCGCAATGGCGGGCTCCGGCTGGCGAAGTCGCACTCTCCCGACGCGATGGTCGACGCCTATCTCCGGCTGTACCAGCGGGTGATCTCGCGGTGACGCAGAACTCCATCGAGGCTGCGGCGGCGGCGGCACGTCGCTGGCGCGCGCGCCTTGCCTCCGACCAGGCATCAGCTGACGCGACGCCGCCGGCGCTTCGGGTCGTCTTCGTGTGCACCGGCAACCGGTTCAGGAGCCCGCTCGCTGCTGCGCTCTTTGCGAAGGCGGCCGGCGAACGAGCAACGGTCGGATCGGCAGGCACGCTCAAGCTCGGGGCGAGTCCGGCTTTCGCTGAGACCATCGAGGAGGGCCGGCGCCTCGGGGTCGACCTTTCAGGCCATCGCGCTCGCAATCTCGGTCGGGTCGACCTGAGCTCGGCCGATCTCGTGCTCGGATTCGAGCAGATGCACGTGGCAACGGCAGTGGTCGATGCCGGTGCGGAGCGCGACCGGTCGTTCACTTTGCCGGAGCTCGTCGACCTCCTCGATCCAGGTCAGGGAACTCCGCGCGAGGCCATCGCCCGTGCGAACGCTCACCGAAGCGCCGAGCGGCGGACGCTGCAGACACCGGAGATCAGCGATCCGGCGGGAGGAGGAAGCAAAGCGTTTCGCGAAGCCGCTGACGAGATCGACGATCTCGTGACGAGGCTCGTCGTCCGCCTGTTCCCCTAGAGGTCCCGGCCCCTGGCAGGCCGCTGCCCGTCAGGAGGCTCTAGTCCCGCGCACGCAGGGCCGGAAACAGAATCACGTCCCGGATCGTCTCCCGGCCCGTAATCAGCATCGTCAGTCGGTCGATGCCGAGGCCGAGGCCGCCCGTCGGCGGCATCCCGTAGGAGAGGGCGTCCACGTAGTCGGGGTCGCCGCGTTCGCCCTCGACGTGCGCGGACTGCTCCTCGAAGCGCGTCGCCTGCTCCTCGGCGTCGTTGATCTCCGTGAACGCGTTGCCGAGCTCCATGCCGCCGGCGAAGTATTCGAACCGCTCCGTCAGCGTCGCGTCGTCGTCGGTCGCCCGTGCGAACGGCGAGATCTCGACGGGGTAGTCGTACACGATCGTCGGCTGGACGAGGCCCGGCTCGACGAAGTGCGAGAACGCGTGGTCGATCAGCTGCGCCCAGTCCTTGTCCTGCTCTGTAGGGACGCCGCGCTCGGTCAGCCACGCGCGCAGCTCGTCGGCGTCGCGCGTCCAGAGCTCGTGCTGCTCGAGCGCAGCCACGAACCGGATGCGCTCCCACGGCGGGGAGAGGTCGAGCTCGTGGTCGCGGAACGCCACAGTCGTTCCGCCCGTGACCTCCGTTGCGACATGCGCGAGCAGCTGCTCGATCCGCGCCATCGTGTCCCGGTAGTCCGCGTACGCCTCGTACCACTCGAGCATCGTGAACTCGGGGTTGTGCTTGAACGAGACGCCTTCGTTGCGGAAGTCCTTGCCGAGCTCGTACACCCTGTCGAGCCCGCCGACGATCAGCCGTTTGAGATAGAGCTCGGTCGCGATGCGAAGGTAGTAGTCGGCGTCGTGCTCGTTGTGGTGTGTCACGAACGGGCGCGCGAAGGCGCCTCCGTACCGAGGCTGAAGCACCGGCGTCTCGACCTCGATGAATCCCTCGGCATCGAGATAGCCGCGTATCGCCGCCACGACCCGCGCCCGCGTGACAAACGTCGCCCGCGTCTCCTCGTTCATCAGCAGGTCGAGGTGGCGCTGCCGGTATCGGAGCTCCTGATCCTTGAGCCCGTGGAAGGTGTCGGGGAGCGGACGGCGGTTCTTGGCGAGCAGGATGAGCTCGTCAACCGCGAGCGAGGGCTCGCCGCGCTTTGTCTTCGTCGGCGCCCCCGACGCCCCGACGATGTCGCCGAGATCGACGTCGACGGCGCCGGCGCGATCGGCGGAGCAGACGAGCTGGAGCCTGCCTGACTGGTCGACGATGTCGAGGAAGACGACCTTCCCCATGGCACGCCGCGCGAGCACGCGGCCCGCGACCCGCGCCGAGCCGGATCCTTCCGCCCCGGCCTCGAGCGCGTCCGCATCCGCGCGCACGGAGGCGAGCTCGCGCCGATCGGGAAAGCGCTTCGGGAGCCCGGTCATCGGGCCGAGTCTACGACCCCGCGCGTCGGGGCTACGCGGCCTTGATGGCGATGATCTTGAACTTCAGCGCTCCGCGTGGAGCGGACACTTCGACGATCTCGCCCTTCTTTCGGCCGAGGATGGCTGCGCCGACCGGTGATTCGTTCGACAGCTTGTTCTCCAACGCGTTCGCCTCGGCCGAGCCGACGATCGTGTACTCGGTCGTCTTGTTCGCGGCCATGTCCTTCAGGCGGACGAGCGAGCCGATCGAGACGACGTCCTTCGCGATGTCCTTCTTCTCGAGCACGCGCGCCAAGCGCAGACGCTCCTCGAGCGTCGCGATGCGGTGCTCGAGCATGGCCTGCTCGTTCTTCGCGTCGTCGTACTCGGCGTTCTCCGTGATGTCGCCGAACTCCCGCGCGTGGCGGATGCGGTCGGCGACCTCGCGTCGCTTGTCAGTCGACAGGTACTCGATCTCCTTCTTGAGCTTCTCGTACCCTTGCTTAGTGAGGATGACTTCCTTCAAGAGCGCTCTCCTAAGAAAAAATCGCGGGCTACCTGCGCCGCGGGCGCGCATTGTAGCCAACCCGGATAACCCTGCGCAATCCCCGGAGGCGCCTAAAATTCCCGCTCTGTGCAGGTGAAACTCTCCGAATCGTGGCGGATCGGGCCCGTCGAGGTGCCGACGCGGCTCGTACTCGCGCCGATGGCAGGAGTCAGCGTGCAGGCGTTCAGGCGTCAGGGCAGACGCTTCGGAGCGGGGCTCGTCTGCTCGGAGATGGTCAGCTGCGCCGGCATCCACCACGGCAACGAGCGGACCCTCGGCTATCTGCGCATCGCGCCAGACGAGCGGCCGCTCGCCGTCCAGATCTTCGGCTCCGATCCGGCGATCATGGCGGAGGCCGCGGCGACGGTCGAGGCTGCGGGCGCCGACCTCGTCGACATCAACTTCGGCTGCCCGGTCCGGAAGGTGACGAAGACAGGCGCGGGCGCGACGTTGCTCGAGGATCCCGAGCGCGCGTGCCGCATCGTCGACGCGGTCGCCCGCGCGGTCGAGGTTCCCGTGACGGTGAAGATGCGCCGCGGGCTCGAGGACGGTTCCCGGACGTGCCTCTTACTGGGTCCGAGACTCGTCGAAGCCGGCGCTGCCAGCCTCACGCTCCACCCGCGCTCTGCCCGGCAGATGTACACGGGCTTCGCCGACCACACGTTGACGGCAGAGCTCGTCGATTGCGTCCCCGTCCCGGTCGTGGCCTCGGGTGACGTGACGTCGCACGCCCGCGCGACGGAGATCCTGCGGACGACCGGCGCGAGCGCCGTGATGATCGGCCGGGCCGCGCAGGGTAACCCGTGGGCGCTCCGCGAGATCCTCGACGGAGAGGCGGAGGAGCCGGCTCGAGCGGAGGTGGCTGCGGAGCTGATCGTCTTCATCGGCGAGACCGTGAGCGAGCTCGGCGAGCGCCGCGCGGTCGGCTTCCTGAAGAAGTTCTACGGCTGGTACCTCAGGCGCGGTGGCTTCCCTCGTGCGTTCGTCCAGGAGCTCGTCCGACTCGACTCGACAGACGCCATCGTCGATCGGCTGCTGGTCGCCGAACCGGCCGCGGTCGACGCGCTCGAACGGCTTGAGAGCGAGCTGCCCGAGCTCGAGGGCACCGTCGTGCCGCTGCCGATCTCGGCGTACGGCGGCGGCTAGTGCGGGCCGGAGTAATCGACACGGACGACCCGTCCGCCCGCGAAGTCGACGTAGTAGAGCCGCCCATCGTGAACCTGGAGATCGACGGGCGCACCCGCGCGCCTGACGACGATCCGCGGACGCTTTGGATCCGGGAGCCCGTCGCGATGGAGCGGAAGCGCCCAGATACAGCCCCGCGACGCATCCGAGAAGAAGAGCGCGTTGCCGTAGTCACCGGGATACCGGCCGCGAAGCACAAACGCTAGGCCGCTGATCGACGACGCGGTGGCGGGGCAGCGGTCGCTCGAAACGATCTCCCGTCCGTGCCGGTATGCGAACACCGGGTCGGTGACGGCCGCACGACCGTCAGCGAAAAGGCGCTTGCACATGTCGAACGTCGCGATCTCGGGTGCCCCGTGAAAGCCTTCATGGACCTTAGGGCCCTCGTAGCACGGCCAGCCGAAGTTCTCTACGGTGCGACCCGGTGTAACCACGTCTATCTCCTCCCAGCGGGAGTCCCCGACGTCGCCGACCCAAACCGTGTTCGTACCGGGCCGGATGGCGAACCGAAATGGCTGCTTGAGCCCGTAGGCGACGATACGTCGCGCGTTGGGATCGCGGCTTCCGCTCAGCGGGTTGTCTGGGAGCGCTCGCCCCGTCCGAGGGTCGACTCGGATGACCGTGCCGTCAAGCGTGACCGGATCGCCGCTGCTCCTCAGATCCTGCGCGCGGAGTGCACCTCCCTCGGACGTCGGCGGCCTGAGCCGAGCGCCGACGCCGCCCGGTGGATCGCCACAGGGATTTGGCGGATCGCCGCGCTGGCCATAGTCCGTAAACGCGTAGAAGGCGCCGTCGCCCGCACTCATGTAGAGGGCGCCGTCCTTGCCGAACTGGACGTCGCCGACCGAGTGCGTGTTGGACTGCTGACACCAGTCTTCGATCAGGACTCGCTCCTTCCCGACCATGTGGTTGCCCCGAGCGGTGAGGACGGAGAGCCGCCCGCTCGACACGCAGCCGTTCTTCAAGATCCCGGGCGGATCGGGGCAGGTGTCCGTTCCATTACGCGAGGGCCAGAGCGGAGCGGCGGCGCCGATCGCAGCGTTATGCGTATACGCCACGTAGACGTACGGCTCGCGCGGGAACTCGGGGTCGAGAGCCAGCGCGAGCAGCCCGTGATCCCACGTGTCGTAGACGTTCCGCGAGAGATCGGCGAAGAGCGTCGGCCTGCCGACACCACGTGTCGCAAAGACCATGATCCGCCCGCTCTTCTCGGCGACGAACATCCGCCCGTCGTCCGCGAATCGAACTGCCGTCGGCGCGTGGAGGCCCGATGCGACGACGTGAAGCGAAAAGCCGCCGGGCACCTGGCGACCGCCGGGCGGTCGGATGGCAACGATCGCGGCAACGGCGGCCGCCGCCAGCAGGGCGATGGCACCGACGCGCAGCGCAACCCGACCTCGAACAGCCATCCGCGGCTCCCGCACTACAGGCTGTTCAGCTCCCAGACGAGCCGGAGGCCGTGCAGCGTGAGGAACGGGTCGATCTCTCCAATCGTGCTCGAATGCGGCGCGATCAGTGTCGCGAGGCCGCCCGTCGCGACGACCTGAGCCTCGACGCCGAGCTCACGGCGGATCGCGGCGACGATGCCGTCCACCTGGCCGGCGAAGCCGTAGACGATGCCTGACTGCAGGGCGGTCTGCGTCGTCTTGCCGATCGCCGTCTCCGGCTCGACGTAGTCCACTTTCACGAGCCTGGCGGCCCGCTGGAAGAGCGCGTCCATCGAGACCTCGATGCCGGGCGCGAGGACGCCGCCCACGTACTCACCGGCGGGTGAGACGACGTCGAAGTTCGTCGACGTGCCGAAGTCGACGACGATGCACGGTGCGCCGTGGCGCTCCTTCGCGGCGACGGCGTTCGCGATCCGGTCCGGACCGACCTCACGCGGGTCGTCGTAGCGAATCGGGATCCCCGTGCGCACGCCTGGTCCCATCAGGAGCAAAGGGGCCTTCGCCCAGCGTTCGGCGAACACCTCGTACTCGCGGACGAGCGCGGGGACGGTCGACGAGACGCAGACGCCGTCTACGACTCCGAGGTCGATGAAACGCCCCACGAGGGCACCGAGCTCATCACCCGTTCTGTGCGCCTCGGTGGCGACACGCCAGTGCTCCTCGAGCGCGGCGCCTTCGAACAGGCCGAAGACGGTCTGCGTATTGCCGACGTCGACCGCGAGCAGCGTCATGGGCCCGCGAGCCTACCGGCGTCTACGTGTCGTCGTCCTGCGGCAGCGGCTCGCCGATCCGCTCGGCGAGCGCTTCGGCGGTCAGGGTCGGCTCTTCGCCCTCACCGCGGAGCTCTTCGACCGTCACGTCGCTCGACGTGTACACCTCGGCGCGCGGGATCATGCGCGTCGGGCGGTTCTTGTCCCACACCCAGACGTCCTCCATCTTCACGTGGAAGAACGGGTACGAGGGCTGCGGGACGTAGTTGAGGTCGAGCTTGTTGCAGAGGTACGTCGCGTCCTGCGTCAGCACGCAGTAACGGAAGAGGCCGAAAACGGCCGTGTACTCCTTCTTGAGCGTGAGCTCGAGCTGGGCCTCGTATTCGTCGAGCTCGTCGAGGTGCGACATGGGAATCAGTGTAGCGCCGCGAGCAGGGCCGAAACCCGGCCGAGGCCCGGTATGACGAGCGCAGGATCGAGCTCCGCGAGCGGCTCGAGCACGAATGCACGCTCGGGAAGCCGGGGGTGCGGCACGGTCAGGCCGGGCTCGGCGACGAGCTCTTCCCCGAAGACGAGAAGGTCCAGGTCGATCGTGCGCGGCCCGTAGCGCGGGCCGCCGGCACGCACGCGGCCCAGCTCCCGCTCGACGCCGAGCAGGACGTCGAGCAGCTCTCGCGCAGAGAGCTCGGTCTCCACCTCGACCGCGCCGTTGAGAAAGTGCGGCTGGTCTGCGTATCCCCAGGGAGAGGTCTCCCGAAGCGCGGAGACGGCGACGACGTCGACACGGGCTCGCAGAAGGTCGATCGCACGCTCGATTGTCGCCTGCCGGTCACCGAGGTTCGCACCGACGCCGACGAACGCGCGCGTCACGTCCGCTCGACCGTGACGGCCGAGAACTCGACCGGTGCGTCGAGCCGCACCTCCGGCTTTCGCACGCGGACGCGCGCCCTTGCAGGCTGAAAGCGCGCCATCAGCTCGTCGGCGACCGCCGCCGCGAGCGATTCGAGGAGTTGGAAGCTCGCGCCGCTCGACACCTCGGCGACGCAGGCCGCGACCTCGCGATAGTCGAGCGCGTCCTCGATGCGATCCGCCCCTGGCTCCGCGACCTCGAGCCACACGTCGAAGAGGAACGGCTGGCCCAGACGTTGCTCCTCCCCGAGCACGCCGTGAAAGCCGTGCAGCTCGAGCCCTTGCAGCTCGATCGTGATCATGCGAGCAGCGCCTCCGCCACCGTCAGCGCCTCGACCGTCTCAATGACGTCGTGCACGCGGTGGATAGTCGCACCGTTCGCATGCGCAGAGACGGCTGCAGCCAGGCTGCCGGCGAGCGAGGCGGTCGTAGCCTCGGGATCTCCCAGCATCCGCCCGAGCGAGCGCTTGCGCGAGAAACCGACGAGCACGGGCCGCCCCAGTCCGACGAGCACGTCGAGACGCCGCACGAGCTCGGCGTTCTGCTCAACCGTCTTGCCGAAGCCGATCCCGGGATCGAGGCAGATCCGCTCCTCCGGGATGCCGGCATCGAGAGCTGCCACAAGACGCTCCTCGAGGAACGCCGCGACCTCGGAGACGACGTCGTCGTAGCGGGGTGACTCCTGCATCGTGCGCGGCTCGCCGAGCATGTGCGTCAGGCACAGATAGGCGTCGGCGTCGGCGACGACACCGGCCAGCTCAGGATCGCCGCGCAGCGCCGTCACGTCGTTGACGAGCTCCGCACCGGCCGCGAGCGCTCTCCGCGCGACCTCGGCCTTCGACGTGTCGATCGACAGCGGAACCTCACCGCCGAGCGCCTCGAGCACCGGCAGCACGCGCCGAAGCTCCTCGTCGAGCGTCACCCCCTCCGACCCCGGACGTGTCGACTCCCCGCCGATGTCGACGATCGCGGCCCCTTCCGCGTAGATCCGCCGTGCGTGCTCGATCGCGTCCTCCGGCGTCACGTGAATCCCTCCGTCGAAGAACGAGTCCGGCGTCACGTTGACGATGCCCATCACGGACGGCCGGGGAAAGCGCTGCCCGATCGGCGTCATCCGTGGAGCGTAAGCCCTGCCCGGGAGCCTGCGTCAGGGGCGACGCAATGTGACCACGCGGCTCGTCGCGAGCGGCGTCCAACCGTCCTTGTCGACGAGGACGACGCGCACGCGCGCCGGTCGCTTGATGCGGACGTCGGCAGACGAGACGTAGTCGAGCTTCCCGCGCGTCGCGGGCCACCACCCGAAGCGCTCCCGCAGCAGCAGCTCGACTAGGAACGGCGAGTAAGGCGCGCTCGGCGTGACCGTCACGCTCACGCCAGCCTTCGTCGGCTTGATCGCGACCTTCCAGAGACTGACGAGCAGCCTGCGCGTCTCGCTCACGTCAGCGCCGGACGCAGCCCGGTAGTCACCCGTCGAGCCAGCCTTCAGGGTAGTCGTCCAGCTGCCGTCGGCGGCAGGCGTCGCATTCGCGACCGTCGACCACTTCCCGTCGTCCAGCCGCTGGATCCCCACGGCCCCCACTGGGTCTGCGGTGCGTCCGGTGAACTCGACGGGCTTGCCGACGGGCACGGCCGCGGGCGGGAGCGGGTCCAGCGTCACGCGCCGCACGTCGATCTCGCCCGTGATGCTCGGATGGATGACGCAGTGATACGCGTACGGCCCGACCTCGTCGAATCGGCGTGCGAAGTGACCGCCGCTGTCGACAGCGCCCGAGTCGAAGAGGCCGGCGTCCGATGTGACCGTGTGCGTGCGCGTGCTGACGTTCGTCCACGACACCGTCTCGCCCGGGAGGACGTCGATCTGGGACGGCCTGTAGTCGGAGAACTCGATGCTCACCTCCGGCGGCGGTGGTGCTCCGACGCTGGACGGCACGAGAACGACGAAGCCGGCGGCGATCGCGGCGGCGAGCGCGCGAGTCACGGCGAGACGCGGTAGATGCCGATCATGCCGCGCATCATGTGGTCCTCGACATGGCAGTGGTAGAGCCAGGTTCCTGGCGCATCCTCGGTCCACCGGATCTTGAAGGACTCGGCCGGCCCCACGGTCTGCGTGTCCCGCGAAACGCTCCCGGGCGTGAGCCACCGGTGGCCGTGGACGTGGAACGTGTGGAAGTCCGACCCCATCGCCATCACGTCCCACTGCACGACGTCTCCGACCTTCGCGTGGAAGACGGGCGTGTTGCCGACGAATGCGCGCCCGTCGATCGTCATCAGCTTGCCCATCGGCGCGAGCGCGACCTCGAACTCGTGATCGGGAGCTCGCTCGTTCCGCCCGAGGATCGAGAGCATCCCGTACATGCCGCCGTCGATCGAATCCATCATCGACGGGGAGTGGTCGTGGTACGGCCACACACCGGCCGAATCTTCACCGGCCGTCAGCTCGTACGTGTAGCTCTGGCCTGGCCTCACGTTGGCGTCCTTCCCGGAGAAGCCGGGCACATATGCGCCGTCCGACGTCGGCTTGTAGTGGACGCCGTGGAAGTGCATCGAGTGCGGGTCGTTCCGCAGCGAGTCCATGTTCTTGAAGTGAATCCGCAGCCGGTCGCCCACCCGCGCGCGAATCAGCGGTCCGGGTATCAGCAGTCCGTCGGCGCTGTCCCGCGGCGCGTTGTCGAGCGGCTTGCGCCAGTTCGCCGTGTAGCGGCGGTAGACGACGGTGTCGAGGATCGACTCCTCCCTGGGGACCGGCATGCCCGTGATCCCGTCGCGCCCGTTCGGCACGACGTTCCACGTCACCGGGACGGCGGCGATCCAGTAGTCGAGCGTCCGGCCCGACAGCCGAGCGCCGCTAGTGGCGCCTGTGAGGAACGCGATGGCCGCGAGGGCGCAGGCGATCGCCCACACCCTCGCGATCCGGCTCGCGCTCGAGCGGATGCTCAGTTGACGTCGATCTCCGCCTGCATCCACGGGTGGATCAGACACATCATCCAGAGCTTCGTTCCGGGCGTGGCGGTGACCGCCAGGTCGATCGACTCGCCCTTCTTGCCCTTGCCCGTGATGCCGGAGTCCCCGGGCTTGTCCACGTTCGGCGGCGTCTGCTGCCCGACGCCGTCCTCGAGGAACGGGAACTTCGGCGGCGCGTCGCTGTTCGGGTTCGCCCCGTGCGCGATCGCGAGCTTGTTGCAGATGCGGCAGTTGGCGGCCTGGAGGCCCGTCCTCGGCGCGTCGGCCTTCTTCACGATCGTGAAGGTGTGCGGCCCCTCGTCAGCGGCCATGTTGACGACGTGGATGGTCCCACCCGACTGCACCTTGTAGACGTCCCTGTTCCAGCGCAGGTTGTCCTGGAAATACCGGTTGACCTTGATCGTCGGCGGACCAGAGATGGCTTTCACCGTCGTCACCGCCGTGCGCTGCCCGGTCCCGGCAACAGCACCGCCGGCGACGAACGTCGCCACGATCGCCACTCCCGACAGCAAGACAAGCGTCCTGGATTTCATCGCACCCTTTTCCGGCCGCCCGCGTCAGCGTCGGCCTTGTCGTAGATCACCGAAGGCCGAGCGTTCTCGACCGGCGGCGTAGCTTATAGACCCGGCCCGGCTGCTTAACCCGGTACCGCAGTTACGAGCCGGAGGGCTCGGGCGGCGGAGGCTGCATCGTCGCGCCGGGCAGCGGGAACGGCTTGGGCTTCGGCTGCGGGCGCACCTTCGGCTCCTCGGCCGGCGGCGCGGCCGGGGCCGGCGGCGGCTCCTCTGCGAACACGACCGCCTCCTCCTCGCCGGCCAGCAGGCGCTCGAACTGGTCCTTGTCGATCGTCTCCCGCTCGATGAGGATCCCCGACAGCCGGTGGAGCTCGGTCATGTGCTCGCGGAGCACGGAGAGCGCTGTCTCGTGCGACTCCTCGATCACGCGCCGGATCTCGTCGTCGATCTCCCGTGCCATCTCCTCGGAGTAGTCAGGCTCGGCGGCCATCTCGCGGCCGAGGAACGGCAGGTCGTGGTTCCGCCCCAGAACGCGCGGACCGAGCTTCTCGGACATGCCGAAGCGCATGATCATCTGCTTGGCGGTGTGCGTGATCTTCTCGATGTCGTTCGCCGCACCGGTCGTCACCTCGCTGAAGACGAGCTCCTCGGCCGCACGCCCGCCGAGCGTCATCGCCATCTGCGACATGAGGGACGCCTTGGTCGTCAAGTAGCGGTCCTCCCGCGGGAGCGAGATGGTGTAGCCGAGCGCCTGGCCGCGGCTGATGATCGAGATCTTGTGCACCTCGTCCGTCTCGTCGAGGTAGTGCCCGACGAGCGCGTGGCCCATCTCGTGGTAGGCGGTGATCTTCCGCTCGTTCTCCGAGAGTAGCCGCGTCTTCTTCTCGGGGCCGGCGATCACGCGCATGATCCCTTCCTCGAGCTCGTCCTGCTCGACGACCTTCTTCCCCTTCCGCGCGGCGAGCAGTGCGGCCTCGTTGACGAGGTTCGCGAGGTCGGCGCCCGTGAACCCGGGCGTGCCCGCCGCCAGCGTGTCGAGGTCGATCTCGGATGCGAGCGGCTTTCCCTTCGTGTGCACCTCGAGAATCTTGCGGCGGCCGATCCGGTCGGGACGATCGACGACGATCTGTCGGTCGAAGCGGCCGGGCCGGAGGAGCGCCGGGTCGAGGATGTCGGGGCGGTTCGTGGCCGCGACGAGAATGATGTTGTCCTTCAGCTCGAACCCGTCCATCTCGACGAGGAGCTGGTTCAGCGTCTGCTCGCGCTCGTCGTGGCCACCGCCGAGCCCGGCGCCGCGGTGGCGGCCGACGGCGTCGATCTCGTCCATGAACACGATGCACGGCGACGCCTGCTTCGCCTGCTCGAAGAGGTCGCGCACGCGGCTTGCACCGACGCCGACGAACATCTCGACGAAATCCGAGCCGGAGATCGAGAAGAAGGGCACGCCGGCCTCGCCGGCGACGGCCCTTGCGAGCAGCGTCTTGCCCGTTCCGGGCGGGCCGTAGAGGAGGACGCCCTTCGGGATGCGCGCGCCGAGCGCCTGGAATTTCTTCGGGTTCTCGAGGAACTCCTTGATCTCCTGCAGCTCCTCGACCGCCTCGTCGCAACCGGCGACGTCCTTGAACGTGACCTTCGGAGAGTCGGGCGACATCCGCTTCGCGCGGCTCTTCCCGAAGCTCATCACCTTCGAGCCGCCGCCCTGGACCTGGTTCATGATGAACAGCCAGAAGAGGAGCAGCAGCGCGAACGGGAGCAGCGTCCCGAGGATCCCCCACAACGTCGAGGAGCCCGTGCCCTTCGAGTCGAAGGTCACGTCCTTCCGCTGCAAGAGGTTCTGGAACTCGATCTGCGACTGCGGCGTCGGGTAGTGGACCTTGACCTTCGTCCCCTTCTCGTCGGAGAGCGTCGCGACGATCTGCTGCTTCGTCGGCGTGAAGACGACGTTGTCGATCGACTTCGGCTCCTGCTGGACGCGCGCGATCAGCTCGGAGTAGGTTTCCTTCTTCGCGCTCTTCTGCTGTGGGATCAACGTCTTGCTCGCCAGGAAGACGAGCAGCACGATTGCAATGAGTGGAAAAAGGGCGCTGCGGAAGAATCGGGTCATCCAGAAATCTCCTGCAGATCAGCGTAGCAGCCAGGCTTTTCTCGCCCAGCAGGCGGGGTCGTCCGCCGGTTTATGCGCCTTCGGGAACGAGATCTTCGCTCAATACGCCGACGTACGGCAGGTTCCTGTAGCGCTCGGCGAAATCGAGGCCGTAGCCGATCACGAACTTGTTCGGTATCTCGAAGCCGATCCAGCGGACCGGCACCTCGATCTCACGCCTGGCGGGCTTCGTCATCAGCGCGCAGACCTCGAGCGACGCGGGCTCGCGCGACTCGAGGTTCCGGATCAAGTAGGAGAGCGTCAGCCCCGAGTCGACGATGTCCTCGACGACGAGCACGTGGCGGCCCTCGATGTTGATGTCGAGGTCCTTGAGGATCCGCACGACGCCAGACGAGTCGGTGGACGCGCCGTAGCTCGTGATCGCCATGAAGTCGACCTCGCAGGGAACCGCGACGTGGCGCATCAGGTCGGCCATGAAGAACACGGCGCCCTTGAGCACGCCCACCAGCAGCAGGTCGCGGCCGGCATAGAACTCGGAGATCTCCTCGCCCAGCTCCGCGACGCGTGCGCGGAGCGACTCGGCGTCGATCAGGACCTCACCAACTCCTCGTTCGAGCTCGGTCGTCTGGCTCACCCGGCCTCCGAGGTGGGAACGGCGCGCACTCCTGGAGTTTCCACGATTCCGGGGATCGCGACAACCTCGTCCCCTCGCACGACGACGGGCCACGCCGCGCGCTGCCGTCTCGGAACCTTCGCGTCGGTGAAGACGTCCTGCACCTTCCGGGTTCGGCCGGCGAGACGATCGCCCGCTCGCCAGGGTCTGACGACGAGGCCCGGCAGGTCGGATGCGATCGTCCAGCGGCCGACGGTCACCGGCCCTCGCTCGAGTGTCAGCGCGCCGTATTCCCGCACCGCGCGGATGCCGCGGCCGAGATCTGCCTCCTGCGTGCCGTCCGTCGACGCGAGCAGGTCGAGCAGCGTCCGCTCGAGCGTGCGCGGCAGGCGCGGTTCGCGTTCCTGCTCGGCCAGCGCGAGCAGGTTCGCCCGCGCGCGAGGCTCGATCGCCTCGAGCAGCGGAATCAGCTCGCCGCGGATCCGGCCGCGAGTCGTCGTCGGGTTCGACGAGTCCCGGCGCGGCTCGATGCCGACCGCACGGCAGTACTCCTCGGTCTCCTCGCGCCAGAGGCGAAGCAGCGGCCGTACGATCCCGTCCTCGCGGCGGCGCTTGATTCCACCGGCCCGTCCGCTCGAGAGCAGCCGATAGAGAACGGTCTCGACCTGATCCGATGCCGTGTGGCCGGTGGCGCGGAGCCGGTCGAGTGCGTACGCATACCGGAGCTCCCGCAGCGCCGCCTCCGATTCGGCCGGCGACGCGACGACGACCTCCGCCCCGAACGTCTCCCGGCAGAAGCGGGCGTCCGCCTCGGACTCCTCACCGCGAAGCCCGTGATCGACGTGCAGCGCGGACACGCGATACCCGAGCTCGGAGAGCACGTGCCAGAGGCACGTCGAGTCGGGGCCTCCCGAGACCAGGCACGTCACGTCGCCGCGCGGCTCAATTAGGTCGTGGCGACGGATGAACCGCTCGACCTGCCGACGGATATCCCTCTCGTCCATGCGGTCATTCTGAACGACGACGGCCCGGCGGTTGCCGGGCCGTCGCTGATCCGAGGTGCCTTGGCGCTAGTCCGTGCTGCCGGCGATCTGCGCGGCCGGGGCCGGCGGCTGCTGGACCCCTCCGAGCGTGACCGTCAACGCGTACGGGCACGGCAGGATGCCGCCCTCCGACTCGTTCCAGACGCTCCCGATCACCACATCGAACGACTGACCTGCGGCGACGGGGAAGGCGAAGTTCTGGTTCGGCGTGCTTGCGCCCGAGTCACCGAGCCAGTTGAGGCTCGGATCCTGGATGCTGAACGGCGCGTTCACCTGCGCGAACGCGTTGATCTGGGCGGTCCCCTGGAAGCACAGCTGGTTGAAGACCACGTGGCCACACTTCGTCGTGGACGCCGTGTTCTTGAACGTGTACTTGTCGTACGAGCGAATCGCTCCCCCGTCGTCGAAGATGCCGGGGTTCACCTTCGTGCCGTGACAGTCCTGGGAGCCTAGCCCGTCACGGAACAGGCGGTTGTGCATCTGCTTGTCGTAGTGGCTGAGCGTCCCGGTCGCCGTCACGGCCGACAGAGCGACCGGAACTGCGATCGCTAGTGCGGCGATGACGGCCCCGCCGAGCGCGAGCCGTTTGCGGCTTAACATCATGTGTACCTCCTCGATTCGACCACTCAGGGCCGTATCGACGTTGACTGATGGCTTCATGAGTGTGCGGACCACCCAATTGCGTCGTCAAATCGCGCTTTCCTGCGTCCGCGCCTCCTCGACCGTCTAGCCTGGCAGGGTGATCGACGAGCGGACGGAGTTCGGCGCCCGCGCGGCACGGCGCCTCCGTACGGAGCATGTGGCGTGGTTGACGACCGTTTCGCCCACCGGCGCCCCGGCGCCCGTCCCGGTTTGGTTCCTCTGGGATGGCGCGGAGAGCGTCCTCATGTACAGCCGTCCCGACACACCAAAGCTTCGCAACATCGAGCACAATCATCGCGTGACGCTCAACCTCGACGGCAACGGCCGCGGCGGTGACATCGTCGTCTGCCAGGGCCGGGCGGGCATGTCCGACGACCCGTCGGCCCACGAAGTGCCCGAGTACGTCGAGAAGTACGCGGCCTTCATCGAGCGGAACGGCTGGACACCGGCGTCGTTCGCCGCCGACTACTCCGTGCCCGTGCGGATCACGATCACCCGTCTCCGCGGGCACTAGGCGACGTCAACGTCGCGGAGCGTCACAGGATGAGAGTGCGGTAGGACAGCACCCGTCGCATCCCGATCCGCTCGTAGAGCCGGATCGCGGCAGCGTTGTCAGCGCGGACGAAGAGGCAGACGCGGGGTACGCTCGCGAGCAGCCGGTTGCAGAGATCGCGCAGACCCCGCTGGCCGTAGCCGCGACTGCGGACGTCAGGATCGACCCACACTTGTTGAAGCTGTACGGCACTCGGCGTCCATGCCGACGCCTCGGCCTTGAACAGGATCGTGTCGCCCTCGGCCCAGAGCCACGACCGCCCCTCGTCGATCTGCGACCGCGTCCGCCAGCGAAAGCCGTCGGGATCACCCTCGAGAGGATCGACGCCGACCTCCTGGGCGTACGCTCGGGCGCAGACGGGCAGGAGCAGGTCGAGATCGTCGCGCGTCGCCGAGCGCAGGCCCGTGTCGCCGGGCTCGACCCTCTCCTCCAGCACGTAGACAGGCTGGCCGGGGCGATCCTCACGCGGGTCGGGGAGGATCGCGGCAGCGGCGTCCCATAGGTCAGAGACGGCCCGCTCCTCGCCGATCACCATGCTCGCTCGGGCGGCCGCCGCGACGGCGGCCAGGCCGCCACAGCCTTCGCCGGACGGGACGATGTTGGCGCCGATGTGGCAGAGGGCGGCCAGCCGACCCTTCGCGCGGAGCCCAGCAAACCGTCCGATCGACCTCCGGGCCGCGTCCTCGAGATAGACGCGCTCGACCGGATCCTCGCGGCAGAAGTCGAGGATCTCGTCCACGGACGGCTGACAGATACGCGGTCCCCAGAACATCCGCTGTGAAAGAGTATGTCGCCGATGCCGATTCACCTCCGAGCCGAGCCCGGCGACTACGCCGAGGCGTGTCTGCTTCCCGGCGACCCGCTCCGCGCGCAGTACATCGCCGAGACGTTCTTCGAGGACGCCCGGGAGGTGAACCGCGAGCGAGGCATGCTCGGCTTCACAGGCACCTTCCGCGGACGGCCCGTGTCCGTGCAGGCGAGCGGGATGGGCTGTCCGTCGGCCGCGATCGTGATCGAGGAGCTGGGGATGCTGGGCGTACAGCGCATCCTGCGGGTCGGGACCTGCGGCGGGCTCCAGCCGGACATGGCGCTCGGCGACCTGATCGTCGCGATCAGCGCGATTGCAGCGGACTCGACAGCGACCCACCTCGTACCCGAGCCGCACACCCCGACCGCCGACTGGCAGCTCGTACACGGCGCCGTGCACGCGGCGAAGGAGCTCGGCAAGCCGGTGCGCGTCGGCCCGATCGTCTCGAGCGACCTCTTCTACAACCCGGACGGCGGCCAGTACGCCCGCTGGTCGGCGCGAGGAATCCTGGCGGTCGAGATGGAGGCAGCCGTGCTGTTCACGCTCGGAGCGCTGAAGGGAATTCAGGCCGGTTGCCTGCTGACGGTCTCGGACGTCGTCGTCGAAGGCGAGTTCGTGCGGATCTCGGACGAGGAGATGCGCGCTGCCGTCGACCAGATGACCGAGCTCGCGCTGACGACGGTCACGGCGGACCATTAGCTCCAGCACCGTCTTTCTCGTCAATCCGGCGTCGGCCGGCGGCTCGACGGGAAAGCGCTGGCCCGAGATCGCACTGCGCGCAGCTGAGCTCGGCCTCGAGGGCGACGCGCTCTTCTCCGAGGGACGACTCCATCTCCGCGAGCTCGCGCACGATGCTGTCGCGGGCGGCGCGACGCTGCTTGTCGCCGTCGGCGGCGACGGCACGGTGAACGAGATCGTCAATGGCCTCGTCGGCACCACCGCCGCCGATCTCGCTGTGATCCCGCGTGGCACGGGCGTCGACTTCGTCCGCACGTTCGGCATCCCGTCGAAGCTTGAGGGCGCGGTCGCGGCCGCCGTCTCGGGCGAGGTGCGCACGATCGACCTCGGACGCTGCACCTATCGCGCGTGGAGCGGAACGGACGAGGCCTCGTGCTTCGCGAACGTCGCGAGCTCCGGCATGAGCGGCGCGATCGCGAAGCGCGTCAACGAGTCCGAGCGCGGGCTGGCCAGGGCCTCGTACCTGATGGCCACGCTGTCGGTGTTCGCGCGCTGGCAGAACACAAACGTGCGCGTCTCGGTCGACGGCGAGGACCGGAGCGGGCCGATGCACGACGTGATCGTCGCCAACTGCCGCTACTTCGGCGCCGGGATGAAGATCTGCCCGGACGCGGAGCCGGACGACGGGCTCTTCGACACGCTGTTGATCGGCGACGTCACGAAGCGGGACCTCATGCGCACGATGCCGAAGATCTATCGCGGGACGCACCTGCCGCACCCGAAAGCGGAGCTGCTGCGCGGCGCCGTCGTCACGGTCGACGCTGATGTCCATCTGCCCGTCGAGCTCGACGGCGAGCAGCCGGGGACGACGCCTGCGCGCTTCGACGTGCTCCCGAGGGCGCTGCGCCTCCGCGTGCCGCGGATCTAGGCGTTCGGCTTCGGCTTGGGCGTCGCCTTCGGCTTTGCCGGGGCGCGCTTCGGCTTCGGCTTGCCTTCGAGCGCGGCGAGACGCTGCTCGAGCTCCGTCACACGCTTCTCGAGCGGGTCGATGGCGCGGATCCGGGTCGCGAGCTCGTCGAGCCGCTCGCGGAACGACTGCGCCGTGTCGAGGAGCGCCTTGCCCATCGGAAGCTCGCCGAGGCGCTGCACCGCGTCCTCGCCCGCTCCCGTGAGCCTGGCCACGAGATCCTTGTCCGTCGTCTTCGTCGTCTGCGGCATCTACGGGTGAATGATGACAGGTGTGCCCGCAGGCGTGGCGGCGAACAGCCTGCGGAGCGTCGCGTTGGGCAGCCGGATGCAGCCGTGGGAGACCGCTTCGCCGATGCTCGCAGGCTCGTTCGTCCCGTGGATCGCGATCGGCCCGCCCTGGGACCACTCCTGGAGCACGTCAGAGAACGCGGAGATGCCGATCGCCGCGGGGCCCCACGGGCCGGACGGGTCTGGGGCGATCAGCCGCTGGTTGACGAAGTAGCGCCCGGTCGGCGTGGGTGTGGCCGGCGCGCCGACGGCGACGGCGGCTTCGAGCGCCTTCTTCCCCCATTTGAAGAACACGAGCCTCCGCTCGGACAGGTCCACGGAGATTCGGGTGTGCACGGCATAGACATCGACGTCTCGCGCAGCGACGAAACCTGTAACGCCGTTGGGCCTTGCCGGAAGCGATGCGTCGTACCACGTCCGCCCGCAGCCGTCGTCGACCATGCCGCGGATCTCGAAGACCATGGCGTGGCCGTTGTCGTTCTCGAGCCCGAAGGACGCGAACGTCCGGCCCGAAGGCGCACGCCGCGCGTCAGTCGGCCGCTTCCCGACCGCAACGTAGGTCAGGTCCTCGCTTCCGACGTCCTGGACGGCACCGTGATCGAGACAGAACGATGCGCCGACCGGAGCCGGTGGCGGCGGTGCCAGGACGGACGGCGGCAGGACGACCGCCGGCGGGGGAGGTCGAGGCGGAGGCGGAGGCGGCGCGACCTCGCGCTGCCCCGCCCCTCCGCAACCGGCGGCGGCGACCGCTGCGGCGAGGAAGCACGCCACTGCGCTCGCGATGCGCCCGGCGCTCACGACCGCGATAGTACGTGCCGTGAACGGCTTCGCCTTCTCGACCGAGGTCACGGTCCGGTTCGCGGAGACGGACGCCCAGGGCGTCGCGCACAACGCCGCGTACCTCGTCTGGTTCGAAGTCGCGCGTATCGACTACCTCGCGCGCTACGCGAACGGGTACAAGCACCTCCAGGAGCAAGGCTACGAGGCGCTGACGACCGAGAGCCACGTCCGCTACGTCAAGCCGGTGTTCTTCGACGACCGAATCGCGATCCACGCTCGCTGCGGCAACGTGCGCGGCGCTCGCTTCTCCTACGACTACGCGCTGACACGCGACGGCGAGCTCGTAGCCGACGGCTGGACCCGGCACGCGGTCGTCGACCGGGCGACGCTCCGCCCGACGCGGTTCCCGTCGTGGCTCGCCGACGCGATCGCCGAGGCGGAGACCGGTTAGAGGCTAGACGCCGGGGCTGGGAGCGGCGTCCGCGGGCGCCTGTGCGTCCGCCGGCGGCTTCGTCTTCTTCTTCTCGGGCTTGGGCTTCGGCTTCGTCCCGACGAGGACGATCTTCTTCTCGCCGCGATACGACGAGTACCAGACGCTGTCGTAGAGGAGCTTGCCGTTCGAGTCGTACACGCGTCGGTGGACGCTCGTGGAGCGCGAAGGCGAGCCCGACGACTCCACGACCTTTTGCCCCTTGAACAGGCTCGCGTCCTTCCGCCACGTGACGGGCGGCGCGCCTGTGACGACTAGCGGCGCCACCTCGGTCTCGACCCGGCGGTGCTGCGGCGTGCCGTAGATGTTGACCGTCAGCGAGCTCGAGCCGACGAACGTCCGGACGAGCAGCCAGTGATCCGTGTCGTTCACGAACTTCAGGTCCGTGTCGGGGTAGTTCACGGTCGCGTCCCGTCCCTGCGGGTAGTGGCTGATGTAGAGGGCGTGATTCGTCCGCGCGGTGATGTTCAGGCCGGCCTCGTACGCCGCGTTGAACACCGTCGTCGAGACCTGGCACACACCGCCGCCGAGCCCCGTCTCGAGCTCCCCATTGATGATCACCGGCGCCTCGAGGAACCCCTTCGACTCGTTCCGCTCGCCCGTGGTGCCGTTGAAGGAGAAGACGTGGCCGGGCGCGACGAGCGTGCCGTCGATCAGCCGCGCGACGAGCTGGACGTTGTGGACACGATTTGCGTCGCCGCCGTAGATCGTCGTGTAGCTCGAGACGAGGCCCGTGACACCCATCTTCTTCGCGTCCTCGGTCGAGCGCGCCGGCTGCCTGCGGCCGACGACCACGGTCGCGACGCGACGTGTCGGTGAGAGCACGGCGTCGAGCAGGTTGTCTGCGGTGCGTGGCACGTCGAGGGCGCGGGAGGTCGCCGACGGCCGCACGATCACGCGGCCGCCCGGAACGACGACGAACGACGCGTCGCGCGGCCGCGTGTTCACCTTCGCCGCCAGCTGCTTGAAGTACCGGTTCGCGTCTGCACCACCGATCCGTACCGAGCGCTCTCCGCGCGACGGCAGAAGAAGCAGGCGGCCGATGCCACCCCGCGAGACGCGGTAGCGCATCGCGCCGAGCTTCAGCACGACCGGGCGCGACATGGCCGTGCGTACCTTGGCGAGGGACGGGCCGAGATCGTCGGCGGTCACCTTCGGCTCGTCGACGCGTGAGGGGATAGCGATCGGCGTCCGGTCGAGGCTCGCGAAAGCGCCGAGCACCAGCGCGTCGGCCGCCCGCCTGTCGAGCACGCGCCCTGACCGGTCTCGGACAACGACGGGCCGGAGGCCGGCCAGCCGGATCGCGGCATCCCGGTGCGGGTGGTCATCTCGCGCCATCCGGTCGAGCAGGCGCGCGAGCGCGGCCGGACGAGCCGTCGCATGAGGCGTGACGTCGGCGCCGAACAGCCTGACGCCGAGTCGCCTGAACCCGCGGATCGGCCGGAAGCCGTCGACGCGATCCTGTGCCTCCCTGACGGCCGCGCGCCAGTCGACGGCGACGCCGAGACCCGACGCGTCGATCCGGTACGTCCGGCCCCCGGCGGTCGCCTGCAGCGGTAACTGCGCCTGAGCGGCTGCGCGCCGCTCGAGCAGCGCCTCTGCCTGGCCGGAGGACAGCCCGCCAACGTCGACTCCCGCGATCGTGACGCCGTCGGCAAGCCGGCTCGGCGAGCCGGCATAGGCGAACATGCCAGCGACGAAGACGAGCGCGAGCGCTCCGATTGCCACAAGCCCGGCGCGGCGGACCAGACGCGTACGCGCCTGCCGCTTCCGGCGCGCGCGAAGCTGCGCGAGACGCGCTTCTGTTTCCAAGGCCTCGAAATGCACGGCCTGAGCGATTCTAGCGCGGCCGGTGTTGCCTGATCGGGACCCGGGGCGGCTCAGAAGGTGAAGAGCGAGATACCGCCGTCGACCTCGAGCCCGACGCCGGTCACGTACGAGGCGAGATCTGAGCAGAGGAACGCGATCACGTTCGCGATCTCGTCTGGCTCCCCCGGCCGGCGCATCGCCGTGCGCTTCACCATCCGCTCGTTCATCGCCGGGTTCCCGAACGAGAACACCTCGGTACCGATCACGCCCGGCACGATCGCGTTCGCCGTGATGCCGTGCCGTGCGCCCTCGAGCGCCAGCGTCCGCGTGAAGCCGAGCAGGCCCGCCTTCGTCGTCGAGTAGCTCGCCTGACCGAAGCCCCCGAGCGTGCCAGCGACGGAGGCCATGTTCACGATCCGCCCCCACCCACGCTCGATCATGTGCGGCCAGACTGCCTGCGCGCAGTTGAAGGCGCCGGTGAGGTTGACGCGGAGATCGCGCTCCCAGAGCTCGAGTGACTGGTCAGCGAGCTGGGCGACGTGGTCGAGCGTGCCGGCGTTGTTCACGAGGATGTCCACGGAGCCGAGCTCCGAGACCGCCCGCGCCACCGTGGCGTCGACCTGTGCACGATCCGTGACGTCGCACTTGAGGGCGAGCGCGCGGCGGCCGAGCTCGCCGATCTCGCGCGCGGTCTGCTCGGAGTAGACGAGACCCTGAGCCTTGGCCACCTGGGCTAGCGGGCCGAACGACGCTGCATCGCCCGACTCGTCCGACTCGATCTGGATGTCGGCGATGACGACGTCCGCGCCCGCGCGTGCGAGCGCGAGGGCATCCGCGCGGCCGAGGCCGCGGGAGCCGCCGGTGACGAGCGCAACGCGTCCGCTGAGGTCGATCTCAATCGCCACGCGGGAGGAGTATGTCCCGGGCGATCACGAGCCGCTGGATCTGCGAGGTGCCCTCGTAGATCTGGTACAGCTTCGCGTCGCGCATCAGCTTCTCGACCGGGTACTCCTTGATGTAGCCGTAGCCGCCGAAGATCTGGACGGCGTCGGTCGTGACCTCCATCGCGATGTCGGCGGCGAAGCGCTTCGCCATCGACGAGTAGAGCGTCGCCTTTCGTCCGTAGCCGGCGTCGAGCATCCACGCCGCCTGCCAGCAGAGCAGCCGAGCCGCCTCGATGTTCGTCGCCATGTCCGCGATCAGGAAGCTCACGCCCTGGTTCATCGCGATCGGCTGGCCGAAGGTGACGCCGCTCCTTCGAGTACTCGCATGCGTACTCGAACGCCGCGCGCGCGACGCCGACACCGCCGATCGCCGTTCCGGGCCGGGTCGTGTCGAGCGTCTGCATCGCGATCTTGAAGCCGTCGCCCTCCCCGCCGAGCAGGTTCTCGGCCGGAACGACGACGTCCGAGAGCGCGAACGCCGACGTGTCGGTTGCGCGCTGGCCCATCTTGTCCAGGTGCTTCTCGATGGTCACGCCCTCGGTGTCCATCGGGACGATGAAGGCGGAGATCCCACGGTGGTCGGCGGTGGGATCGGTCTTTGCGAAGACGACGATCCACTCGGCGTGGCCCGCGTTCGTGATGAACGTCTTCGATCCGTTCAGGACGTACTCGTCGCCCTTCCGCACCGCGGTCGACTTCATCCGCGCGACGTCCGAGCCGGCGTCGGGCTCGGTCAGCCCGAACGAGCAGAGAATCGGCTCCTCGATCAGCGGCGTCAGCCACTTCCGCTTCTGCTCGTCCGTGCCCGCGACGAGCACGGGGCCGGCGCCGAGACCCGTGCAGGTGATCGACGTGCCGATCCCGGCACAGCCCCAGCACAGCTCCTCATTGATGATCGTGCCCTCGAACAGCGAGAGGCCAGGCCCCCCGTACTCCGGCGGAATGTGGAGGTTCATCAGTCCGACCTCGTGCGCCCTGGCGAGGATCTCCGCGGGATGGGTGGCGTGCTCGTCGTACTCGGCCGCCTTCGGTCGGATCTCATTCTCGGCGAACTCGTGTGCGAGCTCGCGCAGGGCCTTCTGCTCGTCAGACAGCTCGAACGACGGCCCCACGCCGGTTGCGTGCTCGACGGCGGTCATGGCCGTCCTCCCGTGATCGATTGACTAGTCAGTCAATGGTACGAGGAGGAGCTGCAGGTCGTCAAGGCTGGTTTCATTGCCCGATGCCGTCGATCGAAGAAGCGCGCGGGCTCTGGGAGCCGGCCGGCCACTATCTGAACACCGCCACGTTCGGCCTGCCGCCGCGCTCCGCCTGGGACGCGCTCCAGGATGCGCTCGCGGACTGGCATCACGGCCGCACGAGCTGGGAGCAGTGGTGCGACGCCACGACCAACTCGCGGGAGCTGTTCGGGTCGCTCGTCGGCGTTCCGCCGGACCGCGTCGCGACGGGCGCCAGCGTCTCGTACCTCGTCGGGCTCGTCGCGACGTCCGTGCCGGAAGGCGCGACCGTGCTCGTGCCGGAGGTCGACTACAGCTCGCTCACGTGGCCGTTCCTCGTCCATGGCGGCCGCTTCGACGTCCGCTTCGCGCCCCTCGCAAGTCTCGCGGCGGCGATCGACGACACGACGGACGTCGTCGCCTTCAGCGCGGTCCAGTCCTCGAACGGCGTCGTCGCGGACATCGACGCGATCGCCGACGCGGCGACCGCGCACGACGCATTCACGGTGGTCGACGCGACGCACGCGATCGGCTGGCTGCCGTTCGACGCGAGCCGCTTCGACGCCGTCGCCTGTGCGGCGTACAAGTGGCTGATGTCCCCGCGGGGCACTGCGCTGATGGCGCTCAGCGAGCAGGCCCTCGAGCAGACAGTTGCAACCGCCGCCAACTGGTTCGCGGCGGACGATCCGTTCGGCCGCTACTACGACCCCGAGCTACGTCTCGCCCCCGACGCGCGCCGCCTCGACCTCTCCCCCGCCTGGTTCTCATGGGTGGGCACGGAGCCCGCCCTTCGCATCGTCGCCGACGTCGGCGTCGACGCGATCCACGCCCACGACCTCTCGCTTGCGAACCGCTTTCGCGCCGGCCTCGGTCTCGAGGCAGGCGACTCGGCGATCGTCTCGGTCGACCTCCCGGGCGCCGAGGAGCGGCTCGCGCGCGCCGGCGTCCGCACATCCGTGCGCGGCGGCGCGCTACGAGCGTCGTTCCACCTCTACAACACGGAAGGCGACGTCGACGCGGCGCTCGCGGCGCTCGCGGGCTGAGCTAGGCTCTTTCGCATCGCGACGCAGACGTCCGCACCGGCCGAGCTCGACCCCCGCGACTTCCTCGCCATCGACGCTCTCCTCACCGAGGAGGAGCGCACGATCCGCGACACCGTCCGCCAGTTCGTCCGCGAGCGCGTCCTGCCCGAGATCGGCGAGTGGTTCGAGCAGGGCCTGCTGCCGCGGGAGATCTACACGGAGCTCGCCGGCCTTGGCCTGATGGGCATGCACCTCGAGGGCTACGGCCTGCCGGGTGCGAGCTCCGTCGCCTATGGCATCACCTGCATGGAGCTCGAGGCTGGCGACTCGGGTGTGCGCAGCGCCGTCTCAGTCCAGGGCTCGCTCGCGATGTTCGCGATCTGGCGCTGGGGCTCGGAGGAGCAGAAGGAGCGCTGGCTGCCTGCGATGCACCGCGGCGAGCTGATCGGCTGCTTCGGTCTGACCGAGCCGGACGCGGGCTCCGATCCCGGCTCGATGCGCACGCATGCGCGCCGCGACGGCTCCGACTGGGTGTTGAACGGGACGAAGATGTGGATCACGAACGGCTCGATCGCAGACCTCGCGGTCGTCTGGGCGCGCACAGACGAAGGCAAGATCTGCGGGTTCGTCGTCGAGAAGGGCTCCAAGGGGTTCACCGCTCCGGACATCCACCGCAAGCTCTCGCTGCGCGCTTCCGTCACCTCTGAGCTCGTCCTCGAGGACGTCCGGGTGCCCGACGAGAACCTCCTGCCCGGGGCGACGACGCTGCGCGGCCCGCTCTCCTGCCTCGACGAGGCCCGCCACGGGATCGTGTGGGGATCGGTGGGCGCCGCGCGCGCATGCTTCGAGGCCGCGCTCGACTACGCGCAGGAGCGCCTCGTGTTCGGCAAGCCGATCTCGGGCTACCAGCTGACGCAGCAGAAGCTCGCGGAGATGGCGCTCGAGGTGAACCGCGGCACGCTCGTCGCGCTCCACCTCGGGCGGATGAAGGATGCGGGCACGCTCAGGCCCGAGCACGTGAGCATGGGCAAGATGGGTAACGTCCGCGGCGCGCTCGAGGTCTGCCGCACGGCGCGCACGATCCTCGGCGGGAACGGGATCACGCTCGAGTACCCGGTCATCCGCCACATGAACAACCTGGAGTCCGTGCTGACATACGAGGGCACCCACGAGGTGCACACCCTCGTCGTCGGCGCCGCGCTTACCGGCCGGCAGGCGTTCCGCTAGCTACGACCGGCACTTCCGCTGCCTGCGACGTCCGCCACACGCGAGCGACGATCGGGATCGACGCGAGCACGAGCAGCGCGCAGAACGGCCACAGCACCTGGTAGCCCTCCGTCGCCTGGAGATGTGGCCCGAACCCGTCGATCAACGCGCCGGCGACAAGCGGGCCGAAGATCAGCGCCCAGCCCTTCGTCGTCGTCGCGATGCCCGAGATCGCACCCCGCTGCTCGGGCGGCATCAGCGTGAAGAGCAGCGCCCAGGAGAGCGTCATCACCATCCCGCCGGCGACGGCGACCGGGAAGATGATCGCGTAGTACCAGCCGTGCCACGACTGCGCGAAGCCGCCGATCAGGAGACCGCTCCCGTAGACGATCGCGGCCCAGAAGACGACGCGAGACGTCCCGAACCGGTCGCCGACCGGGCCTGCGAGCAAGGCGGCGAGGGTGTACCCACCCGCGACCACGAGGAGGACGAGCGAGGAGACCGTCAGCGACTCGTCGAGGCCCTTCGTGATGTAGAGGATCACGAACGTCCGCATGGCCGCGAACGTCGCTTCCCACAGCACCATCGCGAACAGGAACATCCGGACGTTCGGCAGGTGGCGGAAGATGTCCCAGCTCATCCGCACGTAGGCACGGATGCCCTTGTAGACGTGCCCCTCGCCGCCGCCGTCCTCCTTCACCCACCGCACGACGGCGCCGCAGGCGGCCGTGGTGACGACGGCAGCGAGCAGGAACGGCGCCGGGTGCCAGACCTTGAACAGGAAGCCGCCGCCGACGAGCGCAATGCCGAGAGCGATCCCGCGCAGGATGTGCTGGACGCCTTGCGAGCGCCCAAACACATCCTCGTGGAGAAGGTCCGGATAGAGGCCGCGGTACGGCGGCTCGTAGACGTAGTACGCCCCGTAGAACGCCGCGACGGTCAGCGCAGCCATCCAGATCGTCGGCATGAAGGCGACGAGCGCGAGGCAGAAGGCAAAGACCGGGAGCGCCGCCAGCATGAACGGCCGCCGCCGGCCCATCGGCGTGTGGAACGTGTCGCTCCACGGCCCGATGACGAGCGGCACGGTCAATGCAAACAGGCCCTCGGCCGCGATCACGGCCGCGATCAGCGTCTGGGAGTCGGTGAACTTCTCGAGCAGCGGCGCGAGGTAGGCGGAGGTCGTCGTGATCGAGAAGGCGAGACCGAATGCCCCGAGGCCGAGCAACCAGACGAGCGAGCGATTCGAGCTCATCGCGGGGCCAGCCCGTCCGTCACGAGCGAGACGACCGTGCGCTCGGCCTTCGCGACCTCTTCGTCCGCGTCCGGCAATTGGCCGAGCACCCAGCCAGTGAGGATCTCCTCTATGGCGCCGTAGAGGATCCAGCTCGCAAGACGGGCGTCGACGTCTTGACGAAACTCGCCCTGCGACTGGCCACGGGCGATGATGCGCTCGAGCGCGGAGAAGACCTCCCCGATCTCGTCGACGCGGCGCTGTACCTCGGGGCTCCGCGCCACCTCGCGGACGAGGACGCGTACCAGATCCGGCTGTCGTCGCCAGGAGCGCAGGAGGATTGCCGTCACCTGGCGCAGCTGCTCCGTTGCAGCCTCCTCTGTCTCTTCGACATCGCGGATCGCGGCGAGCAGCTCGGCCCACGTCTCACGGAAGATCGACTCGAGGACGTCCTCCTTCGACGAGAAGTAGTGATAGAGGAGGCCGTACGCGACGCCTGCGTCCTCCGCTATGTCGCCCACTCTCGTCGCGTGGTACCCGTTCCTTGCGAACGTGCGAACGGCCGCGTCGAGGATCTGCCGACGCTTCTCCTCCTGTGCGATTGACCGGTCAGTCAAGGCCACAAGGCTAGTGCTACGTTCCGGCACCGTGCAACCACTGGAGGGCCTGCTCGTCGTCGACTTCACGCGCCAGCTACCTGGGCCGTACGCGAGCAGGGAGCTCCTCAGGCTCGGAGCGCGTGTCGTGAAGATCGAGCCTCCGGAGGGCGATTCGATGCAGCTGGGCGCACCGGCGTGGTACGACGCGATCAACGCCGGCAAGGAGGTCGTCCGGCTCGATCTCGAGGACCCGACCGGGCTCACGGACGCGCAGGCTCTCTGTGACGAAGCGGACGTGATCCTCGACGGCTTCCGCCCCGGCGTCTTCGAGCGCCTCGGGCTGCAGGTCCCGGATCGGGCCGTCTTCTGCGCGATCACGGGCTTCGGGACCAACGGCCGGCACGCGCAGCGGGCGGGTCACGACATCAACTACGTCGGCTGGGCGGGGCTGCTCGCCGACACCGCGCCCGCCGTCCCCCCGACGCAGGTCGCCGACCTCGCCGCGGGGGCTCTCGGTGCGCTCGTCGAGATCCTCGCCGCCTTGCTCGAGCGGGAGCGGACGAGCTCGGGGAGGCGGATCACGATCTCGATGACGCACGGCGCGCACCGCCTGGCCGCGCACCGGCTCGGCGGCGACTCGATCCCGAAGCTCCTCACCGGCGGGCCACCGTGCTTCCGCGTGTACGCGACCGCCGACGGCCGCTTCCTGACGGTCGGCGCACTCGAACCGAAGTTCTGGCTGCGCCTCTGCGAGCTGATCGAGCGGCCCGACCTCGTCGAGCGCCACTACGACCCGTCGGCGGCGACCGACCTCGCCGAGGTGTTCGGCGCTCGGACGCTCGCCGACTGGCTCGCACTGTTCGACGACGAGGACGTCTGCGTCGGCCCCGTCTCGACGCTCGAGGAGGCGGCAGCCGAGTTCGGCGCGGCGTAGCGCCTAGCGGAGCAGGAAGCCGGTCCCGATCTCGTCGGCGGGCTCGAGCACGAACTCGTGGGCGCCGGTCCGGTGCGCCGAGCCCTCGACCTCGGTGATCACAGCCGGAGCCCCCGCTACCTCGGTCCGCCCGACGATCCAGGCGCGGAACTCGCTGCCGACGATGCTCCGGTGGCGAAGCTCCGGCACGTCGAGAAGGGCCATCCGGGCGGATGTCGCGCTCCCGCACGGCGAGCGGTCGACCTCGCCGTCGGCGAACACCGTCACGTTCCGCTGCACGAGGGGCGGGCCGTCCTCCTCGTGCTCCCAGAAGACGACGCCGTAGACGCCACGCAGCTCGGGCTCCTCCGGATGGACGATCTCGTGCGCCGCCTCCAGATCGCGCTTGATCTCTCGTCCCAGCTCGATCAGCCGCGGTAGCTCCTCCGCGGCTACGCGCTCGGGAAGGAAGGCGTAGAACGCGCCGCCGAAGGCGACATCCACCGTCCGACCTGCGGCTTCGATCCCGCGCGCATTGACGTACGCAGGCACGTTTCTGAAGCGGACCGAGCGAACATCGCCGGCCTCCACGCTGGCAACCGTGGCGAGACGCCCGGACGGGCAGTCGACGACGACGCGCGTCTCCGGCTCGACCGCCTCGACCACGCCGGACTCGATCGCCCAGGTGACGAGCGCGATCGTCCCGTGGCCGCAGGCAGTCGAATAGCCGGCGTTGTGGAAGAAGACGACGCCGAGGTCGGCACCATCGTCCTCCGGCTCGGTCACGAAGCAGCCGTACATGTCCGCGTGGCCGCGCGGCTCGTAGACGAGCAGCTTCCGGACGTCGTCGAGCTGGTCGAGCGCGTACCGTCGCTTGTCGAGGATCGTCCGTCCGGGAAGCGGCTCGACGCCTCCGGTGACGATCCGGAACGGCTCTCCGCCGGTGTGGTAGTCGACCGCCGAAACGGCCCTCATCAGCCCAGAACCCCCCGCTTTCGGACCGGTCCGAGGGACAGTCCCTCCGACGGGTCCGAAGTGGACACGAACGCCCGTGCCGTCCCGCGAATCCCCTGCACATCGGGATCGGCCCTGCGCCGTGTCCGTCCCGTCTCGGCCCTCGGGGACGAGTTTGGGGACTGTCCCTGGGACACGGCCGCAACAGGCAACGGCTGCACGAGACGGTTCAGCGGCCGACGAAGCTCGGCGGACGCTTCTCGAGGAAGGCTGTCACGCCCTCGCGGAAGTCCTCCGTCTGCGTCGCGGCCGCCTGGAGCTGCGCCTCGAGCTCCAGCTGCTCGTCGAGCGTCGCCACGTGGGTCGAGTCGAAGAGCCGCTTCGTCATGCCGATCGCGCGCGTCGGCGCGGCCGCGTACGTCGCTGCGACCGCGGCCACCCGGTCGGCGAGCGCGTCGTCGGCGACGACGTCGGAGAGGAGCCCCCACTCGAGCGCCTCCGCAGCCGACAGCTTCCGGTTCTGCGTCATCCACTCGAAGGCGCGCGCGATCCCCAGCAGGCGTGCGACGAAGTACGAGCCCCCCGAGTCGGGAACGAGACCGATGCCGATGAACGCCGGGATGAAAACGGCCGACTCCGCCGCGATGCGGATGTCGCAGGCGCACGCGAGCGAGAGCCCGGCACCTGCGGCCGGCCCGTTGACCGCGGCGATCACCGGCTTCTCGAGGCCACGGATGGCGAGGATGTTCTTGTGGTACCCCGAGCGGAGCCGGTCGCCGATGTCCGTTGGCGCGTCGGAGAACTCCGTCAGGTCCTGGCCGACGCAGAAGCCGCGCCCGGCGCCGGTGACGACAACAGCCCGCACGTCGTCGGACTGCGCCTCCTTCAGCCCGGCCTGGAACGCCTTGTGCATCGCGCCGTTGAACGCGTTCAGCACGTCCGGTCGGTTGAGCGTGAGCGTGAGCACCGCGTCGTCGCGGCTGACGTCGACCTCGACCATGGCCGCGCTCACGCTATCGCAGGCGCGCTGCTAGCGTGGCCGCCGTGGCACCACGCATCGTCCGGAAGACCGAGCGCGCCCTGCTGGGCGTGGCGATGGCGATGATCGCCTTCTTCCTCGAGCGACGGATCGCGAAGATGCTCAAGAAGACCTAGCGCTGCCTCGTTTCCAGAACAGGTCGACGAGCATCAGGAAGAGCAGCACCAGCCCGATGCTGCCGAACAGCGCCGGCACCCACGTCGAGACGCCGCTCTGGCCGAGGGTGAACCCGCTGGAGATGATGGCCGCAGCCGCCGTGATGGCCAGTGAGATGCGCCTGGTCGAGCGCCTGATCGTGTTCTCGAGGCTGCCCATCCCCTTCATGTCGACCTGGAAGCGCGGGCCTGGTCGAGCGCCGACCAGCCGCTCGACCGCCTCGACGAGCCCCGACAGCCTCACCTTCACCTTCTGCACCTCGTAGAACGCCCGCTTCGGGTCGATCGCGTTGCGGCTCCGCTCGAACAGGCGCTTCGCGAGAAAACGGCCGACCACGGAGAACGGATCGAGATCGGGGTCGAGAACGGTGGCTGCGAGCTGCATCTGGGCCAGCGCTTTCCCGGTCAGCGCCAGCTCCGCCGGCAGCCGCACGTCGTGTCGGGCAGCGATCTCGGTGATCCCCTGGAGGATCGGGCCAAGCTGGATCTCCTGCAATGACTGTCCTCGCACGCCGGACAGGAGCTGCGCCAGTTCGTGCTCGAACGTCCTCATGTCGAACGTGTCGGGCAGCTCCTGATCGGCGAGCTGCAGCACGATCTCCGCGAGGAACTCGTCGTCTTCCTGCCAGAACGCCATCACGAGCAGCAGCACGAGCTCGCGGATTCGCGGATCCACCTCGCCGACCATGCCGCAGTCGAGGAAGTAGACAGAGCCGTCCGACCAGAGCAGGTTTCCGGGGTGCGGGTCGGCGTGGAAGAACCCGTCGACGAGCACCTGCCGGTAGTACGACTCGATCAACTGCCGCGCGGCCTCGTAGCGCTCGGGAACGTCCGGCGTGTCGCGGATCGGGACGCCGTCGACGAAGCTGAGGACGAGCAGCCGCTTGCTCGAGAGCTCGTGGTACACGGATGGCACTGCGAGCCGTGAGTAGCGCTCGAGCACCTCGCCGAGGCGATCGACGTTCGCCGCTTCCATCCGGAAGTCGAGCTCTCGCTTGAGCGACTCCGACAGGTGACGGATCACAGATGGGAAGTCGACGAGCCGCCGCAGGCCGGCACGGTTCTCCGCCTTCTCGGCGAAGAGCTCGAGCAGGCCGAGATCGCGCATGATCTCCTCTTCCGCGCCGAGCCGCTGCACCTTGACCACGACGCGGTCGCCGTTCTCGAGCGTCGCCGCGTGGACCTGGCCGATCGTCCCTGCGGCAAGAGGCTCCGGGTCGATGTGATCGAAGACGTCTTCCCAGGGGACGCGGAGCTCGCCCTCCATCACCTCGACCACCTCCGCCTCGGTCATCGGCGGCACCTGGTCCTGGAGCGTCGACAGCTCGGCGATGAACTCCGGTGGGAGAAGATCGGGGCGCGTGGAGAGGATCTGGCCGAGCTTCGCGAAGGTCGGACCGAGCTCCTCGAGAGCCGCACGGAGGCTCTTGGCGCGCTCCTCGAGCGGGACGTCCGCCGCGCCACGCTCGCCGAGGCCGTACCGCGTCAGCACGCGTGCCGATCCGTGCGGCGCGCCCGAGCAGGCCGAGATCCGCCTCCTGCGTATCGCTCATCGGCCGAACCACCCCCTCTTCTTCTTCTGCGCCTCCGCGATCCGCTGACGCGTGTTGACGATCACGACCGTTCGATGCGAGTTGTGCGAGACACGGTTCGGCACGTTGCCGAGCAGGAACTCCTTGCGCCCGCTCATGCCGACGTTCCCCACCACGACGACGTCGACGTCCTCCGCCTCGGCCGTGTCGACGATCGCCTGAGCCGGATCCTCGCCCACGCCGATCACCGCGCGGGCCAGCTCCCCGACGAACTCACGTCCATATTCGAGCAGCTCTTCCTTTGCCTGCGGCGAAGCCTGGACGGGTGGCACGACGACTTGACAGAGAAAGAGCTCCGCCTCGAAGCGGAGCGCCATGTCGGCGGCAAAGCGCACGGCGTGCTCGGCCGTCTCTGAGCGATCCGTCGCGACGAGGATGCGCCGGACACCGGCGTCGACGTCTCGACGCGGCCGCGGTGCGTTCGCCTCGTCCATGGGGACGTCGAGCCTACCTGCCTTCGAACTGGGGCGGCCGCTTCTCGACGAAGGCCGTAAGGCCCTCCCGTGCGTCCTCGGACGAGAACGCGAGGTAGAGGAGGCGGCGCTCGTAGTCGACCCCGAGAGCGAGCGGCGACTCGTCCGCGCGCACGACGGCGTCCTTCGCGAGCCGGTTCGCGACTGGCCCCTTCGCTGCGATCTCGGCCGCCACCCGCTCTCGCTTCGGCGAGCCAGGCCTCCTTGGCGACGACGCGGGCGACGAGCCCGGCGGCGAGCGCCTCGCGCGCGGTCAATCGCCGGCCCGAGAGGATGACGTCCATCGCGAGAGCCTTGCCGACGGCGCGGGTCAGTCGCTGCGTGCCTCCGGCGCCCGGGATGATGCCAAGGCCCGTCTCCGGCTGCCCGAAGACGCCCGTCTCGGAGGAGACGATCAGATCGCAGAGCATCGCGAGCTCGCAGCCGCCACCCAGGCAGAACCCGGAGACGGCGGCTACGAGCGGCGTCCGCACGGCGCGGACGGCATCCCACGCGTCGACGCTGCGCGCGACGTACATCTCGACCGCGGACATGGTGGCCAGCTCGCCGATGTCCGCGCCGGCGGCGAACGCACGCTCGGAGCCGGCGAGGACGACGCAGTGGATCGCGGGATCGGCGTCGAGCTCCTGGAGCACGGAGACGAGCTCGCCCATCAGGCCGGAGGACAGCGCGTTCAGCTGATCGGGCCGGTTGAGGGTGACTGTCGCCACCGGCTCCGCGCGCGAGACGAGGACGAACGGCTCGTCAGTCATCGCGCTTCTCCACGAAGCGGCTCACCGCCCCCTGCGCCTCCTCGCCGAGCATCGACAGCGCGAGCCAGTCGCGCGCGTGGCCGACCGTCGCGTTCCAGGAGACGTCGCGCCAGTAGTTGAGCTGGTGCTTCGCGTAGCGCGTCGTCTGCGGAAGCTTCGCCGCGAGCTTCTCGACGAGCTCGTCGACGGTCGCGTCGAGCTCGGCCGCGGGAACGGTGCGGTTGACGAGCCCCCAGGCGACCGCCTGCTCGGCCGGGATCTCCTCGCAGAGCAGGATGATCTCGCGCGCGCGGCGCTCGCCGACCATGATCGGCAGCCACTGCGTCGCCCCGCCCGCGGGCACGGAGCCGTGCTCGAGCCCGACGTGGCGGATGTACGCGTCGTCGACCATCACCGCGAGGTCGCACGCCATCTGCAGCTCGTTGCCGCCGCCGACGCAGATCCCGTTGATGCGCGCGAGCGTCGGCTTGCCGATCTCGCGCAGCCGGTCGTGCGCGTCCTGGAAGGCGCCGAACCACTTCCAGTACTGCTTCGGATTACCGAGGTACTCCTCAGACCACTCCTTGAGGTCGGCGCCGACGCAGAATGCACGGCCGGCGCCGGTGATCACGACGACTCGGATCTCGTCGTCCCAGGACGCGTCCTCGCACGCGCGCGCGAGCTCCCGCAGCAGCCTGAAGTCGAAGGCGTTGAGCCGCTCGGGCCGGTTGAGCGTGATCGTCGCCCGCGGCGGCGCCTTCTCGTAGACGATGCGCTCGAAGCCGAGCTCCGACGGCTCGCGTGGGTCAGGCGCGCTCGGCTCGGCCATTCCGGCCGGACCCTACTCGACCGCGAGCGGGACGATCTCGAAGCGGTCGACGTCGACGAGGCCGCGATCGGTGATCTTCAGCTTCGGGATTACGGACAGCGCGAGGAAGGAGAGCGTGAGGAACGGCGTCGCCACCGTGCACCCGAGCGCCGCCGCCGCCTCGTTGCATGCCCGGCTCCGCGTCGACGACCTCGGCAAGCGGGGCGTCGGAGAGCAGGCCGGCCACCGGCAGCGGCAGCTCCGCCCGCACGCCGCGCGACTCGACGACGACGATGCCGCCGCCGAGCTCGACGAGCCGCTGGACCGCGCGGGCCATGTCGTTGTCGTCCATGCCCACGACGACGATGTTGTGGGCGTCGTGGGCGACGGTCGACGCGAGGGCGCCCGTGCGCAGGCCGAAGCCGCGGACGAGCCCGAGACCGATGCGGCCCGTGCCGTGGTGCCGCTCGATGACGGCGATCTTTGCGACATCCTGCGAGACATCCGCGACGACTGCGCCGTCCTCGACGGTCGGCTCGACGATCAGCTCCTCCGTGACCACCTGGTCCGGGACCAGCCCGATCGCCCGCGCTGCGCCGTCTGACCACGGGATCTGGAAGTCGCCGGCGGAGACGGGCTGTGTCCGCACCGTGTGGGTGACCCAATCCGGCACGTGGGCCTCGGGAATCGCCTCGACCGAGCGGCCAGCCTTCAGCACGAGCTCGGGGTCGAACGATTCGAGGTCGGGGAGGATGACGAGATCTGCCTGATAGCCGGGCGCGATCGCGCCGAGATGGCCGAGGCGGTGCCACGTCGCCGGGTTGAGCGATGCGAGCACGACGGCGTCTTCCGGTGCCACGCCGGCGGCAACCGCCTTCCGCACCATCTGGTTGAGATGCCCGGAATCGGCGATGTCCTCCGGGTCGCGGTCGTCGGTGCAAAAGGCCATTCGCGCCGTCCCGTACTCGCGCACGAGCGGCAGCGAGGTCGACGAGGTTGCGCGCCATCGACGCCTCGCGGATCAGGAGCCACATGCCGGCGCGCAGCCGCTCACGGCCCTCTTCGACCGTCAGCGCCTCGTGGTCGGAGCGGATGCCCGACGCCGCGTACGCGTTCAGCGCCTTGCCGAGGACGCCCGGCGCATGGCCATCCACGTGCTCCGCGCCCTCGAGCGCGAGCTTCTCCAGCTCGCCCGGGTCGCCCGCGATGACGCCTGGAAAGTTCATCATCTCCGCGAGGCCGATCACGCGACGGCGCCGGAGCAGGCCCTGGAGATCGCCGGTTGTGAGCAATCGACGCGGGGACTCGTACGGCGAGGCGGGCACACACGAGGACGCGGTGAAGTAGACGTCGAGCGGCAGGTCCGCGCAGACGTCGAGCAGCCAGTGGATGCCGTCCGAGCCGAGGACGTTGGCGATCTCGTGCGGGTCGGCGACGACGGCTGTCGTGCCCATCGGAAGCACGAGGCGGGCAAACTCGTCGACAAGCAGCTTCGTCGACTCGAGGTGCATGTGCGCATCGATGAAGCCCGGGACGACGTACTTCCTGGAGACGTCGAGCGTCTCCGCCCCTTCGTACTCCCCGAGACCGGCGACGTAGCCGTCGCAGACCGCCACGTCGACCTCGAGCCACTCCTTCGTGAAGACGGAGAGCACGCGGCCGCCGCGCACGACGAGATCGGCGGGCTCGTCACCCCGCGCGACCGCTATCCGGCGGGCCACATCGCTCACAGCCCGACTATCTCATCCGGGCGAACGGGGACACGCGTGAGCTCTTTACCCGTCGCGTCGCGGAGCGCGGCGACGACCGCGGCCGTCGACACGACGGTCGGCGGCTCGCCGACGCCCTTCAGGCCGTAGGGGCCGTCGGGCTCGGGATCCTCGATCAGCACCGCCTCGATCGGCGGCACGTCGAGCGCCGTCGGGATCAGATAGTCGGTGAAGCTCGCGTTCGTGATCAGCCCGTCCTTCGTCTGAATCTCTTCCATCAACGCGAGGCCGATTCCCTGCGCCGTGCCGCCCTCGATCTGACCGTGGACGGCGAGCGGGTTGAGCGCCTTGCCGACGTCCTGGGCGGTGCCGATCCAGACGATGCGCGTCAGGCCGAGGTCGACGTCGACCTCCGCCACGACCTTCATCGCCGCGCACGCGAACGCGACGTGCGCCCGCTCGCCGAGCACCTGCCCGTTCGCCGGATCGAGCGGAAACGTCTCGCGGTGCCGGTACGTCCGCTCGAGGTCGACGTCGTCGCCCGTGCGCTCGCGCTCCGCGAGCGCGTCGCGGCACGCGAGCTGGACCGCGCCTGCCGCCATCCACGTCATTCGCGACGCGGATGCGGAGCCGGCGGAACCGACCTCCGCCGTCGACGCGATCGTCACGATCACGTCATCGGTGCCGAGCTCGGTGCGCGCGACCTGGCCGATCACGTCGGTCACGCCCTGGCCGACCTCGGCCGCGGCGCACATCACCTCGGCCGCGAGCTCGCCCGTCGGCCGTAGGAAGAGGCGCACGCGCGCAGACGTCGAGTCGTCGAACCCTAGGGAATAGCCGATGTTCTTGATCCCGACGGCGAAGCCTGTGCCCCGGCGCACGCCTTCGCCACGAGTCGTGTTGCCGGAGCCCCCCGGCAGGCGAATCGGATCCCGAGGCAGCTCCTCCGGTGCAGGCGGCTCGAGCTCGGCGCAGCGGCGGATCACGGCGGCCACCGGCAGCGAGCCCGACACCACCTGGCCGGTCGGCAGCGTGTCTCCCGGCGCGATGGCATTGAGAAGCCGCAGCTCGACCGGGGAGATGTCGAGCGCGGCCGCGAGCTTGTCCATCTGGGCTTCGTGCGCGAAGCAGCCCTGGACGGCGCCGAAGCCGCGCATCGCCCCACAGGGCGGGTTGTTCGTGTACACGCAGGTCCCCTCGACGAGGACGTTGTCGACGCGGTACGGGCCGGCTGCGAAGCAGCAGGCGTTGCCGAGAACGGCGCCGGAGCTCGAGGCGTACGCGCCGCCGTCGAGGAGGATGCGTGACTCGGACGCAGAGCAGGCGACCCTCGCGCGTCGCGCGGTGCTCTGCCCAGATCCGCGCCGGGTGGCGGTGGACGTGACCGGTGAACGACTCCTCGCGGTTGTAGACCATCTTCACGGGGCGTCCCGTGTGGAGCGCGAGCAGCGCTGCGTGGATCTGGATCGAGAGATCCTCACGCCCGCCGAACGCGCCGCCCACGCCCGCGAGGTGGATTCGCACCTGATCGGGCTCGAGACCGAGGCACGGCGCGACCTGGTCGCGGTCGACATGCGTCCACTGCGTCGCGACGTAGATGTCGACGCCTCCCTCGCCGTCCGGGACAGCAAGACCGGACTCCGGGCCGAGGAACGCCTGATCCTGGGTGCCGACGTCGTAGACGCCGGTCACGGTCACGTCGCCCACGGTGTCCGGATCGCCGTGGTGGATCACGATCGAGCGGACGACGTTCGGGCGGGGATCGTCTCGGTACCCGTGTCCCATCGTCGGCCGGTCGGGATGGAGCGGCTCCTGCTCCGTGGCGCGCTCGGGATCGCTCACCGGCTCGAGCGGCTCGTAGTCGACGCGGATTCGCTCGGCGGCCCGCCGCGCCTGCTCCGGGTCGTCGGCGGCCACGATCGCCACCGGCTCGCCGTAGTAGCGGACGCGGTCGATCGCGAGCACCGGCTGGTCGGAAAACTCGAGGCCGTATGTCTTCTGGCCGGGAACGTCGGCGTGCGTGAGGACGGCCTGCACGCCCGGCATCGCGAGCGCCTCCGAGAGATCGACGCTCGTGATTGCCGCGTGCGCGTGCGGGCTGCGGAGCGTGTGGCCCCAGAGCATCCCTGGCGCATCGAGGTCGCTCGCGTAGAGGAACTCGCCTTTCACCTTCGGGACGCCGTCGGCGCGCTGGATGCTCTCGCCGACGCGGCCGTGCTCGAGCCGGCGTGGCGCGGCGATTACCTGCTCGCCGGTCGTGTGCGCGTCGCTCATCGCCTGTCAGCCGCCAGCTGAACCGCCTCCACGATCTTCTGGTACCCGGTGCAACGGCAGAGGTTGCCGGAGAGCGCCTCGCGGATCTCGTCCTCCGACGGATCGGGCGTTCGAGCAAGGAGATCCACAGCCGCGACGACGAGCCCGGGCGTACAGAACCCACACTGCACCGCGCCCGCCTCGACGAACGCCTCCTGCACGGGGTGCAGCGCGTCATCCGTTCCGAGCCCCTCTACCGTCAACACGTCGTGACCGTCCGCCTGCGCGGCGAGCACGAGACATGAGCAGACGAGCTTCCCGTCGAGCAACACCGAGCACGACCCGCACTCGCCCTGCTCGCAGGCGTTCTTCGAGCCCGGGAAGCCAAGTCGCTCGCGCAACGCGAAGAGCAAGCTCTCGCCCGGCCAGACGTCCGCCTCGCAGAGCTTCCCATTGACGTGCACGGCAACCCTCATGCGACGAGGCACCTCTCCGCCGCCCGGCGCGCGAGCACTGCGAGGGCATGGCGCCTGTAGGCAGCCGTCCCGCGCACGTCGTCGATCGGCGAAGCGGCGGCCGCGACTACCTCGCCGACGTTCTCGACGTCGTCGAGCGGTATCCGCACGAGCCCGGTCACAGGGCCGGCCGAACCGAATGCAGCTCGGATCTCGCCGCGCTCGCGATCGACGGCGAGTGCGAGCGAGCAGACAGCGATCACCATCGCGTTCCTTGGCCCAACCTTGAGGAACGTCTGTGGGGCGCCCGACGGACGGACGACGACTGCTGTGATCAGCTCGTCCTCGCGCAGGGCATTCCGCTTCGGGCCGACGAGGAACTCCGCAAGCGGCAGCCGCCGCGAGCCGGACACGCTTGCGAGCTCGACCTCCGCCTCTTCGACGAGGAGCGGCGGCAACGCGTCACCGGCGGGGGATGCCGTGCCGAGGTTGCCTCCGATCGTGCCGCGGTTCCGGATCTGAGGCGACCCGACAGTTCGCGCCGCCTCGGCCAAGGCCGGCAGCTCAGCAGCCAGCTCGCCGCGTTCTGCCTCGGTGTAGGTGAGGCCCGCACCGAGCCTGAGCGACCCGTCCTCGCGCGACCAGCCGCCGAGCTCGGGCACCTCGCCGAGATCGAGGATCGCCGGCGGCCGGACCCGGTCGAAGTTGAGCGCGACCATGACGTCCGTCCCGCCACGAATCACGAGCGCGTCCGTGCGCTCGGCCCGTAGCGCGAGCGCCTCGTCGAGCGACCGCGGGCGCAGAACGTCCACGTCGAAGTTCTACCGCTCTTCGCGCACGTAGGGCACGCCGAGAGCGGCGGGCGCTCCGAGCCGCCTCTTCGCGAAGCTCGTCGACACGATCACGAGCACGACGATCGTCATCACGTAGGGCAGGGCATTGAGAAACTCCGGCGTGACATGCACCTCGTGGGCTTGGAGGGCAAACGGGAGCGCCGCCAGCCCACCGAAGAGATAGGCGCCGACGAGGCAGAGCTCGGCCCGCCAGAAGGCGAAGATGACGAGCGCGATCGCGATCCACCCCGCCCCGCCGACGAGCACGTCGCCCGCCGTCCAGCCCGGGGTGATCGAGAGGCTGAAGCAGGCTCCGGCGACGCCTGCGAGCGCGCCCCCGGCGAGGACATGGACGTAGCGGTAGAGGTTGACGTTGATACCCATGGCGTCCGCAGAGGCCGGTGCTTCGCCGACCGCTCGCACGTTCAGCCCCCACCGCGTGCGCGCGAGGTAGAAAGCGATCCCCGCCGTCAGCGCCCATGACGCGTAGACGAGCGCCGACTGGTTGAGCAGGATCGGCCCGAAGACCCAGAGATCCTTGAGCCCGAAGACGTTGATCGCGCCGAACTGATGGGCTGGAGGAGAGTCTGCGAGGTGGACCTCGTTCCCGAAGTACGCGGACAGGCCGAGACCGCCGGCGAAGATCGTCAGCGCGAGCCCCGAGACGATCTGGCTCGCGCGCATCGTGATCGTAAGAAATGCGTGGATCGCGGCCATCGCAGCCCCACCCACGCCCGCGGCGAGGACCGCGAACAGGAGCACTGCCGCGTCCGACCCGTGCACACGCTGCGTAGCCCAGTACCCGGTGGCTGCCCCGAACAGCATCATCCCCTCGACGCCGAGGTTGAGGACACCGGAGCGCTCGGCGAGCAGCTCTCCGAGCGCCGCGTACAAGAGCGGCGTGCCGTACTGCACGGCCTGCGCAAGCACGACGACGAGCAGTGCGTTGTTGACGCTCATCCTGCCGGCTCCGGCGTGGCTGCTTCGCCTCGAGCGTGCCTTGTTAAGCGAAGGCGGTAGCGGATGAAGAGCTCTCCGCCCAGGGCGCAGAAGAGGATGATCCCCTGCATCACGCCAACGAGCCCCGACGGGAAGTCAGGTCCCTGGAGAAAGGACCCTGCGTTCAGCAGCCCGCCGATCAGAACCGCGACGAGGCACACAGCAAATGGGTTGTAGCGGGCGAGGGCAGCGACGACGATCCCCGTGTAGCCGAATGCCGCAGCCTGGAGCCCGCTCGGGCTGCCGTCGAGCGTGTGCGCGAACTCCCCTATCTGGCTCGCTCCGCCGAGCCCGGCGACGGCACCCGACAACGCCATCACCGCGAGGATCTTCCGCCGAGTCCGCATACCGGCGTACCGCGCGGCGCGTGGCGAGTCGGCGATCACGCTCACCTCGAAGCCAAAGCGCGTTCGCGAGTAGAGGATCCAGATCACCGTCGCGGCGGCGAGCCCGATCAGGAATCCGAGCGGCACGACGACCGACGAGCCGAACGCGTACCAGTTCGATGCGTCGGGCATCGGCTTCCCTTGCGGAAAGGACCGCGCCTGGAGCGAAGAGGTGTCGCGCCAGTAGGACGAGCTATCGAAGATGAGGTACGTGAGGAGGTAGCCCGCGACGTAGTTGAGCATCAGAGACGTGATGATCTCGTTCGTGTTCGCGAACGCCCGCAGGACACCGGGGATCAACGCCCAGAGGCCCCCCAGCAACGCAGCCGCGGCGCACATCGCAACCACGAAGAGCGGCGTCGAGGTGACCCCATGGTCGCCGAGCCGCAACGCAATCCACGCGGCGCCGATCGCCCCGAGGTAGAGCTGGCCCTCGGCGCCGATGTTGAACAGCTGCATGCGGAACGCCGCAGCAGCGGCAAGACCGGTGAACAGGATCGGCGTCGCCGAGACGAGCGTGTAGGTCAGCGCGCCGTTGCCCGTGAAGCCCGCGTCGATGATGTCGTGGAACGTGGACCCTGGATCGTGGCCCGTCGCCGCGAGGACGACCGCCATGACCCCAAAAGCGACGGCGAGCGAGCCCAGCGGAACCGCGACGGACAACCACCAGGGCTGCTCGAGCCTGCGCTCGAGCCTCATGCGTCTGCCTTTCCACCGGCCATCAAGAACCCGATCTCTTCGACGGTGGCCTCGTGCGCATCGACCTCCCCGACGATCCGCCCCTCGTACATGACGACGAGCCGGTCGGCCAGAGCAAGGGCCTCGTCGAGGTCCTCGCTGACGAGGAGCACGGCCACACCGCCGGCCGCCGCCTGCCGGAGATAGGCGTGCACGGTCTCGATGGCGCCCACGTCGAGCCCTCGCGTCGGCTGCGCCGCGATCAACACCTTCGGGTCGCCCTCGAACTCCCGGCCGAGCACGAGCTTCTGGAGGTTGCCGCCCGAGAGGTTCCGCGCCGGCGTGTCCGGCCCGGGCGCCTTGACGTCGTACCGCTCCATCAGCGCGCGGGCGTGCTCCTTGATCCGCCTGAGGGCGAGAAACGGGCCGCGCGAGGCGGGCGGCGTGCGATACGACTTCAGGACAGCATTCCGCGAGATGCTGATCGAGGGCGCGAGACCGGTCCCGAGCCGGTCCTCGGGGACGTGCGCAACCCCGGCCGCGATCGCCTGGCGAGGATCGCCGCCTCGCAGCTTTCGCCCGCCGACATCGATCGTCCCGGCTGAAGGCGCACGCATCCCGGAGATCGTCTCCGCGAGCTCCCGCTGGCCGTTCCCGGCCACGCCGACTATCGCCACGATCTCGCCCGCACGGACGCCGAGTGAGACATGGCTGACCGCCTCGCCACCGCGATCGCCATGCGCCGACAGGTCTTCGACCGAGAGCGCCACGTCATCGCGATGCGGCGCCGTGCGCTCCTGTCTGGCAGCCGCAGGCACCTCGCGCCCGACCATGAGCGCGGCGAGAGACCGCGGAGTCGCGGACGCGGTGTCGACGGTCGTCACCGTCTTGCCTCCACGAAGCACCGTCACACGATCTGCAACCGCCATCACCTCGTGGAGCTTGTGCGAGATGAAGATCACCGTCTTGCCGTCGGCCGCCATCGCGCGCAGCGTCTTGAAGAGCTCCTCCGCCTCCTGCGGCGTGAGCACCGCGGTCGGCTCGTCCATGATCAGAATCCGCGCCTCGCGGTAGAGCGCTTTCAAGATCTCCACCCGCTGTTGCTCGCCGACGGACAGCTGCCAGATCCGCGCCGCCGGATCGACGCCGAGCCCGTAGCGGCCGCCGAGACCCGCGACCGCGCTCTCGATCTTTCCGTGACGGACGAGCATCGATTTGCCCTCTGCCCGGTGATCGCCGAGGACGACGTTCTCGGCCACGGTGAACGGCGCAACGAGCCGGAAGTGCTGGTGCACCATGCAGATCCCCGCGTCGAGCGCGTCGCGTGGAGAGTGGAAGTGCACAAGCTCGCCGTAGAGCTCGATCTCCCCCTCGTCCGGGCGGTAGAGGCCCGTGAGGATGTTCGACAGGGTCGTCTTCCCGGCGCCGTTCTCTCCGAGGAGCGCGTGCACCTCGCCGGCGCCGGCTTCGAACGTCACGTCGTCGTTCGCTACGACGCCGGGGAACCGCTTGCAGATCCCGACCATGCGGACGGCCGGAGGAGAAGAGGCGCCGGACGGACCGGCGCCTCTTTCTCTCACGTCACCGAGCGGGGCAGCTTCCCCCACCGGGCTCAACCAGGAGGCTGGACCGAGGAGACTTTCCCGATCACGCCCTTGACGAGCCACTGCATCGAGTACAGGTCGGGCAGCACCTTCAGGGTCTTGCCCTTCGGCACCATCAGCTTGCCCTTCTGGTCGTAGAGCGGCCCCTGGAAGACGCTGAACTTGCCGGACATGATCGCCTTGCGCTTCGCGGCGATTGCCGACTTCGTCTTTGCAGACACCTTAGGCCCGAACGGCGCGATGCTCGTGAAGCCGTCGTTCATCGTGCCGTAGTAGAAGCCCGGCTTCCACGTGCCGTTGATCGCCGCCTTGACGCGGCGCAGGTAGTACGGCCCCCAGTTGTAGACCGCCGCTGTCAGCCACTGCTTCGGAGCCGACGTCTGCGCGTTCGAGTCGTAGCCCGCCCACGGGACACCGTGCTTCTCGGCGTAGACGCCCGTTGCGTCGCTGTCGACGTTCTGACCCAGCACGTCGACGCCGGACTTGACGAGGTTCTCCGCAGCCTGCGTCTCCTTCGGCGGGGAGTACCACGCGTTCGTCCAGATCAGCTTCACCCTCGCGCCGGGGTGCGTGGCCTGGGCGCCGAGGGTGAACGCGTTGATGTGGCGAACCACCTCCGGAGTCCCGAACGGCGCCGTGTAGCCGATCAGCCCTTTCTTGCTCGCGGCGCCGGCCGCCATCCCGGACAGGTAGATCGTGTCCTCGCCTGCCCCGAAGTACTGGGACTGGTTCTTCTTAATCTGCGTGCCCGTCGCCTCCTCGAACTTGACGTCGGGGTACTTGGCGTACAGCTGCCCGTTGACGCCATTCGAGAAGTTCCCGAACGAGCAGCCGAAGATCATCTTGTAGCCGTCGCGTACGAGGCCGGCGACGATCTGCGGGACCTGCGCGTTGGAGAAGACGTTCTCCTTGTACGTCGTCTGGACCCGCGAGCCCAGCTTCTTCATCACGTACAGCCGTCCGTCGTCGTGCGCCTGCGACCAACCGTGGTCGTGATGCGGACCCGGATAGATCCATGCGACCTTGTACGGCTCGACCTTCGTGCTCGAACCGGCGGCGGAGGCGAAGATCATCCCTAGCGCCGCTACGCCGACCACAAGCGTCCAGACCGCGATGCGCTTCCTGTGCATGCTCACCCTCCCGTCGGCCACCAAATAGAGGTCCGACTATATGCCAGTAGTAGGGTCGGAAGCGAGGGTGCGACGGCTACTGAAAAACGGGTGGATCGTGACGATGGACGACGCCGGATCCGAGCATGCCGACGGGTGGGTGCTCGTCGCGGACGGCGTCGTCGCAGAGGTCGGCAACGGCGAGCCGCCCGCGGCGGACGAGGTCGATGGTCTCGCCGGCGCGGTCGTCACCCCGGGGCTCGTCAACACGCACCACCACCTGTTCCAGACGCTCACGCGGGCACGTGCGCAGGAGGCGGATCTCTTCACGTGGCTCCGCGAGCTCTACCCGATCTGGGCAAGGCTCGACGCCGAGGCCGAGTACGCAGCAGCGCGAACAGGCATCGCGGAGCTCGCGCTCTCGGGCTGCTCGACCGCCTTCGACCACCACTACGTCTTCCCGCGCGGGCAAGCAGGGCTGCTCGAAGCCGAGGTACGTGCAGCGTTGGAGCTCGGCGTCCGCATCGTCGCCTCACGAGGGTCGATGGACCTCGGCGAGTCGAGTGGTGGCCTGCCGCCTGACTCGGTCGTCGAGGAACTCGACGACGTGCTCGCTGACACGGAGCGGCTCGCGACGACGGTGCACGACGCGGGGGCAGGCGCGATGGTGCAGATCGCAGTCGCGCCGTGCTCGCCGTTCTCCGTCACGAAGCAGCTGATGACCGAGTCGGCCGAGCTCGCCCGGCGCCACGGGCTTCGGCTGCACACGCACCTGGCGGAGACGGTCGAGGAGGACGCCTACTGCCGTGAGCTGTTCGGCTGCACGCCGGTCGAATACCTCGAGGAGCTCGGCTGGACGGCGTCGGACGTCTGGTGCGCGCATTGCGTCCATCTCTCCGACGCGGACGTCGCACAGTTCGGCCGCGACGGGATCGGCGTCGCGCACTGCCCGACGTCCAACCTTCGGCTCGGAGCAGGCGTCGCGCCGGTGCGTGCGCTCCTCGACGCAGGCGCCCCGGTCGGGCTCGGCGTCGACGGCTCGGCGTCGAACGAGCGCGTCGGACCTGCTCTTCGACGTCAAGCAGGCGCTGCTCGTCGCGCGTGGCCGCGGCGGGCCCGCTGCGCTGACCTGCCGGGAAGCGCTTCGCATCGGAACACGCGGAGGCGCCGCGGTGCTCGGCCGCACGACATCGGCTCGATCGAGCCTGGCAAGTGCGCCGATCTCGCGATCTGGCGGACGGACGTGCTCGAGCTCGGCGGAGCCGAGGATCCCGTCGCCGGGCTCGTGCTGTCGGCACCGCATCGCGTCGACCGACTGATCGTCGGCGGCGACGACGTCGTCCGTGACGGCCACCTCGTGAACGCCGACGAGGCCGAGATCGCTCGCGAGCACCGTCTCCAGGCACAGAGGCTGACGACGGCGTGACGCGCGCAGCCGTCGTCACCGGCGTCAGCCGGAGGACGGGATCGGCTTCGCCGTTGCCCGACGGCTGCTCGAGGCCGGGAACGGTGTGCTCGTTCACTCGTGGGCGGCCGAGGACGAGAGCCCGGATCCCGGTGGGCTGAGGGCGGTCCTCGCCGAGCTCGACCAGGTCGGCGGCCCGGTTGCGCACGCCGAGGCGGACTTCGAGGACCACCGAGGCGCCCGCGAGGGTGATGGAAGCCGCGCGGGAGGCTCTGACCCATGTCGACATCCTCGTCGTCAACCACACGCTGAGCCGGCTCGGCGCCCTCGATGAGCTCACGGCCAAAGACATCGACGCCCACCTGCACGTGAACGTTCGCGCCTCGCTGTTGCTCGTGAAGGACTTCGCCGCGCAGCACGATGGCCGTCCTGGCGGCCGGGTTGTCCTGCTGACGTCCGGACAGCATCTGGGGCCGATGTGGTCGGAAGTTGCGTACGCAGCGTCAAAGGGAGCCTTGCATCAGATCACCAGGACGCTTTCCGACACGCTCATCGGCCGAGGCATCACCGTCAATACCGTCAACCCCGGCCCGACCGACACCGGCTGGGCCGCCGGGTTGGATGCGAGCCGGTTCCCGCTCGGCCGCTGGGGCCAGCCTGACGACGCGGCTCGCCTGATTACCTGGCTCTGCTCCGACGAAGGGGAGTGGATCACCGGACAGGTGATCGACTCGGAAGGCGGCTTTCGTCGCTGGGGCTGACGTGAGATCCTCCGTCGCGTGATCTCGACGCACGTCCTCGACACGGAACGCGGCGAGCCTGCTGCGGGAATCATCGTCGAGCTCTTCCGCGGCGACAAGTTGCTGACGGCCGCGCAGACGGACGCAGACGGCCGCATATCCGAGCTCGCGCCGGACGGGATCGAAGAGGGGACGTACCGGCTCGTCTTCCACCCACCGTCGACGTTCTTCCGCCGCGTCGAGCTCGAGGTCGCGATCGACGATCCCGACCGCCACTACCACGTGCCGCTCCTCGTCTCGCCGTACGCGTGCGCGAGCTACCGCGGAAGCTGACGGTCGAGGAGCTCGCCGAGCTCTTCGAAGGACGAACGACGCTCGTCGAGCGGCTCGCAGAGATCGACGGCCCACTAGAGCATGCGGCCGGTGTGATCGGCGGGCTGACCGAGGCGGAGAAGCTCGAGGCGCTCGCGGCGCATCCCGCTATCGGTCAGCGAACCGGGCTCTCGGCGCGAAGCGCGGCCGAGCAGGGGTCGGACGACGATCCGGAGGTGCTCGCCGAGCTCGCCGAGCTGAACGAGGCTTACGAGAGGAAGTTCGGCTTCCGCTTCGTCGTCTTCGTCAACGGCCGGCCCCGGCGCGAGATCGTCCCGGTGCTCCACGAACGCCTCGAGCGTCCGCGTGACGAAGAGCTGGACACGGCGATGGCGGAGCTCGTCGCGATCGCCACCGACCGCTGGAGGCGCGGATGACCATCGCCGTTGATCCGTACCTGATCGACTGGCTCGACTTCCTGCTCCGCTGGCTCCACGTGATCGCGGGCGTCGTCTGGATCGGGACGTCGTTCTACTTCGTGGCTCTCGACAACCATCTCCACCCGCCGACGAAGCCGGAGGACGTCGAGGCCGGCATCGGGGGCGAGGCGTGGGAAGTCCACGGCGGTGGCTTCTACCTCGTCCAGAAGTTCAAGGTCGCGCCGAAGACGCTGCCGGAGCCCCTCTACTGGTTCAAGTGGGAGGCGTACACGACGTGGCTCTCGGGCTTCGCGCTGATGTGCGTCCTCTACTACGTCGACGCCGACGTCAACCTCGTCCAGTCGAGCCTCGGCGAGACGTGGGGCATCGTGCTCTCGATCGCACTCCTCGCCATCGCCTGGCTCGTCTACGACGGTCTCTGCCGCGTGCTCCGGAACGACCTCGTCCTCGCGGCCGTCCTCATCGCGCTCACCACGGTCGCCGCCTACGGGCTCAGCCTCGTCTACACCGATCGGGCCGTCTGGCTCCAGCTCGGGGCGATGCTCGGCACGATCATGGTCGCGAACGTCTTCTTCGTGGTCATCCCCGGCCCACTGGGAGCTGATCCGAGCGAAGGAGGCGGGGCGCGAGCCCGAGCCGGCGGCCGGGATCCGCGGCAAGCAGCGCTCCGTCCACAACAACTACCTCACGCTCCCCGTGCTGATCGCAATGCTGGGCGGCCACTTCGCCGTTGCGTACGGCAACGCGGACGGCTGGCTCGTCCTCGTCTTTCTGATGGTGATCGGCGCGTGGATCCGCCTGTTCTTCAACCTCCGCCACGCGGGTCGGACGCACTGGTGGATGCCGATCGCCGCCGCGGCCGGGCTCGCCGTGATCGCGGTCTGGATCCGCCCGCCCGATGCAGGCGGCTCGACGGCCGGACCTGCCGTGACGATCGCGCAGGTGCAGGCGATCGTCCAGAGACGCTGCCTCGCGTGCCACGCCGGTGCCACGGCGCCGAAGGGCATCCGCCTCGAGACCGCGGACGAGATCGCCGCGGAGTCGGACATGATCGAGAAGGTCGCCGTGCTTACAAAGGTGATGCCGCTCGGGAACGCGACGCACATGACCGAAGCGGAGCGGCAGCTGCTCGGTCGCTGGATCCGCCAGGGCGCACCGACGAAGTAGGCTCCCGCCGATGCTGAGGATCACCGTCGCGGGCTTCGAGCTGACCGCGCGTCTCGAGGAGGAGCGCGCGCCGCAGACGGTCGCCGCCTTCCGCCGGCTGCTCCCACTCGACTCGCAGCTGATCCAGGCGCGCTGGTCGGGTCAGGCCGCCTGGATCCCCTTCGGCGACCTCGATCTCGGCATCGGCTTCGAGGACCCGACGAGCTATCCCGGGCCAGGCGAGCTCCTGATCTATCCGGGCGGCGTCAGCGAGACGGAGATCCTCTTCCCGTACGGCCAGACGTGTTTCGCGAGCAAGGCGGGCCGGCTCGCGGGCAACCACTTCGCCACCGTTGTCGAGGGCCGAGAGCACCTCGAGGAGATCGGCCGGCGCGTGCTCTGGGAAGGCGCTCAACCGATCCGTTTCGGCGAGGAATGACGCCCGGGCTCGTCCACTGGGACGACGTCGAGCCGCGAGACCTCCGCCGTGGCCCGATGCAGCTCGACCGCATCGACCTCGGTCACGCGGCCGGCACGAAGCGCGTCGGCGTCGCGCGCCTCCGGATCGACCCGGGCGGACGCTCCTCGCCGGTCCACGTCGAGCTCGACGAGGAGGAGGTCTTCTACGTGCTCGCAGGCTCCGGGCTCTCGTGGCAGGACGGCAAGACGTACGAAGTGCGTACGGGCGACACGATCGTCCACCGCGTCGCCGAGGAGGATCACACGCTGATCGCAGGGCCTGATGGGCTCGACGTCCTTGCCTTCGGTGAGCGAACGAACGCCACCGCCTCGTACCTCACACGTGCGGGCGTTCTACGCATGGACGCGACGGTCAAGGTCGCCGAGGAGCGGCATCCGTGGGACCTCGAAGCCGACGCGGGAGACCTCGAGCTGCCGGAGCCGAGTCCCCGTCCCTCGAACATCGTCCACCGAGACGCGGTCGAGAGCGAGTTCGACGGCATGTACTGGGACCTGGCGACGCCCGCGGGGTCGGAACGAACGGGCCTGAACTACATCGCGCTGCGCCCTGGAGCAGAGGGCGCGCCGCCGCACTGCCACTCGCTCGAAGAGGAGATCTTCATCGTGCTCGACGGCGTGGGCGTGCTCGAGCTCTGGCCGACGCCGGGCGCGCTGCGCCTGCGCCCGGACGCGGAAAAGGAGGTGCACCGACTACGCGCGGGTCATGTCGTCTCGCGACCTGCGGCGACCCGGATCGCGCACTCCTTCCGGGCCGAGGACGAGACGTTCACCTTCCTCGCCTACGGCACCCGAGACCCCAATGACATCGCCTACTACCCGCGCTCGAACAAGATCAACTTCCGGGGCGTCGGCGTCATCGCACGCCTGGAGAATCTCGACTACTTCGACGGCGAGCCGACCTAGGCCCGTAGGCGAAGTACCGCATCACGAGAGCCGCTCGAGGGCGCCAGTGAGCACCTCGATGGCCAACGCGATGTCACCGGGAGACGACAGCTCGTCCGGCGAATGGCTCACACCGCCATTCAGGCTGCGGACGAACAGCATTCCCGCGTCGACGCCGGCGGCGGCAAGAATCCCCGCGTCGTGCCCGGCGCCCGAGGGCAGCTCGACGACGGGCAGGCCCCGTTCCTCGATCTCCGCCTTCAGCGCAGCCCGGGCTCCCGCTCCGAGCGCGACGGGCTCTGTGCGCGACTTCGGCTCGAAGCCGATCGTTGCGATCAGCTCTTCGAGGCTCGCCGAGTCGGCCGCGCGCGCGTCGATCGAGATCCGCGCGCATCCCGGGACAACGTTGACGCCGCCCGGCTCGACCTCGATCTGACCGACCGTTGCAACCGCACCGGGAATCGCGCGCGCCGCATCGCGGATCCGCAGGACAGCCGCCGCGGCGTCGACCAGAGCGTCTGCTCGTCCCTCCATCGGCGTCGTGCCCGCATGGCCGGCGCTCCCCTCGAAGACGAGCTCGCCGCGTGCGTAGCCGACGATTGCCGTGACGACGCCGAGCGGCGCGCCCGCCGCCGCTAGCACGGGACCCTGCTCGATGTGGAGCTCGAGGAACGCCACCGGCAGCTCGCGATCCGCGCACAGGGCGTGGCTGCCGACGCAGCCGACCTCTTCACCGCGGAAGACGACGACCGTGCCGCGCCCGGCTGTCGTCACCGCCTCGATCGCCGCGACCACCCCGAGCGCGCCGTCGAACCTCCCGCCCTGCGGGACGGAGTCGAGGTGCGAGCCGACCCAGATCTCGTCGCGCGAGCCCGACCGCCCGAGCAGGTTGCCGTGAGCGTCGACCTCGACCGTCAGCCCCGAGTCGCGGAGCCAGCCTCCAGCCAGCTCGTGTGCCGCGTCCTCGCCGGGACCGGGATGGGGTCGATTAGCGCCGGGCCCGCCGCCGATCACGTAGAGCTCCTCGAGCCGGTCGGCGACGCGCGTCGCGCTCATCGGCCGGAATCTATCCCGCGGGCTAAGGCGCGGGCGCGATCGCGAGCAGGCTCGAGTCCGTCCACGGCCCGCCCGCCCGCTTTGCGAGATCGGCGAAGGTCGCGCGGCCGAGGATCTCGATCGTCGCGTCGCGCACCTCTTCCCACACCTCGCGCAGCGTGCAGCCGACCGTCATCGGGCACGGCTCGGGCGAATGCCGCGTCGCGCAGCTGATCGGCGCGAGCTGGCCCTGGAACAGCCGGACGATCCGCTCGAGCGTGATCTCCTCCGGCCGCTTGTTCAGGCGGTAGCCGCCGCTCGGGCCGCGCTCGGAGCGGACGATGCCTGCCGTCCTCATCGTCGGCATCACCTGCTCGAGCACGGACTGCGGTACGGCAGTCCTGCGCGCGAGCTCCTCGAGCTTCAGCGGTCCGCCGCCTTCGAGGGCGAGCGCGAGCACGGCTCTCGTCGCGTAATCGGTTCTCCTGGACACCCACATACGTCACCTCGTTGTCGATCCGGACTTGACATGAGATCAGAACAACCTCTAAGTTGCAGACTTATTCGTAAAGTTTACTAGCTTTGTAAACAATATAGAAAGGACTAAGGATGCTACATCGCCCAGGATCTATCGGTCTCGTCGCGGCGGCCCTTGCTGCCATCGGCGTCGCCGTCGCCCTGGCGCCGGCCGGGGCGGCGCGCGTCAACTCGACGCAGCTCAGCCTCGTGGCGTACTCCACGCCACGCGCCGCGTACGGCCAGCTGATCCCCGCCTTCCAGAAGACCGCTGCCGGTAAGGACGTGAGCTTCACGCAGTCGTACGGCGCCTCGGGTGATCAGGCACGCGCCGTGGCCGCCGGGCTGAAGGCGGACGTCGTGAACCTCTCGCTCGCCCCCGACGTCGACGATCTCGTGAAGGCGAACGTCGTCTTCAAGGGCTGGAAGAACAAGCCGCACCACGGCATGGTCACGGACTCCACCGTCGTCTTCGTCCTCCGCGACGGAAACCCGAAGCACATCAAGACGTGGACGGACCTCCTGAAGCCGGGCGTCCAGATCGTCACGCCGAACCCGTTCACCTCCGGTGGCGCGCGCTGGAACATCATGGCCGCGTACGGGGCGTGGCGGCGCGAGGGGAAGAAGGACAAGGAGGCTCAGGCGAACCTTCTGAGGATGTTCAAGAACGTCGTCGTCCAGGACAAGAGCGCGCGCGACGCCCTGAACACGTTCCTCTCGGGCAAGGGTGACGTCATGCTCGCGTACGAGAGCGAGGCGCTGCTCGCGAAGGCTGCGGGCCAGCCGGTCCAGTTCATCATCCCGCGTTCGACGATCCTGATCGAGAACCCGATCGCGGTGACACGGACGACGGAGGCCGCCACCGCGGCGAACGCGTTTACGAAGTTCCTCATCACCCCCGCCGCCCAGCAGATCTGGGCGAACAACGGCTACCGGCCGGTCGTGCCGAGCGTCCTCAAGGCAAACAAGAAGAAGTTCCCGGCCCGGCCGAACATGTTCACTATCGACGCGCCGTCGATCGGAGGCTGGGCGAAGGCGCAGAAGCGCTTCTTCGACCCCGACACGGGGATCATGGCGCGCATCGAGAAGCAGGTCGGTGGCGGCACCGGCTGAGACGCTCGCGGCACCGGCGGCCCGGCGCGGGTCGCATCCGAGGGACAGGACCGCAACGGCCCTGTCCCTCGGCTTTGTCACGACCTTTCTCTCGATTCTCGTCCTGTTGCCGATGGCGGCGCTCGTCTGGAACGCGACGAGCGAGGGCTCCCAATCGTTCTGGGACGCGATCTCGAACCCGCAGGCGGTCGCCGCGCTCAAGCTCACGCTGGTCGCCTCGGTTCTCGTGGCGCTCCTCAACGCCGTGCTCGGGACGCTGACCGCGTGGGTGCTCGTCCGCGACGACTTCCGCGGCAAGAGCGTGGTCAACGCCGTCATCGACCTCCCGTTCGCGCTGCCGACGATCGTCGCGGGGCTGACGCTGCTCGCGCTCTACGGGCCGAAGTCGCCGATCGGTATCGACGTCGCGTACACGCGATCGGCGATCGCCCTCTGCCTGCTGTTCGTGACGCTTCCGTTCGTGGTCAGAACGGTGCAGCCCCTGCTCATCGAGCTCGATCCCGAGCTCGAGCAGGCCGCCCACTCCCTCGGCGCCAGCGGCTGGACGACGTTCCGCAGGATCATCCTGCCCTCGATCTTGCCCGGGATCCTGTCCGGTGTCGCCCTCGCGTTCGCCAAGGCGGTGGGCGAGTTCGGATCGCTCGTCATCATCACGGGCAACCTCCCCTTCAAGACGGAGGTCTCGTCCGTCTACATCTTCGGACGGATCGAGAGCGGCGACTCCGCCGGAGCTTCGGCCGTGGCGGTCGTGCTGCTCGCGATCTCGTTCCTTGCGCTCCTCGCCATCGGCGGCGTCCGGCACTTCGCGACAAGGCACGACCGATGACGAGGCTCGCGCTCCGAGGCACGGCGCTCCTCTATCTCGTCGCGATCCTCGCCGGTCCACTCGCGATCGTCTTCTGGCGGACGTTTCAGGGCGGGCTCGGGCCGGTGTGGGACACGCTTTCCGAGCCGGACACCGTCCACGCGTTCAAGCTCACGCTCGTCATCACGGCGATCGCCGTGCCCGTCAACACCGTGTTCGGGATCGTCTGCGCGCTCGCCATCGTCCGCCGCACGTTCCGCGGCAAGAGCGTGCTCAGCGCCTTCATCGATCTTCCGCTCGCGCTCTCGCCGGTCGTCGTCGGCCTCTCGCTCTACCTCCTCTACGGCCAGAACGGCTGGCTCGGCGGCTGGCTCGACGACCACGGGATCCAGGTGCTCTTCGCGCTGCCGTCGATGGTGATCGCGACGATCTTCGTCTCCCTCCCGTTTGTCGCCCGCGAGGTGATCCCGACGCTGCAGGAGGTCGGCGACGACCAGGAGCAGGCCGCGAGCACGCTCGGCGCGAGCGGCTGGAAGACGTTCTGGCGGATCACGCTGCCCTCGATCCGCTGGGCGGTCGCGTACGGCGTCATCCTCACCACAGCCCGCTGCCTCGGGGAGTACGGCGCGGTCGCCGTCGTCTCGGGCCGGATCCAGGGCCAGACGGAGACGGCGACGCTCCGCATCCAGGACGCCTACGAGAACTTCAACCTTGCCGGCGCGTACGCGATCTCGATCGTGCTCGCGCTGATGGCGATCCTCGTTCTCGTCGCGATGACTGCGATCCGGCCGAGAGAACACACGAGCTGATGTCGATCCAGGCGCACCACGTCACGAAGCGGTTCGGCGAGTTCCTCGCGCTCGACGATGTCTCGCTCGACGTCGACTCGGGCTCCCTGACCGCGCTTCTCGGGCCGAGCGGATCCGGCAAGTCGACGCTGCTCCGGATCGTCGCCGGGCTCGAGACGCCGGACTCCGGCGACGTCGTGCTTGCGGGCAGGAACGCGACGAACCTCTCTCCTCAGAAACGGAACGTCGGTTTCGTGTTCCAGCACTACGCCGCGTTCAAGCACATGACGGTCGCGAAGAACATCGCGTTCGGGCTCGAAGTGCGGAAACGGCCGAAAGCCGAGGTCCGCGATCGCGTCGACGAGCTCCTCAACCTCGTCCAGCTCGACGGGCTCGGCGACCGCTACCCCGCGCAGCTCTCCGGCGGCCAGCGTCAGCGCATGGGCCTCGCACGCGCGCTCGCGCCAGAGCCGGAGGTGCTGCTCCTCGACGAGCCGTTCGGCGCGCTCGACGCGCGGGTCCGTGCGGAGCTCCGCGACTGGCTCCGCCAGCTCCACGACATCGTGAACGTGACGACCGTCTTCGTCACGCACGACCAGGAGGAGGCGATGGAGGTCGCCGACCAGATAGCGGTGCTCAACGAGGGCCGCATCGAGCAGGTCGGGTCGCCGCGCGAGCTCTACGACGACCCGAAGACGGAGTTCGTGATGCGCTTCGTCGGGGACGCGAACGACGTCGGCGGCAGGCTGATCCGCCCGCACGAGGTCGAGATCCTCGAGGAGCCCGATGAGGGCTCAACGCCCGCGATGGTCGTCCGCATGACTGTGCTCGGCCGTGAGGCGAAGGTCGAGCTGCATACGGACGACGGCGGCGAGGTCGTGGCTCTCGTCCCACGTTCCCGGTTCGACGAGCTCGAGCTCTGGCGAGGCCAGACCGTCTGGCTCAGAGGGCGGCGTGAGCGGATCTTCAGCGCGCGTGCTTGACGAAGAGAACGGCCTGCTCGTCGTGAGCAGCCGCCTTCCATCCGGCAGTGTGCGCGAGTCGGCGTGCCGCGTCGCTGTCCTTCGTGACGAGGGCGACAGGGAACAGCCTGAGTAGCAGATCACCCGACGAGCGGCCTGCGATCCAGTCGAGGTAGTGGCGCTGATCGGGCTTCGGGAACGCGTCGAGCGGGTTCGCGATCCACACCTTCCGGCCGTCGACCGCCAGCGCTTCGGCGTTCAGGTCGTCAGCGAGAATCGGCCCGCCGTGCGCAGCCGCCGCTGCCTTCGCGCGAAGCCCGACGCCCGCGCCCGAGGGAACTGGCGTCTTGACGAGCCCGAGCGCGATTAGGCACACGAAGACCGTTGCGACCGTTGCGGTCAGCTTTGCCGGGAGCCGGATCCGCCACTCGCGAGAGCCGGTTAGCCAGCGGCCCGCGGGCGCCGCAAGGAAGATCACGAGCCAGACGCCGTTGCGAGCAGATTGCACCGTCAGCACGGTCAGACCCGCGATTGCGACGAGCTCCCAGAGCTTCGGCCGAGAAAGCAACGCCGCGACGAGCAGCGGGATCGCGACTGCGAGAAACGCGAGGTCGAAGGGGTTACCGAGCGAGAGCGGCGCCCACAGGCCCTCCCGACCGGAGGCGGCCTCGCTGCCGAGCACGCCGCGGTAGTAGGCGCCCGTGTGGAGCAGCGCCGGCGTCAGGAACAGGGCAACGAGCGAGGCAGCGAGCACACCGAGCGCCTCGAGCGGCGTGCGCGAAAGGCGATAGAAGAGAAGGTAGGCGCCGGCGACCGCAACGCCGACGAGCACCCCGCCGTGAAGGTTCGACCAGAGCGCGAACAGCGGGACGACGAGCCAGATCCCGTCACCGGGCACGCGCACCTGGCTCCGCAGGATGAAGAGGAGGATCGGGAACAGGGCCAGCGAGAACATCTGGCCGCGCACGATCAGGAGCGAGGACGCGGCGCCGACGGCGACGAGCATGAGGGCAAGCGCTGACGGCGCGTCGGCCACGTCATCACGGCGCATGTCGAAGGCGATGAAGCCGAGCGCGAGGGCTATCGCACCGACGAGAGCGAGCACGAGGCCCCGGTCGCCGAGGCCGGATTCGAGCGCGTGGAAGAGAAGCTCGCCGAGGATGGGGACGTTCGACCATCCGTCCGACGGCGCGGCGGCATACGGCACGCCCGGCGGGATGTCGCCGAGCTTCACGACCCAGCCGCCGAGCGCAGCGAGCCAGTGAGCATCGGCGCCGACGGTCGCCATCAGCGCGCAGAACGCGGTCACGAACGCCGCGACGAGCCACGTCAGCCGGGGCGCGTACGGGGAGAACGGGTTCACAGAGCCTCTATCGGCTCGAACGCCGAGTTTCTGCAGGCCGGATCAGCGTTCGAACAGAGCCGCCTGGCCCTGGCCGACCCCAACGCACAGCGTCGCGAGGCCGTAGCGGCCGCCGCGGCGGCCGAGCTCGTGGAGCAGCGAGACCACGAGCCTGGCGCCGCTCATCCCGAGGGGATGGCCGATCGCGATCGCGCCCCCGTTCACGTTCACGCGCGACGGATCGAGACCGAGCTCCCGCATCACTGCGACGCTCTGCGAAGCGAACGCCTCGTTCAGCTCGACGAGGTCGAGGTCGTCGACGCCGATCCCCGCGCGCTCGAGCACCTTCCGAACTGCCGGAATCGGCCCAACGCCCATCACGCGAGGGTCGACGCCAACCGCAGCGTCGGCGACGAAGGCGCCGATCGGCTCCGCACCGAGCTCATTCGCCTTCTCCTCGCTCGCGATGACGAGCGCGGCCGCGCCGTCGTTCAAGCCGCTTGCGTTGCCGGCGGTGACGGTGCCGTCCTTCCGAAAAGCCGGCTTGAGCGTCGCGAGCTTCTCGGAGCTCGTGTCTGGACGCGGATGCTCGTCGCGCTCGAAGCCCTCCACGGGGACGAGCTCGTCGGCGAACAGTCCTGCTGCATCGGCCACCGACCACCGCCGCTGCGACTCGAGCGCGAACGCGTCCTGATCCTCGCGCGAGACGCCCCAGCGCTCGGCGACGTTCTCGCCCGTCTCCCCCATCGATTCGAGCGGGAACATCGCCTCGAGACGTGGGTTCGGGAACCGCCAACCGAGCGTCGTGTCCCAGGCCGTAACGTTGCCACGCGGAAACGGCGCCTCCCCTTTGGCCATGGCGAACGGCGCACGGCTCATCGACTCGACGCCGCCAGCGACGAACAGGTCGCCCGCGCCGGCGACCACCGAGTGGCAGGCCGACACGACAGCGGACAACCCCGACGCGCAGAGCCGGTTGAGCGTCAGGCCTGGGACCGAGTCGGGCAGGCCAGCAAGCAAGGCGGCCATCCGTGCGACGTTCCGATTGTCCTCTCCGGCCTGGTTCGCGCAGCCGAAGTGGACGTCCTCGATCTGCTCAGGCGGAACGCCGGCGCGCTCGACAGCCGCAGCGATCGCGACCGCGCCCAGATCGTCGGGCCGAACGCCCGAGAGCCCGCCGCCGTAGCGCCCGACCGGCGTGCGAACCGCTGAGAGGATGACTGCCCGCGCCACGGGCAAGAGTCTACGGTCGTCGGGTCAGGCTACGAATTCGACTCTGACCGGGTGCTCGTATGCCCCGAGCGCCTCGGCGCGGCGCAGGAGCTCCTCGACCGCAGTGCGACCTTCCTCGCCGTAGTCGCACGTCAGATCGTTGACGTACATGCCGACGAATCGGTCGGCGAGATGAGGCTCGAGCCCACGGCTGAACTCCATCGCGTAGGCCATCGCTTCGCTCCGGTTGTCGAGCCCAGCCCTGATCGACTCCTGGAGCACGGCCGAGAGCTCGTGGAGCACGTCCTCGCCGAGATCGCGGCGGGCGACGTTCGCGCCGAGCGGCAGCGGCAGCCCCGTCTCGAGCAACCACCACTCACCGAGGTCGAGCACCTTCGTCAGGCCCTCGGCCTCGTACGTCAGCTGGCCTTCGTGGATGATCAGCCCCGCGTCCGCCTCGCCGGACTTCACCTGGTCGAGGATCTCGTCGAACGGCACCTCGCGGAAGCGGAAGTCGCCGATCGCCATCCGGAGGACGAGGAACGCCGTCGTCATCCGTCCGGGAATCGCGATCTCAAGCTCTGTCAGGTCGTCGAGCGAGAGTTGCTCGCGCGCGACGACGAGCGGGCCGTAGCCCGCGCCCATCGACGCCCCGTGAGGCAGGAGGACGTAGCGCTCCTGGACGAACGGGTACGCGTGGAGCGAGATCGCCGTCGTCTCGAGCTTCCCGTCGAGCGCCCATTCGTTTAGCGTCTGGATGTCGCGGAGCACGTGCTCGAACTCGAAGCCGCGCGTGTCGACCTTGCCCGCCGCGAGGGCCCAGAACATGAACGCGTCGTCTGCGTCGGGGCTATGTCCGAGTCGAATGTGCATGAGCGAGGCGCGACCCTATCAGCGGTCGTGCCAACCGGTCGCAGTTCGGACCGGAGGTGCGATCAGGTTCCGCGGAAGAACGCCTGCTCGAGCCTCGGGACGATCTCCTTGCGCGTGAACGGCGCGACGTGTGTGGCGAGCTCCCCGTCCGTCTCGAGCACGACGACGTCGTCTTCGAGCGCCGCGTTCGCCTGCTCGAGCGCGTCGTCGAGCTCGTACGTCTCGCAGAGGAAGTCGTCGGCGCGCGGCTCGGCGCTCTGACGATGCTGGGGGTTCACGGCCCGGCCGACGGCCCAGATGCCGCCGTCCTTCCGCTCGATCCACAGCACGACCCGCTCCGGCGCGCCGGCTTCGTCGAACCCGTCGAGCACCCGCTCGGCGTACCGCCCAGGCTGCGACGTCGGCCTCACGAGGCGAGGATACAATCGCTCCGGTGTCTCGGCTCGGCTCGCTCTTTCGGAACCCTTTCTCCTTCCTGTTCACGACCAAGAGCTCGGAGGAGCGCTGCGCGGCCTACGTGATCCGCGAGCACGATCGTGGCCGGACGCTCGACGACATCCTCGACGACCCGTACGTCGCCAACCGGCTCTCGCAGGACGAGATCGCACGCCTGCTCGAGCGGCCGGAGGTCGTGAAGGCGATTGGCGACGACATGGTCGAGGCGCGCGCGCGGCACACGGCCGCCAGCTGATCGTCAGAGCTCGAGCTCGAGGAAGCGGGCGCCGACGACCGGGTTGTCGTAATAGGGGTCGATCTCGCTGAAGCCGAACGACGCATAGAGCGGCGCGGCCTCGACCATCGAGGGGAGCGTGTCGAGCCGCATCGACCGGTAGCCGTGCTCGCGCGCCGCTTCGACCACACGCTCGACGAGCTCGCGCCCGAGCCCGTGGCCGCGGTGCGACAGCCGCACGTACAGCCGCTTCATCTCGCAGACGCCCGGCGCCAGCTCGTTGAGCGCGACGCAGCCGACAGGCTCCCCTTCGGCCGAGCGGGCGAGGAGCAGCAGGCCGCGGGGTGGCACGTAGGAGCCGGGGAGCTCGGCGAGCTCGCGGTCGAACTCCTGGAACCCGAGGTCCACGCCGAGGGCTTCCTGGTACTCACGGAACAGCTCGCGCACTGCCTCGACATCCTCCGCACCATCCGCGAGGGAGACCACGTGCGCGCCCGCCATCAGCGAAGCAGCGCAGGGAGCTCCGACAGGGATCGGATGCGCTCCGGCTCGTCGCGATGCTCGTCGGCGCGGTCGACGAGGATCGCGCGCATCCCGCACGCCCGCGCGCCGCGGATGTCGTCGTCGGGCGAGTCGCCGACCATCACCGCCTGCGTGGCGGGCACGCCGACGAGGTCGAGCGCGGCGGCGAAGATCACGGGGCTCGGCTTCACCTTGCCGTGTTTGCCCGACGACAGCCACGCGTCGACCTCGATCGCGTGGTGGCGCACGAACGCGTCGAGATCGCGGCTCGTGTTCGAGAGCAGGCCGAGCCTGTAGCCGGTCCTGCGAAGCGTTGCGAGCGTCGGCAGCGCGTCGTCGTACAGCTCGAAGTGATGGGCGTGCTCCCACCGGCCCACGATCGCGCGTGCGACGTTCTCGACCTCCGGGCCATCGCCGCCCATCCCCCGCACGACGTCCTCCGTGAAGCGCACCCACAGCTCCTCGTCGTGGTCGAGCTCAGGATGAGCCTGCAGGTCGGCGACGGCCGCCCTGCGCGCGTCGGAGTACCGCTCCGTGTCGAGCGCGAGCCCGTGCTCTTGCCCGAGCTCCGCGTATCCCAGAGGGCCGAGCTCCGGCCCCGGCCGTGCAAGCGTGAAGTCGACGTCGAACAGCACACCCCGAACGACCCCGGTCACGGCGCGAGGATAGCGTTGTCCGTGGCCGAGGACCGTCGGCTCTTCGCAGGCGCACAGGCGCTCCAGGCGTTTCGTAGCGGCGACTTTCGCCGCCTCTGGACGGCCCGCACGATCTCCCTGGTCGGGGACGGCGCATTCCTGATCGCGCTCGGCTGGCGGACGACGACGCTGACGGGATCGGCGACCTCGCTCGCGATCGTGCTGATGGCGCACTCGCTCGCCCTCCTGACGACACTGCTCGTGGGAGGCGCTCTCGGCGGACCGCTACTCGCGCCGGATGCTGATGATCGCCTCCGACGTCGCACGCTTCGTGATCATCGGCGCGCTCACCGTCGTCGACGCCGGCGGCGGGCTCTCGTTTTCCTTGCTGCTCGTGTTCGCCGTCGGGTTCGGCCTCGCCGACGGGTTCTTCTACCCGGCGGCCGGCGGCATCGTGCCGCTCGTCGTGGAGTCTCACGAGCTCGCCTCCGCGAACACGCTGATCGGCGTGTCGCGCCAGGGCGCTTTCGTGATCGGGCCGGCGCTCGCGGGCACGATCTACGGCCTCGCGGGGTCGGCAACGGTCTTTGGCTTCGACGCCGTCACGTTCCTCGTCTCGGCGGCGTTTCTGTTCGGCACGCGACCGCGCTCGTTCGAGGCAGAGCCGAGCGAAGGGACGTGGCACGCGATCGCCGAGGGGATCCGCTACGTCGCCGGCGTGCCATGGCTATGGGTCGGCATCGCGGTCACGTCGGCCGTGCTGATGGTTGCGATGGCGCCCTTCCAGGCGCTCGCGCCGACGTTCGTCGCAGACCACTTCGGCCAAGGCGTCGGCGCGTATGGCCTGCTCTTTGCGTTCGAGGCGCTCGGGATGACGGTCGGCACGATCGTCTTCGGCCAGGTGAACCCGCGGAGCCGGCGGATCTGGCAGATCTTCGGCTTCCTCGCGCTCAACGACCTCTTCGCCGTGCTGATGACGCGCCAGGACTCGTACGAGGTCGCGGCGGCGCTGATGGCAGTGCGCGGAGCGCTGATCGGGTACGCGATCGCGCTCTGGTCGACGCTGATGATGGAGTGGGTGCCCGACACGAAGCTCGCGCGCGTGACGAGCCTCGACTTCTTCGGCGCGATCGGGCTCGTGCCGCTCGGGTACGCGCTCACCGCTATCGTCTCGCGCTCGGTCGAGCCGGCGACCATGCTCACTGTCGGCTTCAGCCTCGCCGGGCTGATGTGGGCCGTGCCGCTGTTCGTGCGCTCGGTGCGCGAGGCGGCATGATGGTGCGATGAGCCCCGTCTACTGGAAGCCGCGCTACGGCTCGAGAGGCAGCAGGCACAAGGCGTGGGTCCGGCAGCAAGCCGAGCGCGAAGCCGCACTGCGCCGGACACGCGGCCCCTCGTTCCGCGAATGGCTTCGTTCGCTCACCCGTCGCGGCACGCGAGCGGAAGAGCGCCCGCGCGACAGCCGCTAATCTGTGCTCGCTCGGGGTGTGGCGCAGCCTGGTAGCGCGCTCCGTTCGGGTCGGAGAGGTCCCCAGTTCAAATCTGGGCACCCCGATATCTCTCGATGAAGGCAGGCTTGCGGGGCTCCCCCGCGAGCCGGCTGTCCTGACTCCACGATTTCGGCACGGATCCGGCACAGACACGTTGCGACTCGCCCGCTACCGTCGAGATGTGAACGTCGTGACGCTGATCGGGAACCTGGCGACGGACGTCGAGGTGAAGAGCGTCGGCGAGAGCAAGCGTGTAGCGAGCTTCGTGCTGGCGGTAGACCGGCCTTCGAAGGACGGTGGCGCGGACTTCGTTCGAGTCGCGGTCTGGGACCGGCAGGCCGAGCTCTGCGGCCGCTACCTCGCGAAGGGAAAGCGGATCGGGCTCGACGGCCGGCTACGCAGCCGGTCGTGGGAGGACGCCGACGGCACGCGCCGGAGCGCCCTCGAGGTCGTGGCGAACCGCGTCGAGTTCCTCTCGTCGCCATCCGGAGAGGAGGCAGCCGGAGAGACGCCTTTCGCGACAGCTGCAGCGTAACCAACCTAGACTCCCGCACCGTGGCGTCACGGGACGCGATCATCGCCTACGCCGACGAGTTGCTCGACGTCTCGTCGTACCCGGACTACGGGCCGATGGGCCTCCAGGTCGTCGGGGCCGACGAGGTGACGACAGTCGCCTGCGGCGTCTCAGCCCTCGCGCGAGCTGTTCGAGCACACGGCAGCGATCGGGCCGAGCTGCTCGTCGTTCATCACGGGCTCTTCTGGGACGCGGACCCGCGAATCGTCGACGCGCGGATGAAAGAACGGCTCCGCGTGCTGTTCGACGCGGACATCACGCTCGCGGCGTATCACCTCGCGCTCGACGCCCATCTCGAGATCGGCAACAACGCACTGCTCGCGCGTGAGCTCGGCGTCACGGTCGAGGCGCAATTCGACGGCATCGGCGTCGGCGGGCCACTGGCGGAGCCGACCACAGCGGAGGCGTTCGCCGCGCTCGTCCGCGACAAGCTCGGTAAGGACCCGCTCGTTTTCCCGTCGGGGCCAGACGAGATCCGGCGCGTCGCAATCATCTCGGGAGGCGCGGCTTCCCGCGTTTCCGCCGCCGCGGCGGCGGATACGACCTGTTCCTGACAGGCGAGCCGGCCGAGCCGACGATGATGGTCGCACGGGAGCTCGGCATCCACTTCGTCGCCGCCGGCCACTACGCCACCGAGAGGCTCGGCGTCCAGGCGCTCGCGACGCGCATCGCCGAGGAGTTCGACGTCGATTCCCCGCTTCATCGAGCTCACGAATCCCGTCTGACCCGTTGCGAGACGTGCGGCAACGGAGTATTCTCCGATCGATGATTGTCGTTGCGGCGCAGGCCAATGAGCCCCGCGACTACGAGACCTACGTGCACCGCTCAAGCCCGCGCGCGCCTCGACGGCCGGCGGGCTTCTCTCATTGACGAAGAGGAGGAAGGATGCCCAACCGACCTGACGCCTGAGGAGCTCTCGAAGGAGGTCGGCATGGAGCGGGACGACGTCGTCCGGTTCTGTGTCGAAGAGGGTGTGCCGATCTACCAGGGCAAGATCGACAAGACTCTCTTTCAGGCGCAGCTCGAGGCGTCTGCCTCGCTCAAGAGCTAGCGGCCGTTCGTCAGCGCTTCTTCGCGGCGACCTTCGCGCGTGAAAGGCGGCCCGCTTCGGCGCCGCCTTCGCCTTCGCTGCCGGCTCGGCCTTCGTCTTCCGCTGCTTCGCCTCCGCGACGCTCTTCCTGAGAGCGTCCATCAGGTCGATCACCGGCGCGTCTTCCTCCTCAACCGCCTCGGGCGTCGACGGTGGGGCGCCTGAGAGCTTCTCCTCGAGCAGCGCACGCAGGTTCGGCCGGTAGTCGCTCACGAGCTCCTTCGATCGAACCACCCGCGAGGCTCTCGATCACCTCGAGCGCGAGCGCGACCTCGGGCTTCTTCGTCTTCGCGTCGGCCACGGCCTCCTCGATCTCTGCGTCCGAGTAGACGTCCTCACCGACGAACAGCGTCTCGAGGACGAGTGCGTCGTCACGGACGCGGATCAGGGCGAGCTTCTCCTTGCCGGCGAGAACGAAGCTGCCGAGCGCTGCGGTCTCCGTCTCTCGCATTGCCTGGAGCAACAACACGTACGGGCGCTGCTGAGCGGCGCCGTCGCGGGAACGAGGAAGTACGTGCGGTCGAAGTACGATCGGATCCACCTCGGCCGCAGGCACGAAGCTCGTGATGTCGATCGAGCGCGACGTCGAGTCGCGGTCGATCGCCTCGAGATCGCCGTCCTCGACGATCACGAACTCGCCCTTCGACACCTCCCAGCCACGGACGATCTCGTCCGGCCCGACGTCTTGCTCGTGAAACGGGCACCAGCGCTTCTGCTTGATCGGCGTCTTGCACTCGCGATGGAGAAGGCGAAACGAGACATCCGACTGACGGGCAGACGGTTTCGTCGCCGGCGCCAGGCCGACGGGGATGCTGACCAGCCCGAAGCTGATCGCGCCGTTCCAGGTCGTTCTCATTCGTCAGAAAGTCTAGTAGCGGACCGCGTTTCTTCTCCCTCCGGCGTCTATTCCCTCCCGCGTAGGCTTCAACCGTGTCGACGCAGGAGCGGACGATCGGACGGCTCTGGCGGGATGCCGTTGCGGCTCGCCACAGCTCGCCTCCGTACCTCGCCGAGCGGGAGAGCGGCTGGCAGGAGGTGTCTTGGGCCGACGCGGCTCGTCGCGTCGACGATCTCGCCAACGGCCTGCTCGCGCTCGGCGTCAAGAAGGGAGACGCGTTCGGCATCCTCGTCGGGACGCGCGTCGAGTGGGCGCAGTTCGACTTCGCGCTCGCGCTCGTCGGGGGAGTGACGGCGCCGGTGTACGCGAATTCCTCGCCGGCGGACTGCGCGTACGTCCTCGCCCACTCGGAGTCTGTGGGCGTGCTCGTCGAGGACGACGACCAGCTCGCGAAGATCGACGCTGTCCGCGCCGAGCTTCCCGGGCTGGAGCACGTGCTGACAGTGGAGACTCTCGACGATCTCGCCGCAAGGGGCCGCGAGTTCGCCGCTGCGAACCCGACGGCCCTCGCCGATGCCGAGAGCTCGGTCTCCGAGGACGACCTCTTCACCTACATCTACACGTCGGGCACGACCGGCCCGCCGAAGGGCTGCATGATCCGCCACCGCAACTACTACGCGATGGTCACGGTCCGCGACCAGATGGACGACAACGCCGGCCCCGGCGATGTCCTCCTCCTCTACCTCCCTCTCGCGCACAACTTCGGCCGCCTCATTCATCTTTCGGGCCCATACGCAGGCTTCACGCTTGCGTTCTGCGCCGACCCGTACAAGCTCGCCGATGCGTTGCTCGCGGTCCGGCCGACGGTGCTCCCGCAGCGTCCCACGCATCTACGAGAAGGTCCACGGGGGGGTCGTCGCGGCTTTCGACGAGGCGACCGGCGCCAGGCGGAGGCTTATCGACTGGGCGCTCGACGTCGGCGGGCGCGTCTCCGTCCTCCGAGAGGCACAGCGGCCAGTACCGCGCGGCCTCGCCACCCAGCACCGCCTGGCGAACAGGCTCGTCTACGCGAAGGTGAAGGAGCGGCTCGGCGGACGGCTACGGATCGCGCTGTCCGGGCGCCCCGCTCGCGCCTGACGTGCTGCGCTTCTTCCACTCGCTCGACATCCTGATCCTCGAGGGCTACGGGCTCACGGAGTGCACGACCGCCGCCTCCGCGAACCAAACGACATCTTTCCGGTTCGGCACCGTCGGGCAGGCGCTGCCGGGCTGGGAGCTGAAGCTCGCGGACGACGGCGAGCTGTTCGTGCGCAGCCCGACCGTGTTCGCCGGCTACCTCAAGGACGAGGACGCAACGCGCACGATCCTCGGGGACGACGGCTGGCTGGCCACCGGGGACATTGCATCGATCGACGATGAGGGCTTCGTGACGATCACGGACCGGAAGAAGGACATCCTCGTCACCGCCGGCGGCAAGAACGTCGCTCCCCAGAACCTCGAGAACGAGCTGAAGAGCTCGAAGTACGTCTCGCAGGCGCTCGTCGTCGGCGACAAGCGACCGTTCGTCGCCGCGCTGATCACTCTCGATCCGGTCGAGCTCGCGTCATGGGCCAACGAGCACGGGCTCGACGCAGAGCTGGCGGAGGTCGTGAAGGACCCAGCCGTTGTCGCGCTGATCCAGGGCGTCGTCGACGAGGTGAACGTGCGCCACTCCCGCTACGAGCAGATCAAGCAGTTCGCCCTCCTCCCGCGCGACTTCTCCGCCGACGACGACGAGGTGACGCCGACGCTCAAGCTCCGCCGGCGCGTGTGCGCAGACCACTTCGAGACCGAGATCGAGGAACTGTATTCCCGCCCGCGCAGCACCCGCCGCGGACGCGAACTAGCGACCGGAGCGGCTCAGATGATGCGGCGGGCGCCGACGTAGGTGGCGGCGTACCAGCTGTCCGAGAGGCTCGAGATCTTGACGACGTCGCCTGTGTGCGGGGAGTGGATGAACTGGCCGCCGCCGATGTAGATCCCGACGTGGCCGAGGCCGTCGAAGAAGACGAGGTCACCGGGCTCGAGCTGGTCTTGGGAGACGGGCACGCCGTAGCTGTACTGCGAGGCCGCGTGGTGCGGCAGCGAGACGCCCATCTGAGCGAAGACGTACATGACGAACCCGGAGCAGTCGAACCCGCCGGGGGAGGAGCCGCCCCACACGTACGGCGTGCCGAGGTACTGCATCGCGATCCCGACGACGCCGGAGAAGCGCGAGGGAGGTGCGATCGCGATCTCGGGCGTCTCGACCGCCGCGCCGACGATCGTCTGCGAGAGCGCCTGGCTAGCTGCCGCCTGCTGGGTCGCGAGCCGCGCTTGTGCCTGGCGCTGGAGATAGGCCTGCTGCGCCGCCTCCTGCGCCCTCAGTTTCGCGATCTCACCCTTGATCTGCGACACGAGGCGCTGCTTCTCGGCGAGACCCGCCTCTATCTGGCGCTTCGCCTGCGCCCGCTCGGCGACCACCTGCACCTGACGGGTATGCGCCACCTTAAGGGCGGCGCCGCGCGTCGTCACCTCGCGGCGGAATCTCTTCACCTCGTCGAGCACCTGCGTGTCCTCGCTCGAAACGCGATCGATCGTGTCGAGGCGGTTGATCAGATCCTCGAAGCTCGATGCGCCGAGGAAGAGCTCGAGCGTCGAGGCCGATTCGCCGCCGACGTACAGGTCGCGCAGCCGCCGGGCGAGGCGATCCTGCGCGACGCCGAGGTTCGCTCTCGCGACCTTCATCTCGCGCCGGTTGAGGCTGAGCTGCGTCTTGATCTCGCCGAGCTTCACGTTTGCGGCGTCGTACGCCTCGACGGACTTCTCGAGCTGCGAGTCGAGCGTCTGGATCTCCTCGAGCACCTGTCGCGCCTCGGCTTCCTTCTGATCGATGCGCGGGTTGGCGAACGCAGGAACGGATGCAAGCAGCGCCACGCCGGCTACGGCAACGAGGAGCCCTACAAAAGTCGCGCGACGACCCGCGATTCGGGTTTTAAGCCCGCACAACCGAGGGCGCACCGGGAGGGGCCGGTACGTCACTGCGCGGGACCCTAGCAGTGTCTACGGATGCCTGCAACCGACAACCGTCTCCTGTGGAGAGACAAAAATGCTGCAAAACAGCCACATCTCTTCATGTCTCGAACGACGCTCTGATACGTTCAGCGCGTCGTGCTCTTTCGTAGAAAGGCCGCCTACCCCCTCGGTCTCGTCGTCTTCGCTCTCGCTCTCCTCGTCGTCCCTGCGACGGGTCTGGCGGACGATCCGGCCACCCTTCGGGCGCAAGGCGCCGAGCTCGCGGCCGCCGAGAATTCGGCGCAGCTCGAGCTCTTCGCGCTCGAGCGACGGCTCGATTCGGCACGGACGGCGCTTGCCGGGGTCGAGCAGCGGCTGGGCGCGGTCGAGCGCGAGCGGGCGACCTCGCGCAAAGAGCTGCATGCAGCCAAGCGCACGTTGTCGGCATCCGAGCGGCGCCTCGGCGACCAGGTGCGCGCTCTGTACGTCGAGGAGCAGCCTGACGTGCTGGCGGTCTTCCTCGGCGCCTCGTCGATCGAGGAGGCGCTCGACGACGTGGACAACCTCCAGCGGACGACCGACGCGACGAACAACGTCCTCGAGCAGGCAAAGGCGGCGCGGCGGAAGATCGCGCGCCTGCTGCGGTCGCTGACGGCGCGACGCGCGGAGCTGCAATCGCTCCGGTCGGTGGCCGCGGCGCGTACCAGCGAGCTCGAGCAGGCGCAGGCGAGCCGCGTGTCGTACATCGCCGACCTGCGCGACCAGCAGGTGCTGAACGAGCAGCAGATTGCGCAAGCCGTCGCTGCCGCGGAGGCGGCGACCGCGGCCGCCTCGATCGAGACGGCCAAGGCAGAGGTGGCGCCGAGCATCTCGTCGATCGGCGCCGACGCCGTCGCGCCTCCCCCGGTGCCGGAACCGCAGCCACAGCCGTCGCCCACGCCGCAGGCGCCCGTGACGAAGAACGGCCGGCAGCTCACCGTCGTCGCCACCGCCTACACGATCCGCGGCACGACTGCGACGGGCATTCCCACGGGTCCCGGCGTCGTCGCCGTCGATCCGAGCGTGATCCCCCTCGGTACGAGAATGACCATCCCCGGCTACGGGGAAGGCGTCGCCGCCGACACCGGCAGCGGCATCAAGGGCCTACGGATCGACGTCTGGGTGTCGAACGCCGCCCAGGCCGCCCAGTGGAACTGGCAGACGGTCACCATTACCCTGCACTGAGCTCCTAAGGGGCGAGCAGCGCGTCGAGGTCCGCCTCGGCAAGCAGCGATACGCCGGTCTTCTGCGCCTTCGACAGCTTCGACGCTCCGGGCTCCTCTCCGACGATCACGCCGGTCGTCTTTGACGACACGGAGCTCGTCACCTTGGCGCCGAGGGCCTCGAGCGCGGCCGCCGCCTCCTCGCGCGAGTACTTCTCGAGCGTGCCCGTGATCACGTACGTCGAGCCGGTCAGCCGCCCCTCCACGGGCCGGTCCTCCTCACCCACCTCGAAACGCAGCCCCAGCTCGCGCAGCTCCTGCACCAGCGCTCGGTTCTGGGCGTCCGCAAACCACTCGACGACGATCTCAGCGCGGTCGGGGCCGAATCCATCGGCTTCCTCCACCTCCTCCTGGGTCGCCGCCGCGAGGCGATCGACGTCACCGAAGTGGCGCGCAAGATTCTGCGCGAGCACCCAGCCCACCTTCGAGATGTTGAGGCCGAGCAGGACACGCGAGAAGGGCACCTGCTTCGACCCCTGGATCGCCTCGATCGCTGCCGTCGCGGAGATGTCGGCGAAGCCGTCCAGCTCGAGCAGCTGCTCCGTCGACAGGCGGTAGAGATCGGGCAGCGATCGGACGAGGCCGCGCTCCCAGAGCAGCCGGATCGTCTGCTCCCCGACCCCCTCGATGTCGGCGATCCCGGTCCAGTTGATCAGCGTCTCGAGACCGCGTGACGGGCACGCGCGGTTTGGACACCGATGCATCGCCTCCCCCTCCGGCTTGATCACGTCGAAGCCGCAGAGCGGGCACTTCTTCGGCATCCGGAAGACCTTCGTCCCCGGCTGGTGCTCGCCCGCCGGCCCGACGATCTGGGGGATCACGTCGCCCGCGCGCTGGACGATGACGATGTCGCCCTCCCGGATCTCCTTCCGGTTGATGTCCTCCTCGTTGTGGAGCGTCGCGCGCGAGACGGTGACGCCACCGACCTCGACCGGCTCGAGGATCGCCCAAGGGTTGAGAGCGCCCGTGCGGCCGACCCGGATGCGAATCGCAAGCAGCTTCGTCTGCGCCGTCATCGGCGCCCACTTGAACGCTCGCGCCCAGCGCGGCCGCCCGTGGAGCGCCCCGAGCCGGCGCTGCTGGTCGAGCGAGTCGACCTTGATCACGATCCCGTCGATCTCGTAGTCGAGCTCGACGCGGCGCGTTTCCCATCCGCGACACGCCTCGGCGACGTCCTCGACCGCTTCGAGCCGCTCGGCGAAAGGGTTTGTGGGAAAGCCGCGCTCGCGCAGCCACTCGAGCATCTCGAACTGTCCACCGAACTCGACCCCCTCGGCGTGGCCCGTCCCGTAGACCCAGACGGACAGCGGCCGGTCGGCGGTGATCGCCGAGTTCTTCTGCCGCACCGAGCCGGCCGCTGCGTTGCGCGGATTCGGGGCGAGCTTCTGATTCGTCCCGGCGAGCCGCGCGTTCAGCTCGCGAAAGCCGGACAACGGCAGGTAGACCTCGCCCCGCACCTCGAGCACCGTCGGCGGCGACCCGCCGCCGCGCATCCGGAGCGGGATCGCTCGGATCGTACGGAGGTTGGGCGTCACGTCCTCTCCCTGGACGCTGTCCCCACGCGTCGCACCGCGGACGAAGAGGCCGTCCTCATACGTGAGGTTGATGGCCAATCCATCGATCTTCGGCTCGATCACGAACGCGACGGGCTCGTCCGTCCCGAGCCGCTTGCGGACGTCGTCCGCCCATTTGAAGAGGCCCTCGTCGGTCGTCACCTTGTCGAGCGAGCCCATCTGCTCGAGATGGCGCACCTTCTGGAAGCGGTCCGACGGCGGCGCTCCGACGCGATGCGTCGGCGAGTCCACCGTCACGAGCTCGGGGCGTGCCTCCTCGAGCGCCACGAGCTCGTCGTAGAGGCGGTCGTACTCGGCATCCGTGATCACGGGGTCGTCGTCGACGTGGTACGCGATCAAGGCGCGGTTCAACTGCTCGCGCAACTTCTCGGCCCGCTTGGCGTCAGAGGACGGCAAGAAGCTCCTCCGCGTGGTGCACGAGCGCGTCGGGCTCCTCCGCCTGCAGCGCGTCCGTGCCGTGGATCCCGCCCCAGGCGACTGCGACCGCCATCACCCCGGCGGCCTTGGCCGCGCGGATGTCGAACGGGGAATCGCCGACGTAGGCGGCGTCCGCGCTCGAGGCGCCGAGGCGATCGAGGGCAGCGAGCAGAGGCTCTGGATCGGGCTTGTGACGTTTTGTGTCCTCGGCGCCGACGACGACGTCGAAGTTCGCCTCGAGCCCGGGCAGCTGGTCGAAGGCGAGCTGGACCGATGCGTGCCGCTTCGCCGTCACGATCCCGAGGCGCCTCCCCTCGGCCCGCAAGCGGGGCAGCACCTCGACCACCTCCCAGAACGCCTCCAGCTCGGAGTGGAGAGGCACGTTGTGCTCGCGGTACGCCTCGACGAGGTCGTCCACGCGGCCCGGATCGAGCGCCTCCATCTGCGCGACGAGCCCCGGCCCGCCGACGGCGGCGGCGAGCACCTCGTCGGGAATGTCGCGCCCGAGCACGGTCAGCGCGGCGTGCTTCATCGACGAAATGATCATCGGCCCGGAGTCGATGAGCGTGCCGTCGAGGTCGAACAGGCAGACGGACGAGCGCACAGCTCGATCCTAGAGAGTGCTGCACCAGGGACGGGATCTATCCTGTCCCGGGTTCCGTCTCAATAGTCGACCCCGACGAGGTACAGCCCCCAGGACGGGGCGGTCGATCCCGCCTCGCTGCGCGGCTGGCCTTCGAGCAGGCGCGCGATCTCCTCGGGCCTACGCTCGACCATCGTCCCGACGAGCGTGCGCACCATGTGGCGGAGGAACGAGTCGGCGGCGATCTCGAGCTCGAGGAAGTCCCCGCGCTCGTGCCAGCCGGCGGCGGTCACCCGCCGAACGAAGACCGTGTGCTGGGTCTCGGTCGGAGTGAACGCGCGGAAGTCGTGCTCACCCAGCAGCAGCTCGGCGCTCTCCGCGAGCGCCGCGAGGTCGAGCCGGTGCGGGTGCCACCAGCTGCGGCGCAGCTCGAACGGCGACCGCGCCCCGCGGCGATGGACGCGGTAGCGATAGCGGCGCGCCGTCGCCGAGTGGCGCGCATGGAAGTCGGCCGAGGCCGCCTCCCCGTGGACCACGGCCACGTCGTCGGGCAGGACGGCGTTGAGCGCCTCCGCTGCGCGCTCGGGCGGGGCACCACCGCCGACGTCTACGCTGACGACGTTTCCGAGCGCGTGCACGCCGGCGTCCGTGCGACCGGCGACGGCGAGGTCCTCGACCGCCCTGTAGACCGAATCGAGGCCCTCTCGGAGAGCGCCTTCGACCGTCCGCAGGCCGGGTTGCGCCGCCCAGCCGTGAAAGGCGGTGCCGTCGTACTCCAGGGTCAGCTTCAGCCTCAACGGCCGGCCCTCATCCGGCGAGCGTACGGGATCGCCGCCTGCGCGACGCTGCTAGCTTGCGCGACGCTGCTAGCTCGTTGCGGCCGCCGCCTCCGCCTCTGCCTCGACAGGAGCAGCGGCGCGGACGGTCGGCGCGCGGGGAACGTGATCGACGAACTCGAGGTACGCCATCGGCGCGGAGTCGCCCGGCCGCGGGCCGATCTTGACGATCCGCGTATAGCCGCCGGGACGATCAGTGAAGCGCGGAGCGACGTCGGCGAACAGCTGGTGCACGACCTCCTGCGAGCGCAGGTATGCCATCGCCTGTCGCCGCGCGTGAAGGTCTCCACGCCGGCCGAGCGTGATCATCTTCTCGGCGATCGGCCGCACGGCCTTCGCCTTGGCGACCGTCGTCTTGATACGCCCGTGGACGATCAGCGCGCCCGCGAGGTTCGCGTACAGCGCCTTACGGTGCGGGGCGTCCCGCCCGAGCTTCTTGCCGGAGCGCTGGTGGCGCATCAGCCGATGCTCTCCTCCCCGCCGCGGAGCGTGAGGCCGTGGGCAGCGAGCGTCTCCTTGACCTCCTCGATCGACTTGCGGCCGAAGTTCGGGATCGCAGCGAGCTCGATCTCGGTCTTCGACACGAGGTCGCCGATCGTCTCGATGCCGACGCGCTTGAGGCAGTTGTACGAGCGAACGCCGAGCTCGAGCTCCTCGATCGGGAAGTTCTCCATCCCGTGCGCGAGCGACGGCTCGGCGGCGACCTCGGCAGCCGCCTCTCCGAAGCCCTCGATGCGCTCGATGTCCGTGAAGATCGCGAGCTGGCGGATGAGGATCTCGGCACCCTGCGCGATCGCCTCGCGCGGGTCGATCGATCCGTCCGTCGTCACGTCGAGGACGAGCTTGTCGTAGTCGGTGCGCTGCCCGACACGGGCGGCCTCGACGTCGTACGACACGCGCCGGACTGGCGAGAAGATCGAGTCGATCGGGATGACGCCGATCGTGTGCTCGGGCCCGCGGTTCATCTCCGCCGGCACGTAGCCGCGCCCGCGGCCGATGAACATCGTCAGCTCGAGCTTGCCCTTGTCGGCGACGTGCGCGATCTCGAGCTCAGGGTTGAGGATCTCGAGGTCTGCCGGAACCTGGATGTCTGCGGCCGTGACGGCGCCGGCGCCCTTCTTCTGGAGCCGGACCTCGATCTCGGGAGACTCGCCGTGCAGGCGGCAGACGAGGTTCTTCAGGTTGAGCAGGATGTCCGTGACATCCTCGCGAACGCCGGGCAGCGTCGTGAACTCGTGCGCGACGCCCTCGAACTTCACGGACGTCACGGCCGCGCCTTCGATCGACGACAGGAGCACGCGCCGAAGCGAGTTGCCGAACGTGTAGCCGAAGCCACGGTCGAGCGGCTCGATGTTGAAGATGCCGCGCGTCTCCGAGACCTCCTCGTGCACGATTCGCGGAATCTGAAACTCCATGAGGCTGGTACGGGTTGCCACGTGTCTCCTTCCTTCGGTGCGCGCTCGGCGCTACTTCGAGTAAAGCTCGACGATCAGCGACTCCTGGACCGGGGTGTCGATCTCGACCCGATCGGGCCACTTGAGGATCTTCCCCGTCAGGCCGTCGTGATCGGCCTGGATCCAGGGCGCGACGGATGCGGTGAGATCGGTCGCGTCGCGCACGATCTGCTCCGCCGAGCTGCCGTTCTTGAGCGTGATGATGTCGTTCGGTCGTACTTGATAGCTCGGGATGTTCACGCGCCGGCCGTTGACCTGGAAGTGCCCGTGGCGCACGAGCTGGCGCGCCTGGGCCCGCGAGGTCGCGAATCCGAGCCTGTAGATGACATTGTCGAGTCGGATCTCGAGCATGCGCAGGAGGTTGTCACCCGTGACGCCCGATCCCCGCGCAGCCTTCTGGTAGTAGTTGCGGAACTGGCGCTCGAGGAGCCCGTAGTACCGGCGAGCCTTCTGCTTCTCGCGCAGCTGCAGCAGGTACTCGGACTGCTTGATCCGCCCACGGCCGTGCTCGCCCGGCGGATACGAGCGGCGCTCGATCGCACACTTCTCCGTCAAGCAGCGCTCGCCCTTGAGGAAGAGCTTCATGCCCTCGCGGCGGCAGAGCTTGCAGCTCGGCCCGGTGTACCTCGCCATCGCTAGCCCCGCTTCCGCTTCTTCGGGCGGACGCCGTTGTGCGCCTGCGGCGTCACATCACGGACGCCGAGGATCTCGAGACCGGCGGCCTGGAGTGAGCGGATCGCCGTCTCGCGCCCGGAGCCCGGGCCCTTGACGAAGACCTCGACCTTCTGGAGGCCATGCTCCATGCCCTTGCGTGCGACCGAGTCGGCCGTCACCTGTGCAGCGAAGGGCGTCGACTTGCGCGAACCCTTGAAACCGGCGGAGCCCGCCGACTCCCAGACGATGACGTTGCCCTCCTTGTCCGTCAGCGCGACGATCGTGTTGTTGAAGGACGCCTTGATGTGCGCCTGGCCGATCGCGATGTTCTTCTTGACGCGGCGGCGTCCGCGGCCCTTGGCCGCCTTTCGGGGAGGTGCCATTGCTACGCAGCCTTCTTCTTGCCGCGGCCGACGGCCTTCGCAGGCCCCTTGCGCGTGCGCGCGTTCGTCTTCGTGCGCTGGCCGTTCACGGGCAGGCCGCGCCGGTGGCGCACACCGCGGTAGGCGCCGATCTCCTGCAGTCGCTTGATCGCCTGCGAGCGCTCGCGCCTGAGATCGCCCTCGACCTCGAGGCTCGCGTCGATGTGACGCTGGAGCTTCGTCGTCTCCTCGTCCGTCAGGTCCTTCACCTTCGTGTCGGGCGACAGGCCGAGGTCAGAGCACACCTTGAGCGCCGTTGTGCGGCCGATCCCGTAGATGTAGGTCAGTCCGACCTCGAGGCGTTTCTGGTTCGGCAGGTTGACTCCGGCGATGCGTGCCATGGCTTTCCTATCCCTGCCGCTGCTTGTGGCGCGGGTTCGTGCAGATGACCCTGGTCACGCCGTGCCGCTTGATCACGCGGCAGCGCTCGCACATGGGCTTGACGGAGGGTCGGACTTTCACTTGTATCGATAGGTGATGCGGCCTCGAGTGAGGTCGTATGGGGAGAGCTCGACCTTGACGCGATCGCCAGGAAGGATGCGGATGTAGTTCTTGCGCATCTTCCCCGAGATCTTCGCGAGGACCTTGTGGTCGCCGCCATCGAGCTGGATGCGAAACATCAGGCTCGGCAGCGCCTCGACAACCTCTCCTTCGACCTCGATCTTCTCTTCCTTGACCGGCATTCTCTCCTTGAGCTCGATCTTCCGACCGAACGGGGTCGCGACGCACAGAAAGACGGCACAGCACGGCTGCGCCGCAGGGCCTTATCGTAGCAAAACAGGTGTTGCGGTCAGGATCCTCGGGCCGGCCGCCGTGACGGCGACCGTGTGCTCGAAATGGGCTGCGAGCGACCCGTCACGCGTCGAGATCGACCAGCGGTCGTCGTGGACATAGATCTCCGGGCGGCCGGCGCTGATCATCGGCTCGATCGCGAAGGTCATCCCCTCCGCGAGCGACGGGCCGCGGCCCGGCTGGCCAAAGTTGGGGATCTGAGGGTCCTCGTGCATCGAGCGTCCGACGCCGTGCCCCGAGAGCTCGCGGATGACGGTGAAACCCGCCTCCTCGGCGACGGTCTGCACGGCGTTCGAGATGTCGGAGAGGTGGTTGCCCAGGCGGCAGCGCTCGATGCCCGCGTCGAGCGCTTCCGCGCACGCCTCGAGCAGCCGCTCGGCTTCGGCGGAGATCTCGCCGACCGCGAAGGTGTACGCCGAGTCGGCGACGAACCCGCCGAGCGTGACGCCGACGTCGGCCGAGAGGATGTCTCCCTCCTCGAGGCGGTAGTCGCCAGGGATCCCGTGGACGACCATCGCGTTCGGAGAGAGGCACGTCGACGCCGGGTAGCCGCGATAGCCCATGAAGGTCGGGATGCCGCCCTGCGAGCGGATGAACTCGTCGGCGGCAACGTCGAGCTCCGCCGTCGTCACGCCGGGCCGAACGCCCTCGCCGATGAGCGCGAGCGTGTCGGAGACGATCTGGCCGGCTTCGGCCATCTGCTCGATCTCGGCCGGTGACTTGAGGACGATCACTCGGCCCCCTGGGGCAGGCGCTCGCTCGCGCGCTCCAGCGCGACCTGGATCTCTGACCACACCTCGTCGATCTCACCTTCGCCGTGGATGCCGACGACGTTACCGGTCGGGAGGTAGTAGGCGACGAGCGGCGCGGTCTCCTCGTGGTAGATCGCAAGGCGACGCGCGATCACCTCGGGCGAGTCGTCGGCGCGGCCCTCGGCGCTTGCCCGCGCGAGCAGCCGCTCGATGCAGAGCTCGTCGGTGACCTGCAGCTCGAGCACGACATCGAGCGGGCGGCCGAGCTCGGCGAGCAGCGTGTCCAGCGCCTCTGCCTGAGCGGCATTGCGCGGGAAGCCGTCGAGCACGAAGCCAGCCGAGGCGTCTTCTTGCGACAGCCGCTCCCGAATGAGCGCGATCGTCAGCTCGTCGGGCACGAGCGCTCCCGAGGCGAGGATCGGCTCGACTTCCCGCCCGAGCGACGACTCGGCTGCGATCGCGGCGCGGAACATGTCTCCGGTGGCGATGTGGGGTACGCCGTACTCGGCCGCGATCCGCTTCGCCTGCGTCCCCTTCCCCGAGCCTTGCGGCCCGAGAAGGAGCACATTCACTTCAGGAAGCCCTCGTAGGAGCGCATCATCATCTGCGACTCCATCTGGCGCATGGTGTCGAGCGCGACACCGACGAGGATCAGGAGCGATGTGCCGCCGATGAAGCTACGCGACGCCGTCGAGAAGTCGAAGAAACGCACGAACAGCGTCGGGAGGATGGCGACGAGCGCGAGGTAGATCGAGCCAGGCAGCGTCAGCCGGCTGAGCACGCGGTCGAGGTACTGCGCCGTCGGCGGGCCTGGCCGGATGCCCGGGATGTATCCGCCATGCTTGCGCAGGTTGTCCGCCTGGTCGATCGGGTTGAACTGGACCGCCGTGTAGAAGTAGGTGAAGATGATGATCAGGAACGCCTCGAGCATCAGGTACGGGAAGTCGCTCGGCGTGAACCAGCTGTTGATGAACTCCTGCGTCTGCGGGAAGAACTGCGCGATCGTGGGCGGGAACGCGAGCACCGCAGCCGCAAAGATGATCGGGATCACGCCGGCCATGTTCACGCGGAGCGGCATGTAGGTCGACCCGCCCGACGTGACCCGGCGACCGACCACGCGGCGCGCGTACTGCACCGGAATCCGGCGCTGGCCCTCCTGGATGAAGACGACCGCGACGGTAACGGCGAGGAAGATGAGCGGGTAGAAGAGCTTCTCCGTCGGACCCCCGTTGAGCCACGCGCGGATCGTCGTCGGGGCGTCGGCGATGATCGAGCAGAAGATGATGATCGAGATGCCGTTGCCGACGCCGCGCTTCGTGATCAGCTCGCCCATCCACATCAGCAACGTGGTGCCAGCCGTGAGCGTGATCACGATCAGCACGACGCGGCCCGTGTCCGCCTGGAGCGCGTTCTGCCGCTTGAACAGGTACGCGTAGCCGAGGGACTGCACCGCCGCGAGCGCGACCGTCAGGTAGCGCGTGTACTGGTTGATCTTCGCGTAGCCCGCCTCGCCCTCCTTCTGCAGCCGTTCGAGCGAGGGGATGACGACGGTCAGAAGCTGGATGATGATCGACGCCGTGACGTACGGCATGATCCCGAGCGCGAAGAGCGAGAACTGGGACAACGCACCGCCCGAGAACAGGTTGAGGAGGCCGAGCACGGTTCCGCTCTGGCCCGAGAAATAGCTCTTGATCTGCTCCGAGTCGACGCCCGGCGCCGGCATCCAGGAGCCGAGGCGGTAGAGCCCGATGATCATCGCCGTGAAGAGGACGCGCTTCCGGAGCTCCGGGATGCGCCACGCGTTCGTCAGCCAGGACATCATGGCTCGGCCGCCTACTCCGGGTCTGGGTCGGACTCAGGCTCTGCTTCGGGCTCTGCGTCCGCCTCGGGCTCAGCGGCAGCGGTCGCCGCGTCGTCCAGGTCGACGTCCGCGTCCGCCGAGCGCGAGGCGGCCTTCTTGCCGCGCTTCCGCTTTTTCAGCTTCGGCTCGCGAAGCAGCGTCGCCGTCCCGCCTGCGCCCTCGATCTTCTCGCGCGCGGTCTTCGAGAAGCCGTGCGCGGAGACGGTGAGCTTCTTCGTCAGCTCGCCCTCGCCGAGGATCTTCACGTCGATGCGAATCGATCGGATCAGGCGCGTCGCCTTCAGAGACTCCGGCGTCACCTCGCTCCCGGCGTCGAACACCCGCTCGAGGTCGCGGACGTTCACGCCCTGCGTGTGCGTCCGGAACGGACCGATCGGCATCGCGTCCTTCGACGTCGCGCCGGGCAGCTTGCCGAGGCGCATGTAGAGCGGCATCTGCCCGCCCTCGAAGCCCGCCCGCATCATGTGCGAGCCCGAGCGGGACTTCTGGCCCTTGAGCCCGCGGCCGGCGTAGCGGCCCTTGCCCGAGCCCATGCCGCGGCCGACGCGCTTTCGGTCGGCGCGCTTCTGGGCTGGCTTGAGCGACGAGAGATTGAGCTCAGAAGGCACTAGGCGTCCTCGACCCGGACGAGATGGCGAACCTTTCTCAGCATACCGGCGAGCTGAGGGCTCTCCGTGTGCTCCGCGGAGCGGCCGATCTTGCCGAGCCCGAGCGCGCGCAGCGTGCCGCGGTGCTTCTCGGACTGGCCGATCTTGCTGCGGACCTGCGTGATCTTGACCTTCTTCACGCGGAGGGCACCCCTTCAGCCTCCGACGGAACCTCGCCGTTCGCCTCGACCGGCCCGCTGTCGCGGACGGGCTGCTCTGCCGCCACTCTCCGCTTCGGGATGGGCAGCACCTGCGCGACCGTCAGGCCCCGCGCGAGGGCGACGTCCTCCGGCGTCCTCAGCCGCTGCAGCCCGTTCACGGTCGCTTTCAGCATGTTGATCGGATTCGTCGTCCCGAGGCTCTTCGCGAGGATGTCGCGCACGCCGCCGAGCTCGAGCACCGCGCGAACGCCGCCGCCCGCGATCACGCCCGTACCCTCGCTCGCGGGGCGTAGGAGAACGCGTGCGGCGCCGAACTCGCCGATGATCTCGTGCGTGATCGTCGTGCCCTTGCGCGGCACGACGAACATGTTCTTCTTGGCGTCCTCGACGGCCTTCGAGATCGCGAGCGGGACCTCGCGCGCCTTCCCGTAGCCGAGGCCGACCTTGTCGGTCTCGTCACCGATCACGACGAGCGCGGTGAAGGAGAAGCGCCGGCCACCCTTGACGACCTTGGCCACGCGGTTGATCTCGACCACGCGCTCCTTCAGCTCGCGGCCTTCCTGGAAATCTCTCGGGGTCAAAAGCTCAGGCCTCCTTCGCGGGCGCCCTCGGCGAGCGCCTTCACGCGTCCGTGGTAGAGATATCCGGCCCGATCGAACACGCATGCCTCGACACCGGCCTTCGAGGCTGCCGCGGCGAGACGCTTGCCCACCTCGTTGGCCTGCTCGGTCTTCGTGCCCTTGAAGCTCTTCGGCAGGTCGTGCCACGACGCCGCGGCGACCGTCCGGCCGCCGACATCGTCGACGAGCTGCGCGTAGATGCCGAGGTTCGAGCGGAAGACGGCCAGGCGCGGCCGCTCGGCCGTGCCGGAGATCTTGCCGCGTACGCGTCGATGGCGCCGCTTGCGTGCCTCACGCGTCGAAAGGCTCACGCGCGCTTGCCAACCTTTCGGCGGACGTGCTCGCCCTCGTAGCGGATGCCCTTGCCCTTGTAGGGCTCGGGCGGCCGCACCTTGCGCACCTCTGCCGCCGTCTGGCCGACGAGCTGCTTGTCGATGCCCTTGACCACGACCTCGGTCGGTGAGGGCACATCGAACGTGATCCCCGCCCGCGGCGAGACGACGACCGTGTGCGAGTAGCCGACGCTGAGCTCCAGGTCTGAGCCCCGGAGACCGGCGCGGTAGCCGACGCCCTGGATCTCCAAGCGCTTCTCGAAGCCCTTCGTCACCCCCTCGACCATGTTCGCAACGAGCGTCCTCGTCAGGCCGTGGAGCGCGCGGTCCTCTCCGCGCTCGGTCGGTCGCGTCACGGTGATCACACCGTCCTCGTGGGCGATCTCCATGCGCGCCGGCACGTCCTGCGCGAGCTCGCCGAGCGGCCCGTTGACCTGAACGCGGCCAGGCGCGATGGCGACGTTGACGCCTGCGGGCAACTCGATGGGCTGTCTGCCGATTCGACTCATTGCTCTCTTCTTGTCACCAGACGAAGCAGATGACCTCGCCGCCGATGCCTTTCTGCTCGGCCGTCCGGCTCGTCATCACGCCGTTCGAGGTGGACAGGATCGCCGTACCCATGCCGCCGAGCACCCGCGGCAGCCGGTCCTTACGAGCGTACACGCGGCGACCCGGCTTGGAGATGCGCTTCAGCCCCGTGATGATGCGCTCGCGGTTGCGGCCGTACTTCAGCTCGATCACGAGCAGGTTGAAGCTGTCGCCGTCCTCGATGCGGTAGTCGCGGATGTAGCCCTCGTCCTTCAGGAGGCGCGCGATCTCGACCTTTGCCTTCGAGGTCGGCATCGAGACGGTGTCGTGCATCGCCTTGTTCGCGTTACGAATGCGGGCGAGCATGTCGGCGATCGGATCGGTAAGCATCCGTGCCCTACCAGGAAGCCTTCGTCATGCCGGGGATCATCCCCTGGTGCGCGAGCTCGCGAAGACAGATTCGGCAGAGGCCGAACTTGCGGTAGACGGCGCGCGGCCGGCCGCAGCGGTTGCAGCGGCGGTGGACCTGCGTCTTGTGCTTCGTCGGCCGCTGCGACTTCACGATCATGGACTTCTTGGCCATCAGGAACCCTCTCCTTGGTCTGTCTGCGCGAACGGGAGGCCGAGACCGGTGAGCAGCGCGCGCGCTTCGTCGTCGGTTCTCGCCGTCGTCGTAATCGTCACGTCGAGCCCGCGGATCTGGGCGACGTCGTCGTAGTCGATCTCGGGAAAGATGATCTGCTCGCGCAGGCCGATCGAGTAGTTGCCGCGCCCGTCGAACGACCGCACGCTCAAGCCGCGGAAGTCACGGATGCGCGGCAGCGCGATCGACACGAGCCGGTCGAGGAACTCGTACATGCGGGCACCGCGCAGGGTCACCTTCGTGCCTATGGGCATGCCGGTGCGGATCTTGAAGCCGGCGATCGAGGTGCGTGCACGCCGCAGCTGCGCCCGCTGCCCGGCGATCTGCGTCAGCTCGTCCATCGCGGCGTCCAGAGCCTTCGCGTCGGTCTTCGCCTCGCCGACGCCCATGTTGAGCGTGACCTTCGAGATCGTCGGCACCTCCATGATCGAGGCGACGCCGAGCTCGTCCTTCAACCGCGGACGGAGCTCCTGCTCGTAGAGCGTCTTCAGGCGGGGCGTGTAGCCGTTGCCGTCGCTCATCGGTGGTCACCCGCGTCGATCTCCTGGTGACAGTCGGCGCGCTTGCAGACGCGGATCTTCACCCGCTCGCCTTTGATCTCCTTGAACGCCATCCCCACGCGCGTCGGTCGATTGCAGACAGGGCAGACGAGCATCAGGTTCGAGATCGCGATCGGCGCCGGCTTGTCGATCACGCCGCCCGGCTGAATCGTCGGCCCTCCCATGCGGTTCGCGTCCTTCATCGGCCGCGGCTTCGTGTGCCGTTTGACGATGTTGAGGTTCTCGACGATCACGCGGCCCTCACCCGGTCGTGCCTCGAGGACACGGCCTTGCTTGCCGCGGTCCTTGCCCGTGATCACGTGGACGATGTCGCCCTTCTTCACACGCATGGTGGTGGCCATCAGAGAACCTCCGGAGCGAGCGAGACGATCTTCATGAAGTTCTTCTCGCGCAGCTCGCGGGCAACCGGCCCGAAGATGCGCGTGCCGCGCGGGTTCTGGGCGGAGTCGATGATCACGGCCGCGTTCTCGTCGAACGCGATCGACGTTCCGTCTTCACGCCCCTGCGGCTTCCGCGTCCGGACGACGACTGCCCGCACGACCTCGCCCTTCTTGACCTGGCCCTGCGGCGTCGCGGTCTTGACGGTGCCGACGATGATGTCGCCGACGCGCGCGTAGCGGCGATGCGAGCCTCCGAGCACGCGGATGCAGAGGAGCTCGCGGGCTCCCGTGTTGTCGGCGACGCGGACACGTGTCTCCTGCTGAATCATTTCGCCGCTTCCACAACCTCGGCCAGGCGCCAGCGCTTCGTCTTCGAGAGCGGGCGCGTCTCGACGATGCGCACGACGTCGCCGACGTTCGCCTCGTTCCGCTCGTCGTGGGCGTGGAACTTCGTCGACCGGCGGATGATCTTCTTGTAACGCGGGTGCGCCTTGAGCGTCTCGACCCGGACGACGATCGTCTTGTCCATCGCGCTCGAGACGACGACGCCACGCCGCTCGACGGTGCGGCCACGCTCTCCCGCCGGCTTGGGCAGACGGGTCAGCGGCGCTCGCTCTCCCGCTTTCTCCCGAACTGGCTTCTTCCGCTGGCGCCGCTCGGTGCGGGGCGCGCGCTTGCGCTTCTTCTTCGCAGGCGGCGCCTCGGGCGGCGTCTCCACCTCGGCAGCCGTCTCTACGACCTCTGGCTCCCCGGCAGCCGTCTCTGCGGCCTCGAGCTCCTCGCCAGTCTCCGCCTCGGCGGCAGCCTCGACCGGTGCCTCCGCCTCGGCAGGCTCTGGCGTCTCGTCCGCCGACGCTTCCTCGGCCTCGGCGGTCGGTTCCTCGGCCGGCTCTTCGGCCGGCGCTTCGGTCTCTTCGGATGTCGTCTCGTCCATCTCCGTGCTCTCAGTCGTCTCGTCGGCCATCAGGCGCTCTCCGCCATCGCTCCGCGCTCGCCCTGGACCGTGAGGATCCGTGCGATCTCCCGCTTCGCGAGCTTCAGCCGAGCGCTGTTCTCGAGCGCGCCGGTCGCAGCCTGGAAGCGCAGGTTGAAGAGCTCCTGCCTCGTGTCGGCGAGCTTCTGCTGCAGCTCGTCGTCGGTCATGTCTCGAAGTTGCCTCGCTCTCATCTCATGTCCTCGCTACTCGAAGAGCTCGCCTTCGCGCTTGACGATCTTCGTCTTGACGGGAAGCTTGTTGCCAGCGAGCCGAAGCGCTTCGCGAGCGAGCGGCTCGGCGACGCCGGTGAGCTCGAACATCACACGGCCCGGCTTGACGACGGCCACCCAGCCCTCCGGGGAGCCCTTGCCCGAGCCCATCCGCGTCTCGGCCGGCTTCTTCGTGAACGGCTTGTCCGGAAACAGGTTGATCCAGACCTTGCCGCCACGCTTGATCTTGCGCGTCATGGCGATTCGGGCTGCCTCGATCTGCCGGTTCGTGAGCCAGCCGGCCTCGAGCGACTTCAGCCCGAAGTCGCCGTACTGGACGGTGAGCTGGCCCTTGGCCGTGCCCCGCCTGCGTCCGCGGTGGTGCTTGCGGAACTTCGTCTTGCGCGGCATCAGCATTACTCGCTCGCCTCCTCGGTCGGCGCCTCGGCGGTGGGCTCAGCCTCCGCTGTCGGCTCGGCCTGCGCTGTTGGCTCGGCCTGCGCGGTGGGCTCGGCCTCCGCTGTCGGCTCGACCTGCGTCTCCTCCGTCGGCTCGACGGCTTCTGCCGCGTCGCCGTCCTGCGGCTTTCTGCGACCGCGTCCACGATCGGGCCGGCGGCGACGCACGGGGCCGAGACCCTCGCGGTCCGGGCCGCGGCGGCCCTCGCGCTGGCCGAGGCCCTCAGGCCGCGAGGCGCGGCGCCGCGCCTGGTCCTGCTCGGACAAGCGGACCTCGCGCTCGGCGCCAGCACCCTCGTAGCCCTCGGGCATGATCTCGCCCTTGTTGATCCAGACCTTGACGCCGATCCGGCCGAAGGTCGTCTTCGCCTCGGCGAACCCGTAGTCGATGTCTGCCCGCAGCGTGTGCAGGGGTACGCGGCCCTCCGAGTACTTCTCGGACCGGCTCATCTCGGTGCCGCCGAGGCGACCGCCACACATCACCTTGACGCCGTGCGCCCCCGAGCGCATCGCAGAGGCGAGCGAGCGCTTCATCGCGCGGCGGAAGCTGACCCGGTTCTCGAGCTGCTCGGCGATCGACTGGGCGACGAGCTTTGCATCGAGCTCGGGCCGCTTGATCTCGTTGATATTGATCTGGACGTTCTTCTGCGTCATCGCGTGCACCTCGCGGCGCAGCGCGTCGACCTCGACGCCCGACTTCCCGATCACGATGCCGGGGCGGGCGGTGTACACGTCGATGATGATCCGCTGCTTGTCCTTGCGGATCAGGATGTCCGACAGACCCGCGTGCGCGAGCTTGCCGTAGATGTGCTCGCGGATCTTGACGTCCTCCAGCAGCGCGCCGGCGAAGTCCTTGTTCGACGTGTACCAGTTCGACTTCCAGTCGTGGATGATGCCGACGCGAAGACCGCCGGGATGGACTTTCTGGCCCATTACTCGCTCCCCTCGGTCGTCTCGGTCTTCTTGCGGCGCGGCGTACGCGCGCGCTTCGGCTTCTTAGTCGTCTCCGCCTGTTCCGGCTTCGGCGTCGTCACGGATGCCTCCGCCTTAGGCTTCGCCGGAGCCCTGCGCGTACGAGCCTTCGGCTTCTCGGTCGCGGCAGGAGCCTTCGGCTTCGCAAGCGTCTCCGGCACCGGCGCCACCTTGACCGTGATGTGGCACGTGTGCTTCCGGATCCGTGCTGCGCGACCGCGCGCGCGTGCGCGCCAGCGCTTGAGCGTCGGGCCCTCGTCGACGAATGCCGCGCTCACGTAGAGCTCGTCGCCGATCAATCCGTGATTCGCCTCGGCGTTCGCGATCGCAGATCGCAGAACCTTCTCGACGTCGCGCGCGGCGGCACGCGTCGTGAACGCGAGCACCGTGCGGGCCTCGGGCACGCGGCGGCCGCGGATGTGCTCCACGACCAGCCTGGCCTTGCGGGGCGACGTGCGCACCCACTTGGCGACGGCCTGCACTTCCTGGGTGGCCTGCTCAGGCACGCTTCTTCACCTGCGCCTGCCGGTCACCTGCATGGCCGCGGAAGGTCCGCGTTGGCGCGAACTCGCCGAGCTTGTGCCCAACCATCTGCTCCGTCACGAAGACGGGCACGTGCTTGCGGCCGTCGTGGACGGCGATCGTGTGCCCGACCATCTCCGGAAAGACGGTCGAGGAGCGAGACCACGTACGGATCATCTGCTTCGAGCCCGAGGCGTTCATCGCCTCGATCCGGCTCATCAGCCGAGCTTCCACGAACGGCCCCTTCTTGGTCGAGCGTCCCATCTCTACCTCTACCTCTTGTCCTTGCCGCGGCGCCGGCCACGGACGATGAGCTTGTCGGAGTGCTTGTGCTTCTTTCGCGTGCGCTTGCCGAGCGTCGGCACGCCCCACGGAGTGACGGGGTGACGGCCGCCCTTCGACTTGCCCTCACCGCCGCCGTGCGGATGGTCGACAGGGTTCATCGCCGATCCACGCACCGTCGGACGGCGGCCGCGCCACCTGCTGCGACCGGCCTTGCCGCCCGTGACGTTCTGGTGGTCGAGGTTCCCGACCTGCCCGACCGTCGCGCGGCACGTTAGCAGCACGCGCCTGAGCTCCCCGGAGGGAAGGCGCAGCACGGCGTAGGGATCATCCTTCGCGACGAGCTGAACGGACGAGCCGGCGCTCCGCGCCATCTGGCCACCACGGCCTGGCTTGAGCTCGACGTTGTGGATGAGCGTGCCCGTCGGGATCCGCTGGAGAGGCAACGCGTTGCCCGGCTTGATGTCCGCGTCCGGGCCGGACTCGACGGTCGCGCCCGCGCGCAGGCCCGCCGGGGCGAGGATGTAGGCCTTCTCGCCGTCGGCGTAGTGGAGCAGTGCGATCCGCGCCGACCGGTTCGGGTCGTACTCGATCGCCGCCACCTTCGCCGGCACGCCGTCTTTGGTCCGCTTGAAGTCGACGAGCCGGTAACGGCGCTTGTGCCCGCCGCCGCGGTGGCGCGTCGTGATCCGGCCGTGGACGTTGCGGCCGCCCTTCTTCGTCACCGGCTCGACGAGGCTCTTCTCGGGCTCCGACTTCGTGATCTCGTCGAACGTCGAGACGCTCATCCAGCGACGCCCGGGGCTTGTCGGCTTGTACTTGCGAACCGGCATGACGCCTCCTAGACCTGAGCCCCTTCGAAGATCGGGATCGTCTCGCCCTCGCGCACCTGCACGATGGCCTTCTTCCAGCCGGGCCTGCGGCCGCGCGTCATCCCGCGGCGCTTCGGCTTCGAGCGCACCTGGACGACGTTGACCGACTCGACGTGGACCTCGAACAGCTCCTCGACCGCCTGGCGGATCTGGGTCTTGTGCGCATCACCGTGGACACGGAACGTGTACTTCCGGTCGCCGATCAGGCTGTAGCTCTTCTCGGACACGATCGGCGCGAGCAGCACCTCGTTCGGATGGAGGCTCATGACGCCTCACCACCTCGCTTTGCGTTCGTCGCGCGCGCCTCGACGATCGGCAGGGCGGTCTCGGATACGAGCAGCGACCGGGCCCAAACGACGGCGGACACCTCGAGGTCCTCCGGCGTCGACACAGCCACGCGCGGCAGGTTGCGGAAGGACTTCACCACTGCCTCCTCGTCGCCCGTGACGACGACCACGACGGGCGTCTCCTTGCCGAACGCAGCGAGGAAGCTGACGGCCGCCTTGGTCGACGGCTGCTCGAATGCATCGGCCGAGAAGACAGCGAGCGTGCCCTCCTGCGCGTGCGCGCTGAGCGCGATGCGCATCGCGGCGCGGCGCTCCTTGCGGTTGACCTTGAACGAGAAGTCACGCATCGTGGGCGGGAACGCCACGCCTCCACCGACCCACTGCGGCGCGCGTGTCGTGCCCTGCCGGGCGCGTCCCGTCCCCTTCTGGCGCCAGGGCTTTGCCCGGCCGCCGGCGACGAGGCCGCGGCTCTTCGCCCCGCGCGTGCCCGCGCGGGCCGCAGCCATCTCTGCTCGCACCGCCTCGTGGACGAGGTGCGGGCGAGGCTCCGCGCCGAAGATGGTTGCGTCGAGCGAGACCTCCTTCGAGGCCTTGCCGACGCCGTCGAGCAGCGGCGCTTTCGGCGCCTTACTGGTGGCGGTGGTGGCGGCTATGCGCCCTCTCCTCCCTGATCTCGACGATGCTGTTCTTGGGACCGGGAACCGCGCCCTTGACGAGCAGGAGGTTCCGCTCCGGATCGACCTCGTGGACGACGAGCCCGAGCTGTGTGCGCCGCTTGGCACCCGTCTGACCGGCCATGCGCATCCCTTTGAAGACGCGCGAAGGAGTGGCCGAGGCGCCGACGGAGCCGCGCTTGCGGACGTTGTGCGAGCCGTGGGTCTTCGGCCCGCGGCTGAAGTTATGTCGTTTGATCGTCCCCGCGAATCCCTTCCCGATCGAGATGCCGGCGACCTTGACCGCGTCGCCGGGCTCGAAGACCTCGACAGTGACGGTGTCCCCCGGCGTCAGCTCCGTAGGCCCGCGGAACTCGACGAGCCGCCTGTGCGGCGTAACACCCGCCTTCTCGAGATGGCCGAGCTCTCCCTTCGAGAGCTTCCGCTCTATCACCTCGTCGAACGCGAGCTGGACGGCCTCGTAGCCGTCCTTCTCGTCCGTCTTCACCTGGACGACTGGGCACGGACCTGCCTCGATCACCGTGACGGCGGTCACCACCCCCGTCTCCGAGTCGAAGACCTGGGTCATGCCCAGCTTCCGGCCGAGAATGCCTTTCACAGCTTGATCTCGATGTCGACGCCGGCGGGCAGGTCGAGCCTCATCAGCGAGTCGACCGTCTTCGGCGTGGGGCTATGGATGTCGATCAGGCGCTTGTGCGTCCGCACCTCGAACTGCTCTCGCGAGTCCTTGTCCTTGAACGGGCTGCGGATCACGGTGTAGACGTTCCGCTCGGTGGGCAGGGGCACGGGCCCGGTGATCGTGGCACCGGTGCGCTCCGCGTTGTCGACGATGTCTCGCGCAGCGCGGTCGACCTGGTTGTGGTCGTAGCCGCGAAGCCGGATGCGGATCTTCTGTTGAGCCACGTGCCCTCTTCCCTCCGTCTTTCTCGTCCTACTTGATGATCTCGGTGACGACGCCGGCACCGACGGTGCGACCGCCTTCGCGGATCGCGAACCGGAGGCCCTGGTCCATGGCGATCGGCTGGATCAGCTCGACCTCCATGTTCGTGTTGTCGCCCGGCATCACCATCTCCTGGCCGTCGGGCAGGGCGATCGAGCCGGTGACGTCCGTCGTCCGGAAGTAGAACTGCGGCCGGTAGCCGTTGAAGAACGGCGTGTGGCGGCCGCCTTCGTCCTTGGACAGGACGTAGACCTCGGCCTTGAAGTGCGTGTGCGGAGTGATCGATCCGGGCTTCGCGAGCACCTGGCCGCGCTCCACTTCCTCGCGCTTCGTCCCGCGCAGGAGCACACCGGCGTTGTCGCCGGCCTGCGCGAAGTCGAGCACCTTGTTGAACATCTCGAGGCCCGTGACGACGGTCTTCGAGATCTCGTCGTGGATGCCGACCATCTCGATCTCTTCGCCCGAGTTGATCTGGCCCTGCTCGATCCGGCCGGTGACGACCGTGCCGCGGCCCGTGATCGTGAACACGTCCTCGATCGGCATCAGGAACGGCTTGTCCGTGTCGCGAACGGGCTCCGGGATGTACGCGTCGAGAGCGGCCGTGAGCTCGAGGATCTTCTCGACCCACGCCTCGTCGCCCTCGAGCGCCTTCAGAGCCGAGACCTGGATGACGGGAATGTCGTCACCCGGGAACTCGTACTTCGACAGCAGCTCGCGTACCTCCATCTCGACGAGCTCGAGCAGCTCGGGATCGTCGACCATGTCGACCTTGTTCAGCGCGACAACGATGTACGGCACGTTCACCTGGCGGGCGAGCAGCACGTGCTCGCGCGTCTGCGGCATCGGGCCGTCGGCCGCGGAGACGACCAGGATCGCGCCGTCCATCTGGGCGGCGCCGGTGATCATGTTCTTGATGTAGTCGGCGTGGCCCGGGCAGTCGACGTGGGCGTAGTGCCGGTTCTCCGTCTCGTACTCGACGTGCGACGTGTTGATCGTGATGCCGCGCTGGCGCTCTTCCGGCGCCTTGTCGATGGAGTCAAAGTCGCGGTACTCGGTGTTCTCGCCCTTGTCCGCGAGCACCTTCGTGATCGCGGCCGTGAGCGTCGTCTTGCCATGGTCGATGTGACCGATGGTGCCGACGTTGACGTGCGGCTTGGTGCGCTCGAACTTCTGCTTGGCCATGTCTTCTCTTCCTCCGGTTTCTTCCCGTTTACGCCTGGGCGGCGACGACCTCGCCCGCGATCGACTGAGGTACGTCCTCGTAGCGATCGAACTGCATCGTGAACGTTGCGCGGCCCTGCGTCGTCGAGCGCAGGTCCGTTGCGTAGCCGAACATGGTGGCGAGCGGGACGCGCGCCGTGATCGCCTGGGCGTTTCCGCGCGGCTCGAAGCCTTCGATCTGTCCGCGCCGCTGGTTCAGGTCACCGATCACATCGCCGAGGTACTCCTCGGGCGTGACCACCTCGACCGCCATCATCGGCTCGAGCAGCTTCGGCTTCGCGCGCTGCATGGCCGTCTTGAAGGCCATCGAGCCTGCGACCTTGAAGGCAATCTCGCTCGAGTCGACGTCGTGGTACGAGCCCTCAACGAGGATCACGCGAACGTCGACGACGGGGTAGCCGGCGAGGATGCCCGACTCCATCGCCTCCTGGATGCCGAGATCGACAGAGGGGATGTACTCGCGCGGGATCTTGCCGCCGACGATCTTGTCGATGAACTCGTAGCCGCCACCGGGCTCGGCCGGCTCGAGGTTGATGACGACGTGACCGTACTGGCCGCGGCCGCCGGTCTGACGGACGAACTTGCCCTCGATCTTCTCGACCGCCTTGCCGACCGTCTCGCGATACGCGACTTGCGGGCGGCCGACGTTCGCGTCGACGGAGAACTCGCGCAGCAGGCGGTCGACGATGATCTCGAGGTGCAGCTCGCCCATCCCGGCGATCAGGGTCTGCCCGGTTTCCTCGTCCGAGCGGACGCGGAACGTCGGGTCCTCCTCGACGAGCCGCTGGAGCGCGGTCGCAAGCTTGTCCTGGTCGGCCTTCGTCTTCGGCTCGATCGCGACGGAGATCACGGGGTCGGGGAAGATCATCGACTCGAGGCGGATCGGCGCCGTGTCCACGGCGAGCGTGTCGCCGGTCGTCGTCTGCTTGAGGCCGACGAGCGCCGCGATCTCGCCGGCGCCGATCTCGTCGCGCTCCTCGCGGTGGTTCGCGTGCATCTGGAGAATGCGGCCGACGCGCTCCGTCCTGCCCGTCGTCGTGTTCAGAGCCTTGTCGCCCTGCTTCAGCTGGCCCGAGTAGACGCGAACGTACGTCAGCTTGCCGACGTACGGGTCGGTCATGACCTTGAACGCAAGCGCCGCGAACGGCTCGTCGAGCATCGGTCGCCGTGAAAGCTCGTGCTCCGTCCGCGGGTCGATGCCGTGGATCGGCGGCACGTCGAGCGGGCTCGGCAGATAGTCGACGACCCCGTCGAGGAGGGGCTGAATGCCTTTGTTCTTGAACGCCGAGCCGCAGAGCACCGGCACGATGGAGAGGTCGAGCGTCGCGGCGCGGAGCGCGCGGCGCAGTATGTCGGGCGTGACGGCCTCCTCGTTCTCGAGGTAGGTCTCCATCAGCTCGTCGTCGTGGTCAGCGACCGCGTCGATCAGCTGGTGGCGGTACTCGGCCGCCTGCTCGAGGAGCTCGGCGGGAACGTCCTCCGTGTCCAGCTGCGTGCCGAGCGAGTCGGTCCAAACGTACGCGCGCATCTCGACGAGGTCGACGACGCCGCGGAAGTGCTCCTCCTGGCCGATCGGCAGCTGCACGGGCACCGCCCGCGCGCCGAGCCTGTCGACCATCGACTGCACGGACGTGAAGAAGTCCGCGCCGACGCGGTCCATCTTGTTCATGAAGGCGATGCGTGGGACGCTGTAGCGGTCTGCCTGGCGCCAGACGGTCTCGGACTGCGGCTCGACACCGGCGACGGCATCGAACACCGCCACCGCGCCGTCGAGGACGCGGAGCGAGCGCTCCACCTCGACCGTAAAGTCCACGTGCCCGGGCGTATCGATGATGTTCACCCGAACGTCGCGCCAGAACGCCGTCGTGGCAGCCGACGTGATCGTGATCCCGCGCTCCTGCTCCTGCACCATCCAGTCCATGACCGCCGCGCCCTCGTGGACCTCGCCCATCTTGTACGTGCGGCCCGTGTAGTAGAGGATCCGCTCGGTCGTCGTCGTCTTGCCGGCGTCGATGTGCGCCATGATCCCGATGTTGCGCACCCGGTCGAGCGCGACAGCTCCCTTGGTCATCTCCATCGTGCTCACCAGCGGTAGTGCGCGAAGGCCTTGTTCGCCTGCGCCATGCGGTAGAGGTCGTCCTTCTTCTTGTATGCGCCGCCCTGCTGGTCGAGCGCATCGAGGATCTCGCCGGCGAGCTTCTCGTCCATGTGCTTCTCGCGGCGCTCGCGCGCGAACGTGACGAGCCAGCGCACGGCAAGCGTGCGCGCCCGGCGCTGCGGCACCTCGACGGGCACCTGGTAGTTCGAGCCGCCGACGCGGCGCGAGCGGACCTCGAGCACGGGCGTCACCGTCTTCACGGCCTGCTCGAGCACCTCGACGGGAGGCCGGCCAGTGCGCTCACCGACACGGTCGAGCGCCTTGTAGACGAGTATCTCGGCCGTCGACTTCTTGCCGTCGATCATCACGCAGTTGACGATCTGGGTGACGAGACGGGAGGCGTAGACCGGATCTTCTGCAAGCGTGCGCGGCTGAATGTCTGCACGGCGGGGCACCGAACGCTCCTAGCCCTTCTTCGCGCCGTACTTCGAGCGGCCCTGGCGGCGGTCGGGGACGCCGGCCGCGTCGAGAGCTGCGCGAATCACCTTGTACCGGATCCCCGGCAGGTCGCGGACGCGACCGCCACGGATCAGGACGACGGAGTGCTCCTGCAGGTTGTGCCCCTCGCCGGGAATGTAGCTCGTGACCTCCATGCCGTTCGTCAGCCGGACACGCGCCACCTTGCGGAGCGCGGAGTTCGGCTTCTTCGGCGTCGTCGTGTACACGCGCGTGCACACGCCGCGCTTCTGCGGTGCGCCGCGGAGCGCAGGCGTCTTCGTGCGCGCACGCTTGGTGACACGGCCTTTCCTCACGAGTTGACTTGCAGTCGGCATGGGACTCCAGAGGAGGGTTTACACACAACAAGGCTGGCAGGGCGGAGCCCGCCAACCACAGAGGGATGGTAGCGAACTTCGGCTGCCCCGTGCAACGTGAGAGACGTACCCCAAGGATGCTCCGGGTCCCGTCCGATTCGTTGGGTATTACATGGGCCGTGCCCGACTGTCCGGTCTGCCGACGATCCTTCGATGCCCGCTTCTCTGTGTTCGTCCCTCCTCATGCTGAGCCGTTCGACACCATGGAGTGCGCACGAACCGCGGCCAACGCGGATCCCGGCGCCTTCGGCTTCAGCCCGCCGCTGATCCTGCCTACGATCGAAGTGCTCGCGAGCCTGAAGGCCGGCCAGGCCTTAGGAGCCATAATTCCGGCGAAGGCGGCCTTCGGCTCTCGTGTACGCGCCCCGATGCCCCTCGCTGTCGCCGCTGGTCTCGGCCTCGTGATCGTCGGCAGCGCCTCCTCGCTCTACCTCTGGTCGGGGCTGCCGCGATCGGGCATGCACGCGACGCGAACCGCAGCCCCGATCACCGCTCCATCGGCTGCGGCCTCGGACGGTGCTTCGATAGCGCCCGCACCGCAGAGCACGCGGAGCGCCGAGCACCCGGCTGGCGCGAAGCCGGCCGCTATCGTCCCTCCGCAACCGGCGCCGTCATCCGTGGCAGGCGTATCGTCCTCCTCGGTCGAGACCCCGAGAAACCCTTCCCCACCAGAGCCGCCTCCGCCCTCGCCCGCCTCCGCAACTCAGTCGCCCTCGCAGCCGGCTCCGCCTCCTCCCCCCAGCCCCCAGCCGCACCCGCAACCCCAGCCGCAGCCGCAGCCGGCTCCGCCTCCCGCGCCCAGCCCGCCAGCTCCGCCTCCCGCGCCCAGTCCGTCGCCGAGCCAGCCACAACCGTCTCCTGAACCACCAGCGGACGGAGGCACGCCGGACGCACGCGCCGGCCATGGGGCCACCCGGCCGCCGCTCCACCCGTCCAAGCCACGTACCGCGACCAACGGCGTCGACGACACCTTCTCCGGGAAGCGCAAGAGTACGAAGCCGCCCCCGAAGCCCAAGCCGAAGCCGCCGCCCGTAGCCATCCCGCCCGCTCCTCCTTCCGACACCGTTCCGGTGGTTCCGAGCACTCCCGCGACGCCTCCGACGGACTCAGTGGATCAAGGCGATCAGCACGGCGCTTCTGGCTGGGATAGAAGCGGCAACGCTTCCGGGTCGGATAGAAGCGGCAACGGGGCGGCGCTGGGCAGAGGCAGCGGCGACGGCAAGGGCAACCACGGCAGAAAGCCGTAGCCAGAGCGCTGGCTACTCCGCCGACTCCTCAGCTGCCACGACTGTCCCCTTGCCGGAACGTTTTGCTCGGTAGAGGGCCTGGTCGACGCGCCGGAAGAACGACGGCCCGTCGTCGTCGCGGGTGAGCTCGGCGATACCCGCTGAGATCCCCACAGTCTCAACGCGCCCGATCGGCTGCCCCTGGACCGCGAGCTGCAGCCGCTGGAAGAGTCGCTGCGCCTCGTCGATCGACGACTCCGGCAGGATGACGCCGAACTCGTCACCTCCGACGCGGCAGGCAATGTCAGCCCCACGCACCACCGAGCGCAGTCGCTGCGCCGCCTCTTCGAGGACGGCGTCACCGCCGAGGTGGCCGATCTCCTCGTTGATCGCCTTGAAGTCGTCGATGTCGAAGAAGATGAGCGCGAGCCGGCGGTCGTACCGGTGGGCCCGCTTTACTTCCTGCGCGAGCGTGTCGTGGAAGTAATGGCGGTTGTGTAGCCCCGTCAGCGTGTCCCGCACGGAGAGCTCGAACAACTCGTGGAAGCGGCGCGCATTCTCGAGCGCCCTGCCCGCCATCGCCGCCAGATCCTCGAGCGCCGTCAGCTGCTCATCGTTGGGCTCGTCGACCTGGTGCCGCCAGAAGAGACCCAGGGTACCCAGCATCGGTTGGCGCTCCGCCGTCAAGGGCAAGAGGACGCCGGTGTGAATCCCGTTCGGAGCGCTGCTCTCGCCGGGGAAGCGGTAGCGAATGGTCATGGCCTGAAGACGGCTGTCTCGCTGCCAGCTGCCAAGCAGCGGCACGGCTTCCTCCGCCGACAGGTTCATCGCCTTGACGATCGGGCGATCCCCCTCGAAGAGAACGACCGCGGCAGCATCGGCGTTGGCCAGAACACCGGCACTCTGGAGTACCCGTGTCAGCACCTCGTCGAGATCGAGGGTTTCCGCCAGATTCACGAGCTGGCGTACCCGCCGGAGCTCGTCCCTCGCTCGGCGGAGCTCCTCCTCGACGCTGCTCGTCCCGTCTCGAGAACGGCGATCGGCCCCATTCGAGCCGTTGCCCCCATTCCGGCCGCGGTACGCGATGACGAGCGTGGTCACCGCGATCACGAACGTCGCCGTCAGACCGATTACGAGCGCTACCGTCACGAGTTGCCCCGCGTTGTAGGCATGCCCTTCTCCGGCCCGCGCTCGGGCCGTTCAGCCGCCGATTGCCACACCCATTCTCCCCGATCCTGTCGAAGTCTGGCGCAGACTAATTGTTGATCGGAGAGGAGCAGTTGGAGCCCCCCAGTCGAGGGATTCCCTCGTAGATCAGCGATCGAGCGCGAGGAACGGTAGGAACGTCGCGAGGTCGACGGCTGCCGCGGCCGGAAGCACGTCGCCGACGCAGCGGATCCGGCTGAGCGCGTTGCCCTGGGCGCGTGACGTCCAGGTCTCGTAAGCCTGCACGCGAGCCTGGGCGACGAGCGCGGCTCGAACCGCAGGCGCTGCGAGCGAGGCGGGCACGACCCCGAGGGGCTGCGACTCGTCGAGCGGCGTCACGCGCAGGGAGCCGTCCCCCGTGACGATGCTCGTCGTCACGTCACTCGGCAGTGAGAGCAGCTCGCTGGGCCCAGGCGGCACGAGCGCGAAGCCTCGCCGTCGCCCGCCGAGCCAGGTCGGCGACCGGTCGGCCCGCACCTGGCGCACGGGCAGCATGCTGTAGAGGCTGTAGTAGAGAGCGACCTGCGCCGACGTCGGCGCCTCGATCCGGAGTCCGCGCGCGATAGCGCGCCTGCGCAGCTGGTCGGCGATCACCGCCCGCGCGATCGTCACCGACGCGCGCCTCGCCCGAAGGGCGGAGGCATAGGCCGACCGGCGGCCGTGGAAGCGAACGTCGACGATGCTCTGCTCGAGCGCGACCACGCGGGCGCTCGCGACCGGATGGCCGGCGCTCTCCATCGTCCGAGCAAACAGGGCGCTCAACGCGACCTGCGTGTCGCCCGTCACCCGCGCGAGCGCCGAGACGTCCGACTTCGCGATCGCGAGACCGTCGACAGAGCAGCGCTCCCCGGCCGGGAGCGCGATCTGCCCCTCGTCGACGGACGCCCTGAAGCCGGGACCGGCCACAGCCAGCCCGTCGCAGAGAGCAGGGTCGCGGGCCCAGAGATAGACGCAGGCCGCCTTCGGCTTGTCCGCGTCCGCCCCCGCCTGGTCGAACGTCCCCCACCCCCAGCTGACGACCGTCCCCAGACCGAGCTCGCCCGCGACCTGTTTTGCGGCCAGCGCCTCGAGCTTCACGAGCCGCAGCCAGGCCGTCGTCGGCTTGAGGCCCTCGCGCCCGCCCTTGCCCGGTCCTGACTGGAACCCGACGACGATGCCAAGACGATCGGCCCGGATGCCGATCGCTCGCAGAGGCGCGACACCGTCGCGGAAGCGCTGCCGCATCGTGCGGCTGCCGACGACCGCGCCCGCACGCATCACCGGCGGCGCCGGGAAATACACCTCCCGCACGAGCACCGCCGACTGACTAGCCTGCTGCCACCACCCGACCGCATCCCCGCCTGTATACGGGCGCGCGGAGATCAAGAGCACGGGCAGCGCGCCACGTTCGGCGAGGCGCCGGAGCACGTCGAGCACGTTCGCCCGATACTGCGCGTTCGTGTCCGTCCATGGTGTCGTCGTCCCGGCGCTGTTCAGCTCGTTGAGCACGATCAGCGGCGTCTCGCAACCGGTGGCGGCGACTGCTTTCGAGAAGACGTCGGCGACGGCCTCGGGGATGGTGGCGGGATCGAGCGGTGCCGAAGGCGTGCCCGCCAGCTTGTTCAGCTTCATCCACCAGTAGACGGTCTGGGCGCCGCCGGCCCGAAGATCGGTGGCGTTCTGCACGCCCGACGTCGCCGCGATCACGCCCGGCCGGGCGAAGACGTCGTTTCGAAACGACACAGATCCCTCCGCGTAGTCGAGCCAGAGCGGCTTCGTGTCGGGCAGCCCGCACTGCGCCGTCCTGGCGGCGGGCGACGACTGCGTCGCGCCGATGACGCAGGCGGCGACCGCGATGACGGCGACGGCGAGCTTCCTCACGGCGAGACAGGGTAGCGAGGGGGGGCTCGCAGGGAGCCCCCCTCCGCCTTACTTTTCGGGTGCTTCCGCCTCCGGCGCGCGGCCGTCGCCGTCCGCCGACTCGTCGGCGAGGTCGATCCCGAGCGAGGCGAGGTCGATGCCCGCCCCGCCATCCGACTCGATCTCCTCGAGCGCCGCCAGCACCGCTTCACGCTCGTAGAGCTCCTTCGGCACGCTCTCGGACGGGCCGATGGTGATCGACCGGTACCGCTTGAGCCCGGTGGCGGCAGGGATCAGCTTGCCGATGATGACGTTCTCCTTGAGGCCGAGCAGCCGGTCGATCTTGCCCTCGATCGCCGCGTCGGTCAGCACCTTCGTCGTCTCCTGGAAGGAGGCGGCCGAGAGGAACGACTCGGTCGCGAGCGAGGCCTTCGTGATCCCGAGGATCATCGGCTCGTGCGTCGCCTGCGCGCCCTTCTCCGACTTCACGCGTGCGTTCTCGCGCAGCAGCGCCGTCCGGTCGACCATCTGGCCCGGCAGGAAGTCCGTGTCCCCAGAGGTCAGGATCCGCACCTTCTTCAGCATCTGGCGCACGATCAGCTCGATGTGCTTGTCGTGGATGTCGACGCCCTGTGACTTGTAGACCTTCTGCACCTCGCCGACGAGATACAGCTCGGTCGGGGTCGACCCCTTGCCCGAGCGTGCGTGCAGCTCGAGCAGCTCGACGGGCGTCAGCGAGCCGTCGTGGAGCGGATCGCCCGGCTCCACGCGCTGGCCCTTCTCGACGAGTAGCCGGGAGCGGCGCGGGAGCTGGTACTCGATCGGCTCCGGCGGCTCGCCGCCCTTGCCGTCCGCGTCCGGGACGATGACGACCTTCGGGCCACGCTCGGACTGCTCGATGTCGACGATGCCCGAGTCCTCGGCGAGACGAGCGGCGCCCTTCGGGTTCCGCGCCTCGAAGATCTCGACGACTCGCGGCAGACCGTGCGTGATGTCCGCGCCGGCGACACCGCCGGTGTGGAACGTCCGCATCGTCAGCTGCGTGCCGGGCTCGCCGATCGACTGTGCCGCGACGATGCCGACCGCATCGCCGATCTCGGCCTGCTCTCCGGTGGCGAGGAACGTCCCGTAGCACGCGCGGCACACGCCGAAGTCGCTCTTGCACTTGAGCACGGAGCGGACGCTGAGCGTCGCCTCGGCAGCGAACTCATCGAGCTCCGCGACGACTTCGCGCAGCCGTGCGGGCGTGAGCTGCTCGCCTTTCGACGCGAGCTTCGTCTTGCCCGGCTTGCCGTCCTTGAGCGGCTTGTACACGTCTTCGGCGAGCACCCGTCCGGCCGCCGAGCGGTTGAGACCTTCGGGGTGGAACAGCGGCGCGGTGATGAACTCCTTCGTGCCGCAGTTCTCCTCCCGGATGATCACGTCCTGGGCGACGTCGACGAGACGCCGCGTGAGATAGCCAGAGTCCGCGGTGCGAAGCGCCGTGTCGGCCAGGCCCTTGCGGGCGCCGTGCGTCGAGATGAAGTACTCGAGCACCGACAGGCCCTCCATGAAGTTGGCCTTGATCGGGCGCTCGATGATCTCACCCTTCGGGTTGGCCATCAGCCCGCGCATCCCCGCCAGCTGGCGGATCTGCTTGAACGAGCCGCGGGCACCCGAGTTGGCCATCATGTAGATCGGGTTCAGCTCGTAGAACATCTTCTCCATCGCCGCTGCGACCGTGTCCGTCGCCTCGGTCCAGATCTCCGTGATCTGCTCGTGGCGCTCGGCCTCGGTGATCAGCCCGGTCTCGAAGTGGCCGACGACCGCGCTGACCCGCTCTTCGTAGGCGGCGAGGATCTCGTCCTTGTTGGTCGGAACGACGATGTCGTTCTTGGACACGGTGATCCCGGCCTTCGTCGCGTGGTGGAACCCGAGCGTCTTGATCGTGTCCATCACGGCCGCGAGCACGGATGAGCCATAGCGCTCGCCGAGGTCGACGATGAACTCGTCCATCTCCTTCTTCGCGAGCGTCTGGTTGATGAACGGCAGACCCTCCGTCACCTTCGAATCGTTGAGCACTTCGGCGATCGAGCGAGCGATCTCCTCGTTGAAGATCACGCGTCCGGGCGTCGTCAGGACGAGCTCGCCGTCACGGCGGTACTCGATCGTGTCCTGAAGCTTCACCTGGCCGGCGTGGAGGGACTGCTCGACCTCCTCCTCCGACGCGAAGCGCTTCGGCCGCGGCTTGAGCTTCGTGACGTCGAGCGCCGCCATGTCCTGGACCCCGGAGTACGTGAGGAAGTAGAGCCCAAGCACCATGTCCTGCGCGGGCGTCGTCAGCGGGAGGCCGTGCGCTGGCGAGAGGATGTTGTTCGACGACAGCATGAGGACGCGGGCCTCGGCCTGCGCCTCGGCCGACAGCGGCACGTGGACGGCCATCTGGTCGCCGTCGAAGTCGGCGTTGAACGCGTGGCAGACGAGCGGGTGCACCTGGATCGCCTTGCCCTCGACGAGCACCGGCTCGAACGCCTGGATGCCGAGGCGGTGGAGCGTCGGCGCGCGGTTCAGGAGCACCGGGTGCTCGGCGATCACCTCCTCGAGGATGTCCCAGACCTCCGGCTCCATCGAGTCGACGTACTTCTTCGCCGCCTTGATGTTCTGGACGATCTTGCGCTCGACGAGCCGGCTCATGATGAAGGGCTTGAAGAGCTCGAGCGCCATCAGCTTCGGCAGCCCGCACTGGTAGAGCTTGAGGTTCGGCCCGGAGACGATCACCGACCGTCCCGAGTAGTCGACGCGCTTGCCGAGCAGGTTCTGGCGGAAGCGGCCCTGCTTGCCCTTGAGCATGTCCGAGAGCGACTTCAGCGCGCGGTTGCCCGGGCCGGTCACGGCCCGTCCGCGGCGGCCGTTGTCGAATAGTGCGTCGACCGCCTCCTGGAGCATCCGCTTCTCGTTGTTGACGATGATCTCGGGCGCGCCGAGGTCGAGCAGCCGCTTCAGGCGGTTGTTCCGGTTGATCACGCGCCGGTAGAGGTCGTTGAGGTCGCTCGTCGCGAACCGGCCACCGTCGAGCTGAACCATCGGCCGCAGCTCGGGCGGGATCACCGGCACCGCCTCGAGGATCATCCACTCGGGCTTGTTCTCCGACTTGATGAACGCGTTGACGACCTTCAGCCGCTTGATCCCGCGTGCCTGCTTCTGCCCCTTCGAGGTCGCGATCACCTCGCGGAGCGACTCGGCCTCGGCATCGAGATCGAGCTCGCGCAGCAGGTCGCGGATCGCCTCTGCGCCCATGCCCCCGCGGAAGTAGACGCCGAAGCCGTACGGCGACCCGAACCGGTCCTTCATCTCCCGGAAGATCTGCTCGTCGTTGACGACCATCTTCGGCTCGAGCTCCTTGAACAGCGCCCAGGTCTGCTCCAGGCGGGCGCGCGCCTCGACGCCGGCCTCGCGCGCGTCTTCGCGCCGCTGCTCGATGTCGAGGTACATCTCGCGCACCTTCATCAGCCAGGCGATGATCGCGTCGAGGTCCTCCTTCCGGATCTTCCCGTCCGTCTTCAGGCAGAGGTCGTTCGCGAGCTCGCGGAGCGCCGTGTCGTCTGCACCCGGCTCGGCCGCGGCGATGACGTCCTTGAGCAGCCCCTTGCCGAGGCCGCGGGCGGTCTCGAGCTTCTTCTGGTCGACGGATGCGACGAGAGCGGCGTCCTCCTCGTTCAGCGCGCCGCCGCCGAGCAGCCCGTCGAGGATGCGGTTCACGTGCTTCGTGACCGCGCCCTTCTTCGAGCCGGTCGCCTTCGCGAGGTCCTTGTACAACGGCGCGAGCGCCGTCTGGATCTCGAGCGCGGTCTGGGCGACGTTCTCGACCTCGCGCGGCTGGAGACGGCGGTCGTCGCGGATCGCCGTCGAGCGGACGAGCTCGCGGATCTTCTTCGCGTCCTCGGTCGACATCTTCGGGACGATCTCCTTGAACAGGCCGCCGACGAGATCCCGCGCTTCCTCGAGCGTCGGCATCTCCTGCTCCTCCGCCCAGTTGCCGAGGCCGCGGACCCAGAACTCGTCGTCCTCGTCGAAGCCCCTGTCGGCGCCCTTCGTCAGGTAGTTGCGCCGGCGGGTGAGCCGCTGCTCGAGGCCCGCGAGCTGCTCCTCGCGGTCGACGTCGAGCGCGTCGTACTCAATGCGCACCTTGTCCTCGAGGTCGGCGAGATCCTTCTGCCGCGCCTCCTTGTCGACGTCGGTGACGATCGAGGCGGCGAAGTAGAGCACCTTCTCGAGCTCGCGCGGGGCGATGTCCAGGAGATAGCCGATCCGCGACGGGACGCCCTTGAAGAACCAGATGTGCGAGACCGGCGCCGCGAGGTCGATGTGGCCCATACGCTCGCGGCGGACCTTCTGCCGCGTCACCTCGACGCCGCAGCGCTCGCAGATGATCCCCTTGTAGCGGACGCGCTTGTACTTGCCGCAATAGCACTCCCAGTCCTTTGTCGGACCGAAGATGCGCTCGCAGAAGAGGCCGTCGCGCTCGGGCTTGAGCGTGCGGTAGTTGATCGTCTCGGGCTTCGTGACCTCGCCGTGAGACCAGTCGCGGATCTGCTTCGCCGAAGCGAGGCCGATGCGGATCGCGTCGAAGTCGTTGATGTCGATCTGCGTCACGTGAGTTCGCGCCTTTCGTGAGATCTGCGTCGTGGGGCAGGATTCACCCTGTCCCCGACTCCGTTTCCTGTGGTGGCCGGTGCGTTCGTCGTGTTCCGGTCCGTCATTCGTCCGCCTCGACGTCTGCGAGGTCGGCCTCGACCGGCTCGCCGTCGGCGACCTCTGTCGCGACTGCAGCCTCGGCGACCTCGGGGAGCAGCTCGTCCGTCGGGACGGTCAGCTCGCCGGACTCGTCGACGCGCTCCGCACCCTCTTCCGCCTCCTCGGCGGTGAGCTCGCGCGCGGCGACGCGAGCCGAGCCTGGCGTGAGGTCGATCCCGAGCTCCTCGGCGGCTCGGAGCAGCTCGTCGTCCTCCTCGCGGACGTCCACCTCTGTGCCCTCCTCCGAGAGCACGTGAACGTCGAGGGAAAGCGACTGCATCTCCTTGAGCAGCACCTTGAACGACTCGGGGATCGAGGGCTCGGCGATGTTCTCGCCCTTTACGATCGCCTCGTACGCCTTCACGCGCCCGACCGTGTCGTCGGACTTGATCGTGAGCATCTCCTGCAGGGTGTACGCGGCGCCGTAGGCCTCGAGCGCCCAGACCTCCATCTCGCCGAAGCGCTGGCCGCCGAACTGCGCCTTTCCGCCGAGCGGCTGCTGCGTGACGAGTGAGTAAGGACCCGTCGAGCGCGCGTGGATCTTGTCGTCGACGAGGTGGAGCAGCTTGAGGATGTACATGTAGCCGACGGTCACCTTCTGCTCGAAGGGCTCGCCCGTGCGGCCGTCCAGCAGCCGCACCTTGCCCGAGCTCTTTCGCCCCACGGGTCGGCTCGGATCGACCTTCATCTTGATCGGCGAATCGGGGTTCTGCTCGACCCAGGCGACGAGGGCGTCGTCGACGTCTTCCGGCGTAGCACCGTCGAAGACAGGGGACGCGATGGGCGTCGGCCCGTCCGACTTGCCGTCCTCGCCGAAGACGCCGTGCGCAGCCGCCCAGCCGAGGTGGGTCTCGAGGATCTGGCCGATGTTCATCCGGCTCGGAACGCCGAGCGGACTGAGGATGACCTCGACGGGCGTGCCGTCCTCGAGGTACGGCATGTCCTCCTCGGGAACGATCTTCGCGATCACGCCCTTGTTGCCGTGGCGGCCGGCGAGCTTGTCGCCCTCGGCGATCTTGCGCTTCTTCGCCACGTAGACGCGGACGAGCTCGTTCACGCCCGGCGGCAGGTCGTCGCCGGCCGAGCGCTCGAACGTCTTGACGTCGATCACCTTGCCGCCCTCGCCGTGCGGCACCTTCAGCGAGGTGTCGCGGACCTCCTTCGCCTTCTCCTTGAAGATCGCGCGGATCAGCTTCTCCTCGGCGGTCAGCTCGGTCTCGCCCTTCGGCGTCACCTTGCCGACGAGCAGGTCGCCCGACGCCACCTCGGCGCCGATGCGGACGATGCCACGCTCGTCGAGGTCCTTGAGCGACTCCTCGGAGCGGTTCGGGATGTCGCGCGTGATCTCCTCGTCGCCGAGCTTCGTCGCGCGCGCGTCGATCTCGTACTCGTGGATGTGGATCGAGGACAGCATGTCCTCCTTCACGAGCTTCTCCGAGATGACGATCGCGTCCTCGAAGTTGTAGCCCTCCCACGACATGAACGCGACGAGGAGGTTCTTGCCGAGCGCGAGCTCGCCGTCCTTCGTCGACGAGCCGTCTGCCAGCACCTCGCCCGCCCGCACCTTGTCGCCGAGCTTCACGATCGGCCGCTGGTGGATGAGCGTGCCCTGGTTCGAGCGCATGAACTTCACGAGGTCGTAGTTCGCCTTCGTGCTGTCCTTCGTCGTGACGACGATGCGCTCCGCGTCGACGTCGGAGACCGTCCCGGCCTCCTCGGCGAGGACGACGTCACCCGTGTCGATCGCGGCGCGGTACTCCAGGCCAGTGCCGATCAGGGGCGGGTCCGTGATCAGGAGTGGCACCGCCTGCCGCTGCATGTTCGAGCCCATGAGCGCGCGATTCGCGTCGTTGTGCTCGAGGAACGGGATCAGCGCCGTCGCCACGGAGACGATCTGCGCGGGGTCGACGTCCATGTAGTCCACGGACTTCGGGTCGGACATGACAGCTTCGCCCTCGCGGGATCGGCAGAGCACCTGCTCCGAGACGAACTTCCCCGTCTTCAGGTCGAAACGCTCTGACGCCTGGGCGATCGTGTACTGCCCTTCCTCAGCCGCGTCGAGGTAGACGATCTCTTCCGTCACCTTGCCGCCCGCGACCTTGCGGTACGGCGTCTGGACGAAGCCGAACTCGGAGACCGTCGCGTACGACGCGAGTGAGCCGATCAGGCCGATGTTGGGGCCCTCCGGCGTCTCGATCGGGCACATGCGCCCGTAGTGCGTCGGGTGCACGTCGCGCACCTCGATCGGCGCGCGCTCACGGGTGAGGCCGCCGGCGCCGAGCGCCGACAGCCGCCGCCGGTGCGTGAGGCCGGCCAGCGAGTTCGTCTGGTCCATGAACTGCGAGAGCTGTGAGGAGCCGAAGAACTCCTTCAGCGCGGCCACGACCGGGCGGATGTTGATGATCGTCTGCGGCGTGATCGCGTCGACGTCCTCGGTCGTCATCCGCTCCCGGACGACGCGCTCCATGCGGTAGAGGCCGACCCGAAACGCTTCCTGGATCAGCTCTCCGACCGTGCGCAGGCGCCGGTTGCCGAAGTCCTCGTACTCGTCGAGCTCGCCGCGGATCGCATCGCGCGAGAGGCCGATCGCCTCCGCCGCGAAGTCCTTCGCGTCCTCGGGCACACCGAGCTGCTTCGGCAGGTCGACAAGCCGCCGGACGAGCGCGACGATGTCCTGCGTCGTCAGGACGCGGGTGCCGTCCGGAACGTCGACCTCGAGACGCTGGTTCAGCTTGTAGCGGCCGACCTTCGTCAGGTCGTAGCGCTTGGGGTCGAAGAACAGCGACTTGAGAAGGTTGCGCGCGTTCTCAAGCGTCGGCGGCTCGCCGGGGCGCTGCTTCTTGAACACCTCGATCAGCGCCTCCTCCTCGCGCGTCGAGGGGTCCTTCTCGAGCGTGTTCGCGATGTAGAGCGAGTTCCCGAACAGCTCGAGGATCTTCTCGTTCGTCGACGTGTCGAGCGCGAAGCCCGTCGACGGGTCCTCCGCGGGCAGCGCCCGCAGGAGCGTCGTCACAGGCAGCTTGCGCTTGCGGTCGATGCGCGCGTAGACGATCCCCTTCTTGTCGATCTCGAGCTCGAGCCACGAGCCGCGTGCAGGCATCAGGTTGGCCGTGAAGACCTGCTTCGTCGGGTCCTTCGGCTCCATGAGGTAGGCGCCTGGGCTGCGCACGAGCTGTGTGACGATCACGCGCTCGGTGCCGTTGATGATGAACGTGCCGTGCTCCGTCATCATCGGGAAGTCACCCATGAAGACGCGCTGCTCGCGGATCTCGCCCGTCTCCGTGTTGACGAAGCGGACGATGATCGAGAGCGGAACCTGATACGTCAGGTCCTTCTCACGGCACTCCTTGATCGAGAACTGCGGCTCGCCGAATTCGTACTCGTCGAACTCGACGGCGAGCGTGCCTGTGTAGTCCTCGATCGGCGAGATGTCCGCGATCGTCTCGCGGAGCCCCTCCTCCATGAACCACTTGAAGGAGGCCTTCTGAATGTCGATCAGGTTCGGTAGATCGAGGACGTGCTTCAGGCGCGAGAAAGACTTGCGCGCGCTAGGCGCAGCGAGGGTGCTGCTCAACTTGGGCGCCTCCCGTGTGAGATAGTCGTGATCGCAGGCGAAACTGCCGGACGTCGGCGGAACTCGGAAGAATACCTGATCGGTCAAGGGTCGCGCAACCGCCTGCGACCCCTCGGTGAAGGTGCCGGAGGGCCTCGGCTCGAGACCCTCCGACGATGAGCTTCGCTACTTGACCTCGACGGAGGCGCCGGCTTCCTCGAGCTGCGCCTTGATCGAGTCCGCCTCGTCCTTCGCGACGGCCTCCTTGACGGCGTTCGGAGCGCCGTCGACGAGGTCCTTCGCCTCCTTCAGGCCGAGACCCGTGACGGCGCGAACGACCTTGATCACCTGGATCTTCTTGTCGCCTGCGCCAGTCAGCATGACGTCGAACGCGGTCTGCTCCTCGGCCGCCTCGCCTGCAGCGGCGCCCGCTGCGGCGCCCGGCGCCGCGACGGCCACCGGAGCTGCGGCAGTGACGCCCCACTCCTCTTCGATCTTCTTCTTCAGTTCGACGAGCTCGAGGACGGACATCTTCCCGAGCTCCGTGAACACCTTGTCGACTCCGCTTGCAGCAGCCATCTAGCTTTCCTCCTCGGGTTCTGCCTCGGCCGGCTCCTCGGCCGCCTCGGTCGTCTCTTCCTCGGTCGTCTCTTCGTCGGCCACGTCTTCCGCGGCTGTCTCCTCGTCCGCCGGCTCTTCTACCGGCTCCTCCACAACAGGCTCTGCGCTCGCCTCGGGGGCGGGCGCCTCGGCCTCTTCCGCCTCCTCGGTGTCGCCTCCGAGCTGCTCGATCCGTGCGGTGAGCAGGCCGTGGAGATCCTGGAGCGGCGCGGTGAACAGTCCGACGATCGCGTACAGCGGCGCGGCGATCGCGCCGAGCACCTGTCCGCGAAGCACGTCGGCCGGCGGCAGCTTCGCGAGCTCCTCGACCGCCTCGCCCGACATCGCCTGGCCTTCGAGGATGCCGCCGCGAACCGTGAGCACCTTCGTCGTCCGCGCGGTGTCGGCGAGCGCCTTGGCAACGGCGACCGGATCACCATCCGACTCGAGGAAGGCGATCGCGGTCGGGCCGTCGAGCAGCGTCAGCACGACGTCGGCTCCCGCGGCCTCGGCCGCGCGCCGCGTGAGCGAGTTCTTGACGACGGTGAAGCGCGCCCCGTGCTGGAGCAGCTCTCCGCGCAGCGCGTCGATCTCCTTCATCGTCAACCCGCGGTAGTCCGCGACGATGAGGGTGTCCGTCGCCTTCAGCCTCTCGGTCAGGTCAGCGACGATCTGTTCTTTGTTCTCTCTCAGCATGCTCTGCTCCTCAAAGCGACTGTGCTCCTCGAACGACTCGACCCGCGCGAGGCGGGCCGGAACGAGCGCGTCAGCGCCCGGAACGACACACCTCGGCTGGACTTCTGCGCCCCTCCTCCCTAGAGGGCAGAGTGCGCGGCCAGCGGTCTTCGGCGGTCAACGTGTCTAGGCCGTAACTGTAGCGGCCTCCAGCTCTTCGGCGATGTCCCGTGTCTTCGTCGGGTCTACGTGGATCCCGGGTCCCATCGTCGTCGCGATCGTGATCGTCTCGATGTAACGGCCCTTCGCTGCGGATGGCTTCGCGCGAATGATCTCCTCGATCACGGCCGCGTAGTTCTCGACGAGGCGGCGGAGCTCGAAGCTCTTCTTGCCAATCGAGAGATGGACGTTCGCGCCGCGATCGGTGCGGTACTCGAGCTTGCCGCCCTTCACGTCGCCGACGGCCTTGCCGACGTCAAAAGTCACCGTGCCGGTCTTCGGGTTCGGCATCTTGCCGCGCGGGCCGAGGATGCGTCCGAGCTTGCCGACGACGCCCATCATGTCCGGTGTGGCGACGGCGACGTCGAAGTCGTCGAATCCCTCCTCGATCTTCGAGGCGAGGTCTGCAGAGCCGACGATGTCAGCCCCGGCCTCTTCGGCCTCCTTCGCCTTCTCGCCCTCTGCGAACACGGCGACGCGCACGGACTTGCCGGTGCCGTGCGGAAGCATCAGCGTCCCGCGGAGCTGCTGGTCCGCGTGGCGGACGTTGAGACCGAGGCGGAAGTGCGCCTCCACCGTCTCGTCAAAGGTCGGGCCATCGAAGCTCTTCAGGAGCTCGAACGCCTCGACGGGCGAGTACTGGCGCTCGCGGTCGATCTGCTCGCGTCCGGATCGGTACTTCTTGCCGTGCTGCGCCATCAGACGGGCATCCCTTCCACCTCGACGCCCATCGAGCGCGCGGTGCCGGCGATCACCTTCATCGCCTGCTCGACGTCGCGCGCGTTCAGATCGACGAGCTTCGTCTCTGCGATCTGGCGCACCTGCGCCTGCGTGAGCCTGCCGACCTTCTCGCGGTTCGGCTCGCCTGAGCCCTTCTGAATCGACAACGCCTCCTTGATCAGAACGGCAGCCGGCGGCGTCTTTGTGATGAACGTGAAGGAGCGGTCCTCGTAGACGGTGATCTCCGCCGGGATGATCCGCCCGTTCTCGTGCTGCGTCTGGGCGTTGAACGCCTTGCAGAACTCCATGATGTTGACGCCGTGCTGGCCGAGCGCAGGTCCGACCGGCGGCGCGGGGTTCGCCTGCCCGCCGGGGATCTGCAGCTTGATGAGTGTGAGGACTTTCTTGGCCATCTGGGCTCAGTCGATCTTCTTGACCTGGTCGAACGCGAGCTCGACCGGGACCTGGCGCTCGAAGATGTCGACGAGCACCTTTAGCTTCTGTTGCTCCGGGTTCACGTCGACGATCTCGCCGTCGAAGTCTGAGAGCGGGCCGGAGGTTACCTTCACGGACTCGCCGAGCGCGAACTCGACCTGCGACCGCGGCCGGTCGGCCGATGAGGCGCCCGTGTGCAGGAGGCGGTCGACGTCCGACTGGGACAGAGGTACAGGCTTGCCCGCCGGGCCGGCGAACCCTGTCACGCCGGGTGTGTTCTTGACGACGGTCCAGCTGTCGTCCGTGAGGTTCATGTTCACGAGCACGTAGCCGGGCAGGATCCGCTTCTCCGTCTGCACCTTCTGGCCGTCCTTGTTCTCGATCACCTGCTCCGTGGGGACGACGACGCGGCGGAACCGCTGCTGTTGCCCCATCGAGTCGATGCGGTGCTCGAGGTTGGCCTTGACCTTCTTCTCGTGGCCCGAGTAGGTGTTGATGACGTACCAGTGGAACACGGGGTTACCTGAGGAAGATGTCCTGGACGATGTTCTTCGAGATGATGTCGCAGACCCAGATGTAGACGCCCACGATGATGCACGCGACGAGGACGACGACCGTACCCTGGATCAGGTGCGACTGAGTCGGCCACTCGACCTTCTTCAGCTCGCCCCAGCACTCGGCGATGAAACGGCGCGACCCCTTCTCGTCCTTGCGCTTCGCGCCGGTCTGCGACTTCGTCGGGACCTGCTGCGGCCGGACCTGCGCAACGCGCGCGGACGCTCCGCCGCCGCCGCTCTGCCCCGCTGCCGAGGCGGCCTGAGCCTGGCGCCGGGCGCGGCGCTGCGATCGGGTCATCCGTGCCATGGGGGTCTCTCCGCTACCTCGTCTCGCGATGCGGCGTGTGCCTACCGCACCAGCGGCAGTACTTCTTGAACTCGACGCGGTCCGGCGAGTTTCGCTTCGACTTCTGCGTCTGATAGTTCCGGCGCTTGCACTCCGTGCAGGCGAGCGTAATTCCGACTCTGACTCCGGTTGCCATGTCTCTCCGACTCTGTGCAGGACGATAGCGGCGGCAGGACTCGAACCTGCGACACGCGGATTATGATTCCGCTGCTCTAACCAACTGAGCTACGCCGCCCCGCGGGCACGAGTGTAGCAGCCGTCCCGTTCCGGGCCTTGCGCTACGGACAGCTGCCGCGGGCGAGTTGGCCGGCCGGATTTCCGACGTGCCAGGTGCGACCGCCGGAGTTCGCCTGGATGCAGTAACCCTTGGGCCCGAGCCCGACCAGCCGGTAGCTCGACGCGTCGAGCGACGGGTCGTACCGCCGAAGCGCAGCAGGGTTCATGCCAGTGTACGAACCGTGGTCAGAGCGGTATGCCTCGGCCGCATCTGCTCCCTGCGTGACGAGGGCGCGAGCGTTGGAGTCCTGCGATCGCTGCTGCATGGCCGTGTACGACGGGATCGCGATCGCGACGACGATCGCCGCCATGACGGCCAGCACGATCGCCTCGGCGGGCGAGATCACGCCCCGCTCGGCGCGAACGATGGGTCCATTGAGCTGAGACACCTCAGGTGGATCGGCTTTCGCCCCCCGGCGGAGTGACCCTCCATCGGGTGATGAGCTCCGTTTGCATGCCTAGGCCCCTAGGAAGAGCACGACGAGGGAGCCGAGCGCGAGGAACGGCCCGAAGGGCAGGCCCATCTTCGCGCCTGCGCGGCCGTGGCGAACGAGGATGCCGATCGCGGGAATCGCCGCAAGGAGAAACGCCAGCATGATCGCCGCGAGAACCCCGCGTCCGAGCGCCGCGCCCATCAGCAGAGCGAGCTTCACGTCGCCCATGCCCATCCCGGCCGGATAGATGAAGGCGAGGGCGAACAGCGCTAGGCCCGCCCCGACCGCGGCGAGAGCCCACTCCGGGGTCGGCTCAGCAGCCGTCATCAGAACGAGCACAATCGCAGTCGCCGGAAGCACGACGCGGTTCGGGATCAGGCGGTAGGCGAGGTCGGCGGCGCTGACAATGACGAGCGCAAGGCAGAAGACTGCAGCGGCCAGCCCGACGAGCGTCAGGCCGAAGACAGCGAACGACGCGATCCCTAGCCCGAGAGCGACGATGCTCAGTAGCTGGTAGCCGAGCGCAGGCAGGCGTGCTGGCGCGCCCTTCGCAGACGGCAGGGAACGGCCGACAACTGCGGCGAGCACGGTCACCCCACCGTTCTCGGCACCAGGGCGCCGCTGGTTTAGGCGGTGTTCGACTCGAGCCTGTACGCGCTGCCCGGATCTCCGGCGCGGCGAGCGAGCGCCTCGATGCCCCTCATCGGCATGCGCGTCAGCCCACGCGCGTCGGACGGAGCCTTGATCTCCCCGCGCATCATCCGCTCCATCACCCGCCACGCGAGCGCCGAGCGCCCGAGCGCGAACGTCGCTCGCGGGTAGCGGTCGAGCGCGATCTTGGCGCCCCAGGAGGCGGACTGAAGCGACGAGAGCGCCGCGCGAATCGCCTCCCCGTACGCGTCGAGGCTGTCGGCCCGTCCTGCGAGCACCTCGAGGATCGCCTCCGACGCGAGCCGCGCGCTGACGAACGCCTCGTACATCCCGTCTCCCGACAGCGGATCGACGAGGCCTGCGGCGTCGCCCACCAGCAGCGCCCGGCCGCGCGCGGCGATCGAGTCCGGCCGGCGAAGCGGAAGCCTGTGGCCGCGGATCGACTCCACGCGGTCGAGTGGGATCGCGTAGTGCCGGCAGAGCTCGGCCAGGCGATCCCGGAGCGTCGGGCCTTCGCGCTCCCAACCGCCGACGCCGACATTGACGTGGTCGCCCTTCGGGAACACCCAGCCGTAGCCGCCGGGGACGACCGCGAGCACGAGCTCGGCGATCCCCCGATACCGGTCTCCGACCACCTCGTTGGCGACGTTGCCCTCGATCGCGACGCCGAGCACGTAGTCGCCGCCGAGGCCGAGCGTCTTTCGCACGTGCCCGTTGACGCCGTCGGCGCCGACGAGCACATCCGCCTGGACTGGCTGGCCGCCGACCGAAACCGAGACGCCTTTCGAGTCGACAGAGACGTCCGTCACCTTCACGCCGTCCCGGACTTCCGCTCCGGCCACGCCCGCTTGCTCCAGCAGGTGGTGGTCGAGTCGGATGCGCTGCGTCATCAGCACGAGCGGCTCGCGGCTCTTTCTTTCGATTCGGGTGCCGTAGCGGAGCCGCAGGCCGAAGCGGTCGACGACGTGCTCGACGACAGGGTCGACCGAGACGGGCAGCTCGCGGACGGCGCGTAGCGTCAGCCCGCCGCCGCACGGCTTGTCGCGGGGGAACCGCGCCTTGTCGACGACCAGCACGCGCGCGCCAGCGCGGGCGAGGCGGATGGCCGTCGCCGAGCCGGCAGGCCCGGCGCCGACAACGATGGCGTCGTATCGCTGCATTCGCGGAAGGCTACAGCGGTGTCGGCAAGCTCACGTGGAAGGGGTCTCGGGTGAAAGCACGCGGCTAGACTGTCTCGCCCCGGGGGTGTGCCCGAGCGGCCAAAGGGAGCGGTCTGTAAAACCGCCGGCTCAGCCTACGGAGGTTCGAATCCTCCCGCCCCCATTCCCCTCGCCGCAGAGTCGTCATGGCGGCAGGCGCCGGCACAGAGCGTGGTGCCGGCACCCCCTTCGCAACATCACGGAATCGCTGCTTTACGGCAGGCAACGAACCCAGCGTTCATACGTCTTGCGCCAGATCGGCTCCGCGCGCTTCGCGGCGAGCCGACGCAACAGGTCGACGTGATAGATCTGGTAGCTAAGGCTGGCGGAAGACCCACCGAGCTCGTAGCGCGCCCAGCAACCCACGTCGAAGAGCGGCAGCAGTTTCCGTGTCGCGACGATCAGCTCCCGTACAACGCGGTGCGCAGCGGCGCTCTCGGCTGTCTTCGCGTACGACTCGAGGGAGATGATCGATTGCAGCTGCGCGTTGAGAATGACCTGTTGCGTGAAGCCGTACTCCCGGATCCACAAGCCGCCCGCGATCGGCATCAACAACGTCCGGCGGAGGCCGCGAAACGCCGCGACCGCTGCGGCCCCGAGCAGACGGCTCATGGAGCAAGGCGCCCGCGCGTGCAAGCCCCTGGGCGGCCACTGCCTGCGCGAACCCCGACCTCCAAGGCACCGGGCCGCCCTGGTAGGGGAAGTCGTACTCCCAGTAGAGAGCGTCGCCGCTTCGAACGGCACGTCCGAGCAGCGCCGCGGCAATCCGTCGCGCGGCGTAAGGCCGCCGCTGAGAAACGTCCTGGTTCAGCGCCGCGAAGCTCAGCAGCGGCTGGAACCGGTACCCAAGCCCGGGGTAGTGCCGAAACACAACACTCCGGTCGCTCACATCGTGCACGCCGAGCGCGCGGCTCACGCTGACGACCGTAGCGCGGACAGCTTGCGCCTTCGCGAACCACCCGTGCGCCGGACGCAGCTGCACGACTGCGCGGTACCCGGCGGGGCAGTCGGTCGCGACAGCGAAGTCCGCCTCCGCCGCAATACGCATCCCGTGCACGAGCTCGTCAGCGCAGTAGACGCGGACGGCGAGCGTGCCCGCCGTGGCAGGCCGAACGCGTGCGACGAGCCGTGCCCCGACGTCGCGCGTACCAACGAACGACACCCGCAGCACTGGATACACCTTCAGGAAGACCGGCGTGGACGAAGCCAGCGGCGACCGGGCCTCGTAGGGGCCCGGCGTGCGCAGGTGCCGCACGCGGAGCTGGAAGGTGCCGTCGGACGCCGCGCGCGTCGCGACAACCCCGCTTCCCCGTGCGTACAGCCCGATCGGCTCGCCGGTCAAGGCGGGCACGACGCTGCCGCGAAAGAGCGCCGGCTCCCCGTAGCGGCTCCCCTGCGCCCGACGTAACCTGATCATCACGGAGCGCACGTCGACCGACGCCTGGGTCGAGGTGCCGTCGGAGGCTGTCGCGATTACCGACGCAGTCCATGAGCCAGGGCCGTACGTCGCACTCGCGATGGAGCCCTCCGCCGTTTCCCCGTTGCCGAGCTCCCAGTGGTACGAGGCGGCGTCGCCGTGCGCCTTGAATGTCACCACCAGCGGCGCTGCGCCCTCCGTTGCGGTCGCGGAGATGGTGACGCTCGGTAGTACGGCGTTCGCGCGGCCCGCCCCCGCGAGCAAGGCGAGGACGACGGCGGCGGCAACCCGTCCCACGCGCGCGACTATAGAGCCGCCCCCTGACGCACGGTAGCGTCCCGTCGATGAACGTGACCGCCGAAGCCGCGCGGCGCTTTCTCGTCGCCCACCACCTGCTCAACCCAGCGCGCTCCGTCGCCGGCGGGCCTGGCGGCGTGCTGGAGGTCTTCCGGCACTTCGGATCGATTCAATTCGATCCGATCGCGGTCGCCGGCCGGAGCCACGACCTCGTGCTGCACGCTCGCGTGGCGGACTACGAGCCCGCGTGGGCCGACCTGCTCTACGAGCGCCGCGAGATCTTCGAGGCGTACAACAAGGGGCTCTCGCTCGTGCCGACGAGCGACGTCGCGTGGTTCCGCGGGTCGGGCCAGAGCTCGCAGCGGATCCTCGACGAGAACCCAGACGCCGCCTCGCGTGTGCTCGAGCGGATACGCGCGGACGGGCCGCTCTCGTCCGCGGACTTCGAGCGGGAGAAGGGGCCGACGACCGACTGGTTCGGAGCGCCGACGAACACCGTGCGCGCCGTGCTCGAGGCATATGCCGTCACCGGTGTCCTCGGCCTCGCACGCCGCGAGGGCAACCGCCGCTACTACGACCTCCTCGAACGCCTGCTCCCAGCCGACGCGCTCGCCGAGACCACCGCTTCGCGAGCGCCTCCGGTACAAGCTCCTGTCGCGGTACCGCGCACACGGCCTGCTCGGCGTCAGCGGCGCCGGGGACGTCTTCAGCGGCATCGGCACTGCGAAGCCGGACCCGAGGTTCCCCGGCCTTCCCGGGCGAAACGCGTTGCGTGAGGAGCTCGTGGACGATGGCGAGCTGATCGCGGTGACGGTCGAGGGCGTCAGGGGCAAGCGCTTCGTCGTCCGCGAAGAGGTCGCGCTCCTCGAGGCCCCGCCGGAGCCGACAGCCAGCGTCGCGTTCCTCTCCCCCTTCGATGCGCTCGTCTGGGACCGGAAGCTGCTCGGGAGCCTGTTCGGCTTCGACTACGTCTGGGAGCTGTTCCTCCCGCCCGACAGGCGCCGCTGGGGCTGGTACGTGCTACCGGTCGTCTTCGGAGATCGCCTCGTGGGCCGGATCGAGCCCCGGATCGACCGGGAGGCGGGGCGCGTGCAGATGCTTGACGCCTGGTGGGAGGACGGGTTCGCGCCCCGCCGTGCGGAAGGCTTCGTTGAGGCGATGAAGGACGCGCTCCGCGCATATCTCCGCTTCGCGGGCGCGGAACGCCTCGAGTGGACGCCGCACCTCGGCACCGAGAAGCGCCTCTTTACGCCGACGCCCTGACCTGGGCCTCGGCGGCTCCGGCTACACTGTCGATCCACAGGGACGAAGACAGATCGCGCGCCCACGCCTTCCGTACCCAGATGCAAGGAGGCGTGCATGGGTAACGCCGATCCCCGATGACCGGCCGGCCGGCCCCCAGCACTTCGCACGACGCGCGCCGTCGCCGTTGGGCGTTCTGTCCCCTTTGCGGTCACGAGCAGGTCGACCTGCTCGCAAGCTCTGTCCGAGAGCCGGAGGAGGCGCTGTGTCCCGATCGCTGCGCTACCGCCTGGCAGGCGCTCGCAGCAGTGCGTAGCTGGGAGTCGGGTAGTCACGAGCTCGCGATGCGTAGACGCGCCGAATCAGAGGCGCACGAGCCACACTCGCCGGCGCTCTCGGAGCTTCTGCGCCGGCGGTGGAAGGAAGGCGACTGGACGGTAGAACCGGGCGACGTCCTCGCCAAGCTGCCCTAGGCAGAAAACTGAACCGCAAACCACGAGGCTAGACTGGGCCGAGCGCCCTCTTAGCTCAGCTGGTAGAGCACCTCCATGGTAAGGAGGGGGTCGACGGTTCGAGTCCGTCAGAGGGCTTGGCTCAACTAAGCCAGTTCCGACCGGTGCGGCGCTCCCCGTGAAGGCCATGTGGTGAGTGATGTGGTGAGTAGGGGGTGTCCGGGGGGAGAATGCGCCTCATGCACTACCACGTAATGCTTTGGCCGAGCAGTACAGAGCAGCAGAAGCTGGGGGAGTTGTACGCGGCGAACCTCACCGAAGAGGAGCTTCGTGAACGCTTCATCCGTCCGTACGAGGCGGGCGATTCCATCACTTGGGGAGGTCGAACGTTGACCGGCGGGGACGTCTCATACATGAAGGTCGCCGCGTCGGACGACCTAGTCCAGGATCCAGAACCCTGTCCAGCGATGGCCGTCGGTGAGACCTTCTGAGCGGCGAAGCCCCAGACCCGAGGAACACGAGGATGCCATACGTCGCTACCTCCACCCACGTTGCGATGGTGAACGTCTTGAGTGCGAAACCGACGAGAAGGCCCCAGCCGAGCGCCCACTGCCACGGGTACGCGTAAGCGACTTTCTGGATGCGCCGGACGGCAGCAGAGCCGTGGATCCGTTGGAGTGCACCAGCCCCTGGGATCTTCCTGCGTGGTGCTGCCCTCTACCACCTCCTTAGGGTGGCGAAATAGGGCTACGAGCGCTGTCCAGATCAGCCAGTCGAGGGCGCGCGTCCGACGGCCACGGCGAGGGCGGTGTCATATTCGTGAGCGGTGATCCGAACGACGCCCGCTTGGAAATCGGCCTTCGCATTCTCTGTCGGGCCGATTTGCGACAGCACGTCATTCATCGGTATGGGCGGGTCCCATTCCTCGACTTGGACCAGCACTACTCCGCCAGGGGAATCGCCGGGGTACATCTGCGCCTCGGACGGTGTCCAATCACGGAATTCTGAGGCAAGCTCGGCGCGGCCGATGAACTCCCGCTCGGGTGCGCCCAAATAGATGAGGATGAGGTCGCCGGGGGTAAGCGCGTTGCGGTGCTGCTCGTCTGCGTCGATGCCCCACATCCTGACTCGCAGGAACCGAGCGGCCTGTTCGCGCACTGGCCCCTTCGCCGCGTCCCCCTTCACGGAGTTGAAAATGTAGTGCGCCACTCCCGGAGCGTACGCGCTACTTAGCGTGGAGAAAGAAGTCCAAGAGAGCGGAGTGCGCCGCCTTCTGGTGGGAAGACGACACGGCCACGAGTCGAGCGCGATCCACGGAGGGCCGCTTGTACATCTCTTCGATCAGCAACGCACGGACGAGCAGGTGCGGCAAGCAATGTCTGAGGCCACTGGCTGATGCGCCTAGATCCCCCTAAAGGGTGACGAGCGATTTGCCGATGCAGACCTAAGCCCTTGACTGCGAGGGCAGGTCTTAGGGGAGGGGAATCGGGATGCCGATGTTTTCAGGGGCGCAGGTACGGAGACTGCCCCACCCTGATCTGCGGGTAGGTGAACGGTGCCTTATCGTTTGGACTCCCGACGATGCTCCACTCGGGCCGTACGAGGTTGTGGTGCTCGGTCAGCTGCGCGGGGCCGATAGGCAGGAGGTGATGCACGAGAGCGGATGTGCGGTGGTTGACAGGGAGGCTGCCGTTTTGGTCGTGAGGTGCTCCGACGAAGACTTGGAAAAGAGACGCTGCCCGAGATGTCACGGTGAAGCCAGCGTCTTGGTCACCGAGGGGGCATGGGGGAACGACTTCTACGAATCCAGCTACACGGAGCCATGTTGGGTTTGTGGAGGAACTGGTCGTATGCCCACAAGATCGCAAGGGTGAACTGAATGAGCATCTGGTGGACGCGCGACAAGCTGAGCAGTAGTCAGCCTTTACGATTCGGTGCATGGATAGGCACACCGGGCTTGCCGATCATGCTGAGGCTCGTGTATGGCTGACGGAACGGCTCGAACGGGCGGACTTGAAAGAGGAGCCGTTGTCGTTGGCTCTCGTTGACGTGGACGACATGCGCGCGATCAACGACTCGTATGGTCACGCCGTTGGAGACGTGGTGCTTCGTCGCCTGACGGAGTTGATGAGGGACGCGACGGGTGCGAATGACCTCGCGGCTCGGGTTGGCGGAGAGGAGTTCTTACTCGCGTGGCCCGGCGACGATGCGACCGATGCGGCTCACGAGGCTGACGATCTTCGCGCCCGCTTCCACGAGTTGGATGTTGGGCTTGGCAACGGTGTTCAGGTTGGCGGCTTTACGCTGAGCGCCGGGATTGCCGACGTAGCTAGCCTGCGCCATGCCCGGGACGGGAACATTGCGGAGTCGCTGCTTGGAGCCGCCGAGGACGCGCTTTCGGCTGCAAAGCGCGACGGTGGCGACCAAGTTCGTGTGTTTCCGACGTCGTAATCTGCGGGGAAGGCGACAACGAGCGTGTGGTGAGTTGTGGTGAATAGAGCAGGGGAACGAGGGGGAATCCGGCCCACTTCACGAAGCCGGAAACGGCTCAACCGTCCCCCCTAGTCCCCTCCGTTCCCCACCCGCGCACGCATGGTAAGGAGGGGGTCGACGGTTCGAGTCCGTCAGAGGGCTTGGCTTAGGTAAGCCGTCTTTGAACCCAGCCGCCCGTCTCGTTAGAGAGATGTGGTGAGTAATGGGGTGAGCACAGTGGTGCGCACCGACTCGTGACGCCCTAATCGCGAGCTTCGAGCCAGCGACGGTGGAGCTGCGGCGCGGGTGTTGATGTCTGCTGAGGTCCATCGCATACTTGGCGGGATGTACGACTATGTCATCGTCGGCGCTGGCTCCGCGGGCTGCGTCTTGGCGGCGCGGCTCGGGGAGGATCTCGATCTCAGGATTGCGGTAGTCGAAGCGGGGCCGCCCGACAACGATCCGACGATTCAGATGCCGCTTGCGTTCCCGCTTTTGTGGCAGAGCCGCTTTGACTGGGCCTTTCTGAGCGAGCCGGAGTCGGGCCTCGACGGACGGCGCAGGTATCTACCTCGTGGGCGCGTCCTTGGTGGCTCGAGTTCGCTGAACGCGATGGTCTACATCCGGGGGAATCGCGCCGACTTCGACGAGTGGGCTGCGATGGGGCTTCCTGGATGGGGTTACGAGGACGTGTTGCCGTACTTCAAGCGGGCGGAGGACAACGAGCGCGGTGAGAGCTATTACCACGGCGTCGGCGGCCCGCTCACGGTGAGCGATGGTCGCTCAAGACATCCGCTCGCCGACGCTTGCATCGAGGCAGCTGTCGAGGCGGGCCTCGTGATAACGGAGGATCACAACGGGGCGAGCCAGGAGGGCGTGGGCTGGTTCCAGCTGACACAGCGGGGCGGGAGGCGCTGCAGCGCCGCGCTTGCCTACTTGCATCCGGCAGTGCAGCGCGGGAATGTTGAGGTATTCACGGACGCCCTTGCCACTCGCGTCCTGTTTGACGGCGGACGCGCGGTCGGCGTTGAACTGCTGCGCGACAACAAGCTTGAGAAGGTGAATGTCGAACGGGAGGTGCTCATCTCCGCTGGCGGCTACCAGTCGCCCCAGATCCTGCTCTTATCGGGCCTTGGCCCCGCGGACGAGCTACGCGCGCTCGGGATCGAGCCGCGGGCCGACCTGCCCGTCGGGCGGAACCTTCAGGATCACCCGATCGTCTCGCTTGTATGGCTCACCGACCGGCCGAGCCTGCGCACGGCGATGACAGCGGAGAACCTCGAGCTCTTCGAGCACCAAGGCCGCGGCCCGCTTACTTCCTCATTGGCCGAGGCAGGGGCGTTCGTCCGCACTCGTCCGGAGCTTGACGCGCCCGACATCCAGTTCCACGTCTTCCCGGTCGCGTTGGGCGGTGATCATCTCGATCCGCCGGTGGCCGATGACGGCTACAGCATCGACCCGATTCTGATCAAGCCAAGCAGCCGCGGGCAGGTGACCCTTCGGAGTGCGCTGCCGCACGCGAAACCGCGGATCCTGCACAACTACCTGACGACGGAAGGCGATAGGCGGAGCATGATCGACGGCACGCGGCTGGCGCTCGACATCGCCTCACAACCGGCGCTTCGGAAGCTGCGGCGGGCTGATTTCGCTGTCCCTGAATCCACGTCGGACACAGCGATCCTCGACTTTCTCCGCCAGCGCGTCCAGACCGTCTTCCACCCGGTGGGAACGTGCGCTATCGGCTCCATAGTTGACCCGGAACTGCGCGTTTATGGCGTCGACGGCCTCCGCGTCATTGACGCATCGGTCATGCCGACGATCACCCGCGGAAACACGAACGCGCCGACAATCATGATCGCCGAGAAAGCCGCCGATCTCATCCGCGGCCTCCAGCCACTCCCGCGCGCAGTAGGCGAAGCAGCCGAGGGAGCGACGGCGAGCACGCTCGTTTGAGAATCCCTTGGATGCTCGTCGCAGAATGCGAGGAAGGCGACAACGAGCGTGTGATGCGTTGTGGTGAGTAGAGCAGGGGAACGGAGGGGAATCCGGGACTTCTCAGACGCCCACAAACGGCTCAACCGCCGCCTCTAGTCCCCTCAGTTCCCCAGTCGCGCACGCATGGTTAAGGAGGGGGTCGACGGTTCGAGTCCGTCAGAGGGCTTCGCTCGACCAGGCGGTTTGGGCGGTTCGGAGCTGCGGTTCTAGTGTGGCGGGTACTCCGGGAACTGCGGCGCGTCGTCGCCGATCTCGTACCAGGGCTCCTTGTTGGCGACCTGAATGTGCCACGCGGGCTTGAGCTTCACGTCCTGAAGGACGCCAGCGACCACGTAGTACACGTCGCCACCGTCGCCGTACACGCTCGACCCGCAATGGCTGCAGAAGTAACGGTCCGCGAACCCTTCCTCGCGGTACTGCTTCATCAGATCCTTGCCCTTGGTGACCTCGAAGTTGCTCGCCGCCACAGCGACTAACGTGGCGCCCGGGCCACCGCTCCACCGGCGGCAGCGCGTGCAGTGACAGACCCCCATCACCTGAGGCTCGTGCACATCGAAAGCGATCCTCCCGCAGAGACACGCCCCATGGATGGTCTCGCTCATCATGACCCCTTCCGGCGTTGCGGATATGGCAAGAACGACGAAGCCATCCTATTCCGCCAGAGGTCACGGCGGCTAACTATTCGTCGCGCGTCGTGACCTAGACTCGCTTCGTGCCACACTGCTCGAACTGCGGCTCCGAGAGCCCCGGGCGAGCGAAGTTCTGCGTGGAGTGTGGGGCTGCACTCGCCGAACAGCCTCCGGCATCCGCCGTCGAGGAGCGCAAGCTCGTGACGGTGCTCTTCGCCGACCTGGTCGGCTCGACGGAGCTCGCGGGCGGCCAGGATCCGGAGCGCACCCGCGCGATGCTCGACCGCTTCTACGAGGCGATGGCGGCGGAGATCGAGCGGGCCGGCGGCACGGTGGAGAAGTTCGTCGGCGATGCCGTGATGGCTGCCTTTGGCGCTCCCGCGGCGCAGGAGGATCACGCGGAGCGGGCACTGCACGCGGCGCTCGCGATGCAGCACAGGCTCGAGGAGCTATTCGGGGACGACCTTTCGCTCCGAATCGGCGTCAATACCGGCGAGGTCGTCGTCGGCCACCCGCGCGAGGGCAGCTCGTTCGTGACCGGCGATGCCGTCAACGTCGCAGCGCGGCTCGAGCAGGCTGCCGCCCCCGGCGAGATTCTCGTCGGCGAGCGCACGGCCGCGGCCGTGCGAGGCGCTTTCGAGCTCGACGAGCTGCGCACTGTCGGGGCGAAGGGAAAGCCGGACGGTGTCGTCTGCCGGCGACTCGTCCGCGCCCTCACACTCATGCGTCCACGTGGTGTCGGCGGGTTGCGGCGCGTCTTCGTAGGGCGAGAGGCGGAGCTGGAGCTCCTGCGGGCGAGTTATCGCGAAGCGGTCGTTCGCGGCGAACCGCATCTGGTGACGATCATCGGCGACGCCGGGGTTGGCAAGACTCGGCTCCTGCGCGAGCTCTGGGCCTGGCTCGCCGAGCAAGATCCCCAGCCCCTCCAGCGCACCGGCCGCTGCCTCTCCTACGGGCAGGGGTTCGCGTACCTGCCGCTTGGCGAGGTGCTGAAGGAGCACCTGGGGCTGCTCGACACCGATCCGCCGGAAAGAATCCTCGGGCGCCTGGGCGAGCGGCAGCTGCTCGCCCGCGCGCTTGGGCTCGACGTCGCTGGCGAGCTCCACCCCCTGGTCGCCCGTGACCGCTTCCAGGACGCCTGGGCCGAGTTCCTGACCGAGCTTGCATCGGAGAGGCCGACGGTGTTGCTCGTCGAGGATCTCCACTGGGCCGAGCAGCCCCTGCTCGACCTGCTCGAATGGCTGCTCGAGCGAGTCGAGGGGCCACTGCTCCTGATCGCGACCGCCCGGCCGGAGCTGAGCAAGCGCCGGCCCGGCTGGGGGGAGAGCGCCAGCGCGAGCGTCCTCGAGCTCGAGCCGCTTTCGCCGCAAGACTCCGGGCTGCTGGTCGGCGAGCTGCTTGCATCCGACCTACCGGCAGGCCTGTGCGAGCTGCTCGTCGACCGTTCCGAAGGAAACCCGTTCTTCGTCGAGGAGCTCGTCGGCATGCTGATCGACCGCGGCGTGCTCGCGCGGGAGAACGGGCGGTGGACGGTGGGCGAGTCCGCCTCGGAGATCGATGTCCCCGACTCGGTCCAGGCGCTCCTGGCAGCCCGCATCGATCTCCTCGACCCCGCCGACAAGGAGGCGCTCCAGACGGCTGCAGTCATCGGGCGCGTCTTCTGGACAGGCCCGGTCTACGAGCTACTCGCCGAGGAGCCCGACTTCCGGACCCTCGAGGAGCGGGACTTCATCCGCCTGCGCTCGGGCTCGTCGATCCCGGGACAGCGCGAGTACGCGATCAAGCACGCCCTCACGCGCGAGGTCGCCTACGCGAGCCTTCCACGAGCGAGACGCGCCCGCCTGCACGCCGGCTTCGCTGCCTGGCTCGAGCGATTCGCCGGGGAGGGCGGGGACGAGTATGCGCCGCTACTCGCCCACCACTACGCCGAGGCCGTCCGCCCCGGGGACGTCGACCTCGCGTGGTCAGGCGACGAGCGCGAGCTGGCGAGGCTCCAAGACAGAGCAATCCTGTGGCTGCGGCGGGCGGCGGAGCTCGCCGTCGGCCGCTACGAGATCGACGAGGGCCTCGCCCTGCTCCACCGTGCAGTCGTGCTCGAACCGGATCCGCCGAAGCAGGCGGAGCTCTGGGAGGAGATAGGTCACGCCAACGTGCTCAGATTCGACGGCGAGAACTTCCGCGCGGCCATGGAGAACGCGATCGAGCTGGCCGGCCCCTCCGCGGAGCTCTACACAGAGCTCGCGCTGCAAACGGCACGACGAACCGGAATGTGGCAGCAGGCACCCGACCGCGAGCTGGTCGACGAGTGGCTCGAGCGCGCACTCGAGCTCGTCGAAGAAGGCTCCCCGACGTACGCGAAGGCACTCGCCGCAGTCGCGCTCTGGAGGAAGGACGAAGCTGCCGCACGCGCTCTGCACGCCATCGCCATGCGGTCGGGTGACGCCGCGCTCCGTTCGAGCGCGCTCGCGGCGCTCGCCGACGTTGCCTGGAGTGCCGGCGACCTCGAGCAGGCCCACCTATGGCTGGAGGAGCGGCTCGCGCTCGTCCCAGTGCTCACCGACCCAGATGACTGCCACTTCGCCTATTCGAGCGCACTCGAGGTCGATCTCGCTACCGGCCGGCTGCCGGCAGCGGCAAGGTGCAGCGTGCTGCTCATGGAGTTGGTCGAGGGCCTGACGCCACATCACCGCCTGCACGGCGTCGACGGCCTGATCCGTGTGGGAACCTTCGCGGGCCGCTGGGGCGAGGTACGGGCACTCACATCGCGGGCCGAGCAGGCAATAGAGGCGAACGAGGCGACTCCCTGTGTTGGAACTCCCTACTTGTTCCTCACCCTCGCGGGCGCGAGCGCGCACATGGGTGACGACGCCGAAGCACACAGGCTCGAGGCGCGGGCAGACGCCCTCGGCCTCGAGGCCTGGGAGTGGTTCTGCGAACCGGCGAGGGTCCGGCTGGCGCTCGCCCGGCACGACCTCGCCGAGCTGCGGCGACTGGTCGACTCCCCGAGTCTCGGGACGCAGCGCCCGTCCGTCTTCGACGGAGCGGCGACGCTTCTCGATGCGCTCGTCGCACTTGACGATCGAGAGCGCATCGAGTCCTACGCACCGCAATGGGTGAGAGAGGGAACCTACATGGCGCCGTTCGCCCTCAGGGCCCTCGGGTTCGCCCGCGATGACAGCCAGCTGCTGAACGAAGCCGTGGCCCGTTTCGAGACGATGGGTCTGGAGTGGGACGCGGGCGAGACGCGGAAGCTGGTCACGCAGGGCTGACCGGCCTCTCCGCGCAACGTATCTCCGTTCAACCGCGCCCGCTGATCCGGTCGACGGTTCGAGTCCGTCAGAGGGCTTCGCTCAACCGAGCGGTTTCTGGCCCTGCTTGCCAGTTCGCGCGAAGCCGATGCAGAGACAGGTGTGAATCATCCAATTGCTACGTCTGCGAGATCACCTCGCAGACGTCTGCGCTCACGAACTCGGCCGGCGCTTCGGGCATGTCGCGCAAGGAGTTGAACATCGTCTCGGCCGCTCGTGCGTCCGCTTCCGTCTCGAATAGCCAGAAGGAGTGCTGGATGACGGCATCGTCGTCGAGCGTCCGAGCCCAGTACGCGGACCCGCTGCCGGACATGTCGGCGAGGAGCGCTGGCCCGTGGTCACGCGCCATCGCCAGTGTCTCATCCTCGTGGCCAGGCTTGATGCGGACACGTCCCACCATCGCGAACATGCGCCCTCCTTTGTCGTTGGGGCTCGAACGCTAATCGCCATCGAGCCGGGCGACCTCGCTACGCGCCAGCTTGACCAGATCGGCGTACGGCAGACACTCCTCGCACCGGTGGATCACCGCCGTCCCGTCGTCGCTCGCTGTCACGATCGAGCGCCCGTCCGAGCTGAAGCGTGCCGCCGAGATCGGCTTCGCCTGGCCCGCTATGGTGGCGACGAGCCTTCCCGAGCGCGCATCCCAGAGGTGCGCGGTGGCACTGTTGCTGACCGTGAGCAAGAGCCGGCTGTCCGGATCGAAGCTCGCATCGAGAGTCTCGTTCTCATCTCGCAGTACGGCGATCCGCTGCAACGTGTGCGCGTCGTAGATCCGCACCGCGCGCTCACCCGAGGAGACGGCCGAGATCAGGTTGCCGTCGGGGCTGTACGCGAGCGCTTGCACACCGCTCGGGTACCGGTCGAGCACGACGTTCGTGCGCGCGCCGACGTCCCAGACGCGGGCGACCTTCACGGTGTCCCCCGAGGTCACGAGCTGTTTCCCGTCGGGGCTGAATGCGACCTTGTCGATGCGCTCCTGCGTGCGTAGGTCGATCGAGCGTCCGCCGCGGCGAGCGTCCCAGAGGTGGGCGCCCGTGAGCGCTCCCGGCGCTGCAACGAGCCGGCTGTCCCCGCTGAACGACGGCAGGAACACGGCGGTCTTCCTGTCCTGCGGCGACCCGACCGCCAGTCTCGCGATCCTCCTGCCGTCGCTCGCGTCGAACAGCGCGACGACATCGGTTCCGCCGATCGCGAGGAGCTTCGAGTCCGGGCTGAAGATCGGATAACCGAGGTCCCGGTCGAAGCTCCGAAGGTGCTTCCCGGTCGAGCTCCATAGGGAAACCGTGTCCTGTCCGGTCAGGAGACGCGTGCCATCCGGGCTGAAGGCGATACGGTCGTAGGGCGCCAGGTTGCCCGATCGAAGCCGGTGCAGCAGCTTTCCGGCGCTGCTCCAGATCGCGGCCGTGCCCTCGAGCGTAGCCGTGGCGACGCTGTCCCCGTCCTGGCCGAACGACGCGTCCGCGACCAAGTCGCCGCGGGGGTAGAGCACCGTCACGCCCGGATCCCAGACGAAGCCGGTGCCGTCGCCGCTCGTCGTCAGTATCTCGCCGCTCCGGCCGAGGAAATCCGCGCCGACGACCGGGCCCTTATGCCCCCGCAAGACGGCGAGCTGGGCACCACTGTTTCGCGACCACACACGCGCGGTGCCGTCCTCGCTCTCCGTGAGGACGAGGCGGCCGTCGTTGCTCGAGGATGATCCCGTGACGTCCGCGGTGTGGCCTCGGAGAGTGAGCTGCCGGCCGGACACGCTCCAGAGCCGGGCCGTATCGTCCGAAGAGGTCGTCACGACGCAGGTGCCGTCAGGACAGAAGCGGACCGCGGTCAACGCGTCGAAGAGATCGTGTCGCCCGGGCAATCGCTGAATGCGCCCGTTGCTCAACTTCGCGATGAATCCGACGCCGTCTCCAGCGACCGCGAGGCGGCGACCGTCCGGGCTGAACGCCAGGTCGTTCGCGAACTGATTCTGGCCGAGCCGAAACTTCCGAACGAGCGCGCCCCGCCGCGCGTCCCACACGGCTACTTGTGCGCCCGGAGTCACGCCCAACGTCGCGACCCGCCTCCCGTCGGGTGACCAGGCAGCGGAGTGGTTCTCGCCCGGCTCGCCGAATGCATGGAGTCGTTTCCCACTCCCGACGTCCCAGATCACGACCGGGTCGAGGGCGTCGAAGTCCCCGATGGTCACGACGCTCTTCCCGTCGGGACTGAAGACCGCCGTGATGATCCCGTTCGCATCGCTGCGCAGACGCCTGACGAGCCGGCCAGAAGGCAGCGCCCACACACGCGCGGCGCCGTCGGACAGCTTCGAAGAACGCCGATCGCTCGCCGTCACCGCGAGGCGGCCGTCGGAGCTGATGTCGACGTCCGTGATCGGCGCCGTGTGGCCGCGCAGCGTGGCGACGAGCCGGCCGCTTCGGAGGTCCCACACCCGCCCGAGGCGATCCTGGTGGACGGTGACCGCATAGCGACCGTCGGGCGTCACGGCGCTGTCCGTGATCGGGCTCGAGCCGCTCGCCTCCGTGCCGAGCACGGCGCGCACTTCCGGCTGTGCCGCCGCCTGCTGGAGCGCACCCTCGGCCTGGGCGGTGTTCGCCGCCTCGGCGGATTGCAGCGCGAGCCGCAGGCCCTCCCGGGGATCGGATCCGAGCTGTGCGACAGCGAGCGCCGCCAGCTCGCGCGAGCGCGCCTGGTCTCGCTGATCGATCGCCTGCCCGCGCTGGACGAAAGCGAAGATGGCGAGCCCCGCAGTCACGGCGAGCGCCGATACGACAGATCCCAGCAGCAGCCGTTGCCGCCGTGCCGCCGCGCGACGGCTCGCGAGGATGAATCGGATCTGCAGGTCGCTCGGAGCCGGATCCTTGCCGGCCTGCCGCGCTAGCCATCCGTCCGCGTCACGTAGGTCGCTCCGCCCGAGCAGGAGGCTGCGATCCTCGCCGCGACCTTCCCAGTCGTTGGCGGCGAGGAGGAAGCGGGTGTGGAGCCGCACCCACTCCACGTCCGTGCCTAGGACGGTGAGCAGGTCGGCGAACCTCGCATCGAAGCCTGTTGCGTCCCGGAAGTCGATCCACTGCGGCCGCGCCACCTCGGGCGGCACGCGGTCGGCATCGACGTCCCTAAGCAGCAGCGGCTTCAAGCGCTTGTGCTGCGCGACGGCACGGTCGAGCTCTCGCGCGACGTTGGGCGAGGGGATCGAGTCGGGGCTGATCACGAGCACGAACGTGTCCGATGCGTCGATCTCGGCGTAGAGCTCGCGCTGCCAGTCGTCCGACCACTGCGGGATGTCGCTGAAGTCGACGTAGCTCGTCTTGCCCGCCTCCTGCAGGCGGTTATGCAGCCGGCGGACGAACTCGACGTCCTCGCGCGCGTAGGAGACGAAGACGTCACGCCGTGCATGGCGGGCGGAGCCCGTCGTAGGCGAGCCCGTAGATTTGCCTCGATGGAGGATCTGACGTGCGACCTCACCACGATGGCAGACGGGGCGAGTCGTCCGCAAGCCCCGCACGGAGCATGATGTCGTGACGGAAAGGACTACGGCAGCGAGGTCGAGCGGTGGGAGCTGTGCCGTCCCTGGAGGATTGAGCCCGTGTAGGGCGCGCTAGAGGTCGGTGTGCGGGCCGACGCCGACGACGGTCTTCGACAGCCAGGCGACGGCCAGCGGAATCTGCGTCGGGTCGATGTGGTGCGCCGCATCCGACTCGTGGTATTCGGGCTCGAGACCGCCTGCCTCGAGCAGCTCGCGGGCACGACGCGCGAAGGTCACGTCGATCACCGGGTCCCGCCTGCCGTGGGCGATGAACACCGGCATCTCCGTGCGATCGACGAAGTGCGGGTCCCAGCCCTCGACCGTCGGAACGAAGCCCGAGAACGCGAGGACACCCGCCGGCACCGGCCTCTCGCCAGCGAGTCCCGTCGCGTAGCTCATCACGGTGCCCATCGAGAACCCAGCGAGGACCGTGCGGTCCGGGCCGATACCGGTACGTTCCCAGAGCTCGTCGTGGAACGCCGCAAGGGCGGCGTACGCGGCGTGGAAGCTCTCCGGGTCGGGGTAGCCGACGCGGGGCACGACGTACCAGTGGTAGCCGGGAAAGCCGGGAAGCGTGAGCGGCGCGCGCGGGGTGACGACATGGAGGCGGCGTTGCGGGTCGAGCACGTCGGCGAGACCGAGCAGGTCGTTCTCGTCGGCTCCCCGTCCGTGGTGGAGGACGAGCAGGCCGGCAGGCTCGCCTGCCGCGGCGCGTTCCCGATGGACGAGGGTCACGTGCGCATCGTAGATCGCTCTCCGTAGCCGTTAGACTCGCCGACCGAGCGAGCGTTCCGGATGCTCGGGGGGTGAGGCGCAGTGGACGACCCGATCGACGAGGCACCGGCGTCCGAGACGGTCAGCGACAGCGACGAGTCGGTCACCGACCTGCTCGAGCGATTCACCCGTGAGCTGAGCGCGCTCGCGGCCTGCGAGGCGCGGCTCGTCGCCGGCCGGAACAAGCCGGCACTCGTGCGCACTGCGCGGGACGTCGGCGCCGCCGCGGGAGTCGCGTTCGTCTTCATCACCGCCTTCGCGCTCGCAAACGCGGGCGGCGTGCTCGCCCTCTCGACGGCGATGCCCGCCTGGCAAGCGGCGTTCACTCTGGCCGGCGCCTGGGCCGTCGTCGGGCTCGTGTTCGCGGCTTTCGTCTGGATACGAGTGCGGCGCGCCTCGGCCGGCGGGCGGACGGCCGTCGATCCCGAAGCGGCGCGAGCCGAAGCCGAGGCGACGGTACGCGAGTCGCTCGACCGGTTGATCCCGGCGCTGACGAAGGAGATCGCGCTTGCGGCCGTGCCGCTAGCCGGCGGGGTGGCCGGCGGCCTCGTCGACGCCGGGGAGGCGTTGGTGACGGAGGCTGAGGAGAGCGCGGAGACGGCTGTAGAAGACGCGCTGAGCGGAGGACTCGTCGACCAGGTGGTCGACGTCGTGCTCTACCCCGGACGCCTGGGAATGAGAGCAGCGACGGTTGTGCTCAGGCGCAACGAGCCCGACGACTGAGCGGCGTCGTGCACGGTCGATTCCAGGACGAGGAGCTTGTCTCCAAGGAGCTCCCGCGACTGAGGCTCCGTCCTGCCGCCGGTCTCGCCTATGCCAGCGCCGTCGACCTCCCCATCGCCGGCGTCGCGCTCGCGACGCGCCACCATTTCGTCGACACGGCCGCCTGGTCGTCGTCCAGTTCGGGCACTTCACGACGCCGGACGGAAGGTACGACTACGAGCTCCCGGACCCGGTCGCGCTCGGCGGGGAGAGGTACGGTCGGTGGGCATTCGAGCTCCGCGTCTGCGAGCAGCGCGCGGCCAATCCGGACAAGGAGGTGGCTGCGACCGCGAACCATCTCGAGGCCCAGGGGCTCGAGCTGCCGGACCGCCACGCGGGCGCCCGGTTCGCCCGCATCGTCGAGGAGGACCCGCGTTACGAGGTGATCCTCTTCTTCCACGAGTGCGGGCCGAGCGCAGCGCTCGACGGGATCCTCGGGCGCGCCACAGAGGCGACCGGTCATACCGATCGGCAGAATGCACCCATGCCCACGAACTTCGAACGGGCATTCGAGGCGCGGCCCGAGGTATACGCCGCCTGGGTGCAGCTGAACGGCGCGATCAAAACCGGCATGGACCTGCGCCGCTACGAGCTGGCCACGCTCGCCGCCGCGCAACGCCTGCGTTCGAGCTACTGCTGCCTGATGCACGGACGGGTGCTCGCCGAGCGCTTCGGCGAGCCGGTGCGTGAGATCGCCCTCGACCGCCGCACGGCCGGGCTCGACGAGATCGACGTGGCGGTGATGGACCTCGCAGAGCGCGTGGTCGACGACGCGACGTCGATCGGCGAGCCCGACTTCGAGCGTCTGCGCGAGCTCGGTCTCTCGGAGACGGAGATCATGGATGTCGTGCTCGCGGCCGCCGCACGCTGCTTCTTTGCGAAGACGCTGGACGCGCTCGACGTCCGCGCCGACGCGGAGCTCGCCGAGCTCGAGCCCGAGCTGCGAGACCTGCTCGTCGTCGGCCGCCCGATCGCCGACGCGTAGCCCGAGCGAGCCCCGCACCCGTTCTGGCGATGGACGTTTGGCGTCCGGCAGCCGAGGAACCCTGAGGAAGTGGTCAGGAATCCGCGGATCCTGTGCGTCATCCTGCTTTGCCTCGTCGCGCTGATTCCTGCCGCCGCTGCGCAGAGCAAGCCGGTGCCGGGCGCGCCGTCCTGCCCGATGACGCCCGCGGACTCGTTCTGGCACGCCGACGTCACACAGCTTCCCGTCCTCTCGCAGTCGGCCACGTATGTGTCGCGGATCGGCCCGACGGCTGGCCTGAAGGCCGACTTCGGCTCCGGCTTGTGGGAGAACGCGCCGATCGGCATTCCCTTTACGACGGTGCCGGGCACCCAGCCGAAGGTGCCAGTCTCGTTCGACTACGCCGACGAGAGCGACCCTGGCCCGTACCCGATTCCGCCGAACGCCCCGATCGAAGGCGGCCCGAGCTCGTCGGGCGACCGGCATGTGCTGGTCGTCGACCGCGACGCCTGCCGCCTGTGGGAGCTTTACGCCGCCTATCCGCAGAACGGCGGCTCCTCGTGGACCGCAGGCTCGGGCGCAACCTGGAGCCTGAGCTCGAACGCGATGCGCACGCTCGGCTGGACCTCGGGGGACGCTGCCGGCCTCCCGATCCTCCCCGGCCTCGTCCGCTACGACGAGGTCGCCTCGGGCGAGATCGACCACGTGATCCGCTTCACCGTGCCGAAGACGCAGAACGCCTACGTGTGGCCGGCGAGCCACAAGGCCGGATCGGGGACGTCGTCCGATCCACCGATGGGCACGTGGTTCCGGCTCAAGGCGAGCTTCGACATCAGCGGCTTCTCCCAGACGAATCAGGTGATCCTGCGCGCGCTCAAGAAGCACGGCATGGTCGTGGCCGACAACGGGTCGGCCTGGTACATGAGCGGCGCGCCCGACCCCGGCTGGGACAACGATGACCTCAACCGCCTGAAGAACGTTCCCGGCTCGGCGTTCGAGGCGGTGGACGTCTCGTCGCTCAAGATCTCGAACAGCTCGTACGCGATCGCAGGCGGCTCGCCTCCACCTCCTCCTCCGCCACCGCCACCTCCTCCTCCGCCCCCGCCGCCACCTCCGCCGCCGCCGCCTCCACCCCCGCCGGGCCCGACGGTCGCGAGCTTCTCGCCGGGAAGCGGGCCTGTGGGCACGCTCGTGACGGTCAACGGCACAAACTTCACGGGCGTTACCGCCGTGAAGTTCAACGGGAAACTCGCATCGCCATGGCTCGTCCAGTCGACGACGAAGCTCCTCGCGCGCGTGACGACGGGCTCGACGACAGGCCCGATCTCCGTCACGAACGCGAACGGAACCGGCACGAGCTCGACGAACTTCACTGTGACCGGCGGGCCGCCACCCCCGCCTCCGCCGCCCCCGCCCCCGCCTCCGCCTCCGCCTCCGCCGCCTCCGCCTCCCCCACCCCCGCCTGGGAGCCCGACGATCTCGAGCTTCACACCTACGAGCGGTCCCGTGACGACGATCGTGACGATCAACGGCTCGAACTTCATGGGCGTGACGGCGGTGAAGTTCAACGGCAAGCTCGCGTCGGAGTGGCTCGTCCAGTCCTCGACGAGGATCTATGCACGGGTGCCGACGGGAGCGACGACAGGGAAGGTCACCGTCACCAACGGCTCGGGAACCGGGGCGAGCACGGGCAGCTTCACCGTCACCTGACCCCTCGTTAGACGGGAGGGCGGTGCTTACACGATGGGCTCGGCGGGCGCGTCCGCAGGACGCCCGACCGTCGTCCTGAGCGGGATCTCCTGAAGGAGCCACGAGAGCCCGAACGGAATCACCGCGATCGCCATCCCCCACAGGAAGACACCGTGGAGGGAGTCGGAGAACGCGCTCAGGAAGAACTCGTGCACCTTCGGGGGCAGGTTGCGGATGTCCGAGGGGTTGAGGTGGACGCCGCTTCCGATCCGCTCCCTCACAGACGGGGGCAGCGCCTCGAGCCGGTCCGTCAACCGCGACGCGAAGATGGCGCCGAAGATGGCGACGCCGAACGAGCCGCCGACGGAGCGGAAGAACGTCGCGGTCGACGTGGCGACACCCATGTTCTCGGGCTTCGCGTCGTTCTGGACGACGAGCACCAGCACCTGCATGGTGAGCCCGATCCCGACGCCCACGATCAGCATGTAGATGGAGGCGAGCCACGGCGCGGTGCCGACGCCGAGCCTCGACAGGAGGAACATGCCGGCGATCAGCACCGCCGAGCCGGTGATCGGGAACAGCCGGTAGCGGCCGATGTGGCTGATGATGCGGCCCGAGGCTACGGCGGCCACGAGCAGGCCAATCATCAGCGGCAGCATCCGCAGGCCCGAGGCCGTCGGACTGGCGCCGTAGACGAGCTGAAGGAAGAGCGGGATGAAGACGATCGCCCCGAACATCGCCATCCCGATCGTGAATCCCATCGCGCTCGCGACGTTGAAGACCCGCGAGCGGAAGAGATCGAGCGGGATCACGGGCTCCCTCGCACGACGCTCCTGCCAGACGAAGGCGACGATGAGCAAAACGCCGGCGACGGCCAGCCCGATGATCGTCCCCGAACCCCATCGGTACTGATTCCCGCCCCAGGTGGTGACGAGGATCAGGGCGGCGACGCCGCCGGCGAGCAGACCCGCGCCGAGATAGTCGATCCGGTGGGCCGTGCGCCGCTTGGGCAGGTGGAGCTTGAAGCCGACGATCGCGAGCGCCACGAGCCCGACGGGCAGGTTGACGTAGAAGACCCAGCGCCACGAAAGATTGTCGACGATGAACCCGCCGAGCAGCGGGCCGGCGACGCGACGCCACGCCGAAGACGGACCCGATCAGGCCCATGTACCGGCCGCGCTCGCGTGGCGGGACGATGTCCCCGATGATCGCCTGCGCGCCGACCATCAACCCGCCGGCCCCGATCCCCTGCAGCGCCCGGAAGCCGATCAGCTGCCCCATCGACTGCGAGAGCCCGGCCAGCATCGAGCCGACGAGGAAGATCACGATCGCGGCCAGGAAGACGGGCTTCCGCCCGCGCATGTCGCCGAGCTTCCCGTACAGCGGCGTCGAGATCGTCGATGCGAGCAGGTACGAGGTGACGACCCAGGACAGGTGGTCGAGCCCGCCCAGGTCGCCGACGATCGTCGGCAGCGCCGTCGAGACGATCGTCTGGTCGAGCGCCGCGAGGAACATCCCGAGCATGAGCGCGCCGAAGACGGTCCAGAGCGCCCGGCCCGTCAGTCGCTCCTGCTGGCCCGCTCCGGTCAGCGTCCCCCCATCGCCTGATCTATACCGGAACGTGCGCGGTGCCCTCGTCCGTTCGCGTGTCATAGGATCGCGCCGTGACGTTCGACGACTGGCTGCTCGTCTTTCACGTGCTGAGCGCGTTCGCCTACGTCGCCGGCGTGATCCTCTTCTGGGTGCTCGTGATCGCCGCGCGCCGGAGGGATACGCCCGAGCAAACGATCGCGCTCGCGCCCGGCGCGAAGATGGGCAACGTCGCCGTCGGCATCGGTGCCGTGGGCACGATCGTCTTCGGGATCTGGCTTGCCCTATCCGTGGGCAACTACGACCTCTGGGACGGCTGGATCATCGCCGCGATCGTGCTCTGGGCAATCGCCGCCGAGCTCGGACGGCGTACCGGGAACGAGTACCTCAAGGGGATGCACAAAGCGGAGGAGCTCCAGGCGGCCGGGAAGACCGGGCCAAGCAGCGAGCTGCTCACCCTGAACCGGACGTCCACCGGGCTCGTCCTCCAGACGGCAGCCTCCCTCACCCTCCTCCTGATCCTGATCGACATGATCTGGAAGCCCGGCGCATGAGCATCGTCGCGGCGTCGCGCCCCGACAGCTGGAACTTCCCGCTGTTCGTCCACATCCTCGGCGCGATGATCCTCGTCGGTGGGACGCTCGCGGGCGCGAGCGTGCTCGCGTTCGCGCGCGGCCGGAACGATTCGCTGCGGCTCGGCTATTGGACGCTGCTCGCGGTCGCTCTGCCCGGCTACCTTGTCATGCGCGTCGGCGCCGAGTGGATCTACTCGCGCGAAGGCTGGGACAAGGTCGACAACGAGCCCGGCTGGCTCGGCATCGGCTACATCATCGCCGACGCGGGTGCGCTAATCCTCCTCCTCGCGCTCATCCTCGGCGGGATCGGCATGCGGCGCATGCGGAAGGACAAGGGCGAGGGCTTCCTGAAGGCGACGCTCATCTTGTCGTTCGTTCTGCTCGCCGCCTACGTCGTTGCCATCTGGGCGATGGCGGGCAAGCCCGACTAACCTCGGGCCGTGGTCGAGAAGATCGCCGATCTCCCGGCGGGCGTTATCGGATTCCGCATCTCCGGGAAGATCACCCGAGACGAGTACCACAAGCTGGTCGACCCCGTCCGAGAGGCCCTCGATCGCGGTGAGAAGGTGCGCTACCTCGTCGAGACCGCGTCCGACTTCCACGGCCTCGACGCCGGTGCGCTCTGGGAGGACGTGAAAGCGGGCGCATCGATCGGGCTCGGCCACCGCTCCTCGTGGGAGAGGTGCGCGGTCGTCACGGACAAGGACTGGATGCGCCACGCGATCAGCGCCTTCGGCTGGATCAGCCCCGGTGAGCTCCGTATCTACGAGCCGTCGGAGCTCGATGCGGCGAAGGCGTGGCTCGGCGACTCTTAGCAGCTTCTTAGGCCCGTCACACGGTTTTCCCAGGTCTCCCTGCGACGGTGGTCGCACGCCCGGACCGGGCGTCAACCCAAAAGAGAGGAGACCGCCAATGGACACACAAAGGAAACGCTGGCCGCTCGAACGGCTGGTCGTGGCCGGGGCGCTCGCCTTCGGCGTCGCCGCCGGCGGCTACGGGATCGCGAACGCCGCGAGCGGCTCGAACAGCTCGAGCACGAGCAGCGCGTCGGCTCTGACCGCAGCTGTCCAACCGGCGCAACCTGGGGCGGCCAGCGAAGCGACGAGACGCCGCTGACCGGATCCGACGCCGAGAAGGTCAAGCGGCTCGCGCTTGGCAAGCTGCCGGGCGCGACGGTGATCCGCGTCGAGACCGACGCCGACGGGAACGCGGCCTACGAGGCTCACGTCGTCCAGACGGACGGCACGCCGGCGACCGTCTACGTGAGCAAGGCCTTCGAGGTGGTGAAGGTCGAGACCGGGATGCCCTGACCGCCACCCGGCCCGGTTCTGGCGCATGGGCGGGCTGGCCCGCTGGGGTCACGACGATCGTGGCCCCGGCGGCTCGGCGTGGGGTTGCAGCTAGCGGGTGATGGCGATGCCGACGATCGTCGGCAGGATGATCCAGACGCCGATCGTCAGTGTGATCGCGACGATCGCGAAGTTCCGCGAGCGGTCCTTCGGCGGCTTCCCGCAGTAGCCGACGGACTTCCATACCTCCTCGAGCGGCGCCCGGGTCGAGAGCCGGATCCGCCGGCTCGCCATCGCCGTCCCACGGAGCACGATCCACGAGACGCCGAGCCCGATCGCAACGCCGATCGCGCCGACGATCGCTGCCGCCTCCCAGCGCTGGAACGCGAACCCCGTCGTGAGCCGGTAGATCGTCGCCCCGAGCGGAATCAGGAGCGCGCCGATCACGAACGTCGGCACACCCAGCTCGCGCGAGCGGGCGATCTCGACAAGCGAGTCGCCGTCCAGACGCAGCGGGCGCAGGAGCTTCAGCTCGGGTGAGTCGTCGGGCGCCTCGATCTCGCGCAGCCAGTAGAGGTTGCGCATGTTGGACGCGACGGACTTCACGTACGAGACGACGATCCAGCGGGCGACGAGCTCGATCATCCAGCGGACGACGCTGCGGATCGGCCCGAGGCGGCGTCCTGCTCGCGAGCCGTGGAAGCCGTGCCGCCGGAGGCTCTCGAGCGCGACGACCGCCTTGCGGTGATCGTCGGCAAGGCGCTCCGGCCGCGCCACTGGGCCGGGACGCGCGAGCTCGCCGAGCATCTCCCGCTCGCGCGGGCTGCGTACGTCGATCTCGTCGAGGAACGACGCGATCGCGTTGTCATCGCCCGCCAGCAGCTCCAGCCGCTCGAGCGGGTTGTCGAGCGGATCCTTCCGCGGATGCTCGGTCGCCACCGGTGGTGAAGATAGGCGGGGCGTCGGCGAGCGAGCCGGTCATCGGGCCGCGCTGGCGTCAGCGCTCGGTAGGCTCGGCGCGTGGCCTGGCGCCTCATGCCCGCAGGCGTCTTCGCCCTCGCGCTCACGCTCGGCCTGATCCGGCTGGGATCGCAGGCGACCTGGTACGACGAGCAGGTCACGATCGCAACCGCTACCGGCTCGTGGAGCGGCATCTGGCACGCTGCGCGCGCGACCGAGGCGCCGCACCTCGTCTACTACGCGCTCATGAAGCCGTGGCTCGCCGTCGCCGGGACGTCGGCGTGGGCCGTGCGCTTCCCGTCCGCGCTCTTCGGAGCACTCGCCGCCGGCATGACCGCGATCCTCGGCCGGCGGCTGTTCGGACAGCTGGCCGGGCTCGTCTCAGGTGTCGCGCTCGCCGCCGGCTCCTTCTACGTCTCGTGGGAGCAGCAGGCGCGCGGCTACACGCTTGCCGTCCTGCTCGCCGTCGTCGCTACGTACGCATTCGTGCGTGCGAGCGAGGAGGACGCGACCGCGTGGTGGATCGCGTGGGCCCTCGGCCTTGCCGCGGCTGGCTGGATCAACCTGTTCGCGTTCTCCGTAGTCGCCGCGCACGTCGCCGCGCTCGCGCTCATGCGCCCCCCGCCTCCGCTGCGTCACGCGCTGCTCGCCCTCGCCGGCGCGATCGCGCTCGTCCTCCCGCAGGTCATTCTCGTCGCGCAGGGGGACAACGGCCAGCTCGACTGGATCCCGACGCCGACGCCGTACCACGTCGCGGTCGGCGTCTGGGACTGGGCGAGCCGGAACCCGGTCGCCGTGCTCGCGCTCGCCATCGGCGTCGTGCAACTCGCTCGCGAGGCCGTGCCGCGCGCGGCGCGCTGGAAGGCCGGGCTTGTCATCGTCTGGCTCGTCGCGCCGCTCGTCGCGACGCTGCTGGCCTCGATCGCGCAGCCCTCGTTCGAGGCGCGCTACATCCTCGCCGCCGCCCCGGCGATGGCTCTCGCGATCGGCGCCGGGCTCGTCTCCCTCCCGCGCCGCCTGGCGTACGTCCTTGCAGCCTGCCTCGTGCTCAGCGCAGCAGCCCGACTCGGCCAGCTCTACATTTCACCGGGCGAGCCGCTCGTCCGGTAGCAACAAGCCGAGGGGCCGCCCCCCGGACGGCCCCTCGGCTACCCACCAACGCTGCCTGGCTTAGCGTCCTTGGCCGCAGTGGCGCAGCGCGTTCAGACAGTTGTCGACGAGGCGCTCGAGCGTCACCTGGTTCCACGCGTTGAAGAAGTCTGCGTGGGCGGAGTAGACGCCCTTGGACGCGAGGTCGAAGCTGTGCACGCCGCTCACCGGATACCGGTAGATGAGCGTGATCTGCGGAATCGCCGTGCCGTACCCCGACGGGCAGCGGCCGTTCATCGGATACGCGACATGCTCCTTGTGATCCGGGCTGTCTAGCGTGACGCCGTTCCAGCACGACGGGAACGTGACGTGCAGCCGGAGGCCGGTCCCGCGGCCCGCGGGACATGCCGGCGGAGTGCTCGACGGGCGGACGCCCCCGTCCACACCGCAGTTCCAGTACGTGACCGACATCGGCTGCGGCGATGTGGCGAGCGCGCTGCCCGCGATCATCTTGAAGCCGCTCGGAGGAGCCGTGACCGCCTGCAGCGTCTTCCGGCGGTAGTAGATCGTCGCCCCTTCCGGCATCGTCGGGCTGCCGTCCACCAGCAGCGTCGGCATCCAGTACGCCGCCGTCTCCCCACGGCGCTTGCACGTCGTCGAGCCGCTGAGGAGTGAGTCGACGGTCGAGTACGCGTTCGTCGTCGTGTTGGCGACGAACGTGTGGTCGTGGGACGCGCCGGCCTTCTGGAAGAAGACGATCGGGTCGTCCGGCGCCTCGTGGCTGAAGCGGCAGCTGCCCACGAAGTTCACGCCCTGTAGACGGCGGAGGGAGGTCTTCCCTCCGGCGCTCGCGCCCATGGCGCCTGGCTTCTTTGCGATCGCGGCCGGCGCCACGACGGCGATCGACGCAACGACGAGACCCGCGAGCCCGATCCCCACTCCGAGTCGCCCCCATCCGAGTCGCCCCGATCCGAGTCCCCTACGGGTGATGCGCATCTGCTCCCCTTTCGATTGCCTGCCTTCGACCTGCCTGCCCTACTGCGAGCGAGTGTCGGCCGAAGGTGACCGAAACGGGAAAGCGCTGTGTAAGCGGCGCGTGAAGCAGACGTGAAATCGTCGGAGGGACGGCGGGGGACCGTCCCTCCGGCCTGATGCCCCGCCTCAGGACGTCGGTTCTGAGGCGACGTCCTGCGTCGTCCTTTCGCGCACCGGCGCCGTGACCGGAGCACGATGGAGGACGGCGATGGCGAGGATGAGGAGGCCGACGCCGGTGAGCAGGAGCGCAACTCCGACGACGATCCCGAACAGCGAGACCTGCTCTGCGGTGTAGGCGAGGTTGAGCGCCGAGGAGAGCGCCGTCGCGGTCACCCAGAGATCACGCGTCCCGTTGTCGACGGGCTGGCCTGTCTTCGCGTTGATGACGGCCGAGGCGGCGTCGTCTGTGCCGCCCGCAAAGTCCGTCTGGGCCGGCGGTGCGTCGTCCTTCGCCTCGAAGCGGCCCATCTGTGAGTACGTCAACCCACTCGTCGAGCGCAGCGCGTGGAGGCGGAGATACTCCGCGAAGCAGCGCGCGTCGGCTCCGTTGTCGATGGTCTGGCCTGCGACCGAGCAGCTCGGTGCGACGACTGGTGTGAACTCGATCGGCTCGACGCCGGCCTTCGCGCGGGCCTTCGTGATCGACGCCTGCGCAGGCCTGATGATCTGGTCGATCTCCTGGCCGATGTCATTCGGGTTCATGTCGTCCGACCCGACGATGAACTCGTTGCCGAGGTTCGTCTGGACGGTGGACCGTCCATCAAAACCCATGTAGATGGCCGCGGCTCCGAACCCGATCATGATCACGCCTGCCGCGATCCCACCAATCTCGAGAATCCGTCTCAACGTTGGGTTGTCCATAATGCTCCGGCGCCTCCTTCGGCTGTAGATACGAGGGGAGTATCGGGCTGGGGGTGCGGCTCCTCATCCGCGTGCCGCCTGATGTTTCTTGCGGTTTATCCACGCAGCTGCCTCCTGCGAACCCGCGTGCCGCGTTCGGGTTTCCCGCGGCACGGCTGGCGCGCACGCCATGCGACACTGAGGACATGCGCTTCACCCTGCTCGTTCTCGCCGTGTGCTTGGCCGTGGTGCCTGCCGTCGGACAAGCCCGGCCCGTGCGGGCGACGACGGTGCTCGAGATCGAGCACTTCTTTCGCGGCTGCCACGTCTTTGTGACGAATGAAAAGCCGACGATCAGTCTCCGTCTCCGTCGCGGAGATCGGGTTCAGGTCGTCGACCACGACGTCATGGACTTCGACCTCAAACAGACGGCAGGGCCACGAGTGCCGCTCGGCGACCCCCGGCTGCGACGCAGCGAGACGCGCCTGCTCGTCTTCCGCAGGGCCGGCCTCTACCGGTTCGTAGGCAAGAACGTTCAGACGTCCGAGGAGCTCGGGATGCAGACGCTCGGGCCCGACAACACACTCAGGATCACTGTCCGGGTAGCGTAGTTCCGTGCTCGAGCGCTGGACGCGGGCCATGGTTCGCTTGCGCTGGGTGGTCGTCGGCTCGTCGATCGCCGTGATCGGGGTCGGGGCCTGGACGGGCACGAAGCTCTCGCCGCTCCTCGCGAACTCGCTCGCCGTACCGGGCACCGACTCACAGCGCGCCCGGGCGATCCTACGCAACCGCTTCGGCGCGACGGACGACGGGACATTCACGGTCGTCTTTCCCGGCCAGAGAGATACCGACCCGAACCGACGGGCGGTGAAGGAGCGGCTCGCCCGCGCGGCGAGCGTTGTGCCAACCGGCCGCGCAGGGAAGCCCATGGACGGAGACATGCTCTTCGGAGACGTCCGGACACGCCTCGACCTCGCCGACGCGAAGCGCTACACGAACGATGTTCGTCGATCTCTGGCGGAGTCCGGACGCGCGTCCGCGCTCGTCACGGGCCAGCCAGCGATCCAGCACGACCTCGACGGCGTGTTCGCCGTCGACCTCCGTCGCGGCGAGGTGATCGCGGTGGCGGTGGCGCTCGTCGCTCTCCTTGTCGTCTTCGGCTTCTCACCTGCGGTACTCGTCCCGTTCTTCGTGGCCGCCTGCACGATCTCGGCGACCCTCCTCGCCGTCTACGTCGTCGCGCACGAGCTCGAGATGGTCACGTACGTGACGAACCTCGTCGTCCTGATCGGGTTCGCCCTTGCCGTCGACTACTCCCTCTTGCTCGTCTTCCGTTTTCGTGAGGAAGTGGCGCGAGGCGGCCCAGTGGACGATGCGGTCGTACGAACGATGGCGACGGCCGGCCGTTCGATCATCGTCTCGGGGCTCGCCGTCGCTCTCGGCTTGTCCCTCCTGCTCTTCATCCCCGTGCCGCTGATCCGCTCGCTCGGGGTCGGAGGTCTGCTCATTCCCTTCGCGTCGATCGTCGCGGCTGTCACGCTGCAGCCCGCGCTCCTCTCTCTTCTCGGCGAGCGCGGCGTGCGCCGCCGTCCGGACCGCGAGCGCTCACGAGGCGACGTCGAGGACGGCGGGTGGGCTCGTCTCGCCCGAACGATCATGCGTCGACCGGTCGTCTTTCTCATCGTGGGCACGGCAGTGCTGCTCGCCGCTGCGGCCCCCGCGCTGGCGCTCGAGCTGACGCCGGGCTCGATCTCGACGATCCCCGGCTCGCCGGAGTCCGTCCGCGCCTACGAGCTTCTCCGCAGGAGCATCGGTGCCGGAGGGATCACGCCGGTCCACATCGTGGTGGACGCAGGCGCTGCCGGGGATGCACGGACGCCCGCCGTCCAGGCAGCCGTCAACCGGCTGACCGACGCCGTCTTCCACGAGCCTGAGGTGAAGGCGGTCGCGACGGGGAAGAAGGCGCCGTACGTCTCGCCGGACGGCCGCTACGCACGCATCGTCGTCGCGGGCCGCCACGAGTTCGGCGACCGCGAGAGCAGACGGTTCGTCGAGCGCCTACGAGCCGATCTCGTCCCCGCGGCACGCTTTCCCACAGGCACGGCCGTCTGGGTGGGTGGCGCGCCTGCGCAGGGAGTCGACTTCCTCGACCGTGCGTACGCCGTCTTCCCGTGGATCGCGCTCTGCCTGCTCGCGGTCACGTACCTCGTGCTGCTCCGCGCCTTCCGCTCCCTCCTCCTCCCGCTGAAGGCAGTGCTGCTCAACCTGCTCTCGGTCGCAGCGGCCTGTGGTCTGCTCGTCGTCGTCTTCCGCTGGGATGTCGGGGCGGCGTTCGGGCTCCGACACGCGGACGCGATCGAAGGGTGGATCCCGATCTTCCTCTTCGCCGCGCTGTTCGGGATCTCGATGGACTACGAGGTGTTCCTCGTGTCGCGGATGCGGGAGGCGTGGGACGCCGTGCCGGACAACACGCGCGCCGTCGCACACGGCCTTCAGCGGACAGGGCCTGTGGTGACGGCCGCCGCGGTGATCATGGTCGCCGCCTTCGCGGGCTTCGCGGCCGGCCGCGTGACGGGGCTCCAGCAGTTCGGCGTCGGGCTCATGTTCGCGGTTCTCATCGACGCGACGATCGTGCGCGCTGTGCTCCTGCCGTCCGCGATGGCGATCATGGGTCGCTACAACTGGTGGCTTCCCGCAACGATCGCGCGCGGGGTGCGAGTCGAGCCCTCCCCGCTCGAGCACTGAGGGAGGGGTGCGGCGGCACCCCTCCCTCAGTCTTTTCAACGGCTCAGGCGACGACCTTGATCGCGAGCCGGAAGGCAGGGACCTGGTAGCCGGCAGCGAGGCCGGGCCAGTCGGTCTTGTAGCTCAGGAACGGCACCATGCCGAGCTGCAAGTACGGGTACGCCGGCTGCTGCGTGTAGAGCAGCGGGTAGAGGTCGATTAGGTGGATACCCGGCTTGCCTGTCGCGAACAGCTGGATGCGCACGTAGCCGTTTGAGTTGAACCCGCACGCGTATCCGATGTACGCGTTGTCGTACGTGACTGCCGTTGTGTTGTCCAGCTGCGTCCAGCCGACGCCCTTGAGCTCGACGATGAACGGGTGTCCGGCCTTGACGACCTTCGGCGCCTTGATGAAGTTGCGCTTCACGAAGTACGACACCTGGGCCATCACCTTGCCCGCCTGCACGAGCTGCACGACGTGCCAGCCACCGAGGCCATCCGGAACGGTGACCTGCGACGTAAGCGTGCCGTCGGCCGCGGCCGTAGCCCGACCGAGCGGCACGGGTACGAAGCTCCAGCAGGTGCCGGTGCAGTTGACCCGATTGCCGACGACCGTCGACCAGGCGAGGTCGACCGGCGCGTTGGGCGTGAGCCCGGCCGCTTTGATCGTCGTCTTCGAGAGAACGAACCCGGCCGCTGCCGAGAGCTTGGCAGTCGCCTTCGAGTCGGGTGCGAGGTTCGCCGCCGAGAGCGTCGTCCTCGCGTCGATCGTGGGCTTGACATTCACGGGCCACTCCGTCTTCGGGGCGAGACTCGCGGTGCCCTTGGTGACGGTGAATCTCATCCGGAGACCGGCGACCCACGGGATCGGAGACTGCTCGAGGTTGAGGTACGGAACGTTGTGGCTCGAGTCCCCGAAGTCGATCCAGTGCGCGCCGGGCTCACCGGCCGCCCGCATCTTGAAGGTCGTCTCGCCACGGGTCATGTTCCCGGAGACCGTTCCCGTGAACTTGTTGTCGTAGAGCACGGCTCCGAGGCTCTCGTAGGTGTTTGCGCCCAGGCCGACGACCTTGATCGTGATCGGCGTGCCGACGGGTCCCCTTCTGGGGGTCATCGTCACCGTGCGCAGGATCAGAACGCCACCCTTTGCAATCTGAGTGCCGTTGACAACGGCGTAGACGTCGTGCAGCCCGCCGAAGTCGGTCGGCGTCTTCACGGTCATGGAGAAGGCACCGGCTGCGTCCGTCTGCGTCTTGCCGAGCGACACGGCGATCTTCTCGACCTTGCGGCCGAGATAGTCGACGGAGTCCGGCTTCGGATCGAGCATCCAGCGGATGTTGGAGGTCATCCAGACGAGGGTCACCTCCGATTTCGCGGGAAATCCGGAAGCGCTGAACGTAACCGACGCACCTACCTTGACGACGTCCGGCTTCGTGGTCATCAGCTTCATCGTCGGCGCCGGCTTGCCGGGGTCGACGAGCGGCCCGGGCAGCGCCGCTGCTCCGGGGATGATTGGCGTCGTGACAACTGTCGGGTCGGCGGAAGCCGCCGACCCGAGGACGAGGACACCGATGGCCGTAGCCATCGCCGTGAATCCCAGTCGCCGCCGCCACGAGACGCACGTGCGATGAGTGCGAGTCATGGTTGTCCTTTCCGTAGTCATCTCGTTTACTTGGTCTTCCTCACAGCGAGGTTGGGGACGATCTGCAGCTCGTAGTTGAAGCGGCCGAACTTGTTCGACTCGGTCTTGAAGACGACCTGGGTCATCACCGTGCCGAGCGGGTAGTCCTTGGGGACGATGAACGCGTTGGCCCAGAACCAGACGCGGGCCGGCGCTGTTCCGTGCCCACCCCAGTTCAGCTTGAGATTCGGCAGCCCGGGGATCTTCACGTAGGCGTACTTCACGTTCTCGGTCGACAGAATGTCGCCGGTCGCCGCCTCGTTTCCCCAGACGCGGTACACGACCTGTTCTCCGCGTGCGAAGTAGTTCGTCTGTGTGCAGCCCGTCGCGCGCGGCTTCGCTCCTACGGGACGCGTCCCGTTGACCGTGTCCACATAGAGGAAGACGTTCGTCTTGGCGGGGTCGGCGGAGCTCTTCGCGAGCGCGGGTGCCGCAATCGCACTAAGTACGACCGCCGCCCCGAGCACGATGAGCATTCGGCTCGTTGCCCGCTTCCAGTGTCGGTTCATTGCTTCCACCTCCCTAGCTCGTCACGGTCAGCTGGGACGTGCCGACCGGCATCTGGACGAACCCGCCGTACGTGTTCGCCTTTGTCTTGACCTGGGCTTGGAAGTCGACGATGCCGAGCGGGTAGTCCGCCGGGACCGTCCACGTGCCGACCCACGGCCAGAGCGGATCGTCGCCTGCGTACGTCATCTTCAGAGACGGCTGTCCCGGGATGACGATCTTCGCGTACCGGAGGTCCTTGCCCGTCAGTGACTGACCTGTCTTGTTGGCGCCAACGAACATGCGGAACACGACCGGTGCCCCCCGTGGGTAGAAGTTCGTCAGGTAGGCGCTGTTCGGCGCCGTCACCGTCCGCACGCGAACGAATGTGCCGACGATCTTCTCCGAGGGAAACGGCGTCTCGCCGGGAGACTGGGCCGCGGCCGGTACTGCGGCTACTGCCAGTAGCGCGGCCAGGATGAGGATCTGTCGTTTCATGGGCGGTCTCCTTGCCTTTGTCGCCTGAGGAACCCGTTCACTTCTTCAGCTTTCCGCTGAACTTGGCCGAGAACGTGCCGGCGCTACGGTCGTAGATGCCGGTGACCTTGAGCTTGCCCTTGGCCTTGGCGAGGAGCTTGCCCGTGGCCTTCGTCACCTGGGCATAGCCGACGATGCTGAAGCTGGTGGCCGATTCGTCTCCACAGGCCTGGGTGCCCGGGAGCATCTTGAAGGCGATCGTGCCCTTCGTACCCTTCAGGACGCCGGTGCCGCCCCAGTCGTTGCAGGCCTGCGACTTTGCTTCACCCGTGCCAAGTCCCGTGATCGTCCCTTTGCCAATGGGAACGCCCGTGCCGGTGCCCTTGGCCGAGATGTCGACCGTGTCACCCGTCTGCTTCACGGTGGCGGCGCCGGAGTACTTGGCAGTGAAGTTGATCGTCTTGACGCCTACGGCTCCGTTGGCAATGGCGGCTCCCGCCAGCAGGGCCGTCGACGCCAGCAGAGCACTGGCGACCATTCGGAATCTGGTCATTTCGCCTCCTCGTCGTGTGTTCGCTGTGTCAGTCATCGAGATCGCTCAATTTCCGCTGATGATCGGCGCCGCACAAAGCAGGGGCATCGGGGCGACCGCGGAACCAGGCTGCGGCTTTTTCCCGCTCCGAGTGCGGACTTCTCTCGCCGCTTCAGCGGATCTCGTCACGCGCCGATAGAGGCGTCGTGGAGAGCACCCTTCTCGCATCCGGGCCGAGCGCCCGGGCCAGGCTTGCCGTGCTCGCGCTTGCGGTTGCGTCGGTCGCCGGCTTCCTGACGTTCGTCGCTTACACGCTCGGCGGCTTCAGCGGAGCCTGGGCTGACACGTTCTTCAACAGCTGGGTCTACAACGCGCTCGAGCTCGCGGCGGTCGCTGGGTGCCTCATGCGCGTCGTTTACGTCCACTCCGACCGGGTCGCGTGGGGCCTGTTGACCGCAGCTGTCTGCTCGTGGACGGTCGCCGACCTGCTGTTCACGTTCGCGTACGCGAACGATCCACCGTTCCCTTCCATCGCCGACGTCTTCTATCTCGCCTTCTACCCCCTCTGTTACGTCGGGCTACTGCTGCTCGTGCGAGCGCACATCGCCGACTTCAACCGCAGCCTCTGGCTCGACGGGCTGACGGCTGCCCTCGGCTCAGCGGCGCTCGGCGCAGCGGTGCTCGTCCAGGTCGTGCTCGAGAGCACGGAGGGCCCGCCGTCGACGGTGATCACGAACATCGCCTACCCGATCGGCGACGTGCTGCTCCTCTCGCTCGTGATCGGCGTCTTCGCGCTTTCGGGCTGGCGTCCGGGCAGCACGTGGCTCTACGTCGGGCTCGGGTTCGGCTGCTCAGCGATCGCCGACGCGGCGTTCCTCTTTCAGTCGGCGGCGGGGACATACATCCCAGGAACGATCTTCGACGCGTTCTGGCCGGCCGCGCTCCTTCTGATCGCGTGGTCTGCCTGGCAGGTGCCGCAGGTGAATGCGAGAGCACGCGAGGCGAAGCCGTGGCTCGCGACGCCGGCCGTCGCCGGCCTGATCGCGATCGGCGTTCTCGTCTACGACCACTTCCATCGGCTGAACTCGCTCGCGCTCTCACTCTCCGTGCTCACGCTGCTCGTGGTCATGGTGCGCGCAGGCCTGACGTTTCGCGAGAACGGCCGCATGCTCGAGCGCATCCACCTGCAGGCGATCACGGATCCACTGACCCGGCTCGGAAACAGGCGGAGCCTCGTCACGGACCTCGACCAGGCGCTCGAGGCTGCCGGCGACGGCAACGAGCGGATCCTGATCATCTTCGACCTGAACGGCTTCAAGCGCTACAACGACACCTTCGGCCATCCGTCAGGCGACCAGCTGCTCCGCCGGTTGAGCGATCAACTCGGCGAGGCCGCCAAGCCGCACGGCGCCGCGTACCGGCTAGGTGGAGACGAGTTCTGCGTGCTCGCCGTCGTGCCGGAGGGCGGGCCTGGGGCGCTCCTCGACGCGACGACGGAGGCGCTGACGGAGGAGAGCGAGGGCTTCACCGTGACGACAGCCCTCGGCGCGGTCTTCCTGCCGGACGAGGCGGCGACGGTGAGCGAGGCCCTGCGGCTCGCCGACCACCGGCTGTACGCGCACAAGCACGCGGCGGAGTTCCTCCGCAGCCGACCCCACGAGGTGCTGCTCCAGGCGATCTCCGAGCGCGAGCCGAGCTTGCTCGATCACTGCCGGGCCGTGGCCGAGCTGTCCGTCGAGGTCGGCCGGCGGATGGGTCTGAGCGAATCTGCCCTCGAGGATCTCCGCATCGCCGCCGAGCTCCACGATGTGGGCAAGCTCGCCATCCCCGACGCGATCCTCGAGAAGCCCGGTCCGCTGAGCGCGGACGAGTGGGCGTTCGTGCAGCGGCATACGCTCGTCGGCGAACGCATCGTCGCCGCCTCGCCCGCGCTCCGCGACGTGTCCCGCGTGATCCGCGCAAGCCACGAGCGGTGGGACGGCACGGGCTACATCGACCGGCTGAAGGGAGCCGAGATCCCGCTGGCGTCACGAATCATCTTCGTGTGCGACGCGTTCGAGGCGATGACCGCAGAGCGACCCTACCGCGCCCGGCTCTCGGTCGAGCAGGCGATCTCCGTCCTCCGACGCAACGCCGGCACGCAGTTCGACCCGGCCGTCGTGCCGGTCGTCTGCGCCGTGATCGCCGCTAGATACAGTCCTTCAGCCCTTGCGCCTCGGGCAATGACTCGAGCTTCTTGAGCGTGTTGTTCTCGATCTGGCGGATACGCTCGCGCGTGACCCCGAAAGCCTGACCGACCTCCTCGAGCGTGCACGGCGGCTCGCCGTTCAGCCCGTAGCGCAGCTCGATCACCTTCCGCTCCCGGTCGGGCAGCGAGTGAAGCGCGCGCTCGATGTCCTCACGACGGAGCGAGAGCGACGCGGTGTCGAACGGCGACTCGGCCTGGTCGTCCTGGACGAAGTCGCCGAGCTCGGATTCCTCTTCCTCGCCGATGGGCTTCTCGAGGGAGACGGGGTGCTGCGCCATCCGCAGGATCTCGCGCACCTCCTCGGTCGTCATCTCGAGCTCCTCCGCTATCTCGTCCGGCCGCGGCTCCCGGCCGAGCCGCTGCACGAGCTGGCGCTCGATGTGGACGACCTTGTTCAGCTTCTCGACCATGTGCACCGGGATGCGGATCGTCCGTGCCTTGTCCGCGATCGCCCTAGTTACGGCCTGGCGGATCCACCATGTCGCGTACGTCGAGAACTTGTAGCCGCGCCGGTAGTCGAACTTCTCGACCGCTCGGATCAGGCCGAGCGAGCCTTCCTGGATCAGGTCGAGGAAGGAGAGCCCGCGGCCGAGATAAGCCTTCGCGATCGAGACGACGAGGCGGAGGTTCGCCTCGGTCATCTGCCGCTTCGCCTCCATGTCGCCACGCTCGATGCGCTTCGCGAGGTAGACCTCCTGGTCCGCCGTCAGGAGCTGCACCTTGCCGATCTCGCGGAGGTAGAGCCGCAGCGAGTCGAGCGAGGGCTCGACAGTGAGGTCGAGCTTCGGCACCGTCTTCTCGTCCTCTGCGAGCTGTGGCTGCTCGTGCGGCGGGTGCTTGTGCTGCTCACCCTCCATCAGCTCGATGCCGTGGTCGATCAGATACGTGTAGAAGTCCTCGACCTGCTCCTTCGTGAGCTCCACCTCTTCGAGGCCCTGGACGATCTCGTCATAGGTGAGGAAGCCCTTCTCGATGCCCTCGGCGACGAGCTTGTGGAGCTCCTCGACGTCCGGAAGAGAGATGTCTACGGTGAGCACGGCACCTCAGCTTTCTCGCAGTTGGCGGGGCGGGGTTGACCTACCGACACGAAAAAAACCGGAACGTCTTGCTCGGTGTCCGGCTCACCTTCAGCGTTGGGGGCAGTGGATAGTACAAACGGCGCGGCCGTTTGTGAAGAACCTGTTTCGGTCCCGATAAGGCGCGGTCTCCGGGACGTTGCCGGACCGCGAAACGGCGGGCCGTAGCCCGCCGCTCGACTCCTACGTGCCGCAGGAAACTTTGCCGTTAGTCCCCCGGCGCGAAGAGGAGTTCGTCGTCCCTATCGGCATCCCTTCCGTCGACCTTTAGCGCCGAAACGTAGAGTGGCCAACGTGGCGCACACGTTCGTCGAACGGCTCGCGACGGGGCCTCCGATCTGCTGCGACGGCGGGATGGGCGCCCTGATCGCGAGCGCCGTCGGACGCCTGCGCTGCCCCGAGGAGGCGAACGTACGCGCGCCGGAGAGCGTCGTCGACCTCCATCTCGGCTTCATCCGCGCGGGCGCCGAGCTGATCGAGACGAACACGTTCGGCGGCAATCGGCGCAAGCTCGCGAGCCACTTTCTCGAGACCGAGCTCGAGGCGATCAACTCCGCAGGCGTGAAGCTCGCACGCGACGCGCGCGAGATCTCGGGCAAAGAGGTCTTCATCGCCGGCTCGATCGGGCCGCTCGGCGACGTCGGCGACGCGGAGGACAGACGGTTCCACGAGCTCGCAGAGCAGGCGTCCGTGCTCGCCGGACGCGGCGTCGACCTGTTCATGGTCGAGACGTTCTACGACCTCGACGAGCTCGAGCTCGCGATCGGAGCCGTGCGCAGCGTGTCCCCCCTGCCGGTGGTCGCGCTGATGACCTTCGACGAGGACGCGGAGACGCTCGGCGGGGTGAAGGCGGCGGCGGCGGCCAACCGCCTCCGCCAGCTCGAAGTGGCGGCGATGGGCGCGAACCACGGCGCAGGGCTCCAGGCGGCGCTGGCCGCCCTCGAAGAGATGGCCGGCGACGGCCCGCCGCTCGCAGCGTTGCCGAACCTCGGCCTCGCGAGCCTCGCCGGCGGGCGCGTGATCTATCCGCACGCGACGCCCGAGTACTTCGCCGAGTTCGCGGCACAGGCGCGCAGCCTCGGGGCCGGCCTGATCGGCGGCTGCTGTGGAACGACGCCGATCGAGATCGCCGCCATTCGTGGCGCACTCGACGAGGAGCGGGCGCCGAGCGCCTCCTTCGCCACCGTCGAGCGCGAGCTCGTCGTCCGCTCGATGGCGCCCGCGCGCGAGGAGACGCAGCTTGCCCGGGATCTCCGCGATGGCCGCTTCGTCGTGTCGGTGCAGATCGACCCGCCGCTCGGCGGCGACTACTCGGGCCTGATCGACACCGTCACCGCGATCCGCGAGGCCGGCTCGGCGGGCTACGTCGACATCAACGACAACGCGACGGCGAGCGCGAAGCTGAGCGCGATGATGATGGCGGCCGCCATCGAGCGGCAGGTCGGCATCGAGACGATTCCGCACCTCACGACACGCGATTACTCCGTCCTCGGGCTAGAGGCGCTGCTGCTCGGCGGGCACGCCGAGGGTGTGCGCAACGTCCTCGCCGTTACCGGCGATCCTCCCGAGGTCGGCGACTACCCGGGCAGCAAGGGGATCTACGAGGTTGACGCGATCGGGCTCACGCGCCTGATCACGCACCTGAACACCGGAGAGAGCTATGCGGGCAAGCCGATCGACGCGCCGACCTCCTTCTTCGTCGGCGTCGCGCTCAACCCGACCGCCGACGACCTGGGCCTCGAGGTCGATCGCTTCTGGCAGAAGGTGGACGCCGGAGCCCGCTTCGCGATGACGCAGATCCTCTTCGACCTCCGCCACCTCGACGAGCTGCTCTCGCGCGTCGGCGGCTCCTGGCCCGTTCCGGTCCTCGTCGGGCTGTTTCCGCTCTCGACCTACCGGCTCGCGCTGCGGCTGCACAACGAGGTGCCGGGGATCGTCGTCCCGGACACGCTTCAGGATGCGCTCCGCGACGCCGGTTCCGAGGCGGCTGCGATCGGGCTCGCCCACGCACGGACGCTCCTCGACGAGCTCCGCTCCCGGGTCGACGGCGTCTACATCGCGACGCCGTTCCGTCGACCGCTCGCCGCCCTCGAGGTGCTCGCCCGCTAGCCATTGCACGGCGCAACCTGGAGTGAGAGGGTGCGCACACGTGTCGAGGGGGAGAGTGATCGTCGGCGCACTGGCGGGCCTACTCGCAGTCCTCGCGAGCACGCTCGCGGCTGCTGCCGCGCAGCCCGTCAGCCCCACACCATCGCGCTCACTGCTCGTCGGCGTCGACGACGACTCGGCGAAGTGGCGCACGCGCCCTGACCGGTTGATGGCCACATACCGCGATCTCGGCCTCGGCGCGGTGCGCGTCACGATCCCGTGGCAGCGAGGTCAGAACCGGCCGACGCGAGAGTCCGGGATCTACCTCCATCGCGCCGCGCAGATGGTCGCGCGCGGCGAGCGGGTCGTGCTCGCCGTCTACGGAAAGCCGTGGCAGGCCCCGGTCGACGACAGGCAGCGGGGGTACTACTGCACGTTCCTCCATCACGTCGTCACGCGGATCCCGATCCGCGACGTCGTCGTCTGGAACGAGGCCAACTCGCCGCAGTTCTGGCCGGCGAGTGCCGGGCCGGCCGCGTACGAGGCGCTCCTCGCCCGCTGCTGGGACCGGCTGCGCACGGTTCAGCCGGGGGTCAACCTGATCTCGACGACGGCGGCGCACTACGAGCCGGCCGCGTTCATCCGGGCGGTTGGCGAGGCCTATCGGCAGAGCGGCCGCCTCCGTCCACTCGTGCGCACCTTCGGCCACAACCCGTATCCCGATCACTCCGCCGAGCCTCCGTGGCTGAGGCACGACGGAGACACGACGATCGGCGAGGGTGACCTCCCGCGACTGCTCGGTGCGATCGACGACGCCTTCTCGGGCACAGGCCAACCGCTACCGGACACAGGAAAGACAGCCATCTGGTACCTGGAGAACGGATTCCAGACGACGGTCCCTCCGTCGAAGCGGACGGGCTACAGCGGCGAGGAGACGGATCCACGAGCGCTCCCTCCCGTAGCACCGACCGGTTCCGTGGCGGGGACGGTCGACCAGGCCGGCCAGCTCCGCGACGCGTTGCTCCTTGCCTACTGCCAGCCCGAGGTCGCCGCGTACTTCAACTTCGAGCTGATGGACGAGGAGCGCTTGGCCGGCTGGCAGTCGGGCGTGATGTGGGAGGACGGCACGCGCAAGCCCTCGTACCAGGCGTTCAAACAGGTCGTCGCCCGCGTGCGCTCGGGTACCGTCGACTGCTCGACCGTCCCCGGAGCCGGCGGGCCGCTCCCCGAGCGGTCCCCGTACGACGGAGCAGACCAGCCCGGCTAGACTGTCCGCCGAACGGGGGCGTAGTTCAGTCGGTTAGAACGCCGGCCTGTCACGCCGGAGGTCGCGGGTTCGAGTCCCGTCGCTCCCGCCTCATCTCAGCCACAACTCTCGAAGCCGTTGGTCCGTTCGAGTCGGCTGACAGCCTTGCACGAGACCGAGCCCACAGCCTTGACACCGGCCGACGAGACGTCGATGCGGGCCGTTCTCCACCGACCGAGGCGTGCCGCATCGCGGCAACGGTTTAGCCGCCGCTGCGGCGGCGTGAGGTCGTGGCCCTCCAAAACCGCGTGACGCCGCTCGGCGACCTCGTCGCGGATCCGGCGCGAGGGCTCGTCTACGGCAACCGGGGCTGCCTCCACGACGCCGAGGGACGGGTCCGGCGGCAGTACAACGGCAAGCGCTGGATCGCGTGCCGTCTCGAGTTCCGCGGCTGGCGACGCGGCCCGCTCATGCAGCCTGGTCGCTTCACGGAGCTCTTCTTCCTCGACGAGGCGACGGCGCTCGCCGCCGGCCACCGCCCGTGTGCGCTCTGCCGCCGCGGGGACTACGTTCGGTTCGGCGAGATCTGGAGCGGGCTCCATCCCGGCGAACGAGGCGCGGACGCGATCGACGCGCGGCTCCACGCCGAGCGTTTGGGCCAGGAGACGTCGGAGCGGCGGCTGCACGAAGCCACGGGCGCCGCGCTTCCGGACGGCGCTTTCGTCCTGCATACAGACGCGCCGTACATCGTCTTCGAGGACGCGCTGCTGCGCTGGACGCCAGCCGGGTACGCCGAGCCCGCGCCGCGGCCCGACGTTCAGGTCGTGCTGATCACGCCGCCTTCGCTCGTTGCCGTGCTACGCGCCGGCTGGAAGCCCGACGTGCCGCTCTTCCATCCTTCGGTCAGGACGGCTCGGGGCCGAGCCTGAACAGCGCGCGGCCGGGCGAGGTGAGCCCGTACCAGCTTCGCGTGACGAAGTTGCTGAGCAGGATGATGTTCAAGCCGCCCCAGTAGATGCTCGCGGCGAGGAGCACCGGGTCCGGGAGCGTCCCGAACCGCAGCCCGTAGACGGCGACCGCGACGATGAAGACGACGATCGACGTTTGGGGCAGCGTGTGACGCCAGTGCCAGCGGTGGTCGTCGTGCTTGCGCGTCACCTCGTACATCGGCTTGCGGTTCGGGCCGCTGACGATCGCCTGCATGCTCGCCTTCGCAAACACGGGCGCAAGCCCCGCCCACATCGTGCGCACGTGCCAGAGCGCGCGGTACTGGTCCCGCTGTCGGTGCCGGCGATCGTTGTAGGGACGGTTGAGCTCGAGCAGCCAGATCTCCGTCGCCAGCATGAGCGGCAGAAGATGGACGACGTAGCCGGCCGAGCCGGAGTCGATCGGCACCCAGCCGAGCAGCGAGCAGGCGAGCGTGACCACGTACACGAACACCGTGAAGCTCGCGAGGTAGAAGAAGAGAAGCTCCGTGAAGTGCGCCCTCTGGCGGAGGCTGAGACCGCGGAGGTCGCCCCAGATCATCAGCCGCACCGAGTCGAGCGCCCAGGTCCCGCGCTGCTTGTACACGCTTGGGACGTCTTCGGGCGCGTGCTGCGGCACGGCGCCGACGATCGGCAGGTAGATCCCGCGCCAACCCCGACGGAGCGCCTCGACGCCCGACTGGAGATCCTCGACGAGATTCCACGTCGGGAACTCACCGATGTCGGCAAGCGCACTGCGGCGCCAGACGACACCGGAGCCGCACGGGAAGACGGCGTTGGCGGCGTTCCGCGTGAGCATCTGGCCGCGGTAGAAGATCGACTCGCGGTTGTTGAACGGGTCGCCTGACGAGACCTGTGCCTCCTTGATCGTCTGGACGAAGGCGAGCTTCGGATCGGCCTCCAGCTGACCGATCACCTGTCGGAGGAACCCTGTCGAAGGGAGCTCGTCGTCCGCATCCCGGGTCTCGATGTAGCGGATGTCGGGGAACTCGCGATCAATGACCGCGAGCGCAGAGTTGAGGTTCCCGGCCTTCGCGGCACCATCGCGCCCGGGTGAGAAACGCGAAGGCGGAGAGTGATAGAGCACCGGGAAGCGTGAGACGGCGGCCTCGAGCTCGGGGTCGTGGCCATCGTCGGACACCACGACGAGCAGACGCTCCGGCGGCCAGTCCTGCTCGTAGAGGGACTCGATTGTCCGGAGTATCAACGGCACTGGCTCGTTGCACGTTGGCACGATCACGGCTACCCGCGGCTCGTTCCCCCGCGGGAGCGGGCGGCGCTCCGGCACGAGCCTCGACCAGCCGTTGAAGACCGCCAACAGCCCGGCGGCAAGCGTGAACAAGTTCGCGACGAGGAACGGGTATGACAGCCACGGCGTCGTCCCGTCGAGTGACCGGAGCATCCACGGCAGATAGAAGGCGGTCGCCGCCACCAGCACGATGCCGGCAACGCGGACGCGCCATTGCCCCGCGAGCGGCGGGTACGCGTCGCCGAACGCCCGGGCCGCCACGGCGATCGGCTGGGAGGGCGCAGGCTCGATTCCGCTCGTGGGCGGGTCCAGCGTTACCTGATCCACGCTTCAGTGGTCGGCTAGTGCTGTTCAAGACTTGAGCGGTGGGCGTCAGCCAGCGACGGACGCGTGGAGGTCGTACTCGCGCAGCTGTTTCCCGTCTCTTCCGTACTCCGCGATCTCGAACGTCGCGGCTCCCTCGGGGTCGACGTGATCGGATGTGGTCACACGCACTGGAACGCCGCCTGCGGCCTGGAAGATCTGCGTGAACCCCTGTGTCTTCGCCGAGATCCATGTTGCGGCCGGCGGCGGATCGACCCAGGCGAACGCCGTCACCTCATGGTCCTCGTTGGTGCAGAGGGTGAGCCGCGGGTCCCGCAAGGTCCCGCCCTGGAGCCGACCCACGGCGCTTCCACATGCACCGTCGCCCTTGAGGTCGGGATCGGGAAAGGGGTTCGGGATCGCGTCGCACGCGTAAACCGAGGAACCATTTGCAACGGTCAGGCTGCTTCCATCGAGACCGACCCGCTCGACGACACGCGGATTGCTCTCGAGCGGGAGGTCCGGACACGCCCTCCGCTTCGCCGGGCCGATGTCTGCAGCGCGAAGCACTGCAACGCGGGTCATCAGCGCACCGTCAACGTCGGAGAGCGCTGCAGATGTGGCTGGCGGCGCCGAGCCGTCCGCAAGCTGCGGAGAAGCCTTGTCTCCCCCGCAGCTCGCAAGCGCAACGGACGCCGCCAGGGACGCGGCGAACCTGGTCAATGAGACCAGCCGTAGCGCCGGACACCGCCGTAGGAAGGGTCTCCTCGATAAGTACGACTCCAGATACCCGTCCCGCATGCCTCGCACTTCGCTTCCACGATTCGGTCGGTGTTGTAGGCCGTGTTCGCCTGGTAGATCATGCCCACGTGATTCGCGGACGCCAAGGCGTCCATTTCGATTGCGGCCGTTTTGGACAGGACCATGTTCTGGATGCCCGAGCCGTTCTTGAACGCCTCCGCGGTGAACGGCCCGTGGATGAGCCGCATCCGGTAGTGGTAGTTGAATCCCGGGTCGGTCGTGTCGTAGCGCTCGTACCACGACTTGTAGGTGAAGCCCGAGCAATCTCCGCCTTCGCCGCGCGTGTTCGGGTCCTCGGTGGGATCGCCAGAGGCATCGTCGCGGTTGTTGTCGTTCCAGCAACCTCCCGCCCACTGGTAACCCTCGTTGGCGCCGATCTCGGCGTAGACGCGAGCCTGTGCGCGGTTGACCCCGCTCGTCGCGTAGTAGTCGTTGGTGCAGGAGCCCTGGAAGTTGGTGTGGTACGCGTCAGCGCCTGGCGCGGCGGCGCCGAGAGCGAGCACGCCTCCGGCGATGACCGCCGAGGCGAACGTCGCGAGTGAGCGTCGATCGCGGATCATCTCCCACCTCCGAGGTCGAATGCGACGATCTCCGCCCCCACACGGCCCGAGCGGAGCTGGTACAGCGTGTTCCGGTGAAGGCGAAGGCGGCCGAGCGCGGCCGACTCCGCCCATTCGATCGAGTCGATCGCGAAGGACCTGTCCAGGCCCGTCGGCGAGAGCTCGAGCGCTTCGAACTCCGCTCGATCGTCCGTCCACACCCGAACGACAGCGAGGACGCCGTCACCGAACGGCTCTGCGAGTTGGATCTCCCCGAGGGGCGTGGTACTCGACACGTGCCACGCGCTGAGCACGTGATCGCCCTGCACGAGGGCGACGAGCGCGGACGTCGCCGAGCCACGGACGACAATCTGCGCTCCACCGGCCAGCGATCGTCCCGCGGTGGCCGCCGCAGCCTGGGCCGTCGCAGACAGAGGGGCGCTGAGCCGGGTCACGGGAAGCCAGACGTCTCCCGGGAACCCGTGCACGTAAGCGCCCGACGGTACCGTGCGAACCATGTCCGCACCGGAAGCGGCGACGGCGACGGCCAAAGCGGACGAGCTGCCCGGCGCGAAGGCGCGAACGACCGGAGCGCTGGCCGCCGAGTCAAGGACGTAGGTGACGCCGTTGGCACCGACAGCGATGTCCCCCTCGCCCCCGCTGAACGGGATCGCGGAATAGCGCGGCGCCGCACCGTCCTCCGCATACGTCGCGAGACGGCGGTTGACCTGATCGAGCACGACCACAGAGCCATCCGCAGCAACGTCGAACGCGGAAGGGCCGATCGGCGCCTGGTTCCGCGCGGTCAGCAACCCGAGCGCATTCGGTCCCGATCCCCACGATGCCTGAACAGCCGTGGCGTCGGGGTCACGCGTCTGCCCGAACCGATGCTCACCGAGATCGACCGTTTGCACGTTGTCGAGAAACCATCCGCGCTCCGGTCCGGACGCTCCGCCCCGAGGCAGGGTAAACGTCTCACCCTGGCCGTCACGGATCACGGCGTAGTAGGCGAACGCGCCCGCCTTCGCGATCGTCGCCGGCAAGGTCGCCTCGAGCGCGGAGCCCTCCTTTGTGACGAGTGGGATCCGAGCGAATCCCGTTTGGCCGGACGCGCGGACGTAGAGGTCGCCGGTGAGCGCGCACGGCGCGCCGAGCGCGTCCGATTCGCAGACCGCTTCGTAGCGCAGGCGCACTGGCTTGCCTCGCTCCAACAAAAGGGGCGGCGAGTGCAACACGTCGCGCAACCCAACTGCGGCTGACGCACGGGCGGACGCAACGCGGGCCGACGCGTCGACGTGCATAGCGAGCAACGCGGTGCAGAGGGTCGCGCCCAACACGGCGCCGGCGACTCCCGCCAACGACCGTCTGCCTCCCCAGTTGCATCTTCGGGCTCTGGTCATCACTCCTCCTTGTCTTCTGATCTGACAACGAAGATAGCGACAACCGGTGCACCCGACCCGGCATCTGGCGCCCTTTGCACGAAGTCGGTGCTCTTTCGTCACTCAGACGCCCAGGTGTTGCAGAAGTGCACCAAGAGCGCACCGGACCCGTTTTGGCGCCTTTCGGCGCGCGAGCGCTCGGGCTATCCCATCGGGGACACATCCACGAACGGAAGGAGTCGCTCATGCACGGAGCTCGGATCACGCGCCGGCGAGCAGTCCCCATCGGCGCGTGCCTCGCTCTCTGCCTTTCGGCGGCGGCGCTCGCGCACGCGGGGATGCTCGCCGGATCCGCAACCACGATCTATGCGTGCAAGCACATGCCAAGCGGTCTGTTGCGCGTCGTCCACGGCGCGTCCAGCTGCGGCAGGCACGAACAGGCCTTGAGCTGGAACACCGAGGGCCCAGCAGGTCCGGCAGGACCCGCCGGACTCCAGGGGCCCGCAGGCCCGGCTGGTCCCGCAGGCGCGACCGGGCCAGCAGGGCCAGCTGGGCCGGCCGGTCCGCAGGGTCCTGCAGGACCGGCCGGAGCCGGGCTTGCGTCGCTCGACGCGCTCGACGGGACGGCGTGCGACGACGGCGCGGGAAGCCTCGAGGTCGAGTACGACGAGTCCGGCCTTGCAGTGCTCACGTGCGTCACCACGGGCGGTGGTGGCGGCGGCTCGGCGGCTGTGACCGTCAACGAGTTCATGACCGGCGTCACTGGCGCGGCCACGAACGAGTTCGTCGAGCTCGTGAACTCGGGCTCAGCGTCGGCCGACATCAGCGGCTGGAAGCTCGTCTACCGCTCGGCCGCAGGCACGAGCGATGTCGTGCTGGCCACAGTTCCAGACGGCACGGCGCTGGCGGCGGGGGGTTTCTATCTGTTTGGTGGCGCAGCCTACGCGGGCGGGCCGGCCGCCGACCAGAGCTACTCGACGAGCATCGCGGCGACCGGCGGCGGCGTGGGCATCCGAACGGGCGACGGCACGCTTGTCGACTCAGTCGGTTGGGGCACGGCGACAAACGCCCTCGTCGAAGGCTCGGCGACGGCGGCTCCGCCGACGTCCGCCGCACCCGGGACGAGCGCTGGGCGCTCGCCCGACGGTGACGACACGGGTAACAACGCTGCGGACTTCGTGCTCGACGACTCGCCGACACCGAAGGCGGCGAACGGGTAGCGAGTCCTACAGCTCTATCTCGAAACCCTCGAGCGCGAGCTCTGGCGCGGTGCCGTTGCCTCGCCAGAGCTCGCGCGCACGGTCGCGATGGAGCTCGAGATCGTCGTCCGTGTGCGCAGGATCGTGGTGGAACAGCAGCAGCCGCTGAGCGCCTGTCAGCGCTGCGAACGAGACCGTCTGCGCAACCGACGAGTGGCCCCAGCCGATGCGCTGCTCGTACTCGCTCTCCGTGTACTGCGCGTCGTGAAGCAGCAGATCGGCGCGGTCGGCGACGGGGAAGCCCGAGATCCAGTCGCTCGTCAGCTCCTCGAGGCGGAGCCCGAGCGCCGGCTCGTGGTCGGGGATGAACGCTACGGAGTGCCCATCGGCCTCAACCCGGTAGCCGAGCGTCGTGCCCGGATGGGAGACCGGATGGCCGAGGATGCGCAGGCCACCGATCTCGAACGGCTCCGGTGGCACATCACGAAAAGACACTCTGGCCGGAAGCTGCGAGACCTCGATCGGAAACAGCGGCTCGGACAGATAGCGACTAATCCGCTCTTTGAGCGTGCGCGCGGAGGACGGCGGGCCCCAGACGCAGACCTCCGACTGTGGGTCGTAGAACGGCGCGAAGAACCCGAGACCCTCGATGTGGTCGAGGTGCAGGTGCGTGAGGCAGATGTGGATCGAATGCGAGCCTTCAGCAGCGAGCTCCCGTCCGAGCCCGCGGAGCCCGGTACCGGCGTCGAAGATTACCCGCGTTCCGTTGGCCGACATCTCCACGCACGTCGTGTTCCCGCCGGTGGCAAGCGTCTCCAGGCCGGGGGTGGCGAGCGACCCGCGGCAGCCCCAGATCTTCACGCGCATCCGGGTCTATGCCTCCCAGAAGAAGACCATGATGCCGTGAAACTCGCCCTCTGGGCCGAGCAGCGGCAGCGCAGTCGTCGCCACCTCGCGCTCCGCGCCGTCGAGGCCTGTGATGCGCAGGGACCCGTGAGCCGGACGGCGTTCGCGGTACGCGATGCCGCCGGGCATCTCCTCGCGGCTCACCTCGGAGCCGTCGGCGCTTCGCGGGAGGAGCATCCGCGTCCAGTGACGCACGGGCATCTCGCCGGTCTCCGCGAACGAGCGCCCGGCGATCTTCTCGGCCGACTCGTTGAAGTAGACGAGCGTCTCGTCCGCGTCAGCGATGTAGATGGGCATCGCGAGGTTCGAGGCGAACTCGCGCGCGAGGATGAGCACGAGGCTCTTCTGCCTACGATTGGTTGTCGTCTGCTGCTCCGACGTCGCCTCGGCGTCGCTCATGCTCTCCCTCCTCGGCGCGCATCATCTCCGAAACGGCGCCGCTGCACCACCCTTAGCGACCGAGCCAGAAGATCGTCACCGCGCCGAACAGCTCATCCTCCCGTCCGATCAGGGGAAATGCGGTGATCGAGACCTCGAGCTGCTCTCCGTCGAGGCTCTGGAAGCGGATCAGCTGATGGTCGGGGCGGTGCTCGCGTAGCGCGACGCCCGCCGGAAGAGATTCGAGCGTGGCCGGCGTGCCGTCGAGGTGCTCAGGCCGGAACGTGGCCGCCCACTCTTCGCCTGTTACCTCGCCGGTGTCCGCGAATCGCCGACCTCCGACCCTCTCGGCAGCGGCGTTGTAGAAGACGATCGTCCCCTCCGGATCGAACACGACCATCGGCAGCGAGAGGTTCGCAGCGACTTCACGCGCCCGGATCAGAGCCAGGCTCTTTTGCTTGCGAACGGTCGTAGCGTTCACGTCGGCCAAAGGCTAACGCGCCTCCGCCGCCCTTGGCGGATTCGTTACCATGGTTAACGACTTTGGGTACGACTGCGACAGCGCTGGATCCGCTGACGGTGGCCAACCGGCTGCGTCCGGTGCTTCTGCAACTCGCTCGTGAGCTTCGCCGTGAGGTGCACCCGCTGGGGGTGACCGGAGGGCAGGTGTCGCTGCTGGTGGCGATCAGGCAGTCGCCTGGAAGCGGTGTCCGGGACCTCGCCGCGCGCGAAGGCATCTCGCCGGCGGCGATGTCGCGGCAGGTCTCGCGGCTCGTCTCGAGCGGGCTCGTCCGGCGCGTCGAAGGGCCCGGCGGAGACCGGCGGCGCGTCGCGCTCGAGCTGACGGAGGAGGCGGACCGCGTCCTTCGGCTTGTTCGCTCACGCCGAACGGCGTGGCTCGCTGCCCGGCTCACGGAGCTCGACGACGACCAGCTGGCAGCGATCGAGGACGCGCTCGAGCCCCTCCGGACCCTCCTCGTCGAGCGATGACGCGCGCCCTCGTCCGACTCAACAAGAGGACGTTCGCGAGCCTCAAGTACCGCAACTACCGGCTGTTCTTCTCGGGACAGATCGTCTCGATCACCGGCACGTGGATGCAGAACGTCGCAATGGCGTGGCTCGTGCTCGAGCTGACCGGATCGCCGGTCGCCGTCGGGATTCTCGCGCTCTGCCAGTTCCTTCCCTTCAGCGTGTTCGGGCTCTTCTCCGGTGTGATCACCGACCGGCTTGATCCGCGCCGGCTCGTGATCGCGACGCAGGCGGCATCGATGGTGCTCGCCTCGGTGCTCGCCGTCCTCACGCTGCTCGGCAACATCACGACCTGGCAGGTCTACGTCCTGGCGGCGCTCCGCGGCTGCGTGCTGGTCTTCGATGCGCCGGCGCGCCAGGCGCTCACGTACCAGATGGTCGGGCCGGCAGAGCTGCCGAACGCCGTCGCGCTGAACTCCTCGCTCTTCAACGGCGCGCGCGTCGCCGGGCCGGCAGTCGGCGGTGTCGTGGTCGCGCTGTTCGGCCCAGGGCTCTGCTTCGCGGCGAACGCCGTCAGCTTCCTCGCCGTGCTCGGCTGCCTGCTCGCGATGCGCGTGCGAGACCTCCTACCGCTCGACCGCGGCGAGCCGCCCGCGATCTTCCGAGGAACCTGGGAGGCAATTGCCTACGCCCGCCGCCAGAAGCGCGTACGGCTCGTGCTGCTGCTCGTGCTCGTCGTCAGCACGTTCGCGTTCAACTTCAACGTTCTGCTGCCCGTGCTTGCGAAGGACACGCTCGGCGCAGGCCCGGAAGTGTTCGGGATCCTCAGCGCATCCTTCGGCGCTGGCGCGCTGATCGGCGCGCTGCTCTCGGCGACGATCGCCCGTGCGAGCATGCGGATCCTGCTCACGGGGACCGCAGGGTTCGGGCTCGCCGAGCTCATGCTCGCACCGGCGCAGACGGTCGCCTTCGCCGCAATCCTTCTGTTCGCTACCGGTCTCTGCTTCACGCTCTGGACCTCGAACGCGAACTCATCACTCCAGCTTGGTGCGCCGGACTGGATCCGCGGCCGCGTGCTCGGGCTGTACTTCTACGCGTTCATGGGCGCGCAGCCGCTGGGCGGGCTGTTCTCGGGCTGGCTCGCGGGCAGAGGCGGGACGTCGCTCGCCTTCGCCGTCGGTGGGGCGGTGACGCTCGTCGCGACTGGGATCGCGTTCGTCCGCCTCGGTGCGATCCCGCGTCTCGGACTCGCCGGGCTTCGCCCGAAGACGTAGCCCGCTCTTTACATCTTCCTCGCAGGGACATTGCAGCGCGCCGTCGTGCCGCTGACAGAGCCGCGCACAGGATGGAGCGCAGGTTCAAGGCAGGCACGACCAGGAGGTGGAGCAATGGCAGGACGGTTCGCTCTCGTCGCGGCTTGCGCGGCGCTGGCGCTCGCGGGAACGGCTGCCGCGGCGCTGATCGTCGGCACCCCGCGGGACGACTCGCTCGTCGGCACGCCGGCGGCCGATCAGATCTACGGGCGAGGCGGCAACGACTCGATCCGCGGACGCGGCGGCGACGACACGATCAACGGCAACGAAGGCAGTGACCGCATCAAGGGCGGCTCCGGCGACGACGAGTCGTACGGCGGCGCCGGGCCGGATGCGATGTGGGCCGGCGCCGGTCAGGACAAGCAGTTCGGCGGCCCGGGCGACGACGTCATCCACGCGCTCGCCGACGACGACCAGCTCGACGTGATCGACTGCGGCGCCGGCGACGACGTCGCATGGCTCAACCAGATGGAGCGCGGCCTCTACCGCGTTCGCGACTGCGAGGTCGTGAAGATCATCGTCCCGACCCCGGCGGAGCTCGCCGACGAGGACGAGGACTAGCGTCCGACAACGTCAAGGGGACAGTCGCAGTGACTGTCCCCTGGCATTTCGCGCCACGGTCGTTGCCGCTACCTTCCACGGGGTGCGCTTCGTCGCCGCTGTCCTCGTCCTCGGGGCCGTCGTCACCGGCGTCGCCGGTGCGGCGAGCATCGTCGGCACGCCTCGCGCCGACCGCCTGATCGGAACGGCGAAGCCCGACTCGATCGACGGCCGCGCCGGCAACGACACGCTGCGCGGCCTAGCCGGCGGCGACTTCCTCCAGGGCGGGGCCGGCCGCGACACCGTGGACGCCGGGAGCGGTGACGACCTGATCGCTGCCCATGCGGACGGCGCCGTCGACCGTGTCCGTTGTGGCGCCGGCCGGGACATCGTCGACGCGGAGCAGAACGACGTCGTCGCCGGTGACTGCGAGGTCGTCAGCCGCCAGCTCTCGGTCGACACGACGACGAACCCGATCGGCCAGCACGCGACCGAGGTCGAGCCCGACTCGTACGCCTTCGGCTCGACGATCGTCTCCGTCTTCCAGGTCGGCCGCGTGTTCGCAGGCGGGGCCGTCGCAATCGGCTACTCGACCTCGACGAACAGTGGGGCCACGTGGAAGCCGGGACTCCTCCCCGGCGTGACCGAGTCGTCGCCGCAGCCGGGCGTCGCCGAGCGAGCAAGCGACCCATCGATCACGTACGACGCCGTCCACCACATGTGGCTGGCTACGACGCTTGCGATCTCCCCGGCCTCGAGCTCGTTCTACCTCTACGTCAGCCGCTCGGGCGACGGCCGCACGTGGTCGCAGCCCGTGATCGCGGTCGCCGGCCGCAGCGGCGACCTCGACAAGCAGTGGATCAACTGCGACAACGGCTCGGCGAGCTCGTTCGCCGGCCACTGCTACCTCTCGTACTTCCATGTTCCGTCGGGCGAGCTGCGGACCGCGACTTCGACCGATGGAGGGGCGACGTGGGGCACGCCCGTCGCAAGCTCGCCCGTGCCCCCACGCGGGATCGAATACAACGGCGCGCAGCCCGAGGTGCTGCCGGATGGGACCCTCGTCCTCGTCTTCAACGTTTTCGTCGACGAGGACCAGTCCCAGGAGGGCGAGGGCCCGGACGAGATCGACGCGACGCGCTCGACCGACGGCGGCGCGAGCTTCTCGGCGCCCGTCGTCGCCTCGCGCTTCACTGCGGCGTCGATCCCCGGCATCCGCACGGAGTCGCTGAGCTCGGCCGAGGTCGACGGCGCCGGCCGCGTCTACGTCGCCTGGGAGGGTTGTCCCGGAGGCGACCGCTGCTCGGAGAGCCGCATCCTGCTCACGTCCTCGACCGACGGCATCACGTGGACGCCGACGCGACGCGTGACATCCGGGCCGCCTATCGTCGACCACTTCATCCCGGGCCTGGCCGCGAACCCGTCCGCATCGGGGAGGCTCGCGATCGCCTACCACGAGATCCCCGACAACTGCGTGAACATCCCTTCGTGCCGCGGCATCGACATCTTCCAGCAGACGTCGTCGAACGGCGGCGCAACGTGGTCGAAGCGCCAGCGGATCACCGCCGAGTCGATGAAGCTCGCCTGGCTGCCACGCACGAGCCTCGGTCTGATGCTCGGCGACTACGTATCGTCATCGTATGTCCAGGGCAGACCGGTCTCCGTCGTCGTGATCGCCGCGCCGCGCGTCGGCAGCGCGTTCCGGGAGGCGGTCTTCGCATACCGTTCGCGCAACTAGATGAGCGCGCGCATCGGGATACTCACAGGCGGCGGCGACTGTCCCGGGCTGAACGCCGTTATCCGTTCCGTCGTGCGACGGAGCCTTCAGCACGGCCACGAGGCGGTCGGTATCCGAGAGGGCTGGCGAGGCCTCGTCGAGGGTCGTTTTACGAAGCTCGGCCCGCGGGAGGTGTCCGGGATCCTCCCTCGCGGCGGAACGATCCTCGGCACGACGCGCACGAATCCGTACAGCCTCGACGGCGGCGTCGACCGCGTCCTCCAGCACTTCGCCGACCGGGGCCTCGACGCGCTCGTCGCCGTCGGCGGCGACGACACGCTGGGCGTCGCGGCGAAGCTCTGGGACGAGCATCAGCTTCCTGTCGTGGGCGTGCCGAAGACGATCGACAACGACCTCTCGGCGACCGACTACACGTTCGGGTTCGACACGGCTGTCGCCGTCTGCACGGAGGCGATCGACCGCCTCCACACGACCGCCGAGTCGCACAACCGGGTGATGGTGGTCGAGGTCATGGGCAGGCACACGGGGTGGATCGCCGTCATGAGCGGCATCGCGGGCGGCGCGGATGTGATCCTCATCCCGGAGCATCCGATCACGATCGAGGAGACCTGCGCCGAGCTCGAGAGGCGCCACCGTCGAGGGAAGGACTTCTCGATCGTCGTCGTCTCGGAGGGGTACAAGATCACGTTCGAGTCTGGCGAGCAGCGCGAGGTGGCTCAGGACGAGGTCGTGGACCAGTTCGGCCACGTTCGTCTCGGCGGCGTCGGCGCAGAGCTCGCTCGTGAGATCGAGCAGCGGATCGGTTTCGAAACGCGCTATACCGTGCTCGGGCACGTGCAGCGAGGCGGCACGCCGACGGCCCGTGACCGCGTCCTAGCCACGCGATTCGGACTCGAGGCGGCAGACCTCGTCAACACGAGGCGGTTCGGCTATATGGCCGCGCTGAAGGGAGACGACGTGGTAAGCGTGCCGCTCGCCGAGGCGGTCGCCGAGCTCAAGACCGTGCCACGAGAGTGGTACGACATCGCCCGCGCCTTCTTCGGCTAGACGATCTGCCACGTGTCGCCGGCATGGAGCAGGCCGGCGAGATCGGTGTCTCCGCGCTGCAGCTTCGCCTCGGCGATCTGCGCGTCGAGCAGATCTTCGTAGACGGGCACCTCGACGTCGCGGAAGACGCCGACGGGGGTCACCCCACGCGCGGCGAGCGTCAAGCGGCTGAGCGCGAAAGCAAGGCTTGGCTCCGGGTGGTGCTCGTCGTGGACGAGCAGCGCGCCCTCTCCCACCTCGTTCACGTCGACGATCTCCGCCGAGCCATCGTCCCGCACGCGCACGCCGCGAGCCCCTTCGGCGCCGAAGCGGACGGGCTCCCCGTGGCGCAGATAGATGCGGTTCTCCTCGTCCTCGCGCACGGCGTCGAAGGCGCCGTCGTTGTAGATGTTGCAGTTCTGGAGGATCTCGACGAAGGACGCTCCGCGGTGAGCGGCGGCCCGCCGGAGCATGTCCGCCACGTGCTTGCGATCCGTGTCGATCGCTCTCGCGACGAAGCTCGCCTCTGCGCCGATCGCCACGCCGAGCGGGTTGAACGGCTGGTCGATCGAGCCCATAGGCGTCGAGCCCGTTCGCTGCCCACGCGGGCTCGTCGGCGAGTACTGGCCCTTCGTCAGGCCGTAGACCTCGTTGTTGAAGAGCAGGATCGTGACGTTCACGTTGCGCCGCAACGCGTGGATCAGGTGGTTGCCGCCGATCGAGAGCGCATCCCCGTCGCCCGTCACGACCCAAACAGAAAGGTCAGGGCGCGACGCCGCGAGGCCCGTCGCGATCGCCGGCGCGCGCCCGTGGATCGAATGGATGCCGTACGTCTCCATGTAGTACGGGAACCGCGCCGCGCAGCCGATGCCCGAGATGAAGACGATCCGCTCGCGCGGGATGCCGAGCTCGGGCATGAACTGCTGGACCGTGGCGAGGATCGCGTAGTCGCCGCAGCCGGGGCACCAGCGGACCTCCTGGTCGGTCTTGAAGTCCTTGGCCGTCAGCGTCAGCTTGCCCTTGCCGTTCCCGTCGCTCATAGCAGCGCTCCGATCGCGTCGCCGACCTCACTCGAGCGGAACGGGACGCCGCGGACACGGTTGTAGCCGACCGCGTCGACCAGGAACTCCGCGCGCACGAGCTTCAGCAGCTGGCCGAGGTTCATCTCTGGGATCAGCACCTGCTCGTAGCGCCCGAGCACCTCGCCGAGGTTCCGCGGGAAGGGGTTGAGATAGCGCAGATGCGCGTGCGCGACGTTGCCGCCGTCGCGGCGCGCGCGGCGGACGCCGGCAGCGATCGAGCCGTACGTCCCGCCCCAGCCGAGCACGAGCACCGACGCTCCGTCCGGATCGTCGACTTCGAGCTCGGGAATCCCGCGCGCGATCCCGGCCACCTTCTGCGCCCGGAGGCGAACCATGTGATCGTGGTTGTCGGGGTCGTACGAGATGTTGCCGGTGACGTCCTCCTTCTCGAGCCCGCCGATCCGGTGCTCGAGGCCCGGCGTGCCGGGGAGCGCCCACTGGCGCGCGAGCGTTTCTGCGTCACGCACATAGGGCAGGAAGCGGCCGTCGGCGTTCGTCTTCGTTGCGAACTCGACGCGGAGATCGGGAAGGGTCTCCGGGTCCGGGATCAGCCACGGCTCGGAGCCGTTCGCGAGGTACGCGTCGGAGAGCAGGTAGACGGGCGTGCGGTAGGCGAGCGCGATCCGGCAGGCCTCGACCGCCATCTCGAAGCAGTCGCCGGGCGTCGAGGTCGCGAGCACGGGCACGGGCGACTCGGAGTTCCGGCCGAACAGCACCATCAGCAGATCCGCCTGCTCCGGCTTCGTTGGCATTCCCGTCGAGGGCCCGGCCCGCTGGACGTCGATGATCACGAGCGGCAGCTCGAGCGCGATTGCGAGCCCCACCGTCTCGGACTTGAGGACGATGCCCGGGCCGGCCGAGGTCGTGATGCCGAGGGCGCCGCCGAACGAGGCGCCGAGCGCCGCGCCGACGGCCGCGATCTCGTCCTCCGCCTGGAACGTGCGGACGCCGAGGTGCTTGTAGCGCGCGAGCTGTTCGAGGATCCCGGACGCCGGCGTGATCGGGTAGGCGCCGAGGAAGAGGTCGAGCCCGCTCTGGACGCTCGCTGCGACGAGCCCGAGCGACAGCGCCTCGTTGCCCGTGATGTTCCGGTACGTGCCGGGCGCGAGCTTCGCCGGCCGCACCTCGTACTGGACGACGAAGTCCTCGCTCGTCTCGCCGTAGTGGAGGCCCGCCTTGAACGCGCGCGTGTTTCCCTCGGCCAGGTCCGGCCGGCCGGCGAATTTCGTCTCGATGAACTGGAGCGTGCGCTCGACCGGACGGCCGTACAGCCACGACATCAGCCCGAGCGCGAAGAAGTTCTTCGACCGCTCGGCCTCGCGTGACGTGATCCCGTCAATGTCCTTGAGCGCTTCTACCGTCATCGACGTCAGCGGGATCGAGTGGACGTTGTAGCCCTCGAGCGTCCCGTCTTCGAGCGGGCTCTCCACATAGCCCGCCTTCTGAAGGTTGCGGTCATTGAATGCGTCGCGGTTGACGATCAGCGTCCCGCCGGCACGGAGGTCCATGACGTTCGTCTTCAGTGCGGCTGGGTTCATCGCCACGAGCACGTCGGGCTGGTCGCCCGGGGTGAGGATGTCGTGGTCTGCGAAATGGATCTGGAACCCCGAGACCCCCGGCAGCGATCCGGCGGGGGCGCGAATCTCGGCCGGGAAGTCGGGGAGCGTCGAGAGGTCGTTCCCGATCGCAGCCGTCTCGTTCGTGAACTGCGCCCCGGTCAGCTGCATGCCGTCGCCCGAGTCCCCCGCGAAGCGGATCGTGACCTGCTCGACCTGCTCGATGGACTTCGCCATGCGCTTTCGTAGGTATAGCGCACGACGGCGCGGGCTACGATCGGTACGTGGCGCTCGTGATCGCCGTCGCCCTCGCGATCCTCGTGCTGCCGACGCCCTGGAACCTCGTCGCGGTGATCGTCGGGGCGACCTGGGAGCTGACGACGCTCCTCGGCGGAGCGTGGTGGTCACAGCGCCGGAGCATCCAAGTCGGCGCCGAGGCGCTGATCGGGCGGGAGGTCCCCGTGCGGGACGCGTGCGCGCCCGAGGGACGCGTGAGCGTGCGCGGCGAGCTCTGGCGCGCCCGTTGCGACGTGCCCATGCGGGCGGGCGAAAGCGTCCGGATCGTCGGCCTCGACGGCCTGACGCTCGTCGTCGAGCCTGTTGTGCCTGCGGCAGCAGGATCTGGAGGTCGAGCGGCGTGAGCCAATGACTCGCCCACTTGTCAGCCGGGTGAATCCCTTCGGACTCGCGGTTGTGGCGCTCACCGCCGCGGTGCTCGCGGCCGGCTTTCTTCGAATCGGATCCAGAAGCATCTGGCTCGACGAGAGCACGAGCATCTGGTACGCGCTTCACACCTGGCGTGACCTGCTCGACGTCTTCACGCTCGACCCGAACATGAGCGCCTACTACGCCGTGCTCTGGTTCTGGAGGCACATCTTCGGCGATGGAGTCGTGGCCATGCGAAGCCTGTCAGTGCTCTTCGCGGCCATGACGATCCCTGCGGTCTATGCCGTCGGAGCTCGCCTTTTCGGTAGGCCTGCGGGGCTCATTGCGGCGTTGCTCGTTGCGCTCAACGCGTTCCTCCTTCGCTATGCGCAAGAGGTCCGAAGCTACGCGCTCGTCACCCTGCTCGTGACTCTCTCGTCATGGTTCCTGATCGCGCAGCTCGACGGCAAGCGGACGCGCAGTGCTCAGGTCGGCTACGTCGTGGTGAGCGCGGCCGCTATCCACGCGCACTTCTTCGCTGCGTACGTCCTCGTTGCTCATGCCGCATACATCGCGCTCTTCGCGCGGCACAAGGCTCGTTCTCGAGTCTGGTTATGGCAGTACGCCGCCATAGGCGCACTTAGCCTGCCGATCGCCGTTGCGTCAGTGCGGGCCTCGTCGGCACAGATCGACTGGATTCCCGAATCCGACCTGGCAGATCTGCGCTCTGCGGTGACACAGCTCGCTGGAGAGAGCAGCTGGTTGCTTCTGGTCTTCGTGGTCACCGCTGTTCTCGGGCTCTTGCTCGCGTTTCAGTCCCCCGCGCTCGGCGCTCGGCTCGCGTTTCCGGCTGTGTGGTTTCTCGTCCCCGTCGCCCTGTCGTTCTCGGTGTCGGAGCTGAAGCCGATGTTTCTTCCCAAATACCTCATCGCATGTGTCCCCGCGCTCGGCATCTTCGCGGGAGGCGTGGTGGTCAACGTCCGACCGCGCTTGGTCGGCGCCGCCATCGTCACCGCGCTGATCCTCCTTTCAATCGCCCCGTTCCGCGCGTGGTACGACAGGCCGCCGATTCAAGACTGGAGCGCGCTGACGCGATACGTCCTCGACGGCACCGACCCGGGTGACGCGCTCCTGATCCGCGACGATCTGCCATTCGCCTACTACGCGAACCGAAGCGGCAGTCCGCAACCGCTGAGGATTGCGTCGACCGATCTCGCGTCGGCGTCGCATAGCCGGGTCTGGCTGATCGCCGATCACCCGGAAGACCCTCCGTCGTCCGTCCGACAAGCGCTTGCGGCCGGCGGCTACAAGCTCGCCCGACGGAAAGAGTTTTGGAAGGACATGAAGGCAGAGCTGTTTGTCCGCGAGGACAATTGACGGCCGCTTCGATCGGCGGCAGCCGGCGTGCGTCAACCGCTCCGGTCAGGCCTCGGCGAGCAGCGACTGGAGGTCGAGCGGAGCGGTGAACATCGACACGCTGCCGTCGGGCTCGAGCGGCCACTCCTCGCGCGGCCGGTCGTAGTACAGCTCGACGCCGTTGCCGTCCGGGTCGCGAAGGTAGAGCGCCTCGGAGACGCCGTGGTCGGAGGCGCCGTCCAGCCGGATGCCGGCGGCAAGCACTCGCTGGAGCGCCTGCGCGAGGTCACGCCGGGTCGGAAACAGGAACGCCGAGTGGTAGAGGCCGGTCGTGCCGGGAGGCGGAGGAGAGCCGCCGTGCGACTCCCAGGTGTTCAGCCCGACGTGGTGGTGGTAGCCGCCCGCCGAGAGGAATGCTGCCTGCTCGCCCATCTGCTGCATCAGGTCGAACCCGAGCACGTCGCGGTAGAAGGCGATCGCGCGGTCGAGGTCTGCGACCTTCAGGTGGACGTGGCCGACGCGTACGCGGGGGTCGAGCTGCGGCTCCACTCGGCGAACGGTACCGCCGCGGGCTCGACCAGCGAGCCGGCGAGCCACCAGAGGCAATACGCGAGCCAGGGCACACCGTAGGCGTCGGTCTGGATGGAGAGCGCGAGGATCGCCGCGAGCGCCGCAGCTCCGCCCGCAGCCGCCCAACGCGTCGTCCCGTCCTCCGGCGCCCACGCCGAGCGCACGAGCGCGTAGAGCAGCGCGAGGCTCCAGGCGATGAACAGCAAGGCGCCGAGCAATCCCGTCTCGACGCCGGTCTCCGTGTAGTTCGACTCACCGGCGCGGAGCGGGATGCCGAAGCGCGACGCCGTTGCACCGGCGTTCCCGAGACCGTAGCCCTGGGGATGGTGGAGGACCGTGTCGATACCGTCACGGAGGTTCCGCCAGTGGCTGCGAAGCGACGGCTCGCCGGGGTTGAGCGCGAGCGAGCCGCCGCCGGGAAGGCCGCCGTGCTGGCGGGCCTGCTCCTGCTGGTACGGAAGGTCGGCCGGGAAGAAGTGCGTCTTCGGCGCGACAGACGTGAACGAGTACGCGTACGCGACGCCCGCTGCCAGCACGATCACGGCCGCCGCGACCGGCCACCAGCGGCGCGCGGCGATCGCGAGCACGACGAGGCCTCCGGCGAAAGCGACGAGCGACGAGCGGGAGAGCGTGAAGAGGAGCCCTACCGAGCACAGTGCGAGCAGACCGACGGCAAGAGGCCGGCGGCGTCGGGACTGCAGCGCGACGCCGGACAGGAGCAGCGTGACGACGAGCATGAACGCGGTCGCGAGCGGGCTGATGAAGCTCGACACGAGCCGGCGGTACAGCCCGTCCGCGGTGTTGAACGCCCAGTTGTCGGGCAAGCCGCCCGGGCCGTGGTAGTCGAAACCGAGCTCGTGGCGGAAGTAGCCGACGGCACCGGACCCGCGCCACCATTCGACATCGACCGCATAGAGATCGATCAAGCCGCCGGCGGCAAGCGCGCCGCCCGCCGCGAGCAGCGTCCAGCCGAGCCGGCCGAGATCGGTGCGCGTCAGACCGAGCGAGCGCCCGAGGAAGTACGCGACGACCGGGACTAGCCCGTGGCGTAACCCGTACAGGACAGCCTTGCCGCCCGCCTCGCCATCGAGAAGGTCCTGCGGGAGCAGCGCGTAGAGGCAGACGATCGCGGCGAACGCGAGCGCCAGCCAGTCGACGACCATCGGCGTGAACGGCACCCGGCGCAGACGCACGGCCTCCCATGCCACACGCGCGACGGCGGTCGCGAGCAGCACCTCCTTCCATGCCTGCACGGCGTCGAGGGCATTCCCGCGCACGCCGGCGTCGTAGAGGAGCGCCATCACGAGGTTGTGGAGCGCGAGCCCGACGATGAAGACGTAGAGCGCCACGATCGGCCGCACCCAGACCGCGACGACTCCGACCGCGAGGAGGGCGACGTAGACGACGAGGATGAAGGCGGTCATGCGTGCTCCAGGCGCAGGAACACCTCGCGCGCGTAGCGGTACGGCGAGGTGTCCGACTCGTCCCGGGCAGTCACTTCGAGCCGTGCTTCGCGGAGCGCGCCGTCGAGCTCGGCGTCGTTCAGGCGCACGCCGCGGTACGCCGCTCGCGCGGAGACGTCGCCACGGCGTCCGGTCAGAGGCAGCGCGAGGCGGCGGAGTGCCCTCCACGCGGACGGCGCGAGCCCTCGTCGCATCACGGGCAGCTGGACGAACGCGCGTCCGCCGGGGCGGAGCGCACGCCCGAACTCGCGCAGGTAGGCGGTGACGAGGCGGCGGTCGGGCAGATGCTGAAGGACGAGGTAGCAGACGAGTGTGTCGCAGACGGCGTCCTCGACGGAGTCGAGGCGCTCTCCGTCGACTGCGCGGAAGTCGACGTTGTCATCGGGTACGGCGCGGTGCGCACGCTCGAGCATCTCCGGCGAGACGTCGACGGCGATCACGCGGTCGAAGCGGGCCGCGAGCAGTCCCGTCATCCGGCCAGGGCCGCAGCCGACCTCGACGCAGACGCCACCCCGCGGATCGGCGTCGAGGCGGCCGAAGAACCCTTCGAGCTCCGCTGCTGCGGTTGCGGGATCGCCGACGTAGCGGTCGACGGTCTCAGACGACGCCGCGGCATCCCAAGTCGCCCGCATCTCGTCGCTCGACACCGCCAGAGCGTAGCCCTGTGATCCGTCGCTCCCCGTGAGTAGGGTGGCTCGATGGTCGAGTCGATCGTCCGTCCCGCCGGGCCGTACTCCCTTGCGCTGTCCGCGCGCACAGCAGGAGACGCGACGAGGACGTTCAGCGACCGCGTCCTCAGTCGCAGCGCTCGACGTCGGAGAAGGCCCGCAGCAGGCGCTCGCACACCAGCTCCCCGACGGGCGCGTCCGCATCGTGGCCGAGAGCAACGAGGTCGCAGAGCGGCTCCGGTTCTGCCTCGCGCTCGACGACGACCACGCCGAGTTCCTCCGCCGCTTCCGCTCCGATCCGTTGATTGGGCGCGCGACGAGCCACCTCGCCGGCCTTCGTCCCGCGCGGGTCGGCACGGTGGCGCACGCGCTCCTACGCGCCTTCTGCGGCCAGCTGATCCAGGCGAGCGAGGCGCGCCGCATAGAGCGGCGTGTCATTTGCGCCGCGACGTCGAGCATTGGCCGTTTCCACGTTTCCCCAACGACGGCGCAGCTCGCCGCCTTCGCCCCGGCAGAGCTCCGCCGCCTCGGCCTCCACGCGCGGCGAGGCTCAGCTCTCGTCCGCATCTGCCGCTCTATCGACCTCGAGCGCCTCCGCGAGCTCCCAACCGACGCGACCGCCGCGCGCATCCTCCGCGAGCGCGGCCTCGGCCCGTGGTCGCTGGGCGTGATCTCGCTCGAAGGGCTCGGCCACTGGGACCGTGGGCTCGTCGGCGACCTCGGGCTCGTGAAGCTCCTCGGAGCGCTCCGCGGCCGGCGCGTCGAGGGGTGGGAGACGGAGGAGCTGCTCGCGCCCTACGGCGAGTGGGCCGGAATCGCGTCGGTCTACCTCCTGTCTGCGTTTGCGCGGGGGCTCGTGCCGCTCAACACGTCCTCCCGTGCGGCCGCCTAGACTCGATCCATGACCAGGCGCGTCGCGATTCTCGGCTGCGGGAAGATCGGCGAGGCGCTCGTCTCGGGCCTGCTCAGCTCGGGTTGGCGCGATCCGGGCGAGATCGTCGTCACCGCGCGCCGCGACGAGCGCGCAGACGAGCTGCGCGAGCGGCACGCCGTCGAGGTCACGAACGACAACGCGGCAGCCGTCGCGGGGGCCGTGCTCGTCGTCGTCTCGGTGAAGCCCCAGGATCTCGACGCGCTCCTCGACGAGATCCGCACTGCGCTTACGCCCGACCAGACCGTGCTCTCCGTCGCGGCTGCCATCCCGACGTCCGCCATCGAGGGACGACTCGCTGAGGGAATGCCCGTCGTCCGCGCGATGCCGAACGCCCCCGCAACCGTCCACGAGGGGATCGCCGGCATCTGCGCCGGCGCACACGCCTCCGACGAGCACCTCGCGCTCGCCGAAGAGTGCCTCTCCCACCTCGGCGCCGTCGTCCGTCTGCCCGAGCGCTACATGGACGCGGTGACGGCGGTCTCGGGCTCGGGGCCGGCGTACTTCGCCCTCCTCGCCGAGGCGATGATCGAGGCTGGCATCCTGCTCGGGCTGTCGCGCGAGGTCTCGACGCGGCTCGTCGTCCAGACGATGCTGGGGACGGGCGTGCTCCTCCGCGACGAGAAGATGCATCCGGTTGAGCTTCGCGAGGCGGTCACGTCCCCTGGCGGCACGACGATCCGCGCCATCCACGAGCTCGAGCAGGCAGGCGTGCGGGCGGCGTTCCTGAATGCGATCCAGGCGGCGATGGAGCGCTCGCGCGAGCTCGCCGCCGGCGAGGACTAGCGCGCAGCGTCCACGCGGCGGAGTCGCCTCCTCACGAAGATTCCGAGCGCGATGCCGGACGCGGCGAAGGCGCCATACCCGAAGCCGAGATACCAGTGCGGCACCTCGTCGACCCCCGTCGTCGCTCCGACCCACGCGCCCAACACGGGCGCTGCGACGAGCGCCCACCAGCGCCCGACGAGGAATCCGACGGCTAGTCCGGCTCACGATGACGATCGCCCAGATCACGCGATAGATGTCGACGTACGCGGCGCGTTGCTTGAGCGCCTAGGGCAGCAGATCGGACCTGAGCTCGACGGCGAGCCCGCGGGGCGCGGCGAGCGCCTGGAGCACGAGGACCGTGTCAGCGATCGGGACATCCTCGAGGTAGTCGTCGCGCGTCTCGAACGACGCGAGGACCGACCGGATGGCCGGCTCGTAGGCTGCTGCGTCGCCCAAGGCGATAGCGGCGAGTGAGCCGGCGACGTCATCCGGGAAGTCGTCGCGCCCGCGGAGAGACGTCGCGAGCGGAAGCGCCTCGGCGTCGCGCCTGAGCACGACCAGCGCAAGACAAGCGGCGTAGCGGCCGATCGGAGATTCGGCGTCGGCCGCGCCTTCTGCCAGCGCCCAGTTCGCTGCCTCCACCGCACCAGCGCGATCGCCCGCGAGCAGGAGCGCCTTGATCGCTCCGATCGGGCGCCCCCAGCTTCCGGGGGGCGCGTCGGCGTAGCTCTCGCGGTAGCGCTCCGCGGCGCGCGCGAACCACGGCAGCGCCTCCTCGCGTCGCCCGTCCATCAGGAGCGCCAGACCCGCGCCCGCGGCGGCGTTTCCCATCCGGGTCAGCTGCCGCTGCCGGTCGTCGGCGTCCTCGGGCGGCGGCAGCCGCGCCTCGCCGTCCTCATAGCGGCGGATCTCTCGCGCGACGTGCTCGGCCCACACAGCGCCGGTACTCTTGCAGCGATGGGCCTGTTCAAGAAGAAGCTCGACGTTCCCGAGGCCGCCGACGCTCTTCCAGGCCGCGAGGAGCCGATCGAGGTCCCCGACCGGCACTTCGTCCTCGGCACACAGCTCGTCCCGCCGTTTCCGGAGGGCTTCGAGAGAGCGGTCTTCGGCATGGGCTGCTTCTGGGGCGCCGAGCGGATGTTCTGGCAGGCGCCTGGCGTCTACACGACTGCGGTCGGGTACGCGGGCGGTACGACGCCGAACCCGACGTACCGCGAGGTGTGCTCGGGCATGACCGGTCACGCCGAGGTGGTGCTCGCCGTGTTCGACCCGGAGGAGACGAGCTACGACGAGATGCTGCGCATCTTCTGGGAGGGTCACGACCCGACCCAGGGCATGCGTCAGGGAAACGACGTCGGAACCCAGTACCGGTCGGCGATCTACGCAGAGTCTGACGAGCAGCTCGCCGCGGCCGAGCGCTCGAAGGCGATGTACGAGGAGGCGCTCGCCGCGACGGGTTCGGTGAGATCACGACGGAGATCCGCAGCGAGCAGACCTTCTACTACGCAGAGGACTACCACCAGCAGTACCTCGCGAAGAACCCGAACGGTTACTGCGGGATCGGCGGCACGGGCGTCAGCTGCCCGGTCGGCATCGGCGCCGAGACGGCGTAGGACGCCGAGTCACCAGATCCAGGGCACGAGCCGCGCCTTTCCCTGCTCGTATTCGCGATAGGAGTCGCCGAGAGCCTCCTCCAGAGCGCCCTCCTCGACGCGGATCCGCACGACGTACGCAGCAAGAGGCAGCAGCACGCAGAGCACGAGGCTGAGCCAGTTCCCGAGTGCGAGGCCGACGCCGACCATCACCACCATCGCGCCGGCGTAGATCGGGTGGCGCACGTACCGGTACGGCCCCGACATCACCACCTGGTGATCCTCGTGAATCGTCACGACAGGGCGATAGAAGCGGCCGAGGGCGCGCTGCGCCCACCAGGTGAGGCCGATCCCGCGCCCACTCGACGAGGAGTCCCGCGAGAAAGAGCGGCCACGGTGCGATCGGAATCTCCAGAGCGTCGATCGAGCTTGCAGCCGCGATCCCGAGGCCGATCGCGACAACGATCGAGCCGACGATAAGCATCGCCGTCCCGCGGTCGCGCCGCCTTTCCCCCGGCGTCCGACGACCCGTGCGGCCGGAGAACGCGCACACACCGAGGGTCGCCCAGAAGAGGATGGCAGCGAGCAGCGAAGTCGAGACCAGCGGCTGCACCGGCCTGACGATAACCTCCTCCGCTCGGACTGATGGGTCGGCAACTTCGAGAGGTCTACTTCGTCGACGGCGTGCGGACGGCGTTCGGCCGTGCGGGCGAGAAGGGCATCTTCTGGCGCACGCGGGCCGACGACATGGCGGTCAAGGTCGTCCGCGAGCTCCTCCGGCGCAACCCGTCGCTCCCGCCCGAGCGCGTCGGCGACGTGGTCATGGCCGCCACCGCGCAGGTGGGCGACCAGGGACTGACCCTCGGGCGCGACGTCGCCCTCCTCGCCGGCCTCCCGCACACGGTCCCGGGCTTCGCGGTCGACCGCATGTGCGCCGGCGCGTTGACGGCGATCACGACCGGGGCGGGCGAGATCGCGATGGGCGCCGCCGACCTCGTGATCGCGGGCGGCGTCGAGCACATGGGCCATCACGTGATGGGCGCGGAGGTCGACTTCAATCCCCGCTACGTGTCCGAGCGGATCGTCGACGAGAGCGCCGCGGTCATGGGCCAGACGGCGGAGAACCTCCACGATCGCTTCGCCACGCTGACCCGCGACGATGCCGACCGCTTCGCGCTCCGCTCCCAGCAGCGCGCAGCGGCGGCCTGGCAGAACGGTGTGATGGCCGAGACGGTCGTGCCGATGTCCGTCTTCACGGACACGGGCTGGGCGATGGCCGATCGCGACGAGTTCCTGCGGCCGGAGACGACGCTCGAGGCGCTCGCCGGCCTGCCAACGCCGTTCCGGCCCGGCGGCCGTGTCACCGCAGGCAACTCGGCCGGCCTGACGGACGGCGCCACGGCAGCGCTGCTCGCGTCCGGCGACGCCGTGGCGGAGCTCGGGCTCGAGCCGCGACTTCGCCTCGTCTCCTTCGCGTACGCCGGCGTCGAGCCCGAGCTAATGGGCATCGGGCCAGTGCCCGCGACCGAGCGTGCGCTCGCGCAGGCAGGGCTGACTCTCGACGAGATCGACGTCTTCGAGCTGAACGAGCCGTTCGCCGTCCAGGTGCTCTCGTGGTGTCACGAGCTCGGAGTGGACGCGGAAGACCCACGATTGAACCCGTACGGCGGTGCGATCGCCTGCGGCCATCCGCTCGCGGCCACCGGCGTGCGCCTCGTAGCACAGCTCGCATACGCGTTCCGCGAGCGGCCGGAGGCGCGCTACGGCCTGACCGCCCTCTGCATCGGGCTCGGCATGGGTGCGGCGATCGTGTGGGAGCGCGCCGATGGCTGACACCGTCTTCCACTTGCGCGCGGTGGACACTGCGGCAGGGCCGCTCGCGCTCGTCACGATCGACAACGGCGAGGACTGGACGAAGCCGCCCTCGCTCGGCCGGTCCGCGTTCGCGTCTGCCGAGCGACTGCTCCCCGAGCTCGAGGGCGGCGACTGGATCGCTGCGGTCTTCACTGGCAAGCCATTCTGGTTCTGTGCCGGCGCCGACATCGACGAGTTCCCCGCGATCTCGCCGGAGATAGCCGCAGAGGGCAGCCGGGCCGGCCACGTGCTCTTTGCGCGGATTGCCGGACTGCCGTTTCCCACCGTCGCTGCGATCAACGGGGCCTGCCTCGGCGGCGGGCTCGAGCTCGCGCTCCACTGCACGGCCCGCACGGTCGCGAGCACGGTACGGCATCTCGGCTTTCCGGAGGTGTTCCTCGGCCTCTTTCCCGCGTGGGCTGGGACCCAGGTGACACCGCGGCTGATCGGCCCGCAGTCGGCCGTCCAGCTGATCGTCCAGAACCCGCTGCGCCAGAACCGCCTGCTGCGGGCGAAGGATGCGGTAGAGCTCGGCCTCGCCGACCGCGTGCTCGAGCCTGTCGAGCTCGTCGACGAGTCGATCGCGTTCGCGCTCGAACTCGTCGGCCGGCCGCTCGAGCGAGCCGAGCCCGACTGGTCGGAGCTCGAGACGATCATGCGCCGAGCACGAAACGACGTCGAGGATGCCGTCCACGGCGCGACTCCCGCGCCGTACACCGCGCTCGACCTGATCGAGGGCGCCGCCACGTGGAGCGTCGAGGAGGGACACCGGCGCGAGGAGGAAGCGATCGCCGAGCTGCTGCCGGGAAACCAGGCGCAGGCGTCGATCTACGCCTTCGGCCTCGTCGAGCGCCGCGCGAAGCGCCGCCCCGACCTAGCCGCCGAGCCGCGGCCGGTACGGAAGGTCGGCATCGTCGGGGCGGGCTTGATGGCCGCGCAGCTGGGCGCGCTGTTCGTCCGCAGGCTCGAGGTGCCGGTCGTCTTCCGCGACCTCGATCAGGAGATCGTCGACGGCGCCCTCGCGTCGATCCGATCCGAGCTCGAGAGCGCTGCAGCACGCGGGCGCATGACCGAAGGCAAGGCGCGCTTCCTCGCGTCGATCGCTACCGGCTCGACGACGTACGACGGGTTCGGCGACTGCGACCTCGTGCTCGAGGCGGTCGTCGAGGAGATGGCCGTCAAGCAACAGGTGTTCTCGGAGCTTCGGGACGTAACGAAGACGGACTGCGTGCTCGCGACGAACACGTCCTCGCTCTCCGTCGAGGAGATGGGCGCCGATGTCGGCATGCACTTCTTCAATCCTGTCGCGCTGATGCCGCTCATCGAGCTGATCCGCACACCGGGGACTAGTGACGCCGAGCTCGCGACCGCCGACGAGGTGGCGCGCAAGCTCGGTAAGACGCCGGTGCTCGTGCGGGACGCGCCGGCGTTCGTCGTCAACCGGCTCCTGACGCGCATGACGGGCGTCGTCGTCGGCTCGCTTGAGCGCGGCAACTCGGTCGAGGAGGCCGACGCGGGGATCATGGCGCTCGGCCTGCCGATGGCGCCATCCGTCCTCCTGCAGATGGTCGGACCGCGTGTCGCGAACCACGTCCTCGAGACGCTCCACGCCGCGTATCCCGATCGCTTCCCGCTTTCACCAACGCTCGCGAACTACGCGGAGGGGCGCGACGAGATCGTCGTCTCGGAGCACGACCCGCGCACCGTCGGCGAGATCACGACCGCGGCGCTCGAGGCGCTCGCCGACGAGTGTCGGCACATCCTCGACGAGGGCGTCGTCGCCAGCGCCAAGGACATCGACACGTGCCTCCTGCTCGGCGCCGGCTTCCCGTTCTTCCTCGGCGGGATCACGAAGCATCTCGACCAGACCGGCATCGCCGAGCGGGTCGTCGGGCGTCCGCTCGCCGAGCTCGGCGGCGAGCGTGTTCACGCCTGAGGAGCGCGAGCGCGTCCGCGCGGCGCTCGTCGAGCGCGCACACGAGGATCCCCGCATCACCGGCGCAGCGCTGACGGGCTCGGTCGTCCGCGGCGAGGAGGACCGCTGGTCGGACGTCGACATCTTCCTCGGTGTCGACGACACAGCGGACATCGACGACGTGGTGCGCGACTGGACGGAGGCGGTCTACCGCGACGCAGGTGCGATCCATCACTTCGACGTCCGCGCGCCGGCGGGGCTCTATCGCGTGTTCCTGCTCGCGAGCGGGCTCCAGGTCGACGTCGCCTTCACGGCCGCCTCGTCGTTTGGCCCGGGTGGGCCGAGCTTCCGCACGCTGTTCGGAGAGCCGGTCGAGCGGGCTCAAGCCGCGCCCCCGGGCTTAGAGGACATCGCCGGGCTCGCATGGCTCGGCGTCCTCCACGCCCGCACGGCGATCGAGCGGGGCCGGCGCTGGGAAGCAGCGCACTGGGTTGCGTCGGTCAGGGACCAGACGCTCGCGCTCGCCTGCCTGCGCCTTGGGCTGCCGACGGCGTATGCGCGCGGAGTCGACGGGCTGCCGCCCGAGGTGACGTCGCCCCTCCAGAGCTCCTTCGTCGCCAACGTCCACGAAGACGAGCTCCGCCGTGCGCTGCGAGCCGTCACCCGCTGCCTTCTCGACGAGATTGAGTGCCACGACGCCGCCCTCGCCGAGCGCCTCGAGGCGCCTCTCCTTGAGGTCACGGGCTAGGCTCCGCCGATGGCCCGAGACGACTGGAGAGTCCGCGTCGAGCTCGAGGACGCGCACACGTTCCTCGATCGCATCGGCCTCGACATCAGCGCAGCGGCGAAGGATCTCGCGCGCGAGCTCGCCGAGCGGCGGCTGCCCGTTTCGCGCGACGACGACACGGTGTTCGTCTATGCCTCGACCGGCCGCGAGGCCGAGCAGGCGCGGAAGGTCGTCGAGGCGGAGCTGATGAGCTCGGCCTCCAGCCGCTGGTGCTCCGCGTCGAGCACTGGCTCACTGACGATGACCGCTGGGACGACGAGCCCGAGGCGCCGGACGTCGAGGAGGAGCTCGCCGCACGCGGCTACGCACCCTGGGAGGTACGGGTCGAGTGCGCGTCACACGACGAGGCAGATCAGCTCGCCGACTCGCTCGAGACCGAGGGTTACGAGGTCGAGCGGCGCTGGACCTACCTCGTCGTCGGCGTCGCGACGCGCAAGGAGGCGGAGGCGCTCGCAGCCCGCGTCCACGGCGAGGTCGAGGCGGGCGGCGAGCTCGTCTGGGAGGTCATGCCCCAAAATCCCTTTGCTGTCTTCGGCGGCCTAGGCGGCTAGCCACAGCCAACCAGAAAACGTCGATGTCTTTGGGGAAGCATCGATACAGAATTGCCACACACCAGTGCCAGGCACTGACGTGTGCCAAGACTGCGACTCTCGCCGACAGGGGCTTCGTCTCGGCGCCGCCGAGGCTCTCTCGAGAGTGCTAGCGGGCGTAGCCGCGAGCGCGGTACTTCGAGCTCAGCTTGCTCGCGAGCGCAACCGGGTACGTGATCCGCTTCGGATCCCCGTCCGAGACATAGCGCGCGTCGGGATCCGCCTGCAGCCGGCGGAGCCAGTCGGACGAGCCATTCAGCAGCGTGCCCGGATCGCTTCGGATTCGCGGGACGGCGCCGGACTCGAACGACGAGGAGAACGGCGAGGGCGCAGGCTCCGCGCCCGCGAGGAACGCCGCGCGGAAGCGGTAGCGCTCCCCGTCCCACGAGCCCTCGAGTGCAAGCCCCGCGTTCTTCGGCTCGAGCCCGAACGGCAGCGCGATCGTGTCGATCCGCGCTCCCGGCAGAAGATTGTGGACGACGCGGCTCCCGCGGACGATCTCACGCTGGACGCCGGCGTCGTCCAGCTCGTCGAGCCGGGCGTGGCTGTACGTGTGGTTCGCGAGCTCGAACCCGTGAGCAGCGAGAACGCGGGCGAGCTGGGCGGCGCGCGGGTCGCTCCCGAAAGGCTCGCGGTTCACATACAGCGTTCCGGCCGGCCGGAACTGGGGATGGGCACGCGCGAAGTCGAGCATGATCCCGACCGCCGAACGCGGATCGATCGAGCCGTTCGACAGGAGAGCCGCCTGGCTCGTCGTCGAATCGTCGAACGTGAGCACGACGGGCGTCGTACCCCGCGGGACATCGAGGTCGCCACGGACGAACGAGGAAGCGGTGATCGGGCGGTAGTGGCCGCGGAGCAGTCGCTCGAGCTCCGCACGGAACTGGTCGGGCGTCAGGTCGTATTCGCCGCCTTCCGCGCTGAGCCGGTGGTACATGATCACAGGCACGCCGCCGAGCTCGTTCGGCTGGAGGCCGTCGGCCACAGGCGCGTCCGGCGAGACCGACGGACGTAGCGCGACGAGCCCCGCCCCGCCCGTCACCGTCTTCTTCAGCCCGATGGTCGGAAGCGCAGCCGACGTGTCGAGCGCCCGTTTCGTGTACGTCACGCGCGGGTCCCAGAGCAGGAACTCGTCGATGCCGTCGGCGTCGGCGGCGTCGATCTGCGCCTTGACCTCCTTCGGCCCGTAGTCGACGCCGAGCGAGAAGTCCTGGAGCCACGGGACGAGGCGTGCGCCGGTGCCGCGCACGGCGCGGCGGAAGTCGGCGAGCGATCGGCGCACGATCGCGAACGGCTGCGCATCGGGATTCGCGACGCCGTACTCGTTCGGGCCCCAGTGTGACGGGTAGACCATCGGCGCCACGTAGTCCACCTCGCGCGCTATCGACGGGACGTCCTGCGCGATCTCGTCAGGCCTGGTTGCCGCGATGCCGAACACCGACGCGCCGAGGAACGTGCCGTGCTTGGCGAGCGCGGAGCGGGCGCGGGCGAGGAAGCCGGTGATCGCGGTCGACGGATCCCGGCGAGACCCGGGACGACCATCGTCGACATCGGCCCGTCCGGGCGGCGAACGTAGTCGTAGAGCACGTCGTCGACCCCGGCACGCGCCGCGGCGGCAGCGATGTCGACGTTGTACTTCTGGACGACAGGGCTCGAGAAGTTCGTGAAGCCGCCGTAGCCCGAGTACGCGGTCCCATCCGGCGACTGGATCACGAGCTGCTTCTTCCCGTGCCTCCACGCCCACTGGGCGAAGCGACCGGATCGCGGAAGGCGACGATCCGCCCGATCACGCGAGCACCGCGCGCGTGGAGCAGCGCGACCGCCGCTCGGAGGTCGAACAGCCCCTTCTCCGCCCCGATCCGCTGTGCGAGCGGGACGCCCGTCTCCCAGCCGATCTCGCCCAGCTCGTCCTTGAGGTCGAGCTCGACAGCATTGATCCGATGCTGGGCGAGCAGCCCAAGCACCCCGGCTCGCAGCCCGTCGTCCGCCCACGCGTCGGCCGAGACGTGCACCGCACGAACGGGATTCGCCGGCAGCCGTGGCGCCGTGCCGACCACGAGCCTGCTGTCCGTCGTGTTCCCCGCCGCGTCCTGCGCGAGCAGGATCACCGCGCGCCGCGGCACATGTGCGAACGGCATCGAGAACCGGCCGCTCGCGTCGATCGTCGCCCTGCGGCCGTCGACGGTGAGGCTTGTCCCGGGCTCGACCGCCCCGGCGACGGCGTACGGCTCGCCGCGCGCGGCGTCACGCGTCGCCTTCGTGACGCGGATCACCGGCGCCTTCGTGTCGACCGTGAATGTCCAGCTCGCAGAACGCGCCCCTATCCCGCCGCCCCGCGATACCTCCACCGTGTGCTCGCCGTCCGCGAGGTGGACCGGCCGGTAGACGATCCGGTCGCCACGAGGCCTAACTCCGCTTGTCACCGGGCTGGCATCGAGCGTCCAGGCGGTCGAGGAGAGATCGTCCCTGGCGCCGGGCACCGAGAACGAGAGCTTCTTGACATCGTCGGCGCCGAGCAGCGATCCGGTCGGCCCGGTCGCGTCGAGGTTGCCCGATCCGCCGCCGAAGAAGAAGAGGACGGCGAGGAGCACGCTCGCCGCCACCGCGCCGACGGCGACGATGCGACGGCGGAGAACCGGCTCCGGCCGAGGTCGTTCGGAACGGACCGGAGCCCTCCGGCCGTCGATGTCCTCGTAGAGCAAGAGCACCGCCCGTGCCGCGGCGCGCACCTCCTCGGAGGCGCCGTTCTGGACGGTCGCCTCCGCGCACGCGCGTACCTGCTCGAGGCCCGGAGGCGCCGGTGGGCTACCTGCCGAAGGATCGTCGCGAAGCTGCTCTGCCTCGCCGGCGAGCGAAACGATCGCGCGGGCGAACGTCTCGAGATCGCCGTCGGCGCCGCTCGTGACCATGCGGTCGGCCCAGCGCCGGAGCTCGGCGAGCTGCTCCCGCGTGAGCGATGAAGCCCCGGCGGGCATGCGGAAACGGTAGCGGCTCCGTAGACGTGCGCACCCTCTGCGAGTTCGGGTATCCTCCTTCTCGAAGCCCAGCGCAGTCCGCTGGGCGAACCTTCTCGAAGCGCTGCAGCACCGCGAGTGCTGCACCCATGCAGGAGATCTCAGACCAGAGCAAGACAACCCCGGAGGTCGATGGCCTGCGACCGGACGCCGTGATTGCCGAGCGGTGGGCGGGCGAGCCGTTCCTCCATCCCGACGAGGACGCGTCGACCGCGCTCGCGCCAGGAACTGCACGCCGGCGCGCTCTCGATGACGCGCTCGCCGAGATCGCCCTCGGTCACGACGCGCCGTCGTACGCCTGGCGGGTGCGGTACGCGCTCATGCTCGGACTCGAGCGGATCCTCAGCGAGAAGCCGCCGCATCTCGCCTCGGGCACCGAGCTGCGCCGCCACCAGGTGGACGCGCTCGCCGGCATGCTCACCGCGCTCATCACCGCGAACCAGCGCGAAGCGGAGGAGGCGAACGGGTTCGAAGCCCTCGCCGACGACGAGGAGTACGAGAGCAGTTACAACGGGGAGAACGGCGAGAACGGCCACGTGGACGTCGACCTCGATGAGGAGATCGTCGCCGACATCGGCCCCGATCCGGGTGCGGTACGCCGGTACCGCTTCCGTCATCCGACGGCGTCCGGAAAGACGATCGCCGCCGCCGGCTTCGTGGAGGCTGCCCGCACGGCCGGCGTCCTCATCCTCACGCACCGGCGCCTGCTCGTCTCCCAGTTCATCCGCGAGTTGACGGCGGAGGGCTACGGCGACCGCCTGCTGCCCGAGATCCTCGCCGGCTCGACGGCGCCGACCTCGAACCCGATCACGATCCAGACGTACGCGTGGTTCGCGCGGCACGCGAAAGACCTGAGCCGCACGGCGTACCACCTCGTGATCGCGGACGAGGCGCATACCGCGCTCGGGGAGAAGACCTCGGCAGCCATCCGCAGCTTCCCCGACCCGGTGTACGTAGGCATGACCGCGACCGAGCAGCTGATCGCGAAGCAGGTGGCCGACGTCTTCCCGGCCTCCGTTGACGACCTACCGCTCCAGGATGCGGCCCGTCGGGGCTTGATCGCGCCGCTGCGCTCGCTCCGCGTGCCGCCGGTTGCCGCCATCAACTCCGTGCCGATCGTCGGTGGGGACTTCGACGAGCGCGCCCTCGCAGCAGTGCTCGACCACAAGGCGCTGAACCAGGCCGCGGCAAGCCTCTATCGCGACCGCTTCGACGACACGCCGGGCATCGTCTACGCGGCAGGCGTCGACCACGCGTACAACCTCGCGCAGGAGTTCCGCGCCGCCGGCCTGCTCGCGGAAGCTGTCTCCGGCAAGACGCCGCCGGTGAAGCTCGCAGAAACGCTCGCCGCCTACGAGCGCGGCGAGATCAACGTCCTCATCAACGCCATGCTGCTCGCGGAGGGCTGGAACTCCCCGCGCGCGACGGTCGTCATGCACCTCGCGCCGACGGCGAGCCGCCGTGTCTACCAGCAGCGAATCGGCCGTGTCATGCGTGTGCACCCGCGCAAGGAGGCCGGCATCGTCGTCGACTTCGTGAACAAGGGCTCGACGCACACGGAGAAGGTGATCACCCTCCACTCGCTGCTCGACTCCGACTTCTACCGCGAGGGCGCGCGAGTCACACCGGCGCCGCGCCGCCGCGTGCAGCGGCGCGCGCGCAGGCGGCTGACGCCGGCGCCTTGGCTCGTGCCGGTGACACCCGATGTCCGTCGCCGTCTGTCCGTGATCGGGCGCGAGTGGCAACGCATCGACCCGAAGTACTTGGACGACGAGGAGCAGGTGTTCTGGGCGACGATGGCCGGGCGAGCGGTTCGTTTCGAGGAGCGCGCCGACCTCGTCCAGAAGTTCACCGACGGCCGTGCGGGGAACGAGGCGCTGGGGCAGTTCCTGTTCACGTGTGCCGCCGAGAACCCCAACCGCCGCCTGAGGATGATGGCGCTGGCCGATCGTGTCTCGATGCGCGTCGACCGGGCGGCCTTCGACGACCTCGTGACGCTGATCGAGCGAGCGCCGCCGTGGGAGAAGGATCGGCTGGCGGGGTCCCGTCTGCTCCTGTACGCGATCGCGCAGGACAAACCGGACGCACCTGACCAGATCCTCGCGCGCTGGACCTGGCGCCTTGCCCGCGCGACGCGCAAGGCGCAGGACCGCGCCGCGAGCGCCGAGTTCCCGGAGGCGAAGCGCCTGCTCGGTGCGCTCGCCAACTCCCGCGGCCATCGCCACGAGGAGAATGCCGCTCGGCTCGTCGCCGCCGCCAAGGACCAGCCGATGCACGTCGCCGCGGCCCTGCTCGCCTCTGCGGAGGGCTACACGCCGCGCGCGACGAAACTTCTCGACGCCGCGCGCGAGGAGCTCGGAACCGTGCAGGAGGCGGCCGGCGCGCTCGCTGAGAACCTCCCCGAGCCGAAGCCGCCGCGCCGCTCCCGGCGTCGCCGGCGCCGGAAGAAGCGGGGACAGGCGACGGCAACGCCGGAGGCCGTGAAAGCCACGGCTGCCGAGACGCCGCCGGTCGCCGAAGCCACCGGATAACCCGGCCGCTACGCTGACTCGCGGGGATGCTCGGGCTGCTCGTGATCGGCCTCATCGCCGGCTTCGCGACGGCGCTCTCCCCGTGCGTCCTGCCGGTGCTCCCGATCGTCCTGGCCGGATCCGCCGCTGGCGGCCCGCGACGGCCGTACGCGATCGTCGCCGGGCTCGTCGCCACCTTCACGCTCTCCGTGCTCTTCGCCACGTGGTTCCTCGACCTGCTCGGGCTGCCGTCGACGTTCCTCCACGACCTAGCGATCGCGCTCCTGTTTGTCGTCGCCGCCGCGCTGCTCGTCCCCGAGATCGGCGCCGCGCTCGAGCGGCCTCTCATGCGCCTCACGCGCCATCCGGGCGGCGATCTCGGCGGCGGGCTGCTGCTCGGCGCGAGCCTCGGCCTCGTGATGGTGCCGTGCGCGGGACCGGTGCTCGCAGCGATCTCGGTCGTCGCAGCGAGCCGCGACGTGGGGATTGAGACGCTTGCCCTCACGCTTGCCTACGCGATCGGGATTGCCGTGCCGCTGCTCGCCTTCGCTCTCGGCGGTCGGCAGGCGACGCACCTCACGTTCATCCGCACCCACGCCGTCGCCGTGCGGCGCGTGCTCGGGGCGGTCATCGGCGCCACGGCGCTCGCACTCGTGTTCCACGTCGACCGACACTTCACGACAGCCGTGCCCGGCTACACGAAGGCCGTGCAGGATCACATCGAGGGCAGCTCGTTCGCGAAGCGGGAGCTCGCCAAGCTGACGGGTGCGAGACATGGCCCCGGCACGAAGCAGGCGAACACGCTCGCAGACCTCGGCGCCGCGCCGCCGTTCACGCAGGTGACCGAGTGGCTGAACACGCCGGACGGCAAGCCGCTCGTGCTCAAGGCCCTCCGCGGCCATGTCGTTCTCGTCAACTTCTGGACGTACACGTGTGTCAACTGCCTGCGCGAGCTTCCCCACCTCGTGAGCTGGGACGATGCGTATCGCAAGCGCGGGCTCGTCGTTGTCGGTGTCCACACGCCGGAGTTCGCGTTCGAGCACGATGTCGGGAACGTCCGCAGCGCCGTCTCCGACCTCGGCGTCCGCTACCCCGTGGCGATCGACGACGACTACGGCACCTGGAACGCCTACGCGAACCAGTACTGGCCGGCGACGTACCTCGTCGACAGGCGCGGGCGTGTCCGTTATGTCCACTTCGGCGAGAGCGAGTACGACCGGACGGAGAACGTGATCCGAACGCTCCTCGGGGTCGGATCGTCGCCGATGGCCGGCGCCGTCCCGGATCTGACGCCGACCCAACCGCAGACGCCCGAGACGTATCTCGGCTGGAGGCGGCTCTCCGCCGACTACGCCGGGTCTCCGATCGAGGAGGGGAAGCTCGCGCGCTACGTGTTCCCGCCCACGCTCGCGTTCAACGGATACGCGTACGGCGGTCAGTGGCGCGTCGGGCCTGAGCAGATCCTCGCCGGACGCGACGCGCGGATCCGGATGCACTTCGTCGCGCCGCTCACCCACCTCGTGCTCACGGGCCACGGGTCGGTCGACGTCCGCGTGGACGGAAGGCACGTGCGGACCGTGAAGGTGGACGGCGACCGGCTCTACACGCTGCTCGGGCGCAGCGACCCGCACAAGGGCCTGCTCGAGCTCCGGCTGACGCCGGGCATCGGCGCCTACGCCTTCACGTTCGGCTAGTGGTCTGGGCAGCTCGGCGAACCGGTAGCAGTCGACGACGTGGTCCTGCGCCATGCCCGTCGACTGCATCAGCGAGTAGCAGACGGTCGGGCCGACGAAGCGGAAGCCACGCCGCTTGAGGTCCTTGCTCATCGCGCGTGACTCGGCGGTCTCGGCGGGAAGCTCGGCGAGCGTCCGCCAGGAGCCGACGATCGGCGTGCCGCCGACGAAGCTCCAGAGATACGCGGCAAGGCTCCCGTCGGCCTTCTGCACCTCGAGCACGCAGCGCGCGTTCGAGACGGCGGACTCGACCTTGAGACGGTTCCGCACGATGCCTGAGTCGGCCAGCAGCCGCTCGACATCGCGGTCGCCGAAGCGTGCCACGACCGCGGGCTCGAACCCCTCGAACGCTCGGCGGTAGCCCTCCCGCTTGTGGAGGATCGTCGCCCACGACAGCCCTGCCTGCGCTCCCTCGAGCACGAGCAGCTCGTACAGCTGGCGGTCGTCGTGGGAGGGGACGCCCCACTCGCGGTCGTGATACTCGAGATAGAGCTCGTCGCCGGCCGGCACCCACCCGCAGCGGAGACGCGTATCGGGCGGCGCGCTACTGCTCACGGGCGACATCGGGCGGCGTGTCGCCTTCTTCGCGCTCGCGCAGGAACCGCGTCAGCTCGGCCGCGAGCGAGTCGCCGCTCGGGATGTCCTCCTCCTCGATCATGTCCGCGCGCTGCTCGAGCTCGTCGACGTAGGCGACGGCCTCGTCGTCGGACGAGACCGCTTCGCTCACGTGGTTCGTGTAGCCGTCGATCATCGCCTCGAGCTCAGCCACGTCGATCGGCACGTCGAGAATCGACGAGAGGCGGGTGCACAGGGCGAGCGCAGCCCGCGGGCTCGGCGCAAGCGAGACGTAGTGCGGCACCGCCGCCCACAGGCTGACCGACGGCAACCGAGCCTCACGGCACGCGTCGTGGAGCACGCCGACGATCCCGGTCGGGCCCTCGTAGCGCGAAGCCTGGAGCCCGAGACGCTCGACGAGCTCGGGATCGGTGCCTGCGCCAGTGACCGGAGCGGGACGCGTGTGCGGAACGTCCGCGAGCAGGGCGCCGAGCGTCACGACGAGCTCGACGCCAAGCTCCTGCGCCAGGTCGACGACGAGCGAGGTGAACGTCCGCCAGCGGAGGTTCGGCTCGTTGCCGAGCAGAACGATGGCGTCTCTCTTCCCACCAGTGCTCGCGTGGAGAAAGGCGTTCTCCGGCCACTCGATGCGGCGCGTGAGCCCCTCGACGAGAGAAACCCGGGGCCGCGTCGCCTGGAAGTCGAAGAACCCCTCCGGGTCGATCTCGGCGAAGCGCTCCGCCTCCCACGTGCGCACGAGGTGCTCGGCTGCGAGTGAAGCGCCCTGTCCGCCGTCGTTCCAGCCACGAAAGGCGACGACGAGGACGGGGTGCGAGAGGGACGGTCGGTCGCCGACCGTGAGCTCGCTGGCCATGTGACCAGTCTACGCCGGACGGCCTTCAGGCCAGCTCGACGCCCGTTCCCTCCTCGACGGATCCGACGCGTGCGACGAAGAGGCCTGCGTTGCGGAAGGCCGCTTCGAGGACGGCGCCGCGCTCGGCCGGCACGGAGACGAGGAGACCGCCCGAGGTCTGCGGGTCCCAGGCGAGGGCGACAAGCTCGTCGGAGACGGCGTCGATCGTGACCGCGTGTTCCGCGAACTCCCGGTTCCGGCCGTCGCCGCCCGTCCGTTCCCCGGCTTCCGCGACGGCGAGCGCCCCTACGAGCGCAGGCAGCCGCGCTGCATCGAGCCGGATCCGGACCCCGCTCCGTGACGCCATCTCGTACGCGTGGCCGAGGAGCCCGAAGCCGGTGACGTCTGTGACCGCGTTCGGCAAGAACGGCCGAACGACGTCCGCAGCCGGACCGTTCAGCTCGCGCATCGAGCGAACCACTTCTGCGAGCTGCTCGTCGCCGGCGAGGCCGCGCTTGTGCCCGTGGAGCACGAGCCCCGTGCCGAGCGGCTTCGTGAGGAAGAGCGCATCGCCGGACTGCGCCGTGCTCTTGGCCCAGATCGCGTCGGGGTGCGCGGTGCCGACGACGGCGAGGCCGTACTTCGGCTCGGCGTCCCGGATCGTGTGTCCACCGGCGAGGAGCGCGCCCGCCGCGCGCACGCGCTCGTCTGCGCCGCGGAGCACGTCACCGAGCACCTCGGTGGGAAGCTCTTCGGGGAAGGCGGCGACCGAGAGCGCGAGCAGCGGCGATCCACCCATCGCGAACACGTCGTTGAGTGCGTTCGCCGCCGCGATGGCGCCGAAGTCCGCGGGGTCGTCGACGAGCGGGGGGAAGAAGTCAACGGTGAAGACGAGCGCGCGGTCGTCGTCGAGCCGGTAGACGGCGGCGTCGTCGGCCGGGTCGAGCCCGACGAGGAGCTGGTCGGAATCGGCGGGCACGAACCCCGCAAGCAGCTCCTCGAGCCGCCCGGCCGCGTATTTCGCGGCGCAACCTCCCGCCGTCACGAGCTCGCTCAGCCTCACCTCACTGCTCGCCATGCACGAACACTACGCGTCGGCGAGAATGGCTCAGTGGCTCGCAGCGCGCTCGTCACCGGAGGGTCTCGGGGCATCGGCCTCGCGATCGCGCGGATGCTCGCCGACGACGGCTTCGAGCTGACGATCGCATCCCGAACTGCTGCCAACGTCGAGCAGACGGCCGCCGAACTCGGCGCGCAAGGCGTGGCCGCCGACGTGAGCAAGGAGGAGGATTGCGTTCGGCTCGTCGCCGAGCACGCGGAGCGCTACGGCGGGATGGACGTGCTCGTCAACTCGGCGGGCATCGGCATCGGAGGCCGCGTCGAGGACCTGCAGACGAAACACGTCGACCTTCAGCTCGGCGTCAACCTCCGCGGCCTCGTCCTCGTGACGCGCGAGGCGATTCCGCTCCTGAAAGCGTCACGTGGCCACATCGTCAACCTGGCGTCGATCGCGGGCACGATGCCGACACCCGGGCTCTCGATCTACGGCGCGTCGAAGGCCGCGGTGATCTCGTTCACGCGCTCGCTCAACGACGAGCTCGACGCCGACGGAGTCCGTGCGACCGCTCTGTGCCCGGGCTTCGTCGACACCGACATGGCGCAGTGGAGCGGCATCCCGGGCGACCAGATGATCCAGCCCGAGGACTGCGCCGAGGTCGTCCGGGCGCTGATCGCGATGGGGCCGAATGCGCGCGTGCCCCAGGTCGTGATCGAGCGCGTCGGCTCGTCGGCGTCCGTCCGCACGTAGCTACCGGACGAGGTACTTCGAGACGGCGGCCCCGAGCTCGTCGGTGGACACGGCGCCCTCAAAGCGTTCCTTGATGCGACCGTCACGACCGACGAGGAAGATCCACGGCTCCGTCGGCAGCTTCCACTCCTTCACCCACTGGTTCGTATCCGGCGGCTGGTTGTCCTTGTAGATCTCGACGTGGATGAAGCGAACCTTCCTCGTCCCGAGGTGGCGGCGAACGTAGTCGACGACGTCGACGTCGGGACCGCAGAGCCTGCTCGTGCAGAACGCTGGCGTCGCGAACGCGACGACGAACGGCGTGTGTGCGGCCAGCGAATCGGCCACCGAATAGCGAAGCAACCCCTTGTCGGGCGGTGTGGCGGTCGTCAGCGCACCGAAGTCGCCGTTCGTGGACGCGATCGTCGGCGTGTGCGAGGGAAACGCCTTGGAACCAACCGCGGGCGCGAACGGCTCGTCCCTGACCTTGAGGTCCGTCACGCCCTGCACCGGCCGACCGCCGATCGGCGACGTGACGAGAACGTACTTCCCGGCGGCGGGGGCGCGAAAGTGCGTCACGTAGATGTGAGAGACATCGCCGATCGCCGCCTCGGACTGGCCAGGGACACCGACGGTCTCGAGCTCCGCCGTCGTCTTCACGAACGGCTTCTCGTCGAGCCCGCGCGCAATCCAGACGCGGGCACTGGGCCGCTCGATCGCCTTGCCCCGACGGTCCAGCAGGACAAATGCGACGCGATTCTCGCCCCGGGCGAAGTCGGACGTGCCGAGGTTGAGCGCGTAGTCGGGACCTGGCCGATCGAGGATCGCACTCGCCGACCCCGCCGGAGCGCTTGACAGAGTTCCCTCTCGAGGGGTACCCCCGTTGGAGCCGCACCCGCCGACGAGGATCGCCGCGGCGGTTGCCGCGGCGCTCAGTGCGACTCCCCGACCCACCGGGCGAGTGTAGCCCCCGGTCGGGGGTCTGCTTCCCGGCTACTAGTCGCCGCGGGGACCGTCGAAGAAGCCGAGACCTAGCTTCAGGCCAAGCGGAGCCGCCAGCGCCGCCAGAGAAAGCCAATAGATCGCCTGCGCCTTGCTCACTGACGCTACCTCCTTTCCGTGGAGCTAGAAGCGGAAGTCCTGCAGCGTCTCGGCCGCCCGCCGGTAGAGCCGCGCTGCCTCGCGGTCGTCGCTGCGCCGTGCGGCGACGTCCCCGAGAGCAACCCATGCCGCTGCCCGGTGGCTGGTCGATGACAGCTGCTCGAACGAGCTATCGGCGGCGGCGAGCATTCCTTGAGCCTCGTCGAGCCGGTCTTGCTCGAGCAGCGCCTTGCCAAGCGTGAGTTGCGCCGTTCCGATCTCCGCGAGGAAGTCCGCGCGGTCGCCGAGCATCTCGAGCGCGCGCCGGGCCTGTGCCTCGGCATCGTCCGAGCGGCCAGTCCCGAGATAGATCTCGGCGAGTGAGCAGACGACGTGCGCGGCCTCCTCGTCGATCCCCTCGTCGAGGAGGACGCCGAAGGGAGTCCTTGAGGTACGCAATCGCGTCCTCGGCGGGCGGCCAAGGAGGTATGTCAGGCCGCCGAGGTTGTTCAGCAGCCGGCCAACGTTCTCGCGGTCGGCGAGCTCCTCGAAGTACGCCCGCGCGCGTTCGGCGTACGAACGTGCGAGCACCCAGTGTCCCTCGCGCTCGGCGATGAGAGACGCCTGGAAGTACACCTGAGCCGCGGCGCGCTGTGTCCGACAGCCGCTCGGCGAGCTCGAGCGCCCGCTCGACGTCCTCGCGGGCGGCCTGCCAGTCGCGCTGGCGGCGGTAGCAGCGGGAGCGCCAGCGGAAGATCTGCGCGCGCAGGATGTCGCTCGGGCAGCTCGGAGCGGTCGGCGAGCTCGAGCGCGGCATCGAAGCAGCCCGAGCGCGGTCGTGATGCTCGACAGCTGGTAGCGACAGGCGCCGAGGCGGAAGAGAACATCGGCCCGCTCGAGATCGGAGAAGCGCGTCGTCTTCGGGAGAGTACGCGCGCTTCCTGGGAGGAGCGCGGCCGCCTCTTTCAGCTCGCCCTCCTGCATCCGAGCCCAGCCTTCGCCGGCGAGCGCGCGGAGCTCGAGCTCACGGGCGCCCGCAGCACGCGCTTCGAGGAGGACGCGGCCGAACTCCGGGGCCGCCTCCGCGTAGCGGTACTGCTCGTTCAGCGCCTCGGCCCGGGCCAAGGCGCCTTCCCAGCGGTCGCGTTCCGTCGACGAGATGCCTGTCAGCAGGAGCCCTGCGTCGACGCCGAGCCGCTCGGCGAGCCATTCGACCGTCTCGACGGTCGGACGCGTCTTCGAGCGCTCGATCTGGCTCACGTACTCCTTCGTGAACCGGCCGGCAGCGAGATCCGTTTGCGTGAGGCCCGGCGGCCACCCGGACTTCCGGACGCGATCGCCGAGGACGGGCTCTGCTTCCGCCAAGGGCTCGGCCAGCGCCGGCTCCATCACGACGTCCCGTTCTCCCCTCGTGCCCGATTCCCTACCCACCATTCAGTGAATCAACTGTAGCGCAGATCGCTTCACTTGACTACTTGACAGTTTCGGACAGGTCCGTTAGGGTCGTCCCACCTTGCAGAGCTAGCCCGCAGCCAGCAACGCGAGGTACGCGCCACCAACAGCGCGACAGCCGAGACGCCCGGCCGGGCCGCAGGGTCGGAGTCGAGGAGGTCGCCGCAGAGGTGGCGAGGTGATCGGCGAACCCCCGGTAGCCGCAGCCGGGGGTTTCGCGTCTCTGGAGCCCGTTTCTACGCGGCGCCGGTCAGCCAGTGAACGCGCGCGGCGGAGACTGCCTCGATCTCCTCGTCGCCGAGCAGACCGCCGAAGCGCTCCTGGACGGAGCGCAGGAGGCCGATGCCGAGACCGATCCAGGCCTCGGCCTCGACGTCGCGGTCGTCGGCGACGCCACCCGCCATCTGCGAGCGGCGAAGGACGTCGGCGACAAAGTCGTGCACCTCGCGGAGATGGCGGCGGAAGTGGCGCCGGATCTCTGCGTCCTCGGTTGCCTCGCTCAGCGCCTGGAGCCAGAGCTGGGTCGGCGCCAGCTTCCGACGGCGCAACGCGGCCATCCCCCTGGGTACCGCCAACACCCATGCCGAGGGGTCGGGGTCACGGCGGATCTCCTCTTCGACGGCCTCACGGAGGCGCAACCACATCTCGTCGAGACACGCGAGGAATAGCGCGCGCTTCGACGAGAAGTGGCGGTAGAGGACGGGCTCCGACACGCCCGCCTCCCGCGCGATCTCGGCCGTCGTCGCGCCCCGGTAGCTCCGGGCGGAGAACACAAGAAGGGCGACCTCGATGATCGACGCCCGCCGGTCACAGGCGGCGAGCCGCGGACGAACGGCGCTCACGTTGCCTGTGCCGCCTGCGGGACGGGCTCGTGGCGATACTTGCGGACCGTCGCGACCGCGACGACGGCGCCGGCAAACGCGATGCACGCTGCGACGTAGAGCGCGAGGTGGTAGCCGTCGATGAACTCGTCGACCCGTGCTGGCCCGACCGTCGACTCGTTCACCTGGCTCGCGACGAGCGCGCCCATGATGGCGATCCCGAGCGACCCTCCGACCTGGCGCGATGAGTTGAGCACGGCCGATCCGACGCCGGCCTTGTCTACAGGCACGGAGCCCATCGCCGCCGCGGTCGTCGGCGTCATTGCCAGCGCCATCCCGAACCCTCCGGCGAGCAGGCCGGGGAGGATGTCCCAGAAGTTCGAGTCGGCGTCGAGCTGCGCGAAGAGGATGAGGGAGAGCGACGTGAGCGTCATGCCGACACCGATGAACCAGCGCGAGCCGAGCCGGTCGGAGAGCTTCCCTGCCACCGGGGCGACGAGGATGATGAGCACGGTCATCGGCAGGAAGATCGCGCCGGTCTGGATCGCCGAGTAGCCGAGGATGTTCTGCAAGAACAACGAGTTGAAGAAGAAGATCCCGAACATCGCGAGCGCGATGAGCAGCATCGCGAGATTCGAGCCCGTGAACGTCGGGTTCTTGAAGAGGTCGAGGTCGAGCATCGGAAAGCGCGAGTGACGCTCGATGAGCACGAATCCGACCAGCGCGGCGATGGCGATGCCGAACAGCACGAGAATGCGTGGCGACGTCCAGCCGTACGTGTTCGACTCGATGAGCGCGTATGTGAGTGAGAAGAGCCCGATCGCGGACGCCGCCAGGCCGGGGACGTCGAGGCGCTGCTCGTGGGAGGTGTCGCGGCTCTCGTCGATCGCCCAGCGCGCGACGATGATCCCCAGGATGCCGACGGGGACGTTGATGAAAAAGATCCAGCTCCAGTCGAGCTTCTCGGCGATGAAGCCACCGGTGAGAGGCCCGATCGCGAGCGCCATCGCCGAGACCCCGGCCCAGATGCCGATGGCCATCCCGCGCTGCCGCGGCGGGAACGTCGCCGTGATGATCCCGAGCGTGGCTGGGTTCATGATCGCCGCGCCGATCCCTTGCGCAGCACGGGCGCCGATGAGGAAGTGCGCGTCCGGGGCGAGCCCGCACGCAAGCGAGGCGCCAGCGAATGTCGCGAGACCGATGATGAACAGCCGCTTGCGGCCGAAGTAGTCAGCGAGCTTCCCGCCGGTGAGCATGAAGGTCGCAAACGTGAGCGCGTAGGAGACGACCACCCACTCGAGCTCGCTCTGACCGGCATCGAGCGCGCGCTGGATCGAGGGGAGCGCGACGTTCACGACGGTGTTGTCGAGCATGATCATGAACAGCCCGAACGAGACGGCCGCGAGCGTCCACCACTTGCGCGTCTCGGGGTCGAACAGGTGCGCGGCGATGCGGGCTCTCATCAGTATTTGGCCTCCAAGCTCGTTAGCAGCCACTAACTTAGCAGACACTAGCTTCGAGACCGAGGGACTAGGCTTGGCGCCGTGGCCGAGGTGCTCTGGACGCCCGACGATGAGACGCTTGCCGAGGCGAACGTCACGCGCCTCATGCGCCGGCACGGCTATGACGAGTTCCACGCCTTCCTCGCCCGCTCGATCGAGGACCGGGACTGGTTCTGGCCGGCGGTGGTCGAGGATCTCGCCCTCGAGCTCGACGAGCCATGGCACACGGTCTGCGACGACTCGCGGGGACCGGAATGGGCGACATGGTTCGTCGGCGCGAAGCTGAACATCGCGACGAACTGCGTCCACCGCTGGGCGCGCGAACGGCCGAATGAAATCGCGGCGGTCTTCCGGGGCGAGGACGGGACGCGCCGCGAGCTGACGTTCGCGGAGGAGTCGCAGCAGGTGACGAGGCTCGCCGAGGCGCTCGTGCGGCTCGGCGTCGAGCCCGGAGACCGCGTCGCGATCTACCTGCCGATGTCTCCGGAGGCTGCCGTGGCCTCCCACGCCTGCGCGCACGTCGGCGCTGTCCAGGTGCCCGTCTTCTCGGGCTTCGCAGCCCCCGCGGTGGCGCAACGGCTCCAGGACTCCGAGGCGAAGGTCGCGATCACGGTCGAGAGATCCTGGCGGCGGGGCCGTGAGGTGCCGATGCGCCAGACCCTGGAGGAGGCGCGCCGCGAGGCGCCGTCACTCGAGCACGTCGTCCTCGCGCCGTTCGACGACCTGCTCGCGGACTGCCCGGGGACGCTCGAGCCGCTCGCGGTCGACTCGGAGCATCCGTACCTCCTCACCTACACGTCCGGTACGACCGGCAAGCCGAAGGGCGTGCTCCACGTGCAGGGCGGCTTCCTCGTCTCGATCGCGCGCGAGGTCGGCTACCAGGCGGACGCTCGCCCGGGCGACGTGATCCATTTCGCGACCGACATGGGCTGGATCATGGGGCCATGGACGGTCGTCGGCGGCGGCGCGCTCGGCGCGACGATCGTCTACGCGGAGGGCGCACCCGACTGGCCGAGCGATCGCCTCTGGCGTCTTGTCGAGGAGGAGCGCGTGTCGATCCTCGGCTGCTCGCCGACGTTGATTCGCGCGCTCCTGCCACACGGCGACCCGGTGCAGGATCTCGCGTCGCTGCGGATCATCGTCACGACAGGCGAGCCGTGGAATCCCGATCCCGTACCGATGGCTGTTCGAGAAGATCGGCGGTGGTCGCTGCCCGATCATCAACTGCTCGGGCGGGACGGAGGTCGGCGCCTGTTTCCTGTCACCGACGCCCGCCACGCCGATCAAGGAGTGCTCGGTCGGCGGCCCGGCGCTCGGGATGGCGATGGACGTCGTCGACGACGAAGGGCGATCCCTGGTCGCAACGGGCGAGGTCGGCGAGCTCGTCTGCCGCCGCCCCTTCCCCGGCATGACGCGCGGCTTCTGGCGCGATCCCGAGCGCTTCGTCGAGACGTACTGGAGCCGCTTTCCCGGTATCTGGACGCACGGCGACTGGGCGTCCGTCGACGCGGACGGCTACTGGTTCCTCCACGGACGCTCCGACGACACGCTGAACATCGCCGGCAAGCGGATCGGGCCTGCCGAGCTCGAGTCGGCGGCCGTCGCTCACGAGGCTGTGTCCGAGGCAGCCGCGGTCGGCGTGCCACACGAGGTGAAGGGTGAGGTGGCCTGGGTGTTCTGTGTCCTCCGCCCCGACCGCGAGCCCTCCGACGAGCTCGCGACGGCCGTGCGCGCGACTGTCGCAGACGCGCTCGGCAAGGCGTTCGCACCCGACCGGATCGTCTTCGTGGACGCGCTGCCGAAGACCCGGTCGGCGAAGATCGTCCGCCGCGCGGTGCGGGCAACTGCGCTCGGGGAGGATCCGGGCGACCTGTCGTCGGTCGAGAACCCCGACGCGCTCGCCGCCATCTCGGCCAAGTTATAGACTGAGAGTCGAAAACCTATGCGGCTCGCGCTTGCCCAGATCGACTCCGTCGTCGGTGACCTCGACTCGAACCGCGATCGCATCGTGGCTCGGCTCGGGGAGGCGCGCGCCGCAGGCGCGGACCTCGTCGTCTTCCCCGAGCTCGCCGTGACCGGCTATCCACCGGAGGACCTCCTGCTCCGGCAAGGGTTCCTGCTCGAAGCCGATCGAGCGCTCGCCGAGATCGCCGCGCAGGCCACCGGCGTCGTCGCACTCGTCGGCGCGCCCTTTTCTGAGGATGGTCGCTTGTACAACGCATGCGCGATCTGCTCCAACGGCGCCGTCCAGGCCGTGTACCGCAAGCGCTTGCTCCCCAACTATGGCGTCTTCGACGAGGAGCGCTACTTCGAGCCCGGGCAGGAGACGGCCGTGCTCGAGCTCGGTGGCGCCCGGCTCGGTCTCACCGTGTGCGAGGACCTCTGGGAGCCGGGCCCACCGGCGACGGACAGCGCCGCGGCCGGTGCGACGATGCTCGTCAACCTGTCGGCGTCCCCGTTCCACGTGGCCAAGGACCGCGAGCGCGAGGCGATGTTCGCAGAGCGCGCGCGAGCAAACGGCTGCGCCGTCGTCTTCTGCAACGCCGTCGGCGGACAGGACGAACTCGTCTTCGACGGGAACTCGTTCGTCCTCGACGCCGTGGGAGAGGTGATCGCCCGTGCTCCCGGGTTCGAGGAGGCGCTGATCGTCGTCGAGTGCGACGGCGCCGCTCCCGTACGGGGCCCGATCTCGCCTCAGCTGGACGACCTCGAGCAGATGCGGCTCGCGCTCGAGCTCGGCCTGCGGGACTACGTGGCGAAGAACGGCTTCTCGGAGGTCGTCGTCGGCATCTCCGGCGGCATCGACTCCGCGCTGACGGCTGGCCTCGCGGCCGAGGCGCTTGGCGCCGACCGGGTGCACTGCGTGTCGATGCCATCGCAGTTCTCGTCCGACGCGACGCGTTCCGACGCTGCGGCGGTCTCGAGCTCGCTCGGCGTCGACTTCCTTGAGATCCCGATCGACTCGATCGTGGCGTCTGTCGAGGGGGCTCTCTCCCCCAGCTTCGCCGGCCTCGAGCGTGACGCGACCGAGGAGAACATTCAGGCGCGCGTGCGCGGCACGTTGCTGATGGCGTTCTCGAACAAGCACGGCTGGCTGCTCGTCGCGACGGGGAACAAGTCGGAGCTCTCCGTCGGATACGCGACGCTCTACGGGGACATGGCTGGCGGCTTCGCGCTGCTCAAGGACGTCTACAAGACGGACGTCTGGCGGCTGGCGCGGCACCTGAACGAGCGCGCGGGGAGGGAGCTGATCCCGGCGAGCGTGATCGAGCGTGCGCCGAGCGCAGAGCTGTCGGCTGGCCAGCTCGACGAGGACTCGCTGCCCCGCTACGCGGAGCTCGACCCGGTGCTCGAGGCGTACGTCGAGCTCGATCGGTCACGCGACGAGCTCTTGGCCGACGGCCTCGATCCTGCGGTAGTGGCGCGCGTTGTCGCGCTCGTCGACCGTGCGGAGTACAAGCGCCGCCAGGCGCCACCCGGCGTCAAGCTCCGGCCGAAGGCTTTCGGTCGCGACCGCCGCACGCCGATCACGAACCGCTGGCGGGACTAGTGCGTCCCCTAGCGGCTCGCTAGTTCTTCAACGGCCGGCGTCGACGGGCACACGCGGCGGGCCGTCGGCAAGGAGCGACGCGAAGAGCTCGGGCAGCCGGCGCGGGGTGATCTCGTCCGGCGTGCGCGCGAGCTCGTCGAGCGTCCACCAGCGATGCTCCTCCATGCCCTCTTCCGACAGATCGACCTCTGGCGCCACGTCGTGCGACTCGACGCGGACGAGATAGAACCGCTCGACCTGCTCGTTGACGCCGCGCCAGATGAACTTGTCGGTGCGCTCCCAGATGCACGGTCCGAGCGCGACGTCGTGGAGACCCACCTCCTCTCCAAGCTCCCGGCGCATCGCCTCCTCTTCGGACTCCCCTGCGTCGATGCCCCCGCCAGGGGTCGCCCAGAAGCTCACTCCACCCGGGCTGACGAAGCGGAAGAGCAGGAGGCGATCGCGCGCGTCGACCACCGCAGCGCGAGTGGCGTAGCGCGGAGCCGGCTCGAGCATCTGGCGTAGCGCGGAGAACCAGCGGATGCGCTCGTCGTAGGGCACGGCCGCGTTCGCCGGGGACGTCGATGGGAGCACGAAGAGCAGGGTGCTCGGAAACCGGCGTTCCTGGAGCCCCAGCTCGGGACGCTCGCGGAATGTTCCCTCGTACGCCGCCTTGCCGACGAACGCGATCACGAGCGGCTCGAGCTCGTTGGCCAGCTGTTCGAGCCGCTCGGCCGTTCCCTCGTAGTCCGCCCGGCGAAGGTCGCTCGAACCGCGTGTCGTCCGCCGCGCCGCGTTCGTCAGCCCGATTCCGTAGTCGAGCAGGCTGAACTGCTCCTCGGGCGCCAGCTGCCGCGGCGTGAAGCCGGCGTCGTGGAGCAGGCGCCAGAAGTCGTTGCGCGGATTCGCGAACGCCGCTCCAGCCGCTGCCGAGGCGCGACCCGGGTTGATGCCGCAGAAGACAGTCTCGAGGCCTGGCCCGAGGATGTCGGGAACCGCGCTCAGCGGAAGCGGTGCCGCCGGCGGCACGTCACCGGCTGCGCGGTGCGACAGGAGGGGGGCAGGCAGCTCGTGGAGCCGAAGGGCAGACAGCCGGTGCGAAGCCTGATCGCGTGCAGAGGTGAGCGGCCGGACGGCTGCCCGGCTCTCGCGCGGACGCGAACGCAGGCCTTTCTCGTCATCACGCCGCCTCCTCGATCTCCGCCCCCTCGTCGCGAAGCTCCATCCGCGCCAGGAATCCCTGCCGTACGTCTTCGGCCGAGACGGAGGGCCAGGGGGCGGGCCGTCCGAAGGGACCGAGCACCGTCACGAGCGGGTTGCGCTCGCCATATAGGCGGTCGTAGCACTCCCGCTCTGACAACGGCCGCAGCCGCTCCTCCATGCCGGGCCACGGTATCCCCCGGACCGGACGACGCAGCAGGGATGCGAGGTAGGTTTCGTGCGATGGCCACGACGACGTTCGACATCGAGGCTGTGCGCCGGCGGTTCAGTGCGCTCGACCGCGACCTCGTGCTCTTCGACGGGCCTGGTGGCACGCAGGTTCCGGACGAGGTGGGCGCGGCCGTGGTCGAGTTCTACCGCACCTCGAACGCCAATCTCGGCGGCCCGTTCGAGACGAGCCGGCGCGCCGTCGCGCTCGTCGACGAGGCGCGCGCAACCGCCGGGCGGTTCCTCGGCTGCACGGCAGACGAGGTGACGTTCGGCGCGAACATGACATCGCTCTCCTTCGCGCTCTCGCGCACGGCGGCTCGCGGCTTCGAGGCGAGCGACGAGATCGTCGTCACCGGGCTCGACCACGACGGAAACGTCGCGCCATGGCTCGAGCTCGCGCACGACCTCGGCCTCGAGGTGCGCTTCGCAGAGATCACGGACGACTGCGACGTCGACCTCGCGAGCCTCGAGGGCCTGCTCTCGGAGCGGACGCGCGTCGTAGCCTTTCCGATTGCCTCGAACGCCGTCGGCACCCTGACCGACGTCTCGCGGATCGTCGAGCTGGCGCACTCGGTCGGCGCGATCGCATGGGCCGACGCCGTCCATTCCGCGCCGCACCTGCCGACGGACGTCGCCGCCTGGGACGTGGACGTCCTCCTCTGCTCGCCGTACAAGTTCTGCGGGCCTCACCTCGGGATCGCCTACGTGAGACGCGAGATCGCCGAGCGCTGGCGCCCGTACAAGGTGCGCCCGCAGTCCGACGAGCCGCTCGGCCACAGGTTCGAGACCGGGACGCAGCCCTTCGAGCTGTTCGCCGGCTTCGTCGCCGCTGTCGACTACATGGAGTCGCTCGGCTGGGACGGGATCCAGGCGCACGAGCGCGCGCTCGGCGAGCGGTTCCTCGCGGCGCTGCCCGATTCGGTGACGCTGTATGGAAAGCCGACGATGGACGGGCGCGTGCCGACGTTCGCGTTCACCGTCGACGGCACGCCCCCCGACGAGGTCGCGGCCCGGCTCGGCGAGCAGGGCATCGCCGTCTGGGCGGGGAACTACTACGCGCTCGAGGTGATCCGCCGGCTCGGTCTCGAGGACGCAGGCGGCACCGTGCGCGTCGGCTTCCTCCACTACAACACGGAAGGCGAGGTCGACCGGCTGCTCGCGGCGCTCGCGGCGTTGTGACGAACGGCGTTCCCGACCCCGTCGAGCTGCTTCGCGACCTGCTCCGCTTCGACACGACGAACCCGCCTGGGAACGAGGCCGCGTGCGTCGCACACGTGCGGCAGCTGCTCGCAGGCGTCGGCATCGAGAGCGAGCTGCATGCGCTGGATGAGGCGCGGCCGAACCTCGTCGCACGCCTCGAAGGGAAGAACGGTGGCGCGCCGCTCCTCCTCTATGGCCATGTCGATGTCGTCCCGACGGCCGGCCAGCAGTGGACGCATCCACCGTTCGACGCCGATCTCGTCGACGGCGTCGTCTGGGGACGCGGCGCGCTCGACATGAAGTCCGGCGTCGCGATGATGGTCACCGCGTTCATGCGGGCGAAGGTCGAGGGCTGCGTTCCGCCCGGTGGCGCAGTCCTCTGTGTGCTCGCGGACGAGGAGCACGGCGGCGACTTCGGCGCGAAGTTCCTCGCCGAGCAGCGGCCGGGGACGCTCGCCGGCGTCAAGCACGCGTTCGGCGAGGTCGGGGGCATCAGCTTCGAGGTGTCGGGGAAGCGCTTCTACCCGATCCAGGTGGCCGAGAAGCGGATGTGCCACATGCTCGCGACGGTCCGCGGTCCCGGCGGGCACGCGGCGCGGCCGATGCGCGGCGGCGCGATGGCGCGCCTCGCGCGCATGCTGAGCGCCCTCGACAAGAAGCGCACGCCCGTCCACGTGACGCCTGTCGCGCGGCAGATGATCGAGTCGATGGCGGCTGCGCTCCCCAGCTCCAAGGGTGCCGTCCTGCGGCGGCTGCTCGACCCGCGCACGTGCGACTGGGCGCTGAAGCTGATGGGCGACCAGGGCCGCGCGCTCGAAGGCGTGCTCCGAAACACGGTCAACGCGACCATCGTCCGCGGCGGGAGCGCGGTCAACGTCATCCCTGCGACGATCGAGGTCGAGCTCGACGGACGCCTCTTGCCCGGCTACACGCCGGACGACCTGCTGCACGAGCTGGCCTCCATCATCGGCCCCGACATCGAGGTCCAGGTGCTCCGCTACGACGAGGGGCCGGACGGTGCCGACCTCTCGTACTTCGACCAGCTCGTCGCAGTGCTGCGAGAGCTCGATCCCGAGGGCGTGCCGATCCCGATGCTGCTGCCGGCAGTGACCGACGCCCGACACCTGTCGCCGCTCGGCATCCAGACGTACGGCTTCCTACCGCTCAAGCTGCCCTCAGGCTTCCCGGCGACGACGCTCGCGCACGCCGCTGACGAACGCGTGCCGGCGGATGCGGTGCGCTTCGGCGCCGAGGCCGTCTTCCGCGCGCTCGAGCGCTACCCGGGATGAGGATCCTCGTCCTCGGCGGGACACGCTTCCTCGGACGCGCGATCGTCGACGCCGTGCTCGAGCAGGGCCACGAGCCGACGCTGTTCAACCGCGGTCAGACGAATACCGAGCTCTATCCGGACGTCGAGAAGCTGCGCGGGGACCGCCGAGCCGATCTCGGCGCGCTCGAGGGCCGCGACTGGGATGTTGTCGTCGACGTTGCGGCGTACTTCCCCGACGAGGCGCGGCGGTCGGTCGACGTGCTTGGCGGCAGCGTCGGCCGCTATGCGTTCGTCTCGACGGTCTCCGTCTACGAGGACCAGAGCGTCCCGCCGGTCGAAGGCGCCGCCGTCAGCGCGCTCGCGCCGGGCGACGAGACGGACGAGAGCCCAGAGACGTACGGCGCGCGGAAGGCGGCGTGCGAGCGGATCGTGGAGGACGCGTTCGCGGAGGCGAGCCTCGTCGTGCGGCCCGGACTGATCGTCGGCCCCTGGGATCCGACCGGGCGCTTCACGTATTGGCCGCACCGTGTCGCGCGTGGTGGAGACGTGCTCGCCCCGGGCGCCCCGGACGATCCGGTGCAGTTCATCGATGTTCGCGACCTCGCCAACTGGATCGTGCGCGCAGCGACGTCAGGGCTCTCTGGCACGTACAACGCGACCGGCGAGACGATGCGGTTCGGCGACCTGCTCGAGGAGTGCCGGCGCGCGACGGGGAGCGACGCGACCGCCACGTGGGTGCCGAGCGAGGTGTTGCTCGACCAGGGCGTCGAGGAGTGGATGGGCGTGCCGCTGTGGATCGCGACCGACGGCTGGCAGGCGGCGAACCGCGTCGTCGTCGACCGCGCGCTCGCCGCCGGCCTGACGTTCCGGCCACTCGGTGAGACGGTGCTCGGCGCACTTCGCCAGGCGAAGCCGGTCGACGGCGTCGGCCTCACGCCCGAACGCGAGCGCGAGCTGCTCGCGCTCGCCTGAGCGTCTCAAACACGGCTACTCCGGCCATGTCTCAGGGACAGTCCCTGGGACCGTCCAAGACGGCCATCTCGGCGGCAGGTCACCGTCGCGAGGGGCTTGGGAGCGCGGAAACCGAATCGATCGGTGCCGGTTTCGGCCAGGTCCCGGGGACTGTCCCTGGGACAGGTCCCGTTGGGATCGGTCCCTTAGGATCGGGCAGTGGCACTCGAGGACTTCCCGCGCGTCGAGCTCCTGTTCGGCCCCTCTCCGGTTCATCGCCTCGACCGGCTGACGGAGCATCTCGGCGACGAGGTGGAGATCTGGGCGAAGCGCGACGACGTGAGCTGCGGGCCTCGCGTACGGAGGCAACAAGACGCGGAAGCTCGAGTACCTCGCGGCGGACGCGCTCGAGCAGGGCTGCGACACGCTCGTCTCGATCGGCGGCGTCCAGTCGAACCACACGCGCCAGGTCGCAGCGGTCGCTGCGCGGCTCGGCCTCGGCTGCGTGCTCGTGCAGGAGCACTGGGTGGATTGGGACGAGCCCGGCTACGAGAAGGTCGGCAACATCCTGCTCTCGCGGATCATGGGCGCGGATGTCCGTCTGTCGGCGGCGGGGTTCGACATCGGCATCCGGCCGAGCTGGGAGGAGGCGCTCGCGTCCGTGCGCGAGGCAGGCGGCACGCCGTACGCGATCCCCGCCGGAGCGTCCGACCACCCGCTAGGCGGCCTCGGCTACGCCCGCTGGGCCGCGGAAGTCGCCGACCAAGAGCGGGCGCTCAGCGTCTTCTTCGACACGGTCGTCGTCTGTTCCGTGACCGGCTCAACGCAGGCGGGCATGATCGCCGGCTTCGCCGCACAGCCGGAGGATCGAACGGTGCTCGGCATCGACGGCTCGGCAACGGTCGAGCAGACGTGGGAGCAGATCGCGCGGATCGCGCGCTCCACAGCGGAAGCGATCGAGCTCGGTCGCGAGCTCGAAGACGACGAGATCGTCCTCCTCGACGAATGGCACGCGGGCATCTACGGCATCCCCGACGAGAAGACGATCGACGCGATTCGCCTCGGCGCACGCCTCGAGGGGATGCTCACCGACCCGGTCTACGAGGGGAAGTCGCTCGCGGGACTGATCGACCTTGTGCGCGAACGCCGGATCCCGGCCGGGTCGCGCGTGCTCTACGCGCACCTCGGTGGCCAGCCCGCATTGAACGCCTACGCGAGCGCGTTCTAGTCGAGGGAAGTCTTCGCTGCAGCCGCGGCTGCGGCCCACAGCGCGTCGTGGCGATGGATGCGGTCGGGATCGGCGCCGCGGTGCTCCGCGAGGTCGACCGTCAGCAACTGGAACTGCACGATGTCGATCACCGGATGGCGGGTCGGCACGAGCGTCACGTCGGCGCCGAGCTGCTCGAGAGCCGCAACGGCGGCCTGAGCCCGGCCCGCGGCGCGGCCCTGACCCTCGAGCACGAACGCCCGCACGGACTCGTCGACGGCCGCGAGGTAGCCGTGCAGGAGCTGCTCTGTCTCGTACGGCTCCGCCGCGACGTACGCCCCTTCGCGGAGCTTGAGGACCGCCTCCTGGGCCGTCGGCCAGTCAGGCCCGGCGCCCGCAACGATCCAGCGCTCGTGGTCGGAGACGGGCAGGCGCGGCCCCGCGAGGACGCCCTGGACAGCGTCCGGAAGCCACGCGACGTCCTCGCCCTTGAGCGCCGCCAGGCACGCAACGGCAGCCGTGTAGCTCGCGGTGTGGCACCAGCTCTCCTCGATCGCAGGCGTGCAGACGACGACCTCGTTGCACGCGTCGGCGAGCGGGCTGTCCGCGGCGCCCGTGACTAGCCACGTCTCGCCCTCCCACGCCTGAACCGCCTCGAGCGTGAGGATCGTCTTTCCCTCGTGGCTCACGCAGACGAGCACGTCCGCGTCCCGCTGCGGACGCAACACGAGCTCGAGCGCCTGCACGGCGTCGCCGCCCGTCTGCGCAGCGTGGAACGACGTCCCGCAGCCGGTGAAGAGCAGGCGACCCTCCGGCAGGCGACGGTCAGTCGGCACGCCGCGCAGCCACTCGGGCTGCGCAGCGATCGCCGCGCGGGTCAGCTGACCGTTCGCCATCACCGCGTCTATACCATCTCGCCCCGTGAGCACGTACGAACGACACGTCCTCCCGAACGGACTCCGCATCGTGACGGCGCCGATGCCGCAGGCGCAGTCCGTCTCGTGCTTCGTGATGCTCGCAGCCGGCTCCCGCTACGAGACCGCGGAGTCGAACGGCATCGCGCACTTCGCGGAGCACATGTTCTTCAAGGGAACGGAGAAGCGTCCGACGGCGCGCGACATCTCCGCCGAGATCGACGCGATCGGCGGTGAGTTCAACGCCTTCACGGGCAAGGAGATCACGGGCTACTACGTCCGCTGCGCCGGCGAGAGCCGCGATATCGCCCTCGACGTGCTCGTGGACATGCTCCGCAACTCCCGCTTCGACGCCGAGGAGATCGACCGCGAGAAGGGCGTGATCATCGAGGAGATGAACATGTACTTCGACACGCCGCGCGACTACATCTCCGGCATCTATGACGACCTCGTCTGGGGTGACCATCCGCTCGGCTGGGACATCCTCGGACGCAAGGAGACGATTCACGCCGCGACGCGCGAGACGTTCCTCTCGTATCTCGACCGCTGGTACACGGCCGACCGCATGGTGGTCGGCGTCGCGGGAGCGATCGGAGAGGGCCTTGTGGAGCGGCTCGCCGAGCTGCTCGGCGACGTCCCGGCCGGCGAGCTCGGATCGCCTGAGCCTCTGAACGGGACGCCCGGCGACCGCGCGAGGCTCTTCACGAAGCAGTCCGACCAGGCGCATCTCTGCCTCGGCGTCCGTACGCACGAGGTCGACCATCCCGACCGCTACGTCGTCGACGTGCTCCGCGTCGTGCTCGGCGGCGGCATGTCCTCGCGTCTCTTCACCGAGGTGCGAGAGCGGCGCGGCCTTGCGTACTACGTGCTCGCGATGATCCAGGGTTACCGGGACACGGGCTCGCTGTTCGCCCAGGCCGGCGTCGACGTCAAGCGCGTCGACGAGGCGATCGAGACGATCGTCGGCGAGTTCCGCAAGATCGCCGAAGAGCCCGTGCCGGCGGACGAGCTCGGGAAGGGGAAGGCGTATGCGAAGGGACGCTTCGTCCTCTCGCTCGAGTCGCCCCAGGGGGTGAACATGTTCGGGCTCCGCCGCGAGGTGCTCGAGGACGCCCACCCGGACCCGGCAGAGGTGCTCGCCGGCGTCGATGCGGTCACCGCTGACGACGTTCAGCGCGTGGCGCAGGAGCTGATCACGGACGACGGGCTGCGGCTCGCGGTGATCGGCCCGTTCGACGACGCCGAGCGCTTCGAGAAGCTCCTGCCCTGATCACGGGACCGCCGCACCACCTCTCGCCTCCGGTTCTCAGCGCGCCCGCGGCCTACGAGGTCTCGTTCGGCCACGTCGCCGGCACGGCGCCTGCGGGCACGCGGCGGATCGCGGTGCGTGTGAACGGGAAGCTCGTCGCCGTCCGCCATCCGTCGAAGCGGCGCTTCGACCTCTGGGTCTCCTTGCCGCACCGCGACTCCACCGTGCGCGTGACTGCGACGGCGAGGCGCAGCCGCCAGTCCCATCGCTCCGTCTCGCACGTGTTCGGCCTGCCGCCCGCCGCAAAGCCGCGCGGAACCCTCGGCCACCTCGATCCCGGACTGGCACGCCGCATCGTGCCGCTCGTCCGCGAGTTTCCCGGCGCGTCGCGCCGTCTACGTCCGCGACCTGATGACCGGGGCAGGCGCGGCCTGGAACGCCCGCGCCGAGTTCCCCGCCGCGTCGACGCTGAAGCTCGCGATCGCCGTCGAGACGCTGCGCTCGCTCCACGGAAAGCCGGCGCCCGGCTCGTACGCCGACAGCCTCCTGCACCGCGCGCTGATCTACTCGGACAACGGCGCCGCCAACGACCTGGAGGTCCTCTACGCGGGCTCGACGCACGGCGGCAGCGCCGGTGTGAACGCGCTGATGCGACAGCCTCGGCCTCCACGACACGGAGATGTACGGCGGCTACGAGCGCGGGCCCGGCGGCAGCGATCCCACGAGCGCGTCGACGAGCAGCCGTACTACGGGATCGGCAAGCACACGAGCGCGTACGACCTCGCGCAGCTGTTCGGCTTCGTCCACCTGGCGACGGCGGGCAAGGGGCCGCTCGCGAAGCGCTATGGGTCGGCCTTCACGCCCTCGGACGCGCGCTATCTCCTCTATCTTGCTCGCCCACTCGGCCGACCACGGCAAGCTCGACCGCTTCGTCGCCGGTCACGGCGCCTGGGTCCTGCACAAGGCCGGCTGGATCACGAGCGCGCGGCACGACGCCGGGCTCGTCTACTGGCGCGGCGGCGTGTTCGCGGTCAGCGTGATGACGTACGGCTACGGCGTAGGCACGGCCTCCGACGTCCTGGCGGGCCGCGTCGCGCGACGGACGCTCGACCGGCTGTCAACGCCACGTCGACCTACGGGAGGCGACCGGAGCTATCCGGCAGCGCAAGCACCTCGATCGCCTCGTCTCGTGCCGTCGCAGCGACCGCCCGGTCGGCAGTCGCGATCGAGTCGCCCGCTCCGGCAGCAGCCAGCAAGAAGCAGTCCGCGATCGAGACTGCTCGTTCGTTTCGCTCGTAGTACATCGCCCGTAGCTCTGCCGCACGCCACGCCTCCCTCTCGGCGGCTGGCAAGACGACGATCACGGAGCCGAGGAGTGGCTGCAACGCGTGGCGTATCTCCTCGTGCTCGAGCTGGTGGACGCGCTCGGTCGTCTCGATCGCCTCCGCGAGGTTGACGGCGGTCACTGCCGTCTGGCCTGCATAGAGGAGCCCTTCGACCTCTGGCCCTGCGGGCTCAGTCGCGAGCAGAGCGACAAGCGCGTACGCATCGAGCAGGATCACGTGCGACGCCGCATTGCGTGCTCTTCGTCCCGTCGCGCGATCTCGCGGAGCTTCTGCGTTGGAAGTAGACGCCCCTTCAGGATTCCGCGGGCCGCCGCAATCGGGTCTTCGGGGACCGGGCGGACGACGAGTCGATCGCCGAGATCGTCGTACATGACGATGCTCGTCCCCCAGCGCCGACGCACCTCGACCGGTAGCGACACCTGACCGCTCGTCGTGATGCGGTACTGCTTCATACACCATAGTCTAATCTAATAGTCAATCTGGCCATTTCATACATGCTCGAACTGGCCCGGCTCGTGCGCCTTGCCGCGAGGAAGCGACGACCCTAGACTCCCGCGCAATGTCTCGCGGCCGCTGGGTTCTCGCGTGCATCGGATGCATGGCAGCCGTCTCGCTCTTGGCGGCCTCGCCGGCCGCGCGGCCGGCGGCGATCCCGGACCAGGCGTGGGCGTACCAGACTTGGTACTACGGCAAGCTGCACGAGAAGGTCGACAAGACGTTCACGGTGGCCGGCGGGACCGCACCGCAGAAGCACGAAACGTTCTATCGCTTCATGACGGTGGAGGTGGAGACGTTCAAGCTTAGGAGCGGCCAGGTGACGAGCGAGTCGAAGCTCCAGGTCTACGTCCTCGGTCTCGCGGGCCGCACGGAGTACCACTTCGAGCAGAACAAGCCGGTCATCGAGAAGTACAGCTGCCTGATCCGGTCTGATCCGACGCCGGTGAAGAACACAACGAGCTTCGGCTCGACGGCGCAGCCGATACCCGTGGCTGACGACCCGCTCGTCGCTGTCTCCTGGTCGATCCCGATCCCGCTCGCGCAGAACACCGCCGACGTCAAATGGCAGGTCGCTGGCTCGAAGAAGTGCAACCTCCAGGGCGACTACACGCCCGGCGCCATCGGCTACATCGATTCCGGCAGGGTGCCGGACAAGGTGGACGATGCGTACAACGGGAGCGCCCGGATCCGGTACTACTCGATCAGGGACGAGCTGACGGGAGTGGACGAAGAAGTTCGACAACATCCGCCTCTCCCAATCCGGCGTCGTGCAGGGAGCTCAGACAAGCGCGACGTTCGAGCTCGATGCGGAGGTCCACTTCCGCGCCTTCCTCGACAACACCCCGAAGGAACCGGTCAACAAGGCCGGCGCGTTGATGATCGAGGCAGGCGAGGCAATCGACACTTTCGGCTACAACCCGCCCCCCGACGTCGTGCTCGTGCCGGGCATGGGCGCGGGTGACGTCCAGCTCGACGTGAACGCGACGATCGCCCCCAAAGGCGAGCCCGCTACGGCGGAGCTCGAACGCCGCGGCGAAGGAGATCCTCATCGCGCGCGGCTCGAAGCACCTGACCCGTGACGCGCCGTTCTTCCTCAAGCTCGTCGTCACGCCCGCGGGCAAGGCGCTGCTCGCGAAGAAGCCCGATCCCTTGAAGGGCCGCCTCGTGCTGAAGCTCAGGCCGAAGGGCTCGTCGAAGTGGCTCACGAAGTCCGTGAGCGCGACCTGGCCGCTGCTGACGCCCTGACCTAGTCCTCTGAGGGCTGGGCCGCGGCCTGCTCCGCGATCTCGGCGACGACCGCCGGATCGGCGAGCGTCGTCGTGTCGCCCAGCGGGCGGTGCTCCGCGACGTCGCGCAGCAGCCGCCGCATGATCTTCCCGGAGCGCGTCTTCGGCAGCTCGGGCGTGAAGAGGATGTTCGCGGGCTTCGCGATCGGGCCGATCACCTTCGCTACGTGGTCGCGGAGCTCGTCGAGCATCTCGACGGAACCCTCCTCGCTGCCCTTGAGCGTCACGAAGGCGACGATCGCCTGCCCCGTCAGCGCGTCTTTGCGGCCGCAGACGGCCGCCTCGGCGACGGCGTGGTGGTCGACGAGCGCGCTCTCGACCTCGATCGTCGAGATGCGGTGGCCGGAGACGTTCATCACGTCGTCGACGCGCCCGAGCAGCCAGAAGTCGCCGTCTTCGTCGATCCGCGCCCCGTCACCGGCGAAGTACACGCCGGGGTAGCGGCTCCAGTACGTCTCGACGTACCGGTCGTGATCCTTGTAGATGCCGCGGAGCATCGCCGGCCAGGGTCGCCGCAGCACGAGGTAGCCGCCGCCGCCCGGCCCGACCTCGTTGCCCTCGTCGTCGTAGACCGCTGCGTCGACGCCCGGGAAGGGCTGCGTTGCCGAGCCGGGCTTGGTCGTCGTGATCCCCGGCAGCGGCGTGATCAGGATCATCCCCGTCTCGGTCTGCCACCACGTGTCGACGATCGGGCAGCGCTCGGCGCCGATGTGCTCGTGGTACCACATCCACGCCTCGGGGTTGATCGGCTCGCCGACGGAGCCGAGCAGCCGCAGCGACGAGAGATCGTGCTTCTCGGCATGCTCCGGCCCCCACTTCATGTGCGCGCGAATCGCGGTCGGCGCCGTGTAGAGGATCGTTACGCGGTAGCGCTCCACGATGTCCCACCAGCGGTCTCGGTCCGGGAAGTCGGGCGTGCCCTCGTAGAGGATGCTCGTGGCACCGTTGCAGAGCGGCCCGTAGACGATGTACGAGTGCCCGGTGACCCAGCCGATGTCGGCGGCGCACCAGTAGACGTCGGCCTCCGCCTTCAGGTCGAAGATCGCGTGGTGCGTCGTCGCGACGCCGACGAGGTAGCCGCCCGTCGTGTGGACGATCCCCTTCGGCTTCGCGGTCGTGCCACTCGTATACAGGAGGTAGAGAAGATCCTCGGAGTCCATCGGCTCGCACGGACAGCTCGCGGGATCGCTCGGCTGGCCGTCAACCAGCTCGGCCCACGTCACGTCGCGGCCCTCGGTCATCGGCACGTCGCCCATCGTCCGTTGCGCGACGATCACCTTCCGCACCGCCGGACAGTGCTGGAGGGCCTCGTCGACGTTCGCCTTCAGGGGCACACGCTGTCCGCGCCGCCAGCCCTCGTCCTGCGTGATCACGACCTCGCACTCCATGTCCGTCAGGCGGCCTGACAGCGCATCGGCCGAGAAGCCGCCGAAGACGACCGTGTGCGGCGCGCCGAGCCGTGCGCATGCGAGCATCGCCACGGGCAGGCTCGGCACCATGCCCATGTAGATGCCGACCGGCGTCCCCTTGCCGACGCCGAGCGCCTTCAGGCCGTTCGCGACGCGCACGACCTCGTCGAGGAGCGCCTGATACGTGATCGGCGCCCGGTCGCCCTCGGGCTCGCCCTCGAAGTGGAACGCGACGCGTTCTCCTAGACCCGCCTCGACGTGCCGGTCGACGCAGTTGAAACAGACGTTGAGCTGACCGCCGAGGAACCATTTCGCGTACGGCGCCTCCCACTCGAGCACCGTGTGGAAGTCCCGGAACCAGGCCACGCGCTCACGCGCGGCCTCGGCCCAGAGCTCCTCGAGCGACACGTCGTAGATCCCCGGCTGCGCGTTCGCCTGCGCCGCGAACGCCGGGTCCGGCGGGTAGCGCCGATCCTCCTCGAGCAGCGTCTCGATGCCGGTCGGCTCGCTCACCTCGGCGATCCTAGCCTGCTGGCGCGCTCGTCGAGCCTGCCGACGGCCACCTGCTCGGCGGCCTGCGAAGTTGGAGCATGGCCGGTGACGGCGGCGAGAAAGGCGTCCTTCGGGAGCGCGTAGAGCAGCACGTCATCGCGCGCGATGACGGTCGCCGTGCGCGGCACGTCGCGCAGCAGCGCGATCTCGCCAAAGCCCTCGCCGCGGCCGAACTCGGCAAGCCGAACGCCGTCTGCGGAGACGTCGACCGTGCCGTCGGCGATCGCGTAGAAGCGGTCGCCGGGCTCTCCCTCGCGAATCACGGTGCCTCCTGCGGCCACACGCACGGGCTCGAGGTTCCGCGCGAGCACGTCCAGCTCGGGTGGCGGCAGCGCTGCGAAGAGCGTCAGCGAGCGGAGCAGCGAGATCTCGACGACCGGCACCGTCCGCTCGGCGTCGAGCCGGAGCAGGCGACGGCCGACGACGAGCGCCACGATCGGCAGGACGAGCCCGATGCCGGCGACGGCGAAGCGACCGCCGCCGAGCGCGACGAGGAGCGGAGTCAGAAGCGAGCCGAGCGCGAGCGCGGCCATCGAGAAGCCCTCGAGCACACCGAAGACGCGCGACAGGAACTCCGGCGGGCCGCTGCGCTGGAGCAGGGTCCGGCCCGCGACGTCGAGCAGGAGGCGCCCGGCACCGGCGCAGGCAAGAAGCACGAGCGCCGTCCCGACGCTCGGGACGAGCGCGAGCACGACGAGCGCAGCGCACCAGATCGCTGCGCCGGCGAGGACGGCCGGCGCGAGATGGCGCCTCCCCACCAGCCCGGCCGTGACGAGGACGCCAAGCACGCCGCCGGCGCCGAATGCCGCGTTCAGATAGCCGGCCCAGGGCTGACCGTGTTCGAGCACGTCGATCGCGAGCACGACGAAGAGAACGTCGAGCGCACCGATCGCCACGAACTGCGCACCGAGCAGCAGGACGAGCAGCCGCGGCTCCGGCTCGTGCCGGACGACGCGCAGACCTTCGAGCGCCTCGGCAAGCGGCGAGGGGCCGCGGTCTTCGAGCGAGGCTGGCGCCGGCCCGCGCACGCGCCAGACGAGAGCCGACGAGACGAGCGTGGCGGCGGCGGCCGCGGCCAGCACCGTCCCGGGTTGGCCGATCGCGAGCAGCAAGCCGGCAAGCGCCGGCGCGACGAGCACGCTCAGGCTCTCGATCCAGCCCGAGACGACGTTCGTCGCCGTCAGCTCGTCGGCCGTGCGCGCAAGGGCCGGCGTCAGCGCCGCCTGCGTTGGACGCGTGATCGTCACCGCGCACGCAGAGCACGCGGCGAAGACGTACACGAGGATCGGGTCTGCGCCGGCGAAGAGCGCCGCCGCCGTCAAGGCGAAGGTGATGGCCTGCAGGAGGTAGCCAAAGGCGAGCACCCGAGCTGGGCGGTAGCGGTCGGCGGCGGTCGCCCCGAGCGGTGCAAGCAGCGCCGCCGGCAGCAGCTGGGCGAGCGCGACGAGGCCGGTCGTCGTCGCCCCGCCCTGCGCATACGCGTAGACGAGAATCGCGATCCAGGCGCCCCACTCGGCCCCGTTGAAGCCGGCGAACGCCAGCAGCACCCTCCGGAGATCGCGGCTCCGGAAGACGGCGGCAAGGGGATGGAGACGGCTTACGGGGCCAGATCGTACGGGTAGTCGGTGAGGTTCTCGAAGCCGTCCTCCGTGACGACGAGGAGATCCTCGAGGCGGCAACCGCCGAAGCCAGGCCGGTAGAGCCCGGGCTCAACCGTGACGACGTCTCCGGCGACGAGCGGCGCACCCGGCGCGATGCCCATTCCGGGATCCTCGTGCACCTCGAGCCCGACACCGTGCCCGAGGCCGTGGAAGAACCCCTCCTCGAGCGTCTCGCCCATGTCTTTGGTGAGCAGCGTCTTGTAGCCGTGGGCCGCGAACAGCTCGCAGGTCGCGGTGAAGAGCGCGTTCCCGGACGCGCCCGCTCGGACAGACGCGATCGCGTCATCGAGGGCCTGCTTGACCAGCCGGTGGTACGCGACGAGCTCCTCGGGTGGCTCACCGACGCAGTAGGTCCGCGTCATGTCGGCGTGACAGCCCGTCTCTCGATCCTTCGGCCAGAGGTCGATGACGATCGGCTCTCGGGGTGCGATCGGCCCCGAGCCCATCTCGTGGCCGACAGCGCTCTGGCCACCGTGGGAGACGATCATCTCGTCGGCGACGCAGCCGCGCGCCGTGAAGACGTCCCCGATCTCCTGCTTGATCCGCTCGACCGTGAGCGGCTCGCCATCGAGCACGAGCACGTCGCCGCTCGCGTCGGCGCTCCGCAACAGCTCGCGCGCCCGGTCCATCGCCGCCTCGGCCGCACGCTGGGCGCGGCGGATGCCGTCCAGCTGAACGTCCGTCTTCACGCGCCGCCGCGCCGAGAACTGCTCGCGATCGGTAGCAAGTCGGATGCCGGCGCCGCGGAGATGGTCGGCGAGCTCGACCGGGAAGAGCGGCGGCACGACTGCTTCCTCGATCCCGACCGACCGGCACGCCCGTTCGGCGACGTGGAGGTAGAGCTCGTCCCGCGGCACACCCTCTGCCAGCAGTTCCTCCCAGCCGAGCTGGTCCCACGAGAGGACGTCTAGGCCGGTTCCGCGCACACGCGGCACCTCGAGCGAGTGGATCGCGACCGCGCGGCGGCCGTTCCGCTCGAGGTAGAGGAACGGGTCCGGGATCGGTACCGGCACCTCGTGGCGGAGCTCGGGCGAGCGCAGCGTGTCGCCGAAGATCAGGACGTCGGGCACGGGCGGCATCGTACTCCGTTCGCGGCGGCCGCCTTCCCCCGCACGAATAGACTCAGGCGAGGTGAAGGAAGCGGTCGATCGCGCGCTCGAGCTGTCGAGCCACTGGGACGGCGAGCTCGCGCGTGAGCTTCCCGCCGGCGCCGAGATCTTCGATGCGCACACTCACGTCGGTGACGACATCGACGGCATGCGCGGGCGCGGGGACGAGCTCGTCGCGATCATGGATCGCTACGGCATCTCGAGCGCCTTCACGTTCTGCATGGACGAGCCCGACCGCCACCCGGCGTTCACGGCGGCGAACGATCGCACGCGCGCAACAGCCGCCGAGTTCCCCGAGCGGCTGATCCCCTTCGTTCGGCTCGACCTCGCTGAGCAGCCGATCGAGGAGGCCGAGCGCTCGATCGACCTCGGCGCGCGCGGGATCAAGCTCCACCCTCGCGCTCAGGGTTTCCTGCTCACCGACGATCGCCTCGAGCCGGTGTTTGCGCTCGCCGCGGAGCGACAGGTGCCGATCCTGATCCACGGCGGACGCGGGTTGCCGCCGATCGCCAAGGGCCTCGGCAGGCTCGTGGAGCGCCATCCCGGGGTCGAGCTGATCATCGCTCACGCCGGGATCGCCGACATGGCCGGGCTCGCCGAGGTCTTCGACGGCCGGGCTGGAGTCTTCTTTGACACCTCGGCCTGGAGCCCGATCGACCTGCTCGACTTCCACCGCCAGGTCTCGCCGGAGCAGGTTGTCTACGCCTCCGACTACCCGTACGGACAGCAGCCGAGCTCGCTCCTGATCGCGATCCGCACGGCGAGGCGAGCCGGCTTCGACGATACGCAGCTCCGCGACATGCTGGGCGCGAACGCCCGGCGGATCGCAAACGGCGAGCCGCCGCTCGAGCCGACGAGCCCCGTCGGGAGCGACACGTTCGCGCAACCGATGATCTTCGCCCGCATCCACGGATATCTGTCGATGGCGACGCCGCTTCTCTGGATGCGCCAGCCGGACACGTTCGGCGTGCTCGGCCTCGCCCTGAATGCCTGCGGCGAGAAGAACGGCGCCGCAGACAAGGTCGAGCTCGAGCAGATCCGCGAGCTGATCACATGCGCACACGACCTCTGGCAAAAGCTGCCGGAGATCGAGGACGATCGCGAGCGCATCGAAGCGACGCGACTCACGTTCCGCATGCTCCATGTGGCGGACATCGTCGCGGTGACCCCAGGTGCTTGAGCTCACCGTCAACGGCGAACGGCGGCAGCTCGAGGTTGACGGGCGTACGCTGCTCGTCCACGCGCTCCGAGACGGGCTCGGGCTGACGGGCGCGCACATCGGCTGCGACACGAGCCAGTGCGGCGCGTGCACGGTGCTCGTCGACGGGCGCGCAGTGAAGAGCTGCACGATGCTCGCACTCCAGGCCGCAGGCGCGGAGGTGACGACGATCGAGGGGCTGTCCGAGAACGGCGAGCTCCATCCCGTTCAGCAGGCGTTCGTCGAGCATCACGGTCTCCAGTGCGGCTTCTGCACGCCGGGGATGATCCTCTCGACCGTCGACCTGCTCTCCCGGATCCCCGATCCCGACGACGACGCGATCCGCCGGGCGTTGCGCGGCAACGTGTGCCGCTGCACGGGCTACCACTCGATCGTCGACTCCGTACGGGCGGCCTCCGTTTCATGATCCCCGCGTCCGTTGACTACGTTCGCGCTGCGTCGCTCGACGACGCGCTCGCAGCGCTCCAGACCGAGGACGCGAAGGTGCTCGCGGGCGGACAATCGCTGCTGCCGGCGATGAAGCTCAGGCTCGCGCGGCCGGCGCTGCTCGTCGACATGGGCGGGCTCGGCCTCGACGCGGTCGATAGGGAGAACGGCACGCTCGCGATCGGCGCGCTGGCGACCTGGAGAGCGCTCGAGGAGCAGGCGGCATTCGGACGGCCTGCGCTGACCGCGATCTCGGAGTGCGCGTCGGGGATCGGCGACCTTCAGGTCCGCAACCTCGGCACGATCGGCGGCGCGCTGGCGCACGCCGACCCGGCCGCCGACATGCCTGCGGTGATGCTCGCGCTCGGCGCGACGCTCACGGTGCGCTCGCGCGGCGGCGCCCGCGAGCTGCCGGCCGCCGACCTCTTCACCGGCCCGTTCACAACGACACTCGCCACCAGCGAGCTGATCACGGAGATCCGCATTCCGCTGCCCGCGCCAGGATCGGGCTCGGCGTACGTCGCGGTCGAGCACCCCGCATCCGGCTTTGCGCTCGCCGGCGCAGCCGTCTCCGTCGCGGCCGACGGCAGCCGCCGCATCGCGCTGACAGGAGTCGGCGCCTCGCCGTTCCTCCTCGAAGGAGACGTCGACGATGCGGACATGTTCGGAGACCGTTTCGCACCCGAGGAGTACCGCCGCTCGCTCGCACGCGTCGTCGTGCGGCGCGCGACCGAGCTGGCCGAGCGACGAGCGAAGGAGGACGCATCGTGGACACCGTGATCGGCGTCCCGCGGCCGCGGGACGACGCGCCGGAGAAGGTCACCGGCCAGACCCGCTTTGCCGCCGACGGTGAGATCCACGGCCTGCTGCACGCGCGCCTCGTGCTCGCGAGCGAGCCACACGCGCTGATCACGTCCGTCGCCAAGGAAGCCGCGCTCGCGCTGCCGGGTGTCGTTGCAGTGCTGACGGCGGCCGACTTGCCGACGGCGACCACCGGCACCGACCGGACGGCCGAGCCGCTGGCGCGCGAGGAAGTCGTGTTCGCCGGACAGCCGGTTGCGCTCGTCGTCGCCGAGACCGAGGCGGCGGCGCAGGACGGCGCCGAGCTCGTGGTCGTGGACTACGAGCCGCTCGAGGCGGTCGTCGACGTCGAGGCGGCGATGGAGGTCGGCGCGCCGCTCGCGCGCCGGGTCGAGGAGGGCACGCACTCAGGCGACCTCGAGTCGATCCACGCCGGGTCCGACCACGGCGAGGCGGACGACAGCGCAGAGCCGATGTCTGGCAACGTCCTCGACCGCATCCACCGCGGCTCGGGCGACATCGAGGCGGCCTTTGCCTCGAGCGACGCCGTCGTCTCGGCCACGTTTCGGACGCCGTGGGTCTATCAGGCATACCTGGAGCCGCAGGTCGCGACCGCCTGGCTCGAGCCGAACGGAACGCTCGTCGTCTCGACCGCCACTCAGGGCTCGTTCGTCTCTCGCAGCGAGCTCGGGCGTGCGTTCGGCCTTCCGCTCGATCAGATCCGCGTGATCGCGGAGCCGCTGGGAGGCGCCTTCGGCGGGAAGTTCGCGCTCGTCGAGCCGCTGGCTGCAGGCGCGACGCTCGCGCTCAAGCGGCCGGTTCGCATCGTCTTCACGAGGCGCGAGGACTTCGCCGCCACGAACCCCGCCTCGGCGCAGGTCTCCGAGGTGAAGATCGGCGCGCGCTCAGACGGCACGCTGACGGGAATCCAGGGGCGGATGATCGTCGACCGTGGCACGAACGCCGGCTGGGGCGTCGAGGGGATCACGTCGCTGCTCGTCGCCGGCCCGTACCGCTGGGAGGCGCACGACATCCACGGCTTCGGCGTGCAGACGAACCGCTTCACGTTCGGCGCCTACCGCGGCCCAGGGGCGCCGACGGCGGCGTTCGCCGTCGAATCGCTGATCGACGAGCTCGCAGAAGAGCTCGGGCTCGATCCGCTCGAGCTGCGGCGGAAGAACGCGCTCGTCGAGGGGGACACCGGGATCTCCGGCCCCGTTCCGACGTTCGGCGCGGTCGAGGTGATCGAGGCTACCCAGCAGCACGAGCTCTGGGCGGCACGCAACGGCTTGCCGGACAACGAAGGCATCGGCGTCGCCGCCGGCTACTGGCCGGGTGGCAACGAGCCGGCCGCGGCCGTCTGCCGCGTCGACACCGACGGGACGATGACCGTGATCACGAGCGCGGCCGACATGACCGGCGTCAACACCGGCTTTGCGACGATCGCCGCTGCGGCGTTCGGCCTTCCCCACGAGAAGGTGCGAGTGGTCACCGCGGACACGGCGAGCGGCCCCTACGCCGGGGCCAGCGGCGGCTCGAAGGTCACGTACACGGTGGGCAAGGCGGTCGAGCGCGCCGCCGAGGCGGCGAAGGAGAAGCTGCTTGCGGCGGCGTCCGAGGAGCTCGAGATCGCACCGGGCGACCTCGAGGTCGTCGACGGCGTCGTGCGCGCGGTGGGCGCGCCGGACCGCTCGATCACGGTCGAGGAGATCACCCGCAAGGCTCTCCGCTTCGGCGGTCGGTACGAGCCGATCGAGGGCCATGGCGGCTCGGCCCAGACGAGCCAGGCGCCTTCCGTCTCGGCGCATCTCGCACACGTGCGCGTCGACCCGGAGACGGGCGAGGTCGAGCTGCTCGGGTACGCGATCGTCCAGGACGTCGGGCGCGCCCTCAACCCCGCGCTCGTCGAGGGCCAGATGCGAGGCGGCGCCGTGCAGGCGATCGGCTGGGCCCTCTACGAAGAGCTCGTCCACGACGAGGACGGGCAGCTGCTCTCTGGCTCCTTCCTCGACTACGCCCTGCCCACGGCCGACCGTGTGCCGCCGATCGACACCGTGATCGTCGAGGTGCCGGCTCCTGACGGGCCGTTCGGTGCAAAGGGGATCGGCGAAGCTCCGGTCGTGCCAGGCCCGGCCGCGATCGCGAATGCCGTGCACGCGGCGACCGGCGTGCGGATGCGCGAGCTGCCGATCACGCCCCCGCGCGTCTGGGCAGCGCTTCAGAACGGCGCGTAGGCCTACTTGTCGATCGCGACGACGGCGAAGCGTCCGCGCTTCGCTGGCGACAGCACGGTCAGCCTCCAGCAGCCGGCGGTCGGGATGCTCACGATCGACGCGTAGTAGCCCCACGCCCGAGCGCCCGAGACACCGATGGCCGGGAAATGACTCGGGAAGGAGCCGGCAGCATCGAGCCGATCGCCGGCGAGGGAGACAGTCGCCGACTGTCGCGCACCGCCCAGAGGATCTTCATGTGACTCACGCGACGGGCCCGCTCCGCCCGTGAAGAGGGCGGCACGCCCGGCGAGAGTACGTTGCAGCGTCTCGCCGTACCCGAAGAGATAGCCGACCGTACGACCGGCACGCATCCACGGAACGCGGCTCGGCCCTCCCGCAGTCGGCGGCGTCGTCGTCGTACGCACCGAAGCCGCGATGCACGCCGAGGCGGATCCTCCCGCACCGGTTGCGGCACCGACCGTCGAGAGCGCGGCGATGACGACGAACAACGCGGCGAACCTCATCGACCGAGCCAGGTTAGCGCGAGAATGGCGGCATGATCGGCGCCGTCATCCTCGCCGCCGGCGAGGCAAGCCGCTTCGGCGCACCGAAGCAGCACCTCATGCTCGCGGACGTGCTTCGAGCGGTGCGCGCGAGCTCGGTCGACGAGATCGTCGTCGTCGCCGGCGCCCACCCGCTCGAGACGGATGCGCGTGTCGTCGAGTGCCCGGACTGGCCGCGTGGCATGGGCGCGTCGCTCCGCTGCGGGCTGGCTGCGCTCGGCGCCAGCGTCGAGGCGGCGGTCGTCTGCCTCGCCGACGGCCCGGAGCTGAAAGCCGCCGCGATCGACCGCGTGATCGACGCGTGGCACGCGTCGGCGGCAGACGTGTTCGCCGCGTCGTACGACGGAGATCGCGGCCATCCGGTGCTGCTCGGCCGCGCGGCCTGGCCGACCGTCCCCGACGAGGGAGCCCGGTCGCTCGTACCCGTGCTCGTCGAGTGTGACGACCTCGGGGCGCCCGGGGACGTCGACTACCCCGAAGACCTGCCTGAGCGGCTCAGGCCTCGGTCTCTTTGAGCGAAGCGAGCTTTGCTTTCAGCTCCGGCGACATCTCCTCGTTGCACGCCTTCTTGACGAGCACACGAAGCTCGTTCTCGAAGGTGTAGCGAACGTTGCAGTACGCACACTCGCTGAGATGCGCCTCGGCCGTCCCCTGCTCCTCGGCCGTTAGCTGCCGGTCGAGGAAGGGCTGCATGATCTCTTCGCAGCGCTCACAGTACTCGCCCATTTACGCTCCCACTCGTTCGGCCAGCTCGCGCTTGAGGATACGTCTTCCACGGTGCAAGCGCGACATGACGGTTCCAACAGGGATATCGAGGATCTGAGCAGCGTCCGCGTAGGTGAAGTCTCCGATGTCGACGAGCACGATCACGTCACGGAAGTCGTGCGGAACGACGGATAGCGCCGTGACGATCGTGTCCTGCGAGAGCTTCTGGTCGATGCGTTCCTCGGCCGACGTCCCGCTCGTCTGCTCCATCCGGTTGTAGAGGAAGTAGTCGCCTTCCTCGAGCGGCTGTGAGTCAGGCGTGCGCTGGTGCTTCCGTCCTCGATCGATATTGAGGTTCGTGAGGATCCGGAGGAGCCAGGCGCGCATGTTCGTGCCGGGCGTGTACGACTGCCAGCTCCGGAACGCTCGTGCATAGGTCTCCTGGACGAGGTCCTCGGCTTCCTCTCGGGAGGAGACGAGACGCCTGGCGACGCGGTAGACCTGGTCTGCGAGCTCAAGCGCTTCCTCCTCGAACCGGACGCGGTTTCGTGCCTCGGCCGCCAGCTGGCGCGGCTCGGAATCGGAGGTTGCCTCGCTCATCCGAGCCACACTAACAGCGGTTTTTTGGTACGTGGGCTTCGAACGACGCCCAGCGCGTGCTCATTCCCGCCGTAGTCAGACGTCCGCCGGAAGCTCGTGGAAGCCCGCGGTCGCCATCGCCTCGAGCAAAGCGGCACGAGAGGTCTGATTCTCGTCCCACGTCAACGTGACGTCCCCCATCAGGTTCGCGTTTGCGGCCGCGAGGCCGTCGTGCCCTTCCAGGGCCACGCCGAGCCGCGCGACGCAGCGTTCGCACCGGATTCCTGATACGTGGACGGTCTCGGTCGTCACGGCCGGGATGCTACCGCCAGGTTACGGAGCGCCTGCTCCGGGCCGAGCTCCAGCTGACGCTCGGCCTCGGGCCGGCCGTGGATGACATGCGACACGAGCTCGCTCGACTCGAGGAGCTCGGCGAGCGCTCCGGCCTCCGCCGGGTCTGGCGCCGAGCGAGCCGCTTTCGCACGCCGGCGCTCATAAAGCTCGCGGTCGTACGGCTGGATCTCCCCTTCGATGACAGCTCGGACGAGACCCTGCACGATCGCGGCGAAGCCGGCGGAGCGCCGGACGTCCGTCTGCTGGTCGAGCACACGAACCTCGAGCGTCCCGTGCTCGGGGCGCGGCCATGCGTCCCAATGACGGCGCGCTTCGTCGCCGGCCGTCGCCTGCTCCCACGAGGCCCAGTCGGGAAGTGGCGGCGGCGTTCCGCCAGTCGGCATCAGCAGCAGCCGCTCCGACCTTGTCGAGCTGAGTCCCGTCGCCTGCCCTTCGGCGAACGGCGAGTTGGCGGACAGCGCGAGCAGCGTCGGCAGCCACGGCACGACGCCCTCGAACGCTCGCAGCGCGGTGGCTTCGTCGGGCATCGAGACGTGGACATGCAGCCCGCAGACGAGCTGCGTCGAGAGCAGTGGGCCGAGCTCCTTTCGCATTCGCTCGTACCGCGGTAGCGGAACGATTGCCTGATCCTCGCCGCGTGCGAACGGATGCATGCCGGCAGCGACGAACGCAGCGCGATCCGCAACTGCTCTGCGGAGGTCGGCGAGCTCGGCGAGGACGGCGTCGGCGTCGGGGCAGATTCCGGTCGTCGTCTCGACGAGGCAGGCGAAGACCTCGGGCTTGAAGCGATGGCTCGACTCCGGCACGACCTGGTCGAAGAGCGCCGCCGGCACGAGCGTCACGGGATCGACGAGGAACAGCTCCTCCTCCACGCCGAGCGAGAACGGCGGCGCGCTGCCCCAGCTCACTCTGCCCGGATCACTGGGCCCGGATCATTCGGCCCGGACGGCGTGCACCGGTCGGCCGGCGGCCTCCCAGGCGTAGTACGAGGCGCTCGGGCCGAAGCTCGGCTCGTACTCGACGACGCGAGGGTTGCGGCCGACGCGCTTCGCGCGCGCTGCGTGACGAAGGAGGTTCGGGTCGTCCCTGTGTTCCCACACGAGGATCAGATGCGCCGCCGTCATGAACTCGGCGACGAACAAGCAGCCTTCGGCGGGGCACGGAAACGGGTCGGTGGAGACGCAGGACCAGCCCGCATGGTCATTTGCGTCGTCGTCCGTCCAGAGCTCTTCCTCGTCGTCGATCGATTCGCCGAGCTCGAGCTCGGCGAGCAGGCGCCCCAGTTCGTAAGGCTCTTCGGCCACGTGACTAGGCTAGCGGCCGCGGAAATACCAGAGGCCCCGGGCAGGACGGGGCCTCTGGCACTTACGCCCGCCGGGCCGTGGCGACTCGGCTCCCGGCGGCACGACCCCGATTCAGCTGGGGCCGAAATGGACGGCTACCCGGAGGGAGAGGAAGGCCGCCGTCCAAGCTTGAGCTTCACGGTCAGCTTCTCGCTGCCGCGGTAGATCGTGAGCGTGATCGTGTCGCCCGGCTTCATCATCGCGACAGCGTCGCGGAGCCCCGCGAGGTCGTGCACCGGCCCGCCGTCGACGGCGACGATGATGTCCCCGCCGAGCTTGTAGCTCTCACCGGCGACCGTCACGTTCTCGTTGCCCGCCTTGATCCCGGCCTTCGCAGCACCGCTGCCGGCCTGGACCGTCTCGACGAGGACGCCGCTCTTGACCGGAAGCCGGAACGTCTTTGCGAGGCTCGGGGTGAGGTCCTGCGCGAGGATGCCGATCGCGGCGTGCTCGACCTTGCCGGTCTTGATCAGCTGGGCAACGACCGTCTTGACGGTGTTCGACGGGATCGAGAACCCGACGCCCACGTTGCCGTCGGTCGTCCCACCGGTCTCGATCTGTGCGTTCACCCCGATCACCTCGCCGCGTGCGTTGATCAGCGGGCCGCCGGAGTTGCCGTGGTTGATCGGAGCGTCCGTCTGGATCACGTGGTCGATCTCGTAGTCGTTCGGCGCCTGGATCTCACGCTGGATCGCGCTGACGATCCCGGCCGTGACCGTGCGGCTGAGCCCGAACGGGTTGCCGATCGCGACGACGGAGTCGCCGACCTGGACGAGGTCGGAGTTGCCGAGCGTCAGCGGCGTCAGCGCGCTGGAGGGCGTGTTCACCTTGAGCACGGCGATGTCGGTCGACGGGTCGGAGCCGACGAGCGTGGCCTTGATGCTCGTGTTGTTCGAGAAGGCGACCTGGATCGACTTCGCGCCCTGGACGACGTGGTAGTTGGTGATGATGTAACCGGACTTGTCGATGACGAAGCCCGAGCCGAGAGCGCGCTGCTGCTCCTGCTGAGGCGCGCCAAACGGGTTGCCGAAGAAGGGATCGCTGTTCGTGGTCGAGACGGTGCTCGTCGCGGTGATCAGGACGACACCGGGTGCTGTGCGCTTGTAGATCTGGGCGATCGTCAGCGCCTTGCCCGTCCGGAACGTCGTCGGGACCTGCGTCGATCCCTCGACCGTTACCTCGCGGACGGTGACCGTGTCGGAGCCGCTGAGATCTCCGAGCAGTGCCGCGCCGCCGAGGGCGAGGCCTGCTCCGAGAGCGCCCGCAAAGACGAGCGCCGCCAGCGGCGTGAGGCGTCGGAGTCCATTCATGGGCTTCTTTCTACCGGCGAGGGCTTAATTGCCGGTTTGAAAGGGCTTAAGTAGGAGTTGGCCGACTGTTAAGTCTCCGTGTAGCCCCTGCAGACCGACGTGATAGCGTCGTTTCGTGCCCGACGACTATGCGTTCGGCTCGCTTGACGAGCTCGGTGACGGCTACGGGTTCCGAAAGGTGCGACAGGCGCTCGGGGTTGAAGCGTTCGGCGTGAACGCCATCGTCTTTCCGCCCGAGTACGTGGGCTTCCAGCACTACCACGACGAGCAGGACGAGCTGTACTTCGTCCACAGTGGCACAGCGCGCGTCGAGGTGGGAGACGAGACGCGCGTGCTCGGGCCTGGCGGCCTCTTCCACGTCCGGTCGACGACGCACCGTCGCGTCTCGAACGCGGGCGACGAGGACCTCGTGCTGCTCGTGATCGGTGCGAAGGGCGGCTATGTCGGCCGGGACGGGCAGATGGTGGATCCGGCGGACGTCGAGAGACGCGTCGCGTTCGGCAGCTCGTCCTCCTAGCCGAACGTGGCTTCCCCGGAGTCGCTGCCCGCGATCGCGATCGCCGAGGCGGGGCGTGTCGGGCGTCGGGCCGCCGACGAGCTCGACCTCGTGCTCTCGGACCTAGCGACCTGGGTCGACGTGGACACGCCCGGAGGCGATCACGCGGCGCTCGACGGGCTCGCCCGAGTGCTCGCGTTGAAGGCTGAGCGCTACGGGCTCGAGCCCGAGCTGATCGAGACGAAGGGGGGGCTGGCTCTCCATGCGACGCTGCGAGGGTCGGGCACGGCGCGGGTCGCTCTCCTCGGCCACCACGACACGGTGTTTCCGCTAGGCACCGCCGCGACTCGCCCGTTCTCGACCGACGAAGCGCGCTGCTACGGACCGGGCGTCGCGGACATGAAGGGAGGCGTCGCCGTCGCGTTACACGCGGCTCGTTTGCTCGCGGACGGTTCGCGGCCCTTCGGCCTGATCGAGGTCGTGTCCGTGCCCGACGAGGAATCACGTGACGGCGGCCCGCCGACGGGCGCGCGTCTGCTCGACATGGACGCCGTCCTCTGCCTCGAATGCGGCCGGCCGCACGGACAGGTCGTCTCCTCGCGGAAAGGCGCCCGCTGGTTCCGGATCCATGCGCAGGGCAGGGCCGCGCATGCAGGCGAGGCCCCGAGCGACGGACGAAACGCCGCGGTCGCGCTGGCGAGCGAAGCCCTGAGGATCGCGGCGCTCCACGAGTCGCATCCGGAGCTGACGCTTCAGGTGACCGGGATCGAGGCCGGCGAGGGCCTGAACACCGTGCCGAGCTCGGGTTTCCTCACGGCGGATCTCCGCGCATGGCGGCAGGACGAGCTCGACGCCGCGCTTGCCGAGGTGCTCGCGTTCGGCGAGCATCCAGACGTCGCGCTCGACTTCGAGGATCTCGGCGGGCCCCCGCCCTACGAACGCACTGCCACGGTCGCCACGCTCGCGGAAGCAGCGATCTCGCTCGGCGCCGAGCTCGGCCACGTCTTCGGCGAGGCAGCGGCTGGCGGCGTCTCGGACGGATCCTGGACCGCGTCCCAGGGGATCCCGACGCTGGACGGGCTCGGGCCCGTCGGCGGCGAGGACCACACGCCCTGGGAGTACATCGAGACCGAGACGCTGGCGACGCGCTGCGGCGTCGTCGCCGGCCTGGTGGCCGCTGTCGACTCGGGTCTACTCGCCTAGGCACTCCTCCTCGGGCTACGCCAGCGTTGGTACGCCCACGTCGCTGCCGCAGCGAGCACGACGAGGCCGGCGAGGATCCATTCCCACGGAAGCCCACCGCCCGGGGGCGAATAGTCGAGCGAACCTGCGATCGTCATCGGCTTTCCGTCGACGGTGCCGGGGATCGTCCAGTCGAAGATGTGGTGGGGCACGTCTTTCGCATTCCGGACGACCGGCGGCGGCACGGTGCTCATCCAGTGGATCCGGTGGTCGTGCCACGCGTACTCGACCCCCGCGGCGACCGGCTTCCAGACCGGTGCCGCCTTCGCGTTCGCCGTCTTCGGGACGTCGACCTGGCCGTAGCGATCGTCGTTGAGGTACGTGGCGGGCGAGCGATCGTTCCGGTACACGGCATCGCGAGTGAAGAGGAGGTACGGCTCACCTTCGTAGCCCTGGACGACGATCCGCCGTCCACCGGTATCGGAGATCTGGAGCTCGTCGTCGCCATAGAGGACGCCGAACGTGACGCCGGAGACGTGTGGCGTCACGTGCGTGACGATCGACCGATAACCGAGCTTGGCTCCGCCGCCGTGTGCGGCGGCGGCGGAGCAGATGACGAGGGCTGCGAGCGTTCCGACGAGGACTGCGCGTCTCATGCGCGCCGGCGCCTCCGAACGAGCGCGAGCCCGGCGAGCCCGGCGAGCGGCAGACCGACAGCGGCGCCGAGCCCAACGGAGGAAAGGCCGCGCTTGGCAGCCTTAACCCCCGCCGGATAGTCCTGGACGCTGTCGTTCTCGCCGCGGAGGACGATCTGCGGAGCGGGAGTCTCGGAGCCCGGAGCGCCGATCCAGCGCACCACCGGTCCGCCCTTGTACGTCTGCACGGCCTTGAAGGTCAGCACGGTGCCCTTCTTCCCCTCCGGCACGACGATCGCCGCGCTGAACTGGGCGAACTGTCCGGGCTGGAGGCCGCCGCCTGTCGCGGTCCAGGTGACGCGCGCTGCTTCCTCGGTCACCTTCTCGCCCTCGAGCGTCACGGGCTTCGCGAGCTTCCGGTACGCGACCTTCGCCTTCCAACCGGTCATCGGGGCGGTCGAGAGCTCGAGGATCCCGTGTGGAAGCTGGACGTCGACCTTGATCGTCGGCTTCGGCTCTTCGTTCGGCACAACGACGTTGATGACCGCGTCCTGACCCGCGGGAAGCGCGTTCGGGTGCACGGTCACATGTGCCTGCGCAGCGGCAGCGCCCAGGGCGAGCGCGGCGCCGGCGGATGCCACGAGGATGGGTAGTCGGTGCTTCTTCATGGTGATGAGCCCTTTCTGATCGGAGTGGTGATGACGCCGGTCCACTCGTCGAACTCGCCGCGTCTTGCAGTTACGGCGATCCGCCAGTCACCTGCGAGGGGCAATCGGGCCACGGGAACGATGTAGTGGCCCGGCCCGGCGGGATGTGAGCGGAAGTGGAGTGGGCCGATGGATGCTGCGGGATACGACGCCGCGACGGACGCCTCGGCGACCTTCGCCGGGCGGCCCGTGCGGTCGAGGAGGTACAAGTGGATCTCGTTGGCCCCGGTCGTGGCCGGGTCGACGACCAGGTCGAGCTCGTACGGCCCGACCTGCGTCGTGCCGGTGAACGGGCCCGACGGTGCAACGTACGCCTTCGCCGGCGGCTGCGCGATGAGAGATGCCGTGACGCCGACGACGACGACCATCAGCACGAGCTCGACCGACACCGCTCGGAAGAACCCGCGCTGTGCCTTCGGGGACGAGCTGTCGCTCCGGATAGCCGGCACGGAACGCGTCCGGTTGTACGCCCCGAGGGCAAGAAGCCCGAGCAGGAGCCCCGACTTCACGAGCAGGAGCCGCCCGTAGGTCGTCTCCCAAAGTCCCGCCCATGCCCGCACCTCGAGGTACGCGCTCGTCAGACCGGCCGCGAGCAGAGCCGCGACCGAGGCTAGAGCCATCGTCGAGAACCGAGGGACGGCGGAACGTGCGAGCTGCCACCGTCCTGCGCCCGCAAGCAAGAGCGCGACGACGAGGACGGTGAGGCCACCCGTCCAGATCGCCGCGGCGCTCGCGTGCACGAGGTCGGCGACGAGCTCGAGGCGGCCACCCACGCTGGCGTGACCCGAGACGGTCAACGTCGGAACCAGGCAGGCACACACGACGGCGAGCGCGACGGCTCCGCGGCGGTCCGGTCGTCGCGAGACGACGACGGCGACCAGGACGGCGAGAGCCGCGACGCACGCTCGCGCGAGCCAGGCCTCCCCGAAACGCGTGTCGAGCACGGACGAGTAGACGTCCCAGTGCAAGGCGCGGACAACCCCGAAGCCACCTGCTTCGGCTCCCTCGAAGGCGATCCCTGCGAGCGAGACGAGCGCGAGGAGGGCCGCGAGCACTGCAGCTGCGATCACGATCGACCTCCGCACCGACAGCTCCGCGGCGCCGAGAGCTACGGCGAGCGCAAACGAGCCGCCTGCGAGCGCAAGGACGAGTACGAGCGACAGGAACCGCACGACCCAGAAACCGACCGCAACGTGCGTCGGCGTCGCCTCGCCGGCAAGCACTTCGGCACCGATCCCGGCGGGATTCGCCCCCGGCTTGCCCACGGAAAAGACAAACGCTCCGTGCACCGGGTGGCCATCCGCCGAGATCACGCGCCACGCGACCGTGTACGTGCCGTCGGCGAGACGCTTCGGGATCGTTGCCTCGACGACGTCGCCGGATGGCCGTTGGAGCTCACCGCCGTCGACACGCCGCGCCTGTCCGTCGTAGACGCGAACCGAGCCGAGCGACGCCTCGACGTTCTCGCTGAATCGCAGCGTGACGGTCTTTGGCGACACGCGGACGACCGAGCGATCGGCGGGCGTCGTCTCGAGCAGCGTTGCGTGCGCGAGCGCGTTCGGGACAACCGTGATCGCCGTAGCGACCACGGCCAATGCGAACAACGCTCGCACCGCTCGGTGCGGAAGTGGTCGACGAATCGTGCTCTCCTTCCCGTCGTTGGTCACGCCGCGCCGGAGCGCGGCCTGATCGTCAGCTCAACGACGGAAAGGTGGGCCGCGGCCGGAAACCGCGAAGGCAAGCGGCGACGGCCGCTGGACGTCCGTCGCAACGGGAAGAAGAGAAACGGTCGAGAGCGCAAGGCGAGGAGTCCGCCGCTCGCCGACGAGCGCTGAGCCGAGGCGATCGACCGCGGAGAGCAGCGCCCGTCCGACGAGGAACGCGAGCAGAGCGAATGGAAGCTGCAGCGCCAGGCCCGAGAGGACGATCGGCTCAGTAAAGGTCCGGAGCACGAGCTCCCCGTGCTCCGAGGAGCGCTCCATAAGCTCGCGAAGGGCAAACGCGAGAAGAGGCAGGAAGGCGAAGGGGGCGAACGACAACCGCGCCGACGGCTCCGTGCAGCGTGCCTCGAGCGCACGCCCAACGAGCGCGAGCAGCAAGAGCAGCCCGCAGAACGCGATCGCCATCGGCACGAAACCCTCGCCGCCGTGACCGGTCGACTGCAGCAGCCGGGCGCGATCGGCCGGATCCGGGGCTGCGAGCCAGAAGTCGAGGCCGTGCGCCGCTTCGGAACCGAGAAGCGCTAGCGGCACGATCAGGAGCCACGTCATGGCTCGCCTCATGTCGCGGAGTGTACTCACCCGGTCCCTCTGCCCCGCCGCGTCAAGCAGCGAGGCAGAGGGTATGGGTGCGACCTAGGAGACGGTCGTGCCGCCAGCGTGCCGGCGGCGCCATACGAGCGCGAGCCAGCCGATGCCCAGTGCAGGCAAGGCGACCGCGCCGTACAGCCCGACGGAAGACAAGCCACGCTTCGCGGCGCTCACGCCGGCGGGGTAGTCCGCGACGCTGTCGTTGGCCCCCCGGAGGACGACCTGCGGTGCAGGCGTCTCGGAGCTCGGAGCGCCGATCCAGCGTACAACCTCGCCGCCGCGATACGTCTGAAGCGCCTTGAACGTGAGCACGGTGCCCTTCTTCCCGTCGGGCACGCGGATCGAGATCGGGAAGGCCACGATCTGCCCCGGCCTCAGGCCGCCTGCCGTCGCCGTCCACGTGACCTCGCCCGCCTCGACGGTGAACTTCTCGCCGAAGAGCTCCACCGGCTTCGTGAGCTTCCGGTAGGTCACCTTCGCCTTCCAGCCTGCGACTGGCTGGTAGGACAGGAAGAGGATGCCGTGCGGCAGCTGGACGTCGACCTTCGTTGTCGGCTTGGGCCGCTCGTTCGGCACCTGGACGTTGACCATCGTGAACCCGCCTGCGGGAAGGGCGTTCGGGTGAACGGTCACGTGTGCCTGCGCCACTGCCGCAAGCACGAGCGCCGCGCTCGCCGCAGCGGCGAGCAGAACTAGACGCTGCTTCATCGGTTTTCCTTTCGTCGATGGGTTCGGGACCGCCGGAGTCGGCGGTCCGTCAGCTCATCGACGAGAGGGCGGCCCACGTCCGGAGACGGCGAACGCGAGAGGCGAGAGCCTCCCGAGATCGGGACGTGCGGGGAAGACGAAGTCGACAGCCGCTGCGGACAGTGGAGCGTCCCGGCCGGAGACGAGCGCCGCGCCGATGCGCTCGGCGGCCGAGAGGAGCGCACGCGCGACGACGAACGCGAGCAGGGCGAACGGGAGCTGCAGAGCGACGCCGTAGACGAAGACGGGCTCGACGAACGTGTGCAGTGCGAGGGCGTTCTGCTCGGCCGCACGCTCGATCAGCTCGCGAAGCGCGAACGCGAGCGGCGGGAGGAGGGCAAAGGCGGCGAACGGCAGCCTCCTGCTGCGCTCTCCCCGGCGAGCCTCGAGCGTTCTACTCAGCAGCGCGAGGAAGATGAGCAAGCCACAGAGCCCGACCGCGACGGGCGCGAGCCCTTCGTGCGCGTGGCCCGTCTGCGCCAGGAGCCTCGCACGCGCCTCTCGGTCCGGCGCGGCGAGCCAGAAGTCGAGACCGTGAGCAAGATCTGATCCGAGCAGTGCGAGCGGCACGACCAGCAGCCACGTGAAGGCTCGCCGCATGCGCCGATCCTACTAGGCGCCGCCGGCGGCTTCGGCGCGATGGAAGCCCCGAACCGCCCAGATCGCGAACAGCGCGGCCAGGCAAAGCCCGGCGCCGAATGCCGCCGCGACGTACACCGCATCGCCCGAGATGAAGCCGCGGCCAGCTTCGAGGAAGTACGTGACCGGGTTCAGCCGCGCGACCCCGTGGATCCACCCGGTGAGCAGCGTCAGCGGGACGTACACCGGAGCGAGGAAGAGCGCGAGGAACACGGGCATCTGCATCACGGGCCCCGCCTGGATCGTGCGCAGCCGTGCCGCGATGCCCGTGGCCCAGAGCGCCGCCGAGCAGTTGACGATCGCCGCCAACAAGTAGAGGCCGAACATGTCGATCCCGTTGCCGGCGACGTTCATGCCGAGGATGAATGCCGCCGTGGTCACGACGACCGCCGTCACCACCCAGCGGGTGAAGGCGGCGAGCGCGTAGCCGACGATGATCGCGCTCCGGTGCGGCGCCGCGAGCAGCAACCGCTTCGTGAAGCCGTACTCGAAGTCGCGTGCGATCCCGAAGCCCGTAAAGACGCCGCCGAAGGCAGCCGACTGGAGGAGCACGAAGACGAACTGGAACGACGTGTACCCGGTCGGAAAATCGAAGCCCGGGACGTTCTTCAGCTGGGAGAGGCCGCCGACGAAGGCGACCAGGAAGAAGAGAGGGAAGAGGAGCGATGGGATGAGGATGTTCGGCGTGAGCAGCGCGTTGTGGACCGTGCGCCAGGCGACGCCGAGCGCGACCGTGCGATAGGCGCGAAAGTCTTCCACCCTCACGTCCGCACCATCCGATCCTTGAAGGCCCAGACCGCGCACGCGGTCGCGACGATGATCAGGACGATGCTGATCGAGAACGCGAGACCGAGCGCCTCCGCGTCCCAACCCGTGATGATCAGGCTACGCACGCCCTCGATGAGATACGAGACCGGGTTGATCGTCGCGATCGTGCGAAACCACTCCTGGATCATCAGATTCCGCGGCGCGTTCATCGAGGAGAAGAAGAGAAAGACGAAGAGAACCGGGAACAGCACCTGGATCGCCTCACCGGAGCCGGTGCGAAGCGCCATGAACGCGCCGACCATCCCGAAGCCGGCGCAGATCAGCGTCGCGAGCACGAGCAGGACGAGCGCGCCGAGCACGCCCGACTCGATGTCGACGCCGAACAGGAGCGCGACGACGAGGTAGAAGACGGCCTGGATAAAGCCGAGCGTGATCACGCCCGCGATGTGACCCGCGAGCATCGCGCTGTTCCGGACGGGTGTCAGCGCTAGTCGGTTGAGGAAGCCGGTCTGGATGTCCCGTGCGAGGTCGGTGCCCGCGTTCATCGTCGCGAACAGCGCGCCCTGGATGAACGGGACCGCGATGGCGAAGGCGAGGAACGAGTCGGTCGGAAATCCTGGAAGCACCGTCGACGATCGCAGGCCTGCGGCGTTGACCGCGACGAGCAGCGTCGGGAAGAGGAGCGGTGGCAGGAAGGAGGCTGGCTGCCGCGAGGTGCGCACAACGCTCCGCCGGGCGATGTTGCCGACGTGGTGGAAGTTCACGAGACGAGGCTCTCGGGCTGCTCGGCGCCCGCGCCCTCGAGCGTCCGCCCCGTCTTGGCAAGGAAGACGTCGTCGAGGCTCGGCGCATGGAGCTGGAGATGTGCGACGTGGATCTCGTCCGCGTCGAGCGCACGCACGACATCGGCGAGGCCGAACTCATCGCCGGACAAACGAACGGCAAGCGACTTCGGCGATACCTGCGCAAGCTCGCCGAACCGCTCGAGCACGCGTGCGAGCTCGGCGCGCTGCTCCGGGTCGGCGGGAATCACCTCGACCGTCGGATGGCCGATCTCCGCCTTCAGCGACGCCGGCGTGCCCTCCGCGACGATCCGGCCGTGGTCGATGATCCCGACCCGGTCGGCAAGGACGTCCGCCTCCTCGAGGTACTGCGTCGTGAGGAACACCGTGACGCCGTCCTCCTGGGCGAGGCGGCCAACCTCGGCCCAGAGAGCCGTCCGCGACTGCGGGTCGAGCCCGGTCGTCGGCTCGTCGAGGAAGAGGATGCGCGGGTGGTGGACGAGCGCGAGGGCGAGGTCAAGACGGCGCTTCATCCCGCCCGAATACGTCCGTACCTTGCGGTCGGCCGCAGCGGTCAGTCCGACCCGCTCGAGCAGCTCGTTTCCGCGCGCGACACGCTCCTCGCGCGGAACCCCGTGGAGCGCGGTCTGGAGCCGCAGGTGCTCGCGGCCGGTGAGCAGAGGATCGAGCGCGGCCTCCTGGAGCGCGGCGCCGATCGCCGAGCGCACCTTCGGCCCCTCCTTGATTACGTCGAAGCCGGCCACGCGCGCGCGGCCGTCGGTCGGGGGCAGCAACGTCGTCAGCATGTGCACCGTCGTCGACTTGCCCGCGCCGTTCGGTCCGAGGAAGCCGTAGATCTCCCCCTCGGAGACGACGAGGTCGATGCCGTCGACTGCGCGCACGTCCTTGAAGACGCGGACGAGCCGCTCGACCTCGATCCCGTACGCCACCTTCCGACTCTAGCGAGAGCGGTGTGGGCTACTCAGGCGTCACGTACGCGGCCGTGAGGCCGCCGTCGACGAGAAACGTCGCGCCGTTCACGTACGACGACTCGTCGCTCGCGAGGAAGAGCGCGCCGTAGGCGATCTCCTTCGCCTGGGCGAGCCGACCCATAGGCAGATGGACGCGGCGCCGCTCGTACGCGCCTGGCGTCTCGTGGAACAGCCGCATCAGCATCGGCGTCTCGACAGGCCCGGGGCAGAGAGCGTTCACCCGCACGCCCTGGCGGGCGAACTGGACGGCGAGCTCGCGGCTCATCGACAGTACGGCGCCCTTGGATGCCGTGTAGGAGATCTGGGAAGTGGCCGCGCCGACGAGCGCGACGAAGGAGGCGACGTTGATCACCGACCCCCCTCCCCGCTCAAGCAGGTGCGGGATGCCGTGCTTGCAGCAGAGGTAGACACCGCGTGTGTTGATCGCCTGGACGCGATCCCAGGCGTCGGGCTCCGTGTCCAGGATCGAGTCGTCGTCTGAGGGCATGATCCCGGCGTTGTTGTAGAGGACATCGACGCCGCCACAGCGCACGGCCACGTCGTCGTAGAGCTTGCGCACACTGTCCGGGTCGGAGACGTCGACGGCGTGGAAAAACGCGTCGCGACAGGCGGCCGCGGCTTCCTCGCCGGCCTCGACGGTGACGTCGGCGACGCAGACCGTCGCGCCCTCCTCCGAGAAGAGGATCGCGGCCTCGCGGCCGATCCCTCCCGCGGCACCGGTGATCACGCACACCTTCCCGTCGAGCCTGCCCATCACGCTCCCTCCGTCTGGATGAACACACTCTTGACCTCCGAGTAGCCGTCGAGCGCGTTCATGCCGAGCTCGCGGCCGAAGCCCGACTGCTTAAAGCCGCCGAACGGTGTCTGGACGCGGACAGAACCGTTCGAGTTCACCGAGATCACGCCGGTGTCCAGGGCGCGTGCGACACGTAGCGCCTTTGCGCCGTCCCGCGTCCAGATCGACCCGGACAGGCCGTACGGCGTGTCGTTCGCGATCCGGATCGCATCCGCCTCGTCGTCGAACGGGATGAGCGCGGCGACCGGCCCGAAGACCTCCTCGCGCGCGATGCGGTCGTCGTTCGTCGCCTCGACAAGCGTGCACGGGTACCAGTAGCCAGGGCCGTCCGGCGTCGTCCCGCGGAACAGCGGCTCGGCGTCGACGAACGCCCCGACGGTCTCGCGGTGCTGCGCCGAGATGAGCGGGCCGATCTCCGTCTCGCCATCGGCCGGGTCGCCGACTCGAACGCGCCCCGTCGCCTCGACTAGGAGCTCCGCAAACCGGTCGTACGCCGAGCGCTCGACGAGGATGCGCGAGCGGGCGCAGCAGTCCTGGCCGGCGTTGTCGAAGACCGCGTACGGCGCGGCGGCGGCAGCCCGCTCGACGTCATCGATGAAGTTGGCCGCGAGGAGGTCGTTGTGGCAGGTCACGAGCTCCTCGCCGCGGCGGATCTCCTCGATCCGGCTGGCCGTCTCGAGGGCGTCGTCGTAGAACGTGGGGGGCTCGACGCCCCGCGCGCGCGCCGTCTCCGCGTAGACCTCGACGACACGGAAGGAGTCGAAGCGAGCCGCGATCGGCGGCCCGCCGTGGAGCGTGCGCAGTAGCGCACCCGCGGCCGCCGGATCAGGGCTACCGACCTCTCCCTCGACGAAGCGGGTGACGAGGCAGCCGTGCTCGAAGCGGACGACCTCCGGACCGATACCGAGGCCGGCGGCCATGAGCGCCGCCTCGTGCTCGTGGTCGCGGACGATCCCGAGCAGCTCCGTGTCCTTGCCGCCGACACGGAGAACGAGCTCCTGGTCCGCAACGCGCACCTTGTAGTTGTGGTTCGTGATCCCGCCTCCGAGCGGCTCGGCCACGGCCCCCTGCACGGGCCAGAGCCGCTCGACGAGAGCATCGACGCGCAAGACGGTCAGCGGCGCCTGCGGTAGGCGCGCGCCTCTGCCACGAGCTCTTCGAACAGCCGAGCGTCCTCGCCAGCCTCTGGATGCCAGAGCACGCCAAGCGCGAACGTCTTGCTCGGCTCCTCGAGCGCCTCGACCGTGCCGTCGTCCGCCTTCGCCGTCGCGACCAGGCCGCGGCCGAGCTTCCCGTAGCCCTGGTGATGATGGGACTTGATCGACACGCGGCCGCCGACCACGTCGTGCAAACGCGAGCCGGCGTCGACCTCGACCGGGTGCTCCGAGAACGTCCCGGGCACCTCCTTATGGCCGTCGTGACCGACGAGGTCGGGGACGTGCTGCTCGAGGTCGCCGCCGAGCGCGACGTTCAGCACCTGGGAGCCACGACAGATCGCGAGCATGGGCAGATCGCGGTCGAGCGCCGCCGTCACCAACGCGATCTCGGCACGGTCGCGCTCGGGACGGATGTTGCTCGTCTCGGGGTGCGGATCGGCGTCGTACAGATCGGGGTCGAGATCGGGCCCGCCCGTGAAGACGAGCCCGTCGAGCACGTCGAGCGTCTCCTCGACCGCACCGTCCGCCGGCGGGATGAGCAGCGCCCGTCCACCCGCCGCCTCGACCGCCTCGACGTATGCGAGCGGCGCGAGCGCGGCCGGCACGTTCCAGGCGCCCCAGCTCGCCTGCTCTGCGTACGCTGTGATCCCGATGAGCGGCCGCATCCTGTCCGGATTCTCGCTGATTGGCCTGCTGCTCCTGCTCGCCGCGTGCGGCGGCAACGGAAGCTCGTCGACCACCGGAGCGACGGAGACGACGCCGAGCACGTCGACGCCGACGACCCCGACGCCGCCACCGACGCAGGTACGCGTGTATTTCCTCCGCGACGCGAAGGTGCAGCCTGTCCTCCGAAACCTCCCCAATACGTATGCGGTCGGGACGGCTGCGCTCGACGCGCTGGCCTCTGGCCCCACAGAGGCGGAGCAGCAGGACCTCGGCATGTCCTCTGATGTCTCCTCCGATTTCGGCGATCTCACGATCGAGAAAGGTGTCGCGAAGCCGAAAGGGGTTTCCGACTCGTCGCCGACAGCGCTCGCGCAGATCGTGTACACGCTCACGCAGTTTCCGACCGTGAAGGCGGTCGAAATCGACGGCAAGCGTTACACGCGGAAGTCCTTCGAGGACGAGACGCCGATCATCCTCGTCGAGTCACCGCTTCCCGACGAGTCGGTGACGAGCCCGATCCGCGCGACCGGCACTGCGAACACATTCGAGGCGACGTTCGAGTACGACGTCGTCGGCCCCGACGGGAAGGTGCTCGCCACGCACTTCGTCACCGCGACGTCGGGCAGCGGCACGCGCGGGACGTTCGACTTCACGACGAAGCCGTTCTCGGCGACGGGCGACGGCGCGCTCGTCGTCTACGAGCTGTCAGCGAAGGACGGCTCGCGGATCCACGAGACACGGATCCCGCTTCACCTGACGCAGTAGGCGTTCAAGCCCCTCGCGTCGAAAGACGATCGAGGAACCGTGAGGGTCTTTGCCACACTCGCCGCCGCCGGCTGCCTGCTGGCACCTGCGTCGTCCGCCGCTCCGGGGAGCTCGTGGGCGGACGCGCAGATCAAGGTCGTCACCGCACACGGCCTGATGGGCGGTAACCCAACGAGCTTCCGCCCGGACGGCCGACTCACTGCCGGGGCGCTCGCGAAGCTCGTCGGCGGGCTCGCCGACGAGCCTGCCGTCGCGGCCGCCGACCCGTCGGCGCCGGTGACGATGGCCGGTCTCGACGCCGCCCTCGTGCGCGGGCTCGGTCTCGGCGATGTTGCGAAGGAAGTGCAATCGACGGCGAGAGCCGCCGGGCTCGCTCCTCCGTCCCGCTTCGCCACCGAGGCGGTCGCACGCCTCGCCGGCCTGCGCACGGACCACGCGACGGACTCGCTCGAGCTCTCCCCCAAGGACACTGCGACACGTGCGGAGGCGGCCTACTCCGCCGCGAAGATCCTCGCGTGGACAGGCGGAGAGGCGGACTATCTCCGCGACCTCGCCGACACGTTCATGCCTGAGCCTGTATCGGGTTGGCAACAGACCGTGCTCCACGAGGCCGTCTCGCTGATCGGCTATCCGTACGTGTGGGCCGGCACCTCCGAGCGCGCGCAGGCGCCGCCGGGGCTGGCGAAGAAGGTGCCGGGGGGCTTTGACTGCTCCGGCTTCGTGTGGCGGGTCTTCAAGCTCGCTCCGTATGCCGTCGGGACGCCGCTCGCCGAGACGATCGAGGGGCGCTCAACGATGGACATGAGCGGTGAGGTGCCCAAGGCGAGCCGCGTCCGCTTCAAGGACGTCGAGCCGGGCGACGTGCTCTTCTTCGGCCCGCGCGGTGCGCGCTCGAAGCCAACGGAGATCGACCACGCGGGCATCGCGCTCGGTTCCGAGTGGATGATCCACAGCTCGAACGAGGGCGTTGCGATCGTCGCCGTGACCGGGACGTACCGCAAGCGCTTCGCGTGGGCGCGCCGGCCGCTCACCGAGGCCGGGCTCGGCTAGACAGTCACCTCGCCTGAGCTGACGGCGATCCGCTCTCCGCCGGCCTCGAGCGCCAGCCGTCCCTCGTCGTCGATTCCCACCGCGACGCCACGCCTCCCCTCCACCTCGACCTCCCGCCCGCGGAGGGCATCGCGCCGCTCGATCTCCTCTCGAAGGGACGCAAGACCGCCCTCCAACCAGCGGTCATAGGCGGTGTCGAGCCGAGCAAGGAGCGAGCCCAGCAGCGCGGCCCTGTCATGCGTGTGGCCGGACACTGCGCGGATGGACACGGCCGGCGTTCGGGCGGCCGCAGGGAGATCCGCCGCCGTCTGGTTGACGTTCACGCCGATGCCGAGGACAACGAGCGTCTCGCGGAGCTCGCCGAGGATCCCGGCCACCTTGCGGCCGTCGAGCAGGACGTCGTTCGGCCACTTGATCGCCACGGGAGCACCGGCCGCCTTCTCGACAGCCTGCGCCACGGCAAGTGCGCCGACGAGCGTGAGCTCGGGAACGCGAGCGCCCGGTGGCGGCCTCAGGGCGATCGAGCAGAGGAGCGCGGCGCCGGCCGGCGCCTCCCACGTCCTTCCCTGGCGGCCCCGGCCGGAGCTCTGAAGATCCGTCGCCGCGACCGCCCCCTCGGGCGCGTCCTCGGCGAGCAAATCCTGCGTCGATGGGCACGAATCGACGTAGAGATACGGCTGCCCGAAGCGCCCGGTGAGAAAGCCCGCAACCGCCTCGTGCTCGAGCGAGCCCACGCGCAGGCGTGCCTCAGCGCGAGGTCATGCCGACAGCCCCGCCGCAAGGATCGCCTCGCGCGCCAGGGCGTCGTCGTCGAGGCCCGGAAGGCCGCTCACACCGACCGCGCCGACCCGAAGGGTGCGATCGAAGGCCGCGACGCCGCCCAGGAAGAACGTGAAGAACGGGTCGAAGCTCGCACGCTCGACCGCATCCTCCCGCGCCTTCTCGGCCAGCTCTGCTGTCGAGCGAGCGTCGCTGCGCGCGGCGGTGTACGCCTTCCGCTGGGCGTTGAGGCGGGTATCGGGCGCCGCACCGTCCATCGTCGCTGCTGCGACGACCTCGCCGTGATCGTCGGCGACGAAGACGGAGACGGGCGCCGGCGCGTGCTCGACGACGAACCGCACCACCGCAAGCGCGTGCTCGAGCTTCATGTGCACATCTTCTACTCGATTCCGGCCAGGGCCAGCGCCTCGTCCACGCTCGGCACCGCGTCGCTCGCTCCGACGACCGTGGTCGCCAGAGCGCCGAGAGCGCACGCGAACCGCGTCGTGCGCTCCAGGTGCCAGCCGGCGAGCTTCCCGTAGAGCATCCCCGCAGCGAACGCGTCGCCGGCTCCCGTGTCGTCGACCGCGGCCACGGACTTCCCGTCAACGAATCCCTCAAACCCTGCTCCCGAGACGTACGCGCCGCGACGACCCATCGTCAGGCCAACCTCGCCCACCCCCCGGTCGTGAAACCAGGCGGCCACCCGCTCGGCACCGCGCTCGCCGGACACCGCCTCTCCCTCTGCCAGGCTCGGCACGACGAGATCGAGATGCGCGAGGGACGGCTCGAGGCGCGCCCACCGTCCGGTCGGGTCCCAGACCGTGTCGAGGCTTGTCAGCACACCGCGTCGCTGCGCCTCGGCAGCAATCGCTGCGAACGGCCCGCCGTCGAGCCCTTCCATCACGAGGGCCCCGGCGAGGTGGAGCGCTCGCCCTGCGTAGAGCAGCCGGGGATCGAGCTCCTCTCGCCGGAGCGCGTCGCTCGCGCCCGGCGCGTGGAGGAACGTGCGCTCGCCCGTCTTGCCGACGAGCACGACCGTGGATGAGGTCGCGACGCGTGGATCACGCACGACCGCGTCGCGGGAGACGTCGCGGTAGTCGAGCAGGTCGAGCAGGAAATCCCCGAACGGATCGGCGCCGACCTTGCCTGCGACGGCCGTCTCGAGCCCGAGCTTCGCGAGGGTGCTTGCGGTGTTGAGCGCGCACCCGCCTCCATGAAGCGCGACCTCGTCGACGAAGCCCAGCGATCCGGTCGCCGGCACGTCGTCGACGGGGCGCGCGATCACGTCCGCGACGAGGATGCCGAGACAGACGACGTCGGTCACGCCGCCGCCTCGGGATCGGGAGCGAGGCAGCGCAGCAGCTCGAGCTCGCCTTCGACGGCGAGCTTCTCGGCCCGCGCGGGCACGGCGAAGGCGTCTCCCGGACCGGCCGGGACGCCGTCGATGCGCCCCTGTCCGGCGAGCACGAGGAGCACGGAGAAGCGCCCGGCCGGCTCCGCCACGCGATCCGCCCAGAAAAAAGCCCGGGCTCGCTCTGGGAGGGCGAGCACCGGCTCGTGCGCCCCGAGATCGAGCGCCTGCACGGCACGATCCCAGCCGATACCGAGGTGGCTGTCCTCGGCACGGATCGGGAACCCCTCCCACTCGCAGAGGAGCGAGAGGTCGGTCGGCTCTTGCAGCTCGGCGATGAGCACGCCTGCGCCGAGTGCATGCGGAAGCGCCGGCGGGTACGTACACCGTGTCGCCGGCGCGGACGCGGACCCGATTCAGCGTGCCGAGCAGCGCATCCGTGTCCTGCTCTCTGATCAGCCGGAGATAGTCCTCCTCCGCCATCGTCTCGCGCAGGCCAACCCACACCTCCGCCGACTCGCCGCGCGTCGCGACGACGACCCACGCCTCCGTCTTCCCGAACGGCGATCCGAGCACCTCCTGCGCGAACGCGCGATCGGGGTGCGCGTGCACCGGCAGCCGCTCCGCGGAGTCGAGGAGCTTGACGAGAAGGCCCGTGGACGTGCCGTAGCGCGCAACGTGCTCTGCCCCGAGCCATGTCGCCGGATCTGCCTCGACCACGTCGCGCAGGAGGCGGCCGTCCGCGAGCCTCGTCAGGCCCTCGAGCGGATCGTCCCGGCCGGGATTCTGCGCGAGCGTCACCGAGCCGATCCAGTCCTCCGGCGTGTCACCGTCCTCCTCGGGCTCCCCGCGCAGCCTGCCGATCAGCGCGCCGCCGCGATAGAAGCGGTAGACGCGGGTGGGGGTCAGCGGCTCGACGTGCACGACGGAACTGCAAGTATGTGCGCCCCGATGGGCCGGCAACGATCGACACGACGACGGCTAGGGTGGATCCCCGGTGCCGTCGTGGCAGCTGTCGCAGCCGCCACCATCGCCAGCGCGGCCGCCTCGGCCGCTCCTGCGTCACCGCAAGGAGCGGAGGCTCGCAGCCTGGCCGGCGTCCAGCTTACGAACGTCGCTCAGCAGGTGGGCCTGCGCTTCCAGCAGGGAGCGTTCCGCTTCGGTGTCACCCCGGATCCCGCTGCGATGACGAGCGGCGGCCTCTGCTGGCTCGACTACGACAACGACGGCTGGCTCGATCTGTATGCCGTCAACTCGTACGCGAACAGCGACACCGCCGCCTGGGAGCGCCGCGGAGGCCTCCCGCAGAGCAGGCTCTTCCACAACGTCCATGGCCACTTCGTCGACGTCACGCGCAGCTCGGGCGCGGGCCTGCGTGTGCAGGGTCAGGGGTGCGTCGCCGGGGACTTCAACATGGACGGCCGCACCGACCTGTACGTGACGACCTCGTCGAACGACAAGCTGCTCTGGAACAACGGCGGCGGCACGTTCACCGAAGGGGCGCGCCAGGCGGGGATGCGTGTCGCCGGCTGGCACGCCGGTGCCGCGGTCGGTGACGTGAACGGCGACGGGCGGCCAGATCTCTACGTGGCCGGCTACGCGAGCCCGGCGGCGCCGGTGCCCGGGTCGTCCGCCGGCTTTCCCAACAACGTCGCGGGCGTGCGCGACCTCCTCTACCTCAACCTCGGTCGAGACAGGCGCGGCCACTCGAGGTTCCGCGAGGTGGGCGTCAAGGCCGGGCTCGAGGCGGCACGCTTCGACCATACCCTCGGCGCCGTCTTCTCGGACTTCGACCGCGACGGTCGGCTCGACCTCTACGTCGCCAACGATGGGGACCCGAACCGGCTCTACCAAAACACCCCGTTCCCCGGCGGGAAGAGAGCTGATCCGGCCGGCCTCGGCTTCCGCTTCGAAGAGCGCGCGGGCCCCGCCGGCGTCGCCGACCCGAACGCGGGCATGGGGGTTGGCGCAGGGGATTTCTCGGGAGACGGCCGCACCGACCTCTTCGTGAGCAACTCCCGCGGGCAGGGGCACGCCGTGTACGTCGGGGGAACTCCCACCGCCGCGGGAGCGGTGTTCACCGACGTGCGCAAGACGTTCGCGACCGCGTTCGGCAAGACGTTCACCGGCTGGGGTGTCTCGTGGATCGACCTCGACCTCGACGGCGACCTCGACCTGGCGCTCGCGAACGGCGGCATTCCGGTTACGAACCTTCGCCGGAACGCGGAACCGATCCAGGTGCTCGAGAACGACACGCCGGCGGGCGGGTCGCCGACGTTCACCGACGGCACCGCCCTCGTCGGCGGCCTCAGCCTCCCGCGCGTCGTCGGGCGCAGCCTCGCCGCGGCCGACTTCGACAACGACGGCCGCGTCGACATCGCGATCGGCGCCGTCGGCGGGCCGCTCCAGCTGCTGCGGTCTACCGGCGCCGCCGGGCACTGGCTCGAGGTGCGCCTTGCGAAGTTCGAGCCGGGAGCGGTAGTGACGGCCGTGCTGCCCGACGGGCGTCGGCTCGTCCGCGAGGTGCAGGCCGGCTCGAGCTACGGCTCGTCTGAAGACCCGCGGATCCACTTCGGCCTGGGCGCGGCAACGCAAGTCAACGAGTTGCTCGTGCGGTATCCCGGCGGCTCCGAGTCTCGGCTCCGAGACGTGGCCGCGGATCGGGTCGTCACCGTCGGCCCCAACGCGTACACGCTCTCGGGCTGCACGCGCGCCGACCTTCGAGGGCGCTCGGTCGCGCGCGTCTGGGACGAGGCGCTGCTCGACTCGATCAGAAGAGACCTACCGGCTCCGACGACCCACGCCCGGAACCTGTTCCACCTGTCCGCGGCGATGTGGGACGCGTGGGCCGCATACGACCCGAAGGCGGACGGGTACTTCGTGCGCGAGAAGCACCAGGCCGCTGACGTCCTGGCCGCACGCGAGGCCGCCATCAGCTACGCGGCCTACCGCATCCTCCTCTGGCGCTACGGGTACAGCGTGAACGTCAGGCCGACGTTCGACGAGCTCCAGCGCACGATGCTCTCGCTCTGCTACAGGCCGGGCTTCACGAGCACCGAGGGCGACTCGCCGGCAGCGCTCGGCAACCGCATCGCGGCCGCGGTGATCCGCTACGGGGAGCACGACGGCTCGCTCGAGCAGAAGCACTACGTCGACGAGAGCTACGTGCCGGTGAACGCGCCGCTCGTCGTCGCCGAACCCGGAGCGCCGATGCACGATCCGACGTTCTGGCAGCCGCTGGCGCTCGACCACACGGTGTCGCAGAACGGGTTGACGCTTCCCGGGAAGGTGCAGACCTTCATCGGCGCGCAGTGGGGTCACGTGCGCGGCTTCGCGCTTCCGCCGTCGAAGACGGGCGCACCGATCGACCCCGGTCCGCCGCCGATCGGCACGCCCGCGGACCCGCGCTACAAGGAGCAAGCGGTCGCCGTGATCCGGGCCAGCGCGTCGCTCGACCCCTCCGACGGCGAGATGATCGACATCAGCCCGGCGGGCTTCGGGAACAACCCGCTCGGCACGAACGACGGCCACGGCTATGCGGTGAATCCCGTGACGGGGCAGCCCTACACGCCGGAGGTCGTTCGCCGTGCGGACTACGCGCGCGTGCTCGCCGAGTTCTGGGCCGACGGGCCGAGCTCGGAGACCCCTCCCGGGCACTGGAACGTGCTCGCGAACGTCGTCTCGGACTCGCCGCAGCTCGCAGGACGGATCGGGCCTGGCGCGGCGAATCGCCTCAAGTGGGACGTCGAGATGTACTTCGCGCTCAACGGGGCCGTGCACGACGCCGCCATCGCCGCGTGGGGGCTAAAGCGTAAGTACCAGTCGGTGCGCCCGATCTCGATGATCCGCTACATGGCCGGTCAGGGGCAGTCGAGCAACTCGCAGCTGCCGTCGTACAACCGAGAGGGGCTGCCGCTGATCCCGGGGCTGATCGAGCTCATAACACCCGAGTCGAGCGCTCCGGGCCAGCGCCACGCCGCGCTCGCGGACCATGTAGGCGAGATCGCGATCCGGACGTGGCGCGGCGACCCGAAGACACCGAACGAGACAAGCGGCGTCGGCTGGATCCTCGGCGAGCGCTGGGTCCCGTACCAGAAGCCGACGTTCGTCACACCCGCCTTCCCCGGGTTCGTCTCCGGGCACAGCACGTTCAGCCGCGCGGCGGCCGAGGTGCTCGCCGCATACACCGGGAGCACGTACTTCCCCGGCGGCGAGTACAGCAACACCTTCCCGACCGGCTACCTCACGTTCGAGCGCGGGCCGAGTGCGCCGGTCACTCTGCGCTGGGCGACGTACTACGACGCCGCCGACCAGGCCGGAGTCTCTCGCATCTTCGGCGGGATCCACATCCCGGCTGACGACTTCGCTGGACGGCGCATCGGATCGGGCATCGGGAAGGCCGCGTTCGCGCTCGCGGAGCGCTACTTCAAGGGCACCGCGCCCAAGTAACGGCCGATCAGCGGCCCGAGCGGACCTGGAGCCGTCGGGCGATCGTGTCGAGCGTGACCGCGAGCAGCAGGATCGTGCCGGTGACGACGTAGATGATTCCGTTCTTGTAGCCGGCCGTGAGCAGGCCGTTGGCGACGGTGGCGATCACCAGGGAGCCCAGCAGCGCGCCCCGCACCTCTCCGCGCCCGCCGAACAGGCTGACGCCGCCGATCACGGCCGCTGCGATCGCGTTCAGGAGCAGCGTGCCCCCGCCGACGTTGAGGTCGACCGAGTTGACGTTGGCGGCGAGGATGATGCCTCCGACGCCCGCCATCGCCCCGGAGATCATGAACACGAGGATGCGGATCCTGGGGACGTTGATGCCCGCCCGGCGTGCCGCCTCGGCGTTGCCGCCGACGGCGTAGACGTGACGGCCGAACGACGTGCGCTTGGCGAGAAACGTCAGCCCGACGAGGAAGATGATCACGAGCACGCCGGCGAGTGGCAGCCCCTTCGGCACGTCGGCGTGATTGCAGATGGCCACGATGCCGAAGGCCGCCACGGCGACCCCGAGGACTTTCGCGAGCATGAGCCACGCGTTGCGAATGGGGATTCCCGCACGACGCAGCCCGAGAACGTGGACCAGGGTGATCACCGCGTAGAGGCCGGAGACGATCAGGGCGACGATCCAACCGCCGAACTCGGAGAAGTAGTAGTACGCCGTGTCGTTGATCCACTTGTTCTGGATCAGGATCGTCCCGCGCACCTCGAGGATCTGAAGGATCAGCCCCTGGAAGATCAGGAGGCCGGCCAGCGTGACGACGAACGACGGTACGCCGACCTTGGCCACGATCGTTCCCTGAGCGGCGCCGAGGGCGGTGACGATGGCGATGGCGAGGAATATCGAAAGGAATGCGCCTACCGGCGCGATGATCGAGAAGGGCCAGTCGTGGTCCGACCCCGGGAGCTGCAGCTCGGCGACGGCGACCGCGGCGAGCCCGCTCAGGTACCCGATCGACAGATCGATCTCACCGAGCAGCAGCACGAAGACAACGCCATACGCGAGCATGCACGTGCCGGCGGTCTGGATGATGATGTTGTTGAAGTTGTTCGCGGTGAAGAAGACGGGCGTCTTGGCAGCTGAAGAAGATGACGATCAGCACGAGGCCGACGACGATCGGCAGGATGCCGAGGTTGCCCTGGCGCAGGTTGTCGAGCGCCCGCCGCGCGACGCTCTTCGCCTCCTCCTCCTGCACTTCGGGCTGAACGACGTCCGGCGCTGCGGCGACGTCGACTTCGACGTCCGGGCTCACGTCGAGAGCGCGGCCTCGGGGATGCCGGCGACCTTCGTGGGTATCCCGGCGGTGATCGCCTGCACGACCTCCTGCTGGGTCGTCTGCGTCGCGCTCGTAGACGCCGACGTCGCGACCGAGGCGGAGCACGGTGATGCGCGTCGCCACCTCGAAGACGTCGTGGAGGTTGTGCGAGATCAGCACGACCGCGAGGCCCTGCGTGGCCAGGCGCTTGACGAGATCGAGCACCTGGCGTGTCTGGGCGACGCCGAGAGCGGCTGTCGGCTCGTCGAGGATGACGAGCTTCGAGTTCCACTGCACGGCCTTGGCGACAGCGACCGACTGGCGCTGGCCACCCGAGAGCGAGGCGACCGGTTGGCGGATCGAGCGAATCGTCGTGACGGCGAGCGACTCGAGCGTCGTCAGCGTGTGCTGCTCCATCGGCGGCTCCTTGAGACGGTAGAGCCAGTCGTGCTCCTCGCGGCCGAGGTACATGTTCTGGACGACGTCGAGGTTGTCGCAGAGCGCGAGGTCCTGGTAGACGACCTCGATCCCGAGCCTGACCGCGTCCTTCGGGCCCGAGATGTGGACGGGGTTGCCCTCGAAGAGGATCTCGCCCGAGTCGAAGGGGTGGATGCCGGCGACGCACTTGATCAGCGTCGTCTTGCCGGCGCCGTTGTCGCCGACGAGCGCCATCACCTCTCCGTGCCGCACCTCGAAGTCGACGTCCGTGAGCGCCTGCACGGAGCCGTAGGACTTCGTGATGCCGCGGAGCTCGAGGAGAGGTGTGCTCGCTCACGTCAGGTTATTCCTCCCAGATGGCCCGTGGGGGCGCCCTGGCGGATGCCCCCACGGATCGTCACTGGTCGCTCTACTTGCAGTACTGCTTGTACTCCCCGGTGCAGACCTGGCTCGGCTTCAGCCAGCCGTCCATGAAGAGCCGCTTGTAGTTCGCCTTCGTGATCGAGACCACCGGGAGCGCAACCGTCGGCTCCTTCTTCGAGCCGTTCTTGCGGAACCCGTTGATGCCGGGGACCTTCTTGCGCTTGAGGATGGCGACCGCCGCTGCGGCTGCCGCATTGGCCTCGTCGGGCACGTACTTGTAGACGGTCATTCGTCTGCCAGCCCGCGATGATCTGCTGCACGCCGGCCGGAGAAGCGTCCTGTCCCGACAAGCGCGATCGGGTTCAGGTGCTTCGACTTCAGCACCGCGATGATGGCACCGGCGATGTTGTCGTTGGCCGCGATCGCGCCGTCGATCTTGTTCCCCGTCTTCAGCAGCATCTGGGTGAAGATCGGCCCGGCGTTCGTTGCGAGCCAGTCGGGCACGAACTGCTGCGGGCCCTTCGTGAGCTTGCCGCTCTTGAACAGCGGGTTCAGGTACTTGTCGTTTCCGCTCTTGAACCAGAACGCGTTCTGGTCCGTCGGGCCGCCCCAGAGCTCGGCGACGACCGGCTTCGACTTGCCCTTGAGAGCGCTGACGACGGCTTTCGCCTGCGCGACGCCGACGGAGACCCCGTCGAAGGCCACGTACACCTTCGCGATGCCGCCGACGACCTGGCGGTCGTAGTCGATGGACGCGCCGCCGGCCTTCGCGAACTTCTTCTCGATCGCGATCGACGTGCCCGCCGCGATGTCGACGACGATGGCGACTTTCGCGCCGCTAGCGAGGCATGTGTCGGCCTGTGCGACCATCTTCTGCGGGTCGTTGAGGGCGTTGTTCATCGAATAGGTGACGCCGGCCTTCTTCAGCGCCTGCGGCAATGTAGGGCGGGTCGAACTGCATCCAGCGCACCGACGACTTCGTGTCCGGGAGCAGCACGCATACCTGGACGTTCGCGGCGCGCTTGGCCGTACCGCCGGTGGCGACCGCCACCATGACTCCCGCGGCGACGAGGGCTACAGCCGTCATCAGCCCCATCGCAACAGGCTTACGAAACACACTCCTCATAGCTTCCTCCTTGCTCGGTGACGACGCAGTCGCTCGCAAGCCTAGTACCTGGAATGGGGGAAATCCAGCGACATCGTCTCCGGTACGTCACCGGTAGGCGACGATCTCGCGCCTGCCGTTCGCCGCAGAGCGAACGATCGCGTCGCAGACCTCGGCGCAGCGGTAGCCGTCCTCGAACGTCGCGCCGTGGGGGGCGACGTCCGTGTCGGCCGCGACGGCGGCGAGGAAATGGTGCAGCTCGTGGACGAACGTCTCCCCCCAGCCGATGATGTGGCCGGGCGGCCACCAGTGCTCCCAGAAGGGGTGGTCGGCCTCCGAGACGAGGACGGTCTTGAAGCCGCGTGCCCGGTCGCCGTCGGCCCGGAAGACCTGGAGCTCGTTCAGCCGCTCCATGTCGAAGGCGAGCGACCCCTTCGTGCCGTTGATCTCCCACTGGAACGCATTGCGCCGGCCGAGCGCGAGCCGCGTCGCCTCCAGTGTGCCGACGGCACCCTCGGAGAACTCCACCGTCGCCTCGACGGCGTCGTCGACCTCGCGCCCGGGGATGAAGGTCCGCGTAAGGCCTGCCACCGCCTCGATCTCGCCGACGAGGTAGCGGGCGAGATCGACGACGTGCGCGGCGAGGTCCCCGAGCGCACCGGAGCCGGCTGCGCCGCGGTCGAAGCGCCAGATGTCGACGTCGGTGTCGCCCCAGTCCTGGAGGTAGCGCCCTCGAAAGTGGCGGATATCGCCGAGTTCACCGGCCTCGATCAGCTCCCGTGCAAGCCGTACCGCGGGCACGAAGCGGTAGTTGAATGCACACAGATGCTTTACGCCCGCCGCCTCGACGCGCTGCCAGATCTCGTAGCTCTCGGCGGCGTCCCGGCCGAGCGGCTTCTCGCAGACGACGTGCTTGCCGGCCTCCGCCGCGGCGATCGTCGGCGCCGCGTGCAGGTCGTTCGGGCCGCCGTTGTCGAAGAGGCCGATGTCCGGGTCGGACACGAGCTCCTGCCAGTCGGTCGTCCAGCGCTCGTAGCCGTAGCGCGCCGCAGCTTCGGAGACCGCCTCTTCGTTTCGCCCTGCGATCGACACGAGCCGCGGGCGCAGCGGCGGCGGCCAGGTCATGTAGCCGATCTTCCGGAACGCGTTCGAGTGCGCCTTGCCCATGAACGCGTAACCGAGCATGCCGACACCGATCTCCGGAATGTCCTCTGGCCTCACGTCTGCGGGATACTAAGCCCCCACGATGAAGGAGGAACGTCGACGATGAAGACCTCGCTCGGGATCTGGGCCCTCGGCTCGATGGTGACGCGGTTCGTCCCCGCCGGCTACCAGCCGGAGCGGGCCGGCGAGACCACCGTCGAACGCGTGCGGCGCGCCATCGACGGCCTCGGCGACCTGATCGACGGCTACGAGTTCCACTACCCGATGGAGCTGTCGGAGGACAACCTCGACGAGGTGCGCGGCGCACTCGGCGATCACGACATCTACTGCGTCGCGACGGGCCTCCATCTCGACCCGCTGTTCGGCAAAGGCGGCCTCGTCTCGCCCGAGCGGGAGGTGCGCGCAGAAGCCGTGCGACGCACGGTGGCCGCCGCGGACTTCGCCGGCCGTATCGGCGCCCACTTCATCATCTGGCCCGGTATCGAGGGCTACAACTACCCGTTCCAGACGCCGTACAAGGAGAGCTGGGCGTGGCTGCTCGAGGGCGTCGGCCAGGCCGCTCAGGTATGCAAGGACCACGGGGTCTCCCTCTTCCTCGAGCACAAGAACTCCGAGCCGGCGATGAACATCCTCATGCGCAACATCGGCATGACGCTGCACGTGATCCACAAGCTCCGGACGCAGGGCCTGGACAACGTCAAGGTCAACATGGACTGGCAGCACCTGATCATGAACGGCGAGAACCTCGGCGAGTACGCGGCGATGCTCGCCGCCGAAGGGCTGCTCGGCCACCACCACGCTAACTCCGGCTGGGGCACGTTCGACGACGACAACATGGTCGGCGCGACGCGGTTCATGGAGACGCTCGAGCTCGCCGTCGAGCTCCGCCGCTGCGGGTACGGCGAAGCCGGCGAGCGGCTCGGCTTCGATCTCTACCCGTATACGGAGGACGCGGTCGCGGCCGTCGAGCGGAGCGTGCTCCAGTGGCGCTTCATCGACTCGGTCGCCGCGAAGATCGACGACGCAGCGCTCCGTGAAGCCCAGATGCGGAAGGACGCTGTTCGCGCGTACGAGCTCGTGTACGCGGCTCTCGGCGCGTGACCATCCTCGTCGGCCTCGACGTCGGCACGACCGGCGTCAAGGCCCTCGCGATCACGCCCGACGGCGAGGTCCTGGCGTCGGCCGAGGAGGGCTATCCGTTGTCCACACCGCAGCCCGGGTGGGCCGAGCAGGATCCGGCGGACTGGGCGCGGGCCGCCGAGGCAGCGCTCGCGGCGCTCGGAGGGAAACCGGAGACAATCGGCCTCTCGGGCCAGATGCACGGGCTCGTCTGCCTCGACGAAGGCGGGCGCGTACTCCGTCCCGCCATCCTCTGGAACGACCAGCGCACAGGCGCCGAGTGCGCGGAGATCGAGGAGCGCGTCGGACTCGAGCGGCTGATCGCCCTCACTGGCAACCGCGCTCTGCCGGGCTTCACCGCCCCCAAGCTGCTCTGGCTGCGCCGCCACGAGCCCGAGGTCTATGCGTCGATTCGGCGGATCGTGCTCCCCAAGGACTACGTTCGCCTGCAGCTGACGGGGGAGTGGCTGATCGACGCGGCCGACGCTTCCGGCACGCTGCTCTTCGACGTCGAGCATCGACGCTGGTCGGAGGAGGTGGTCGCGGCGCTCGAGCTCGACCCCGAGTGGCTCCCGCCCGTCCAGGAGTCGACGGAGGCCGCCGGCGCAGGAGACCAGCAGGCAGCCGCCCTCGGCGTCGGCGCGATCGACGCGGGCACGCTCTCGGTCGTGCTCGGAACCTCGGGCGTCGTCCTCGCGACGCTCGATCGCTACGCCCACGACCCCGAGGCGCGCGTGCATGCCTTCTGCCACGCGCTGCCGGATCGCTGGGAGGCGATGGGCGTGATGCTCAACGCCGCCGGATCGCTGCGCTGGTTCCGCGATGCGTTCGCTCCCGGCCTCCCGTTCGACGAGCTCGTGGCGGAAGCTGAGAGCCACCCGCCCGGGGCCGGCGGGGTTACGTTCCTCCCGTATCTCCAGGGAGAGCGGACTCCCCACGCGGACCCGTCGGCGCGCGCGCTGTTCGCGGGGCTGTCGGTCGAGCACGACCGTGGAGCACTCGTCCGCGCAGTGCTCGAGGGCGTTGCGTATGGCCTCCGCGACTCTCTCGCACTGCTGCGAGAGCTGGGCGTGCGGCCGCGCGCCGCTCGCGTGTCCGGCGGCGGAGCGCGCAGCCGCCTCTGGCTCGAGATCGTCGCGTCGGTGCTCGGACTGCCTCTCGAGCGCATGGCCGTCGAGGAGGGGTCGGCGTACGGAGCAGCCCTGCTCGCCGGGGTCGCGACCGGCGTCTTCTCCGACGCGGAGGAAGCGGTGCGGCGCTGCGTCCACGTACGCGAGACGGTTGAGCCGAACGAAGGATGGGCGAAGAAGTACGACGACGGTTACGCTCGCTTTCGCATGCTGTATCCGGCGCTGAAAGAGCTCGAGGGCTAGGCGATGGCGGTCCGCTGGGGGTTCCTCTCGACCGCCGACATCAACCGGAAGCTGATCCCGGGAGCGCAGGCGTCGGAGAAAGTCGACCTGATCGCCGTTGCGAGCCGCGACGAGGAGCGTGCGCGGACGTACGCGAGCGAGTGGGGCATCGAGCGCGCGTACGGCTCGTACGAGGCGCTGCTCGGAGATCCAGACATCGAGGCGATCTATATCTCGCTCCCGAACACGATGCACGTGGAGTGGGCGATTCGCGCCCTCGAGGCCGGAAAGCACGTCCTCTGCGAGAAGCCGTTCGACCGCCGGCCAGACGAGGTGGCGCGGGCATTCGACGCCGCGGAGCGGACCGGCTGCCTCCTGAGCGAAGCGTTCATGTATCGCCACAACCCGCAGACACGCCGAATTGTCGAGCTCGTCGGCGGCGGAGCGATCGGAGAGCTTCGGGTGATCCGCGCGTCTTTCAGCTACGCGCTCTACGACGTCGACAACATCCGCCTGCGCACGGACGTCGAAGGCGGCAGCCTGATGGACGTGGGCTGCTACTGCGTGAGCGGGTCTCGCCTCCTCGGCGGCGAGCCCGAGTCCGTCTACGGCTACGCCTATATCGGGCCAAGCGGAACCGACTGGACATTCGCGGGCATGATGCGCTTCCCCGGAGACGTTGTCGCGCTCTTCGACTGTGGCACTGCGCTCGCCGAGCGCGACGAGCTCGAGGCGATCGGCACCGAGGGGTCGCTATTCCTCGACGATCCCTGGCACTGCTCAGAGCCCGTGATCGAGCTGCGCCGGAACGACAGCGTGGAGCGGATCGAGCTCGAGCCCGTGGATTCCTACCGCCTCGAGCTCGAAAACGTGTCGGACGCGATTCGGGGCGAGGCGGCGCTCTTACTGGGCAGAGACGATGCTGTCGCCCAGGCGCAGGCGATCGACGCTCTGTTCCGATCGGCGGAGTCGGGAACGGGAGTCGCGCTCGCATTCTCGATAGCGGCGCAATCACGCGCGTCGAGCTGGTAGCGAACGGCGATGCGCGTCAAGGCAAGAAAGAATACTTCGAAGTGGAGGTTACGCCGTCCGATCTGGCGTCGCTCGGTCTTTCAGCCGGCCAGCCCGTTCGCATCAAGAGCCGCCGGCTCAGCCTGTTCGGACAACGTTCCTAAGATGCTCATGCCTGAGACACTTCTCATTCTCGTTGGAAGGCGTCGGATCCACAGCTCATGTCGCTGTTGCGCTTCCGTTTGGACGACCGCTTTTCACCTTTCCAAGTCATTCTAAGAAAGTCCAGGTGTCGTGAATTTTCAGCAGCTTCGCATCATCCGCGAGACGGTCCGCCGCAACTTCAATCTGACTGAGGTTGCGAACGCCCTCTACACGTCGCAGTCAGGTGTTTCCAAACACATCAAGGATCTAGAGGACGAACTCGGCGTCGAGCTGTTCGTGCGCCGCGGCAAGCGGCTGCTCGGCATGACGGAGCCCGGGCGCGAGTTGGTGGCGATCGTCGAGCGCATCCTTCTCGACACGCAGAACATCAAGAAGCTCGGCGAGCAATTTGCTAAACGCGATCGCGGGCAGCTCGACATCGCGACGACGCACACGCAGGCAAGGTTCGCGCTGTTGCCGGTGGTGGCGAAATTCCGCCAGGAGTTTCCCAACGTGCATCTGGTGCTACATCAGGCCAGTCCGACCGAGATCGTGCGCATGCTCGTCGAAGGCACCGCCGATATCGGCATCGCCACCGAGGCTTTGAAGGACGTGCCGGAGCTGGTGTCCTTCCCCTACTATACGTGGAACCACGGCGTGATCGTTCCGGCGGGACATGCCCTCGCGAATGCGGGGCCGCTGACACTCGAGGCCTTGGCCGAATGGCCGCTCATCACATACAGCGAGGGCTTTACGGGACGATCCAAAATCGACGAGGCCTTTGCGAAGGCAGCTATTGCGCCGGACATCGTGCTCTCTGCCCTCGACGCCGACGTCATCAAGGCCTACGTCGAGCTTGGTCTCGGCGTCGGGATCGTTGCATCCATGGCGTATAACGCCGAGCGTGATCCCGAGCTCAGGCTGCTCGATGCCAAGTCTCTCTTCGCCGTCAACACCTCGCGTATCGCCGTGCGCCGGGGCACATATCTTCGCGGCTTTGCCTATCGCTTCATAGAGCTCTGCTCGCCCACACTGACCGAGCCGACGCTCAGGGCCAGCATCGAGAGCGCTGCCGGGCAGGGCGTCGAGGCTTGAATCCCTTCTCCCCGTCTTTACGGGGAGAGGGCTAGGGTGAGGGGCAGCAACACACCGCAGCACAAGCTTCTGCCCCTCACCCCGACCCTCTCCCCATCGAAGGCGATGGGGAGAGGGAGGGCACTCACACCATGGCGCGGCGGAAGTTGCGGTAGAGCTTTTCAGAGTTGGACAGGAAGTCCGGCATGGCGGCATCGGCGGCCCGCTTGATGGAGTCTGCCGCGCCAGGTCCCATCGTTTTCTCGAGTGCAGCTTTGTACTCCGGAATGGCGGCCCAATTGTCGACCGTGTCGGGCTCGACCTCGACGTGATACTGCGTCGACCAGGCGTTGGAGCCGATGCGCATGGCCTGGACGCGGCAGGAGTCCGACGTCGCCAGCACGACGGCACCTTCCGGCGGCTGTGCGACGCGGACGCCGTGCCATTGCAGACAGGTCTGAACCTTCGGCAGACCTTCGAATAGAGGATCGGCAATTCCTTCCGGCGTGAGGCTCACCTGATGCACACCGACCTCGGGCGGGCGTTGGGGACCGCACGTGCCGCCGAGGGCGTCCGCGAGCAACTGGTGGCCCAGGCAGAGCCCCAGGTATGGACGCTTCAGGTCACGGACCCAGGTGCGGATGGCCTGTTTCTCGGGGATGAGCCAGGGGCATTCCTCGACGTCCCAAACATCCATGGGGCCTCCCATGACCCAAAGGGCATCGTAGCCCTCGAGCGGGGGGATCGGCTGTCCAGCATCGAGCTCGACCGTGTCCCACTGCACGCCATCCTCGGCCAGGAACTTGCGCAACGAGCCCGGATGCTCACAGTCGAGGTGCTGGAATACGAGCAGGCGCATTGGACGTTCCCCCGGGTCATTGACGCGGGGCAGAGTATCCGCCGCCAGCCGCGAACACCACTTAGCGTTTCGCGGCGGGAAGGGCTCTTGGACAAATCAGCGCTGTCAAAAATTGCTGCCGAATTTTTGTGAGACCGATGACTTTTCCGCGCTGCCGATTCACGCCGCGCCTGATAGGCGGCGCGGCGATCGGAGCGACTAGGGTCAAGCGATCAGGCGCGCGGGCTCGGAGGCCGGCGTGTCGATGGCGACGCGGTTGTGGCCCGCTTTCTGCGCCTGACGCAGAGCCAAATCGGCGCGTTCGAGAGCTTCCGTCAGGCGTTCGCCGGATTTCCACTCGCTCAGGCCGAAGCTGCACGTCACATTGAAGGGGCCATTGGGGCCCTCAAAATCACGCGAGGCGATATTGGAGCGGATGGTTTCGCACCAGTGGCTCGCCTGCGCAGCGTCGAGGGTCGGGAAGATCATCACGTATTCCTCGCCGCCGAGACGGGCGACGACGGAGGCTTCCTCGCAGGCGATCTGGCCGATCGTGGTGATGACGGTATCGCCGATATCGTGCCCGTATGCTTTGTTGACCAGGGCGAAGTTGTCGATGTCGAAGACGCAGATCGCTAACGGCTCGGTGGCGTCGAGGCCGTCGCGGGCTTCGGTGGCGCGATCTATGAAGGCGCGGCGGTTCAGGAGGCCCGTCAGCGGGTCGGTCTGCGCCTGCTCGACGAGCTTGCGCTGAAGGGTCATGAGGCGGTCGGCGGCACGAAGACGGGCGCGCAGCTCCTCGCGGCGAACCGGCTTGACGATGAAATCGTCGGCGCCGCTGTCGAGTGCCTCCGAAAGGGCTCGCTCGCTGGTGTTCGAGGACATGACGATGACGTGCAGCGGGCGATCAGGTCCAACGAGCGTGCGGATGGTCCAGCAAAGCTCGAGACCGGATATGGGCTCGACCTCGAGGCTCGTCAGCACGACATCGACGCTCTGATTGTGCTGAATGAAAAGCTGTGCCTGGTCGGAATGGGCGAAGCAGTCGACATAGCAGCCCGAGCTTTCAAGCTCGGTCGCGATTTTCTGCTGAATGACCCGACTTGGATCGATGATGACGACGTGCATTTGTGTGGCGCTCTCGGGAGCGTCGTGCCCCAGGGTATTTCTTTAGTACCCGAGTTTAGTGAACGACGGCTTAAGGATTGCCTGGAGAAAGTGCGGGCAGCTCATCCTTGCCCTCGAGCTGATAGTTGCTCTCGTCCTTGAGTTGCACGCCGGTGAGGCGGCGCAGGAAGGCTTCGCGCAGCAGCCATGCCGCCTTGAAGGCGGCTTCGTCGGCGCCGAGGCCGCCTACGCGGATGTTGGAGATGCAATTGCGCTCGCCGTCCTTGCGGCCGCGCGGCTCCCAGGTGAGATAGGCACCGAGGCTGTCGGGCGAAGTAAGGCCTGGCCGTTCGCCGATGAGCATCAATACGGCCCGGGCGCCGAGGAACTCGCCGGCCTCGTCTCCGAGGGCGACACGGGCCTGCGTGGCGAGCAGCACGGGGGCGAGGCTCCAGCCGTGCTTGCGGACGAACGGCATAAGCGCAGCGATTGTCGGGGCCGCGTTCAGCGTGACGCCCGTCGAGGATAATCCATCACCGACGACGATGAGAAGATCGGACGGCGAGCTTCCCGACATAGCGCTGAGCTCCTGCCGCGCCGTGGGACTGAGGCGGCGCCCGAGGTCAGGACGGCGCAAATAGGTGTCGCGCTCCGGCGCGGCGCTGTCGATGCGCATGCTTTTGAGGCCGAGGGCCTCGAGGCCAGTCTCGACCGGAGCCCAGTCGATGGCCGTCGTGACCGCGTCGCGCGCGCGCGGGCATGCGCCATCGAGAACTTGAGAACCTCGCGCGTCGGCAATGAATGGCCGGAACGCCCGAGGCCGATACGGGCTTCGGTAAAACTGCGCAGCACGGTCCAGGGATCGGCGGTGGTCATGCTGCGGCGGCTCCGGAGTGCGTGCTGCAGAAGAATTTGCGGCACGTTGCTGCTGGCTATGCGGCCATTCTGATCGAAGAGACCCATGCGCTGGAGCCACACCTCGAACTCCGGCGCGCGCTTGAGCCCCAAGGCCTCGCGAAGATAGAGCGCGTCGTGGAAGGACGTGGACTGGTAGTTGAGCATGATGTCGTCGGCGCCGGGTACGCCCATGATGAAGGTGACACCGGCAGCACCCAGCAGCATCAACAGCACGTCCATGTCGTCCTGATCGGCTTCGGCGTGGTTGGTGTAGCAGATATCACATCCCATCGGCAGGCCGAGCAGCTTGCCGCAGAAATGGTCCTCGAGGCCGGCGCGGATGATCTCCTTGCCGTTATACAGATACTCGGGGCCGATGAAGCCCACGACCGTGTTGACCAACAGCGGCTTGAACTCGCGGGCGACCGCATAGGCGCGGGCTTCGAGGGTCTGCTGGTCGGCACCGAAATGTGCGTCCGCCGAGAGGGCCGAACCCTGTCCGGTCTCGAAGTACATGCAGTTGTCGCCGACCGTGCCGCGCTTCAGGCTGAGGGCCGCCTCGTGGCCTTCCTTGAGGGTCGCCAGGGTGACGCCGAACGACGAATTCAGGGCTTCAGTGCCGCCGACCGACTGGAACACCAAGTCCACGGGCGCGCCGCGGTTGATGGCTTCGATGGTGGTGGTGACGTGGGTGAAGAACTGCAGCTTTGCGTCGGAATTTCGAAGCGGTTGATCAACGTATCGAGCATGTTGAGCATGCTAATGATGGCGTTGACGTTATCACTTGCCGGGTTGATGCCGATGACGGCATCGCCGCAGCCGTACATCAGGCCGTCGACGCAGGAGGCGGCAATGCCCTTGGGATCATCGGTCGGATGGTTCGGCTGGACGCGGACCGACATGCGGCCCTTGAGGCCGATGGTGTCGCGGAAGCGCGTGACGACCTCGACCTTCTTGGCGGCGAGCACGAGATCCTGATTGCGCATGATCTTCGAGACGGCGGCGGCCATTTCCGGCGTGAGCCCGGGTGCGAGCCGTGTCAGGACTTCGGTTGTGGTGGTCTCGGCCAGCAGCCAGTCGCGGAAGTCGCCGACCGTCATGTGTGAGACAGGCTTGAAGGCCTCGGCATCGTGCCGGTCGATGATGAGACGCGTAACGTCATCGGTCTCGTAGGGGATGATGGCTTCGCTCAGGAAGCGCTTCAGCGGCAAATCCGCGAGCGCCATTTTCGCCGCGACGTTCTCCTCGGCGCTCGCCGCTGCGACCCCGGCCAGCACGTCGCCCGATCGGCGAGGCGTGGCCTTGGCCATCAGCTCCTTCAGGTCCTTGAACAGATACGAAACGTTCTGCCACGCCGCCTGATACATGAGCCTCTCTCCGCTGAGCCAGTCCCGGCATCATACGCGACAGAGGGAGCAATTTTCAAACGCCGGATTGGATCGAAAATGAGCCAGACTGCAGCCGATACGGGCACGGACGGCGGCCGAGCCCGCCCAAACCCACCTTGGCCTTTAGTGGAAGCTCTGCCGTTTCAGATGGCCGGGCGCAGATATGAGGTCACCACCGTCGTGCAGTCGTCGATCATCGAGGCCATACGATGGGCGATGCCCGAGGTCTCGTTCGCCTCTGCCCTTCGGCCATGAATGGCCTGCCCGCTCAGGTCGTCATCGGTGTCGAAGGCAACCATCGAGAAGCCTGCCGCCTGCTCTAAGCGCTGCAGCTGATCGACGAGGTTGGGGTTAGCGGTCGCAGAACTCTGTGCGCCGTACGATTGTGCTAATCAATCCCACCATGGTTTTCCCCTTCCTATTACTCGTTGGACTCCAGAACACAACCGTGGGGTCTCAAGTTCCACGCGACGAGGGCGTAGAGATGGCAAATCCAGCTTTTTGAAATGGAGGGGAAAGTGTGTGGTGCCGGTCCGGCCTTTTGGACCGTCCGGCACCACGAGAGCGTAGCGCCCACCCATGCTCAAGGGTCGGGGAGGGGATGTGGGTAAGGCACTAGCCCATTCAAACTGGGTGAGTGTCGACGGGCTCTCCGAGTTTTGTGAACGCCCCTTGCTCCATCGAGTTCCCTGGTAAATGCACTCGCGTGCCCGCTCCGACGGTGGCGCGCCGGCTCTGCCGGGTGGTGGCTCAAAAAATTCGTGCCGAACCGTGGAACCTGGATGAAGCAGGCGCGTTGTCTTGCCCGGAATTGCTCCAGGGGCAGTTTTGGCGCATTCACAGCTGTGGCTCGATATTCCCACTGTCGGGGGCGGGGGAGGCGATAGCGTTAAGACGACAAGTGTTAGAAGCAATGCAAAGCGGGGATGAGTAGCAGCAATGCATTGCGGTTCGCGTAGTGTGACGATTATCCAATCCTTCAGCTTTCGACTGGTTTCGTCTCGCGCTTGCGGGGTGACACCCGCGAGCAGCTTGCCGTTCGTGCTTGGACCTTGCACAGTCAGGTCTGGGTATCGAGCAGTGCCGGAAGGCCACTCCTAGCGCTGGAGCGCTGAGTGGCTTGGATACGGGGATCGAGGGGCTGGTGAATTATGACGACGCCGAAGACAGGTTCGAAAGCAATGCAGACCAATGATGGCGCCGAACCCAAGGCCGAGCCTTCAGTCGACACAGCTATTCAAGGAACTCTTGGCCGCAAGCTGCGCGACACCTACGACCAAGTCGTGAAGGAACAGGTTCCGGATAAATTTCTCAATCTGCTCGCCGAGTTGAAGCAAAAGGAAGCGGGTTCAAAGAAGGTTGATGGCTGATAATGGCGCCCGACTTTGAAGGCGCCTCCCGTCGCTGCAATCCCGCACTTGCGGGCCTTCGCCAGATCGTTTGCGAACGATACGGCGCGAGCGGACGACCTCGTGCAGGAAACGCTAGTCAAGGCCTGGAACGGGCGGGAATCGTTCGAGCCGGGCACGAACTTCCGCGCCTGGCTCTTCACCATTCTTCGCAACGTCTATTTCTCGCAGCATCGCAAGTTGCGGCGCGAGGTCGACGATCCCGACGATCAATATCAGAACTCGCTCGCCGCACTCCCGGAGCAGCACGGACATCTCGATCTCGCCGACTTCCGGGCGGCGCTTTCGACGCTGCCCTCGGATCAGCGTGAGGCGCTGCTGCTCGTCGGCGCAGAGGGATTTTCGTACGAAGCGGCCGAAATCTGCGGTTGCGCCATCGGCACTATCAAGAGCCGCGTCAATCGCGCCGCACGCGTCTGACGGAGAATTCTTGGTGACGAGGATACGAGCGCCGCGGGGGTCGCTGCCGCTTCTCAGGACCACCCGCCGGTCGCCAAGCGCGGTGGCAGGTAGCATCGAGGGCGCGGTTCTCCCCGTTCGCCTTGAAGCGCGAGCCTCGGTGCTCCCTTTTCATTCTTTTTCGCCTTAAAGCGGCCCGTTTCGGCTTAAAGCGGCGATTTCGCCGACTGCGGAAGATATCGCACCGCGCCCTCGCTTTGGACGAGCTCGCTCGTGACGCGCCCGTCACCGAAGCGAGGAACCATTCTCCCGTCGAACAGTTGTTTTTGCCAAGGAGGCCCTCTCAATCGCCTCTTTATTCCAGGTCCGCAAAGACGAGCGGAAGTCCAACCACATTCCATGCGGACATGTATCTCAAGGGAGTTGAACGAAATGAAAATTCGATTGCTGAATACTGCCGCTGTGTCGGCACTAATGCTTGCTCGAACCTCTCAGCCTACGCACAGGAGACCGCGCCTACATCGCCGCCTTCTCCGCCGGCCGCTCAGGCTCCGGCGCCTCAGTCCGAGCCGCTGCCGGGCGAGACCGCAACGCCGCCGGCCGCTCCGGCAAAGTCGGCAGCCAGCGAGTCCAGCACGTCCTCGGCCATAACATATGCAACGCAACAGTCTTTCCGATCAGCATCGCTCGAGCAAGATCGTCGGCCAGGCGGTTTATAACGCCGCCGGCGACGCGCATGGGTGACGTCGATAACGAGCTCATCCTCGGCGCCAACGGCCAGGCGAAATCGGCTGTGATCGGTGTCGGTGGCTTCCTCGGTCTCGGCGAGAAGCAGGTCGCTGTGATGTACAAGGACTTAAGTTCACCAGCGATGCGAACGGTTCGATGCGCATCACGCTGAACAGCACGAGGGAGGCGCTCGAGACGGCGCCGGACTTCAAGTACGCAGACGACAAGCGCATGTGACGCGCCGTCGACTGCAGGAGCTACCAGAGGACGGGAAGCAGATCGCTTCCCGTCCTTGTTTTATGCGTCAGCCCGGTTATGTGTTGAATGCCCCTTCGGGCCGGGGTCTGGCGGGGCGTTGCGGAAAGCAACGAACGGGCGCGGCCTGGGCTTCGCAAGACTTTGGTTAAGAGCAGTCTTTCTCTGGAACTTTTGCGTTGCAGACGCGTTCTCGCTCTCGGGTCATGACGCGGTGTACACACGAAGTGGATGTGTAGCCCGTAGCAGGGAGATAATTTATGTCGCTTGCCGATCGATTGCGCCTCATCTGCCATATTTGAGGCGTTTCGCCCGTGCGCTGACGGGCAGCCAGGAGAGCGGAGACGCCTACGTCGTTGCCGTGCTCGAGACGCTGGTTTCGGATCCGTCCAGTTTCCCGCCGAACCTCACTCCGCGCATCGGGCTCTATAACTGCTTCCTGAAAGTCTGGAATTCCATCCGGCTCAATCAAGATGTCACGCCGTCGGCAAAGTCTCAGGCGGACGGGAGCCTCGAGGCCATCACGCCTCGCCCGCGCCAGGCATTTCTGCTGGCCTCGGTGGAAGGCTTTTCCACGCAGCAGGTAGCCGAAATTCTCGGCTCTTCAGCCGATGAGGTCACTCGCCTGATTCACGAAGCTGGAGAGCAGATCGCAGAGCAGACGGCCACGGATGTCCTCATCATCGAGGACGAGCCGCTCATCTCGATGGATCTCGAAGCCCTCGTGAAGGGGCTTGGTCACCGGGTATCGGGTATCGCGCGTACGCATCGCGAAGCCCTTGCCGAGGTCGGGGAAGAAGCGGCCGGGCCTCATTCTGGCGGATATCCATCTTGCCGACGGCAGCTCTGGTCTCGAAGCCGTAAACGAAATGTTGCTGAGCTTCAGCGTGCCGGTGATCTTCGTCACGGCATTCCCCGACGGCTTCTCACGGGCGAGCGGCCCGAGCCGACGTTCCTCATCACCAAGCCGTTCGAGCCGAATACGGTGCGGGCGCTGGTGAGCCAGGCGCTGTTTTTCGGAACGGATGCGCATATTCCCGGCGGGAATACCGCAACGTCCCGCTCGGCTCCGAAATTCGCCGCG
>CAWGXP010000008.1:0-347475 GCA_963826585.1 uncultured Actinomycetes bacterium
GCCCGCGCGGCAAACGTGTCCTCGAGCACCGCCTCGACGCCAGCGGCGGCAAGGCGGGCAAGACCTCCGCCGGACGCGGCGCCTGGATCGGATGACGCGGCGACGACCCGCGCGACACCGGCTGCGACGATCGCATCGACGCAGGGCGGCGTGCGCCCGTGGTGGGCGCACGGCTCGAGCGAGACGTAGAGCGTCGCACCGCGAGCCCGGGCGCCCGCGGTCGCGAGCGCCACGACCTCGGCGTGCGGGCCACCCGCCTCTGCGTGCCAGCCCTCGCCGACCACCTCGCCATCGTTCGCGATCACCGCGCCGACGACGGGGTTGGGATGGGTCGTCCCCCGGCCGCGCTCGGCCAGCTCGAGAGTGCGCTCCAGCAACGGCTTCACGACGTAATTCTCGCCTAGGCGCGCAAGCGCGCGATGAAGAAGCCGGCCGTGGCGTGGACGTACGGCAGCGTGAGCAGGAACTCCGGCCGATCCGGGTGGCGAACGCGGGCCAGTCAGCGCCGAGGTCGTCGAGCGCAGGCCAGCAGCGTCGACCACGTTCACAGTCTCCGCATCCGTGAGCGTGCACACCGCGTAGACAACGACGCCGCCGCGCCGCACGCGAGCGGCTGCCGCCCGCAGCAGCGCGAGCTGGAGCTCGGGCAACGGCTTCGAGCGCCAGCGGAGGTCCGGGTCTCTGGTTGAGGACTCCGAGGCCCGAGCACGGCGCATCGACGAGCGCGCGGTCGAAGCCACGAAGCTCGGCCGGGAGGTCGAGCCCGTCTGCGCACACGACTCGGACATTCGTCGCGCCGAGCCGGCGAGCGTTCTCCTCGAGCTCTCGTGCGCGACCCTCGTGCTTCTCGACGGCGACGACGTCTCCGGCGAGCTGCGTCGCCTTGCCGCCGGGTGCCGCGCACAGGTCGAGCGTGCGCTCGCCGTCGCGAGCGCCCACGGCCAGGCCGGCGAGGATCGAGGCCCGGCTCTGCGGCCAGATGCGCCCGTCGGCGAGCGCGTCGGCATCGACTTTCGCCACACGGAAGGCGCCGGGCACATCCGTCTCCTCCCCCTCGATCTCGCCGCGGACGAGCCGGACGACGGTCTCCGCGGGCTCGTTTTCCGGCGCGGAGCAGGGCGAGTCCTGCATCCACGCCGCGATCGTGAATCAGCGTCTCGGCGATCCAGTCCGGGTAGGAGTGCTTGACCGCCGCGTCGACGGGCGTCTGCTCGGGAAGCGACGCGATCAGCCCGCGAAGCCCGGTCGCGAGCCGCCGCATGACGGCGTTCGTGAACGCGACGGCCCGCTCGAGCCCCGCGCCGCGCACGAGCTCGACCGTCTCGTTGACGACTGCGTACGGAGCGGCTGCGTCGAGGGAAGCCAAGCTGGTAAGCGCCTGTGCGCAGCGCAGCACGAACCGGCGGGTCGAGCTTGTGCACAGGCCGCCTACCGAGCGCGTCGATGCCGTGATCGAGTGTCCGCACGCGCTGCACAGTCCCGTACGCGATCCGCTGCGCGAGCGCTCTCTGCCGGTCGTCGAGGCCTCGGCGGCCGCGCCCAGCGCGCGATCTGCGTACGCATCCTGCTGAAGACACGACGGACGACCGCGTACGCGGCGCTGCGGGCCGGGTCTACGGCGCTCATGCGCGAAGCCCGCGCCGGAACACGCTCGTACGTCATCCGCCGCCTGGTTCTCGGGCTGCACCTCCAGGGGAACGATCCGCCCGTCCTCGAGGCGCGCGGACCAGATCGTGACCGCGCGTCCGTCGTACCACGGTCGCGCGCGCGCCGATGTGCGGCGAGAGCGCACGAATGCGGCGAAGCGCCTCCTCGGGATCGCGATCGAGGTCGACCTCACGGTCCGCAGCGGCGATCTTCTCGGCGTATGTCGTCCCTTCCGTGGGCTGCGGCGCGAAACGCGGTGCGGCCAGCACGTCTTCGAGCAGCTCCACCGCGGTCGATGCCGCCTCCTGGTAGATCCTGCCGGCGTCGTTTTCGGGACCGATCGGGAACGCGCGCTGCGCGGCGATGGACCGGCGTCAAGCTCCTTGACGAGCTTGATGATCGTGACGCCGGTCTCGCGGTCGCCGGCCATGATCGCCCGCTCGACGGGCGCAGCGCCTCTCCAGCGCGGAAGCAGCGACGGATGGACGTTCAGCCACAGCTGCCGGTCGAGGAGCGTAGACGGGACGATCACGCCGTATGCGCACGTGACGATCACATCGGGCAAGACGATGTCGGCGTCGAGCGATTCGGGCTGGAGCACGGGAATCCCGAGCCCCTCAGCGGCCGTCTTCGCGGGCGGCGCAGCCGGCTTTCGCCCCCGGCCCGCAGGCCGGTCGGGCCGCGTCAAGCAGACCTGGAGCTCGTGGCTCTTCGCCAGCCGTGTGAGCACGTCGGCGCCGAACGTCGCCGTCGCGGCAACGCCGATGCGCGCCATGTCAGGCGCGGGCGCCGAGAACGGGTTGACCCCGGAGGGCGGCCAGGGCGGAGCGGCGCGCCTCGTCCGTCGTCCGGTCGAGCATCAGCACCCCGTCGAGGTGATCGAGCTCGTGCTGGCAGACGCGGGCGTCGAACCCTTCGAGCTCGAGCGTGAGATCGGCGCCGCTCGGATCCTTTCCCTCGATCGTCACATTTTCGTGCCGTTCGACGGGGACGAGGACGGGCTGGAGCGACAAGCAGCCCTCGTCGTCCACCCCAGTCTCGTCGCTCTTGGACGTGATCCGCGCGTTGACGACAGCGATCGGCGCGTCGGTGTCGACCGGGCGGAAGACGAACAGGCGGCGCAGGATGCCGACCTGCGTGGCCGCGAGGCCGGCGCCTCCGGCGTCGTGCATCAGCTCGGCCATCCTCTCGACGAGCCGGCGGAGGTCGTCGTCGAAGTCCTCGACGTCGTGCGCCTTCAGGCGCAGCACCGGGTCCGGGTACTGCCGGATCTGCGCGAGCGCGAGGCGGCGTCGCGCGACGGCTTCCGGATCGGGCTCGTGGTCGACGTCGTCGACGTCCTCGGCGTCCGCGTCGACAACCTGCTGATCGCTCTCGTCGGGCACGGGGCCAGTGTACTCACCGCCTCGAACGCGAATCCCCTGTCAAAAACCCTGCGGATCGACGTCGACGACAGCCGTCATCCCTGCGGCGCGCATTGCCGGCGCCGCGGCCGCGAGCAGCTGTGCAAGGCGAGCCGCGACGAGCCGTGGCGTGTCCGTCTTCGCGATCAGCTGAGCACGGTGACGGCCCCGCAGCCGCGGTAGCGGTGCAGGCCCGAGCATCGATCCGGGAGCCCGGTCGCGCAGCTCCTCGAGCGCACGCGACGTGGAGGTCGACGTCCTGCCCGTGACGAGAACGCGCACGAGATGCCCGAACGGCGGGTACCCGAGCGCGCGCCGTCTCTCGAGCTCCTCCGCGAGAAACCCTGCGACATCGTGACGAGCGGCGAAGCGGAGCGCCCTAGTGTCGGGCTGGAAGGTCTGGACGACGACCCGGCCTGGTGCATCGCGGCCGCTCCGGCCGGCGAGCTGGGTGACGAGCTGGAACGCCCGCTCCTCTGCACGGAAGTCCGGGAACGAGAGCCCGACGTCGGCGTCCACGACCGCCGCGAGGTCGACACCCGAGAAGTGATGGCCCTTTGCGACCATCTGCGTGCCGACGAGCACGGACCCCGGCGTCGACCGGAACCGATCGAGCGTCGCGGAGAGCAGCGCGGGGGTCGAGGCGGCGTCCGAGTCGAGACGGATCGGCTCGAGCCCCGGAAGCTGACGGGCGAGCTCGCGCTCGAGTCGTTGCGTCCCGGCGCCGAGCCGTACGAGGTCCGGGGATCCACAGGCAGGACAGTGCTCGAATCCCGCCTCCGCGTAGCCGCAGTGATGGCAGTGGAGCGCGTCGTCTCGATGGAGCACGAGCGCGACGTCGCAGTGGGGGCAGCGTCGAGTCGCGCCACAGGTCCTGCAGTGCACGGCCGGGACTACGCCGCGCCTGTTCAGGAGCAGGATCGCGCGCCCGCGACGGTCGGCGACGCGCGCGAGCTCCTCGAGCAACGGAGCGGACAGGGGATACCCGGTCTCGGCGGAGGTCGACGACGCGAACGCGCGGAAGATCGGCGCCGAGGCGGCCGCCCAGCTCGAGATGCTCGAGCGACTGCCAGCTCTCGGGGCGCGGGGTCGCGCTGCCGTACACGGCCACTGCACCCTCGAGCGACGCGCGCTTTGCGGCCACGGTCCGCGCGTCGTAGCGCGGGTCCGACTCCTGCTTGTACGCGGCGTCGTGCTCCTCGTCGACGCAGATCACGCCCAGCCTCGGCACCGGCGCGAACACGGCCGATCGCGCACCCACGACGATCGGCGCCTCGCCGCTCGCGATCCGCTCGCGCTCGTCGCGACGTTCCGCCTCGCTGAGACCCGAGTGGAGAACGGCGACCCGATCACCGAACCGCTCGCGGAAGCGACCGAGGGTCTGCGGCGTGAGCGAGATCTCCGGGACGAGCACGATCGCGCCGAGGCCGCTCTCGAGCGCGGCCGCGCAGGCCCGGAGATAGACCTCCGTCTTGCCACTACCAGTTGCGCCAGAGAGGAGAACGTGGCCCCCACCACGCTCGAGGCGACCGACGATATCCGCAAGCGCCCGCTCCTGGGGCTCCGTGAGCGTCATTGCAGGCTCGTTCGCTGCGATCGCGTATCTGCGCGCCGGCATCTTGCGCTCGCCTCTTCGCTTCGGTCGCTTCGGTGCCACGAGTGCCAGAGCGCGTGCGGGCGTCGAGCCGTAGTACTCGGCGATCCAGAGCGCGAGGTCGACGAGCGCTGTCGGGATCTCGTCCAGCACCTTCGAGATCGGAACCGGCGTGATCCCGGCCGGGGCGATCTTCTCCTCGCCGACCACGACGCCACGGACGCGCGAACGCCCGAGCGTGATCGACACCACCGCTCCCTTGGTCACGCCGTTCTCGACCTCGTACGTGAACGGACGGGAGAGTGCCCGTGCCGACACGAGCGGGAAGACCGAGACGTACGTCACCGGACCACGATAGACGCGGCTCGCGACGCGGCCAGGTGCGCGTTCTCTACCGGAACTGCTACGCGCCGGCTGCGACGAGCACGAAGTCCGTGGCGAAGCCGGCCAGGAGGCCAAGCAGAATGCCCCACGTGACGAGCGTCTTCATCTCGAAGCGCCTGCAGACACCGAGCAGCTCGATGATCGACGTAGAGGATCGACCCCGCTGCGAGCGCCAGGAACGCGATCGACACGACTTCGCTCACCCACGCCTGGCCCAGCAGCGTCCCGAAGAACGTCGGTCCACCGCCGATCAGGCCGAGCAGTGCGAGGAAGCGCCAGCTCGGACGCTCGGCGTCCCCGGCGAGCGGGGCGACGATGCCGAAGCCTTCCGTCGCGTTGTGCAGGCCGAAGCCGATCACGAGCATGAGCGCGAGACTGATCTCATCCTGTGCCGCGGACTGGCCGATCGCGAGCCCTTCGGCGAAGTTATGGAGCCCGATCCCCGTAGCGATCATGATCGCTAGCCACCGTGCGGCCGACAGGCTGCTCGAGGCAGCCGAAAACTCGCTCGCCGATGCCGCTCCCGGGCCGAGCATGCTCTTCGGCGGTGGCGCCCGATCCAACGGTCGTAATAGACGAGGCTCAGGAGGCCGAGCGCGAGCGAGCAGGCAAAGACCGCCGCTAGCCCGAGGAACCGCTGCCACGAGCCGTCGTGATCGACTGACGCGGCGACGAGCGCTGTTTCGACCGGCTCGATGCCGGCCGAAAGGACGTCCCAGAGGAGGAAGAGCAGAATGCCCGTCGCGGCCGCGGAGAGAAACGCCCTCAGCCTGGGCGCGGGGCTGCGCAGCCGGCCGATCGGAAGGCCGAGGAAGATCGTAAAGCCCGCCAGGGCGCCGAGGACGAGAATTTGTGAATCGGACACGCGATGGAGCTCCTTCGAGGTTGTAAGGAACACCTTACATCGGTTGCGTAAGGGGCACCATACACAAGAATCGGCCGCACTATAGTGGCTGTCAATGGCCGGGCACTCCGTCGACGACTACCTGGAGACGATCTACTTCCTCGCCTTCCCGATCGGCGAATATCAGCCGGCGACAGGCTCGTCCGCGATTGCGGCGCGCGTCGCCGAGATGCTCGGCGTGTCGCGAGCCTCGGCGGGCGAGATGCTCAAGCGGCTCGAGGCGGAAGGGCTCGTCGAGCGCGGCGAGCACAAGGAGGCGATCCTCACGGCCGCGGGCATCGAGCGCGCAGAGCACGTCGTCCGCAAGCACCGGCTGATCGAGCGCTTCCTCACCGACTTCATGGGCTATACCGCCGCCGAGTCGCACGTGCACGCGGACGAGCTCGGCGACACGTTCACGGACGACATGATCGAGCGCATCGCCGAGCGGCTGGGGCACCCGGACCGCTGCCCGCACGGGTGGCCAGTGGACACAGAAGCGGAGCAGCTCGAGAACCGTGAGCTCGTGGCGCTCTCCGAGCTCGAGGCCGGCGACCGGGCAACGATCGTCCGGCTCGCGGAGCACGACGGCGACCTACTGCATTGGTTCTACGACGAAGGCTTCGTCCCGGGCTCCGACGTCGTCGTCCGGTCGACGCAGGCGGGGGATCAGATGAAGGTAGAGGTCGGCGGTAGCGAGCACCCGATCGGCGTCGGGGCGGCGGCAGGGCTGTTCGTCCGCCGGAACTGACGAGCTAGGAGGGCCTGGCGGAACGGTGCTCGGTGCCGGGGCGCGATCGACGCTGTGATCGCCAGGACGCAGGGAGCCTCAATAGTGAAGAACTATTGGGGCGACTGAGGACGAAGCGAGCGCGGCGTCGAGCGCGATTCCGGCAGCTCAGTCACTGTTTCGCCAGACCCTCCTAGGCCGTCGCGGTCACGGCGAGGCCAGCGGCCTCGCGGAGCGCGTCTGCGCGGTCCGTCCTCTCCCACGGAAAGCCCGCGTCCTCGCGACCGAAGTGGCCGTACGCAGCCGTCGGCGTGTAGATCGGCCGCAGGAGATCGAGGTCGCGAATGATCGCCGCCGGTCGCAGGTCGAAGTGCTCGCGGACGAGCTGCTCGATCCGTTCGACCGGGATCGTCTCCGTACCGAAGCACTCGACGGAGACGGAGACCGGATGCGCGACGCCGATTGCGTAGGCGACCTCGAGCTCACAGCGCTCGGCGAGGCCGGCGGCGACGAGGTTCTTGGTCACCCAGCGTCCGGCGTATGCGGCCGACCGGTCGACCTTCGTCGGATCCTTCCCGGAGAAGCAGCCGCCGCCCTGTCGCGCGGCGCCGCCGTACGAGTCGACGATGATCTTGCGCCCGGTGAGCCCTGTGTCCGCCTTCGGGCCACCCTCGACGAACTTCCCGGTCGGATTGACGAGCACAAACTCGCGCTCGCCGAGGCGCTTCGGGTCGTAGAGCTCGGCGGGAAGGACGGGCTCGAGAACGTGCTCGATGATTGCGGGCTTCATCTCGCCCTCGATGTCGACACCCTCGACGTGCTGGCTGACGACCAGCAGCCGGTCGATCTCGATCGGCTTCGCGTGGCCGCCTTCGCCCGCCTCGTAGCGCACAGTGACCATCGCCTTGCCGTCAGGGCAGAGGTAGGGCAGCGTGCCTGCCTTCCGCACCTCGGCGAGCCGCCGGCAGATCTTGTGCGCAAGCATGATCGGCAGCGGCATCAGCTCGGGCGTCTCGACGCACGCGTAGCCGAACATCATCCCCTGATCACCCGCTCCGATGAGATCGAGCGGGTCGTCGTCCGACGGGTCCTGCTGCACCTCGTAGGCGCGGTCGACGCCGCGCGCGATGTCCTTCGACTGCTCCTGGATCGATGTGATGACACCGCACGTGTCAGCGTCGAGGCCGAGCTCGGAGCTCGTGTATCCGATCTCCCGGATCCGGTCGCGCGCGAGCCGCGGCACATCGACGTAGGTCTCGGTCGAGATCTCGCCGGCGACGACCACGAGCCCTGTCGTGACGAGCGTCTCGCAGGCAACCCGGCCCGCCGGGTCCTCGGCGAGCACGGCGTCGAGCACCGAGTCCGAGATCTGATCGGCGATCTTGTCCGGGTGGCCCTCCGTGACGGACTCGGAGGTGAAGAGAAACGTACGCGCTGACATCGGCCGGGAAGGCTACTGGAACCGGCAGAGGACGCGCGGGGTCCTGCCGCCGTCGGCTACTCGGACTTCGGGAGCCGGCCCATGATCGACGCCGCGAGCTCGTTCAGGCTTGCTCCGTCGAGCACGGTGCAGACGCCGTCCGTGATCGGCATGTCCGTCTCGAACCGTCGTGCCAGGTCTCGGAGGAGCGGCGCTACGGTCAGCCCTTCGACGACGTGCCCGATCTCCGCCGCTGCCTCGGCGGGTGTCGCACCCTGCGCGATCAGCTCGCCTGCGCGTCGATTGCGCCCGAGCTTGCTCCAGCACGTGACCATCAGGTCGCCCATGCCGGCCAGTCCCGCGAACGTCTCGATCCGCGCGCCGGCCGCCTCCCCCAGGCGCGCCATCTCAGCAGTGCCACGCGTGATCAGGCTCGCTTTCGCGTTGTCGCCGAGCCTGAGCCCGTCCACGCCGCCGGCGGCCAGCGCGATCACGTTCTTGGCGGCGCCGCAGAACTCGACGCCCACGATGTCCGTGTTCACGTAGACCCGGAAGGTCGGCGAGTTGATCATCCCCTGGAGCCAGACGGCGAGCTCCTCGTCGGCGCTCGCGATCACGGTCGCAGACGGAAGGCCGACTGCGACCTCGTCGGCGATGTTCGGGCCGGACAGGCACGCGACGGGCCTTCCGCGGACGAGCGTCGAGAGGCGATCGCCAGTCCCCGGGTCGAACCCCTTCGTCAGGCTGAGCACCGGGCAGGTGCCGGGGAGGTCTGCGACGACCTCCGCGAACGCACGGCTGGGGACCGCCACGACCGCGAGCTCGGCGCCGTCGAGCGGTGCGTCCTCGATGAGGGCCGGCGTGATGCCGTCGAGCGTGATCGACTCGAGGAAGCGCGGGTTCCGGCCCGTCTCCGCGATCGTCCGGACCTGATCCGGATCCCGGCAGGCGAGCGTCGTCTCGTGCCCGTGCCCCGCGAGCAGCCGGGCAAACGCCGTTCCCCAGGATCCTGCCCCGACGACCACCGCCCGCACGCGGGGAGTCTAAGAGGGTTTGGGGGAACGGTGCTCGTCGCAGGGGGCGTGGTCGCCGCCGCGATTGCCAGGACGCAGGGAGCGCCGATAGTGGGTGAACTATCGGCGCGACCGAGGACGCCGCAAGCACGGCGGCGAGCGCGATTCCGGCGGCTCAGCCACTGTTTCGCCAGACCCTCTTCGTCACGACCGGCGGACGAAGTCGATCGACACCGGCACGCCCTCGAGCGCGAACCGGTCGCGCATCCGGTTCTCGACCCAGTATGCGTAGTCGCGTGTCACGAGCGCGGGGTCGTTGACGAAGAAGCGGTAGCGCGGCGGCCGCGCGGTCGTCTGCGTCCCGTAGAGGAGGTTGAGCCGCTTCCCGCGGCGCGAAGGAGGCTCGCGGTCGTCACGGAGCTCTGCGAGGAAGCGGTTGAGCTCGGGCGTCGGGAGCCGCGCAGCGTGCTTGTCGTAGAGGTGGCCGATCCGATCGAGCAGGCGGGCGATCCCGCGTCCGGACTTCGCCGACGTCGTCAGCACGGGCGGCCGCTGACGGAGCCGCGCCTCGACGAGGGGCCGCACGTCTTCGACGGAGACGGTCGCCTCGTCCCACTTGGAGAGCACGACAAGCGTCGAGCACTGGGCCTTGCGTGCGACATCGGCGACCGCGAGGTCCTGCTCGACGACGCCTTCGGAGGCGTCGATCAGGACGAGCGCGATGTCGGCGCGGTCCGCTGCCTCGCGCGCGCGCAGCTCCGAGTAGTACTCGATGCCCTGGCGCTGGCGTCGCTTTCGCCGTAGGCCTGCTGTGTCGACGAGGACGAATGTCCGGTCGTCGGTGCGCAGCACCGTGTCGATCGCGTCACGCGTCGTCCCCGGCACGTCCGAGACGATCACGCGCTCCTGCCCGAGGAGGGCATTCAGGAGGCTCGACTTGCCCACATTGGGCCGGCCGAGCACGGCGACGCGGATCGCCTCATCACCGGTCGGCTGTCCCCCACCGCCCGGGAGGCGCTCGAGGATCGCATCGAGCAGATCACCCGTCCCGTGCCCGTGCGCTGCGGAGATCTGCACCGGGTCGCCGAACCCGAGACGGGCGAGCTCGTGAGCGAGCTCCGGGCGCGCCGGGTCGTCGACTTTGTTCGCGACGAGCAGTACCGGCCGGCGGGAACGACGGAGGATGTCCGCGAGCTCCTCGTCGCCCGGCGTCACGCCTGCCCGCGCGTCGACGAGGAAGACGACGAGATCGGCCTCGTCGACCGCCCTCCGGGCCTGCTCGATGGCGCCCTTCGTGATCGGCGAGGCGTCGGTGACGTCGACGCCGCCCGTGTCGACGAGCAGGAACCGCTCCCCCGCCCACTCGCAGACGAGCTCCTTGCGGTCGCGCGTGACGCCCGGCGTCTCGTGCACGACCGCGGCCCGCGTGGCAGTGAGCCGGTTGACGAGCGTCGACTTGCCGACGTTCGGATACCCGACGATCGCCACGGTTCCCTTCAGCTCGTCCATGGAACGACCCGCTACGCGCCGACGCGGAGGCGCACGAGCTCTTCGATCCGCGTGACGACGTCGTCGACGTCGAGGTTGGTCGTGTCGATCTGGACCGCGTCCTCAGCCGGCTCCATCCGAGAGGCGTCGCTCTGGTCACGCAGACGAAGGTCGGTGGCGAGCGCATCCGCTCCGATCTCCGGCCGCTCCGACTGGCGCCGCCTCGTCCGGACATCCTGGTTGGCCGTGAGGTAGATCTTCACGTCCGCGCCGGGCGCGACGACCGTGCCGATGTCGCGGCCCTCGATCACGGAGTCCGCGGTCGCTCCGAGCTCCCGCTGGCGCTCGCGCATCACTTCACGAACCTCGGGATGGCGCGCGACCACGGGCACGGCGCGGTCGATACGCGCGTCGCGTATCTCAGTCGTCACTTCCTCCCCGGCGATCGTCACCGTCCCTCCGACCTCGAGCCCGACGGGATTGGCGAACGCGAGCCGGCCGAGCGTCTCCCCGTCCTCGAGCGAGATCCCTTCGCGGAGAGCAAGCCAGGTCAGTGCGCGATACATCGCCCCGGTGTCGAGGTAGCGCACGCCGAGCCGCTCCGCGAGCAGGCGGGCAACGGTGCTCTTGCCGGCCCCGGCCGGCCCGTCGATGGCGATGATCATCGTTCCGAGAGAGAGTCGAGAAGCTCGAAGAACCCCGGGAACGATACCGCTGCGGCCTCTTCGCCCTGGACGCGGACGCCTTCGCTCGAGACGACCCCGGAGACGGCGCCGAGGATCGCGATCCGGTGGTCACCCTGCGCGTCGATCGTCCCGCCCCTCGGTCGCGTCGGCACGCCGCGGACGCGGAGGCCGCCAGAGGTCGCCGAGACGTGGATACCGACGGCACGCAGCGCATCGGTCACCGTCTCGATGCGATCCGACTCCTTATGGCGAAGCTCGCCGGCACCGCGCACGTTGCTGACGCCGCGGGCCATTCCCGCAGCGAGCGCGAAGAGCGGCAGCTCGTCGATCATCCTCGGAACGTCGCGCGGCCCGACCTCGGTGGCTACGAGCTCGGCGTACGTGACGTCGACGTCCGCTACCGGCTCGCCGGAGACGAGCCGACGGTTGTAGAGCGCGATCCGAGCGCCCATGCGCTCGAGCGTGTCCAGAAGCCCGGTGCGCGCCGGGTTGACGCCGACGCCGCGCAGCTTCAGCTCCGACCCTGGCAGCAGCGTCGCGGCGACGATCAGCGGCGCGGCGGCCGAGAGGTCTCCGGGCACGTCGATCCGCTCCAGGCGCAGGCGGTCGGCCGGATGGATGGTGACGCGATCGCCCCCCGTCTCGACGTGCACGCCCGCAGCGCGGAGCAACCGCTCCGTGTGGTCGCGCGTCGCGATCCGCTCGATGACCGTCGTCTTGCCCGAGGCGTAGAGCCCCGCGAACACCACGCACGACTTGATCTGCGCGCTCGCAACTTCCGGCGTGTGCTCGATGCCCGCCAGTTCGCCGCCGGTGACCGTTAGAGGCAGACGGCCATCCGCCGTCGTCACCCCGGCGCCCATCTCCGCGAGCGGCGCCGCGATTCGCTCCATGGGCCGCGAGCGGAGCGAGGCGTCCCCCGTCAGCGTGAAGGTGGACCCCACCTGGCCAGCAAGCAGCCCCGGCAGTAACCGCGCAAGGGTTCCGGCGTTTTTGCACTCGATGGGCGCGCCTGGCTCACGCAGACCGCGGAGCCCCACGCCGTGCACGACGAGCGTCTCGTCTGCCTCGTCGACGGTGACCCCGAGCGCCCTGACCGCGTCGAGCGTCGTCTCGGTGTCGAGAGAACGGCCGAAGCCGTGGATCGCGACCGCGCCCTCTGTGACGGCGCCGACGAGAAGCGCACGGTGGGAGATCGACTTGTCGCCGGGCAGCTCGGCGGCCCCACGAAGCGCGACCGCCGGCTGGATCTCCATCATCCCGCCTCGCGATACACCGGGCCGAGCGGCTCCGCCGCCCAGTCCTCGTGCGGCCAGGAGGGGCCGTGCGTCCGAAGCGCGCCGCCGCAGCCGATCTGCGCGCTTCGCGGTGCGCCGTCCGGAAGCTCGTCGGGGAAGCGGTCGACGACCGCATTCGCGGCCTGGCGCCAGAGCCCAAGGATCGCCTCGTCGACGATTCGTGCCCCCTCCTTGTAGCCGCGACCGTTCCGCCCGAGGCCGCCGAGGTCGAGTGGCTCGCCCCAGACGAGTGCGCAAGGCCGGCGATTCCCCATCGACCACTGAAACGTGTCGATGCCGCAAGGCACGACCGGGACGCCCTCCTGGATCGCGACCATCGCCGCCCCCGCATGGCCCGGCGAGGGATATCCGAACTGCTGCCGGCTGCCCTCCATGAAGAACCCGACCGCGTGCCCCGCGGCGGCGAGCCAGCGCGCTACGCGCAAGGAGTCCCGGTCCCCTTCACCGCGCCGGACAGCGAAAGCGCCGAGCCAGCGGAGCACCTCGCCGAGCACCGGCATCTCGAGCAGCTCGAGCTTTGCCATGAAGTAGATCGAGCGTCGCGTGAAGATGCCGAGGAGCAGCGGGTCGATCGTCGAGAAGTGGTTCGCGGCAATCACCGTCCCGCCGGACGCCGGCACCCGGTCGACGCCGTACGCGTAGCTCTCCGAAAGTGCGCGGGTGAGCGGCGCCATGAACCCGCGCGCGAACAGTTGCGTGCGCTCCGGATCCTCGCCCCACAGCTTGTAGAGCCCGAGCTCGGTCAGCATCGGCCTGTCCAGTCAGCCGATCGTACGGCCCATCAGCTCGACGATCTCGCCGACGGCGGAGGCGAAAGCCTCGAACTCCGCCGCGGGGATCTGCTGCGGGCCGTCGCACAACGCCTCCTCCGGTCGCGGGTGCACTTCGACGATGATCCCGTCGGCGCCGACGGCCGTGGCAGCCCGCGCGAGCGGGAGCACGAGGTCCCAGCGTCCGGCCGCGTGGGAAGGGTCGACGATCACCGGCAGGTGCGTCTCGTGCTTGAGCACCGCCACGGAGCCGAGGTCGAGCGTGTAGCGCGTCGAGCGCTCGAACGTCCGGATGCCCCGTTCACAGAGGATGATCCGCTCGTTCCCTTCCTTGGCGACGTACTCGGCCGCCATCAGCAGCTCCTCGACGGACGCTGACGGCCCCCGCTTCAGGAGCACGGGTAGGTCGACGCGGCCGATCTCCGAGAGGAGGAGGAAGTTCTGCATGTTGCGCGCGCCGATCTGGATCACGTCTGCGACAGCAGCCACGTCGTCGAGCTGCCGCGGGTCGAGCAGCTCGGTGACGATCGGCAAGCCCGTCTCGTCCCGCGCCTCGCGCAGGATCGAGAGCGCTTCGACGCCGAGGCCCTGGAACGCGTACGGCGAGGTGCGAGGCTTGAAGGCGCCGCCGCGAAGCCAGGTCGCGCCCGCAGCCGCGACCACACGCGCCGTCTCGAGCGTCTGCTCGCGGGTCTCGACGGTGCACGGGCCGGCGATCAGCCCGAACCAGCCATCTCCGATCTGCCGCCCGCGTGCTTCGATCACCGTCGGATCCGGCCTGATCTCGCGCGAGACGAGCTTGTAGGGCTTGAGGATCGGCAGCACCTGCTCGACGCCCGGGTACGCCTCGAGCGGGAGCGTGGCCAGCAGCTCGCGCTCGCCGATCGCCCCGATCACGGTCGTCTCGCGGCCCCGGGAAACGCGCGCGTCCACGCCCACCTCGTGCAGGCGCGCGACGACGTGCTCCGTCTGCTCGGGCGTCGCACCGCCGGCCATGACGATGAGCAACTCCGGTGAGCCGTTCTGCGCCACAGGGATAATCCTGCCATGCGAGTCTTCTCCGGCATTCGCGCGTCGGGCGAGAAGACGCTCGGGAACTACTCCGGCGGCTTCCGCCAGTACGCGGCGACGCAGGAACAAGGTGAGGCGTTCTTCTGCATCGTCGACCTCCACTCGATCACGACGACGTACGAGCCGAGGGATCTCCACGAGGCGACGCTCTCACTCGCGGCGATGCTGTTCGCGACCGGCCTCGATCCCGCGCGGTCGACCGTCTTCGCGCAGAGTCACGTGTCCGCGCATGCGGAGGCGGCGTGGTTGCTCTCGTCCACCGCGAGCTTCGGCGAGCTTCGGCGCATGACGCAGTTCAAGGAGAAGTCGGCCGACCAGGACTTCGTCTCGGCAGGCCTCTTCAACTATCCCGTCCTGATGGCGGGCGACATCCTGCTCTACCAGACCGACATCGTCCCGGTCGGAGACGACCAGCGGCAGCACATCGAGCTCGCACGCAACATCGCGGAACGGTTCAACCAGCGCTACGGCGAGACATTCGTCGTGCCGCAGGGCGTCTTCCCGGAAGAAGGCGCGCGAATCAAGAATCTCCAGGAGCCCGAGCGACTGATGTCCACTTCCGCAGGCGCGCTACAGGGTGTCGTGCGGATGACCGATCCACCGGACGCGGTCCGGAAGAAGTTCAAGACCGCCGTCACCGACTCCGGGCGTGACGTGGTGCACGATCCGGCCGAGAAGCCCGGCATCTCCAACCTGATCGAGATTCTGGCCGTCGCGACAGGCGACACGATCCCGGCAATCGAGTCGCACTACGACGGGACGGGCTACGGCCCGTTCAAGGAGGACGTCGGCGAGGCGGTCGTCCGTCTGCTCGAGCCGATCCAGGAGCGCTACGCGGCGCTCCGCGCGGACGATCCGGAGCTTCGGCGGCTGCTCGCGGTTGGCGCCGAGAAGGCGGCGGCCGTGGCCGGCCCGACGCTCGAACAGATGTACGAGCGGATGGGGTTCGTCAGGTTGAAGTGAGGCGACGGAGCTCGGCGACCTCGTCCCGCGTCAGCTCCCGCCACTCCCCTACGTCGAGCCTGTCGAGGCCGAGGCCCGCGTAGCGCGTGCGATGGAGGCGTATGACGGGGTGGCCGACCGCCTCGCACATCCGTCGCACCTGGCGCTTCCGGCCCTCGTGGAGCACGAGCTCGATGCGTGACGCCGCGAGGCGACGGACGCCTGCAGGCGCCGTCCGCCTGCCGTCGAGCTCGACGCCCTCGGCGAGCGCGGCGAGGGCCGCATCCGACGGCTCGCCCTCGACCACTGCCTCGTACACCTTGTCCACCTCGTAGCGGGGGTGGGCAAGCCGGTGAGCGAGGGCGCCGTCGTTCGTCAGCAGGATCGCGCCCGTCGTATCGGCGTCCAGGCGGCCGACGGGTACTACCCGGACGCCCGCGTCGACGAGGCCGACGACAGTCGGGCGGCCGTGGGGGTCGCTCGCTGTCGTCACGACCCCGGCCGGCTTGTGCAGGAGCACGTACGCGAGCGTCTGGCGCAGCACGCGGTCGCCGTCGACCTCGACGACATCCTCGTCGGTCACGAACGAGTCGAGACGCCCCGGCTCGCCGTTCACCCACACGCGGCCGTCCTTGATCAGCACGTCCGCCTTTCGCCGCGACGCGACGCCCGCGCGGGCGAGGTACGCATTCAGCCTCATCCGCCCATTTTGGACGTGTCCAGGGCCCCGCTAGTAGAGGGCGGCGGCGAGCCGGCGGCGGTATTCGGTTGCCAGCGGATGCTCCTGGCCGAGCTCCTCGAAGATCCCGACCATCAGCTCGCGGACCCGTTCGCGCCGCTCCGGCTCCGCATCGACAGCCTCGGCGAGCAGCCGCTCAAGCGCGCGGGCATAGTCTCCCGCCTCGATCGCGTCGAGCACTTCGGGGTCGTCGCCAGACTCGCGCAGCTCCTCGGCCAGGCGCTCTCCTGCAGTAGGCCCGGTCAGCCCGTCGAGGAAGTCGGCGACGCTCGGGGCCGATCGGACGCCCGTGAACTCCGCGACGACCTGCCCGTTCCGAAACGCCTTGACCGCCGGGATGCTGCGGATGTCGTAATGCGCAGCGAGCTGCGGGTTCGCGTCGACGTCGAGCTTCGCGAGCTCGACCGCCCCCGCGCGAGCCTCGATCTCCTTCTCGAGTATCGGAGCAAGCGCCTTGCACGGCCCGCACCAATCCGCCCAGAAGTCGACAACGACGGGCACTTCGTGCGAGCGCATGACGACGTCGGCGTAGAAGGTCTCATCCGTGACGTCCATCGCTACCGGCGAACTATGCCGGGCGACGCTCGGCCACCGCGTCGAGCCGCTCACGGAGCTCGTCGGCGTCCGCCGCGAGGTCGTCCAGTCGTGGCAGCTCGGAGAGCTCCTCTAGGCCGAAGACACGCTCGAACGTCGGCGTCGTCCGGTAGCGGATCGCGCCGCCGATCCCCGCCTCGCGGCCGGCCTCGACGACGAGACCCCGCTCGACGAGCCCGGCGATCACGGTGTCCGCGGCGACCCCCCGCAGTCGCGCGACCTCGGGGCGTGTGCACGGCCCGAGGTACGCGACGATCGCAAGTGACTCGAGCGCCGCCTGCGACAGGCCGCGCTCGACCGGACGCTCGACGAGCCTCGCGCATGCCTCGGCCTCGGAGCGAGCGGCGCGGAACGCGTAGCCCCCTGCGACCTTCTCGAGCACGATCCCGCTCCGGCCGTCCGAGTACCGCTCGCCGAGTAGATGGAGCGCCACCTCGACGCGTGTCTCGTCCTCGTTCGCCGCCCGGGCGAGCTCGGCCACCGTCAGCGGCACGGACGAGATCACGAGCAGCGCCTCGAGCGTGCGCGCGGCGCGGTCGAGCGGCGCGGCGTCGACGAGACGGAGAGCCGGGGGCGCGTGGGTCATGCAGCATGCCTTTCGACGCCGGCGCGCCGGACTCCTATCGGCGCGAACGCCGCGTCCTGGTCGAGCTCGAGCTCGTTGCGCTTGCGCAGCTCGAGCAGCGCGAGGAACGCGGACGCCTGCTCGAGACGTGTCAGCGTCGCCACCTCGTCGTCGAACGTGAACCGCGTCCGCCGTACGAGCAGCGCACGGAACCGCTCGAGGAAGCGTGCCACGGGCGGAAAGTGGAGCTGCATGTGGCCGAGCGAGACCTCGGGCGGCTCGGCCGCCAGCGAGCGGATCGCGCCAGCGAGCGCGAGCGGGTCCTGCGGCGCCACCCGGATCTCCGCGCGCGGTGCGATCGGCGCCGGGCCAATTCGGTAGAAGCGGTCTGCCTCGGCATCGAGCCGTTGCGAGAGCCAGGCGGCCGCAGCCTTGATCCGCCGGTACTCGGCAAGCCGCGCCGCAAGCTCCTCAGCCGCCTCGGACGGGCTGAGGTCGGTGACGTCCGCGTCGACATCGGGAAACAGCTCTCGCGCCTTGATCTCGAGCAGAGCGCCGACGAGGACGAGGAACTCGCCCGACGCCTCGAGGTCGATGCGCTCGGCGAGCGTCCCTGCGTAGGAGCGGACGATGTCCGCGACGTCGACCTCTGCCAGCCGCAGCTCCTCCTTGAGGATCAGCGTCAGCAGCAGGTCGAACGGCCCCTCGAACGTTTCGAGGTCGAGGTCAAGCTCCGGCGCTGGCACCCCCACCACGCGCGGGAGGCTAGCGCTACGGGCGGACGCGGCCCTTTGGCACGGCCATCGCCGGGCCCGAGGGCGGGACTGTGCCCGCGGCAACCGTTCGCGCGGGATCGCGGTGCTTGCGGATGAACTGCCACCAGATGAAGAACGCGACGCTCGCGATCAAGAGGACGAGCGCGACCCAGAAGTTCAGCCGCTCGTGGAAGAGCTCGTGCGACGGGTCGATCCGCAGTTGCTCCTCGAACAGGCGGCCGAACGAGTAGAAGGCAACGTAGAGCGCGAACAGGCCGGGCGGCCGGATGCGGAACAGCCTCTCGACGAGCAGCAGCAGCCCGACACCGACGAGGTCGTAGACGAACTCGTAGAGGAAGATCGGGTGGAAGTTGGCCGTGCAGCCCGCGCTCAGGTCGACGTAATCCGACGGGCAGTGCTCGAGGTCGATGTCGAGCCCCCACGGGAGGCTCGTCGCCTTGCCGAACAGCTCCTGGTTCCACCAGTTGCCCCACCGCCCGATCGCCTGCGCCAGGAGCAGCGCCGGCGCGAGGCAGTCCGCGAACAGCGCGACGCTCTCGCCCGAGCGCCACACCACGATGCCGCCCGCGATGCAGCCGAAGAGGATGCCGCCCCAGATGCCGAGGCCGCCCTCCCAGACGGCGAACGGGCCCCACCAGTGGTCGGGCAGCTGGTCGTGGCTCGTGATCACGTGGTAGAGCCGCGCGCCGACGATCCCCGCCGCGACGCCCCAGACGGCCGCGCGCAGGACGAGATCCCAGTCGCCCCCGCGGCGCGTCCAGCGGATCCCTACGAGCCCGATCGCCGCGACGATCGCGACGAGCAGCGTGATCCCGTACATGTGGATCGTCAGCGGCCCGATGTCGATCGTGCCGGTGGACGGCGACGGGAAGGTGGCTACGAGGCCTGCCATGCGGCCCGCATTGTGCCTTGTCCGCCCACGCGGCGATCGAAGAAGTGAAGATTTCGTCCGTGGCCGACCCCCGCGAGACCGTCGCCGAGCTCACATCGCTTCTCGTGGATCACCTCGGAGCTGCGCTCACCGGGCTCTACCTCTTCGGGTCACTCGCCACTGGCGGCTTCGTGCCGGGCAAGAGCGACGTCGATCTCCTCGCAGTCCTCGACCGCGATGTCGCGGAAGGCGACGAGCTTGCCGCGCTCGCTGAGCTCCATGCCGGCTTCGTGTCTCGCTATCCCGAGTGGAGCGATCGCGTCGAGGTCGGCTATGTCAGCGCGGCGGTGCTCTCCACCTTTGGAGACGCGCCGGCCGGCCTGATCGCCGTGATCAGCCCCGGTGAGCCACTCAACCTGAAGGACGCCGGCGCGGACTGGGTGCTCAACTGGCAGAGCGTCTGCACCGTCGGCGAGACGCTCGCCGGACCGCCGCCGCTCGAGCTCGGCCCGGTCGTGACGCCTGCGGCGTGCCGGCACGCGGCCGAAGCGCTGCTCCAGGGATGGGCGACGGAGGTCAGAGCACCCTGGGTCGCCTACGTCCCGGCACACCAGGGGTACGTCGTGGTCACGGTCTGCCGCGCGTTGCACCTGCTCGAGACCGGCCGGCAGGCGACGAAGGAGGACGCGGCGGCGTGGGCGGCGGAGCGCTACCCGGCACGGGCGGCGTTCATCGACAGCGCCCTGCGTCATTACCGCGCCGACGTTCGCGGCCCACACGAGGAGACGATCAGGTTCGTCGACGACGCAATCGCCGGAAGCCGGCCTGCTGTCTCCGAAGCCACCGTCCTAGAAGAGAACGCGCTAGAGCAGGATCTTCGTCGCGAGATCAGGCGAGCAGCCGCGCTCGACGAGCTCGAGCGCACGATGGAGGTCGACGTCCGGACGCTCGGCCAGCTCGACCGCGACCGTGGGGTCGTAGCCGGCGCGGATCAGCTCGCTCGCGCGCCAGCAGATCACCCGTTCGGTCTCGTCCGGGACGTAGAGCTCGATGTCGACGGCGCTCATTCCGATTCTCCTTCGCCCGTCATCGGGCGTGCGCGCGAAGTTCGACGTCCCTCGAAAGGGGTACCCGGAAACTTTGCCCGAGCGGCTGGGCCCGACTACGCTGACGTCGGTGCCACGGCTGATCGGGACGAATCACGTCGCCGTCGAGGTCGGCGACACGGAGGAGGCGATCGCCTTCTTCGAGCGGATCTTCGGCTCCCTGCCGCTCCGCGGCCGCGGGCGGCGCATGGCGTTCATCGACATGGGCGACCAGTTCATCGCGCTCGAGGCCGTGTCGGCCGACACGCTCGCAGAGGGCCACGGCCGGCACGTCGGGCTCGTCGTCGACGACGTGGCGGCGGTCGTCGACGGCGCACGGGCGGCCGGCGCGACGATCGTCGGGGACCACGACTTCCTCGATCCGTGGGGCAACCAGTGGCAGGTGGTCGACTACCGCGACGTCCAGTACACGAAGGCGCCGCGCATCCTGGCCGGCATGGGCCTCGACGGGCTGGAGAAGTCGGAGCGCGCTCTCGACGAGCTGCGGAAGAAGGGGCTCGCCGACTAGAGGACTGCGGCTTCGCCGAGGAGAGCCTTGACCTCGGCGAAGAAGTCGGCCTCGGGGCGGACACGGTAGTCCGGCCCGAGCTCGAGCGTCCGCGAGCCGTCCGACGTCTCGAGCGCGACGACGACCTTCGCCTCGCCGGGGAAGTCGCGGACGACGTGGCCGAGCTCGCGGACGATGCCGGCCGGCGCCGAGCGCGCGTCGACCCGTAGGCGCACCTCCGTCGGCGTCCGGGCCGCCTCGAACGGCGTCACCTCGAGCGCGATCAGCTTCGTGTCGCCCTCCTGCTTGTGGTCGACGCGGCCCTTGACGACGAGAACGCCATCGGCGACACAAAGCTCCCGTGACGCCGCATAGACACTGTTGAAGACGACGACGTCGACCTCACCCGAGAGATCGTCGAGCGAGAGGAACACCATCGGCTCGCCCTTCTTCGTCGTCAGCATCTTCACAGCCGAGACGATCCCGCCGACGAGCACGACTTCGCCGTCCCGTCTCCGCTCGACGTCGGCGAGCGCGCAGTCGGTCTTCCGCCGCAGCTGGTCTCGCACCGCATGCAGCGGGTGCTCGGAGACGTAGACGCCGAGCGTCTCCTTCTCCAGCCGGAGCAACTCGGCCTTGTCGAACTCCTCGGCGGGGATCGCCGGGTGATGCAGGAGCGGCGCGGGATCGTCGGCGGCAGGCGCCTCGTCGAAGATCGACGCCTGCCCGAGCGCACGGTCGAGCTGCTTCGTCTGACCGTACGAGAGCGCGTGCTCGAGCACGTCGAGCATCCCCTTCCGGGAGTCGCCCGTGGAGTCGAGCGCGCCGGCCTTGACGATCGACTCGAGCGCACGCTTGTTCACGAGCTGCGGGTCGACGCGCTCTGTGAAGTCCCAGAGCGAGACGTACGGGCCGCCCACCTCGCGCGCCGCGACGATCGCGTGCGCCGCGGCCTCGCCCACGTTCTTGACGGCGTTGAGGCCGAAGCTGATGCGCCCGTCGACGACTGCGAAGTCGACCTGGGAGGAGTTCGCGTCCGGCGGCACGACCTCGATCCCCATCTCGTCGCAGGCGTTGACGTAGAACGGCACGCGGTCCTTCGTGTTCATGACCGAGGAGATGAGCGCCGCCATGTACTGCGCGGGGTAGTGCGCCTTGAGGTACGCGGTGCGGTACGCGATCAGCGCGTAGCACGCGGCGTGCGACTTGTTGAAGGAGTAGTCCTGCGCCTTCTCCATGTCGTCCCACAGGCCGCGCGCTACCTGGGGAGCCAGCCCCGAGGCGATAGCGCCGTCGATGAACTTGTCCTTCAGCGAGGCCATGAGGGCGTGGATCTTCTTGCCGATCGCCTTCCGGAGATCGTCCGCCTCGGCGGGTGAGAACCCGGCGAGCTGCTTCGCGATCTCCATGTACTGCTCCTGATAGATGCAGATGCCGTACGTGGGGCCGGTCAGCGCCTCGAGCCGGGGGTCGACGAACGCAACCGCCTCCTGCCCGGCCTTGCGGCGCGCGTAGACGGGGATGTACGCCATCGGCCCGGGACGGTAAAGCGCCACGAGCGCGATCAGGTCCTCGAACTCCGTCGGCTTGACCTGGCGCAGCGCCTCGCGCATTCCGGACGATTCGAACTGGAACACGCCTGCCGTCTCGCCGCGCGCGAGCATCTCGTACGTCGGCTTGTCGTCGAGCGCGATCGCCGTGATGTCGAGCCCGTCGCCGATGATCCGCACGGCTTCGTCGATCACGTCGAGGTTGCGCAGGCCGAGGAAGTCGATCTTCAAGAGGCCGAGGGCCTCGACGTCACCCATCGCGAACTGCGTGACCACCTCCTGGTCGGCGCCCTTCTGCTGCAGCGGGACGATGTCCGTCAGCGGCCGGTCGGAGATGACGACGCCGGCGGCATGGATCGAGTCCTGGCGCACGAGCCCCTCGAGCGGCTTGGCGAGGTCGACGATCTCGCGGACGAGCGGGTCGGAGTCGTAGGCGGTGCGCAGCTCCTGCCCCGGCTTGAGCGACTCGTCGAGATACACCTTCGGCCCTTCGGGGACGAGCTTGGCGATCTTGTCGACGGTGCCATACGGGACGTCGAGCACGCGGCCCGCGTCGCGGATCGCCGCGCGCGCCATCATCGTCCCGAACGTGATGATCTGCGCCACGCGGTCGCGCCCGTACTTGTCCGCCGCATAGGCGATCACGCGGTCGCGACCGGCCACCGCGAAGTCGATGTCGATGTCCGGCATCGACTTCCGGCCCGGGTTGAGCATGCGCTCGAACAGGAGGTCGTACTTGATCGGGTCGACCTCCGTGATCCCCAGGCAGTAGGCGACGAGGGAGCCGGCGGTCGAGCCGCGCCCCGGCCCGACGCTGACGCCGTTGGCGCGGGCGAACGAGATCAGGTCCCAGACGATCAGGAAGTAGTCCGCGAACCCCATCTCCCGGATCGTCCTCAGCTCGTAAGCGAGCCTCTCTTCGAGCTCGGGCGTCTTCCGCTCGTAGCGCGAGGCGAGGCCGGTCTCGGCGAGCTCGACGAGGTAGTCGAACGCGTCCCGGTCGGCGGGAGTCGGGAATCTTGGCAGGAGGATCTGACCGAGCTCCATCGTCACGTTGCAGCGCTCGGCCACCTCGAGCGTGCGGCGAACCGCCTCGGGATACACCGCGAAGTCGACAGCCATCTCCTCCGGGGTCTTGAAGAAGAACTGGTCGGTGTCGAACTTCCAGTGGTTCGGGTTCTTCAAGGAGTCGCCCGATTGGATACAGAGCAGAGCCTCGTGCGGCAGGGCGTCCTCGTGGCGCAAGTAGTGGACGTCGCCTGTGGCGACGAGCGGTAGGCCGGTCGCTGCAGCGAGCTCCGCGAGCTGGGGATTGATCCTCGCCTGCTCGGCGAGCCCAGCGTTCTGGATCTCGACATACGTCTGGTCGCGCCCGAAAACCTGCGCGAGCCGGTCGAGATCAGCCGCCGCGTCGAGGGGGCGGCTCTCCTCGAGCGCCTTGCTGACGCGGCCCGAGAGGCACCCGGAGAGCGCGATCACGCCCTTGGCGTGGCGCTCGAGCAGCTGCCAGTCGACGCGTGGCTTGTAGTAGTAGCCCTCCAGGTAGCCGAGCGAGGAGAGCTTGATCAGGTTCCCGTATCCCTCGTTCGTCTCCGCGAGCAGCGTCAGGTGCGCGTAGCCCTTCTCCTGCCGGTGGCGGTCGTCTGCGACGTAGACCTCGCAGCCGATGACCGGCTTGACGCCCTGCCGGTCGCACTCCCGGTAGAGCTCGACGGCGCCGGCGAGCGAGCCGTGGTCGGTGAGCGCGACAGCCGGCATCTCGAGCTCGGCTGCTCGCGCAGCGAGCTCCGGGATGCGGCACGCGCCGTCGAGGATCGAGTACTCCGAGTGAACGTGGAGGTGGACGAAGGGGTCTTGCGGCACGGGCCTCCCGATAATAGAAACGCCGGTGGATGCCGGTGCGAGGTTACGAGCTCGCGGCACCGGTCACGTAGACGCGAGCGGCGAGCGGCGGAAAGCGCTCGGTGAACGAGTCGCCCTCGGGCACGACGACACGGCCGCTGCCGACGACGTGGAGGCTGCGCCCGGCGAGGCCGGGGACGGCGATCGTGGCCGTCGCAGGCGTGTAGCCCGCGTTCACGGCGACGACGAGCAGCCGATCTCCATGCCGGCGGGCGCCCGCCTTCACGAGGCCGTCCGGGTCGACCCGCACGCCAACGTCGGGAGCGAGCAGCAGCGGCGTCAGCGACCGGATCGTCCCCGTCACGTCGGCGATCGCCTGGCCGACGTCGCCCGTCCACGCCGCGGGCGGGAAGAACCCGAGCCCCCTCGCGCCGCCGGCGATCGCGAGCCACGACTCGGCTCGCACGGTGTCGGGCGTGACGGCTGTCGGGCCGTCGTGTGGGCAGGTCATGCCCGCCGCCTCGATCCACTGAAAGGTCGGCTTCCCGTGCGCGAGCTCGACAAGCTCGCGCTGGGAGAGGTACACGTCGACGAGACGGCTGGGCTGGCACCAGTTCTGAAGCGGGTAAAGGTCGAAGCCGATCATGTCCGCCTTCGCGATCAATCCCGGATAGAGCCCGCGGCCGTGTGCCAGCGGTGCCGCGCCCGAGTAGAAGTGATTCGTCAGCGTGAGGAAGCGGACGCCCGCGTTGGCGCCGAGGTCCGGCAGCTGGGCGCCCGTCGTCCCGTGGGCATCGGGCTCGTCCGGATAGAACGTCCCGACGACCGGCGTGCCTGCGGGCGCCGTCTCGCCCGCCACGGCGGCCGAGAGCGCACGATGCCCGAGCGCGCTCATCTGTGCCTCGACGCCACCGCAGCGGTTCGCTGCATAGAGATTCGTCCCGACGGCGAGGCTCGTCTTGAAGCCGTCCGTGCACTCGCCCCACGACATGATCGGAAACAGCGGCCGGCCGTCGACAACGAGTGCGCCCCTTCGGATCGATCCGCGCGGCTGCTCGTGAGCGGGCGGCGGCCGAGGGGGCTGCGCGGTCGGCGGCGGGTTCGGCGGATGGTGAATGGGCCTAAGGCTCTCTCGTCCCTCGCCGCGCGTCAGCAAGACGAGCGCGATACCCGCGGCTAGCACGAGGCTCGCCAAGACGAGAACGTGCGGAAGCCGGCGACGCCACCGTTCAGGACGATGCATCAGCTCGGCGAGGCGGCCGCCGGCGTCGCCGTGCCGCGTGCCAGCCGTGCCGCGGTGCGGGCACGCCGGAACGGATCGGGCGTTCGCGCACTGCCGGTGACGCCGAGCACGACTTCGACTGCCGCCTCGGGGCCTGTTCGCCAGGCTGCATGCACCGCGAGCGGCCGTGCTCCCTGCTTCGTGCACACCCAGTAACCGACATGCTCGTCGCCGACCCGGAGCGGGCTGGTCGCCCCGCGTGTGTCGTCGGGCCACTCGCCGCTCGCCGTGAGCGGCCTGTGGGTGACGCCGACGGTCGGCAGGTCGAGCTTGGCGCCGAGCTGGAGCGCGAGGCCGCAGCGGCGTGGATGGTCTCGGCCCGTCGAGTCGACGATCAGCACCTCGGGCCGAGCCTTCAGGCGTTGCACCGCCTGCTCGAGGAGCTCGCCTTCGCGGAGCGCGAGCAGGCCCGGCTCGTACTCCGCCGGGGCTTTGCCCTCGACGACGACGGCTTCGTCGCCGACCGCCGCCGCGGCCCAGCCGCGATCGCCGGCCGCGCCGTCCCCTGGCCCGCCCCTCGTGAAGCAGATGTAGCAGGCGCCCACCGAATACCTCCCGAGCGGTCGCCAAGCGGTCCAGATCTCGCCGGCGATGCGCGCCTGCTCATCCGCCAGCTCCGCGGGGGTCCGCGGCCAATCCCCTCCTGCCCGGGTCACTGCCCCATAGTGCCTGGGTCTCTTCGGGCGTTGACGCAGGACGCGACCGCCCGCGGGTCACTCCCGCGGGCGCCCTGTCACCGCTTCAGCGCTACGACGTCGCGTCTTCGACGGCTGATTCGGCCTTGTCGGTCGCGTCCGAGGCCGCGTCCGCGGCCGAGTCGCCCCAGCCGGATGCGGCGTCCGACGCCGAGCTCCACGCGAGGTCGTCGTCCTTCTGTGACTTCTTCCGCCAGAAGAAGACGACGGCGCCGACGGCGGCGGCAAGTGCAAGCAGCTTCTTCATCGAACTCCTTTCGTCAGGTCGAGGCTATCGCGTTCACGCGCTCTGCGTCGGCGTTGCCAGGCGTTGCTTCCGGGCGACGTGGATCGGCCTGCCGAGCGCGACGAGCCCGGCCTCCTTCAGCGCCTCCGACAAGGTTGGGTGCGCCGTCATGCCATCTGCGACCGTCTCGACCGTCGCCTCTGCGTCGATCGCGACCACCGCGGCCTCGATCAGGTCCGTGACGTGCGGGCCGACCATGACCACGCCGAGCAGCTCCCCGTACCGGGTCTCGTGGATCGACTTGACGAAGCCGGCGGTCGCGTTCTGCATCACAGCGCGCGCGTTCGCCGCCCACGGGAACTTGCCGACTGAGACGTCATCGCCGTACTGCTCCCTCGCTTCCGCTTCCGTCAAACCCACGCCCGCGATCTCCGGATCGGTGTAGATCGGCCGCGGGACGGCACGGTTCGCGACGACCGCTTCGTGGCCCATCGCGTTCTCCGCCGCCACCTCACCCTCGCGGAATGCCGTGTGCGCGAGCTGCCAATGGCCGGCGCAATCGCCGACCGCATAGATGTGCGCCACGGACGTGCGCCGGTGGTCGTCGGTCGCGATCCCCTGGCGCGGGTCGAACTGCACGCCGGCCTGCTCGAGGCCGATTCCCTCCACGAGCGGCGCGCGTCCGACGGAGACGAGCATCAGGTCTGCCTGGACGGACTCGCCTTCGCCGAAGTGCACCGTCAGCTGGGAGCCGTCGTCATCGACCCGCGTGCATTGCTTGCCGAGCTGGAGTGCGATGCCGCGCTTCTTGAACTGCTTCGCTAGCTCCTTCGTCGCCTCCTCGTCCTCCTGCGGGATCAGCGTCTCGAGCATCTCGACGATCGTCACCTCGGAGCCGAAGCGTTGGAAGATCGACGCGAACTCGCAGCCGATGATGCCCCCGCCGAGGATGACGAGGCGAGGCGGCACCGACGTCTGTGACAGCAGCCCGGTCGAGTCGATGCAACGCGGCGAGTCGAGGCCCGGGATCGGGGGCATGATCGGGAACGAGCCGGTGGCGACGATCGCCGACCGAAAGGTGACGGGCTCTCCGCCCTCGACCGCGATCGTGTTCGCGTCCTGGAAGCGGCCGGTGCCGTTCACCCACTCGACGCCGTTCGCCTTGAAGAGGATCGCTACGCCACCCGTCATCTGCTTCGAGACGCCGTCCTTCCATGCGTTCGCCGCTGCCATGTCGAGCTGCGGCGCGCCGACCTGGACGCCGAGCTTCTCGAACGTCTCCGTCGCCTCGTTCAGCGCATGGGCCGTCTGCACCCACGCCTTCGTCGGGATGCAGCCTACGCGGAGGCACGTGCCGCCGAGCTCCGCCTCGCGCTCGATGCACACGACCTTGGCGCCGAGCTGTGCGGCACGGATCGCGGCCGTGTATCCGCCCGGCCCGCCTCCGAGAACGGCGACGTCGCAGTCCATGCCGCGATCCTACCCAGACCGCTTACGCTTCCAGCCTCGTGCTCGCCGAGATCGCGCTCTTCACGGACGACGTCGACCGGCTCGTCGGCTTCTACGAGCGGGTGCTGGGACGCCCGCCGTCGGCCACGTGGCCGGGAGGGGCCACATTCGACCTCGATGGCGTCACGCTCCTGATCCATGTCACGGGTGGACCAGAGGAAGGCATGCCGCCGAACGTCGACCACTTCGCGCTCCACGTCGCGAACGTCGACGAAGAAGCCGGTCGTCTGGGTGCGGAGGCCAAGGACTATCCGTGGGGCCGCTCGGCATACCTCGAGGATCCGGACGGCCGCCTCGTCGAGCTGCAGTAGCCAGGAGGGTTTGACGAAACAGTGGCTGAGCCGCCGGAATCGCGCTCGACGCTGCACTCGCGGCGGCCTCAGTCGCCCGAATAGTTCTAGGGAAGCGGCATAGGGGACAGGATTAATCCTGTCCCTATTCAGTCTCCGCTGCTCCCTGCGTGCTTGCGATCACAGCGTCCATCGCGCCCCGGCGACGAGCACCGTTCCGCCAAACCCTCCTACAGCTGGGCGCGCATGACGAGCGCGCCGCCGCGATCGCCGACCTTCTCGAAGCCGTGCCGCTCGTACAGTGCGAGCGCCGGGTTGTCCGGCTCGACGCTGAGGCTGAGAGCCGTGAAGCCGTCCTTCCTCGCCTGCTCGATCAACCCGTTCAGGAGGCCGTCGCCGAAGCCTCGCCCGCGCCGGCTCGGGACGACGGCGATCGTCAGCTCGGGCGTTTGCTCGTCGACGAAGCCGTAGCCCGGCTCGTCGGACGTGAACAGTCGGTACCACGCCGCGCCGACCGGCTGGAAGCCCTCGACGAGGATCAGCGACCGGTCGCCGGGCCTCTCCCACCCTTCGACGTAGCGCGAGACCGGGAGGTCGGCGAGCTCAGGATCCGCCCAGCGCCAGTAGTAGGCGTGGCGGAGCATGTCACGGAGAAACTGGACGTCCTGCGGGGATCCGCGGCGGATGGCGGTCGGCGGATGCGGCGCGCTCACAGCGCGAGCGCGGGCTCCTCGAGTAGCTTCTTCAGCGACTCGAGGAAGGCCGCGGCGGGCGCCCCGTCGACGGCGCGGTGGTCGCACGTAAGCGTCATGGTCATCATCGGCCGCACGACCATCTCCCCGGCGCGGACGACGACGCGCTCCTGTGTCGCGCCCACGGCCAGGATGGCGGCCTCGGGCGGGTTCAGCACGGCCGTGAACTGGTCGAGGCCGAACATGCCGAGATTCGAGATCGTGAACGTCCCACCCTCGACGTCCTCGCGATGGAGCTTGCCCTCGCGCGCGCGCCCGACGACGTCGGCCCGCGCTCGCGCGACCTCCGTCAGCGTCAGACGGTCGGCGCCGTGGACGACCGGCACGACGAGCCCGCGATCGGTGGCGGCGGCGATCCCGACGTTCGCCGCGGCGTGCCGGACGAGCCCTTCCTCCGAATAGGAGACGTTGAGCTCTGGGTGGCGGACGAGCGCCGCGGCGGCGACGGTGACGAGCAGGTCGGTCACGGTCAGGCGCACTTCCGGATCGAGCTCCCGCCGCCGGGCGAGCAGCAGGCTCGACTCGGTCATGTCCGCCGAGATCACGAGCTGGAAGACGGGGACCGTCCAGGCCTCGGTGAGGCGGCGCGCGATCGTCTTGCGGATGCTCGAGAGCTCCTCGACGCGGTCGGCCGCCCCGGCTGCCGGTGCGGCTGCAGCGACGGGAGCGGGCTCCGATGCGGGCTCGACCAGTGGTGCCGGTGGAGCTGCCGCGAGCCGCTCGACGTCTTCGGCGACGATCCGTCCCTCCGGTCCCGTGCCGTTGATCGACGCGAGATCGAGGCCGCGCTCGCGAGCCAGCCGGCGGGCGAGCGGCGATGCCTTTAGACGCTCTCCCGGCTCTCGCTCAGGCGGAGCGGGCGGCGGCGGGGCCGCGACAGCGGCGACCGGCGGCAACGGCGCAGCCACCTTCTCTTCGGGCTCCGCGGCCGGAGTCGGCGCCTGCCCCTCCTCGACCGCCTCGCCGGGCTCGCCGATGAACGCGAGCGTCGTGCCGACGGGCACCTCGCCTTCCGCGACGGCGATCTTGAGCAGCGTGCCGCCGATGTCGGCCTCAACCTCCTGCGTCACCTTCTCCGTGTCGAGCTCGTACAGGAGGTCGCCCTTCTCGACCGTGTCGCCTTCGGCCTTCAGCCACTTGACGACTGTGCCCGACTCCATCCCCTGGCCGAGCCTCGGCAGCTTGATCGCGTTAGCCACGCGCCACCGTGCGCCGGACGGCGGCCAGGACGTCGGCGGCGTGCGGGACGACGAAGTTCTCCATCACCGGCGCGAACGGCACCGGCGTGAAGCGTGCTCCGACGCGCTCGATCGGCGCGTCGAGCCAGTCGAACGCGCGCTCCTGGAGCATCGCAGCCACCTCGGCGCCGAAGCCCATCGTCCGTACGGCTTCGTGCGCGATCACGCAGCGGTTCGTCTTCTGGACAGACGCCACGAGCGCGTCCTCGTCGAGCGGCTGGAGCGTCCGCGGGTCCACCACCTCGACGGAGATCCCGTCCGCCTCCGCCTCCTCGGCCGCGGACAGCGACTCGTGCACGAGCCTGCCCGTGGCGATCACCGTCACGTCGCTTCCCTCGCGGTGCACCCGAGCCTTGCCGATGGGGATCGGCTCGAGCTCCTCGGGCACGTCGTCCTTCAGCGGATAGAGCGTGCGGTGCTCGAAGAAGACAACGGGGTTGTCGTCGTAGATCGCGGACCAGAGCAGGCCGCGGACGTCCGTCGCGGTCGACGGGAAGACCACCTTCAGGCCGGGCACGTGCACGAACCAGGCCTCCACCTGCTGCGCGTGCTGCGCCCCCGGCGACCAACCGGCGCCGCCCTGCGTGCGCACTGTCAGCGGCACCTTCACTTGCCCCCCGGACATGTACCGGTGCTTCGCCGCCTGGTTCACCAGCTGCTCCATGCCGAGCGTGAGGAAGTCCTCGTACATGATCTCGATCACCGGGCGCATGCCCATGATCGCGGCGCCCATGCCCGCTCCGACGAGCGCCATCTCCGAGATCGGCGTGTTCCGGACTCGCTCGGCGCCGAACTCCGCGAGCATCCCCTGCGTCACGCCCATCGAGCCGCCCATCTCAGCGATGTCCTCGCCCATGATGAAGACGTCGTCGTCGCGGCGCATCGCCTGCGACAACGCGTCCCGCACCGCTTCCCGATAGGTCAGCTCAGGCATAGATGTTCTCGAGGGCGTCCTCGGGCTTGTGGTCAGTGCCGCTTCGCGCGAACTCGACCGCGTCCTCGACGATCCGCCGGACGTCGGCGTCGATCGACTCGAGCTCGTCGTCGGAGAGCTCGAGCCGCGGCCGAACGCGGTCGAGCGGATCCTCGTGCTCGCGCACCTCCTGGAGCTCGCCCTTCGACCGGTAGACCTGCGGGTCGCCGACGTAGTGGCCGACGAGCCGGAAGGTCTCCGCGAGCAGGAACACAGGCCCCTTGCCCTTGCGCGCGTGCGCGAGCGCGCGGCCGGCAGTCCGGTGCACTTCCTCGACGTCCTGGCCGTCGACCTTCATCGCCTTCATCCCGTAGGCAACTGCGCGCTTCGCGAGGTCGGCGATCGGCAGATGCTGGCTCGCAGGCGTCGACTCCGCGTAGTGGTTGTTCTCGCAGACGAAGACGGCCGGCACCCGCCAGAGCTGGGCGAGGTTGAGCGACTCATGGAACGTCCCGATGTTCGTCGCGCCGTCGCCGAAGAACGCCAAGGCGACGCGCGGCTCGCCTCTGAGCTTGAACGAGAGCGCCGCGCCGGTGATCATCGGCAGCCCGCCGCCGACGACGGCGTTCGCGCCAAGGTTCCCCCGCGCGACGTCATAGAGGTGCATCGAGCCGCCGTAGCCGTGCGAGACGCCTTCGATCTTCCCGTACATCTCCGCCATCAGCGCCTTCGGCTCCGATCCGCGCGCAAGGGCATGGGCGTGCGCGCGGTGCGTCGACGCGAAGACGTCCCCGTCGGCCATCGCGCTCGCGACGCCGACCGCGACCGCCTCCTGCCCGATCGCGACATGGAGGAAGCCTGGGAGCTCGCCGGCGCGGAACTGCTCCTCCACCTTCTCCTCGAAGCGGCGGATCAGCAGCATCTCGCGGTATAGCCCGCGCAACCGGTCCGTCGACAGGGTCCGGCGTCGAATTGCTTCGGCCTCGGCCATTCGTCTGAGTTTATGCTCCGGTCATGGGCCTCGTAGCGCAGTGGTCGAGCATCGCCGAGGGCCTTCCTGAGCGTTGGGCGGACGTCCAGCTACGGCTTTCGCTCGACCGTCCGGAGACGGCCAACAGGGCCGCGGTGCTGCTCGGCCCGATCGGGCCCGGCCGAGCCGAGGATGAGCTGCGGCTCTCGATCTCGGCCGCAGACAGCGGCCCGGCCCAGCTCAGCCGGCTGCTGACACGCCTCGACGACGAGGGCATCCACGGCTCGCTCGAGCTGATCTCCGAGACCGACGCCCCGATCGACGTCGAGCCCGTCGCCACTCTCGGCGTCGCTCTCGAGGCGCATGCACCGCTCGCGGTCGCCTGGGAGGAGCTCGTCGCGTCGCTGCCGGACGACTGGAGCGACCTGCTCTGCACGCTCGAGCTGCGGTCTACGGACGACCTGCCCCCGGCCGCGCTCGCGATCGCCCCCCTCAATCCCTCGCGCTACGGCCCCGATCCCGTCTTTCGCTTCCGCGTCGCGCGGAAGTACGGCTACGGCGCCGCGCCGGAGATGGCGCAGCGGTGCCTCGCCCGTCTCGACGAGCAGACGATCCGCGGCCACCTACGGCTCGTGGAGGCGCTGTCGGACACGCGCCCGGTGGCCACGCAGGGCCCGACATTCATCGTCGACAGCCGAGCTGTGTAACGCTAGGCGGCGATATGCGACGCATCGGCACCCGACTCCAGCTGATCAAGACCCGCGCGCGCACGCTCGCGAACCTCCAGCTCGAGCTCGCGACGCTCGAGCTCAAAGCCAAGGTGAAGGCGCTGGGCATCGCTGCCGCCCTCTGCATCGTCGCTCTCGTCCTCGTCCTCTACGCCATCGGGTTCGCCTTCGCCTCGGCGGCGGTTGGCATCGCGGAAGCCCTGCCGCTGTGGGCCGCGCTGCTGATCGTCTCGGGACTGCTCGTGCTGACCGCTGCCTTGCTCGTGTTCGTGGCCATGCGTATGGCGAAGAGCGCCGCCCCGCCGAAGCCCGCAGAGGCGCTCGAGGAAGCGCAGGAGACCGTCCGGGAGGTCCGCAGTGCCTGAGAAGCGCACGAAGGAGACGGTTCGCGCGGAGATCGCAGCGGAGCGCAAGGCGCTCGTCGGCGAGATCCAGGCGCTGCGCCACGACAGTGCAAGCGTCCTCCCCTACGCCGTCGGCGCCGCGCTTGCCATCGCCATCCTGACGAAGAGTAAAACCGCGAGGACAACGCTCAAGGTGCTCTGGTGGCTCCGCTGAACCGCTCCGTCTGACCCCTGCCCCGATTGTCATCGCGGGGCTCCGAGCTTCCACGGCTTCCCGGGAGCCCCGCGATGCTGCCCCACGTTGCCGCCTTCAGCCCGCGGCGGGTGCGGAGGGAAGGCCACGCACGCCGCGGAGGCGGAGGCGAGGCCGCTCTACGACCCGCTATACGGGGAAGCGCGCTCCGCCGGATTTAGGCGCGCAGCTCGGCGCCGAACTGCTGCGCCAATGCCGACACGATCTTCTCCCGCAGCGCCGCCGCGTCCTCGTCGGAGAGCGTCCGCTCCGCCGACTGGAACGTGACGTTGAAGGCGATCGACTTCCTGCCGTCGCCGACCTGATCGCCGCGGTAGACGTCGAACGGCATCATCGTCTTGAGCTCGGGCCCGGCCGCCTCGCGTGCCGCCTCGACAAGCGTCGCAGCCGCTACGCCCTCGCCGACGGCGAACGCCAGATCCTGACGCACCTCAGGGAACGTGATCACGTCCTCGTAGACGACACGCTCGGGTACGTGCGCGAACAGCTCGTCGAGGTCTAGCTCAAAGGCCGTCCACTCGCCGTCGAGCAGGCGCGGATCGAGCTGAGCGAGCCAGCCGCCCTGGACGAGGGCACACGCCGGAGAGGCCATGAAAGGGTGCTTGCCCACGGCGAAGCCGGGCTCCGTGCCAAGCGTGGCAAACACCTGCTCCACGGCCCCCTTAGCCCGGAAGAGGTCACCGCGCGCGATACCGCCGAGGCGCCACGGCTCCCGCGGAAGTGCGTCGCCGTCCGGGAGGTACACGTGGGCGATCTCGAACAGCGCCGGGTCCTCGTTGCCGGCGTCCACGTTGTACGCAGCAGCCCCCACCAGACCGTTGAGGAGCGTCGTCCGCAGCACGCGCTGCTCGGCCGACAACGGCACGGGCAGGACGAGCGCGCCTGGATCGGGATCGTCCGGCTGAAGCGAGTGCGTGTACGCCTCGAAGAAGCCGCACCCGACGAGCGTGTCGGCGATCGCCCGCCGCAGACGCTGGGCGTGCGTCAGACGCCCGAAGACCTCTCGGCGTACAGGCATCGTGGCAGGCGCGTCTTCGAGCCGGAAGCGCACGACCTCCTCGACGAGGTCGATCTCCCGCCGCACGTCGAGCCGGCGCCACGGAGGCACGCCCACGGTCCAGTCGTCGGTGATCTCGTAGCCGAGCCGCGACAGCCGTTCACGCTGCTCGTCGGCCGGGATCGGGATGCCTGCGGCGTGCTCCGCGCGATCGGGGTGCAGCGTGATCGCCGTCCGCTCTGGAAGGTTGGCCATCACGTCCGTATCCCCGGTCCACGCGGCACCGGTCAGCTCGACGAGCAGCTCGGTCGCATAGACCGCCGCCTGCTCGGCCAGCTCGGGAGCCACCCCTCGCTCCCACCGCGCCTGCGCCTCCGAGCGCATGCGAAGCCGCTCCCCCGTGCGAAAGATCCCCAGCCGCTCGAAGTTGGCCGCTTCGAGGAGCACCGTCTCGGTGGCCGGCGACACCTCGGTCTCCTCGCCGCCCATGACGCCGGCGATCGCGACGGGGCGATCGGCGTCGGCGATGACGAGGTCGTCGGGCGTAAGCGGGCGCTCCGTGCCGTCGAGCGTCCGGATACGCTCGCCGCCGCTAGCCCGGCGAACGACGATCCGCCCCTCGGCGAGCGTCGCGTGGTCGAAGGCGTGGAGCGGGCTTCCGAACGCGAGCATGACGTAGTTCGTGACGTCGACGACGTTCGAGATCGGCCTCATGCCCGCCGCGAGCAGCCGCGCCTTCATCCACACGGGCGACTCGCCGACCGAGACGGAGCGGAAGAGCCGGCCGACGTAACGAGGGCACCGTTCGAGGTCTTCGATGCGAATGTCGACCGGCTCTTCCTCGCCCCGTGCCGGGTCGCGCCCGGGGGACGGTGCCAGCGCTCCTCCCGTCAGCGCGTGCACTTCCCGCGCGATGCCGTAGATCGACGTGAGGTCGGGTCGGTTGTAGCCCGTCTCGATCTCGAGCACGACGTCCGTCAGCGGCAGCACGTCGGCGAGAGGCGACCCGGGCTCGTGCCCTTCGTCGAGCAGCATGATCCCGTCATGCGTGGTGCCGAGATCGACCTCGTCCTCGGCCAGGATCATCCCGTCCGACACCTCGCCGCGCACCTTCCGCCGTTCGAGCGTCACGCCGTTGGGAAGCCGCGCCCCGGGGAGAGCAACGGCCACCGTGGCACCTGCCGTGAAGTTCCAGGCGCCGCAGACGATCTGGCGCGCCTCGCCCTCTCCGACGTCCACGTGGCACAGCTGGAGCCGGTCAGCGTTCGGATGCTTGATCGCCTCGAGCACGCGGCCGACCCGGAAGAGCCCGAGATTGCCGCGGTCGTCCGCGACGCCGCGCGTGACGATGCGGTCCACCTCGCAGCTCGAGAAGACGAGCCTGCGCACCAGCTCTTCGACCGATAGGTCGAAAGACACGTACTCGCGCAGCCAGGAGATCGGGACTTTCATGTCGCCGCCATCAGAACTGGCTCAGCATGCGCAGGTCGTTGTCCCAGAACAGGCGGAGGTCGGGGATGCCGTGGCGCAGCATCGCGATGCGCTCGATCCCGAGGCCGAAGGCGAAGCCCGACCAGACATCGGGGTCGTAACCGACGTTCGCGAAGACGTCCGGGTCGACCCAGCCCGCCCCGCCCATCTCGATCCACCCCGAGTGCTTGCACACCGGGCAGCCGGCGGCGTTGCAGATGAAGCACGTGACGTCGAACTCCACCGAGGGCTCCGTGAACGGGAAGTAGCTCGTGCGCATGCGGACCTCGCGCTCGGGGCCGAACAGCTGGCGAAAGAAGTGGAGCACCGTCCCCTTGAGGTCAGCGAGCGTGATACCGCGGTCGACGGCGAGGCATTCGACCTGGAGGAACGTCGGCGAGTGGGTCGCGTCGGGAGTGTCCCGCCGGTAACAGCGGCCAGGCATGATCGCGAAGATCGGCGGCTGTCGCGCCTCCATGAGCCGGATCTGATCCGGGGACGTGTGGGTGCGGAGGAGCGTGCCGGACGAGAGGTAGAACGTGTCGGACGCCGATCGCGAGGGGTGTCCGGGGTCCGTCGTCAGCGCGTCGAAGTTGTGCCACGCATCCGTGACCTCGTCGCCCTCGTAGACCTCGTACCCCATGCCGAGGAAGATGTCCTCGATCTCGCGGCGGATCTGCGTGAGCAAGTGCAGGCGACCGCGCGGGAGGGCTTCGCCGGGCAGCGTGACGTCGACGGCGCTCTCCGCGTACACGCGCTCGAGCTCGGCGCGGTCGAGCTCGAGCCGTCGCTCCTCGACCGCGGCCTCGACATGCTCCCGCGCGGCATTCAGCGCCATGCCGGTCTCGCGGTCTCGCACCTCGCGCAAGGCGAGCTTGAGGTCGCTCTTGCGGCCCAGGTATCGGACGCGGACGGTCGTCGAGATCGTCGAGCGTTTGGGTGGCCGCGATCGCGCTTATTGCCTCGTTTTCGAGCGCTTCCGCATCCATCCGTCGACTGTACCATCGGCCTCGATGGCCTCTCACTACGACGCGTTCGCCGCCGTCTACGACGTCTGGTCGTCGGACATGACCGAGGACGTGCCGTTCTACGTGGACCTCGCGAAGCAGGCGCACGGTCCGGTGGTCGAGCTCGCCGTCGGCAGCGGACGGGTGGCGATACCCGTCGCGCTCGAGACGGGGCAGCGGGTGATCGGCATCGACTCCTCCTCGGCGATGCTCGCGCAGGCCCGTGTGCGCGCGGAGCAGGTCGGCGCCGAGCTCGAGCTCCACGAACGCGACATGCGCGACTTCGCAGCTCGGCGAGCCGACGGCGCTCGTCTACTGCCCTTATCGCGCCCTCCTTCATCTGCCCACCTGGCACGACAAGCGGCGCGTCTTCGAGCGCGTCGCCGGAGCGCTCGCGCCCGGCGGGCGCTTCGCGTGGAACGCGTTCTGCTTCGACCACGCGATCGCCGCGAAGCTCGACGGAGAGCATCAGCACGAGCCGGTCCCCCACTCGATGCGCTACGTGCCGGCCGACAATCGCATCGACATCGAGCAGGACGCCGGTGGCCGCATCTCGCTGTGGTGGGTGACGAAGTCGGAATGGGAAGGGCTGATCGACGTCGCCGGGCTCGAGGTGGAAGCGCTGTATGGCTGGTTCGACCGGCGACCCTTCGACGAGGACAGCAGGGAGTTCGTGTGGGTGGCGCGGAAGCCGGCATAGGCGCGGCGTACGACCGCATCGCGGAGCTCTACGATCCGTGGAGCCGGTCGGTCGTCGAGGACGTCGGCTTCTACGTCGAGGAGGCGCAGCGTGCGGCGCCGGGACCGGTCGTCGAGCTCGGCGTCGGCACGGGCCGGATCGCGATCCCGGTGGCGAGCGACGGCATCGACGTGATCGGCGTCGATTCGTCGGCCGGGATGCTCGAGGTCTGCCGTGCCCAGGCCGTGCTCGCAGGCGTCGAGGAGCGGATCGACCTGAGGCTCGGCGACTACCGCGAGCCGCCCGTCGAGGGAACCGTCCCGCTCGTCCTCTGTCCCTTCCGCGCGTACCTCCATCTGCACTCCGACGAGGAGCGCCTCCGTGCACTCCGCGCCGCCTACGCCCTCCTGCCTGACGGCGGCCGCCTCGTCTTCGACGTCTTCACGCCGGGCCGCGAGGACATCGAGGAGACGAACGGACGCTGGATCGAGCGTGAGCCAGGCATCTTCGAGCGTGCCGACTGGGACGAGCAGCGTCGAGTGCTCACGCTCTCGCTACGCGGGCCTGCTGAGGAGACGACGATGGCGCTGGCCTGGGTCTCGCAGGCGGAGTGGGCCGTGCTGCTCGACCGCGCGGGGTTCGAGGTCGAGGCGTGCTACGGCTGGTTCGACCGGCGTCCCTGGAACGGCGAGGACGATTCGATTTGGATCGCTCGACGCCGTGTCGTAGGGTAAAGCCATGCCTGGCTGGCTCTGGGCCGTGATCATCATCGGGCTCGTCGTCCTCCTCGGCCTGATCCTCGTCGGCCTCTACAACAAGCTGATCCGCCTTCGCAACCGCGCGGAGAACGCGTGGGCGCAGGTCGACGTGCAGCTGAAGAAGCGGCACGACCTGATCCCGAACCTCGTCGAGGCGGTGAAGGGCTACGCGGCCCACGAGCGCGGGGTGTTCGAGGAGGTGACGAAGGCCCGCGCGCAGGCGATGCAGGCCCAGGGAACGCAGCAGCAAGGCCAGGCGGAAGGAATCCTCTCCGCCGCGCTCGGCAGGCTCTTCGCCGTCGCCGAGGCGTACCCGCAGCTTCGAGCGACCGAGAACTTCCAGCAGCTCCAGGCGCAGCTGACGTCTGTCGAGTCGGACATCGCCGTCTCCCGGCAGGTGTACAACGACACCGTGCTCTCGTACGACAATGCGCTCGAGACGGTGCCGACGAGCATCATCGGCGGCCTCTTCCACTTCAAGCCGCGTGAGTACTTCGAGCTCGAGGATGCCGCGGCCCGCGAAGCACCCCAGGTGAGCTTCAACTAAGACGTGACGCGCCGGCGCGCGGTCTTTCTCGTCTCTCTCACGGCGGCGCTCGCGCTGCTGGTTCCCGGCGCGGCGCAGGCCAAGTCGTACACGCTGCCGCAGTCGGCGATCCAGGTCTGGGTCAACCCGGACGGCTCGCTTCGCGTGCGCGAGCAGATCATGTTCGACTTCTTCGGGCCGTTCACCGGCGCCTACCGCGACATCCCGCTGCGCAAGGGCGAGCACGTCGACCGGATCGGTGTCTCCGAGAACGGCAAGACCTATCGGCCGGGCGCGAAGACGGAGCTCGGCAGCTTCGACACAGCGGGGTCGTTCGGCGTCGAGACGAGCAGCAAGCGAGTCCGGATCGTCTGGCACTACTCGGCTCTCGACGAGCGTCGTGTGTTCACCATCACCTACCGCTTCCGTGGGCTCGCCGTCGCCTACGACGACGTCGTCGACGTGAACATGAAGGTCTGGGGCGCCCACTGGCCGGTCGGCGTCTCGGAGCTCAAGGCGGCAACGACGCTGCCACAGCCGGTCGCGCTGGCCAACCCGCGTTACCGGGTCTGGGGCGCGCCGGAATGGGTGAACGGCGTCGTCGACCGCACGCGCGAGGCGTCGCACCTCCGCGCAGTCAACGTGCCGGCGCACCAGTTCGTCGAGCTCCGCACCGTCTTCCCCAGGCGCCTGCTCACGTCGACCGCGGGCGCGCGGGTCGTGAAGGGCAACGGCCTCGCCAAGATCGTCGCCGAGGAAGAGCACGACGCAGCCGACTTCCAGCACAACCGCGACAAGATCCAGGACGCGAAGGATCACATCGGCCGGACGCTGCTGACGCTCGCGCTGCTCGCCCTTGCGCCGGCGATCGCCGCCATCTTCGTGCTCTGGCTCTTCTTCGGCCGCGAGCGAAAGACGGACTATGACCGCGAGTACGAGCAATTCCCGCCGACCGAGACACCCGCCGCGCTCGTCCCTCCGCTCCTCCGCCAGAGCACGTACCCGGGCTCGCTCGAGTTCACGGCGACCCTGTTCGATCTGATCCGTCGCGGCTACTACGCGTCGAAGCCGGTGACGACGGAGAAGTCCACGTGGGGCGGGCTCCGCTCCGAGCAGGTCTCGGATCTCGAGCTGTCGATGGGCAAGACGGAAACCGAGCTCGCCGGCTTTGAGCAGCCAGTCGCCGACGTCTTCGACCACATCCTCGACGACGGGCCCGAGCGCCTGTCGAAGATGCGGGAGCGGATCGAGAAGACGCGCACGTCGAACAGCAAGCGCTTCACGAAGTTCAAGGACGAGGTCGCCGAAGCCGTCGACTCGCGCCGCTGGTACACCGGGCACGGCGGCCGCTGGTTCCTAGCGGTGACGGCCGCGTTCGCGCTAGCGGCGGCTGTGCTCCTCTTCCTCGGCATCGATGGCTTCCGGGCGGAGGCGCCGCGCTGGACCGACATCGTGCTGATCGCGCTGGGCGTCTGTGCGATCGTCAACGCGATCATCGTCATCGTCGCGGCCGCGAACACGAAGCTCTGGCGGCGGCGGAACCGCGACGGCGAGCTCGAGGCGCAGCGCTGGGAGGCGTTCCGCCGCTATCTGACCGACTTCCCCCGCCTCGACGAGGCGCCGCCCGCGACGCTCGAGCTCTGGGAGAAGTTCCTGGTCTACGGGATCACGTTCGGGATCGCGGAGCGCGTGCTCCAGGGCGCGCAGCTCCACATGCCGGAGGAGCTCCACGACGCAAGCACGATCTACTGGATCAGTCCCAACGGGAACCTCGGCTCCGGCGCGAGCGCGCTCGCCATCGGCGACCTGTCGTCGGGCTTCGGCTCCGCGCTCGCGCCGCCGAGCTCGAGCGGCTCGGGCGGCGGCTTCTCCGGCGGGGGAGGCGGCGGCGGGGGTGGCGGCGGCGGAGGCGCCTGGTAGCCGGAACCTCCCGTCTCGACGACAGCAACCACCGTCCGAATCAGGCATGTCCCAGGGACAGTCCCTCGGCCAGGTCCCGATTCGACTGCAGAGACCTCAGACGCAGACCGGACCAGGGTCGCCGTTCGGCGCGCACTCGTAACGGCCAGGTCCCGGGGACTGTCCCTAGGACCGGTCCGAAACGAGGGAGGAGCACAGCGGCTCCGCAGTACCGGCTAGTCGAGGAGTGCGATCTCGTCGCCGGCGGCTACCGTGCCGCCTTCGATCACGCGGGCGAGCATCCCCCGGCGGCCTTCGAGCTCAGCCTGGAGGCCGGCACGAATCTTCTCCATCTGCTCGCACGGGTCGCAGACCATCGCGATCTCGAACACCGCGTCGCCGACCTGGACGCGCTGGCCGATCGCCCACTCCTGGACATCCGCGCCGGCGACGGTGAAGTTCTCCTTGACGGCTCCGGGCCGAACGTCGACCGCGTCGAGGTGGTCGGCGGACACGAACAGCACTTCGCGCTTCGTGCCCGGCCGTGCGTGCGCGCAGCCGTCGAGCCCGTGGCCTGCGACTGCCGTCACCTGATCGCGCGACTCCATCGGGTGCCTCTTGGCGGGGGAGACCCAGATGTGAGTGATGCGAGGCATCGCGCCCATGCTAGCCACCGGCTCGGCGCCGTAGCTCGTAGAGAGCGATCGCGCCGGCGACGGCGACGTTGAGCGACTCCGACGCGCTCTCGGTCGGGATCGTCACCTGGCGTCTCGCAGCGGGCGAGCACGTCGGACGGCACGCCGATGCGTTCCGCGCCGAGGACGAACGTCGCGCGGCTGGGCAGCTCTATCTCGGCGAGGGACGCACCACCGGAGGCGACGAGCGCGATCCACGGCGGCGACGCCTCGTCGAAGGCGAGGAGCGGGACGCGGAAGACGGCGCCGGCTGAGCTCCGCAGTGCCTTGCCGGACGCTGGGTCACCACAGCCCTCCGACAGCGCGACGAACGCGGAGAATGCATCGGCGGCGCGGATCAGGGTGCCGACGTTCCCCGGGTCGGAGACATGCCAGAGCGCAAGGCCGGCGTCGCCTGGCGGGCCCGCTCCGAGATCCTCGCGGCGAAAGACGGCGACGACACGAGCCGGATGCGGGAGCTCGGAGACGCCGGCGAGCAGCGATGCCTCGACGTCCTCGCCCGCCCGGAGGACGTCGACGGGCTCGAGGCCCGCAGCCAGGCCCGCGTCGACGAGGTCCTCGCCTTCCGCGACGAAGAGCCCGAGTCGCTTCCGCTGGCTCGCGGACTGCAGCCGCCGGATCAGCCGCAGCCTCGGGTTCGCGGCCGAGGTGATCACCTCGGCGTCCGCCTAGGTTGCGAGAGCGGCCTTCGCCTTCTCGGCGACGGCCTTGAACGCGGCGGGGTCGCTGACAGCGAGGTCGGCGAGCACCTTACGGTCGAGCTCGATCTCCGCCTTCTTGCAGCCCGCGACGAACTGGTTGTACGAGAGGCCCTCGCGCCGCGCGGCCGCGTTGATCCGGATGATCCAGAGGCTGCGCATCGTGCGCTTCCGGTTCCGGCGGTCCCGATACGCGTAGACGAGCCCCTTGTCGACCTGTTCCTTGGCCGCCTTGTAGCTCGAGTGCTTGATGCCCCAGTAGCCCTTCGCCTGACCGAGCACCTTCCGGCGCTTCTTGCGGGCGGCCACCGAGCGCTTGACCCTAGGCACGCGAGTTCATCCTCTCCCCAGCTGCTTCTTGACCGCCGTCAAGTCGCTGGCCGTGACCGGCTTGTTCCGGCGCGCGCGCTTCCGGCCTCGGTGCTGCTCTTCACGAGATGGCCCGGAGGCGTCGTCCGTGACGCCGGCTGCGCAGGATCTTGCCGGTGCTCGTGACCTTGAATCGCTTCTTCGCTCCACTGTTCGTCTTCTGCTTCGGCATCGCTCAACTCCCCGTTGCGCTCTGGACTTCGGTCTCCACGTCCGCCTTCTCTTGGCCTGCGGCCTTCGTCGGCGCGAGCACCATGACCATGTTGCGGCCGTCGATCTCGGGCTGCGACTCGATCTGCCCGAGCTCCTTCACGTCCTCGGCGAGCCGCATGAGAAGGGCTCGACCGCGCTCCGGGTGAAGGTTCTCCCGCCCCCGGAACATGATCGTCACCTTCACCTTCGCTCGCTGGCCGAGGAAGCGGACCACATGGCCCTTCTTCGTCTCGTAGTCGTGAATTCCGATCTTCGGTCTGAGCTTGATCTCCTTGACGTGGATCTGCGACTGGTGCTTCCGGGCGAGCTTTGCCTTCTGCTCCTGCTCGTACCGGTACTTCCCGTAGTCCATGACCCGTGCGACAGGCGGGTCTGCCTGAGCCGCGACCTCGACGAGGTCGAGCCCCTTGCCGTAGGCGTACTCGAGCGCCTCCGGCGTGGCCTTGATGCCGAGCTGCTCGCCACCCTCGTCGATCAGCCGCACCTGGGCGACGCGTATCGCGTCGTTGACCCTGGTCTGCGGGACCGGACGGACGGGTGGCTCGAACCGTCTCGGTCTCAAAGGACTGTCACCAAGCCGCGCTTTCCTCCTCTTCGAACGACGAAGCCGCTACGCAAGCGGCCCCAATCCTCGTCGTTGCGACTCGGTTGAACCTCCACGGAGTCTCATGCCGGTCGACCGGCATGACTCGGGAGGTGAGGAACGGTGCCGCCCCTGCTTTCAGGCTCACAGCGTACCAGCCTCGCGGATCTCGGCGATGAGCTCGTCGAGGCTCCGGGTCGACTGCTCTCCGCCGTGGTCGCGGATGGCGAGCGTCGCGTCGGACTCCTTGTCGCCGTAGACGACGATCCGCGGCACCTTCTCGAGCTCGGCGTCGCGGATGCGCTTGGACACGGTCTCGTCACGTTCGTCCACATCGGCACGAACACCACGCAGCCGCGAGCCTCGTCCGGAGGTCGCCGACGGCGGCACGATGGTCTTCGCCCACCGGGATCAGCCGCACCTGGACCGGCGCGAGCCAGAGCGGGAACGCCCCGCCGTAGTGCTCGATCAGGATGCCGAGGAAGCGCTCGAGCGAACCGAGGAGCGCGCGATGGACGACGTATGGCGTGTGCTCCGCGTTGTCGGCGCCCATGTAGCTGAGCCCGAACCGGGCGGGCATCTGCGAGTCGAGCTGGATCGTGCCCATCTGCCACGAGCGTCCGAGCACGTCCGTCATGTGGAGGTCGATCTTCGGCCCGTAGAACGCGCCGTCCCCATCGTTGACCGTGAACTCGATCTGACGGCGTTCGAGCGCGGCGCGGAGCGCGCCTTCCGTGAAATCCCACTCCACGTCCGTGCCGAGCTTGTTGTCGGGCCGCGTCGAGAGCTCGAAGCGAGCGGCCATGCCGAAGAGCTCGTACAGGTAGGACGCAAAGTCGAGGCAACCGAAGATCTCCTCCTCGATCTGCTCCCGCGTGCAGAAGATGTGGGCGTCGTCCTGCGTCACGTGCTGCACACGCAGGAGGCCGTGGAGTGTGCCGGCGCGCTCGTTCCGATGGAGCGTCGACGACTCCGCGTAGCGGATCGGCAGATCGCGGTAGCTGCGGAGGCTCGAGCCAAAGAGGAGCATGTGTCCTGGGCAGTTCATTGGCTTCAGGCCGAGCGTCCGGTCCTCGCCGTACGGGAGGAGGAACATGTTGTCCCGGAACTTCTCCCAGTGGCCCGAAGTGATCCAGACGGCCGTGTCGTACATCAGCGGCGTCTTGACCTCGACATAGCCGCGCGCGGCGTTCTCGCGACGCCGCAGGTCCTCGAGGATGTTCCAGAGCACCATGCCTTTGGGATGCCAGAACGGCATCCCCGGAGCGCTGTCCTCGAGGTGGAACAGATCGAGCTGGTGGCCGAGCGCGCGATGGTCGCGGCGTTTTGCCTCCTCGATCCGTTCGAGGTATGTGTCGAGGTCTTCCTGCGTGAAGAACGCCGTGCCGTAGATCCGCGTCAGCTGGGTGTTCCGCTCGTCCCCGCGCCAGTACGCACCGGCGAGGCCCGTCAGCTTGAGCGCCTTGATCGGCTTCGAGTCCTGAAGGTGTGGCCCGCGACAGAGGTCGGTGAAGTCACCCTGCGTGTAGAGCGAGATCTCTCCCTCGGCGGTGCCCACGAGGTCGACCTTGTACGGCTCGCCCTCGGCCTCGAAGCGCGAGCGCGCCTCGTCGCGCGAGAGCTCCGAGCGCGCCCACTCGCGCCCGTCGGCGAGCTCGCGCCGAATCTCCTCCTCGATCCGCTCGAGATCGGACTCGTGGATCGGCTCGGGAAACTCGAAGTCGTAGTAGAAGCCGTTCTCGATCGGCGGCCCGATCGCCACCTTCACGCCCGGGTAGAGCCGCCGCACGGCCTCGGCCAGCAGATGCGCGGTCGAGTGTCGGAGGACGTAGAGCGCGTCGGGGTCGTCGCGGTCCCGCGTCGTCAGGATCTCGATCGATTCACCGTCTGCGAGCGCCAGCCGGAGGTCGCGCGTGCCCTCAGGCGTGCGGACGAGAACAGCCTCCTTCGCGAGCTTCGGCCCGATCGCCTTCGCGGCGTCGAGACCGGTCGCGCCGTCAGCCAGCTCGAGCTTCGACCCGTCGGGAAGGACAACGTTCATGTGCGGAACCTAGCGCGTGCTCAGCCGGTGGGCTCTGCAGCTTCCGCGCTCTCTGCGTCGCGGGCCCAGCGCCGATCGAAGAACACCGCGAGCCAGATCGAAAGCTCGAACAGCACCATCAGGGGGATCATCTCCATCGTCGTCGTCACGGGATCGACTCCGGGCAGCAGGACCGCCAGCGCCGCTACCGCGACGTAGCCGATCCGGCGGTTCCGGCGCAGCTTGCTCGACGGCAGGATGCCGAGCCGCGCGAGCGCGAGCACGAAGATCGGCATGAGAAAGACGACGCCGATGGCGATCAGGACGAGGAGGACGAAGTTGTAGTAGTCCTTCGCCCGGATCAGGATGTTGAACTGATCCTGGTCGTAGGTCGTGAGGAAGTGGACGGCAGCCGGCAGCACGACGAAGTAGCCGAAGGCGAGCCCGACGATGAAAAGGCCGGTCGCAAAGGCCACGAATCCGAGGATGCGCCGCTGGGTGTCCGCCTCCACCGCCGGCGCGAAGAACGCCCACATCTGCCACAGGATCACGGGCAGCGCGAGTGCGAGCGCGGCCCAGAAGCTCACCATCACGGAGATGATGAACGGCTCCGCGACGCCGAAGGTCGCCGGCCGCTTGTGCTGCACGGGCAGCGGTGCGTTCAGCCAGTCGAGCAGCTGGTTGTGGAAGACGAACGTGACGATGAAGGCAGCACCGACCGCGATCAGGCAGTAGACGAGTCGCGTGCGTAGCTCACCGAGATGCTCGACGAGCGTCGCCTCTTCCCCGGGCGCGAGCCGCCGCGGAACGATCCGGCGCACGCCAGCTAGGAGGTCGTGTCGCTCTTCGGTGCCTGGGCCGGCTCTTCGGCGGCCGGGAGCTCAGGCGGCGGCACTTCGTCCTCGTCCTTGCCCGAGATCGAGTCCTTGAACTCCCGCATCCCCTTGCCGATCGAGCGTCCCATCTCCGGAAGACGCTTAGGTCCGAAGACGAGCAGCGCGACGACGAGCAGGATGACGATCTCCATCGGGCCGACGTTTGGCATGCGACCTAGGGTACCACCGGCGCTCGACGGTCCGGCAGCGGGGTGAGAACGGGCTCGAGCTGTGCGCGCAGATGCTCGAAGTCGGGCGGCAGGGAAAGTGCCTGCCCGAGGGTCTCGGCGGGCTCGTCTGCAGTGAACCCAGGCCCCAGCGTCGCGATCTCGAACAGGACGCCGCCCGGCTCGCGGAAGTAGATCGAGCGGAAGTAGAAGCGGTCGATGATCGGCGACGGCCGGAGGCCGGCGCGCGCGACGCGCTCGTGCCACGCCTCGTGCTCGTCCATCCGCGAGCCCCAGGCGACGTGGTGGACGGCGCCCGCGCCCATGATCCCGGGCTCGGCCGGCGGCGGGTCGTAGGCGTAGCGCCCGCCACGCAGCGAGCCGCGTGCTTCCCAGGCGTTATCGCCCGTCGGTTCGAAGGAGAGCGTCTCCTCGAGCGTGGAGCGGCTTCGCTCAGGGTCGGCGGTGTAGGCGCGGACGGAGTCGAAGCCCTGGAGCGCAAACTCGACGGGAATCTCCGGGTGGCGGGCGACGAGCGGCTCGTCGGTCGTGTCGACGACTGCGAGCTCGTGCTCGAGCCCCTCCGGGTCGCGGAAGCGGAGCCACCCTTCGCCCCGCTCCCCGCCGACGCGGTCTGCCCAGAAGTCGAGCGCGGCGTCAGACGCGACGCGCCACACCACCCGGTGCACCATGCCCGCTCCCGCCCGGCCGGGCGTCGCGTGCGGGTACTCGAAGAACGTGATGTCGGAGCCGGCATCGCCGTTCTCGTCGGCGTAGAACAGGTGGTAGACGGTCGGGTCGTCCTGGTTGACCGTCTTCTTCACGAGCCGGAGGCCGAGAGTGCCGGTGTAATAGTCGACGTTCTGCGCCGCGTCGCCGGTGATGCAGGTCACGTGGTGGATGCCCTCGAGCTTCACGTCCGTACCGTAGCTGGCGTCTGCGAGGTCGCAGCGAAGGCCGTTACACTGGATCCGCCAGGGCGGTTAGCTCAGTTGGGAGAGCACCAGCTCGACAAGCTGGGGGTCACTGGTTCGAGCCCAGTACCGCCCACTCGCCCCGACCACCGCTTCGCTTTCCTGGTCGGGATGGCGGCTTTCGGCTGCCTTTCTCCGTGAGCGGTAGCCAGCCGCGCCCGTCACGCCGGTCGCGGCGGCGAGATGTCGAGTTCCACGATCAGGCACACGCGTATGCGTCCGCCTGCGCGCCGTGGTCACCATGGACGAACTCGCCGACGTGCACGCGCCGCCGATCAGCCCGGGAGACCGCACGCGGGAGACGCGCGGCTGTGCCCCGTGGGCGATACTGAGGCGTGATGACGAAGTATCTGATCTCGTTCCCCGGCGAAGCGATGGTGTTCCCCGACGAGGACCTCGCCGCCGTCTCCGCCGCCTCGCACGCCGTTGTCCAGGAGGCGAAGGACGCCGGTGTCTGGGTGTTCGGCGGCGGCATCGACGAGGATGTCGCTCCGCTCCTCGTAAGTGAGGACGGCACTGTCCGAGAGGGCACGTACCCGCAGACCTCCGTCATCAACGGCGGCTACTCCGTCCTCGAACTCCCCTCGCGGGAGGCCGCGGTGGCGTGGGCTGCGAAGATCGCCGTCGCCTGCCGCTGCGCCCAGGAAGTGCGCCAGTTCCAGTACGACCCCGAGTCCTGACCGAAGGCATCACCGCGTCAGACCCGCGGTGATGACTGCGAAGGGAACGTGTGTGACGGCGAGGCGTCGACGTCGTGCGCGTGGTCGCTCTCATGACTCACACATCAACCACCACCGCGGCGGTCGGTACACGATGAACGCCCCCGCCTCGATCACCATTACGCCGGTCTGCGTTGCCGACCTGCTTGCCGAGGGCGAGCGGATGCCGGTCTACGTGCACGTCATCGACCATCCCGATGCGCGCGTGCTGGTCGACACCGGCATGACGGAGCTGCACCCGGCGGTGGCCGACCTCGATCCCCGCCTCCGTCCACTGAGTCGAGCAGGACTTCGACCTCGCCGGCATCGACATCGTCGTCAACACACACCTGCACTTCGACCACTGCGGCGGCAACCACCTCTTCGCCGGCCGGCCGATCTACGTCCAGCGTCGGGAGCTCGACGACGCGCGTAGCGAGGACGACTACACCATTCGCGAGTGGGTCGAGGCGCCCGGCGTGCGGTACGTGCCGGTCGACGGCGAGCTCGAGCTGCTGCCCGGGCTCCGGCTCGTTCCGGCACCGGGTCACACGCGCGGCATGCAGGTGGTCGTCGTCGAGACTGGAGGGCGTCCGGTCGTCGTCGGCGGCGACGTGGCGGTTTGGTTCGGCGAGCTCGACGAGCCGCACACCGAAGGCCAGCTGCGGGTGCGCGCGCTCGACCCCGAGCTGGTCTGGCTCGCGCACGAGCACGAGCCGTGGCGACCCCGCACCGTCTAAGGCATCACGCCGGCGCTCTCTGGGCCTCCCGGGTTCCGCGCCCGACGCGGTATCCGGGACCCTTGCGTCTCCGACGCGGGCGTCTTCAACAACTGGCCGTGTGGTATGAGACGGATGTCGTGAAGAAGGACGCTCCGCAGAGCTCCGAGTCCCCGTCCGAGCTGATCGACGCGAGGATCGCCGAGCTCGACGATTGGCGGGGCGAGATGCTCGCCCGGCTCCGTACCCTCATCAAGGAAGCGGATCCCGGCGTCGTCGAGGACGTGAAATGGAGGAAGCCGTCAAGTCCCGGCGGGGTTCCCGTGTGGTCGCACGACGGGATCATCTGCACCGGCGAGACCTACAAGAGCGTCGTGAAGATGACCTTCGCCAACGGCGCGTCGCTGGAAGATCCCTCGGGCCTCTTCAACTCGAGCCTTGAGGGCAACACGAGGCGCGCGATCGACTTCCGCGAAGGCGACGAGATCGACGAGAAGGCTCTGAAGGAGCTCGTTCGCGCCGCCGTCGCCCTGAATACGGCCTAGCGGCAGCGCTGGGTCGAGCCTCTACAGGGACAGCGCGCGCTCGAGTGCCGCCCGGTCGTACGGGCCGCCGTGCGTCGCGAGCACGTGCTCTACGGGTAGGTCGAGCAACGGGCGCAGTCCCTCGACGACCTGCTCGCGCGTCATGTCCGGGTCCAGCCACCGCGGATTGATATGGAGCCCGTCGCCGAAGTCTGGCAGCGTGTCGCCCACGACGACCGCGCGATGGCTCTCGACCCAGAGCACCAGGTCGTTCGGCTTCTGTCCGGGGAACGCTTGGACGCCGATGTCGAGTCGGTCTCCCGCCTCGTAGGGGTGCGCCTCGCCGATTCCCTCTTTGAGCAGCCAGACGACGTCGGGACTACCGTCGCCCGCCTGCTCGGCGGTGATGCCGTACTTCTGCATGAGGTGCTCGGCGGTGTCGGGCAGCGGCGTGTAGACGGGCACGCCGAGCCGCTCGACGAGGCCTCGGGAGTCGCGCTCGTGCCACGGCGCAGTGAGGACGATCGCCGTCTCTCGATCCTTCGCCCGAGCCTCGATCTCGCTCGGCACGGCGAGCGGGTCGAAGAGGAGCAGACGCTCGCCGTCGTCGACCGCGTAGGAGGAGACGCGCTGATCCCACGGCTCGGTCTCCCGCCACTCTGGATGCATCGCCTCCCAGTGCCAGAGTCCAGGTCCTAGCTCGCGCACGGCGGCATGTTACGCGGGCGGGCGCTGTGAGCAGAGCCGCTCGCCGGCCCTATCCCCCGCTCGGCAGGTACGTCTCGACGATCCTGCTTCCGGGCGTCGAGTGGACGAGACCGGCGGTCGTGCTGCCGCCAACGACGTAGATCCGGCCGCGGTACACGACGCTCCGCGCGTAGTTCCGCGCGGTCGGCATCCGGCTGACCCTCTGCCAACGGGACCCGCCGGGCGCGAGCCGGTAGACGTCCGAGAGGGCCTTGCCCGTCTTCTGCGACTCGCCGCCGAAGACGTAGATCGAGCCGCGCCAGACGGCAGCCCCGGCTGTGCCGCGCGGCGGGATGCTCGGGCCACGCGACCAGCTGTCGGCCTGCGGATCGTAGATGTATGTGTCGCCGTAGTCCTCGAGCCCGCTCCGCCCCCCGATGGCATAGATCTTGCCGCCGAGGACGACGGCCGCAGGGCTCCCCTCCGAGCGCGGAAGCGGCGCCGCCTCGGACCAGCTGTTCGTCGCCGGGTCGTAGACGGAGTGGCTCGCAAGCGTCGAGATTGCGTTCCCGCCGCCGAGCACGTGGATCTTCCCGTCGAGGACGACGGCCGCGTGCCCGCCCCGCGCCGCGGGCAGCGGCGCGACCTCTCGCCAGCTCTTCGAGCCGACGTCGAGCACCCGCACCTTCGCGGTCGGGACGTTCGTCACTCCGCTGAAGCCCCCGATCACGTAGACGCTCTGCCCGATCGCGACGGCGGCTGGTGCATTGAGGACGCCACCCGGCAACGTCGCCTCGCGCGCCCAACGCTTTCCGTCGAAGCGATCGACGCGCGTCGATCCCGGGCCGCCGAGCACGTGGATAGCCCCGCCAGCCACGACGACGGCATGGGCCGAGCGCGGGGTGGGAAGCGAGGGCGCCTTTCCCCACGAGCCGGAGCCGCCGGCCGCTACGCCCATCGCCGGCGCGGCGAGCGCGACGACAGCTCCGATTCGCCACACGCCGGGCATTGCCTCTACTGACGCGGCGCACCGCAATTGGTTTGATCCGGCGACCACTATCCTGGACGGAGCCTGTCCAAGCGGACGCAAACCCTGAAGGGGATGAGATGCCGTTCCAGCCGACGCTGATCTCGAGCTACGTCTGAGAGCACGACCATGCCGCCCGGGTGGCGGCAACGCGGAGCCGACAGGCGGAGCACGCACGGGAGCACCGGCGCGCACATGCCCGTAGGCCTCGGCACGCCCGGCTCGGCTGGCAGTTCGCAGGATTTGCGGCGTTCCGCCGCCTCGTGGCCGGACGCTGACGGCCGACTAGGCTCCCGCCGGTGACCGAGCGCGTCCTCACGCTCCGCGAGCTGAACCGCGCCACGCTCGCCCGCCAGCTGCTCCTCGAACGGAAGCGCCTTTCTCCCGCGGCCGTGATCGAGCGCCTCGTCGGGATGCAGGCCCAGTGGCCACCGGCGCCGTACGTCGGCATCTGGACGCGGACCTCTGGCTTCCGTCGCGAGACGCTCGAACGCGCCCTCGCAAGCGGGGCCGTCGTCAAGGCGACGGCCATGCGGCAGACGCTGCACCTCGTGACGCCGCACGACTACGCGCTGATCCGCGCGGCGATGAGCGAGATGAACTTCCCCTGGGAGACGTCACAGGCGAAGCGCCTCGCGCCGGTTGCTCGCGCGCTCGCCGCCGACGGGCCTGTGACGAGCGCCGAGGGGGTCGCGGCGCTCGAGCGGGAGACGGGTCTCACGGGGATCGCCGCCCGGCGTGCCTGGCGCGCCGCCCGCGCCGGGGCGCACCTCGTTCACCATCACGAGACCGCTCTCTGGCGCGCGCGCCCCGAAGGCCGCTTCGTGGCGCTCGATGAGCCGGAGGAGCACATCCCGATCGAGGCTCGCGCCGAGATGCTGCGCCGCTACCTCGCCGCCTTCGGCCCGGCGTCGGTCCGCGACATGAGCCTCTGGAGCATGATGCACATGCCCTACCTCAGGGCCTCGCTCGAGCTGCTCGAGCCGCTCCGCCGCTTCCGCGATGAGCAGGGCCGTGAGCTGCTCGACGTCCCACGCGCCGCCCTCCCCCACCCCGAGACGCGGGTGCCCATCCGCTTCCTGCCCAAGTGGGACAACCTCCTGATCGGCCACGCCGACCGCACGCGCGTCCTTCCGGAGCCCTACCGGAAGAGGGTGATCGGCAAGAACGGCGACGTGGCACAGACGTTCCTCGTCGGCGGGTTCGTCGCCGGCACGTGGACCGCCGACAAAGGCCGGGTGAAGATCACGCCGTTCGGCAAGCTCGCCCGCGACGATCGCAAGGAGCTCGACGAGGAGCGGCAGCACCTGGAGGCGTTCCTCGCGAACTGAGTACTCTGATGAGCATGCACCCGAGCGTGTACGAGCGTGCCGGCGGGGAGACCGTCTTCCTCCGGCTCGCGCACGCACACCATGCTCGTTGTCTCGCCGATCCGGTGCTCAACCATCCCTTCTCCCATCCCGACCAGCACCCCGAGCACGTCGAGCGGCTGGCCGCCTACTGGGCCGAGGCGCTGGGCGGCCCGGCCACGTATTCCGAGTCCTGCGGAGACGAGTCGAGCATGCTCGAGCTGCACGCGGGAAACGGCGAGATGGGCGACCTCGGCGAGCGCTTCGTCCGCTGCTTCGAGCTCGCCCTCGACGACGCGCGGCTGCCGGACGACACCGAGCTGCGCTCGGCCCTCATGGACTACATGCGCTGGGCCGTCGACAACGTGCTCGCCTATGCGCCGGTCGGCTCGGTGATCGAGCCCGGCCTTGCGATCCCCCGCTGGGGCTGGGACGGGCTCGAGACGACATGAAGATCGCCCTCGCCGCCGTCGCCGTTGCAGCCTGCGCTGCGGCCGTCGTCTTCGGCGCCCTCTATTTCGCCGACCAACGGACGACGACGGTCCTCGTCAGGCCTTGCGGAGAGCGAACGTACGGCCACATTCGCTCACTCGACCGTGTAAGCGGTCGCTACGTGCTGAAGTTCGACCCCGCCTTCTTGACGAGCGGGATCACGGCGAACACCGCGGCGGCCGAGGACGGAGCGGTCGAGCCGGGCGAGCCTGTGCCGAACGACAACTACGCCGTCGACGAATCGAAGCGCGTGCTGCAGTACTACCTGTCCCCGACGGCGCGTGTGACGATCCTGGCGAACACGCCGGGGAACCCTTCCTCGACGCCGATCTCGGTCGCCGAGCTGGCGGAGATCGTCGCGAACGGCAAGAGCGCGCAGCACACGCTGTTCGAGTCGCTCGACAGCGGCATCTGGATCCGTGTCCACAACGACACGGTCTGCGCGCTCGACCAGCAGTACAAGCCCTAGCCGGGGCGCGGGCGCGAGCCGACAGCTCGACACGGCACACTGATCGACGTGCATCGTCGAGCAACGGCAGGCCTCGTCCTCGCCCTGTTCGCAGGAAACGCCGCCGCGATCGTGTGGCTCTGGTACGACGGAGGCAACATCACCGATGTCGACGACCAGGCGGAGCTCGTGACGAGCCTCGCCCGGATCACGGGGCTCCTCGGTGCATACCTCGCGCTCGTCCAGGTGCTGCTCCTCGCACGGCTGCCCTGGCTCGAGCGCACTATCGGGTTCGATCGGCTGACGATCGTCCACCGCTGGAACGGCTTCGCGTGCATCAGCCTCGTCTGTCTCCACACGGTGCTCAGCGTCTGGGGCTACGCACTGTTCGACGACGTCTCGATCTGGCACGAGGTGGACACACTGCTCGGATCGGGCACGTACGCGGGCATGGTCACCGCCACCGTCGGGACCGCGCTCCTCGTCGTCGTCACGCTGACGTCGTTGTCGATTGCCCGCCGGCGCCTCTCGTACGAATGGTGGTACGTGGTGCACCTGTCCGCGTATGCCGGCATCGCGCTCGCCTGGTTCCACCAGATCCCGACGGGCAACGAGCTGGCGCTGGACGACGCGGCGGCGTGGTACTGGCGAGGGCTGTACCTCGCGACGCTCGTCCTGCTCGTCGCCTTTCGCTTTGCCGTACCGATCGTGAACGCGTTCCGGTTCCGGCTACGGGTCGCGCACGTCGTTCCAGAGGGAGGCGGAGTCGTGTCGTTGAAGATCGTCGGCTCCGGGCTCGAGCGCCTCGACGCGCGGGCGGGGCAGTTCTTCCTCTGGCGCTTCCTCGCTCCCGGACGCTGGTGGGAAGCGCACCCCTTCTCGCTCTCCGAGTCGCCGCGCGGCGACTCGCTGCGGATCACGGCCAAGGCCGTCGGCGACTTCACGAGGAACCTGCCCTCGATCGAGCCCGGGACGCGCGTCGTCGCCGAGGGGCCGTTCGGCGTGTTCACCCGGGACGTGCGGCACGGGGAGAAGACGCTCCTGATCGCGGGCGGCATCGGCATCACGCCGATCCGCGCGCTCCTCGACGAGCTCGATGGCGACGTCGTCGTCCTCTATCGCGTGCTGCAGGAGAGCGACGCGATCTTCCGCGACGAATTGGGCCGGGCTGGCGCGCGCGTGGAGGTGATCGCCGGCGACCACGCGTCGGACGGATCCGACCTGCTCTCGCCAGGCCACCTGCGCGAGCTCGTCCCCGACGTGGTGGAGCGCGACGTGTATATCAGCGGCCCACCGGAGATGGTCAACGTGATCGCGTCGAACGTACGAGAGGCGGGAGTCCCGCGCCGGCAGGTACACATGGAACGGTTCGCGCTGTAGAAATGGAGGTTCGTGTGAAGCATCAGGTGGCAAGCGCGCTCGGGGTCGCGACGCTCGCGCTGCCGACGACGACCGGCCTCGCGTCGATCCAGGCGTCGACGCCGACGAGGACGTCGACGACCTGGAAGCGGGTCGAGGGACCGGTCGTCGCGGTTGACCGCTGGGGCGTTCTCCAGGTCGCGCTGATCGTGAAGAAGACGACGACAAAGACGAACACGCGCACGCGCGTCGTACGCCGCATCACGGCGGTTCGCCTGCCCATCTACCCGAGGTCGGGCGCGCCGCACACGGTCGGGCTGAACAGAAGGGTGCTCCCGGTGCTCGTCCAGCAGGTCTTCGCCGGCCAGCTGAAGACGCAGATCCAGTACATCTCCGAGGCGACCGACACTTCCGTTGCGTTCGAGACGTCGCTCCAGGCGGCGCTGCTCAAGGCGCGGCGCGTATGAGCGGGACGGTCGTCTGGGAGCTGGCACCGTCACGGGCAGAGCAGCACATGGGGACGACGATCATCGTCGACATCCGTGACCCCGGCATCGACCACCACGTCGTCGACCGTGCCTTCGACTGGTTCCGCTTCGTGGACGAGACGTTCAGCACGTTCAGGGAGGAGAGCGACGTCTCCCGCATCGACCGCGGCGAGCTGACGGTGGCGGAGGCGGCACCCGACGTCCAGGAGGTGCTCGACGCGTGCGAGGCCCTCCGATCCCGGACCGGCGGGTACTTCGACGCGCATGCGTCGGGCCATCTCGACCCGTCCGCGTTCGTCAAGGGTTGGTCGGTCGATCGCGCCGCCGCGCTGCTGACTGCCCAGGGCGCCGAGAACTTCGCCGTCTATGCGGGCGGCGACGTCGTCACCCGCGGCGCAGCCGGCCCGGAAGAGCCATGGCGGATCGGGATCAGGCATCCGACGCAACGTCATGCGCTCAGCGCGATCGTGGCCGCAGACGACCTCGCCGTCGCCACGTCCGGCGCGTACAACCGAGGGGCACACGTGCTCGACCCACTGACGGGCAAGCCCGCGGACGGGCTCCTGTCGCTGACCGTCACCGGGCCGGAGCTGGCGTCGGCGGACGCGTTCGCGACGGCCGCCTTCGCGATGGGGCGCCACGGGCCGGCGTGGGCGGCGACCCTCGAGGGCTACGAGATGCTCGCGATCCTCCCGGACCTGACGGCGCTGATCACTCCCGGCTTCCCCGCGGTCGACGCCTGATCGCGCAGCCTGCTCAGAAGATCTCGGGGCACCAGGGCTGGATGTCCGTTCGGAACATCGCATCGGCTCGCGCGGCGGCGCCGGGCTTCAGCTCCTCCACGCGTCCGCCGCGCACGAGCTGCGCGAACGTGAAGCCACCCAGGTAGACGGAGCCGAGCGCCGTCACGTCGCATGCGAGATCCGCGTCGGCGCGCGTCTTCTTCGCCTCGCCGTCCTCGAGCTTCCAGCGGCCAGCGTTCCACGAGCAAAGGCCGTCCGTGACCTGGAAGACCACCGGCCCGGGCGCAGAGTACGAGCGCGCCCCGAGGGCGGCGCCGACGTCGACAAGGCGCACCCAGAGGCCGTCGCCGACCCGCATGCGCATCCTTCTCGTCTCGGCCAGGATCAGGAAGAGCGGATGGTCGAGCGGAAGGAGCCGTGCCGAGACCTTGCTCGTCCACTCCATGTCGAGGAGGTAGCGCCAGAGCTCGCGCTCGGCCTGGAGCGAGCGCGCGAGCACCTCGATCGCGACGATCTTGCCCGAGTCGATTCCCGTCTCCCAGTTCGGCGCATGGCGGTACATCGCGTAACCCGCCACCGCGCCGTCGAGCTCGACGACGGCAAAGCGCTTCGGCCCCGCGCTCCCGCGCCACACCGGCGAGTCGTAGACGACCCGCGCCTCCCACCAGTCGCTCGAGCGGCGGAACATGCCAGGGCGCTCGCGGAGCACGTGATCCCAGATCGGGCCGAGCGTCACCGGCACGTCGGCGGGCTCGACGTAGCGCACCGTGCCGCGCGCCTCGAACGGTGCGGCGAACTCACCATGCTGGCGCGGAAGCTCGACCTCGCCGACGAGCCCCGCGAGGCCGTATCCGTAGCGCCCGTAGATCCGCTCGTCGGATGCCCAGAGCGCGGCGATCGGCTCACCGCGGGCGCGAACATCGTCGAGCTGCGCTCGCATCATCGCCGTCAGGATCCCGCGTCGCCTGTGCGTCGGATAGACGCCGACGACCGTGACGCCGGCACATGGCACCGTCCCGCCCGGGACGGAGAGCTCGAGTGGAAACGCCCCGGCGCCGCCGACGGCCCGCTTCCCCTCGAAGGCCGCATGCATGCGCTCGAGGGGGTGGCAGCGCAGGAAACGCTCAGCCACCTCGTCGGTGGTCTCCCACGCCCCGTACTCCGAGATCGCGCCGACGGCCTCCTTGAACTCCGCGACGCTCTTGCACGGACGGACCTTGACGGCCACTAGAACGGCTCGATGCAGTGCGGGGGGAGCTCGGTGCGAAAGAGCGCGGAGGCTCGCGCGACAGCGCCGTCCGCAAGCTCCTCGACGCGACCCGCTGCCGCCAGGCGCTCGAACGAGAACGCTCCCAGGTACGTCGATGCGAGGTCGGCCGCCGACAGCCTCAGCTCGGCATCCGCACGCGCTCGCCCTGCCTTCGCCCCGGCGCGGTAGCGGCCGTTGTTCCACGGACAGAACTCGTCGGTCACCTCGAGCACGACGCTTCCCGTGTCCGCGTAGGACCGTCGCTTCAGGGCTTCGCCGACGTCGACGAGGCGCAGCCAGATCCCGTCGGACAGCTTGAGCTGAAGCCTCCGCGCGTCCTTGACCATCAGGAACAGCGGCGTCGCCGGGTCGAAGTTCCACAGCGTGACCCGGACTACGAGGTCGACACCGAAGAGGTAGCGCCACAGCTCGCGCGTCCCCTCCGTCGACGTCGAGATCGCGTCCACCAGCACGAGCTCGCCCCGCGGCATGCCTTGCTCCCACTTCTCCTTCAGGCGGTACATGGCGAACGCCTCGCCGCGGCCATCGATCTCGACCAGCGGGTAGTACTTCGGCCCGGCGCCGTCGCGCCAGTGCTCGGGGTCTTCGACGCGGCCGTCCCAACGGGCCTCCGAGCGAGAGAGCATCCCTTGGCGCTGCAGCCGCGCACGCTCGAAGATCGGCGGAAACTCCCGTCGCGCCTCCTCCTTCGTGAGGAGCCGGACCGTGCCGGTCGGCCCCGGGTCATCGCGAAACGCGAAGCCCGCCTTCTCGGCCTGCAGCGCAGCCGCAGGCACGCCGATCCCGTAGCCGAACCGGCCGTAGATGACGGACTCCGAAGCCCAGAGGGCGGCAAGCGGCTCCCCGCGCTCGCGGAGATCGTCGAGCTGATCGCGCATGAGCTGTGTGAGCACGCCCCGTCGGCGGTGCGTGGGCATCACGCCGACATAAGTAATGCCCGCGCAGGGCTCGACGCCGCCGGGGATCGTCATCTCGAACGCGATCGAGGCAGTCATCCCGACGGGGTGGCCGTCGTCGAAGGCAGCGATCACCCGGTCCGCCGGCAGCTCCCGCTTCTGTATCTCGTAGTCGTCGTCGCGGAGCTCGTTGCCGAATGCGACGTTGGCTGCGTCGAACGTCGCGCGCAGCTCGTCCTCGGAGGGGTTTCGGTACTCGATCGGCACGGCGGCTGAGACTACTAGAGCCCACATCGCGAAGGTGTACGGTGAGCGGCGTGGACGTCGATGGGACGGCTCCCGCAGTCGGAAGCAGCGAACTCGAGATCGTGGCTTCGCCCGAGATCGTCTGGGACGTGCTCACGGACGTCGCCGCGTGGCCGACGTGGAACCCCGACGTGAAGTCGGCGTGGCTCGACGGCGCGCTCGGCGAGGGGAGCCGATTTCGCTGGAAGTCCGGGCCTGGCACGATCACGTCAACGGTCGGAAGCATCGAGCCGCCGCACGCCATCACCTGGACTGGCACGACGCTCGGCATCAAGGCCATCCACGTCCACCGGCTTGAGCAGCGCGGCGATGCCACGGTCGTCAGCTCGGAGGAGTCGTGGAACGGCCTCCTTGTCAGGATGCTCCGCCGCTCGATGACGCGAACGCTTCAGAAGGCGCTCGACTCAGGCCTTCAGCACCTGAAGGCCGAGGCTGAACGGCGCGCCAACTCGAGCTAGGCGATCTTCTCGAGCGGAGCGTAGTCGAGCATCAGCCGCCGCTCACCGCTCTCGCCGGCGAAGCGGACGGCGACGATGCCACCCGCCTCGATCGCGACGACGACGCCGTCCCCGAGAGTCGCGTGGCGCACGGAGTCGCCGGTGGCGAGCGCCGGCTGGTCTGCTCGCGGCTCGACGATCACCGTCGCCGGGCCCGAGGACGACCAGGAGAACGGCCGGAGGCGCTCGCGCACGATCTCCCCCTGCGGCAACTCGTCGAGAAACCGCGACGGGAGGTTGTGCGACCGCGTGCCGAACAGCGTCCGCGTCGCTGCATGCGTCAGCGTCAACCGTTCCTTCGCCCGCGTCATGCCCACGTACGCGAGCCGCCGCTCCTCCTCGACCCCCTGCTCCTCGATCGAGCGAACGTGCGGGAAGATCCCGTCCTCCATCCCGATCAGGAACACGGCGCCGAACTCGAGACCCTTCGCGTTGTGGATCGTCATCAGCGTGACGAGCGACTCGCGGTCCGCAAGCGCGTCCTGGTCGGAGAAGAGCGAGATCTCCTGGAGGAATGTCGAGAGGCTCGGCTCCTCGGCCGCCTCCTCGTGCTCCTGCGCCGAGCCGACGAGCTCCTGGAGGTTCTCGATGCGCCCGCGGGCTTCGATCGTCCGCTCGGCCTCGAGGGCCTCGAGGTAGCCGGAGCGGTCCAGCACGCTCTCGACGAGCTCGGAAACGGACAGTTCCTGCGCGGCCGACTGGAGCGAGAGCAGCAGTGTCTGGAGCTGCGCGACGGACCGCGCCTGGGCCGGACCGAGCCCCGCCGCTTCCGCGTGTCCGAGGGCGGCGAACAGGCTCTGCCCGTGCGCGTCTGCCCACGTCCGCAGCCGGCCGATCGAGGCGTCGCCGATCCCGCGCCGGGGTCTGTTCGCCATCCGCATCAGCGACACCGCGTCATCCGGGTTGTCGATCACCTGGAGGTACGCGACGACGTCCTTGATCTCCGCTCGCTCGTAGAACCGCGGGCCGCCGATCACCTGGTACGGCACGCCCTGGCGCACCAGCACGTCCTCGAGAACCCGGCTCTGCGCGTTCGTCCGGTAGAAGACCGCTATCTCGCCGCCCGACCAGCCGTCCTCGATCAGCCCGGCCACCTCGGCTGCGACGAAGCGCGCCTCGGCATGCTCGTCCTCGACCTCGAGCGCGCGTACCGGCGGGCCTTCACCGAGCTCGGAGAAGAGGTTCTTCTCCTTCCGCTCGCGGTTGTGCGCGATGACGGCGTTCGCGGCGCGGAGGACGGTGTTCGTGGACCGGTAGTTCTGCTCGAGCGGGATCACGCGCGTGCCGGGGAAGTCGCGCTCGAACTCGAGGATGTTGCGGATGTCGGCGCCACGGAAGGCGTAGATCGACTGATCGGGGTCACCCACGGCGCAGAGGTTCTTGTGCTCGCCTGCGAGCAGCTGGAGCAGCCGGTATTGCGCGTGGTTCGTGTCCTGATACTCGTCGACGAGCACGTAGCGAAACGCCTTCTGCCAGCGCTGCCGCGCCTCGGGGAAGCGCTCGAGCACCTCGACCGTGAGCATCAGCAGGTCGTCGAAGTCGACGGCGTTCGCTGCGTGGAGGCGCCGCTGATAGAGGCCGTAGACGTCGGCCACCGTCTGGTCGTAGAACGACTCGACGCGGCGCGCGTACTCGTCCGGGCCGACGAGGAGGTTCTTCGCGGAGGAGATCTGCGAGTGGATCCCCCGCGGCACGAAGCGCTTCGGATCGCGCTCGAGGTCTTCGAGGCAGTCCTTCGTGAGCCGCACCTGGTCGGCCTGGTCGTAGATCGTGAAGTTGGACTTGTAGCCCAGCCTCACCGCCTCCCGCCGCAAGATTCGCCCGCAGGCGGCATGGAAGGTGAGGATCCAGATCGCCCGCGCGACGTGGCCGAGGAGATCCTCGAGCCGCGTACGCATCTCCCCGGCGGCCTTGTTCGTGAACGTGATCGCCAGGATCTCGTTCGGCTTCACGCCCCCCGCGGCGAGGAGGTGCGCGACGCGCCGTGTGAGCAGACGCGTCTTCCCCGAGCCCGCGCCTGCGACGACGAGCAGCGGCCCCTCGGTCTGGAGCACGGCCGCGCGCTGCTCCGGATTGAGGTCGGATAGGTACTCCTCGGGCCTGAGGATCGGCTCGGCGGACATGCCGCCGATGCTAGTCGAGCGCTACCAGCGAACGGTGAGCTCGACGTGGGCGGCCGCCTTCGGCTTTCCGACCCAGCCGATCTTCCACGTGTACGTCCCTCGGGGCAGCGGCTCGTAGGACCCCTTGCAGTACCACGAACCGGCTGCGCCGTCGCACTTGTACGTCTTCGTGTCGATCAGCGGGCCGCCCGTGGGGGCGTGTTTGCCGAGGAGGAACAGCTTTGCGCGGCCGGTGGTCGGAACGCGTAGGAGCACCGAGAACGCGGACGCGTGGTGCGTCGTGATCGTGACCGAGCTCGAGCCGCCGCTCGGCACCTGGTCCTGGAAGTAGATCTTGCCCTTCTTCGCGGCGAATGCCGCGACGGGCAGAACTAGTGCTGCCGCGAGGAGCACAACCGCGACCCTTCGCATGCGGCTCAGTTTACGCGCGAACGAGCGCTGCCCTCGAGATCTCGGCGAATCGCCGTCCGTAGAGCGCGAGCCCGGCCAGCGCCGCGGCCGCGGTGACGACGCTCGCGAACAACGGCGCGACGAGACCGACGGCGAGTGCGTTCGCTCCGGCGTGGCCGACGAGCGCGAGCGCCCCCATCGCTGCCCCCTGGTAGACCCCGGCGTTCCCGGGCAGAACAGGCGCCGTATTCGCGAGGCCCGTGACGATCACGTAGACGAGCGCTGCGCCGAGACCGACCTCGACTCCAAGCGCGTGCAGCAGCAGCGCCATACCCAGCCAGCGGACGATCCACGTCGCGAGCAGGATCAGGCCGGCACGCGCAAGCACGCGAGGCGGCGCGGCTGCGCTCGCGAGAAACGAGTCGACGCTCGGTGGGAGGTAGCGGCCGAGCCGGCGGTGCAGGATCGCCGCGACCGCGATCAGGCCGGCCGCGAAGGCGAAGCCGCCGACCATCGTCCACCGCGCCCAGCCAGGCAGCGGGAGAAATGCCGCTGCCGCCGCACCGACCGCGAGAAACGCGATCGCCTCGAGCAGGTGCGCGCAGAGCAGGCTGCCGCCGGCACGTGAGAAGCCCGGCCAGCGCTTGCCGGCCGTGACGCGCAGCACGCCGACCTTCGACGCCTCGCCGAGCCGCGCCGGCAGGATCGTGTCGAGGAACGAGCCGACGGCGCTCGCCGCGTAGACGGCCTTGAACTCGACCGGCGCCCGAAGAGTGGTCTGCCACGCCGTCGCCCGGAGCGGCTGGGCGAGCGCAGCGACGACGAACGCCGCAAAGAGCAACGGCCAACTCGGGTGCGTGGCACGGTGCAACGCACCTCCGCTCACCTCGAGTGAGACGGCGACGAAGCCGGCGATCGTGACGAGCGCGATCGCCGCGGGGAACAGCAGACGCCTCCGCATCCTGACCGAGGATCGGCGTCAGCTGATCGGGAGGACAGACCTGCATGGGGGACGGGTCGACCCTGTCCCCCGTTTGATCACGGGCGTCGGAGCGGAAACGGTCTCTTTGCGACCGCGGGCAGGACCTGCGCCGTCACCCACACTGGCGTCACGGCGTAGCGCTGCGAGAACCGGTAGCTCCCGTCGCCCTGCCGCATGCGCCCGAGGTACGCGAGCGCGCCCTTCGGCGCCGGCTTGCCCGCCGCAAGGTACGCCTGGATCGCCCAGGCGGTCGACTGCGCATCCGAAGCGCTGGTCGAGCCGAGCGCGAACCCGCCGTCGGGGCGGTGGAGCGTCGCTGCGTATGCGAGCGCTCCACGGATCGCCTTGCCCGAGACGTTCGCCGCACTCAGCGCTTCGACCGCGACCGCCGTGTCATTCGAATCGGGTGCGACTCCCTTGCCCCATCCCCAGCCGCCGTTCTTCGCCTGCCGAGCGAGCAGCGAGGCGACGAGCTGCTTCGGCGCCGAGAGGCCGGCCTGGCGCCGCGCGAGGATCGTCCACGCCATCGTGTTCGTCTGTGTCGGAGCGAGCGGCAGCGCCGCCGCGAGCTCCGGAGCGCCGAGGGCGGCCTCGGCGAAGGCGACGAGCGTCCGCGTGACGGGGCTCGTCACTTCCTGCTCGTGCGCCCGGAGATAGTCGAGCGCCGCGCCGGGATCCTCCCCGGCCGCGACGAGCCCGACAGCGGCCCACGCAGTCAGAGCCGGGCCCGGTTGCCCTCCTGGCTCGGCAAAGCCGCCGTCGGACGCCTGGCGCGCGTGGAGAAACTGCGTCGGCGTTGCGAGTGCCGCCGAGGCGGCGAGCGCAGCGACGAGCCTCACGTCCAGACGACCTTGGGCCGGAGCCGGCGGCCGTAGCGCTGCAGCAGCCGCCTCAGCTCAGGCCCGCAGGCGAGACCGATCGCGACGTTGCCGACGGCATGCGCGACGTCGAAGGGGATCCCGCGACCGACGACCGCGACGAGAGCTGCCCACGTGTGCGGGTAGAAGCTGAACCAGAGCCAGACGTCCATCATCGAGCTGAAGGCGAGGCCGAGCAGGCCGCAGAAGACCGCGAACGGAACCCGCCGTCGGATGCCCGCGCGAGCCAGCGATCCGGCGAGGCCACAGCCTGCCCACCCGAGCATCTGCCACGGCGTCCAGGGGCCCTGGCCGAGGAAGAGGTTCGAGACGAGCGCGGCGGTGGCTCCGACGGCCATCCCGGCTCTCGCCCCGAGCGATGCCCCGGCTGCAACCGCGATCACCGTCACGGGCTGGACGCCGGGCACGGCAGCGAACAGCACGCGGCCGGCCGCCGCAATGCCGGCGAGCGCGCCGACGAGCGCGAGCTCGGACGCGGAGCCCGGCCCGGACTCGAGCCACGCAAACGAAGCGGCGACGAGCGCGAGCGCGAGCACGACGAGCGAGAGAGCGGCATCGTCCGGCCGCATGGCCGTCCACGCGGCGGCCGCGCAACCGGTGGCGACCAAAGCCGTCCCGGCGAGGACGGGACTACGCAGCAAGACGCGCTCCCTCGTCGCCAAGCGCGACGGCGCGGTCGGCGAGCGCCGCGACCAGCTCGTCATCGTGTGTGACGAGCAGCGTCGTCCTGGTGTGCGCGGACGACGCGAGCACATCGACGAGCTCGCCGGCGCGCGTCCGGGTCGAGGCCGCGGGTCGGCTCGTCGAGGACGAGCAGGTCCGGCTCCGTGGCCAGGACTGCCGCAAGCGCGAGGCGCTCGCGCTCTCCGCTCGACAGGTCGCGAGGATGCCGTCCCTCGTAGCCGCGCAGGCCGACGGCCTCGAGGGCATGTTCGGCGGCTGCGCGCGAGGACGCTCCGAGCGCGACCTCCTCGTCGCAACGCTCGCACGCGAGGTAGCGGCCCGGGTCCTGGGAGAGATACGCGACGCGTCCCGTGCGCACGACGCGGCCTTCGTTCGGCTCGAGCAGCCCCGACGCGATCTTCGCCAGCGTCGTCTTCCCGCTGCCGTTCGGGCCGACGAGCCCGACGGCCTCGCCGCGACGCAGCGTCAGCGAGACGTTCTCGAGCACGGGCGGCCCGCCGGCGTAGGCGTGCGCGATTCCCTCGAGCGCGCAGACGACGTCGCCCGCTCCGGTGACCCTCGGCGCGCGGCCCAGCGGCTGGACGTACGTGGGCCGGTGAGTCGCGAGCCACCGGAGGGACCGGTCGCGCGGCGCGTCGCAGAGCAGGGTGCCGCTCTCGACGAAGAGGACGCGGTCGCAGATCCCGAGTGCGAGCGCACTCCGCTGCTCGCTGAGCACAACCGTGGCGCCGCGATCGCGCGCCAGATGCTCGACGAGCTCGATCAGCGCCACCGCGGCTGCGTGGTCGAGCTGCGCGGTCGGCTCGTCGAGGAGAAGCAGCGCCGGCTCGAGGGCGAGCGTGCTCGCAAGACAGACGCGCTGGAGCTCACCGCCGGACAGCTCGGATACGCGCCGCCCCGCGAGCTGCCCTGCGCCCACGGACGCGAGCGCCGCACCGACGCGATCCGCGATCTCCTCAGGCGGCGCGCCGGCATTCTCGATGCCGAACGCCACCTCGGCCTCCACGCCACCGAACACGACCTGGTCCTCCGGGTCCTGGAAGAGCGTGCCGACCGTGCCGGCGAGCTCGGCGGGCCGCGTTCGCCGCGTGTCGCGGCCGGCCACCTCGACGCTGCCGGAGAAACGGCCGCCGTGGAAATGAGGCACGAGCCCTGCCAGCGCGCGCACGAGCGTCGTCTTGCCCGAGCCCGACGGACCGAGCACGAGCACGATCTCGCCCGGCTCGATCGACAGCGAGACGTCGGCGAGCGCTGCCCGCTCGCCCTCGCCGTACGAGAACGACGCGTTCCGGACGGACGCTAGAGCCAAATCGCACCCACGACGACGAGCAGCGCAGCGGCTGTCAGCGCGGCCACGTCGGCTCTCCTCCAGCGCGGCGCCGGCGCGCGGGTCGCGCCCGGTCGGCCGTAGCCACGGGCTTCCATCGCCTCCGCAAGATTGATCGCGCGCTCGAGCGACCCCGAGACGACGGGCGAGAGCAGGCGTGCCCTGCCGCGGACGCCCTCGACGGCGACCCCGCGTCCTCGCAAGGCCTCGACGAGGCCCGCCGCGTCGCGCTCGAGCGTCGGCACGAGCCGCGTTGCGAGGGCGACGACGAACGTCGAGCGCCTGGCGAAGCGAGCAGAACGGAGCAGCGCGTCATGGTCGAGCAGCAGCGCGTAGACGGCGAACGCGAGCGTTACGGCCGCCAGACGCAGCGCCTGCACTGCCGCGCCGGCGAGCTCCTCGGAGGTCACGTCGAGCCTGCCGAGCACGGGCACGGTCGGCCCGCTCCAGAGCAGGTGCGAGCCCTCGACGACGACGAGCGGCGTCACGACGAGCACGGCGCCGGCCGTGAGCAGGCAGCCGACGAGATACGGACGCCGCCTACCCTTCGGCGCGCGGAGGCAGAGAGCGAGCAGAGCGGCTGCGATCACGGCGACGACCTGCCAGCGGTCGGCCAGGAGCGCGACCGCGGCGAGCGCGGCCAGTAGCGCGAGCGCGGCCGCAGGCTTCACGGCGCAAGCCCCTCGTAACGGTGCTCGGCGAGATCGGGATGGGCGAGCAGGCGCTTCCCGTCCTCGACCGAGATCGTGAACACGATCGGATCGCCCGCATCCCCGCTCGGCGACCGAAGCGCGGCGGAGAACCGCGCCGTGCGATCGACGATCCTGAGGACGTTCGCATTCGGCGGCGCCGGAACGCTTGCCGGCTCGACGGAGCGCGCCCCGATCGCGTTCGCCAGTCCGAGCGCGAGCGCCTCCTGGCTCTTCGGCCAGTAGCGGACGACGGCCGAGCGCACGCGGCCCGCGTACCCGTGGACGAACGGCTCCGGAAACGAGCCGACGACGACCGGGTGCCGCAGCTCCTTCCCGCGCCACGAGCGATAGTCCCACCAGATCACGTCACCGGCGCGCACGGTGTACTCGGCGGCGCCCCGGTCGGCCTCGATCCCGTTCACGAAGTAGAACCAGCTGTGCCTTGCACCCTCGTCGTTCTTGACGCCCTCGATGCCGTCGACGAAGCGGCCGCCGTACGCCGTGTCGACAGACGCCTTGCGCTCGAGCGCCTGCATGGCGGTCAACCCCGATGGCACGGTGGCCGAAAGCACGACCTTCGCGCCGTGGTCCTGCGTCACCCAGAGCATCGCCTCGCCGCCGCCGCTCGTCCCCCCGCACCCCGCGAGGCAGAGGAGGACGATCGCGAGGACGAGCTTCTTCACGGCAGGGCGTTCGAGCGTACGGCGCCGGCTGCGACAGCGCGCACGAGCCCTTTGTGCGGCCCCGGGCAGGCGCTGCCGTCCCGTATAGCGACGCGCCGCGCGCCGACCTTGAGAGATGCGTCCAGGGCGACGGCCTTTCCGGCGTCGTCCTTGGCCACCGCCCGGTAGCAACCGCCGTCCGAGCGCGAGAGCTCGAGCGTCGGCGGCCCGCCCGCGTTCGAGAAGGTCGCCCAGTACCAGAGCACGACGTCTCCGGCCTCGAGCTTGAAGCGTGTTTGCTCCTACGGGCGGTGAGGCGCCGTCGACCTTGAACGCCCAGCCGCTCGCCGCAGGAATGTCCTCGGCGTAGCGACCGATCTGGTCGACGTACGGCCCAAAGTCGGTCTTTCGGATGTGGTAGTAGAACTCGCCTGTCTTGCTCGCAGCCTCGAGCGCGTCCATCGGGGTGGTCGCAAGCGCGCGAGGCTGGGAGGCGCCGAAGATCGTGCTCGTCTTTCCTTCGACCCGGACACGCACGAGCACGCCGGCGTCCTGGGCGGACTGACCAGGCGCGGCGAACGAGAGCGCGGCGGCGAGTCCAATCAGAGGCAGCGCACGTCGAAACACGAATCCTCCTTCCGCGAGGGGTTCGGATCGGCGAGCGGCAGGTCTTCTGACTCGGGGCTCCCTCCTCCGCCGCCTTCCCGGCACATGGCCAGTGGCATTCGACGGAGGAGCGTCTCCCCTCACAGCGGCGGGACCGTCCCGGACTCTCACCGGGTTCCCTGACCCGCTTGCCTATGTCTGCGGCGACCCTATCATCGAGGCATGTCGCGCGTCCTCTCCGCCTGGCTGCCCGTCGTTCTGTGGGCGGCGGTGATCTTCTCGTTCTCCTCCATTCCCGACCTCGGCACCGGTCTCGGCGGCTGGGACCTCCTCCTGCGCAAGCTCGCGCACATGACGGAGTACGCGGTGCTCGGCTTCTTGCTCCTCCGGGCGCTCGGGCGCGAACTGCCGGCCGTCGTCGCAGGCGTCGCCTACGCCGTGACGGACGAGATCCACCAGACGTTCGTGCCCGGCCGGCACGGGGTCTGGTACGACGTCGTCGTCGACGGGGTCGGGATCCTGATCGGCGTCTACGCGCTCGGGCGCGTGGCGCCTCGCCGGTTCGCGTGAACGTGCTCGCGATCGACTTCGACGCCGTCCTCGGCGACACGAAGCCGCTGTGGCGCGCCTGGATCGCGGATGCAGCGCGCCGCTATCGCGTCGAGCTGGACGAGTCGGTGGACGAGGAGGGCCTCGACGACGCCCTCGGCAACTGGCGTGTCTTGCTCGAGCGCTTCGCGGAGGAGCACGCACCGGTGTACCTGCGACCGGACCCGGACGCGAACGCGGCGCTGCGCCGCCTGCGGGCGGGGGGCGCGCGGCTCGGCGCCTTCACCGACACGCCCGAGCCGCTGGTCGGCGTGGCGGCGGCTCAGTTGGGAGTCGCGCGCGGGCTCGATCTCGTCAAGGCAGGCCCAGGCGCATACGAGCGGCTGCTCGCGTCGCTCGAGGGCGCAACGGTCGTCCGGACGGTCGACGAGCTCGTCGCCGTCAGCTCGGTCGGCGCTGCTAGCTCGTGAGCCGGAAGATGGCGCCCTTCTCCGACACGAGGTAGAGCTCGCCGCGGGCATCCTCGCCGAAGGACGTGATCTTGGGCACGCGGAACGGCTCGACACGAAGGTCCTGCCGCTTGCCGGACACGAGGCGGAAGCTCGCGACAAGCCCTGCGCACCAGTCGCCGAAGAAGTACCGCCCGCGCGCGGTAGGCACCGCCTGCCCGCGGTAGACGTAGCCGCCGGTTGCTGCGCAGCCCTTGTCGTGTCCCCAGTCGAAGACCGGGAACACGAGGGGCCCGCCCGATGCCACCTTCACGTTCTTGACCACCTGCCTCGCCTCGTAGTGCGGCCAGCCGAAGTTCGCCGGAGGCGCGCCGCGCGGTCGCCAGTCGATCTCCTCGTGCTTCGCCTCCCCCACGTCGCCGATCCACAGATCACCGGTCCCGCGATCGAACGAGAACCGCCACGGGTTCCGGAAGCCGTAGCCGGCAACGTGCCAGCGCGGCTGCGTGGGATCGGTCCGGAGCAGCTTGCCGAGGCGGGAGCCCAGGTCTTGCGCCGTGTTCTTCGGGTTGTAGTGGCCCCCGCCGTCCCCGATGCTCACGTAGAGCAGTCCGTCCGGCCCGAACTGGAGCTGGCCGCCGTTGTGGCTCGGCGTCGACTTCGGCACCCGCAGCAGGTCGCGCGCGGTCTTCGGGAGCGCCCGCGTTCCGTCCGAGCGGAACTGGACGACGCGGACAGCGTTCTTGCGATCCGTGAAGTCGACGTAGAAGCGATGGTTGTCCGCATACGCAGGGTCGAACGCCATCGACAGGAGGCCCTGTTCGAAGCCGGTCGACCCGACATCCGAACGGATGTCGAGGAACGGCTGTGTGCGAACCTCCCCGCGCTCGAGGACACGGATCAGGCCGGCGCGCTCGACGACGTAGAGCCGGTCGGGCTCCGATCGAGGCGCGGTTACGTAGGTCGGACCTGAGAAGCCGGACGCGACGCGAACGATGCGGAGCGCCTGCGCCCCGATCCTTCCCGAGGCCTCGTTCGTGATGACGAGGAACGAGACGAGGAACAGCGTGAATGCAAGGCGACCGCGACCTGTTGTCACGCAGTCAAACGATAGACCGAGCCGTCCAGCGAGACGAGGTAGAGCTCTCCTCGAGCATCCTCCCCGAACGACGAGAGGCTCGAGATCTTGAACGGCTCACGACGGACACCGACCGCCTTCCCACCCTGGATGAGGAAGCTGAACACGGCGCCGGAGCAGAAGTCGCCGCCAAAGTAACGGCCGACGGCAGACGGCACCGCCTTCCCGCGATACACGTACCCGCCGGTGACAGAGCAGCCCGCGGCGTGCGAGTACGTGAAGATCGGGAACACGATCGGGTCGGGCGGATTGAGGGGCACGTCCTTGAACTCGTTGTTTCCCTCGTAGTGAGCCCAGCCGAAGTTGGCGGGGGGCGCGCCTCGCGGCCGCCAGTCGACCTCCTCGATCTCGTCCTGCCCGACGTCGCCGATCACGAGGTCACCGGTCTTGCGATCGAACGAGAAGCGCCACGGGTTGCGAAGGCCGTAGCCCGCAATCTCCCAGCGCGGGGTCAGAGGGTTCGACCGCAGGAGCTTCGCGAGCTGGCTCGCCGGGTTCTGGCCGTTGTCGCGCGGATCGTCGGCCGAGCCGCCGTCCCCCATGCCGACGTAGAGCTTGCCATCCGGCCCGAACTGAAGCTGGCCACCGTTGTGATTCGCGAACGGCTGGCGGACGAAGAGCAGCTGGCGCGCGGTGCTCGTCTTCGTCGTCAGGCCGCTCGACCGGAACTCGACGACGCGCGTGTCGCCGTTTCGGTCGGTGTAGTCGACGTAGTAGCGGTGGTTCTTCGCGTAACCGGGGTGGAACGCGACCGAGAGCAGGCCCTGCTCCGTGCCTGCCGACCCGACACGGCTGCGAATGTCGAGGAACGGCTTCTTCAGCAGCTTGCCCCTGTTGAGGACGAGGATCCGCCCGGTCTGCTCGACGATGTAGAGGCGGGTCGGCTGCGAGCGCGGCGCGGTCACGTAGACGGGAGCCTCGAGACCGCGCACGACGCGCACGACCTTGAGCTCGGACCGCGCCGAGGTCGCGCCTGCGATCGCGGCGAACAGGAGCGCGGAGAGCGCCGCTAGCGCGTAAGCAACGCGTGGCGTAGCTCTTCCTCGGTGCCCGAGCGCAGCACGGCGAGCACCTGGTCTCCCGGCTGGAGCTCGAGCGAGCGATCGCCGAGATAGGTCTCACCGTTCCGCACGACGGCGATCAACTGCGATCCCTCGGGAAGCCGGAGGCCGGACAGAGCCTTGCCGAGACACGGCGATCGGTCCTCGATCTGCACCTCGACGATCTCGAGGTTCTCCTTGCGCAGCTCGAGCAGATGGACGAGACCGTGCTCCGGCACCTCGTGCTCGACGAGCGCGAGCAGGCTCGAGGTGGCGCAGACCGTGGGGCCGATGCCGAGCAGATCGAAATGCGGCTGGTTGCGGGGGTCGTTGACGCGGGCGACGACCTTGGGCACGGCGTACTTCTCCTGTGCGAGCTGGCAGATGATGATGTTGTCCTCGTCGTCCCCCGTCGCGGCGATCACGATCTCCGGCGGCCGCCCGATGCCAGCGCGCTCGAGCACGTGGATCTCGGTCGCGTCGCCGAGCTGCACCCGGTGCTCGAGCTCCTCGTCGAGGCGCTCATAGCGCCCCCGCTGCTGCTCGATCAGCGTCACCTCGTGCCCCATGCCGATCAGGCTCCGCGTCAGGTTCGCGCCGACCTTCCCCCCGCCTGCGACGATGACGTACATCAGCTCGCCGTCGCCGCCGGAGCCGGCCCGAACTCGCAGACCGCATCGACGAGGGCGTCGATCGCGGTCGACGTGGGGCAGACCGTGTTCAGCCCGAGCGACGCATAGAAGCTCGCGCGGTTCGGGTCGAGCACGCGCACGACGACGCACGGGACCTCGAACCGTTTCTGCGCCACCTGCGCGACGACGAGGTTCGTGTTGTCGCCGTTCGTCGCCACGACGACTGCGTCGGCGTCCTCGATACCCGCCTCCCTGAGGACCTCCGCGTCCATGCCGTGGCCGACGATGAACTGTCCTTGCCACGTCTCCCCGAGCCGGCTCAGCGCCTCCTCCTTGTCGTCGAGGACGGAGACCTCCCAACCGTCCGAGACAAGCCGTTTCGCGACGTTCGAGCCAACGCGGCCGCAGCCGATGACAACTGCCTTCACGTGGTCCAGCCTAGCGGAGCGCGCAAGCGGCCAGGACGGGCTTACGCGCCTCCGTCCTCGGCCACCGCGCTCTCCGGAAACGCGACCACGAGCACCTCACAGGGAGCCCTCCGCAGCACGTATTCGACCGTCGGCGAGAAGAAGCGCGACTGGCGCCGCCACTTGGGCGCGGATCCGAGCACGATCAGGTCGACGTCACGCGCTATCGCCTCGTTGACGATCGCTTCGCCGATCGCGCGCGCCCTGACCGTCTCTCCCCGCACGACAACGCCATGGTCCTCGCCGAGGAGCCGCGCCTCCTCGATCGACTCGGCCGCACGGCGTTCCTCCGGATCCGCGAGCGGCGCGTCGAGCGGCCGATCGAGCGGCATCCGTACGACGTGGAGCGCCTCGACGTCGGAGCCACGCTCTTGCGCGAGCTTCACGGCGGTGGCGATCATCTCCTCGCCGATCAGGCCGAGCTTCATCGGCACGAGGATGCGGGACAGGGCCGACTCGGCGAGCTTCAGCTGCTCGTCCGGCGAGGCGACCGTCTCGAGCAGGCCCTCCCCGCGATGGCGGCGGACGAGGCCGTAGACCACGAGGCCAGCCGCGAGCCAGATCGGCCCTGCGTACCGCGCGCCCGGATGGGTGATCATCGCGGCGACGAACACGGTGGAGGTCAGGAGGCAGCCGATCACCGACGGAATCGGCACGTCGACGCCGCGCACGCGGATGTTCCAGGGCACGCGATAGGGCCTCGCGAGCTCCGGAGCGGTGAACCGGAGCCGGATCACCGCGAGCTGTGCGGCGGTGAACGCGAGCAGCACGCCGAAGCTGAACAGGGCTGCGAGGAACGCGACCTCGTCCTCCGCGACCGCCGTCACGGTGATGAGTCCGCCCGTCGCGATCACGACGATCGCGGCGATCGACGCCGGCGCGATCAGCGTGCGCCGCCCGAGCAGGCCGAACGGGCGCGGCAGCATCCCGTGCTCCCCGAGCGAGTACGCGAGCCGTCCGAAGCCGGAGAAGGACGTCGTCGCCGCGGCAAGCAGGATCAGCGCGCCCGAGACGCCGACGAACACCCGCAACGCGTCTGCGAGCACGGAGGGAAGATCGGCGGCGAGCGCGTCGACGATCCCCAGCATCGGCGCGAACAGCCACGTGTCGCCGAGCTCTGTGCTTCCCTGTTCGACCGGGAACGCGGAGAGGCCGACGACGGCGATCGCGACGTAGAGCGTGACGACGACCCCGATCGCGCTCAGCAGGCCGCGCCGGATGTCGACGCCGGGCCGACGCGCCTCCTCCGCGAGGTTCGCGACCGTCTCGAGGCCGGTGTACGCAAGCATCGCGAGCGGGAGCGCGAAGGCGAGATCCGACCAGCCCGGCTCCGAGCCGATCGTCACCCCCTCTGACAGCGCGTCGGGCGTGAACAGGAAGGCGAGGCCGAGGACGACGAGAAGGATCTGCGTCGTCAGGTCGAGGACGGCGACCGCAACGCCGATCGCGTACAGGCCTGGCCGGCGGAAGAGCCGGACGACCGCGACCCCCGCGATCACGAGCACGCCGACGACGACGTCCCAAGGCCTGTCGTCGAGGGCGTCGATCTGGAGCGCGCCGCCGAGGTAGTGCGGCAGAAAGAGCGCCGACAAAGCGATCACGATCACGTAGTCGAGGAAGAGCACCCAACCGGTGCAGAACCCGGCGAGGTCGTTGAACGCCTTCCGGACGAGCGTCGCCGCGCCGCCCGTCTCCGGGATCGCCGCCGTCCCCTCCGCGTACGAGAGGGCTACGAGGAGGAAGAGCAGCCCGGCGAGGAGGAGCACCTCGGGCGTCAGCCCGAGGGCATGGCCAGCGATGATGCCGAGCGCGAAGTAGATCGACGACGCGATCTCGCCATAGGCGACGGAGAAGAGGACCGGCGCGCCCAGCGCTCGCTGCAGAGCGGGCAGCTTCCGCGCCATCAGCGGCCACCCTTCTTCGACAGCGAGACGTAGCCGCGCCCGATGCCGAGAGCGACGAACAGCACCCCGAGCAGGTAGCCGACCCCGCCGCCGACGCGCGCCGTCTGCACGACGAGCGCCACCCCGAGGCAGACGAAGACGGCGGAAAAGACGAGCGCAAGACGAGCGCTCATGCGGCTCTCCTGGCAGCGCCGATCATCACGCGGCAAGGTGCGTTCCGAAGCACGTAGTCGATCGTCTTCCCGAAGATCTCGCTCGTGCGCGTTCGGTGCGGAAGGCGCGGCGCGCCCATGACGATGATGTCCGAGTTGCGGCGGACGGCTTCCTCGACGATCGCGAGGCCGGCGCTCCGCTCACGCACGAGCCGCTCGACGACGCGGACGCCATAGAGGTCCCCGATGTCGTGCGCCTCGCCGAGGAGCGCGTCCGCGAGCGCGTCCTGTTCCGGCAGCTCGACACTCAACGGAAGGTCGAGCGGCACGACGATGACTCGCATCGCCACGATCGTCGCGCGACGCTCCGTCGCCAGGCGCGCCGCGATGTGCACGGCCTCGCGTGCCTGCTCACCTTCTACGATCGGGACGAGGATCGATCGGTACTCGAGCACGGCGGCGGGCCCGAGCATCGGCGGCGCCTTCACCGTCTCCGTCAGCGGCAAGTGGACCACGCCACGGCGGTAGACGACGTAAAGGACGAGCCCGGCGGCGATCCAGCCCAGCCCGGCGTAGCGCGTCGCGGGCTCCTGGATGACCACAACGAGCCACGCGAGGAACGTCGCTGCGCCACCGACGAACGCGAAGATCGGCCAGTCGACGGATCCCACGCGAAGGTTCGGCCGCGCCTTGAAGAGCAGGTCTTCGCCCTCGTCCCCGCGCCTCCGAAGCTGTATGACCGCAGCGTGCGCGATCGTGAAAGAAAGCATCGCGCCGAACGAGTACATCGTCCCGAGGAAGTCGACCTGGCCGGGCAGGAGCACGAGCGTCGACATCAGCCCCGCAAAGACGACGAGCGCGAGCCATGGCGTCTTGAACTTCGGGTGGAGGCGCCGGAAGGCCGCGGGGAGCTGCTGGTAGGACGCCATCGAGTAGGTGATCCGAGAGGCACCGATGACGCCCGCGTTCGTCGCGATGAAGAGGATCGTCGCCGCGAGGATGCCGACGTAGATCCGCAACGCATGAAGAGACAGCCCCGACAGCCCGAGGTTGTCGACGATGCCAAGGATGGGGTCGTTCTGGTAGCCACCGTCCTCTGGAGGGAGCGCGAGCAGCGTCGTCAGGCTGCCGTCGATGCGCTCGACGGGAAGGGCGGAGAGCGCGACGAGCGGTAGCGTGAAGTAGATGGCGAACACCGCAATGGCAACGAGGCCGATCGACCGTGGGATCGTCCGCGCCGGCTCGCGCGCCTCCTCTGCAAGGTTGGAGACGGTCTCGATGCCCGTGTACGCGATCATCGCCACGGGAATGGCGAGGAAGAAGTTGCTCCATGTTGGCGCGATCCCCAAGTGAACATTCGAGGACAGTGTCGAGGCGTTGAAGACGAGGGCGAAGCCGAGGAGAACAAGCAGGATCTGCGTCGCGAAGTCGGCAACCGCGAGAAAGATGTTCACCCTCGCGGACTCCCGGATGCCCACGACGTTGAGGCCGACGAGGATGATGATGACGACGACCCCGCCGACGATGTCCCACGGGTTCTCTCGGAGTGGCTCCCAGAAGATCGAGAGGTAGTGGGGCACGAAGAACGCCGAGATGGCGATCGTGATGATGTAGTTGAGCATCTGCGCCCACGCCGCTCCGAACGAGACAAACTCGTTGAACGCATGGCGAGCAAAGCTCGACGAACCCCCCGCTTCCGGGAAGCGCACGGTGCCCTCCGCGTACGTGAGAGCCGTCGCGGCGAAGAAGAGGCCCGCGATGACGAACACGAGCGGCGTCAGCCCGAGCGCGAACGCCGCCGTGACGCCGAGCGCGTAGTAGATCGAGGAGCCGACGTTCCCGTACGCCGTCGAGAACAGCGCCGGCGTGCCCGAGCACGCGCTCCAGCCTGTGCTCTCTCCGGCGCCGGCTTCCGGCCATCAGGCGACTCTAGACCGTGCCCCGGCCCGATCCCGGGGCCAGGTCGCCTAGTGAATCGACGCGATCAGCGGGATGATGAGGATCGCGACGATGTTCGCGATCTTGATCATCGGGTTGATCGCGGGACCGGCGGTGTCCTTGTAGGGGTCGCCGACGGTGTCGCCCGTGACGGCAGCAGCGTGCGCATCCGAGCCCTTGCCGCCGAAGGCGCCGTCCTCGATCAGCTTCTTCGCGTTGTCCCACGCGCCTCCACCGGACGTCATCGCGATCGCGAGGAAGAGGCCGGTGACGATCGTGCCGATCAGAAGCCCGCCGAGCATCTCCGGCTTGATGATCCCGACGACGACCGGGAAGACGATGGGGATCAGCGCGGGCACGAGCATCAGCCGGATCGCCCGGCCGGTGACGATGCTCACGGCGCGTGAGTAGTCGGGCCGAGACGTGCCCTCCATGATCCCGGGGTCCTCGCGGAACTGCCGTCGCACCTCCTGGACGACCTCGCCGCCGGCGCGGCCGACGGCGGTCATCGCGAGCGACGCGAAGAGGAACGGCATCAGGCCGCCGATGAAGAGGCCTGCGATCACCCACGGATCCGAGAGCTCGAAGGTCACCTGGAGACCCTGCTCGGCCAGGCCGCGGACATACTCGTCGAAGAGAATCAGCGCAGCGAGACCTGCCGAGCCGATCGCGTAGCCCTTCGTCACCGCCTTCGTCGTGTTGCCGACCGCGTCGAGCGGGTCGGTGACGCCGCGCACTGACTCGTCGAGATCGGCCATCTCGGCGATCCCGCCCGCGTTGTCCGTCACCGGGCCGTAGGCGTCGAGCGCGACGATCAGGCCGGCCATCGACAGCTGGGCCATGACGGCGACGCCGATCCCGAACAGCTCCTGACCGGCGGCGTAGTACGCGGCGATGATCCCGGCCGCGATCACGATCACCGGCGCGGCCGTCGCCTGCATGCCGTAGGCGAGCCCGGCGATGATGTTCGTCGCGTGCCCGGTCTGCGACGCCTCGGCGATCGCCTTCACCGGGTGCCAGCGGGTTCCCGTGTAGTACTCGGTGATGGCCACGAGCGCGAAGGTGACGCCAAGGCCGATCAGCGCCGGCAGGTACAGCTCCGAGAAGCTGAACGTCGCGCCATCGAAGGCCATCGTGACCGGGATGAAGCCGATCGCCGAGAGAATGGTGGCGACGATCACGCTCTTGTAGAGGGCGTTCATGATCGAGCCGTCGCGGCCGATGCGCGCGAAGAACGTGCCGATTACGCACGAGAGGATCGAGATGCCGCCGATCGCGAGCGGGTAGAGCCAGAGCTCGGCGATCGGGAACTGCGTCGCGATCAGCATCACGGCGACCGCGGTGACGGCGTACGTCTCGAACAGGTCGGCAGCCATGCCCGCGCAGTCGCCGACGTTGTCACCCACGTTGTCCGCGATCACGGCCGGGTTGCGCGGGTCGTCTTCCGGGATGCCCGCCTCGATCTTCCCCACGAGGTCGGCGCCGACGTCGGCCGCCTTCGTGAAGATGCCGCCGCCGAGACGCGCGAAGACGGAGATCAGTGAGCCGCCGAACGCGAGGCCGATCAGGTCGTCGATCGCCGAGTCGGACGAGTTGTTCAGGAGATCCGTGAGCACCCAGTAGTAGCCGGCAACGCCCAGCAGTCCGAGCCCGACGACGAGGAATCCGGTCACCGAGCCGGCCTTGAAGGCGACATCGAGCGCGGGCTTCACGCCCCGCTTCGCCGCCTCGGCCGTGCGGACGTTCGAGCGCACGGCGACGTTCATGCCGATGAAGCCGGCGGCCGCGGACAGCACCGCGCCGATCAGGAACCCGATCGCCGTCCCCCACCCGAGCTCGTTGTAGAAGCCGAGAATCAGGAACGGCACCACGGCGACGATCGCGATCGTCGTGTACTGCTTCTTCAGGTACGCGGCCGCGCCTTCCTGGACCGCGCGCGCGATCTCCTGCATCCGCTCCGAGCCCGCGGGCTGGCGGAGGAGCCAGATCGTGAGGTAGAGGCCGTAGCCGATGGCGACGCCCGCGCAGATGAGCGCGAACAGCACGGCATGGTCGTTGAAGAAGCTTGCTACGAGCACTGGCCCTCCCTCACGGAATTTGGCTCACAAAGTCAGCGCCGGATAGGCCCGGCGCGGGAAATCTTCTATCACAAGGTGAGGAGCCTAACCAACCGTTCGGGGGAACGCCGCAGGGCGCCGACGGACGTGCGGCGCCCTGCGCATCGCAGTGCTATCGCGCGAACGTCACCTGGACGGACTTGGTCTCCGTCGTCGGCCGGCCGTTCGTCTTCAGGACGATCGTGAACGTCGCCTTCACCGTCTTCCCGGCCGGTCCGTGGACGCTCATGGCGATCGGCGTCTTCTTCCCCGGCGGCCACCTTCGTCGTCGCGCGCCCGGAGACCCCCGAGCCCTTGAGCGTCGCCGTCGCCGTCACCTCGATCGGGACATGCGAAGCCGCCCGCCGTGTAGACGATCGTCGCCTTCCCGCCCTTGACCGCGATCGCCTTGGGCACGTTCGCCGTGCCTGGCTTCTTCTTGTCCGCGGCGAAGTGGATGACGGCCGTCGAGTTGATGTCGTAGACGAACAGATCGCCCGTCGGGCCGATGGCGATGTCGGTCGCGAGCAGATCGCCGGATGTCACGGACCCCAGGAACTTGCCCGAAGGCGAGAACTTGTCGACGCGCCGCTGCTGGCCGTTCGTAGCCCAGAGATTGCAGTCCGGATCGACGCCGATCCCGTAGTCCGCGCCGGCGCCGCCGGTGGCTGCCAGTTTCGTCCTGATCGTGCTCAGGAGCTTGCCGCTCGAGTCGAAGTGCCTGATCGGTGGAGGCGACCCAAAGTGATCGAGCACGTAGATGGTGCCGTCGGGAGAGACTTCGACGTCGCCCGGCCACTGGAAGCCCCCGGGGACCCAGACCTTGGCATCCGCCCATCCCGTGGGCGTCTTGTCGAACCTGACCACCTCATTGATCTCGTCCCCGCTGGTCGCGACATAGACGTTGTTGTCGCCGTCGACCGCGAGCCCTTCTGCCGACTTCGGCGTTCCGAAGCTCTCCGGTGCTCCTCCGTTCTTCGGGAACCGCCGCACGTCTGATCCGACTTGTGTCGCCTCCCAGACGTCGCCGGTCGGGCCGTCCGCCACGTCCCTGACGAACCCGGACTCGATCACGTACTTCGCCTTGAACGCGCCCTTCGACGAGAAGACCTGGGCGCGATGGAGGTTTCCGTCCGCCACGTAGACGTCGCCCTGGCTGTCGGTGTCGAGGCCCGTGACGTTGCTGAACTGGCCGTTCCCCGTGCCCTCCTTGCCGATCTTCCCCACCACCTTGTACCCCTGGCCTGCTTCGGCCCGCTGCTCGCCGGCCGTCGCGCCCACGGCGCTCACTGCAAGCGCGACGAGCACTCCAATACCTATGGCGCCGATTGCACCTCGCATGTACTGGCTCCTTTCGTTCATTCGGCTGTGTGAAGCGGATCTAGGGCGGCCTTCTTCGCGAACGCCTTCGGTCTCCGCCGCACCGCGGCGGAGATTCGCGAGCAGCTTCGGTTCCGCGACTCTCGCGCGCAGGTCGCCCGGAAGGCTCGATGCGTCTAGTGCGACGGCCGCGAGACGAATCCTCATATCTCCACGACGCAGGTCGTGGTTCTGGGGCTACACACGAAGCCCGCACCGCAGCAATGCGCACCGCATTTGTTCTCCGGCGTACAGCCCTTCTTGCAGATCTCGTCCTGCCCCTTCTTCCACAGGCAGAACTCACCCTGCTTCCGGTCGCAGCACACCGAGCCGCCACAACACACCTGTCCGGCTTCGCAGCAGGTCCCGTCGCAGCAATCCTCGTTGTTCTTGCAGCACCCCGCGCCGGAGTCGCCGCGGCAGCATCTCTCCGTCTTTCCGCAGCACTCGTCGTCGCAGCAGGTCTCGCCCTTCGTACAGCAATCGGGGCCGCACTTCTTTCCCTTGCCCTTCTTGCAGGCGCACTTCCCCTGGCTGCACGCCTGGTCGGGCCCGCAACACACGGCCGTTCGCTTTGTGAAGCAACACTTCTGGTTCTTCGCACAACACGTGTGCTGGCCCCCACCCGGTGTCTCGCACGAGTTCCAGCCGGCTTGGCAGCCGACGCATTGACCGTCCTTGCACTTCTCGCCGGGCTCGCAGCAGATCTTCCCGCACTGGCGCTTCCCTTTGAGAGCGCAATTCGGCACGCAGTCACCGTCGACGCACTTCTCGTCCGGCCGCTTGCAGCAAGAGAACTTCGAGCAACCGTCCGCCTCCTTCGCCCCTTTGCACGGCTCACCCGTTGGGCAGCGGTCCTTGCACTTCACCGACTGACGATCGAACGGGGTGCCAAGACACTCGTAACGCCTTGCGGGTGACCCGCAGCACACCGGCGGCCCGCTGCCCAGGTTGACGAACGTCGGGCACGCCAGAACGTCGGCGCCGCAACCACCATCGCACGCAGCCTGTCGTCGGGCGCCCGCGCGACTCGGCCGCATCCCAGGGACGGCAGCGGCGACGAGGGTCACGCCGAGCAGGCGGATTGCTCGGCGCCTCGGCATCGGCTCCACGAGCGTGCGCGCGAGATCGTCGAGGAGCTGAGCTCCACTCACGATTGTCGACTCTAGGCAGCGATCATCACCATCGCACCAGGGTTTTCCCTAGGGTTACGACGTGCTGCGAGGAAGGAGAGCGGAGCGCGCCGCGATCGACGCGATCGTGGACGGGGCGGAGCGCCGCAAGGGCGGCGTGCTCCTGGTCGCGGGGTCGCCGGGGATCGGCAAGACGACCCTCCTCGACGACGCTGCCGAACGGCTGGCAGCGCGCGCAACGATCCTCCGCGCGTCCGGTCGCGAATCCGGCGCGGAGCTCCCTTTTGGGGGCCTCGCCAACCTCCTCCGTCCGGCCGAACGTCACTTCGGGGACCTCCCGCCGCCGCAAGCACATGCCCTGCGCCGTGCGCTGGGGCTTGAGGAGGGTGATGGAGGCGTCGATCGTCTCGCGGTCGGCGTGGCAACGCTCGGCGTCCTTGCCGGCCTGGGCGCGCGCAGGCCCGTCCTCGCGCTCGTCGACGATCTCCAGTGGGTGGACGAGCCCTCGCGGGCAGCGCTCGTCTTCACGGCGCGCAGGCTTGCCGGGCTTCCGATCGGTCTGGTCTTGGGCGCGCGTGCAGGCGAGCTGTCCGAGACCGAGTTCCGAGGGCTTCCGAGCATCGAGCTCGGGGGTCTCCGCGGCCCTGATGCCCGTGCTGTCCTCGCGGCTGCTGCGCGCGTTCCACTCGACGACGCCGTACGTCGGCGGCTGCTTCAGTTCTCCGAAGGCAACCCTCTCGCGCTCGTGGAGCTTCCAACCGTGCTGTCCGACGCTCAGCTCGCGGGCACGGACCCCCTCGGCGAGCCCATTCCTGTCAACGGGGGCATCGAGCGCGCGTTCGGGACACGGATTGCGCGGCTTCCCGAACGGACGAGGGCAGCGTTGCTGATCGTCGCGGCGGGCGGCGCCGACGCAGGTAACGCAATTGTGGCCACGCTGGCCAGGGAGGGGCTCAACCTCGATGACCTCTCACCGGCGGAGCTCGACGGCCTCGTCGTCGTCTCGGCCGGGCGAGCTGCATTTCGCCATCCGCTCGTACGGTCCGTCGTCTACCACGGGGTGAGCGAGAGCGCGCGGCGGAGCGCTCATAGAGCTCTCGCCGAGGTCGAGGAGGACGCGGATCGCCGCGTTTGGCATCGCTACGCCGCGACTGCGGACGTCGACGAGCCGACGGCCGTCGAGCTCGACGTTGCGGCCCGCCGCGCGCTAGCCCGGGGCGCACCGGCAACCGCAGGGCGTGCATTCGCCGCAGCCGCACAGCTCTCGGCAGACGCGGAACTCAGAGGGCGACGGCTCACCGGTGCCGCTCGCGCAGCCCATCGAGCCGGGGATGTTGCGGGTGCGCGACGCTTCTCGGTGGCCGCGCGTGAGTTGACGACCGACCCCGTCGCCCTTGCCGACCTCCTGCTCGTCGATTCGGATCTCCGCATGCGCGACGGCGATCTCGAAGGGGCGCATCGGGCGCTCGTCGCCCAGGCCGAGGAAGTCGTCTCGATCGACCGGCGACGCGCGGCGACGATGCTACTGCTCGCATCCAAGCTCCGTATCTACCGCCTCCAAGCGCAGATCGCCGTCGACGAGGTGGAGCGGGCCCTCGCGCTGCTTCCCGCGGGAGAGCACGAGGTCGTGCACCTGGCGGCGCTGGCCATGAGCAAGACCGTCGCCGGCCGGGACGGCGCGCGGGACGCGGCGTTCGCGGCCGCCACGGCGGCCGCGCGCGCACCGCACGGACATGCGCACACGCTCGGCATCGCCTGGCCGCTCGTCTGGCTGGAGGAGTACGACGCTGCGCGAGACGTGATCGCGCGCGCCGTCGAGATCCAGCGGGAAGCGGGATTTCTCCTCTATCTCCCTCAGGGCTTGCTCGCCCTCGCCGAGCTCGAGTTCCGCACGGGCGATTGGACCACGGCGATGACGGCCGGCCAAGAGGCCCTTGATCTCTTCGAGGAGACCGAGCAACCGAGCGAGGCCGCGAGTGCCGCGGCCATCCTGGCTCGAATGGAGGCGGCACGAGGGAACGGCAACGCGTGTCGGGCACTCGCCCAGCGCGCGTTCGCGAGCGACGTCGAGTTCGGCCTAAGAAGCTCGTCCGCGCAGGCGCTCGGGGCCCTCGGGTTCCTCGCCCTCGGCACTCGCCAGCCCGAGGACGCCGTCGCGCCACTCGAGACGGCGGAGCGAATCGCCAGACGCGGCGCCGTTGGAGAGCCGTGGCTCTTGCTGTCGACACCGGATCTCGTCGAGGCTCTCGGTCATGTGGGTCAGTCGGCGCGTGCCGCCGAGGTGCTGTCGGAGTTCGAGGAACAAAGCGACGCCATGGGGCGCGTGTCAGCCTCGGCGGCCGCGGCTCGGTGCCGCGGGATCCTTGGCGACGCGGATGCGTTCGAGCGTGCGCTCTCGCTGCACGATCGCGTGCCCACGCCTTTTGAACGCGCCCGGACGCAGCTCTGTTACGGCGAGAGTCTTCGCCGCTCGAAACGGCGGTCGAAGGCCAGAGGAGCTGCTCCGCAGCGCCCTAGATACCTTCGAAGAGCTCGGTGCGAAGCCCTGGGCGGAGCGCGCTCGGGCGGAGCTACGGGCGAGCGGCGAACGCGCCCGCCGACGCACAGCGCCGCTCGACACGCTCACTGCGCAGGAGCGCGTCGTCGCACAGCTCGTGGGAGACGGGCTGAAGAACCGCGAGGCAGCGGCGCGCCTGTTCGTCTCGGAGAAGACGATCGAGTATCACCTCGCGAACGTCTATCGGAAGCTCGGCGTGCGATCCCGTGTCGGGCTGGCGCGTCTTCTCGGCTGAGCGCTCAGTCGCGAACGGCGCTCGGCCGCGCCGCTGCCGTCTCCGCGACCTGCTCGCCGAAGATCGTCTCGAGCGACGCGCCTTCCTCGGACCGCGCGATCTGGCGCTCGGCCGCGTTCTGCGCCGGGACGCCGAGATACGAGGCGACGCCGAGCTCGTCGGCGACGGGCAGCACCCACTCGATCAGCTCCTCGATCGCCGCGCGAGCGGAGCGCACGCGGAGCGTCGCGAGGTCGATCAACTCGCCGGATAGCCCGTGGCGGATCGCCCGCCAGACGTTCTCCTCGATCATCCGGTGCGAGTGCTGGGGCAGCGGCTCGCCCTCGTCGACCGCGCGCGCGATTCGAGCCGTGAGCGCGAAGGCGAGAGCGGCGAGCGCCTGCGCCTCCTCGACGCGCGGCTGCGCGTCGCACATGCGGATCTCGACCGTCGGGAACGCGAGGTGCGGACGGACGCTCCACCAGAGCTGCGTGTGTTCGTCGATCGAGCCCGTCTCGTAGAGCATGCGGACGTAGCGCTCGAACCCCTCCCAGTCGCCGTAGGCGTCAGGAACGCCGCAGCGCGGGAACATGCGCGTGAAGATCTGCGTCCGCGCCGAATGGAGCCCCGTGTTGACGTTCTCGACGAACGGCGAGGAAGACGACAGCGCAAGCAGATCGGGGAGAAAGCTCCTCAGCGCGTCGTGGACGGCAATCGCGCGGTCGGCGCCGCGAATGCCGACGTGCACATGGAGGCCGAAGGTGTTGTTGCGCCAGACGACGTAGCGGAGGATCTCGTCGTTTCGCCGGTAGTGCGGTGTGTCGATGATCCGCTGCTCCTGCCACGGGCTCCACGGGTGCGTGCCGGTCGCGCCGAGGCCGAGGTCCAGGCTCCCGGCGAGCTCGAACAGCTGGCGGCGGCGTTCGAGCACGAGGTCTGCGGCGTCCGCAAACGCTCTCGCAGCGTCCGGTGCGGATCTCGACCTCGGACGAGATCAGCTCGCCGACGAGGTGCGGCTCGAGCACGGTGCCGCCGGCTGCGGCCTTCAGCTCCTCGAAGCGGCCGACGAGCCCGAGCGAGGTCGGGGTCGAGCAGCGAGAACTCCTCCTCGACCGCGACCGTGAGGTCGGCGCCCGCGTCGAACTGCTCTCGTGCGAGCGTGACCATCTCCTGCCACGGCCGTTTCTGCGCGTCGCCCATGGTCGCGAAAGGCTACTCAAACGGTTCGAGCAGCCGCCTGGCGACGCCGTCCCACGACCAGCGCTCGACCGCGACGCGCCGGGCCGCCGCACCCAGCTCCTGCCGCTCCGACGGCGTCAGCGCGAGCAGCGAGTGAAGCTTCTCCGCCAGCTCGACGGAATCGCCCTGTGCGAAAGACGTCAGGTCGTGGAACCTCGGCGGATAGCCCGCCTCGAGACCCTCGGCCACCTCGGCGAGGCCCGAGTGGCGTGCGACGAGCGGCGGGCAGCCGGCCGCCGCAGCCTCCGCCGCGACCATCCCGAAGGCCTCGGGAAAGATCGACGGCACGACAACGGCGTCCGCGAGTGGGATCAGGTGCACGAGATGGCGGTGCTCCAGCGGCCCGGTGAAGAGCGTGTTCCGCGGCGCCAGCTCTTCGAGCCGCTGGCGGTAGTCGCCGAAGCCGACGATCACGCCGCGCGCGTCGATCCCGTGAAGCGCCTCGAGCAACAGGTGGACGCCCTTGTTGTAGAGCAGCTTCCCGAAGTAGAGGACCGTCGGCTTGTCGCCGCGCAGGAAGCGCTCCAGCCGAAGAGCGTTGCCCTCGTCCGGTCGCCGCTCGTTCGCGTTGCCCGGGTTGGGCGGGTCGCGGCGGCACTCTTCGAGCAGCTTCTCGAGCGCCTCGTCCCGCGCGTCAGGCATGAACTCGTCGACGTCCACGCCGGGAGGCACCTCGAGCACGTTCGGCACCTCTCCGACCACCTCCGCGAGCACCTCCGCGATGTGTCTCGATCCGACGAAGACGGCGCTCGCGGACGCGAGGGCGACCCTGGCCTCGTCGGCGAGCTCTACCCGGCCGCGGATCGAGTACTCGAGCTCCGATCCGTGTGCCTTGACCGCGAACGGCGCGCCCGCGGCGGCGCCGACAGCGCCCCCGAGCAGGACGTGGTTGCAGAAGACGAGGTCGACCGGCAGCTGCTCAGCGACGCACGCCGCGTTCGCGTCGACATACCGTCGACGCTCGTCTCGGGTGAAGTCCTGGAGCAGCCGCGCCTCGAGCCCCTCGTACGCGTCGAGGACGAACACGGGCAGCAGGCCATCGGGGAGCGCGGGCGTCACGACCGTCGCTCCGGCGAGGTCGAAGCGCCCTGGCTCGTGCTCCTGACAGACGACAGTCACCTCGTGCCCGGCGCGGCTCCACGCCCGGGCGATCTCGCGCGTGTAGACGTTCGAGCCGGTGCCCGAGAGGAGGTATCCGTGCCAGAGGATGATCTTCACTCGATCGAAGGAGCATTCTCACCCGCGCAGGTGACGCGCCGCGCTATCTCTTACGCCGACACCTTCTGCACGCAGCGCGAAGAGATACGAGCGCCGTCGCCCGCCGGCCTGCGAGCAGGACGGCGAGGGCGCTCGCCGGACTCCTCGCTCGTGGGTCGCAGGCGAGGAGCGCGAAGGCCGGCCGGGGGTTCTTTTCCGCCAGGGGAGGACCTCCGGCCAGGCCGCTTGCGCGCAGGACTGCCGTGGATCGACTGGCACTGACTTGTCACAACTCAGTGCCAGGCACTGAATGTGTGACAAGTTCGTGCCGAAAGTGCGCCGGCGGCCGGTCTGAGGCCTCAGGCGAGGTGGAAGTACAGCGCGTGGAGCAGCTCGACCGCCGGGTTCGAGGTGTGCACCTGCACGTCGGAGGGAACGTCGAGGAGCGCCTCCGAGTAGTTGAAGATGATCTTCACCCCCGAACGCACGAGCTCGTCCGTGACCTTCGGCGCCTCGGGCGCGGGCACCGCGATCACGCCGACGATGATGCTCTTCTCGTGGACGACCGGCATCAGCTGGGACGCATCGAGCACGGTCACTCCGCCGATCGAGCGCCCGATCAGGTCCGGATCCCGGTCGAACACGGCCGCGATGTTGATCCCGTGCTCCGCGAAGATCGGAGAGCTCGCGATCGCCTGGCCGAGCCTGCCCGCCCCGACGAGGGCGATGTTGTGCTGGCCCTGCGTCCGGAGGATCTTCCGGATCTCGCCGAGCAGCCCGTCGACGTTGTAGCCGACCCCGCGCTTGCCGAACTTCCCGAACGCGGACAGGTCGCGGCGGATCTGCGTCGCATTTATGTTCGTGTAGTCCGAGATCTCCTGGGAGGAGATTCGCTCCTTGCCCATCTTCTTCGCCTGGGTCAGCACCTGGAGGTACCGGCTCAGGCGAGCCGCGACGCCAACAGTCAGTCGATCCGCCACTCGCGCTCCTTGTGTCGTGGTTTGTAACAGTCGGGGCGCATTCTGCCACCCATGCGCAGAGCGCTGCGCCGGTATCAGCTCGCGTCGATCGTTGCGGACTTTGTGCGGATCAGCTGACGGAGCTCACGCTCGTCGACCGTGAAGTAGAACGCCCGCTCGCCGTCGATCTCGACCACGGGTAGCCATGGCCGGTAGCGGAGCTCGAGCCCGGGGTCACCCGAGATATCGACCTCGACGAGCCCGAACGGCAGCTCACGCCTAACCGCCTCGACCGTCGCCCGTGCCTCCTCGCAGAGGTGGCAGCCCGGCGCATGGTAGAAGCGGACCTCGACGCTAGGGATACAGCCCTCGCGTCGTCGTCGCCTCGGCGACGCGGTTGACGGCGAGCCCGTACGCGGCCATCCGCATGCTCGTCTTCTTCGACTCGCGGAGCTCCCATGTCTCGTGGAACGCCTTCTTCACGATGTCGGCGAGCCGGGCGTTGATCTCCTCCTCCTTCCAGAAGTACTCCTGGAGGCCCTGGACCCACTCGAAGTACGAGACGACGACGCCCCCGGCGTTCGCGAGCACATCGGGCAGGATGACGATGCCCTTGCCCTCGAGGATGTCGTCGGCGGCCGGCGTCGTCGGGCCGTTCGCGCCCTCGACGATCACCTTGGTCTTCACCTTGTCCGCGTTCTCGGCGGTGATCACCTGCTCGAGCGCGCTCGGTGCGAGGATGTCGCACTCAAGGAGGATCAGCTCCTCGTTCGTCAGCGGCTCGGTCCCCTTGAGGCCGGCAAGCGAGCCCGTCTCGTCTTTGTATGCGATCGCCGCAGGCACATCGATGCCGTCAGGGTTGTGGACGCCGCCGGTCGAGTCCGAGAGGGCAGTCACCTTCGCGCCGTGCTGGTGGCAGAAGAGCGCGAAGAAGCTGCCGACGTTGCCGAAGCCCTGGACGACGACGCGCTGCCCGGCGAGCTCCATGTTCATCCGGTCGAGAGCTTCGAGCAACGCAAAGAGGCCGCCGCGCGCGGTCGCCTCGAGCCGCCCGAGCGAGCCGCCGATCGTCAACGGCTTGCCCGTGACGACGCCGAGCACCGAGTGGCCCTTGTTCATCGAATACGTGTCGAAGATCCACGCCATCTCGCGCGGGCCCGTGCCCACGTCGGGGGCGGGGATGTCCTTCTCCGGCCCGATCTCCGTGATGATCTCCGTCGTGAAACGGCGCGTCATACGCTGGAGCTCGATCTCGGACATCTGCTTCGGATCGCAGACCACACCGCCCTTGGCGCCGCCGAACGGGATGCCCATCAGCGCGCACTTCCACGTCATCCACATCGAGAGGGACTTGACCTCGTCGAGCGTGACGTCGGGGTGGTAGCGAATGCCGCCCTTCGACGGGCCACGCGCGATGTTGTGCGTGACGCGGTAGCCCTGGAACGTCTTGATCGTCCCGTCATCCATGCGGGTCGGGATCGATACCGATACGGCTTTCTTGCACTGCGACAAGACACCGATCAGGTTCGAGTCGATGTTGAAGGTCTCACCCACGAGGCGCAGCTGCTGCTGCGCGATCTCGAACGGGTTCTCGCGAAGGTGTGTTGCTTGAGCGTCGACTGCGGACACGATGGTCAGCTCCTCGGTAGGGGACCGGTCGGCTCGGCGGCCGCGGCGAGTATACGCCCGCCGGATGAAGGCTCCACCACTACGTGATCCGGAACCGGACGACCCGTGTCACGGGCCCTCCGCCGGCCGCCGGCCACGCGACGAGCCTGAGCGAATAGGCGCCCGGAGGCAGCTTCCTGCCCTCCGGGTCACGACCCGTGAGGCCGAATGCATAGCGCCCGGGCAGCACGTCGCGGAGCCGCGCAAGCAACCCGAGCTGATGGTGCTCGTCGTCTGAGAGAAAGACGTCGAGGCGGAGCACGGGCTCGACGGAAGTCCGGCCGCCCGAACGGCTGATCGCGCCGACGCGGACTGCGAGCACGGCCGGCTGGAGATCCGAGCCCGCGAACGACCTGGCAGACAGCCGAGGCTTGCCGAGCAGATCCTTCGATACCGGGGCGAGGACGACCGTCAACGGGACGTCGACCGCCGTGCCGCCGCGCGGCTCGAGGCGGAGCGTCGCGACCGCCGCCGGCGCACCGGTCAGCTCGACCGCCCACGAACGCAGACGGACTCGCGCGGCGCCTCCCGGCGCGAGCCGTAGACGCTTCGGTCGCGCCTCGACCTCGATGCCGCCTCCGGTCGGCAACTTCGTCGTGAGGAACACGGTCAGAGCGCGCGCCGACACGTTCCGCACCGTTAGCTGCCGCCGCGCCTGCCACCCGTCGCCGCCGCCACGACCGAAGGAGATCGAGCTGAGGGAGGGCACGAGCTCGACCGTCGCCGCCCGGCCCGGATCGACGACGCCGGCTCCCGCTGCCTCCGGCTGTGCCTTGGAGAGCGGCGCGGCCGTGCCCACGAGAGCCGCACGTAGGCCGGCGGCATCGAGATCCGGCCTCGCCTCGGCGAGCCGTGCCGCGACGCCGGCCACGACGGCCGTGGCGGCGCTCGAGCCGTTCACCCCCACGAACCTCGAGCTCCCTTTCGCGTCCGCCCCCGGCGCCGCCGTCCCGATCGCGACCCCAGGCGCCGAGACGTCCGGCTTGAGCTCGCCGCCGAACCCGAGCCCCCAGGACGAGAAGCCCGCCGGTCGAACGGCTGCGCTGGCGGGCTCCTCACGGCCCGGCAGCACCGTCAGCCACACCGTCTCTCCGTTCGCTGTTGCGCGCGTGACGTCGCCAACGAGCCCCGCCGGCGCCGACAGCACCGGAACGTCGCGCTTCGATGCGCCGTCGAGAATGCCGACGGGAAGCTCGGCGCCGCCGAGCAGCACGACCTCCGCTCCCGCACGCCCGGCAAGCGCGACCGCCTTTCTCGGCTGAGCGCCCGCCGGGACGACGACGGCGCTGCCGGCGACGCGGCTCGTGCCCCGCTTGTCGAAGAACGACGCGTTCGAGGCATCGTCGACGGCCACCAGTCGTAGCGTCGACTCGCGTGTCGGCGCATCCGAGGTCAGCAGAGGCAGCGGGCGGTACAGGAGCCCGTGGAGCCCCGCCCGCACGCTCGCCGAGACGTGGGCGACGGGGGGACCGAGATCGACCGCACCCACAGTCAGCGCGGCTGGCGCACCGCCCGGGCCAGCGATGCTCCCGAATGCGGGACCGCCCGGGCCGTCGTTCCCCGCCGGGACGACGACGAGCGTGTCGAGACTCACGGCGCCCGACGCGGCGTGGGCGAGCGGGCCGTCGGCAAAGGCCGCGAAGGGCTCGGCGAGCGGGACGAGGGCGATCCGAGCGGCATCGTGGGCATCACCATCGCGGTTCGGGTCGACGGCACGCTCGAGGCCCGCGATCACCTGATCGGTGCGCGCGAACTGCGCCCACCGGCCGGACAGGTCCCGCTGCCAGCCGGATACGCGGATCGGGAGCACCGCGACCTCGGGCGCTAGCCCCTGCGGGCGACCGGGCGCGCCGAGCCCCGCGACGATGCCCGCCGTCTCGGTGCCGTGCGTCTCGAGCCGATCTCCGCCTGGACGCTGGTCGTAGCGCGCAGCCGCTCCACCGTCGACGAGATCGAACCCCGGCAGCACGCGGCCGTGGAGAAAGGGCGACGCGGGATCGACGGCTGTGTCGAGAAGCGCGACCGTGACACCGCGCCCTCGGTACTCGGCAAGCCCCGCCGGCACCGCGCTCCCCGTGGCGGTCGTCTGGCTGAGCGCGGCGGGGTACGCAGCCCGGACCGGGAACACGCCCTTGACGTCGGGCGAGCGCTCGAGCAGTGCGACGGCCCGAGGGTCGGCGATCGCTGAGAAGCCATTGATGACGCGGGTGAAGCGGAGATCGGGCTTTGCGATCACGCCCTTGGCGGCAATCTTGGCGAGAAACTGCTCCTGCCCCGCGAGCACGGTCGACGTCCAGCGCCGCTCCTGCACGTCGGTCGCCGAACCGCCTGCGAGCCGGACACGGTCGGCGAGCGACGGCGCGGCGAGCAGCACGATCACGCGCTGCCCCAGCGAGACTGCGGTGCGCGGCGGGCCGACGAGGCCTTGCCACGCCGAAGGGGCAAGGCGGGGAGTCGACGTCCCGACACTGGGCGAGCCCTCCGGCACCGTCACCGCGGCGATCGTGGCGCCGACCACGACGACGGCGACCGTAGCTGCGGCCAGGCTACGCGACAGCTGCATAGGCATCGAGCGCGAGGTAGTCGCCGGGCTCGAGCGGCTCGACCCAACGTGCGGCGGAGGCGATCATCGCCGCGTTGTCCGTGGCCAGCGCGAGCGGCGGGAACGCGGCGTCGGGGAGAGCGGCGCGGAGCTCCGAGTTCGCGGCGACGCCGCCGACAACGGCGACCTGGCCCGGCTCGAGACGCTCGACCGCGCCGCGGACACGACCGACGAGCGCGGACACGATCGCGTGCTGATAGGAGGCGGCGAGATCGGCGCGGCGGCTCTCGAGCTCCGCCCCGGAGAGGTCGCGCACGGCGTACAGCAGCGCGGTCTTCACGCCCGAGAAGGAGAAGTCGAGGCCATCGACCCGCGCGACGGGGAACGCGAACGCCTCGGGGTCGCCTCCTCGCGCCGCGTGGTCGAGCGCCGCGCCGCCCGGGTATCCGAGCCCGAGGAGCCGGGCGCCCTTGTCGAACGCCTCCCCCGCTGCATCGTCGAGTGTCGAGCCGAGCACCTCGTACGTCCCGTGATCGCTGACATCGAACAGGATCGTGTGACCTCCCGTCGCGAGCAGGCAGAGGAACGGCGGCTCGAGAGCCTCCGGCTGGAGGAAAAGCGACGCGATATGGCCGTGCAGATGGTCGACCGGCGCGAGCGGGAGGCCGCGGCCCCAGGCAAGCCCCTTGGCCGCAGACAGGCCGACGAGCAGCGCGCCGATCAGGCCGGGTCCCTGCGTGACGGCGACGAGCTCGACGTCGTCCAGGGTCGCGCCGCCGTCGTCGAGCGCCTGCTGGACCACGGGTGCGAGCAGCTCTAGATGGCGCCGCGACGCGATCTCCGGCACGACGCCACCGAACTGCCGGTGGAGATCCGCCTGCGACGCGACGACGTTCGCTCGGATCTCGCCGTCTCGCGTGACGAGGGCGGCGGCGGTCTCGTCGCAGGACGTCTCGATGCCGAGGATCACGAGACAGACGCCTCCGGCACCGCCTCGCGCCACATGATCACGGCGTCCTCGCGGTTGTCCGTGTAGTACCCCCGCCGAACTCCCTGCGCGCGAAAGCCGACCGTCTCGTACAGCCGGATGGCGGCGTCGTTGGACGCCCGAACCTCGAGCGTGAACCCGCGCCGCGCCTCGTCGCGGGTGCGCACGAAGAGCTCTTCGAGCAGCCGTCTCGCTATCCCCTGCCTCCTCCACTCATCGTCCACGACGAGGTTCATCACGTGCCAGGCGTCGACGTAGCGCGACACGATCAGGTACCCGACGAGCCGATCCGTACCCGGCTCGAACCAGCCGAGGCAGACGGACGTCGGCTTGACGATCTCCCCGGCGAACATCGCGGGAGACCATGGCGCCGGCATCGCCGCTCGCTCGATCGCGTCGATCGCATCCACGTCGCCGAGCGCGAGCGGGCGAATCTCGACTTCGGCGCTCACACCGAGACCTTCGCGTCGGGGGCGCGCACGTAGATCGGCTCGAGCAGGCCAGAAGCGGCGACGCTGTCGGAGAGCGAAGCATGAAGCCGCGCCCACGGGAGGTGCGAGGCACTGTCGTCCGGCGGTACCTCGGCGCCGGAGGCTTCCAGAGCGGCGCGGTACCGCACGGCGCCGTCCCCGATGCACGCCGTGCCCGGCTCTATCTCCAGGTCGCCCGCGCGGAGCGCAACCGGCTCGCCGTCGGCAAGCGTGAAGACCTCCCTGCGTCCGGCGTCGATCACGGGCACCGCGCCAGGGGTGCCAGCGGCGAGCGCAGAGAGCGTCGAGACGCCGACGGCGGGAAGGTCGAGCGCGAGCGCCAGCCCTCGTGCCGCGGCGATGCCGATCCGCACACCGGTGAAGCTGCCGGGGCCGGTGCCGACGACGATGCGCTCGAGATCAGCGAGGTCGACGCCCCCCTCTGCCATCAACACACGCGCGTCGAGGAGCACATGCCTCGCCTGCGAGCGGCGCTCGCCGAGGACGGCCCCGTCACGGACGAGCGCAACCGTCGCCACGTGCGTGGCGGTGTCGAAGGCCAGGATCGAGCCCATGTGCGCGTCAGCGTAGCCCGGAGAGCAGCGCGTCCTCGTCGCTCTCGACCGTGATATGGCGCCCGCGATCGCCGGCATGCGCGAGCATCACGCGCACACGAAACGGCGGCAGCCGGCCCGCACCGTGCTCAGGCCACTCGACGAACACGATCGCGTCCTCGAAATATGGCGCGAGGGCGGCCCAGTCGGCATCCGACAGGCCGTCGACCCGGTAGAGATCGAGGTGCGAGACCGATGGCTCCACGCCGTACCGATGCGCCAGCGTGTACGTCGGGCTCGTCACGCGACCTTCTACACCGAGCGCACGACACGCCCCGCGAACGAGCGTCGTCTTACCGCTCCCCAGCTCGCCGGAGACCGCGACGACGTCGCCCGGCCGAAGCAGCGCGGCCAGGCGCGCGCCGACGGCCTCGGTCGTCTCGGGGCTGTCGGAGACGACTGTGTGCGCGCTCAGAACAGGCCGAGCTGGACGACCGGCTCCGGCTCGGACTCGGGCTCCGGCGGTGCATCCGCTTCGTCGCGCGCAGCGGCTGCGCTCGCTCGCGCGAACAGGTCGGGCAGGCGTGCGAAGTCCTCCTCGAGCACGGCGAGCATGCTCGGGGTGTAGAGCGCGGCGGCCGGGTGGTAGAGCGGGTAGAGGAGCACGGGCCGGCCGCCGAGGACGACGTCCTGCGGCTGGCCATGCACGCGTGTGATGCCCGTCTGCTTGCCCGACAGGAGCTTGGTCGCGAAGTTGCCGAGCGTCGCCACGACGCGGGGCTCGATCAGCTCGATCTGCCGGAAGAGGTAGGGCTCGCAAGACTGGATCTCGTCGGGCACGGGGTCCCGGTTGCCGGGCGGGCGGCACTTGAGCACGTTCGCGATGTAGACGTCTGCGCGCGTCAGCCCGATCCCCGCGAGCAGCTTGTCGAGGAGCTTCCCGGCCTGGCCGACGAACGGGTAGCCCTGCTTGTCCTCGTGGAAGCCGGGCGCCTCACCGACGAACATCAGGTCGGCGTTCGCATCACCGACGCCGAAGACGACCTGCGTGCGGCCTTCGGCAAGACGGCAGCGCGTGCAACCGGACGCTTCCTCTGCGAGCTGCTCGAGCCGGGCGAGACGTTCCGCGACGTCCATCCACGGCCAGTCTAGGCGCGTTCACGGACAGACGAGAGAACCGCTATTCGAGGCAGGTTGCGACCGCGTACCCCCGCGCGGCGGCGTCCGTGTAGAACGCACGCAGCTCCCCGAGCGAGGACACGAGCCATTCGCGATCGCCGGGATCATCCCAGCCGAACGGGTAGATCTGGAGCTCGGTCATCCGACCCGGGTCAAAACGGCCCATCGCCGTCTCCTCAACGGATGGATCGGCGAGCGCCTTGGCGAGCGTGGCGACCAGCGCCGGCTCGAGCAGGCGCGCGGGGCCGTAGCCGGAGAAGTCGTCGCCGATCTCGGTGCCGCCGAGGACCGCCTGCCCCGCAGGCCCTTCGATCGACTCGACGCTGCCGGTCAGGAGGTAGTGGACGCCGTGCCACGCCTTGTCCAGCGAGAGCGAGCGCCGGCCGTTCGAAGGTCCCTGGGACACGGGGCCGGAGTGCTCCCCCATCAGCTTCAGAACATCCTCTCCACCCGAGCCCTGGCGAAGCGCCTCCTGGGAAACGCCGACGCGGTCCTCGATCAGCTCCCGCAGCTCCGGGTGCATGTCCATCGCCCCGGCCAGGAGCTGCGGGCCGCGCTCGAGGATCGCGGCGCGCATCACCTCACCGTCAAAGAGGCCGCCCGGCGAGGGCGCGAACAGGTCCTCGATCAGGTCCGGCTCGTCCTCGAGCTGCGCGAGAAGCGCTGGCTCGAGCTGCACGAACGTCGCGAGCATCGACATGCGCCCGGTATCGGCAGCGGGCCTGCTTCGCTCAACCGCGGGTTACTACTAGTGACCGCAGCCGCACGAGCCGCCGCAACAGCCGCCGGCGCCGCCGAAGCTCGGCTGCGGCGAGCTGCCGTGCGCCGTGAAGACCGACAGCTGGCGCAGGACGTTCGCACTGCCGCAGTCCGGGCAGTCCGGCTCTTCGCCGTTCCGCACGAGCTCCTCGAAGTGCGACTCGCAACTCATGCACGCGTACTCGTAGATCGGCACGCCCCCAGTCTACGACCTGGCGCTACACTCGCGTCGGCCCGGTATCCGCTACGGAACTGGAGCAGCGATGTTCGAGACGATCACCGTAATCGGCGCCGGCGGGCGAGCCGGCTCAGCGATAGCAGCCAGGCTGCGCGAGCGCGGCCTCGAGCTTCGCGACGAGGACGGCGACCTCGTCCTCCTCTGCGTGCCGGACGGCGCAATCGCCGAGGTCGCGTCGCTCGTCGAGCCAGGACCGTGGGTCGCGCACGTCAGCGGGGCCACTCCGCTCGCCACGCTCGCTCCGCACGAGCGCCGCTTCAGCGTGCACCCACTCCAGACGCTTGTCTCCGGCCGCGGTCCCGAGCAACTCGACGGTGCGTACGCGGCCGTGACCGGGGAGAACGAGGACGCGCGCGCCCGGGGCACGTGGCTCGCCAGGACGCTCGGCCTCGAGCCGTTCGACCTCGATGATGACGCGCGAACGCTCTACCACGCGGGCGCCGTGATCGCGTCGAACTACCTCGTCACGCTCTACCGCTCGGCTGCAAGCTTGTTCGAGGAGGCGGGGGCGCCGCCCGAGGCGCTCGTCCCGCTCATGCGCCGCACGATCGAGAACGGCTTCGAGCTAACGGGACCGATCGCACGCGGCGACTGGGCGACAGTCGATGCGCATCTCGCGGCGCTCCACGACGAGCATCCCGAGCTCGAGCCGATGTATCGAGTGCTCGCGGAGACCACGGCGCCGTGAACGTCGTGCGGACGATCGCCGAGGCGCGCGCCGCTCTCGCCGGCAGAGATGCCCGGCGGGTCGGGCTCGTGCCGACGATGGGCGCCTTTCACGCGGGCCACCTGGCGCTCTTCGCCGCCGCCCGCGCGGAGTGCGACCTCGTCGTCGTCAGCTTGTTCGTCAACCCGGCGCAGTTCGGCGAGAAGGCTGACCTCGCAACGTATCCGCATGACGAGGCCGGCGACCTCATGGCCGCGGAGGCAGCGGGCGTCGACCTCGTCTTCGCGCCATCGCTCGAGGAGATGTATCCGCCCGGCTTCCAGACCTGGGTCGACGTTACGGAGCTCGGCGCGATCCTCGAGGGAGAGCACCGACCGGGCCACTTCCGCGGCGTTGCCACCGTCTGCGTGAAGCTGTTCACGATCGTCCGACCCGACCTCGTCTTCTTCGGCCAGAAGGACGCACAGCAGGTGGAGGTGATCCGCCGCCTGATCCGCGACCTCGCGCTCCCGATCGAGCTTCGCGTCGTCGCCACCGTGCGCGACGGCGACGGCCTCGCGCTCTCCTCGCGGAACGCCACGCTGTCGCCGGACGAGCGCCGCGCCGCGCTCGCCCTCCCCGAGGCACTCGCGACGAAGGACGTCGCCGCGGCGCGCGAGCGCCTGAACGGGCTCGACGTCGACTACGTCGAGATCGCTCCCTTCGACCCGCCCGTGCTCGCCGCCGCGATCCGCGTCGGCCGAACCCGGCTGATCGACAACGTCCCCATCGACACGGAGGTGCCTGCATGAGTACGCGACCCCGCAAGCCCGGCCCTGCCACGCCCGCGCCAGGCAAGCTCCCGCTCACGGAGCTCGCCGAGATGAAGCGGCGAGCACAGAAGATCGTCATGGTCACCGCGTACGACGCCCCGGGCGGTCGCATCGCGGACGAGGCTGGCGTCGACATCGTGCTCGTCGGCGACTCGGCCGCGATGACGGTGCTAGGACACTCGTCGACCGTCCCCGCGACGATGGACGAGATGATCGTGCTCACACGCGCCGTCACGCGGGGCGCGCAGCGGCCGCTCGTCGTCGCCGACATGCCGTTCGGGTCATTCCAGGTCTCGGATGAGTCGGCGATCGAGAACGCGGTGCGCTTCGTCAAGGAAGCTGGCGCCGACGCGGTCAAGATCGAGGGCGCCGGTCCGATGCTCTCCCGCACGCGGGCGCTCGTCGGCGCCGGCATCCCCGTGATGGCGCACATCGGGCTCACGCCGCAGTCCGCGACGATGCTCGGCGGGTTCAAGGCCCAGGGGCGGACGGCGGAGAAGGCGCGGCAACTCCACGAGGACGCACTCGCGCTGGAGGCGGAGGGCTGCTTCGCGATCGTCCTCGAGTGCGTGCCGCCACCCGTCGCGAAGCGGATCACAGCCTCGCTCACGATCCCGACGATCGGGATCGGCGCCGGGGCAGACTGCGACGGCCAGGTGCTCGTGTGGCACGACCTGCTCGGGCTCTACTCGGGCACCGTCCCGCGGTTCGTCAAGCGCTACGCGGATCTCGCGACTGCGGCGCGCGAGGCTCTCGAGGAGTACGCCACCGAGGTCCGAAGCGGCGCGTTCCCAGAGGAGCAGCACACGTACGCGATCCCGGAGGCAGAGCTCGCGCTCTTCTTGGAGACCGTCCCTACGGGCTAGCCGAGCACGGCCGCGAGGACGAGCAGCGCGAACAGCGCCGCCGCGAAGGCGGTCGCACAGATCGAGCGCACCCAGCTCCAACTCTCGACCGTGCGCACGCCGACGACGATCAGTGCGAGCGCCCAGAGCGTGAAGGCGCCGTCGACGACCGTCAGCACGTGCGCGGTGACACCCTCGTCGGAGCCGCCGCTCCGGAACAGGTCGGCACCGAAGATCGCGATCCGCAGCGGCCAGACGACGACGAGCGCGAGCACGAACGGCGCCGTCGACAGGCCGACCACGTAGCGCGCGCGTCGGTAGCGCGACATCGAGCCGAGACAGCGGAGTCCGAGCAGCAGAGCCGCGCCGCCCGAGCCAGTAGTTCTGGATCGCGACGAGCGCGCCGGCAACGATCGCCTCGACGCAAGACGAGCAGCCAGTCGTACTCCGTATCGTCGAACAGCTTGCCTGCCGTCGCCGTCGCGAGGAACATCGCGATCCCGGCGAGGAACGTGATCGCGACGATCGGCTCCGAGAGCGCGTCCATCGTGTCCTCGTCCGCATCGCGAAGCGATGCAAAAACCGCCTGCGGCCGCCAGAGGACACGCGGGGCGCGGCGCCACCACTCCTTCTCCTGCGCCTTGATCTGCTCCGCCCTCGAGATGCTCATGGCGGAAGAGCCTAGTCCGCGTTGACAGAGCGTCGTCGGCTTCGTAGCCTCCGGCACATGCGGTCAGGTCGAGCACTCGTGGTGGTCGCGGCGGCGAGCGTAGCTGCGTCCGTGGCGCTCGGGGCCGACGAAGGGGTAGGGAAGAAGCGGCTTTCCGGCCGCGGTATCGCGACCACCGTGACTGTCTCGTTCACCGCGCCGCAGGGCTACGCGATCGACGGCGGCGGCTACGAGAACTGGGACGGTCCGCTGTTCTCGAGCCTCGCCACCGGGAGCAACGACCTCGAGTCCGGCCTCCACTTCGACGTCCACTCCGACAGCACGACGCGCTCAGCAGAGAAGGCCGCGCGCTCGAAGATCGGCACTGAGATGGGAGGCATCCCTACACGGGAGCTCGCGGCGGGGCCGATCAACATCCCGCACGTCGTTCGGGGCAAGAAGATCGGGGTCGTGAAGGGCTACTTCCTGATCAGGCAAGCGACGAAGAAGGGATACGAGGGCTTTATCGAGGGCGGCCTTGGCTTCTGGCTGGGTGCTGGCTATCCCGCGTTCGCGGCCGATGTCGACACGACGGCGCCCGGTGATGACGGAGACAAGCGGATCGAGGGCACGCTCCCGTCCGTGTGGAACCGCCGCGTCGTCGAGGAAGGCATCCGCGGCATCGCCGTCGAGGGCAACTTCGCACCGACGAAGATGGCGGTCGCCGTCAACGGCAGGCGTTTGACCGGGCGCGTCCGAGACTCGCTCGGGCACGCGGTCGTCTCGGCTGCCGTGAAGCTGAAGCAGGGGGCGAAGACCTGCTGCCGCACGACGACGACCGCAAACGGAACGTTCGCCCTCTCGGTACCGAAGAGCGCCGGCACGGGAGCGTTCCGGCTCTCGGTGTCCACCGGCGGTGCGACGCTGACGAAGACCGTCCGGCTCGGCTAGCCGATCAGGCGAGAGCCGCAGCGAACAGCTGCCAGCTGCCGGGCACGCCCTTGAGCGACTCTTCCCCTCGCTCCTCGAACTCGATCCCTGAACCCGCGACCAGATCTCTCACGGTCGACGCGACGAGCACCTCCCCTGCGACCGCCTTCGCGGCGATGCGGGCACCGACGTGGACCGAGATGCCGCCGATGCCCTGTTCGAGGAGCTCGACCTCGCCCGAATGGACGCCTGCGCGGACGTCGAGCCGCTCGCGCGACGCCGACGTGACGATCGCTGCGCGCACCGGATTGCCCGCGCCGGCCCGTCGAATGTCGCGAAAAACCCGTCGCCGGCGCGGTCGATCTCCCGCCCGCGATACTCGTCGAGGTAGCTGCGGACGAGGGCGTTGTGGCGCTCGAGAAGGTCACGCCACCGCGCGTCGCCGAGCTCAGCGGCGCGTTGCGTCGAGCCGACGAGATCGGTGAACAGCAGCGTCACGAGCACCCGATCCGGCCGACGCACGGGCGCAGCGCTCGTCGCGAACCGCGCGACCTCCGACACGATGCTCTCCGAGTCGCCGATCCACGGAAGGTAGTCCCTCCCGGGCAGAACGACGAGCTTGGCGCCCGGGATCCTCTCGGCGATGTACGTCGACTCCTCGAGCGGGGGCATGTCCACCGGCCCCTTGGGCATGTGAGCCTCCGCACGGTCGAGCACCAGCGTCGGCACGCGGATGAGCGGCAGCACGTCTCGCGCATCCATGAACGTCTGCATGCGCATGAACGCCTGCGCAGTCGCCGGGCTCGCGGCCGTGCGCATCATTCTCCCGGCCCACTCGACGAACGGCGCGTTGTCCGCGGCGCTCGGAGCAAGTCGCGCGACCCACGATGCGGCGAACGCCTCGGTGCCCCACTCCTCAGCCGACTCCTGCCACCCTCGGCGCTCCTCCTCGGTCGGGCCCCACGGAAAGTCGTCGGTTCTCAGGCCTGCCTTCACGGTGGCGGCGTAGAGGACGAGCCGGGACACGCGCTCGGGATGCGTGGCCGTAGAGAAGAGGGCAATGGGACATCCGTATTCCTGGCCGAGCACGACAGCCTGCTCGCTGCCGATCGCATCGAGGATGGCGCGGACATCGTCGGTGCGCTCCTCGAGATTTGGTGTCGCCTCCGGAGAAACCGGATCGGAGAGCCCGATGCCACGTTTGTCGAAGACGATCAACCGACTGAACGAGGCGAGACTCCCGAGGAAGCGCGCGATGGACGGCTCCTCCCAGCAGAGGTCGAGATGCGAGATCCAGCCCGGGACGTAGACGAGGTCGGGCGGTCCTCGCCGAGGACCTGGTACGCGATGTGGTAGTCGCCACTCCGGGGCGTACTGCGTCGCCGGCCGCTCCATCCGCTCGACGATCGTACGCGCTATGCGGCCGCGGCAGCGTGCGCGGGCAGCAGCTCGCGCAGGTACGCGCCCGTGAACGACTCCTCGACCTCGGCCACCTGCTCGGGCGTGCCGACGGCGATCACCTCGCCGCCCGCGTCGCCGCCCTCCGGTCCGAGGTCGACGATCCAGTCCGCCTGCTTGATCACGTCGAGGTTGTGCTCGATCACGAGCACGGTGTTCCCCGCGTCGGCGAGCCGCTGGAGCACCTCGAGCAGCTTCTCGATGTCGGCGAAGTGGAGGCCGGTCGTCGGCTCGTCGAGGATGTAGAGCGTCCGCCCCGTCGCCACCTTCGACAGCTCCTTTGCGAGCTTCACCCGCTGCGCCTCGCCGCCGGAGAGCGTTGTCGCGGGCTGGCCGAGCTTGATGTAGTCGAGCCCGACGTCGTGGAGCGTCTGCAGCTTGCGGCGGATCTTCGGGATCTTCGCGAAGAACTGGAGCGCCTCCTCGACGGACATCTCGAGCACGTCGGCGATCGCCTTGCCCTTGAAGCGAACCTCGAGCGTCTCGCGGTTGTAGCGGCGCCCGTGGCACGTCTCGCAGGGGACGTAGACATCGGGCAAGAAGTGCATCTCGATCTTGATCTGGCCATCGCCCTTGCACGTCTCGCAGCGACCGCCGCGCACGTTGAACGAGAAGCGGCCAGGCTTGTAGCCGCGCACCTTCGCTTCGGGCGTCAGCGAGTAGAGCTCGCGGATCGGCGTGAACAGGTCGGCGTACGTGGCCGGGTTCGAGCGCGGCGTGCGGCCGATCGGCGACTGGTCGATGTCGATCACCTTGTCGAAGCAGTCGATGCCCTCGACCGCGTCGTGGTCGCCAGGCTTCACGCGCATCTTGTGCAGCCGGTTGGCGAGCGACTTGTAGACGATCTCGTTGACGAGCGTCGACTTGCCGGAGCCCGAGACGCCGGTGACGCAGACGAGCTTTCCGACCGGGAAGTCGACGTCGATCCCCTTGAGGTTGTGCATGCGCGCGCCGCGGACGAGCGAAGGTCCCGTTGTCGTCCTCGCGCCGCTCGGGCACGACGATCTCGCGCGCGCCCGAGAGGAACTGGCCCGTGACGGAGCCCCGGACCCGCTCGACCTTCTTCGCCGGTCCCTCGGCAACGACGTAGCCCCCGTGCTCACCCGCCCCCGGCCCCATGTCGACGAGCCAGTCGGCCGAGCGCATCATCTGCTCGTCGTGCTCGACGACGAGCACGCTGTTGCCGAGGTCGCGGAGCCGCTCGAGCGTCCCGATCAGCCGGCCGTTGTCGCGCTGGTGGAGCCCGATCGACGGCTCGTCGAGGATGTAGAGCACGCCCACGAGCTGCGAGCCGATCTGCGTCGCGAGGCGTAGCCGCTGCGCCTCGCCGCCCGAGAGCGTCGACGCGGCACGGTCGAGTGCGAGGTAGCCGACGCCCACATCGGCGAGGAATGTCAGCCGCTCGCGGATCTCCTTCACGATGCGTGCGCCGATCAGCTGCTCGACTTCGGTCAGCTCGAGCTCGTCGAGGAACGCGAGCGCCGCCGTCACCGACAGCCGCGTGAACTCGTGGATGTTCCGCTCGCCGACCGTGACCGCGAGCACCTCCGGCTTGAGGCGAGCGCCGCCGCAGTCGGGGCACGCGCGGAAGCTCATGTACTCCTCGATCCGCTCGCGGATCTGGGCCGAGTCCGTCTCGCGGTAGCGCCGCTCGAGGCTCTTGACGATGCCTTCGAAGGAGAGCATGTAGGAGCGCTTGCGCCCCATCCGGTTCCGGTACTGGACATAGACACGCTCGCCGTCCGTGCCGTGCAGGAACCGGTCGCGCTGCTCCTCCGGTAGCTCGCTCCATGGCGTCTCGAGGTCGATCTCGTAGCGGTCGGCAATCGCCTGGATCACCGACTCGTAGAAGTTCGAGCTCATCACCGACCACGGGACGAGCGCGCCCTCGCCGATCGAGAGCCGCGGATCGGGCACGACGAGGTCGGGGTCGACCTCGAGCTGCGCACCGAGACCCGTACATCGGGGACACGCGCCGTGGGGCGAGTTGAAGGAGAAGACACGCGGCTCGAGCTCGGGCAGCGAGACGCCGTGGTCCGGGCACGCGAAGTTCTCCGAGAAGAGCATCTGCTCACCGGTGTCGACGACGTCGACGGCGACGAGACCTTCCGCCAGCCCGGCGGCGGTCTCGATCGACTGCGCAAGCCGCTGGCGGAGATCGGCCTTCATCACGAGCCGGTCGACGATCACCTCGATCGCGTGCTTGAACTTCTTGTCGAGGACGATCTCCTCCTCGAGCAGCCGCTGCTCCCCGTCGACCTTCACGCGTGTGAACCCGTCGGCGCGCAGCTCCTCGAGCACGTCCTTGAACTCGCCCTTGCGGTCGCGGACGACGGGCGCGTTGACGGTGAACTTCGTCCCCTCCGCGAAGCCGGAGCACCTGATCGACGATCGCGTCGAGCGACTGGCCGGCGATTGGCCTCCCGCAGACAGGGCAGTGCGGCCGGCCGACTCGGGCGTAGAGCAGGCGGAGGTAGTCGTAGATCTCGGTCACGGTGCCGACGGTCGAGCGCGGGTTCCGCGACGTCGTCTTCTGGTCGATCGAGATCGCAGGCGAGAGCCCGTCGATCGAGTCGACGTCGGGCTTCTCCATCATCTGGAGGAACTGGCGCGCGTACGCGGAGAGCGACTCGACGTAGCGGCGCTGTCCTTCGGCGTAGATCGTGTCGAACGCGAGGCTCGACTTGCCGGAGCCCGACAGCCCGGTGATGCAGATCAGCTTGTTCCGCGGCAACCGAACGGTGACGTCCTTGAGGTTGTGCTCCCTCGCGCCGTGAACGACGAGCTCTTCCTGGCCCATAACCCATCGATCTTACCGAGCCGAATCGGACGGGAACGTCTGTTCGTACAGACGGCGCGAAGATCCGATGCTCGGGCTGTCGCGTATCCAGGGAACGACCCTACGAAGGAGGCCTCATGCGGATCCGCATCCTCGCCATCGGAGTGACCGCCCTCGCAGCCGCGGCTCTCGCCGGCTGTGGCGGAAACGACAACTCGACCCCGACGACGGGCGCCGAGACGACCACCTCTACGTCGACCACGTCCGCTTCAACGGTCACGGTCAGCGAGACCGACTACAAGCTCTCCCCGTCGCCACTGACCATCTCGAAGGCCGGCACGTACACGATCGAAGCCAAGAACGACGGCGCGGTCGACCACGCGCTCACGGTCGAGGGCAACGGCGTCGCGGAGACGCGGACCGACACGATCTCTCCGGGTCAGTCCGCGACGATCACGGTCACGCTCAAGCCAGGCACGTACCGGATGTACTGTCCGATCGACGGCCACCAGAAGCTCGGCATGCACGCCAAGCTCATTGTCAGCGGCTAGAACCGATCACCGTCAGCGGCTGACGGGCGCGGGAGAGCCGGGGCTACGCCGCAAGTCGCTCGACGAGGTCGTGCGCGCGCCGCGCGTGCGGCACGTGCTCGACCTCGAGCGGGCCTGCGTGGAGCGTCCCGTAGCCGAGCATCCGGCCGAGAAACGACTGCTCGAGCGAGATCGAGCGCAAGCCGTGCACCCGCACGGCCGAAGCCTTCTTCCGCGTCACGCCTTGCACGAGAAAGACCTTCTCCGTCGTCACGACGAAGCGCGTGCGATCCCAACGCCAGACGGCGGCAAACGCGCTGACGGCGGCGATGCCGATCACCAGCGGGCCGGCGATCGGGACCGGCCACGGCATCGCGAGAAAGAACAATCCGGCGATCGCGAGCGCAACCGCGCGCAGAAACGGCCGCACGAGCACGACGCCGTGGCGGCGGACGTCGAAGCAGATCCGTTCGTCCGGGAACGACTGCATCCGTTCGCGGCTTCGCCAACGGCGCCGGCTCTCCTCTAGGCTCGGCCCGTTGCTCGAGCTCCCAGACAGCCTTGCGTGGTGGCGGGACGTGCCGGGGGGCGCCGCCTGGCTCGCCGAGCTTCCCCGACTGGCCGCGGAATGTGCGGAGAGATGGCAGCTCGACCTCGAGCGACCGTTCGCGGCGAGCAATGCGTCACTCGTCATCCCGGCAGGCGAGGTCGTGCTGAAGCTCAATCCCCCCGAGGAGGAGAGCGAGCACGAGCCCGACGCGCTCCGCGTCTGGGACGGGGACGGAGCGGTGCGTCTGGTCGCCTACGACGCAGCTCGGCGAGCGCTGCTCGTCGAGCGCTGCATGCCGGGCACAACGCTGCTGGAGACCGACGACGACACGGCCGGGAACGTCGTCGCCGGGCTGCTCCCGCGCCTGTGGAAGCCACCTGCCGACGACATGCGCCGTCTGGCGGAGGTCGCCGCCCGCTGGACGGAAGACCTGCCGCGGCAATGGGAGAAGTACGGGCGTCCGTTCGAGCGCCGCCTGCTCGACGCGGCGGTTGGCGCGCTGCGGGAGCTCGGCCCGACGCAGGGAGAGCTTGTCGTGGGGAACGAAGATCTTCACGCTGGAAACGTCCTCAGCAGTCAGCGGGAGCCGTGGCTCGTGATCGACCCGAAGCCGCTCGCCGCGGAGCGTGACTTCACGGCGGTCGCGATGGTGCGTGACCGAATGGAAGAGGTAGTCGACGGACCGACGCCCCCTCGATCGCTTGCGCCGAAGGCTTGATCGCATGTCCTCTGATCTCGTCCTCGACCGTGGTCGCTTGAAGGGTTGGACGCTCGCGCACACGATCGCGTGGGGATTCGATCCGAGCGAGTTTCATGCCACGCGAGTCGAGCTCGCGCGACTTCTGCTCGACGCCTAGGCCTTCTTGCCGCGGCCAAAAACGAGACCGCCGAGCGTGAACCCGAGCCCGAACGTCCCGAGCGCGAATGCGCCGACCGCGATCGCCTTCCGCCAGCTCGAAAGCCGGTGCCAGCGGGTGATCACCGCCTCCTCCTCCATCGTCAGCGGCTCGCCGCGACGCTGCTTGCGCATCGCACCGCCCGCCCGAAGCCCGAGATAGAGGTCGTCGAAGAGCTCGGTGGGCTCGTCGGCCACGAAATCAGTGTATCGCCTGCTCCGGCTGTCCCAGCCAGCCTCCTACTGCCCTCTACTCCCAGGATCGACGCCTGCAAAAGTGAGAAAGTCGGTCATCCGGAAGTCGCTCCGCACCCGCCCGGGCAGGGTGGGCCGCCAGCGCGGATCGAACGAGAGATAGGAGTACGGGTCCGCCTCCAGCAATCCGACGATCACCTCGGCGACGATCGTGCCGCCGACCGGGCCGAGGTGGAGCCCGTCTTCGATCAGCTCGGACTCCTTCAGGACGTAGTACCACAATGGCGTCGAGCGTTCGAGGCGTAGCCCGAATGGCGCTAGCTCGTCGAGCTCGGAGGCGCCCAGTCCCGTGACGCCGATTCGCCGGGCGATCGCCTGACCGGACGGGAGCTGCCACGTGACGTGTCGGAGCAACGTCCGAACGGGCAATGCGGTCGGCCCGGTGTGGGACGCGATCGCACCGAGCGGCAAATGGAAGAGCGGCGTCGAAACACGCGTGTCGATGCGCTTGTTCCGCTTCACCTGTCCGTCGCCGAAGTCGAAGAAGGTCTGCCAGCCGACGAACCGTCGCGGCGCTCGGAACCCACCGCGCAGGTCTGCCGGGTCGGCAGTGGGAGCTTCGGTGTCGTCGAAGATGAAGCCGAAGAACGGCCCACCTTGGTCACCGGCGAGGTTGGCGCGATAGGACGGCCTGACCATGGAGTGACCGAACCGGTAGGCGGCGCCCTGGAACTCGACGGGAATGAACGCCTCGCCCTTCCGTGGTCGGTAGAAGCGGCGGCCACGCCGCAGCACCTCATCGACCAGTCGCTGCCCGACGAACTGCGGCAGAAACTCGTGCAGAACAAGCCACTGGTAGTGCCATGTCGTCAGTCGTCTGGCTTCGGCGTACAGCTCGAGCCGAGTCCGCCGCCCGGGCAGCCCTCAGCCGATCGACGACACGATTGTGGAAGCAGAGGAACGCGGCTTGCAGGCCCGCGATCACGACATGCTCGTCGTTCCGCGGGTCGCCGATCACCGCCGACCCGTCAGGCATGCGGGGTACGTCCTCGAACAGGCCACCAGACTCGACCTTCAGCTTCGCGCGGTCTGTTGGGTCGTAAAGCTGCGGACTGGCGACCGGCCCCGCGCCGTACACCGAGTCGAGATCGAACGTCGGCGTGCGCCCGTTCGGCGAGCGCGACGGGACTGTCGGCCTGCCGAGCGGTGACGCGAGGTCGAACGTCATGTCGTGGTCCATGAACTGACCCATGAACGTCGTGCCGGCCGTGTGCGTCGGGTTGTCGGGATTCCGCACAGAGAGCGACGGGTCCGTGATGAGGGAGACCGGGCCGCGCTCGAGCTCGTCACGCGCGTCGAGGAGCCCGCCCGGCGACCCGAGCTCGACTAGCGCCTGCTCGAGGCCACGCCGCTTCGCGTCGGCGAACGGCTCCAGGCGGTCGAAGATCCGCCCGAAGCCCGCCGGCACCCCCGTCGAGGACTGGTGGCGGACGGAGGCTGCGCTCGCTGCTCGTCCGCTTTTGACACGAAGCGTGCTTCCCGCTCCCACCGCGACTGCTCCGGCGCCCAACCTGCCGAGAAAGCGGCGCCGCGAGATACCACTCGACGTCATGCGATCGTCGTTCATCTGGGCTCCTCCTTCGGGTCACGCGATCGGGGTTGCCCGGACGGCGAGGGGCTCCCACCCCGACCGGGGAGCCCCTCGCATGGGCGGCTGGCTAGGCCGAGTTGAACGGGTGGACGAGCGGGTTCATGCCCGCGTACAGACCGTCCGGATTCGGGTACCAGAGCCACACGTGCAGTGTCACGAGGTCCGGATGCCAGAAGCCGAAGGCCGCGCCGGTCTTCGGCGCCGTCTTCGCACATGCGTCCTGAGACGTGGCCGGCACGAACGTGCCGTCTGCGTAGTGGCAGGCGGCCGGGAACGAGCCGTACTTCGCGCCGGGCAGCGGAAGCCCCGTCGGCTTCGACGGGAAGACCCACTCGAGCGCCCCGAGCTGCCAGTCCCCGCCCCGCTTGAGATAGACGAGGATCATCGGCTTGGTCACGTTGAACTTCGTGATCTTCGGGTTGAGGAAGTGGAACCCCATGTCCGGGATCATCTTCGTGATGATCCCGTAGCCCGCCGCCTTCGCCGCGGCGAGGTCGGTCGCGTACTTGGCCGTCGCAAGTCGCGCCCGCGATAGCGTGACGGCAAGCGATTGGCTGACCGCCGTCTGCTTCGTCGCTGTGGCCGAACGGAGCGTGCACGGCGCGGCAGCGGCGCCGGACGCGACGACGGCAACGGCCAACAGCATTGCGAGGATCAGGGATCTACGCATGGCTCCTCCTTAGCGTCTTGGATACGGGTACGGGTCGAGAACGCGCACCGACGTGATCGAGTCGATCGGCAGCTCGTTGCGCGAGGCGCTGCGCCGGATTGCTTCCGGGCTAGACGCCTCGTACAGGCAGAACGACCTCCGGCCGTCGTCGCTCACGTACGAGTGAAGCCACGTGACGTCCTCGCCGTTCCCCTCGGCGATCAGCCCCCAGTGGCCGTCGGTGTGGGCGATCACGTCCCAGCCCGGCTCGAGCGTTCGCTCGACGAGATAGCGCGGCATGACTCCCTCCAGTCGGCGTGTCCTCATCGCTCGACCGTAGGCCAGGCGCGCGCGAACGGCATCGGGAGGCCTCCCCATGTTGGGGAGGAGAGCGGCCTATCTTTGGACGAAGATGCCGAGCCTGGCTGCCTCGGCGGCCGCCTGTGCCCGGGAGCGCACCGCGAGCTTCTTGAGGATCGCGGACACGTGGTGGTCGACAGTCTTCTGCGAGACGACGAGGCGGTCTGCGATCTCCGCGTTCGAGAGGCCGTCGGCGAGCAGGGCGAGCACCTCGAGCTGCCGGCCCGTCAGCCCGGCGGGGTTCTCCTGCGTCGCCTGCCGGGGTCCCCGCGGCACGCGGGCGCCCCGCTCGCGAAGCTTCCGGGCGACCGTCTGGGCAGCCGGCCGTGCGCCGAGCCGGGTGAGCTCGTCGAGAGCTTCTCGCTGTGCCTCCTCGTCGCCAGTCTCGCCAAGCGCGACCGCCCGTTCGTACGGACAGCCCGCCGCCTCCCAGGCAGCGGCTGCCTCGCTCCACTCGCCGCGCAGCTGGTGGAGGTGCGGCCCCGCCGCGACGTCCGGGACCGATTCCTCGATACCCGCGCGCTTCCGCCACCACCCGAGCTCGGCGATCGGCCACGGCGACCCGTGACGCGTTGCGAGCTCGAACGCCCGCTCGGTCGCGTCGCCGATCAGCTCCGGCGTGCCTTCGAGCCACGCTGCCTCCGCCTGCGCGGCCGCCACCTGCCAGAGCCACCACAGCTGCCCGGTCTTCGCGGCGACTGCCTCCGCCTCGGCGAGCGGCGTCCACGGGTCAGGATCGCCGCGGCGTGCCCGCAGCAGCCCGAGCACGATCCGGGCCTGCGTGCACGACATCAGGCACTGCTCCGAGAGAGTGAGTAGCGCGGTCTCCGTAGCGTCGTCCCACGCTCCGCGCTCGAGCTCGAGCCAGCTCTGCATCGCGATGAGATAGCGCCCGAGGCTGAGAACGCCGTGCTCCTCGCAGAACGGACGCCCCAGCTCCACCGCGTCCTCCATCTGCCGCAGCGACCGAGCACGGCACGCGGCCACGCCGAGGTAAACGTAGATGCGGGCGACCTGGAACAGGAGGCCGCGCTCCGCCGCGACTTCCAGCGTCCGCTCGAGCTCCGCAATGCCCGACGGCGACCCACGCATCGCTTCGATCGCTCCGAGGCTGCAGCGTGCGCTGACCTCCGCCTCGCCGTCTCCGAGAAGCTCGGCGAGCTCGAGGCCCCTCCGCGCCCAGCGTTCGACCTCCGTTGCGTCCTCGAAGAGGACTGCCAGAGCGGCGCGCGTCCCGTACGACATCGCGAGCTCGTGGCTGGCCGGAAGCTTTTCCAGCAGCTCGATCGCCTCCTCGGCGGCGTCAATCGCCTCGGTGAGACAGGCGAGGTTGAGGAGAATCAGCGCGCGCGACCGCAGGCAGTCCGCCTCCTGTGTGGGCTGGCCGAGCTCGCGGTAGCAGGCGATCGCCGCATCGGTCGCCATGAGCGCCTCCGCGTCCTGCGCGACGAGAAAGCACTCGCCCGACCTGCGCCGAAGCAAGGCCGCGCGCTCTTCGAGCGGCAGCGCATCGGCGAAGCGCAGGGCTCTCCCGTACTGCGCCGCGGCCTCGGTGTGCGCGCCGAGCGACGCTGCGCGCTCACCCGCGCGGATCGCGAAGCCGAGCACGGCCTCGGGGTTCCCAGCCCCTTCCGCATGGTGCGCGAGCCGCGCAAGGTCGACTGCATCCGGCGACTCCACGAGCGCCGCCAGCACCGCCCGGTGCAGAGCCAGCGTGCGGTCGGGCGGGATCGCGTCTTCGATCGCGAGACGCGCGAGCTCGTGCCGGAAGGAAACGGCTTCGGAGCCGCTGACGAGCATTCCCGAGGCCAGGCACTCGTCGAGCGAGCCGAGCGCGTCCGAGGCGATTGCCTCGAGCAACGTCAGCTCGGCACGTGGCGGAGCGACAGCGACGGCCTCGAGCAGCACCCGGGCCGGCGCGCTGAGCCGAGCGGCCCGCGCGAGCACGGCATCGCGGACCGTGGGAGGGATCTCCTCCTCTCCCGCCGCGAGCGCCTCGGTGACGAAGAAGGGGTTGCCGCCGGTCATCGCGTACAGGGCGACGGGGTCGGCGCCGTAAGGCTCCGCCAGCTCGGCGACCGCCTCGGGAGAGAGCGGCTCGAGCCGAACACGGACAGACGTCCGGCCAGCTCCGACCTCGCCGAGCACCTGGCGCAAAGGGTGGAACGGACCCAGCTCCGTGTCGCGATAGGTCGCGATCACGAGGGTCTGAGCCTCGTCGACGCGCCGGCCCAGCAGCCGCAGCACGTCGAGCGTGGCCCCGTCTGCCCAGTGCACGTCTTCGAGCACGAGGATCGCGGGCGGCCGGTCGGAGAGCTCGCCGATCAGCGCCGAGGCGACATCGTGGGGAAGCGCGCCCGCCTGGACGAGGTGTGCGAAGTCGCCGCCGGTCACGCGCGCGATGTCGAGCAGCGGTCCCAACGGCCGAGGTGCGAACAAGGGGTCGCAGGCTCCCCACAAGACGCGCACGCGGTCACCGGTCGCCTCACAAAAACGACGAAGGAGGGCGGTCTTGCCAGCGCCGATCTCGCCGCAGACGAACACGAGGCGGCCGCCGCTCGTCTCGCGCACCGTCATGAACGCCTCCTCGAGCACCGCGAGAGCCGGCGCTCGTTCGAGGAGGGCGTCTGACTCCGTGAAAGTCGTCGGCGGCGCGCCCATACTCTCCGCTGCTATCGGTGCAGCGTGCAGGCAGTGTGCACCGCCCTTCTGCGCTTCGCAAGCGCCGAGCTGGGGCACGGGATCAGCGGATAGCCTCCCTCGGCCGTGCCCGCCCGCCTGATCCATGTCTCCGACCTCCACGTCGGGGCCAGCGCAACAACCGACGTCGAGGATCCGCTGCGCGATCTCGTCGGGCGCATCGAGCCCGATCTCGTGGTCGCGACTGGCGACCTCACGCACCGCGGGACGCGCGAGCAGCACGCCCGCGCGGCGTCGATGCTCCGGAGCCTGGGGCCGCCCGTGCTCGCCGTCCCAGGAAATCACGACATCCCGCTTCTTCCTCCTGCCCGCTTCACCCGACCGTGGCAGGCGTTCGAGGAGCAGTGGCAGACCGCGACGCCTGTGCATCGCTCGAACGATCTCCTCGTGGTCGGGCTGAACTCCGTGCGACCGTGGCGCCACCAGTCCGGCGGCCTTGCCCAAGCTGCGCTCGTCTCTGCAGAGAGGGAGCTCCGCGGGTCGCCGACGGAGGTCTTCCGCGTCGTCTGTCTCCACCATCAGCTGACGAACGCGCCCTGGCGCACGCGGAAGCGGCCGCTCGCCCGCCGGGGCACGGTGCTCGAGCGGCTCGCCGCCGCAGGCGCGGAGCTCGTCCTGTCCGGCCATGTGCACCAGGCCGGGATCGCCCACCGGCGCGAGTTCGCGGTCGTCGAGGACGGTCGGTCGGTCGTCGTCGTCACCGCGCCCGGCCTGACACGCCCGCGGCCGCACCGTCTCGGCGAGGCACAAGGGCTCCACGTGGTCTCCGTCGACGGGGAAGCGTTCACGATCGAGACACACGTCTTCGACGGCAGCGCGTTCGTCGAGGTCGGCGAGCGCCGCTTTCGCCGAGGCTAGGCTGCGCTTCGTGGAGCTCGCGCTCGCAGAGCTGAAGGAACGCCTGGGCGAGATCGCCGATCTCAGCGCCGTGAGGGGCGTCCTCGACTGGGACGTCGCGGTCTGGATGCCGCCGGGCGGACAGGCGGCACGCGCCTCCCAGCTGGGGACGCTGCAGTCGGTGATCCACGCTCGCGAGATCGACGACAGGATCGGCGAGCTGCTCGAGGCGCTCGAGCCATACGCAGCATCGCTCGACGCCGATGACAACGACGCCTGTCTCGTGCGTGTCGCTCGCCGCAACTGGGAGCGCAAGCGGCGGATCCCGACCTCCCTCGCGGCCGAGCTCGCATCCGCAGAGGTCGACGGCTACGCGGCGTGGCTCGAAGCCCGCGAGACGAACGACTTCGCAGTCTTCCGGCCCCAGCTCGAGCGAATGCTCGAGCTCAAGCTGCGCTGGGTGGAGTGCTGTGCACCGTATGACGATCCGTACGACGTCCTCCTCGACGACTACGACGAGGGTCTCCGCGCGGACACGGTCGCCGACGTCTTCGGCGTGCTTCGTCCCGAGCTGTCAGCGCTCGTGGCGGAGCATGCGGACCAGCCGGCAGACGACGCGTTCCTGTCGCTCACCTACCCGATCGCGGCCCAGGACGCCCTCTCGCGCGAGCTCGTCGAACGCTTCGGCGCGACGTGGGACGAGTTCCGGCTCGACGTCACCGTGCATCCCTTCGCGGCTCGCTTCGGCCAGCACGACATCCGGCTGACGGTGGCGTACGAGGAAAACTCGCTGTCCTCGTTGTTCGGCGCGATGCACGAATGCGGGCATGGCCTCTACCAGTGGGGCTCTGGACCGGCGCTCGACCGCACGCCGCTCGCGGACGGCTCGTCCTCGTCGCTCCACGAGTCCCAGAGCCGACTCTGGGAGAACGCCGTCGGGCGGTCGCTCCCGTTCTGGCGCTGGTTCTACCCCTCGCTTCAGGAGGCGTTCCCCGACCAGCTCGGCTCCGTGACGCTCGAGCGCTTCTACGGGGCCATCAACCGCGCGCAGCGGACGTTCACGCGGCTCGACGCCGACGAGACGAGCTACGGGCTCCATGTGATCCTTCGCTTCGAGCTCGAGCGGAAGCTCGTAGCCGGCAAGCTCGCGGTGTCCGACCTGCCCGAAGCGTGGAACACGCTCTTTGCGGAGTTGGTCGGGCTCGAAGTTCCCGACGATCGGCAGGGCGTGCTGCAGGACGTCCACTGGTCGGTCGGCCTGCTCGGCTACTTCCCGACGTACCTGCTCGGCAGCGTGCTCTCGGTCCAGATCTGGGAGCGTGCACGCGAGGCCCTCCCGGACCTCGACGCCGAGATCGAGCGCGGCGACTTCTCCAGTCTGCACGGCTGGCTGCGCGAGAACCTCTACGCGCTCGGGAGCAAGTTCACGCCTGCAGAGATGATCGACCGCGTGGCCGGTCGGCCGATCGACCCGACGCCGTATCTCGACTACCTCCGCGCCAAGCTCGCGTAGCGCTTCTCGGCGCGCGCCCGCGCCTTCTGAGCCTCGATCTCGCGGTCGCGCGGCGGCGCCGAGGTGACGAGGTCTTCGAGCAGGTGGTGCGTGATGTGGGCGATCTCGTCGACCGCGCGCTCGAACACGGCGGCGTTCGCCGCGGACGGCTTCTGCATGCCGCTCACCTTGCGCACGTACTGGAGCGCGGAGGCGCGAATTTCCTCGCTCGTCGCCGACGGCTCGAAGTTGTGAAGCGTCTTGATGTTTCTACACACAGCCGTTCCTCCTTTCAGCGGGTCGCTGCCGTCAATGCGAGCAGCTCCTGGCGCAGGTCCTTGATCTCGTCGCGGAGCTTGGCCGCGTACTCGAAGCGGAGCTCTTCGGCGGCGACGAGCATCTCCTCCTCGAGTTGGATGACGAGCTTCTCGAGCTCCTCGCGGGACAGCCCCTCGACCTCCCGCTTGCCACGCCGGCGCCTTCCCGGCACGGTCGGCGCCTGGAGCGAGAGGAACTCCGCGATGTCGGAGACGCCCTTGACGATCGTCTCCGGCGTGATCCCGTGCTCCTCGTTGTACGCGACCTGCTTCGCGCGCCGCCGGTCCGTCTCCTCGACGGCGCCCCGGATCGCATCCGTCACCTTGTCCGCGTAGAGGACGACGAGGCCGTTGACGTTCCGGGCCGCGCGGCCGATCGTCTGCACGAGCGCCGTCTTGCCGCGTAGGAAGCCCTCCTTATCCGCGTCGAGGATCGCGACGAGCGACACCTCCGGCAAGTCGAGCCCTTCGCGGAGCAGGTTGACGCCGACGAGCACGTCGTAGTCGCCGAGGCGGAGCTCGCGGATGATCGAGATCCGCTCGAGGGTGTCGATCTCCGAGTGGAGATAGCGGGCACGGACGCCGGCTTCCAGCAGGTAGTCCGTCAGGTCCTCGGCCATCTTCTTCGTCAGCGTGGTCACGAGCACGCGTTCCCCTGCCTGCTCGCGCCGCCGGATCTCGCTCAGGAGGTCGTCGATCTGGTTCTGCGTCGGCCGCAGCTCGACGTCGGGGTCGACGACGAACGTCGGCCGGATCAGCTGCTCGGAGACGACGGTCGAGTGGCGGAGCTCGAACGGCCCCGGCGTGGCCGAGACGAAGACGAGCTGCGGCACCTTCTCCAGGAACTCGTCGAACCGGAGCGGCCGGTTGTCGATCGCCGACGGCAGTCGGAAGCCGTACTCGACGAGCGTTTGCTTCCGCGAGCGGTCGCCCTCGGACATGCCGCCGATCTGCGGCACGGTCTGGTGCGACTCGTCGACGAAGCAGACGAAGTCGCCTCCGAAGTAGTCGATCAGCGTGAAGGGGTGCGATCCCTCGGGCCGTCCTTCCAGGTGTCGCGAGTAGTTCTCGATCCCCGAGCAGAAGCCGAGCTCCTTGAGCATCTCGAGGTCGTACTCGGTGCGCTGCTTGAGTCGATGCGCCTCGAGCATCTTCCCCTGCTCCTCGAACAGCGCCACCTGCTGGGCGAGCTCGTCGCGGACGTCGTCGACAGCGCGCTCGATCGACGGGGTCGACGTCACGTACTCCGTCGCCGGCCAGATGACGAGGTTGTCTAGCGGCCCGTACACCTCGCCTGTGAGCGGATCGAAATGCGTGATCGATTCGATCTCGTCGCCGAAGAAGGAGAGGCGGTACGCCGTCTCGGCGTTCGCCGGCTGCACCTCGAGCACGTCGCCGCGGACGCGGAAGCGTCCACGGCCGAGCACCGAGTCGTTGCGGACGTACTGGCTCGCGATCAGCTTGCGCAGGGCGTCGTCGCGCTCGTGCTCCTTCCCCGCCTCGAGGATCAGAACCCGATCGCGCCACTCCTCCGGCGAGCCGATGCCGTAGATGCACGACACCGAGGCGACGATGACGACGTCCTTCCGCGTCATCAGCGCGGAGGTCGCGGCGAGCCGGAGACGCGAGATGTCCTCGTTCTGCGACGAGTCCTTCTCGATGTAGAGGTCCGACTGCGGGACGTACGCCTCGGGCTGGTAGTAGTCGTAGTACGAGACGAAGTACTCGACCGCGTTGTCCGGGAAGAACTCGCGGAACTCGTTGCAGAGCTGGGCAGCGAGCGTCTTGTTGTGCGCGATGACTAGCGCCGGCTTGCCGACCTTCTCGATCGTCCAGGCCATCGTCGCCGTCTTGCCCGTTCCCGTCGCGCCGAGCAGCGTCTGGTAGCGGTTTCCCGCGACGATGCTCGCCGCCAGCTCTTCGATCGCCTGCGGCTGGTCACCCGTCGGGATGTAGAGGTCGGACGTGTGGAACTCGGCCACACCTCCAATCTAGCCGTCTACGTCTGGGTCGCAGGCACCGGTGCGCGCAGCTGCCGCGACACGACCGCGACGAACACGAGCGACGCAACGGTGAAGCCGGCGGCAACCGTGAAGAAGACAACCGACGTCCCGACACGGTCGATCACCTGCCCTGCGAGCAGAAAGCCGAGGGGCGCCGCCACGGTGTTCAGCGCGATGATCGCCGTCATCGCCTTCGGCCGGATCGCGACGGGCATGCGCGCGGTCAGCGTCCCCAGGATCGGGCCGTTGACGAGCGGGGTGAACAGCGTCGCCGAGAAGAGCGCGAGCGTGAACACCCACGTCGGAAGGTCCATGCCGAGCAGCCACAACGGGATCGTCACGCCGAGAATGGCCGTCGCCGCGAGCCGGAGCGGCTGGACGCGCTGCAGCAGACCGACTGCGAGGATCGTGCCGACGAGCGCCCCGGCGCCGAGCGCGCTGTAGAACAGCCCTGCGATCCGCGGGCTACCGAAGTCGAGGTATGCGTGGGCGGGCAGCGCCGCCGAGAGCGCGGAGGAGAAGAACCCGAAGACGACGATCGTCGTCACGAGCCCGCCGATGAACGGATCGCGGACGACATAGCGGAGGCCGTCGAGCATCCCGCCGCTCGCGAGCCGCTCCCTCGCGTGGCTTCGGTCGCGGCACGAACAGCAAGACGAGCGCGAACGCAACGAGGTACGTCGCGCCGTCGACGTAGAGGACGTTCGGCGCGCCGAGGAACGGGATCAGGATCCCGGCGAGAGCAGGCCCGATGAGAGCAGCGGCCGCCGTCCCGCCCTCGATCATGCTGTTCGCCTGCGCCATCAGCGTCACGTTCTCGCCGACGAGGTCCGGGAGGATGACACGCTGCGAGGCGGAGTACGGCGGCATGAAGGCGCCGATCACCGCGACGATCGCGAGCAAGAGCCCGAAGGAGAGATGACCTGACGCGTGGAGCAGAGGCAGCGCCATGATCAGAGGAGCGCGCGCGAGATCCGACGCCAGCATCGTCGTCCGCGAGCCGAACCGCTGGACGAGCGTGCCGCTCGGGATGCCGAGCACCGCCATCGGCAGGATCTGCACTGCGAGGACGACGCTCATCTTCGCCGGCGATCCGGTCGTGACGAGGACGAACCACGGCAGCGCGAGGTACGTCATCCGTGAGCCGAGCGTCGAGATCAGCTCTGCGGACACGAGCGTCCCGACGGCGGTCTTGTTCACGTGTTCCATGCGCGTCGTAATATAAAACGTCTGTACGGTTTTGTAAAGTACGAAGATGCCGAAGGTCTCGGAAGAGCACAAGGAGCGCCGGCGGGCGCAGATCCTCGACGGCGCGCGCCGCTGCTTCGCACGCCACGGCTACGAGGGTGCGACGGTCGCGCGGCTCGAGGAGGAGACGGGCCTCTCGCGCGGCGCGATCTTCAACTACTACCCGAACAAGGACGCTCTCTTCGTCGAGGTCGCTCTAGCGACTTCGCGGCGGCTGACGGATGTCTGGCTCCAGGAGGGCTTCGCCGCTGCACTCGAGGCGATCGCCGACGAGGACCCCGACTGGTTGGCGGTCCAGCTCGAGTCCGTCCGGCGGATCCGCACCGATCCCGCGTTCCGCGCCGCCGTTGAGGAGAAGGAGCGCGAGCTCACGGCGACGCGCCCCGAGAGGCTCGAGCTCGTCCGGCCGCGCGTCCGCGACGACGTGCCGGTCGAGGCGGTTGCCGTCTTCCTCAGCCTCGTCGCGAACGGGCTCGCGCTCCGGCACTCGGTTGGAGACCCGTTGCCGGATCTCCAGCTGATCGCGCGCCTCGTCGAGGAAGGCGTCGCGCCGCGCTAGCGCGCAGTCAGCAGCACCAGCGGGATCTCGCGGGTCGTCTTCGCCTGGTACTTCGCGTAGCCGTCGTATGTCTCCATTACCTTCGGCCAGAGTCGCGCGCGTTCGTCAGCCGACGCACGCCGAGCCGTCATCGCGCGCGTCTCGCCGCCGATCGTGACTTCGACGGTTGGCTGCACGACGAGGTTCTCGAACCACGCGGGGTTGTGCGCACGGCCGCCGTACGAGGCGACGAGGACGATCGCGTCGCCGTCTTCGATGTACGTGAGCGGAACGGTGCGGCGCTGCCCGGTCCTCCTCCCACGGTCGTCAGCAGCAGCACCGGCATGCCGGCGATGCGGCTTCCTACGCGCCCGCCGCTTACCGAATAGAGGCCGCGGTGCATGGCTGACAGCGTCTGACCCTTACCGAGATGCTCCCTCACGCAGGGCCGCCTGAAGGGCAGCGGCCGCCTCCCCTGGCCGACCGTCGCCGATCGGCTCACCGTCGAGGGCGACGACCGGCATCACCTCGCGGACCGACGACGTCGTGAACGCCTCGTCCGCAGCCGCCAGATCGGCGACGGCGAACCGGCCCTCTTCCACCTCGTAGCCAAGCGACCGGGCTGCGTCCAGGAGCACGCTCCGCGTTACGCCGGCGAGGATGCCGAGCTCGACGGTCGGCGTGAACAGGCGCTCGCCGGCGCGCCACCAGACGTTCGAGGTCGTCGCCTCGAGCACGATGCCTCCGTCGCCGAGGAACACCGCGTCGTCGGCGCCGGACGCACGAGCGGCATCGACCGCGACCATGTTCAGGGCGTAGCTCGTCGACTTCACGCCGCCGATCAGATCGGTCGGGCGGAAATCGACGGACATGAGCGAGATGCCGCGTGCCCGTTGGTCGTCGAGATCGACGGGCAGCTCGCCGACGACGACGATCGCAACGGGCTCGTCGCGACCCGGCGTCGCGTAGACCCGGAGCGTCGCGTCGTCGGCGGCGGCTGCCTCGAGCGCGAGGCGCACCAGCCGCTCGACCTCGTCCCGTGGAACCGAATCGAAGCCGAGCCGCGCGCACGATGCAGCGATCCGATCGAGATGCTCCGAGAGCTCGAACGGCCGGCCGCGATAGACGCGCATCGTCTCGAAGGCGCCCCGGCCACGCATGAACGCTTCGTCGTCCACATGGACGACCGGCTGCGCTGGATCAACGAGGCCGCGCCCCGATACGGCGATCGCGAGCGTCATGCGCGAGCCCGCTCGGCACGGCCTCGACGCCGATCGCCGCGAGCAGAGGCCTAGCCTTCACCCATGACTCCTCGATCTCGGCGTACGCGTCCGAGTCCCAGACGATGCCACCGCCGACCCAGAGGTGGATGCGCCCTTCGGCGATCGCGAACGTCCGGATCGTGAGCGCGAGGTCGAGGTCGCCGTTCGGGCGGATCGTGCCGAGCGCGCCCATCGACGCACCGCGGCCGACCGGCTCGAGAGCGGCGATGTGGTCGATGGCCGCGATCTTCGGCGCTCCCGTGATCGAGCCACCCGGGAACGTCGCCTCGAGGAGATCGGTGAGCGAGACGTCCTGCCGAAGCGTCCCCTCGACGGTCGAGACGAGGTGCTCGACTCCCGCCAGCGGCCGCTCCTCCATCAGCGACGGCCAGCGCACGGATCCCCGTTCGCAGACGCGCGACGAGATCGTTCCGCTCGAGATCGACGATCATCACGTGCTCGGCCGCATCCTTCTCGGACTCGGCCAGGCCGGCGCCGCCCTCCGGCCGCGTGCCCTTGATCGGCATCGTCCATACCTGGCGCCCGCGCCGCGCGAGGAAGAGCTCCGGGGACGCCGAGACGATCGCCCAGCCGTCGCCGACAGCGGCCGGGCGCGAGCGGTCGAAGCGGCGCGAGTCGTTCCGCAAGCTGGACCGGGTCGCCGGAGAACGGCGCGGACAGATGCTGCACGAGGTTCACCTGGTAGACGTCGCCCGCCGCGATCGCCTCGCGCACCGACTCGATCGCGGCGGCGTACTCCGTCTTGCTCCACGTCGGCTCCCACGCGCCGATCTCGTACGCACCGCCGCGGGGGTATGGCTCTTCGTCCGCACGGATACCGAGCGCAGCCCTCGGCAGGGGGCACGGCTCGGGAGGCGACGACGCCGCCGTGCGGCGGAGCCCGTCGGAGAGGCCATACCCGAGGTAGACGTCGGCGACGAGCCCGTCGGCACCGCCTTCGAAGAAGCCTTCGGCGCGAAGCGCAGGCTCTACGTCGCGAAGCGAGGAGAGCTCGAGCATCAGTGAGGACTTACGCTACCGCCTCCTCCGGCACCGCCGGCACCGGCGTCGTCGCTCGGCGCGGGATGATCACCGCGAACGCGACCGCCATGGCCACACGCCCGATCGCGAGCGCGAAGAGCAGTGTGCGCACGTCGATCGACTCGAGCAGCCGGCCGACCACGAGCACGGTCAAGGGCCCGGAGATGGTGACGATCGTGATCACGGCGGTCATCACCTTCGCGCGCAGCTCGTCGGGCGCGCGCGTCGTCAGGAGCGCCATGATCGGCGACGTCGCTACGGCGCCGAGCCCGGCGGCGAACAGCACGCCCATGACGCCGATCGACGGCATCGCGACCCCGAGCAGGAGAAGCGGCGCCGACACCCAGACGATGCCGATGGTCGCGAGCCGGATCGGTGGAACCCGCTTCGCGAGTGGGATCGCGGCGAGCGCGCCGATCACCGACCCCGCTCCGAACGCGGCGATCAGGAACCCCGCGGTATGTGCGCTCGCGTCGTAGTGCCTGTACGCGAGCACCGGCATGGAGATGAAGATCGCCTGCGAGAACATGTGCAGGAAGATGACCGTCAGCATCATCGGGCGAAGCAGCGAGTCCTCGAAGATGAAGCGGACACCGGCGAGCACGCCACCGTCGCCTTCCGCGGCGGGAAGCGGCGGGCGCCGCGGTACCAACGAGAACAGGAGCAGGAACGAGACCGCGTAAGAGGCCGCGTCGACGTAGAGCACGTTCGTCGCGCCGATCCACGCGATCAGCAGGCCAGCGGTAATCGGCCCGAGCAGGATGGTCAGGCGAGAGCCCGCCTCGACGACCGCGTTCGCCTGGGTGAGGACGGTGTGGTCGTCGCCGACGAGCTCGGGCAGCACGAGGCGCTGGGCCGAGAAATACGGCGCGATGAAGACGCCGAGCATGAACACCAGCACGAGCAGGAGGCCGAAGCTGAGCAACCCTGCCGAGTAGAGGATCGGTATCGACGCCATCAGCGGCACGCGGCAGAGATCCGAGACGAGCATCGTCCGCCGCGCTCCGAGGCGCGAGACAACCACGCCGCTCGGGATCCCGAGGAGCGCCATCGGCAGCAGCTCGGCGGCGAGCACGACGCCCATCCGCGTCGTCGAGCCCGTCGTCGTGAGCACGAACCACGGCAGCGCGAGGAACGTCATCTGCGAGCCGAGCGACGAGATGATCTCGGCGCTCAGCAGCGCGAGGATCCCGCGCTGGAGGAGCGGCGAGCGCTCGCTCACACAAGCTCCTCAGGGTCGAGCAGTTGCCCTGGCGCGAACGCGCCACCCTCGGCCGCGGCGTCGCCGGCCCCTGCCTCGGGCCCGGCCCCGGGCATTCGGTCGAGCGAGCGGACGGGCGAGAGCGCCACCGGCAGGAACGCGAGCGACTGCCCGATCGCCCCCACCCAGATCGCCGCCCGGAGGTCGACGCCCGTCGCTATCGCGCCGCCGGCGAGCGTCCCAAGCGGCATCACGCCCCAGACGATGAAGCGCATCACAGAATTCATCCTCCCCTGGAGCCGCTCGGGCGTGATCGCCTGGCGAAAGCTCAGCTGCGTGACGTTGTAGACGACGACACCGAAGCTGATCACGAGCCCGGACACGAGCAGGAACGGGATCGGGCCGTCCTGCGGCGCGAGCGGGATCAGGAGCGACGCTATCCCGGTCGCCGCCCCGGCGACGATCGTCCTCCCCACGCCGATGCGCTCTGCGACGCGATTCGCCGTGATCGCGCCGACGAGGTATCCGACGTTCCCGACCGCGAAGATGATCCCGATCACGCCCGGGGAAAGGTCGAGCGAGCGCACGGCATAGACGATGAAGATCGCGCCCATCATGCTGCCGAAGAAATTGAACGTGGCCGTCGAGGCGGCGATCCAGCGCAGGTAGCGGTGGCCGAGGACAAAGCGCAGTCCCTCGGACAGCTCAGCACGCATGCCCGCCGATGCCCCGTCCTCTGCCTGCTTGCGCTCCGGCACCTCCTCGTGCTTGCGGATGGCGAGCACGAACGCGCCCGAGCCGATGAAGCTGATCGCGTCGACGAGCACCGCGACGGGCGCCGTCAGCGCCTGGACGAGCACGCCTGCGATCGCCGGGCCCGCGAGCTGGGCGCCGGAGCGCGAGATCTCGAGCTTCGAGTTGCCGTCCACGAGCTGCTCGCGCTCGACGAGAGACGGGAGGTACGACTGGTACGCGACGTCGAAGAAGACCGTGAGCACGCCGATCGCGAAGCCGACGACGTACAGCTGGCCCATCGTCAGAGCGTCGAACGCGTAGGCGACGGGGATCGATGCGAGGAGGAGAGCGCGGCCGAGGTCACCGATGATCAGCACCGGCCGCCGCGGCCAGCGGTCGACCCAAACTCCGGCGGGCAGGCTGATCAGCATGAAAGGCGCGAACTCGACGACGTTGAGCAGCGCGACCTGGAACGCGCTCACGTCGAGGGTGATGACGGCGACCAGCGGGATTGCAAGCGCGCTGATCTGCGTGCCGAACTGGCTGATCGTCTCCGCCGACCAGAGCTTGAGGAAGTCGGGATGACGCCAGAGCCCGCCGCGCGGCCACAGCGTCCGGCGAGGACTGGCCGCGTCGGTCACAGCTCTTTCAGAGAGGTCGCATGATCGCTACCGCGAGGCTCGACGCCACCTCGCGATGACGATCGAGCTAGCGCCGCAACTGCAGACGCATCGTCGGGAGTGACGGGGCGCCGGCCGTCGGGTAGGGAGACGACTGCAGAGCTCACCCGGCGCGAACGACGTTGATGTCTCCCGAGATCGACTTGGCCCGGAACTCGACGAGCGGCCCGTTCTTGTCAGCAGGAGGTTCATCTCCGAGCTGGAGCTCAGATGTCGTCTTCCCGCTCGTCGACCGTGCGTCGACCCAGAGCTTCGACCCGGAGCGCAGGCCCAGCGTCAGATCGCCCGACACGGACTGCATCGTCACCTCGCCCTCCGAGGCCGATGCGACACGCGCGTCGCCCGAGATCGTCTTCAGGTGGAGGGACGAGAGGCTCTCCCGGACCTCGATATCGCCGGAGACCGTGTGCAGCGAGCCCGTGCTCGCGATCGAGCCGACCACCATGTCGCCCGAGACCGAGTTCACCGAGGCCTCGCCGACGACTGAGTCGATGAGGACGTCGCCGGAGACGGACTTGACGTTCGCCTCCCCTTCGACGACCTCGAGCCGGACATCGCCGGATGCGCTGCGCACGTCGACGTCGTCGAACCGCCCGGAGCCCGTGATGTCCGCCGACTCCGTCGCGATGTCGAGCGACGAGCCGTGCGGGACGCGAATCGGGATCCGAAGCGACGGCCCGCGGCCGACGATGATGCTCAGCTTCGGGCCCCTTCGGCCCCCGATTCGCAGCCCGTGCACGACGTCGACCACGAGCTCAGGACGCCGACCGCCAGGCCGCAGCTCGACGATCGCCTCGTCGACTGCTCTCTGGCTGCCGGCGTCCTTCGGCTGGAGCTCGATCGTTGCCTCGGAAACGTCCGCCGTCTCGACTTCGACCGTTCCGGCGGGCGCGCGGACGACGAGCTTGACCGGGCCGTCGACGGTGAAGGACTCGTGCCTCATCGCCGCCATCCGCGGATGCCGCGGGGGTTCCTGATGGGCGCCTTCGGCGTGTGCCGCTGGGGCCGCCGGTCACCGATCAGCTGTGCGTAGTCCGGGTACGTAAGCCGCAAGTCCATGATCTCCCTCCTTCTAGCCCTCGGCGAATCCCGTGAGCCGGTTGCCGACCTTCGGTTGACTGCCTCGATGCACGGCGCGCTTGAGCTCTCGGACGAGCCAGGCGTTGACGGAGATGCCCTCCTTCGCCGCCGCGTCGTCGATCGCCGTCTTCAGCGTGTCCGGTAGACGGAGCGAGATCCGCGCCGCCATGTCGTCGGACGCGCCGAACTCCTCCTGCTGGCGTTCCTCGACGTACACGAGCGACGGCTCCTGCCCCGCAAGCCGCACCTCGATGTGGCCGGCCGGGAGCTGCCCCGAGATCTCGAGCGTGACCTCCGAGAGGAGGTCGAGGAGACGAAGCCTCGCCGAGCCACGGAGCGTCTCGCTGAGTCGTTCCGCCGCGAGAGCGACGTTCTCGTCGCCCAACTCGGCGGTCATCGCGAGGTCTGCGAGGAGCGCGTCGATGTGTCCTGTCAACTGCATCGTGACGTCATTATGACATCACTTTGGCAGTTGTCAAGCGTCTATTTGAAGTCGCTCCTGCAGTCGCGCCAAAACGGCTTGAACAAAGGCATCGAGCTCGTCGAGCGACCCCGAGTTCACGTATGTGAAGTCTGCGCGGGCCGTCTTTTCCGCATCCGGTAACAGGCGAACAGACCGCTCGTCCACGTCCACGTCGCTGCGGTCGCGCCGGACGTCCTCCGGCGCCGTGACGACCACGACCGCGTCGAACGCCGCGTCCGCGCCGGTCTCGTAGAGCAGCGGGATCTCGACGACCGCCACGTCAGCATCCACTTCCTGGAGCCACGCGGCGTATGCGGCTCGGACCCGCGGATGGAGGAGCTGCTCGAGCCATTCCAGCTCGCTGCGGTCGGCAAAGACGATCTCGGCGATGCGCGCCCGGTCGAGCGTGCCGAACCGCTCCTCGAGCGCCGAGCGCACCTCGCGATCGCCCTCGTACAGCGCGTGGACGGCCTCGTCCGACGAGAGCGTCGCTGCGCCATGGCGGCCGAATGCCGCCAGGGCTTCGCTCTTGCCGGCGCCGATGCCGCCGGTGAGCGCGACCCTGACCGGCCTAGGAGGTCTCGGTGCCGTCGTCGTCCGTCTCGGCCGCCGCCGGCTCAGCTTCAGCCTCGAGCGGCTCAGCCTCGGCCAACTCAGCCTCGTCCGGCTCAGCCTCGTCCGGCTCGCCCGCATCGGACACGTCGTCCGTCTCTAGCTCGGCGACCTGCTCCTCCGCCTCTGCCTCGGCCAGCTCTGGCTCGGCCGGCTCTTCCTCGTCAGCCTCGTCCGCATCGGACGCGTCGTCGACCTCGAACTCGGCGACCTGCGCCTCCTCGTCCGCGTCGCCCTCGATCGGCGGCGCGGGACCGTCGTCCGTGAACACCTCTTCGGAGAGCGCGAGCGGCGGAGCGCCCTCGGGGCGCGGCTGCGCGGCCTCGCCTTCCTCGATCCGCTTCAGTGAAAGCGAGAGCCTGCGGCGCTCGGCGTCCATCTCGATGATCTTCACCTGGACGACCTGCCCCTGCGCCACGACCTCACGCGGGTTCTCGACGTGATGCTGCGCGAGCTCCGAGATGTGGACGAGCCCCTCGACGCCCGGGAGGATCTCGACGAAGGCGCCGAACGTGACCACCTTCGTCACGCGGCCCTCGACGACGTCATTCACCGAGTAGCTGTCGAGCACCTGCTGCCAGGGGTCGCTCTGCGTCTGCTTCAGCCCGAGGGAGATGCGCTGGCGCTCGCGGTCGATGTCGAGCACCTTCACCTGCACCTCCTGGCCGATCTCGAGCACCTCGGAGGGGTGGTTGACGTGCCCCCACGAGAGCTCGGAGATGTGGATCAGGCCGTCCATCCCGTCGAGGTCGACGAACGCGCCGAAGTCGACGATGTTGGAGATCGTTCCGTCGACGACGTCGCCCGGGTTGAGCCGGTCGAGGATCGCCTGCCGCATCTCCTTCCGCTCGTCCTCGAGCACCGCGCGCCGTGAGAGCACCACGTTGTTCCGCGAGCGGTTGAGCTCGATCACCTTGCAGCGAAGCTCCTGGCCGAGGAACTCGTCGAGGTCCTGAACGCGGCGGATGTCGACGAGCGAAGCGGGCAGGAAGCCGCGAACGCCGAGGTCGAGGATCAGACCGCCCTTGACGACCTCGATCACCTTGCCCGTGATCGGCTCGCCGCTGTCCGCCTTGCGCTCGATCTCCTTCCACGCGAGCTCGAAGCGGGCGCGCTTCTTCGAAAGGATCAGCCGGCCCTCGGCATCCTCCTTCGTCATCACGAGCGCGTCGATCTCGTCACCGACCACGACCTCGTCCTCCGGGTTGATCGAGCGCCGGATCGAGAGCTCGGCGACCGGGATCACGCCCTCCGACTTGTAGCCGATGTCGACGAGCACCTCGTCCTTGTCCACGCGGACGACGGTGCCGTGGACTACCTCCCCCTCGGTGATCTCGGGGAACGTCGCCTCGTAGTCGGGGACGAGCTCGCCGTCCGGACCGGTGGTCCAGACGCCAGGCTCGGCGATAGCTGCTTCGGAATCGATGGTGTCGTTGGCCATGGAAAAGGCCGGTCAGTATAGCCGCGTCCCCGAGATTCCCTGTAGAACAACCGGATGCGACTCACTCTCGTTCGAAATGCGACGTTGATCGTCGAGCTCGGGGACAAGCGGGTGCTCGTCGATCCGGCGCTCGATGACGCGGGCGCTCGGCCGCCGATCGAGAACACAGCGAACCCCGTTCCCAACCCAACCGTGCCCCTGCCGATGCCGGCCGAAGACGTCGTCGCGGGAATCGACGCGGTCGTCATCACCCACCGCCATCGGGACCATCTCGACAGCCGTGCCGAGGAGCTGCTGCCGCGCGATCTCCCCGTCTTCTGCCAGCCCGAGGACGAGCAGGCGTTGCGCGACCTCGGGCTCGAGGCTCGCCCGGTCGGCGACGCGCTCGAGTGGGACGGAGTGCGCATCGTCCGTACCCCTGCACGCCACGGCTCCGGGAGGATCGCCGAGCTGCTCGCTCCCGTGAGCGGGTTCGTTCTCGACGGTCTCTACATCGCCGGCGACACCGTTTGGTACGAGGGCGTCGCCGAGACGATCGAGCGTCACCGGCCCAGCGTTGCCGTCGTCAACGCCGGCGGCGCGGAATTCCTCGAAGGCGGGCTGATCATCATGGGCACCGACGACGTCCGTCAGGTGGCGGCGCGGGTGCCGAGCGTCGTCGCCGTCCACCTCGAGGCGTTGAACCACTGCTTTCTGACACGCGACGCCTTACGCGAGGCCGTGCCTGGCGTGCTCGTCCCCGAAGACGGCGAGACGCTCGAGCTCTAGCTCAGGCCTTCGCCGCGGCCCAGCTGCCGCCTGCGCCAACGTCGACCGCGAGCGGCAGGCCAAGCTCGAGAAGTGGTGTCAGACACCACTTCGTGTCAAGGCACGGTTGTGCCGACTCTGCAGCAATTCGTCGACAAGCGCACTGCCTCTACGCCCGAGCGTCCGTCAACGGTTGCGAAACGGTCTTCTCCGACACCGCTAAGACGGCCGGAACCGACGATGGGTCGGTTCGTGGCCGCCGCGGTGTCTGACACCGGGTTGAAGACTCAGTCTTTTGCGTCGGTCCAGCTTGCCCCTGCGCCGACGTCGACGGCGAGCGGCGGGTCGAGGTCGAACGCGGCGCACATCTCCTCGCGCACGAGCTTCTTCACCGCCGCTAGCTCTGCGTCCGGCGCCTCGAGCAGGAGCTCGTCGTGCACCTGGAGCACGAGCCGCGCGGAGCGGCCCTCGTCGCGGAGACGGCGGTCGATGGCGAGCATCGCCACCTTGATGATGTCGGCGTTCGAGCCCTGCATGACGAAGTTGACGGCGAGCCGCTCGCCGAGCGCGCGCGTCTGGCGGCTCGAAGTCCGCAGCTCCGGCACCGGGCGCCGCCGACCGAGGAGGCTCTTCACGTAGCCGTCCCGAGTTGCTTGCTCGATCGTCCGCGCGATGAAGTCCTGCACGTGCGGGAAGCGGGCGAGATAGGCGTCGATGTACGTCTGCGCCTGCTCGCGGGGGATCTGGAGGTTCTGGGAGAGGCCGAAGGCGGAGATCCCGTAGACGATCCCGAAGTTGATCATCTTCGCCACGTCGCGCTCGTCGCGCGTGAGCGTCGCGGGGTCCTTGCCGAGCACCTCGGCGGCGGTCGCGCGATGGATGTCCTCGCCCCGTGCGAACGCCTCCTTCAGCTTCGGCTCGCCTGACACGTGGGCGAGGATCCGGAGCTCGATCTGCGAGTAGTCGGCGGAGACGAGCTGGCTGCCTTCGTCGGCGACGAACGCCGAACGGATCTCGCGCCCGAGCTCCGTGCGGACAGGGATCGCCTGGAGGTTCGGGTTCGACGTCGACAACCGCCCCGTCGCGGCAACAGTCTGGTTGATCGTCGTGTGCAACCGGCCGTCCGCGCCCAGCATCTCCGGCAGCGGGCCGAGGTACGTGTTCACGAGCTTGGTCAGCTCACGCCACTCCTCGATCACGGGAACGATCGGGTGCTCGTCGCGGATCGTCTGCAAGACCTTGGTGTCGGTCGAGTAGCCCGTCTTTCCCTTCCGCCCTGGCGTCAGGCCGAGCGTCTCGAAGAGGACCCGCGCCACCTGTTGCGTCGAGCCGAGCACGAACTCCTCGCCGGCGAGCTCGTGAGCGGTCGACTCGAGCTCTTCGATCCGTTCGGAGAGACGCGCCGTGATCTCGCCCATGCGGTAGGTGTCGATCTTGACGCCGGCGTCCTCCATTGCCGCGAGGACGTGCGTGAGCGGCAGCTCGACGTCCTCGTAGAGAGAGACGAGGTCGCGCTCGACGAGCCGTGCGCGCATGAGCGGAGCCAACCGGAGCGGCACCGCGGCGCGACGCACGAGCGCAGCCGTCTCCTCGTCCGTCGGCGGCGACGGCTCGACGCCGATGCCGTACTCCGCTGCGAGGTCGTCGAGCTCGTAGCCCGAGCGCCCCGGCTCGATCAGGTACGCGGCGAGCAACGTGTCCTCGGCGGCGTCGAGACGCTGCGTCTTCGCGTCGTGGCAGACGAGCTGCGCTCCTGTAAGCACAGCTCCGGCGGCGGAGATCACGACCTCGTTTCCGGTCGCGACTGCGACGCGTCCGTCCTCGACCGCGAGCCCGACGACCTCCGGCAGCTGCTCGACCGTCCCTTCCCGCCAGGGGAGCTCCTCGCCTGCAACGACAGGCGCCTCGGCCGCAGGCAGCGCCTCGTCGAGCTGGTCGACGCGTTGGAGCAGGGCGCGGAACTCGAATTGGCGGAACATCTCCTTCAGCTGCGACCGGTCGGGCGGCTCGAGCACGAGCTCCGCCGGGTCGCAATCGATGTCGAGGTCGCGCCGCATCGTCGCGAGCAGCTTCGAGTCGCGCGCCTGGTCGGCGTGCTCCGCGATCGCCTTCGCGCGCGCGGGCGTCAGCTCGGACGCATGCTCCAGCACGCTCTCGAGCGAGCCGTACTTCTGCATCAGCTGCGCCGCCGTCTTGTCGCCGATGCCCGGGATGCCGGGGATCGAGTCGGAGGTGTCGCCCTTGAGGCCGATCAAGTCGGGCACCTTGTCCGGCGTCACGCCGAGCCGGGCCTCGACCGTGTCCGGCGTGTAGACGTGGACGTCCGCGACGCCGCGCGGAGTCATCATCAGGCAGACGTTCTCGCTGACCAGCTGAAACGCATCGCGATCGGTCGAGACAACGCACGTCGCGATGTCCGCCTCGTCGGCGCGCGTCGCGAGCGTCGCGATCACGTCGTCCGCCTCCCACCCCTCGAACTCGAGGTTGCGGTAGCCGAACGCCTCGACGATCGGCCGGAAGTGCGGAAACTGCTCGCGCAGGAGATCCGGCATCGGCCGGCGGTCGGACTTGTACTCGCCGGAGATCGCCGTGCGATGCACCGGCTTCGTGTCCCAGCAGACGGCGACGCCTCTCGGCCGGTAATCGGTCAGGAGCTTCACGAGCATGTTCGTGAACCCGAGCAGCGCATTCGTCGGAAAGCCCTCGCTGGTCACGAGCTCCTCAGGCAGGGCGAAGTACGCGCGGTACGCGAGGTTGTTGCCGTCGACGAGGAAGAGATCGGCGTTTCGGGCCGGCGCGTCGTCGAGCTCGAGCACCTCTCCCGTGACCGTCTTCGGGCTCACGAGCCGAGTCTAGTGTGTGACCTATGCGCGTCCCTCTCCTCGCCGGCACGCGCCTGCTCGTCGTCAACGCGCCGGACGACGCCGTCGTGCTCTCACCGCCCGAGCCCCCGCCCCAGGCGATCTCGGACGTCGGGGCCGCCGTCCGGGACGCGCTGCGCTTTCCCCTCGCCGGGCCGCAGCTCGCGTCCGTCGTCGGCCGCGACGCACGAGCGACGATCGTCACCGATGTCCCGGCGCTGCCGATCCCGAGCGCGCCGGTCGACGCGCGCCGCTCGGCGATCGGCGCGGTCGTGCAGACGCTTCGGGAGCTCGGTGTCGCCGACGAGCGCCAGACGATCCTCGTCACGGCCGGGCTCGGGAGACGCCCGGGCCGGAAGGAGCTCGACCGTCTGTTCGCGCCGGCTTTCGCGCGTGCGTTCCACGGGCGCGTGCGCGTGCACGACGCCGAGCGTCCGGAGCTCGTCGAGCTCGGCGAGGCGTCCGGCATCCCGCTTCGGATCGCGCCCGAGATCGCGGAGGCGGACGTCGTCGTCTGCGTGAGCGCGGCGGAGACCGTGCTGCACGGCGGCCCGGCGGTCTTGCTCGCCGCCGGTGGCCCGGATGCGCTCCGGGCCGCCGATGCCGCTTCTCTCCTCGAGCCGAGAGGCGCCCCCGGCTGGGAGCTCGCACTAGCCGTCGAACGTGCAGTCGCCGAGAGAACGGCTCTCACCGGCGTCTCGCTCGCGCTCGACCTACCCCGCATCGCCGACACGGCGTACGGCTACCCCTACGACCGCGACGCGGCAGAGCGCATCGCCCGATCGCAGGTGGTCCGCCTGTTCCGCCTCGTCCCCGGGCCGGTCCGGCTTCGATTCCTGCGCTCCCTGCCGACGTCGCTGACCGCCGCCGCTGCCTTCGCCGGTCCGCCGTCCGTCGCGCACGCAGAGGCGCTCGTGCGGGCCACCGATCTGCGCTCGGTCGACCTGGAAGAGCCGCTCGAGACGCTCTGCCTCGGCATTCCGCGGACAACGCCGCACCTCCCGCGGGAGCGTCCGAATCCGATGCTCGCCGCCTACCTCGGCCTCGGGCTCGCCTGTCGGATGTGGCGATCGCGACCGACGGTCGCCGAGGGAGGGACGGTGATCCTCGCGCACCGGTTCCATCGCCGGTTCAGCTACCCGACGCAGCAGCCCTACCGCGCCTTCTTCCATGCGACCCGCGCGGGCCTCGATCCGGAGGTGATCGCGGCGGCGGAGGCAGCCGCCTCGACGGATGACGGGGCCATCTCGCGATACCGCGGCGGACGCTCGTGCCATCCCCGGCTGCCGTTCGCGGACTGGGCGGCGATCGAGGCGCAGGCAGCGCGGCTCGGCGCAGTGATCGTCGCTGGCTGCCGCGACGCGGGCGCCGCACGCCAGCTCGGCTTCATCCCCTCCCAGAGCGTCGGCTCCGCGATCGACCTCGCGCTCGGTCGGGCAGAGGGAACGGGCCGCATGGGCTTCCTGCTCTCCCCTCCCTACTTCCCGCTACGCGTCGGCTAGAGGATCTTCGAGAGGAACTGCCTTCGTTCGCTCGTCTCGCGGCGCGTCGAAGAAGTGCTCCGGCGGTGCCTCCTCGATGATCACGCCCGTCGTCCATCATCACCACGCGGTCGGCCGCCTCTCGCGCAAACCCCATCTCGTGCGTGACGACGATCATCGTCATGCCTTCGCGGCCCAGCTCCTCCATCACCTCGAGCACCTCGCCGATCATCTCGGGATCGAGCGCGCTCGTTGCCTCGTCGAAGAGCATGAGCGTCGGGCTTCATCGCCAGCGCCCGGGCGATCGCGACCCGCTGCTGCTGGCCCCCGGAGAGCTTGCCCGGGTAGACGTCGCGCTTGTCGGCGAGGCCCACGCGCTCGAGCAGCTGCTCGCCGTCGGCGACTGTCGCCGCTTTCGGGATGCGCCGAGCACGCGAATGGGCGCCTCGATGACGTTCTCGAGCGCGGTCTTGTGCGGGAAGAGGTTGAAGCGCTGGAAGACCATGCCGATCTCGGCTCGCTGCCGCGCAATCGCTCTCTCCGAGTCCTCGACGAGCTCTCCGTCTCTCTCGCGATACCCGATCAGGCGGCCGTTGACCTCGATCCGTCCGGAGTCGATCTTCTCGAGGTGGTTGATGCAGCGCAGAAAGGTCGACTTTCCCGAGCCGGACGGGACCGATCACGCAGACCGTCTCGCCCGCTCCGCACCTCGAGCGAGACGCCCTTCAGCACCTCGAGGCGCCCGAAGCGCTTGTCGAACGTCGGTCGCGCGGACGACCAGGTCCGATCGGGTGCAGCCTCCGACGGCCGCTCACCGACTCCGCGTCGCCCATGCGTGAATCGGCGAACGCATGCGTCCGTAGCCGCTCCCACGAGCGTCAGCTCGTCACCACGTTCGCTCGCCGCGAGCCTGCGCTCGATCTGCGACTGGATCAGGCTCCAGATCGTCGTCAGGACGAGATACCAGAGGCGACCGCCCGAAGTACTCGACCGGCTTGAACGTCGTCGAGTAGTGGATCTCGGCGTCGAGAACATCTCGTAGACGCCGATGAAGAACAGCGAGCGACGTCGTCTTCAGCATGTTGTTGAACTCGTTGCCGAGCGGCGGCACGATCACCCGGGCGGCCTGCGGCAAGGACGATGCGGCGCATCGCCAGTCGCTGGGTCATCCCGAGCGATCGTGCCGCCTCCATCTGGCCCTTGTCGACGGCGTCGATCCCCGCGCGGATGATCTCCCTCATGTACGCGCCCTCGTTGATCCCGAGGGCGATGATCCCGGCGATATCGCCGCATCCTGATCGAGAACACGCCGAAGTTCGCCGTCGTGGATCAGGTCGTGGCCGAAGAAGAATCCGAGCCGAAGAGAAGGTTCGTGCCGAAGTAGACGAAGAAGATCTGGACGATCACGGGAGTTCCGCGGAAGACGAGGACGTACGCGCCGGACAGCGACCGCGAGGGATCCTGAAGCGTCGACATCCGCATCAGGGCGGCGAGCAGGCCGAGCACGACGCCGAGGAGCTGCGCGAGCGACGGCGATGTAGATCGTCGTCCAGAGCGCGCGCATGAAGACGTGATCCGGGTGGAACGATCCGATCCCAGACGATGTGCCACTCGACCGAGCCGAGCATCTGCGCTCGTCCCCGAGCTACTTCTTGAGCGGACCGTGGCGCTCATCTTCCACTTCGGCGAGGATCTTCTTCATCGTCGCCGTCCGCGTACATCGCAGCGACGGCCTTCCGCACCGCCGGCGATCAGCGGGTCACCCTTGCGGATGGCGATGCCGACCGGGATCGGAGCGACCGGGTTCACCGCCGAATCCGAAGCTCTTCGGATCCTTGCGCGATGTAGTACGCGACGACGGGTGAGTCGCCGAAGTACGCGTCGACCTGCCCGTCTTCAATGCGCAGAGCGGCGTCCGTGTCCTTCGGGAAGGTCACGATCGTGATGCGCCTTCTTGCCCTTCTTCGGAGCATCTTGCTCTGCGCGTCGAGGAAGTCGTTGTTCGTCGTCCCGACCTCGACGGACACGCTCTTGCCAGAGAGATGGCGACGCTTCTGATGTGCGACGGATTCCCCGTCTTGCACCATGACCGCCTGGCCGACCTTGATGTAGTCGACGAAGTCGACCTGCTTGCGCCGTTCCGGCGTGTCGTTCATGCCGCTGATCACGGCATCGCACTTCTTCCCGAGCAGCGCGGCGATGATCCCGTCGAAGCCCGTGTTCTTGAAGGTTGCGGCCTTCATGCCGACTCGCTTGGCGATCTCGGTGCCGATGTCGATGTCGGAGCCCGACGATCTTCGAACCCTGGTAGTACTCCTCGGGCGGATACGTGGCATCTGTGCAGTACGTGAGCGTGCCTGAGCTGGCGCTCATGGCGCCACCGCTGACTTGCGCTTTGCGCGGCGGCGGTCGTCACGACCACGGCCGCGATCGCGGCGGCGACGGCGACGAGCAGTCCCTTGTTCATGTCAACCTCCCTTTGCTGTCGGGGTGCAAATTATGCGCAAAGAATGAAAACTATGCACCAACAAGTGTGACTGCATAGCCTACTCGACGCCGAGATACGCCTTGCGGACGTCCTCGTTCTGCTGCAGCTCCTTGGCATCGCCCTCGAGCGCGATCGTCCCCGTCTGGAGGACGTACCCGCGATCGGCGACGTCGAGCGCCATCAACGCGTTCTGCTCGACGAGGAGGATCGGCGTTCCTTCCTTGTTGATCTCGACGATCGTCTCGAAGATCCGGTCGACGAAGATCGGCGCGAGGCCCATCGAGGGCTCGTCGAGCATCAGCAGGCGCGGCCTGGCCATCATCGCGCGGCCGATCGCGCACATCTGCTGCTCGCCGCCCGACATCGTGCCCGCCTTTTGGCTTCGGCGTTCGGCTAGACGGGGGAAAAGCTGGAAGACGTGGTCCATGTCCTCCTGGATCCCCTGCTTGTCTTGCCGCTGGAACGCGCCCATCTCGAGGTTCTCGGTGACCGTCATCCGCGGGAAGAGCTTGCGGCCCTCGGGGGACTGCGAGATCCCCTTGCGGACGATCGTGTGCGCCGGCGTGTGGGTGATGTCCTCACCCATGAAACGAATCGCCCCGCGGCGTGGCTGGTTGAGCCCGTTGATCGAGCGCAGCGTCGTCGACTTGCCAGCGCCGTTCGACCCGATCAGCGTCACGATCTCCTTGTCCCGGACCGTGAGCGAGATGCCCTTCAGCGCCTCGATCGTCCCGTAGAAGGTATGCACATCCTCGAGCTCGAGGATCGTGTCGGGCGCCGTCGTCATCGCACCGCCGCCGTTCCGAGGTAGGCCTCGATCACCCGCGGGTCGGCCTGCACGTCTGCCGGAGATCCTTCGGCGATCTTCTCGCCGTAGTCGAGGACGGTAATCCGCTCGGAGACGCCCATCACGAGCTTCATGTCGTGCTCGATCAGCAGGACAGAGAGCTTCTCGTCGTCACGGACCTTGCGGACGAACGACACGAAATCGAGCGTCTCCTGCGGGTTCATCCCGGCCGTCGGCTCGTCGAGGAGCAGCAGCTTCGGCCTCGTAGCGAGCGCCCGCGCCACCTCGAGGCGGCGCTGGTCGCCGTACGAGAGGTTGCGCGCATAGTCGTCGTGATGACCGCCGAGGGCGCAGTAGTCGAGCAGCTCGAGGGCGCGCTCACGGGCCTGGCGCTCCTCCCGCCTGACGCGGGGCGTCCGGATGATGCTGCCGAGGATCCCGCCCTTGAGACGGCTGTGCATGCCGACGAGGACGTTCTCGAGCGACGTCATCTGCTGGAACAGCCGGATGTTCTGAAACGTCCGCCCGATCCCACGCTCGGTCGCCGAGTGGGGCGGCATGCCTGCGATGTCCTCGTTCTCGAAGATCACCGCGCCCGAGGTCGGCTTGTAGACACCCGTGATCATGTTGAAGAACGTCGTCTTGCCGGCGCCGTTCGGGCCGATCAGGCTGACGATGGCGCCCCGGTCGATCGTGAAGTCGACGTCGTTGACCGCGACCAGGCCACCGAACTCCTTGCGGAGCTGCTCGATCCGGAGGAGGAGGTCGCCTGCCATCCCTATTCCTCGGGCGCGTGACGGACGTCCATCAGCGCCTCGTCGTGCACGCCGGTCTCGAGCTCGAGCTTGCGCCGGGCCTCGGGGATCAGGCCCTGGGGACGGAAGAGCATCACTAAGACGAGGATCGACCCGTAGATCCCCGTTGCGAGCAGCGGCGCGTTCATACAACCGTGGCTGAACGCCCGGGACGGATCCTGCGCGATCGGATCGCAGTGGACGAGCCCGAAGTCCTTGCTGTTGAACCACCCCGCGACGTTCGACAGGCCTTCCTTGTCGAGATAGGTGAGCAGCGCCGCGCCGGCGATCGCCCCCCAGACGTTCCCCATCCCGCCGAGGATGACCATGCAGAGGATGAAGATCGAGAAGTTGAAGAGGAAGTCGTCCGGGAACACGCCGACCTTGAACGAGCCGTACCAGGCTCCCGCGACGCCGCCGAAGAAGGCGCCGCTCGCGTAGGCCCACGTCTTCGTCCGCATCAGCGGGATCCCCATCGCCGCAGCGGCCACCTCGTCCTCGCGGATTGCGATCCACGCCCGGCCGAGCCGCGAGTCGCGAAGGCGGATCGAGCAGAAGATCGTGATCAGAAGGAGGACGATCGCCGACCAGTAGATGAGGTCGACGAAGTTCACGAACGTGCCCTGTTCTTCGATGAAGTTCGCGGGCAGGCCGACGTGCACTGCGAGCCAGTGGCCGAACCCCGGCGGGTCGATCGGGTTGATGCCGAACGCGCCGCTCGTCAGGTTGAAGTTCGTCTTGTGGTCGATGAGCGACGAGATCCCGTCCGCGTCGCCGTTGAGTGCCGCCTGGTGGACGATCTCCCCGAAGCCGAGCGTGACGATGGCGAGGTAGTCGCCGCGCAGTCGCAACGTCGGCAGGCCGATCAGGACACCGGCCACCGCGGTGACGCACGCGCCGATCAGGAGAACTAACCAGATCGAGATGTGGATCCCGCCGATCCCCTCCGGCACGCCGACGCCACCGAAGTTGAAGTCGATCGAGGGCACGCCGAGGGAGTCCGGGCGGGCGAAGTGCGGGGACGCAAGCCAGGCGGCCGTGTAGGCGCCGATGGCGTAGAAGGCGACGTAGCCGAGGTCGAGGAGCCCGGCATAGCCGACGACCATGTTCAGCCCGATCGCCATCATCGCGAAGAGGACAATCGCGATCATCGTGTCCATGCTCGGGAAGGCCTTGAAGACCGGAATCTCGAACAGCGTGTTCGTGCCCGTCAGCTCCTCGGCCCAGAGGAACGGGTAGGTGATTGCGATCGCGAGGACCGTGAGCGGGAGCACGAACCTCCTGATCCTGGGTGGCAGGATGTAGAGGACGTAGCAGATCGCGAGCAGGCCCATGGCCGTCGGATGCGGCGGGACGCCCAGCAGCCAGGCGAGGAGGATGACGACGCCGGCGATCACGAGCGGCGGCAGCGCACGGCGCAGGAACGGCCGGCGGACGCCAGCGCGGTCGAGCGCGCGTTCCGTCATCGATGACGCCCACCCCATGGCCTATCCGCCTTCCGGCACCTGCTCGCCCAGCAGCCCCTGCGGGCGGAAGACGAGGATGATGATGAGGATCGCGAAGACGATCGACTCCGTCCATGCCGGTCCGGGCGCGATCCACGGCAGTCCCTCGTTGAACGCCTGGATGAAGCCGATCAGGCAGCGCGCCGAGCACGGCGCCTGCGAGGTTGCCGATGCCGCCGAGCACCGCGGCGGTGAAGGCGATCAGACCGATCGTGAAGCCCGTGTCGTAGCGGATCGTCTGGTTGTAGAACGCGAACAGGACGCCCGCCGCGCCGGCGAGAGCGCCCGCGATCACGAATGTGAACGAGATCGTCCGGTTGACGTCGATGCCCATCATGCGCGGCCGCGTCCTTGTCCTGCGCCGTGGCCCGCATCGCCTTGCCCCGGCGGGTGAAGCGCGACGAGCCAGACCAGCGCCGACGAGCACGCGGGATCGTGATCAGCAGCGGCGAACAGCCGGTTCCACGTGTAGACGACGCAGTTCGGACAGTGACCGATCGTGAAGCATCGCGCCGTGCGGAAGCGCATTCGGGCATGGCGATCGGCTGCGAGCCCTTCCAGATCAGCGCCGACGTTCTCGAGGATGAACGACACGCCGATCGCAGTGATCAGCGGCACCAGCCGCGGCGCCCGCCGGAGCGGCTTGTAGGCGACGCCGCTCGATCGATGGCGTTGAGGACGGCGCAGCCCACCATCGACAAGACGAGGGCGACGAGGATCGGCGCCGATCAGCGGCGCCGAGCGCCGAGTTCTCCGTGGAGGCTGAACATGTCGAGCGCGACCGTCGCCGCGATCATCCCGCCGATCATGAACACGTCGCCGTGGGCGAAGTTGATCAGCTCGAGGATGCCGTAAACGAGCGTGTAGCCGAGCGCGACGAGTGCGTAGAGCGCGCCCGTTCGTGAGCCCGATCTGGAAGACCCGGAAGAACAGGTCCCAGTCCTTGACGAGGTTGACGATCAGCCAGGCGACGACGAGGGCGACGAGGAGCAGCCCGACCGCCGGAACGATGTACGACGACGCCGGCCGCCGACGCTTCGACGAGGACACGGTCGGCCTGTATCTCGGTCGCGATCTTGGCCTCCTAAGCGCTGGGGAAGGGCCCCGGAGGGCCCCTCCCCAGAGTGGTCGTCTAGCGAATCCCGCCCCTAGGCCTTGACCTTGGTGACGACAACGAAGGCGTACTTGCCCGTGTCTGTCCCCGAGAGACGGTCGAAGCTGATCCACTTGAGCGGAACGGTGTCACCGTTCTTGTCGAAGTGGAAGGTGCCCATGATCCCGTTCTTGACGTTCGTCTTGAACAGCTCGCTGGATCACGGACTTGCGGGTGCCGTTCGAGCTTCGCGATCGCGTTCAGCATGATCTGCGCCGACTGACCCTGGTAGATCGAGTACGGGGGCATGTTGCCCTTGATGTGGGCGTACTTCCGGAACGCCGCGATGTACGCCTTGCCGGTCTTGCCCAGCTTCTGGAGCGGCTGGCCCGCGTAGCTGACGTACATGCCCTGCGCGGCTGCGCCGGCACCGAGCGTCGCGGAGTACGGCGTGAAGCCGTCAGGAGCAGCGAAGAGCGTCCCCTTCGACCCGACAGCGGCGCAGATGTCCTTGAGCAGCTTGACGCCGTTGTTGCAGACGATGCCGCCGAGGTAGACGGCCTGCGCCCCGGACGTCTGCGATCTGCTGGCCGATGGCCTCGTAGCTCGTCGCTTTCGCGTCCCACGGGACGAAGCCGAGCACCTTGATGCCGAGCGCCTGTGCCCGTGCCTGGAAGGCCTGCGCCACGCCCTTCCCGAACGTCTGGTTGTCGTGGAGGATGAAGACGCTCTTGATCTTCTTCGCCTTCATCAGGTCCGCGGCAGCCGGTCCCTGGAAGTCGTCCGTGGCCGCGACGCGTGCGTAGTTCCGGATGTGAGTCGGGTAGTAGATCCCCGGCTCGCCCGGGCTGTTCCACGGCGCGTTGTGGGTCAGTCCGACGTTCGTGTTCGCCGAGCTGAGCATCGCGATGGGTCCACCCGGCGCCCGGTTGAGGATCGGCACCATCGAGCTTCGCGCAGCCGGAGTTGAACGTGCCGAGCAAGCCCATCAGGCTCTTCTCGGACGCATATGCGCGAGCGTTCGACGAGCACTTCGCCGAGTCCCACGCGCCGGTCTGGGCCGTCGAGTCGTCGCAGCCCTGGTAGCCGACCGAGAACACGCCGGCCTTGAACTTGAACTGCTTCTCGAGGACGAACTGGATCGACTGCTGCATCGCGAGCAGCTGCGCACGACCCGCGCCCTGCAGTGGCAGGTCACGTCGCGATTAGGAACTGCGGCTTTCCGGAGCCCTTGTAGAACACGGGGCCGCAGGACGACGACGGCAATGCCGAGAATTTGCTGGAGCTGCCGACCGCACCGCTCGCCGCGGCCAGTCCGACCACGAGCGCAGCAATGGGAACGACAGCCAAGAATGGCTTCTTCTTCACCTGACCTCCTCCTTTAGGACCAAAGGCCCTAGCTCGATGCAGGCGAGAAGTATCAAGCTTCCCGCAGGAACTTGCAACTTCGCTAATACAGACGCGTGTCCCGCGAAAAGGTTGCGGTGCGTTAGGCGCCCGCGGACCGGCCGCGAGGGTTGCCGGGGAAACCTCCCCGTTTGACGCCTGCCCGTCTCTCCATCGGCTCGCACCGAGGCCGCAGCTTTCGCTGCCGCCTCGTTGCTCGCCTTCGGAGTTCCCCAGACCCCTTCCACCGGTCCGCTTCGCGGACGTTCGGCTTCGGCTCATGCCGAAGGTGGGACTTGAACCCACACGACCCGAGGGCCACCGGATTTTGAGTCCGGCGCGTCTGCCAGTTCCGCCACTTCGGCGCTGGGATCAGAATAGTGCGTCGTGATGCCGACGTACGGCTGCCGTTCTATGGTCGAGCCCATCCGGCGCGTGCTCGTCCGCCCGCCGCATCCGGCGGCCGGCGCCCGCTGGCGCGATTACGGGTGGCGTGCGAAGCCCGACCTCGCAGCCCTGGCGCGGCAGCACGAGGCGCTGTGCGAGCTCCTCGCCGCCGCAGGAGCAGAGGTGATCGTCGCCGAGCCGCTCGACGACGATCCCGACGCAATCTACGCCTTCGACCCGGCGATCGCCACCGAGCACGGCGTCGTGCTCCTCCGCCCGGGGAAGGCTGGGCGGCGCGCCGAGGTTGCAGCTACGGAGACGGCGTGCGGCGCAGCCGGCGTCCCGATCGCCGGACGGCTCGACGACCCGGCGACGGCGGAGGGAGGAGACTTCATCCGCCTCGACGCAGAGACGATGCTCGCGGGCCGAAGCTACCGAACGAGCGCCGAGGGCATCGGAGCCGTCGCGCGCCTCCTCCCGGGCGTCGAGACCGTCGCGTTCGATCTCCCGCACTGGCGCGGCGAGGGCGAAGTCATGCACCTCCTCTCGCTGATCTCGCCGATCGACGTCGACCTGGCCGTCGCCTACCTACCGCTGCTCCCGGTCCGCCTCGCGGCGCTTCTCGCCGAGCGGGGCATCGAGCTCGTGCCCGTGCCCGACGAGGAGTTCGAGTCGATGGGGACCAATGTGCTGGCTCTGGCGCCGCGAGTCGCCCTCGCGCTCGACGGCAACCCCGAGACACGCCGTCGACTGCAGCGCGCGGGCGCCGAGGTGCTCGTGTACCAGGGCGAGGAGCTGTCGCGAAAGGGCGACGGCGGGCCTACGTGCCTGACGCTTCCCCTGCTACGCGGGTAGCGACGATCACGCTCATCGCCGGCGCAACCTGGCGCTCGACCACGCTCAGCGCCGGATGCGCGCTCAACGCTTCACGTGCCGGATCGCCGACACGACCGGGAGTGAAGTCGTCGAGCACGAGCAGACCGCCGGGCGCGAGTAGCCCGAATGCCTGGAGAAGATGGTGATCGGGCTCCTGCTTGATCCCGCCCGCGTCGAGGAAGACGAGGTCGAACGGCCCGCGCGGCGGCAGCAGCTCCTGCCAATCGCCCTCGAGCAGCTCGACGTTCGGCAGGCCGGCCAGGCGTTCGCGGGCGACCTCGAGGCGTGCCCGGTCGGTCTCGACGGTGACGACGGACGTCGCCGTGCGGGCGAGAGCGGCGGCTCCTTCACCGAACGCGGTTCCGGCCTCCGCGCAGCGGCGCCCGGCGGCGAGCTCGGCAAGCTGCCGCTGCACCTCGGGGACAGACGACCCGCCGTCGGTCACGCACTGAGCTCAGCGAGCGGGAACGAGCGATGGGCGCGAGGCGGGACGAGAAAGTTCTGGCGATGCGTCGTCTGGAGCACGGCGTTGAAGCCCTGTCCGCGCGAGTTCGGCTCGAAGGGGAGCTTCGTCCCGTCGGGGAGCACGCCGTCCATCGCCAGCCGATTGCGTTCGAAGTCGTCGCTCGACGGGTTGAAGACGACGAAGTGAAGCCCGGCAGCGGGCTCGGCGACGAACGCGTCCGTCTCGCGGTTCGCGGTCCAGAAAAAGGGGTTGTCGAGCGTGTTGAAGTCCGCTCGTTGCGGAACGGCCGTTCCGGCCGGATAGTGCGTCCCGTCCGGGCCGGTAAAGGCCGTCTGGAGCCGCGACGAGGTCTGGATCGACCCGGAGTGGCCGATACGGAGCGTCGCGTGGTAGTCGGCGGCCACGTCGGCAGGCGTCTGGACGTCGTCCGGTCCCTGCGGGACCGTGAGCGTCGCCTCCTCGACTTCGAGCCCCGGCCGGAAGGTCGTGTCGACCCGCTCGCGGTGGTCGAAGTTCAGGTACCACGCCTCGAGGTTCTCGTACAGGTGTGAGAGATGCATGTTCGTCCCGTGGGCGAAGTACCCGCTCGAGCCGAGATCGACGAAGCCGAGCGTCTCGAAGTTCGCGATCTTCGCGGGGCCGAGACCAGCCTTCTGCGTCGACGTGAAGCCGAGGAACAGCTCCGCCGTGTCGGGGATCAGATCCGCCCCGGGCACGCCCGCGGCCGTCGCCATCTGCTTCGGCAGGCTCTTCGAGCCGTGAAACCCTCCCCCGACGAATCCCTTACGGATGCTCGTGACGCGGAAGATGTCGTCGAGGTCCGCGAAGAGCATCTTCGCGCCGTCCGCGATGTGGTCGAGCTGATCGCTGCGGAGCAGAACGGCGACGTGGTTCTCCTCGAGACGCGTCCCGGGCGGGTCGCTGGGGAAGCGGATCGCGTCGGCGAGTGCGCGAACGGTCTTCTTCTGGGTAGCCGTCGCGCGCTTGTCGACCGGCAGGTGTCGCGCCGCTTGCCGCGGGACGTAGCGGTCGAAGTACGGCATGCCCCAGGCGACGGTGATGCCGAGCCCGGCCGGCGTCCGGTCGTAGCGGGACTCGAGCTGCCGGATCGCGTCCTCGAAGGTCTCGGCCGCTTCCCTCAGGTCTGCCGGCCGCGGTGAGACCGCGAGCGCGGCCGTGACGACCTGGTGATGAAGCGGCGGGACAAGGACCTCGACATCGTTGTCGACGACGACGCCGATCCCGTCCAGAAGGTGCTGCTCGGGCGGCGCCGGTCCCGCTGCAGGCCGGGACGGAGAGTCCGCCAGCTTGTCGACGAGCTCGTAGACACCGGCCGCAGCAAGTGCTCCGGCAGCCGCGCTGCCGAGCAGTGCCCGTCGCGTGAGGCGCACTTCAGACCGTCGGCTCGAGCGGCACGAAGCCGCGGATGATGCGTTCGAGGTTCTTCACGACCTGCGCGTACGAGTACGGCGACACCACGTGCTCGGAGACCGTGTACAGCGATCCGCCGTGGCGCCAGAGATAGAGGACGTGCCACTCGTCGATGCCCTGGTTGACCGTGTAGACAGTGGCCGTGATCGAGCCGAGCCTCTTCGTTGCCCCGCGATCGGCGAAGCACGGAACCGATCCGTGGACCGTCTTCCCTTCGACGGTGCGGGTCGTCTGACAGCTGGGGATCGTCGTCCGCCCCGGATAGCCCCGGAAGTTGAGGTGCACCTCGCGGCTGACGCCTGCGTCCTGGTCGAGCCAGAGGAAGCTGACGAGATAGGAGCGGTCCTTGCTCACCCAGCGGCCGTTCTTGTAGCTGCCGTTGATGCGGGCATCCACCGGCTCGGGCATCCAGCTCGGGCAGTAGACGGTTGCGCCGACATCGTTCGCAAGCTTCTGCCAATCCGCCTGCCACGCTTTCGGGCAGGTCGTTGCAGGCGCACCGGTGGCGCTTGTCGTCGCGGCGTCCTTGCCACCACAGCCGGCGACGAGCACCGCGCCGACAGCGAGGAGGATTGCGATTCGCGTCACGATCCAAACAGGGTAGCCACGTGATCGAAGTCGATGAGCGCTGCATCGACTCCAGCACGTTCGAGCGCGGCCAGATCCTCGCTCGTCGGCGCAGCGAGAGCCGCGATCGCGAGCTTCCCGGCCGGAAGATCGGAGAGCAGCTCGAGCACCCGCGCCACGCCGTCCCGCTCCTCGTGGTCTGGCGAGAGGAGGACGATCTCGGGATCGAGCTCCGCGAGCACACGCTGCAGCTCGTCCTCGTCTCGGATCTCGACCACGCATTCGAGGCCGATCGCACCTGCCTCCCCGTATTGGTCGACGAGCGTGTCTTCGCCCTCGCCGGCCACGAGCAGCCATCCGTCGGCGCCGGCCGCGCCGGCGTCCGCTGGCGTGCCGCCGCGCACGGCGACCGGCAGGACGTCGTCCGCCGGAACACCGCCTGGAGAGACGAGCAAGCCCACGGCGTCACCCACGATCGTGGAGAGAGCTTCTGCGTGAGGGCCTACGTCGACGAGGATCGAGATCCCGTCTCCCTCCGAGATCGACTCGCTCAGGCGGCGCCGGTCGGCCACGCTCGGAGATCGTAGTACGACGGCGCGCCGTTCAGCGCCCGATCGGGTGCCAGACCGTCTTCAGCTCGAGGAATGACGCGATCTCCCAGAGGCTCTGGCCGTTCGCGCCGCGCACGACGCGCTTGACGTTCTCGGCGGCCGTGCGCTCGAGCTCCGCAGCATCGCCGTCCGCGCCCGCGAGGTCGATCGCATTCACGTCCATGTGCGCTGCGAGCCACGGCGCGAGCTCGGTCTTCAAGCCCGTGAGGATGTTGACCACGCCTCCTGGCAAATCCGAGGTCGCGAGCGCCTCCGCGAGCTCGACCGCAGCCAGCGGGTGGCGCTCCGAGGCGACACAGACGACGGCGTTGCCACCGACGATCGCCGGCGCGACCCGCGTGACGATGCCGCTCAGCGGCGGCTCGTCGGGGCAGAGGATGCCGACGACGCCTGTCGGCTCCGGCACGGTGAAGTTGAAGTACGGACCGGCGACGGGGTTCGACGAGCCGAGCGCCTGGGCGAGCTTGTCGGCCCAGCCCGCATACCAGACCATGCGATCGATGGCCTCGTCGACCTCGGTCGCCCCCGTCGAGACGGCGGCGAGATCCGTGCGGCGCGCCTCCATCATCTCGGCGGCGCGGTAGAGAATCTGGCCGCGGTTGTACGCCGTGCGGCCTGCCCAGCCAGGGAACGCGGCCCGCGCCGCGCGGACGGCGTCGCGAAGGTCCTTGCGTGACGCGCGCGCGACGTTCTGGCCCTCCACCTCGAGCGAACGCCCGGACTCGGAGCGCGGGAACTCTCCTCCGATGTAGAGCTTGTACGTCTTCTTGACGGGGAGCCTGGTCATCGGTCGAGCGCGAGGTAGGGCTCGAGCCCGTGGCGTCCGCCTTCGCGGCCGAAGCCGGACTCCTTGTAGCCACCGAACGGCGAGGCCGGGTCGAAACGATTGAACGTGTTCGCCCAGACGACGCCGGCCCGCAGCCGCTCGGCCATCCAGAGGATCCGCGAGCCCTTGTCCGTCCAGACGCCGGCCGAGAGCCCGTACGGCGTGTTGTTCGCCTTCTCGACCGCCTCGTCCGGCGTCCGGAAGGTGAGTACGGAGAGCACCGGTCCGAAGATCTCCTCCTGCGCGATCCGGTAGCTCTGGGCGACCTCCGTGAACACCGTCGGTGCGAACCAGTACCCGCGTTCGGGCAGCCGGCACGGCGGCTGGTAGATCTCCGCGCCCTCCTCCTCGCCCGCCTTCACGAGCTCGGTGATCTTGTCGAGCTGCTGGCGGGAGTTGATGGCGCCGATGTCCGTGTTCTTGTCGAGCGGGTCGCCGACGCGCAACGTGCCCATCCGCCGCTTCAGCTTGCGGATCACGTCCTCGTACACGGACTCCTGCACGAGCAGGCGCGAGCCGGCGCAGCACACATGGCCCTGGTTGAAGTAGATGCCGTTGACGATGCCTTCGACTGCTTGGTCGAGCGGCGCGTCGTCGAAGATGATGTTCGCCGCCTTGCCGCCGAGCTCGAGCGTCAGCCGCTTCCCCGTTCCGGCTACCTGGCGCTGGATCGCCTTGCCGACCTCGGTCGAGCCCGTGAAGGCGATCTTCTCGACGTCGGCGGTGACGAGATCCGCCCCCGTCCGCCCGTCGCCCGTGACTATGTTGACGACCCCGGCGGGCAGCTCGGCCTGGCGGAGGACGTCGCAGAAGAGGAGCGCCGTCAGCGGTGTCGTCTCGGCCGGCTTGAGCACGACTGTGTTCCCGGTTGCGAGCGCCGGCGCGATCTTCCACGCGAGCATCAGCAGCGGGAAGTTCCAGGGGATGATCTGGCCCGCGACCCCGAGCGATCGAGGAGCCCGGTTCGGGAAGGCGTACTCGAGCTTGTCGGCCCAGCCCGCGTAGTAGAAGAAGTGCGCGGCAGCGAGCGGGAGGTCGACGTCGCGTGACTCGCGGATCGGCTTGCCGCCGTTCAAGGACTCGAGGACGGCGAACTCGCGGGCTCGCTCCTGGAGCACGCGCGAGATCCGGAACAGGTACTTCGCACGTTCGGAGCCGGGAAGCGCCGACCAGCCGTTCTCGTACGCCGCGCGGGCGGCCTCCACCGCGAGCTTCACGTCCTCGGGCCCCGCCTGCGCGACCTCGGCGAGCGGCTCCTCCGTCGCCGGGCTGATCGTCGTGTACCACTCCCCGGAGCGCGGCTCCACCCAGTCGCCGCCGACGAAGAGACCGTAGCGCTCGTCGATGGAGACGATCTCGCGTCCCTCGGGCGCGTCCGCGTACTCCCACCCGGACGGCACCGGTGCGCGGTCCGGGCGTTTTTCGACGTTCGTCATGCCTGGGCGCCAATGGTAGCGTCGGCCTCGTGCGACGCTTCTTCCGGCGCGAGCGACGGAGGTTTGTGCTGGACCTCGCGGCGGCCGGCTCCGTATGCGCGGAGATCGGCGTGTGGGCAGGCGACTTCGCGACGCAGATCCTCGCCGTCGTCCGCCCCTCGAAGCTCCATCTCATCGATCCGTGGAGATTCATGGAGACCGACGAGTACGCCGACGCGCGCTACGGCGGCAAGGTCGCCACCGACCAGGCGGCCATGGACGAGCTGCACGCCTCCGTCCTCCGGCGCCTCGCCGACCCGATCGCCCGCGAGGTGGTCGAGGTCCATCGCTGCGAGTCGACCGAGGCCGTCCAGCTCTTCCCGGACGCGACCTTCGATCTGGATCTACATCGACGGCAACCATCTGTACGACTATGTGCGGAGAGACCTCGCGTTGTACGCCCCGAAGGTCAAGCCCGGCGGGCTGCATTGCGGGCGACGACTACGGCGTCGCCGGTTGGTGGCAGGACGGCGTTACGCGCGCAGTGGACGAGTTCGTGGCTCAAGCGGGCTACGACGTCGTCTCCGTCGCCGCGAACCAGTTCGTCCTGCGCGCGCCCGCTGCTAGTCCACCGTGAAGTAGTCCGGGCTCTGATAGCGGCCCGTCCGCTTCTTCCGCACCTGCATCAGCACGTCGTTCAGGAGCGAGGAGGCGCCGAACCGGTAGAGGTCTGGCGTCAGCCAGTCGGGGCCGAGCGTCTCGTAGAGCTGCACGAGGTACTGGACCGCCTGCTTCGCGTGCCGGATCCCGCCCGCGGGCTTCATGCCGACCTTGCGCCCCGTCTCGTCGTGGACGTCGCGAATCGCCTCGAGCATGACGAGCGTGACCGGAGCGTCGCCGCGTGCGGCAGCTTGCCCGTCGATGTCTTGATGAAGTCGGCGCCGGCGGCCATGGCGAGGATCGACGCCCGGCGGACGTTGTCGTACGTCCCGAGCTCGCCGATCTCGAGGATCACCTTCAAGTGCGCCGGGCTGGCGGCCTCCTTCACGCGGACGATCTCGTCGTAGACCTTCGCGTAGCGGCCCGAGAGGAAGGCGCCGCGGTCGATCACCATGTCGACCTCGTCGGCGCCCATCGCGACGACCTCCTCGGCCTCCCGCACCTTGACGTCGATCGGCGACTGGCCGGACGGGAAGGCGGTCGCGACCGAAGCGACCTTGACGGCGGTGCCGCGCAGGCTGTCGACGGCGGTCGGCACGAGGTTCGGGTAGACGCAGACGGCCGCTACGGACGGGATCGACGGCTCGGCAGGGTCGGGCCGCACGGCCTTCGAGCAGAGGGCGGCCACCTTGCCAGGCGTGTCCTGCGCCCTCGAGCGTCGTCAGGTCCATCATCCGGATCGCGAGCTCGAGCGCGAACAGCTTCGACTCCCGCTTGATCGACCGCCGCGCGAGCGATGCGGCACGTTCCTCGACCGCGACCTCGTCGACGGAGCCAATGCGTGGGAGACGCGGCTCGAGCGGTAGCTCGAAGCCCGCGGGCAGCGCGGGGGCGTTCGCCATCTGCCTGAGTGTAGTCCTCGGCCGCCGGCAGTCGCCTATGCTCACCGGCACTTGCTTTAACGACCATTGGAGGGATGGTGAAACGACTTCTGATCCTGCTCGCGTGCGCGTCCGCGCTCGCCGCCGTCGCGGGCTGTGGCGGAGGCGGGGGTGGCGGAACACCCCTGTCGAAGCAGGACTACGAGCAACAGATGCAGGCCTTGCAGACGAAGCTGAGCAGCTCTGCGAACGAGCTCACCACGGCCTTCTCGAACCCGAGCGACATCCCCGCAATGACCGCGGGACTGAACAAGACCGCCGACCTCCTCGACGAGGCCTCGCAGAGCCTCGACGACATCGAGCCGCCCGAGGACGTCGCCGACGCCCACCAGGCGATGGTCGACAACTCCGCTGCGGCGGCGGACAAGATCCGGGATCTCGCCGACAAGGTGGAGAACGACTCGCTCTCGGAGCTCCAGGCCGACGTGCAGGACTTCCAGAACTTCCCCGAGTTCGCGGACCTGCAGAAGGCGGTCGCGGACATCAAGGCGAAGGGCTACGACATCGGAGGAACGAGCTAGCCGGCTACAGCTGCAGTCGGTCGAGCGTGGCGCCGTCCCGGCGCCAGTGCGGCCGGACCTTGACCTGAAGGTCGAGATACACGCGTGGCGCCCCGAGCACGGCTTCGATCTCGGGGCGCGCACGTGTCGCCGATCTCGCGGACGATGCGGCCGCCCTTGCCGACGACGATCTGCTTCTGCGACTCCGTCTCGACCGTCAGCGCCGCCCGGACGACCCCGTCGCTGATCTCGTCCACCTCCACGTAGATCGCGTGCGGCACTTCCTCACGCGTCAGCGCGAGTGCCTTCTCCCGGACGATCTCGGCGATCTGCGCCTCGACTGGTAGGTCGGTGCGCGTGTCGGCGGGGAAGTACGCCGGACCTTCGACGAGCAGGGAGACGAGCTCCTCGCGGAGCTCGCCGACGCCGTCCCCCGTCTTCGCGCTCACCGGGTGCAGCGCGTGGAAGGCGCCGAGCTTCGCGGCGGTCGCCATCTGCTGGGCGATATGGCCGCCCTTCAGCCGGTCGACCTTGTTGAGGGCGATCACGACGGGTACGTCGAGCGCGAATACCCGCTCTGCGATGAAGCGGTCGCCGGCGCCCATCCGATCGCGGCAGTCGACGACGAAGAGGACGCCGTCGACGTCCTCGAACGCCGCGTCGACGGTGCCCTGCATCCGCTCGGTGAGCGCGTCGCGCGGCCGTTGGAAGCCCGGCAGATCGACGAGCACGAGCTGATAGCCGTCGCCGTTCGCGATCCCGAAGATGCGCCGGCGCGTCGTCTGCGGCTTGTCCGAGACGATCGCCACCTTGCCGCCGCAGAGCGCGTTGACGAGCGTCGACTTGCCGACGTTCGGCCGCCCCGCGACGGCCACGAATCCCGACCTCACAGGACGAACGTGTCGGGCAGGAGGTCGGCCGGCGTCGTCGCGACCACCTCGCCGTCGCCGCGCGCGTAGACGACGCGCTCGAGCCCGAGCTCGTGCAGCCATTGCCGACAGCCGCCGCACGGAGAGGCGGTGATCGCGATCGTCGTGAAGTCTCCGGGGATGCAGCCGGCTGTGACCGCGCCGGCGAGCGCCGACTTCTCCGCACAGATGCCGAGCGGATAGGCGGCGTTCTCGACATTGACGCCGAGGAACGTCCGGCCGTCGCGCGTCCGCACCGCTGCCCCGACCAGGAAGCTCGAGTACGGCGCGTACGCGCGCTGCGCGACCTCGACGGCTGCGTCGTACAGCTCCCGGTCCGCCGCGTCGAGCGCCATCAGTTGAAGAAGAGCTGGAAGACGACGAGCGTGACGAGCGCGCCGAGCAGGCCGCCGTAGGCGACCTCGAGCGCCGAGTGGAAGCCGGCCTCGACCCGGGTCTGAGCGACGAGCAGCGCCATGATCAGCATGATCGTCGAGACGAGGAAGCGGTGCTCGCCGGCGCCGACGATGTACGTCACCGCCATCCAGCCGGCGAAGGCGATCGCCGCGTGGCCCGACGGCAGCCCACCACGGAGCGGCGTGCCGCGCCCGGTCCAGGCTTTCGTCGCGACGACGATCATGGCCACGAGCACGAGCACGGCCAACGTCAGCGTCACAGGGGCGTTTCGGAGCCGGTCGAGCGCGTTCGTCGCGGGGTCGCTGAGCCTGCGGGAGAAGACGAGGTAGCCCACCGCGACGGCATTCAGCGCCGCGATCAGGACTGCGCCCGCGGCAATGTCCTTCGCGAGCTTTGCCAGCGGATCGAACGACGTCGTCGAGACGTCGATCGCCTGCTCGACGGCGGAGTTGATCATCTCGGCGACGAGCACGAAGGCGATCGCGAGCATCAGCGCGATCAGCTCGAAGCGTGTCACCCCGTACCAGACGGCCGCGATGAGCACCGCGATCGCGACGGCGAAGTGGATGCGCATGTTCCGGTGCGTCCGGAGCACGTGGATGATCCCCTCGATCGCGTGGTTGAAGCTCTCGATCAGCGAAAGCGTGCGACGGGGACGGTTCACGCGTACGTCGCCTCCCGCGACTCCATCTCGTCGCCGTGGTCGTAGCCGAGCAGGTGAAGCAGCCCGTGGACGAGCGGCCCCGCCCAGGCGTCGCCGGTCACCTGCGGGCACACGACCGCGTCGCCGAGCTGGCGCGGCACGCCGTCCGGAAGGTCGCCGGTGCCGTCGATCGGGAAGGAGAGGACGTCGGTCGCCTCGTCGATCCCGAGATGGCTCGCCTTCAGCCCGCGCATCTCCTCGGGCGAGACGAACGCGATGCCGAGCTCCGCGTCGGCTACTCCCTCCGCTCCGAGCACCTTCCTTGCGAGCGCGGCGGCGGCCGGCTCGTCGACCTCCACCCCGCTTCGGTTAGCGATCTCGATTTCGATCACGAAGCTGACCCGACTCCTCCGTGTGCAGGCGGTAGGCCTCGACGATCCGCTGGACGATCTTGTGCCTGACGACATCCTCGTGCCCGAAGCGGACGAATGCGATGCCGTCGATCGTGCCGAGGATCCCCTCGACCGTCAGGAGCCCTGATCCCTGCTCGCGCGGAAGGTCGATCTGCGTCGCGTCGCCCGTGACGACGACCCTGGACCCGAACCCGAGCCGCGTCAGGAACATCTGCATCTGCTCAGGGCTCGTGTTCTGCGCCTCGTCGAGAATGATGAACGAGTCGTTCAGCGTGCGGCCGCGCATGAACGCGAGCGGCGCCACCTCGATCGCCCCCTTGTCCATGTACGCGGTCAGGCGGTCGGCGTCGAGCATGTCGTAGAGCGCGTCGTAGAGCGGCCGCAGGTACGGATCGACCTTCGCAAGGATGTCGCCCGGCAGGAAGCCGAGCCGCTCGCCCGCCTCGACGGCGGGCCGCGTCAGGATGATCCGCCCGACCTCGCGCTCCTGCAACGCCCGCACGGCGAGCGCCATCGCGAGGTACGTCTTCCCCGTACCGGCAGGCCCGATCGCGAACGTGATCGTGTGGTCGCGGATCGCGTCGACGTAGCGCTTCTGGTTGACCGTCTTCGGCGCGATCTTCTTGCCGCGATGGCGCCAGATCACGTCGTCGAAGACCTCGCGAATGTCCTCCGCCTGGTCGAGCGCCCCGAGCACGGCGTCCACGGTGCTCGGGCCGATCTCGTGGCCGCCCTCGACGAGGTCGACGAGCTCGTCGACGACCGCCTTCGCCTCGGTCACGTGCTGCTCGTCTCCGTCGAGCGTCAACCGGTTCCCGCGGAGATGGATCGAGCAGCCCAGCCGATCACGCAGGGAATCGAGGACGCCGTCGGATACGCCTGCGAGCTCGGCCGCGACGTCGTTGGATACCGAGAGCACCTCTTGCAACGGCGACAGTGTAGGTGGGACCGGTCGGGTGGTACGCTCGCCGCGCGATGGCGGCTCTGGACGGAACACGCATCCGCCACACGGTTGCCTTCGATCTGCGGCACGGCTCGGGATCGCCCGAGGAACACGACTTCCTCGCGGCGGCGGGCAGGCTCGCTGACATTCCCGGAGTCGGCGCGTTCGAGGTGATGCGCGAAGTCAGCCCGAAGAACGGCTACCGCTTCGGGATCTCGATGGAGTTCGCCGACGAGACCGCGTACGCCGCCTACAACGCGCATCCCGAGCATGTCCGATTCGTCGAGGAGCGATGGCTCGCCGAGGTAACGAGCTTCCTCGAGATCGACTACGCCGCGCGCTCACTAGTAGCTAGCCGCTCAGGCGAGCTTCTCGCGAACGAGCTGGCTGACGACCGAGCCGTCCGCCCGGCCCGCGATCTGCGGCATCACGTCGGCCATCACGCGCCCGAGGTCGCGGAGGCTCGTCGCACCAACCTCCGCGATCGCATCGTCGACGATCCGCTCGAGCTCGTCATCGGACAACGGCTCCGGCATGAACTCCTCGAGCACGTCGAGCTCGCGCTCCTCCTTCTCCGCCTGCTCCTCTCGTCCCGCGTCGGCGAACGCGTCGGCCGCTTCCTGGCGACGCTTCCGCTCGCGCTGGAGCACCTGGAGCTCCTCGTCCTCCGAAAGCGGCCGCTGGAGCTCCTTCTCCGCCGCGCGCAGCGCGCTCAGTAGGAGGCGCAGCGTGTCACGCCGCTCCCCGTCCCGCTCCTTCATCGCGGTGGTCAGGTCGTCCTCCATCCGTTCAATCAGCGCGCTCATCCCATGCCTCCGAGCGGCTTGCCGCCGAGGATGTGCCAGTGGAGGTGGAACACCGTCTGGCCTGCTCCAGGACCGACGTTCACAGTGACACGGTAATCCTCCAGCCCCGAGCGTGCAGCCGTCTCGGCGATGAAGTCGAGCATCCGCTTCGCCTCTTCGGGGTCGAACTCAGCGATCTCGCGGAACGACGCGAGGTGCCGCTCGGGGATCACGAGCAGGTGCGTCGGCGCGCGTGGGGCGATGTCGCGGATCGCAACGACGCCGGGCGCGCTCGCGACGTGCTCGCCTTCGCGGACGAGGTGGCAGAAGAGGCAATCAGGCTGCGACAACGCCCTGCTCCGTGATCGTGCGGCCGCGCACGCGGACGAGCTCCCCGACCGGCGCGTCGACGAGCCACGGGACGTAGTCGTCGCCGTAGCCCCGGCCCGGCCGGTCGACGAGGACGGCGTCGTCCGCGCCGATCTTCGAGCGCCAGCGGCGCCGCTCTGCGTCCTGCGAGAGTTCGCGCAGTCGCGCGGAGCGCTCCTTCTTCACCCGCGGCAGGACCGGGTCGAGCGCCGCCGTGCGCGTGTCCGGGCGAGGCGAGTACGGGAAGACGTGCACTTTCGTGATCCCTGCATCGGCGACGACGGTGAGCGTGTTCTCGAACGCGCGCTCATCCTCACCGGGGAAGCCGACGATCACGTCGGTCGTCAGGTTGAAGTCCTCGACCAGACGCAGGCGCCGGTGGTACGTCTCCGCCGAGTAGCGGCGGCCCATCGCGCGCAGCACGTCGTCGTCGCCCGATTGCAGCGGGACGTGGAGGTGACGCCCGACCGTCGGAGTGTCGCGAAGAGCATCTGCGAGCTTCTCGTCGACGTGGTTCACCTCGATCGACGACAGACGCAGGCGTGCGAGTCCAGGCGTCCTGCCGACGGCCCGAACCAGTCCGGGTAGGTCGAGGCGAGCGTCGCGGTCTCGGTAGCAGCCGAGGTTGATCCCCGTCAGCACGATCTCGCGGTGCCCCTGCTCGACGCGGCGCGCTACCTCCGCGAGCACCGCTCCGGCACGGCGGCTGCGTGAGGCGCCGCGGACGACCGGGATCACACAGAACCCGCACGAGAAGCTGCAGCCGTCCTGCACCTTGACGAACGCGCGAACGCGGTCGAGCCGCGCGTCATCCTGTACGCAGCCGATCGCGCCGACGTGCCCGGCAACGGCGGCCGGCGTCTCCTCGGCCCGCCGCGTGACGACGACGACGTTCTCCGCGACACCCTCGAACGCGTCCTGACGGAGGTTGGCGGCACAACCGGTGACGTACACGCGGCCATGCGTGCGCGCCAGGCGGCCAACGGCCTTGCGCGACTTCGCGACCGCCTCGTTCGTCACGCAGCACGTGCTGACGACGGCGACGTCGGCGTCGCCTTCGCGCTCCGTATGGCCGTCTGCCGTCAGGCGCTCGCGGATCGCGTGCGCATCGACGTGCGACACCTTGCAGCCGAGAAAATCGATCGAGAACGTCGCCACGGCGGCAACCTTACTCCCGTTTGCGCCAGAGATCGGCCGCCCAGCCCTCGAGCTCCGCGCGGTGCTCGCGCGCCCGGCCGGGAAGCTCGAGGGCATCCGTCACGAGGTAGCCCGAGGTGACGAACCGCGCCGCGTCGACGCATACGCCGAGCGCGCGCACGACGTCGAGCGAGACGTTCGCGACAGCCGTCTCCGCGCTCGGGGGAGGGTCGGCGAGGACGTCGGCGAGCCGAGCCTCGACCTCGACCTCGTTTGCCTTCGCATTGCGGATCGTCGCCTCGATCGCCGCCGGATCGTCGTCCAGCGCAAGCAACGGCGAGAAGCCGAGCTTCGCCGCAGCGATCGCGAGCACGCCGGACCCGCAGCCGGCATCGAGAAGCGAGCTCGGCGGAACACGCTGGAGCAGCTCGAGGCAGAGCCGCGTCGTCGGATGCGCTCCGGTCCCGAAGGCACGGCCCGGGTCGACGACGACCGCCGTCGCGCCCGCGGGAGGCTCCTCCCAAGGGGGCCCGACCCAGAGCGCGGCGACGCGGACGCCGCGGTGAAATGCCCGCCAGCGGTCCTCCCAGCCCTCCTCGACGTCGGACGCCTCGACGCCCTCGAATCTCGCTCGCACCGCCGCCTCTCGCTCAGCGTCGCCATAGCCCGCGAGCTCGATGCCGTTCCTGCGCGCTTCCTCCTCGAACCCCTCCGGGAACAGCTCGAGCATCGCCGCGCGCGCCTCCTCCGCGCGCACCGCAGGCACGGTGACGGCCAGACGCCTCAGCGGAAACGCGCCTTGAGGCGCTCGACGAAACCTTCGTCGTCGGCGTACGCCGCGTCGTCCTCGGCAGCCGCGTAGCCCTCGAGCAGCTCCTGCTGCTCGGCGCTCAGCCGGCGCGGGACGAGCACGTTCACGAGTAGCCGGTGATCGCCGCTCCCGTTCCCCTGGAGCACGGGCATCCCCTTCCCCCGCAGCACGTGTACGTGCCCCGGCTGTGTGCCGGGCGCGAGCTCGACGTCGACGTCGCCGTCCAGCGTCGGGATCGTCACTCGGGTGCCGAGCGCGGCGCCTGTCATCGGCACGTCGACGGACGAGTAGATGTCGTTGCCGTCCCGCACGAAGCGCTCGTCCGGGAGGACGCGAACGAGGACGTATACGTCTCCGGCGTCGCCGCCCGGCTCTCCAGCATGGCCTTCACCCGTGAGGCGGATCCGCTGGCCGTCGTGGATGCCCGGCGGAATCGAGACGTCGACCGTGCGCTCCTCCACCGACTGGCCGGCGCCCTTGCAGACGGAGCACGGCGTCTCGACGACCTGGCCGGCGCCGCCGCAACGCGAACAACCCTGCATGCGGACGAACTCGCCGAACACGGTGCGCGACACCTGGCGCAGGCTTCCGGATCCCCCGCAGGTCGGGCAGGCCACCGGGCTCGAGCCGGGCTCGGCGCCGCTTCCGCCGCACGCGTCGCACGTGACAGCGACCGCGAGCGTGATCGGCCGCTCGACGCCGGTCGCCGCCTCGACGAGCTCGATCGTGACCTCGGCGCCGGCGTCTGCGCCGCGCCGCGAGCGCCGGCCGCGTGCAGCGAAGAGATCGTCTCCGAAGAACGCGGCGAATAGATCCGAGATGTCGCCGAGATCGAAGCTCGACACGAACCCGCGATTCCGCAGCCCCTCGTGGCCGAAGCGGTCATAGAGCGCACGCCGCTCGGGGTTCGAGAGCACCTCGTACGCCTCGACGAGCTCCTTGAAGCGTTCGTCGGCATCCGGTGCGTCCGAGACGTCCGGATGGTGCTCCCGCGCGAGCGTGCGAAACGCCTTCTTGATCGCACCGTCACTCGCGTCCCGCGGAACGCCGAGCAGCGCGTAGTAGTCATGGTCGACCGTAGCCATCAGTCTTCGTCGAAGACGCCCTCGGAGAAGCGGGACAGCTCCGACGCGGCCGAGCGGACCGACCGGAGGGCCTTGTCGTAGTCCATGCGCAGCGGTCCGAGGAGGCTGACCGCGCCGAGCGTGCGGTGGGCGATGCCGTAGGTCGCCCCGACGAGAGAAACCTCCTGGAGAGCCGGGTTGCCGAGCTCGTCCCCGACGCGGACGAACGGCCTCCGGGAGTCGAGCGCGTCCGCGAAGACGTCGAGCAGCTCCCGCCGTTGCTCGACGAGCTCGAGTAGCCCTCGGTAGGCGCGCATCTCCGCAGCCGAGACGTCGTCGAGCAGTCCGGCAGCGCCACCGACGAACACCCTCTGCTCCTCGGCGGCCGGCTGCGTGAGCGCCGTCCGGATCACCTCGATGAACGCGCGCTCGACGGCTGAGAGCGCGGGATCGTCGAGCCGCTGGCGGAGCGCCCGCGAGCCGAGCCGCACGCCTGCCAGCTGCTCGTTGAGATAGACGCTGGCCCATTCGACGAGCCCTGCGTCGACCGGCGCGTCGAAGGAGAACAGGCGCTTCGTGACCGAGCCCGCCGAGGTGATCAGCACCGCCATCACCACCTGGGGCTGGAGCAGCAGCACCTCGACGCGGCGGACCGTCGCCGTCTCGATCGGTGGCGCCGAAACGAGCGCAAGCAGCCGCGTGACCTGCGAGAGCATGTCCGTCGTCGACTGGAGCGCCGCCTCGAGCTCGCTCCTCGGATCGCCGAGATCGAGGGGGAAGGACGCCGGGCGCGGCTCGAGCCGCTCGAGCAGACGGTGCGCGTAGTGGCGGTAACCGCGCTCCGTCGGTACGCGCCCCGCAGAGGTGTGCGGGTGCGTGAGCAGGCCGAGTGCCTCCAGCTCGGCGAGCTCGTTGCGTACGGTCGACGGAGAGACGCCGAGACCCGACCGTTCCGCAAGGCTCTTCGATCCGACCGGAACACCGGTCGCGACGTATTCCTCGACGACGAGTCGAAGGATCTCTGCTTGCCGCTGCGTCAGCTCCCGTTCCATGTGCCGCTCCGTACGAAAGCTTAGGCTCAGGCGAGGAGCTCGGCGGTCACCCCGCCACCTAGATGCCGGCCGCGCGGGGTCAACTGGACGGTGGTTCCGGCGCGCGTGAGGAGGCCGAGCTGCATGAGCCGATCGAGCGCGCCCTCGTCGATCGCCGCTGCCACGTCCGCGATCTGCAGCGGCTCGTCGAGGCGAAGGCCGAGCATCAAGCGCTCGCGGGCGCGTACATCCTCGTCGAGAAGCTCAGGCTCCCTCGGTGGCAGCTCGCCGGTCGAAAGCGCCGCGAGGTACCGGGAGAGTCGCGGCCCGTTTCGCCAGCGCGCGCCGTCGACCGTCGAGACGGCGCCGATGCCGATACCGAGGTAGTCGCGTCCGAGCCAGTACGCGAGATTGTGGCGCGATCGGAGGTCTCGTCCCGGCTCGCTTCGGCAGAAGTTCGCCGTCTCGTACCACCGGTAGCCGACGCCGGTCAGCCGCTCGACGACGCGCTCGAAGTACGCCTCCATCGCATCTGCCTGGCGCACGAGCTCCTCGCCCCAGGCGTGCGTGAAGCGAGTCCCGGGCTTCGCCTCGAGCTCGTAGCACGACAGGTGCTCGGGGTCGAGCGCGAGCGCGGCGTCGAGATCGGCGTCGAGCTGCGCGGGGGTCTGTCCGGGGATGCCGTAGAGGAGATCGAGCGAGACGTTGTCGAAACCCGCCTCCCGGAGCGTCGCCACGGCCCGTCGGACGGCGTCCGGCGTCGCTCGCCGTTCGAGGACCGCGAGCAGCTCGGGCTGGAAGCTCTGCGCACCGAGCGAGACGCGCGTGACGCCGCTCTCCCGCAGGAGCATCGCGAGCGCGGGCGTAACCGTCTCCGGGTTCGCCTCGACCGTCACCTCGCCCCCAGGTGGGCAGCTCGGCGAGCAGCCGCGCGAGCTCCGCCGACTCCGTGAACGTCGGCGTGCCTCCGCCGACGAAGACGGTCTCGAGCGGCTCGGCGAGCAGCTCACGCTCGAGCGCGAGCTCGGCCAGCAGCGCGTCGACGTACGGCCCGTGCTCGCCGACGCGCCCGACCGCGGTCACGAAGTCGCAGTAGCCGCAGCGGTGGATGCAGAACGGCAAGTGGACGTACAGGTGTCTGACACCGCTCACGAGCTGACCCTCCGCGGCCGCGGGACGAGCTCGCCCGAGCAGTTCGGACAGACGTGCGCCATCGCCTCCGCGCAGCGCGACGCAGAACGTGCACTCGTATGAGCAGATCGTTGCCGGCCCGTCCGGCTCGAGCGCGGTCCCGCAGCGCTCGCACGCCGCGCGCATCTCGAGACTCATTTCTTCCCGTCCGTCGAGGTTGAGGACAGCAAGGAATGCCTCCTGCGGCACCTCGACCGAGCCGACCTGCTTCATGCGCTTCTTGCCCGCCTTCTGCTTCTCGAGCAGCTTGCGCTTCCGCGTGATGTCGCCGCCGTAGCACTTCGCGAGCACGTCCTTCCGCTTCGCCTTGATCGTCTCGCGCGCGATCACCCGCGACCCGATCGCCGCCTGGACGGCGACGTCGAAGTGCTGGCGGGGGATCTCCTCGCGAAGGCGGTCGACGAGAGCACGCCCGCGCGTGTACGCAGAGTCCCGGTGGGAGATGAGCGATAGCGCGTCGACCGGCTCGCCCGCGATCAGCACGTCGACGCGGACGAGCTCGCCCTCCTTGAAGCCGGCGAAGTCGTAGTCGAAGCTCGCGTAGCCACGCGTCCGCGACTTCAGCTGGTCGTAGTAGTCGAGCACGATCTCGCCGAGCGGGAGGTCGTAGAGGAGGAGCACGCGGTCCTCCGAGAGGTACTCCATGTGGTCGAAGCTCCCCCGCCGCTCGTTCGAGAGCTCCATCACCGGTCCGACGTACTCCTTGGGGACGATGATCGAAGCGCGAACGTACGGCTCCTCGACGTGCTCGAGCTCGCGCGGCATCTCCGACGGGTTGTGCACCTCGAGCTCCTCGCCCACCCGCGTCTCGACGCGGTAGGCGACGTTCGGCGCGGTCACGAGCAGGTCGAGGTCGAACTCCCGCTCGAGCCGCTCTCGGACGATCTCCATGTGGAGCAGGCCGAGGAACCCACAGCGGAAGCCGAAGCCGAGCGCCTGCGACGTCTCCGGCTCGTAGAACAGCGACCCGTCGTTGAGCTTCAGCCGCTCGAGCGCATCGCGCAGCTCCGGGTACTGGTCGGAGTCCGTCGGGAAGAGCCCAGCGAAGACCATCGGCTTCACGTCCTTGTAGCCGGGGAGCGGCTCCGCGGCGGCGCCGCGGACCGTCGTCAGCGTGTCCCCGACCCGAAGCCGGCTCACGTCCTTGAGCCCCGTGATCACGTAGCCGACCTCGCCCGCGGTAAGCCTTGGCGTCGCAGTCATCGCCGGGCCGAGGAACCCGAGCTCCTCGGCGTCGAAACGCGTTCCCGCCGCCATCGCGCGCAGCGACCCACCGCTTTCGAATGATCCCGTCGACGACGCGCACGAACGCGACCACCCCGCGGTACTGGTCGTACGCCGAGTCGAAGATGAGCGCTCGCGGGGCCGCGTCCGGATCGCCTTCCGGCGCTGGGATCCGTTCGACGATGGCGTCGAGCGCGGCCTCCACCCCCTCCCCCGTCTTCGCGGACAGACGGAGCACGTGATCGGGCGTGTCGCCCACGAGGTCGGCGACCTCGGCTGCGATCACGTCCGGGCGTGCCTGTTGCAGGTCGATCTTGTTCAGCGCCGGAACGATCTCGAGGTTGTTCTCGATTGCGAGGTACGCGTTCGCGAGCGTCTGCGCCTGGATCCCCTGCGAGGCGTCGACGACGAGCAGCGCGCCCTCACACGCGGCGAGCGAGCGCGACACCTCGTAGGTGAAGTCGACGTGCCCGGGCGTGTCGATCAGGTTCAGCTGGTGGCCCTTCCACGCAACACGCACCGCCTGCGCCTTGATCGTGATCCCGCGCTCGCGCTCGAGCTCCATCGTGTCGAGGAGCTGCTCGCGCATCTCGCGCCCCGACACCGTGTCTGTCAGCTCGAGGATCCGGTCCGCGAGCGTCGACTTGCCATGGTCGATGTGCGCGATGATCGAGAAGTTGCGGATGCGGGTCTGGTCCATGGAGGGTCTGGCGGAACGGTACTCGTCGCCAGCGCGCACCGGACGTCGCGCCGCAAGGACGCAGGGAGCCCGCGTATTGACTGAAATACGCGGGCGACCGAGGACACGGCAGCGCGGCGTACGGTGCGTTCTGGCGGCACAGTTGCTGTTTCGCCAGACCCTCCTCCGGAAATCAGGTCGTCCGACGCAGCCCGAGCAACCGTAGCAGCGGCCTCGTCTCCTCCACGCGCAGGACGAGGCAGGCTCCGAAGTATGCGAGCCCGCCCGCCGCGAGCGCCCCCGTCACGACGATGAGCTGCGCGCCGAACGAATCGCCGAGCGCCGAGTCGAGCCCCTGCCACACGCCCCACGAGACGAGCGCGAGCGCGCCGGCGGCGACCACGATCCGCACGCCGCCCAGAGCGTGCGTCCGGATCTCGATGTCCCCGACGCGGTTGCGGAGCAGGATCGCGAGCGCCACAGCGCCGGCGATGTTCACGACCGACGTCGCGAGCGGGATCCCCCAGGTGCCGAGCTGGTAGAAGGAGAGGTCGAGGATCGCGTTCAGCCCGAGGTTCGCGAGCGCGACCGTCGTCGGCAGCCACGGCGACTGGAGGCCGAAGAACGATCGGTTGAGCAGGAGCATCGCGCCGTTGAACGTCAGCCCGAGCGAGAACGCCGCGAGACAGGAGGCGACGACGTCCGTCTGCTCGGCGGTGAACGCGCCGCGCTGGTAGACGAGCTGGACGATCGGCTGCGCGAGCACGGCGCAGAAGACGCTTGCCGGGTACGAGCAGGAACGCGATCTGACGGAGCCCTTCTCCGACCGTGCGCCGGAAGCGCCCCATGTCCCCGGCGGCGGCGAACCGCGAGAGCGACGGGAAGAGCACCGTGGCGACTGCGACGGAGAACAGCCCCTGCGGGAGCATGTACAGGCGGAAGGCGGCGTCGATCGCGGCCGGCGCGAGGGCCGGGTCGAGCAGGTTCGATGCGAACAACGTGTCGACGAACGCGTTGAAGTTGATCAGGCCGAGGCCGATCGTCACCGGCAGCATCAGCACGAACACGCGTTTCACCGCCGGGTCGCGCCAGTTGACGGCGGCGCGCAGCCGCCCGTCGAGGCCGCGCAGCCAGGGCAGCGGCATCAGGACCTGGATCACCGTCCCGACGAGGATCGAGCCGGCGTAGACATAGAGCTTTCCGTCCTCCGAGTCGGCGCGCGGCACGCCGATCACGAGTCCGGCGATGATCGCGAGGTTCCACGCGATCGGCGTCAGCGCAGGGATCGTGAACCGCTCGTAGCTGTTCAGCAGGCCGACGAAGACGCCCGAGATGCCGAGCAGCGTCACGATCGGGAACAGGATCCGCGTCAGCGTCACCGTCAGGTCCTCCGTCCCGATCGGGATCCCGAACGGCGCCACGACGAGCGGCGCGAGGATCATGCAGAGCGCGGTGATTCCGCCCGAGGCCGAGCAGGAGGATCCAGAACAGGCTCGAGGCGACCGCCCATGCACGGCGACGCTCTCCCTTGACGAGCAGCTCGCTGAACACGGGCACGAACGCCGACGTGAAGGCCATGTCGGCGACGAGCGCGCGAATCAGGTTCGGAACCTGGAAGGCGATCGGTGAACGCGTTGATCGTCGCCCGCGACGCCGAAGTAGTTCCGAGCCACGATCTCGCGGACGAGCCCGAGAACGCGCGAGAGGCCGGTGGCGATGCCGAAGATCGCCGCCGAGTGCGAGAGGCGGCGTCGCTTGCCGAGCGCGTCCGGCCCGGTCGGCGGAGCCGGCTCGACCGTCTCCTGAGTCACGAGCCGATCACGCGGAGAACAGGATAGGGCAGGGGCTCGGAACCGCTGGGCTGCTACGATCCGTCGGCCCGCTCAGCGGGCTCTTTTTCCGTTATGCCGAATATTCGCCAGCAGAAGAAGCGTGTCCGCACGGCCGGCCGCGAGCACGCGGAGAACATCCGCTACCGCTCGACGGTGCGAACCCTCACACGGCGCCTCAGCGACGCGGTCGAGAACGGCGACCAGGGAGAGATCGAAACCGCGCACCGCGAGCTCGTGCGCACGATCGACAAGGCGACGGCGAAAGGCGCGCTCCACCGGAACACCGCAGGCCGCCGCAAGGCGCAGGCCGCGAAGCTCCTCTCCGGCGCAGCGTCCTAGCTAGCCCTTTCCGCCGCTCCGCGTCACCTCGACGAGCGCGCGCGTCAGCTCGAGCTCGTCCGGCAGCCGGCTGCCGCCCTTGATCGGCGACGTCAAGATCGGCGAGGCGCACGGTCGCCGAGCGCAGCTCGTCGAGATCCCATTGCTCGGCCTGGGCGTACGCCTTGCGCACGGGGAACTCGCTGCGCCGCTTCAGCCGCTTCGCCGCCTCGGCCGGGCGGATGCCCTCGGCGGCGAACGCGCTGCACGCCGACACGAGCGCGACGTGGTCGGAGAGCGCCCACGCAAGCCCGCTCGGCGTTCCGCCGCGGCGGAGCATCCGGTCGGACGCGTCGAGCACGCCCTTCACGTCGTGCGCGCCCCACGCATCGGTCAGCGTCCACGGCTTGACGCGGTCCGCGCGGCGCGACCATCTCCTCGACATCCTCGGCGGTGAGCTCGCCGCCCTCAGCCCAGAGCGCGAGCTTCTCCACCTCGAGTCGCAGCTCGTCGGTGTTCTCTCCGACGAGGTCGAGCAGCAGGCGGCACGCGTCGGGCTGCGCTTTCGCGCCGAGATCCTTGAACTGCGCGACCACCCAGGCGGTCAGCTTCTTCTTCTCGGCCTCGTAGACGAGGACGTCGCCCACCTTCGCGCACGCCTTGCCGAGCGGCGAATCCTTCTTTACCTCCTCGCCGACGAGCGCGAGCACCGTGTCGGGCGTCGGCGCCTTCAGGTAGTCGACGACGGCCTTGACGTCGGCAGCCTTCCAGCCGCCGACCATGCGGTCGTCGCGGTTCCGGTGGCCGTCGACCTCTGTCACGAGCACGAGCCGACCTGCCGCTGCGAACAGGCCGAGAGCGTTGCACGAAGCGACGACCTCGTCGCCGCTCGTCTCCTCGGCCGAGAAGTGCTCTGTCCCGTCGGCGTCGAAGCGCGCGCGGAGGCGCTCGACCGCGCGCTGGATCTTCGGCCGGTCGCCACCGGTGATCAGGTAGACGGGCTTCAGCTCATCCGCCACGTCCCCAGCCTAGTGCTCCGTGGCGACGGTGATGCGCCGCCCGTCCGACTCGACCGTCACGGCGCCGTCCTCGTCCGTCCGGTAGACGGCGAGCCCCGGTTGCGCAGCAAGAGCTGCAAGCGTCTCTGGAGTCGGATGGCCGTAGGTGTTGCCGCGGCCGACCGAGATCACGGCGACACGTGGCCGGAGCTCGTCGAGGAGCCATGGCAACCCGATGTCCTCCGACCCATGGTGCGAAACCTTCAGGATCTCGACCTGCGGTAGCCGCAGCGGCAGGAGGACATCGGACTCCGCATCGGCGGTGAAGAGCGCATCCGTCTTTCCGTACGAGACGAGGAGAACGGTTGCATGCTGGTTCGGATCCTCGCTCGGGAGCCCGGGGCCATCGGGCCACAGGACGCGCACTCGGAGACGTCCCAGGCGAAAGGTCACGCCAGGCCTCGCGGTCACGAGCTCCACGTGGTTAGCTCGGGCCGCCCGGCGCGCGGCCTCCTCATCTGGCCCCGTAGCTGCGAGTCGTGGGTCGAGGAGGTAGCGAACGGACATGGAGTCGAGGACGTCGGCAGCTCCTCCGATGTGGTCTCGCTGCGGGTGCGTGAGCACGACGACGGACAGCGCGTGCACGCCAAGGTGCTCGAGTTGCCTCTCCATGTGTGCTTCGGGCGGGCCCTCGTCCACGAGCACCGCGCCCTCGGGCACCTGCACGAGGGCGCCGTCTCCCTGACCGACGTCGAGGAACGTGATGCGAAGGCCAGTCGGCGGTGGCGGTGGCCGCTCGCCCGGGAGCATGCGCCAGGCGACGAGCGGGACGACGGCGAGCACGACGAGCGAGGCCGGGAGGGTGCGGCGCAGGCGGCGACTTCGCACGATCAGCGCCAACAACACCGCGAGACCGGCGACCACGACAGCGGGCTCGATCGAGAGGCGGGCATATGGAAGCCCAGCGGCGACGCGGGCGCACCACGTCAGGTACGCCGCGAGCCAACCGTCAGTCCAGGCGAGAACGGTCGCCACGTCGGGAAACACTGGGTCGAGGACAGCAGCCGCAAGCCCCAGACCGAGCAGCGGCGCGACGACGGGTGCGGCGAGGGCGTTGCTGAGGACGGAGTACGCCGGCACCGAGCCGAACTGGACGAGCAGGATCGGCGCCGTGACAACTCCGCAGGCCGTCGACACCGCAACGACCCCAGCGACAGGACGAGGCAGCGGATAGCCCTCGAGCCACGCCATCAGGAACGGCACGATCGTGAAGATCGCAGCGACCGCGGCGAACGACAGCTGAAATCCCGCGTCGAGCAGGTTGTAGGGACTCCAGACGAGCAGAACGAGCGCACCGACGAGGAGGAACCACCAGCGATCGCGCTCGCGGGCACAGATCCACGCGAGGGAGGTCAGGGCGCCGGCAACGCCGGCGCGAACGACGGAAGGCTGTGCGCCGACCGCCATGACATAGGCGCCGATCGCGGCGAGCGCGCCGACCTCGCCGACGAGACGCGGGATTCCGAGGAGCCAGGCGAGCAGCAGCACGCCTCCGGCTACGAGAGCGACATTCGACCCCGATACCGCGAGCAGGTGATAGAGGCCGGATGCGCGGAAGTCATCCCGCAGGGAGTCGGTCAGCCCCTCGTCCTCCCCGAGCACGATGCCGAGCAGGACCGCGCGCCGTTCTCCTGTCGTCCCGGACGCAATGGCAGTGTCGATCGAGGCACGCACGCGGTCTGCGAAACCGGACAGACCGCCTCGGTGACCGACGACACGCCAATCTCGACCGCGCACGACCACGTGGACGCCGTGGCGACGAAGCCACGTCCGTTCATCGAAGCCGTCGTCCGGCCCGCGCGGCGCGACGAGTGTCGCAGTCAGATCGAGCACGGCGCCCTGAGGCGGCGCCCGCCCGAGTGGAAGCTCGAGCAGGATCGGCTCGCGGATCCGCTGGGCGCCGAACCGCTCGATGCGGGCGGGTATGCGAAGCGTGAAGACCGATCGCCGAGCCGGTCCAGTGACGACGACGGTCGCGCGATCGATGTGGCCGAGCTCGGCCGACAGCGGGCTCCGGTCGATGGCGGCTAGGCGGGCGCTCCCGACCCACAGCCCTCCGAGTGCCAGGCCCACCGCGAGCAGAACGAAGCGCACGCGTGGCGCCCAGAGCGACGTGACGCCGGCCACGACCGCGAAGAGAGCAGCCTCGCGTCCGATGCGGATCGAATTCGCCGCGGCTACGCCGCAACAGAGCGCCGTGAGCAAGACATGCTGTGGGTAGAGCGCGATGCGCGCGATCACGGCACGACAAGCCCTTTCAACGCATCGATACGTGCCGGTCCGATACCGGGCACGGCATCGAGCCCTTCGACCGACCGAAACGTGCCGTGCGAGGTGCGGTAGTCGACGATCTTCTGGGCGGTCACCGGCCCCACGCCCGGAAGCTCGTCGAGCTGTTCGACGGTCGCCGCGCTGAGGCTCACCGGCCCCAGCGGCTGCGTGCTCTCCGCCGACGCAGCGATTCCGGCCGGGGTCGACCGCGGGACGAGCACCTGCTCGCCGTCGACGAGCGGCGCGGCGAGGTTGACCGCCTCCAGGTTTGCCTTCCGCGTAGCGCCTCCCGCCCGGGCCAGCGCGTCGGCGACGCGGGAGCCGTCCCTCAGCCGGTAGAGGCCCGGCTCACGGACGGCGCCTGCCACGTGGACGACGAGCTTCGGCCGCGCCGTCTGTGCCGCTTGTACGCGCACGGCGACAGGAGCCGGGGTCGCAGCCGGCGCCGAGTGCCCGAGCCACCGGACCGCGAGCAGCAGCGCGACCGCGACTCCGAGAACGAGCGTGATCGCCTGGCGCCGTGAGATCGGCAGCGGTGACACGTCTTCCAGCGTGACAACGCACTCGACGCGCGACTGCGCTGACTTTGCGCCGAATCGGCTGCGGGCCTAGACGACGAAGTTGACGAGCTTGCCGGGCACGACGACGGTCTGACTGACCTCTGCCCCGTCGAGATAGGGCTTTGCCTTGGCCGATGCCTTTGCCAGCTCGACGAGCTCGTCGTCGGTGAGCGATACCGGCACGTCGAAGCGGTCGCGCACGCGGCCGTTGACCTGGACGACGAGCTCGAACGTGTCGCGCTCGAGCATCGCCTCGTCGGCCACCGGCCACGCCACCTTCCACAGCCGCTCCTCGTGCCCGAGCGCCTGCCACAGCTCCTCCGTGACGTGCGGTGCGTACGGCTGGATCAACGATACGGCCGTCTCCGCGGCGAAGCGCGCGGCGGGATCCGACGTGTCGCGCGAGAGCTCGTTCGCCAGCTCCATGATCGCGGAGATGGCGGTGTTGTACGAGAGGCGCCGCTCGATGTCGTCGGTGACCTTCGCGATCGTCGCATGCGCTTTGCGCGCGAGCGGCGTGTCTGCGCCCGAGTCGGCCTCCTCGCCTGCAGCGACCTCGTGCACGAGCCGCCACAGCCGGCGCAGGAAGCGCACGATGCCCTCGATGCCCGTCTCCGTCCACTCCATGTCCTGGTCGGCGGGACCCAGGAACAGGATGTACAGGCGCACGGCGTCCGCGCCGTGCGCGGCGACGAACGGGTCGGGGCCGGCGACGTTCCCCTTCGTCTTCGACATCTTCGTCCCGCCCATCTGCACCCAGCCCTGGTGGAAGACCGTCGAGAACGGTTCCCGGAACCCGACGAGCCCCATCTCGTTCAGCACCTTGACGAAGAAGCGCGAGTAGAGCAGGTGCCCGGTCGTGTGGTCGATGCCGCCGATGTACTGGTCGATCGGGCACCAGTAGTCGACGACCTCGCGGCCAAACGGCGCCTCGTCGTTGTGAGGATCGACGTAGCGGAGGAAGTACCAGGACGAGTCGACGAACGTGTCCATCGTGTCCGCCTCGCGCGTCCCTGGCTTGCCGCACTTCGGGCAGGGCACGTGGAGCCACTCCTTGTTGGACGCGAGCGGCGGGACGCCCTTCGGCCGGTAGTCCTCGACCTCGGGCAGGAGCAGTGGCAACTCGTCGTCGGGCACGGGCACCATGCCGCAGTCCTCGCAATAGACGATCGGGATCGGGCAGCCCCAGTAGCGCTGGCGCGAGAAGCTCCAGTCGCGGAGACGGTAGGAGACGGTCGGCTCTGCCCTTCCCTGCTCCCGGAGCCACTCGACGATCGCCGTCTTCGCCTCCTCGGCGGGCGTCCCGTCGAACTGCTCCGAGTTGACGAGCGAGCCGTCCTCAGAGATCACCTCGACGATCGGCAGGCCGAACGTCTCCGCGAACTCCCGGTCGCGCTCGTCGTGGGCGGGCACGGCCATGATCGCGCCCGTGCCGTACTCCATCAGGACGTAGTCCGCTACCCAGATCGGGATCTCGGCGCCGGTGGCCGGGTTCGTCGCATGGAGGCCGGTGAAGACCCCCGTCTTCACGTCCTCGCCCGCGCGCTCCTCGCCCCGCTTCGCGGCCGTGTGCTTCGCGTACGCGTGCACCTCGTCGTTTTCGATCCGCTCCACGAGCGGGTGCTCGGGCGCGAGCACGAAGAACGTCGCGCCGAACACCGTGTCCGGTCGCGTCGTGAAGACAGGGACTTCCTCCTCGAGGCCATCGACCCGAAACAGGAGCTCGGCCCCCTCGGAGCGGCCGATCCAGTTCCGCTGGATCGTCTTCGTGCGCTCGGGCCAGTCGTGGCCGGGCGGCAGGTCGTACTCGAGCAGCTCGTCGGCGTAGTCCGTGATCTTGAAGAACCACTGCTCGAGGTTCCGCGCCTCCACCTCCGCTCCGCAGCGCTCGCAGTGGCCGTCGATCACGTACTCGTTCGCGACCACCGTCTGGTCGTTCGGGCACCAGTTGACGGGCGCCGCCTTCCGGTACGCAAGACCGCGCTCGAAGAAGCGGAGGAAGAGCCACTGCGTCCACTTGTAGAAGCCGATCTCGTGCGCCGAGACCTCGCGGTCCCAGTCGATCGCCCACCCGAGGCGCTTCATCTGCGCGCGGATGATCTGGATGTAGTTGTCCGTGATCTCGCGCGGATGGCCGCCCTCGCGGATGGCCGCGTTCTCGGCGGGAAGGCCGAACGAGTCGAAGCCCATCGGCCGCAGCACCCGCCACCCTGAACGACGACGCAGGTGCGTGAGCACGTCGCCCATCGTGTAGTTGAGGACGTGCCCCATGTGCAGCGTCCCGGACGGGTACGGGAGCATCTCGAGCTGGTACCAGTGGCGCTCGTCGGCACCCTCGCCCGGGGCAGGGTTCGGCGTCGAGAAGGCGCGCTCGTCCTCCCAGACGCGCTGCCACTTCGCCTCGATCGCCTGCGGCTCGTACTGCGGGATCTCCATCTACCGTCCTCCGGATACAAAAAAGCCTCTCGTCTGAGAGGCCGTGGGCAGCTGTCGCGGCGGGGCCGCGATGCCACCTGCTCTATGCGAGAAGCTTCACCATCCTGTTTGCAGTTTAGCGCCTGCTAGCGTCGGCGTCACGGTGGCCGAGCAGCCCACGATCACGCCGACGACGAACGGGCCGTACCGCGTCGCGTGGGTGACGGCGCTGCGGAACTCGCGCGGCGAAGAGCTCGCGGTGAAGGAGGAGATGTACCTCTGCCGCTGCGGTGGCTCGCAGAACAAGCCGTTCTGCGACGGCACGCACCGGAAGAACGGCTTCCGCGGGCGGCGCTTGACGCGCCGGCAGATCGAGCACCGCCGGCCGTACTTAGGGCGCGAGGTGACGATCACTGACAACCGCTCGATCTGCGCGCATGCGGGCTTCTGCACGAGCGAGCTGCGCGCCGTGTTCAAGAGCGGTCGCAAGCCGTGGATCGCGCCCGACGAGGCGGACGTGGAGGCGATCGCGACGACGGTCCTCAAGTGCCCTTCCGGCGCGCTCGCCTACGAGATCGACGGCATCGCGTTCGGCGACCAGGAGCGCGGGCCGACGATCACCGTCTCGAAGGATGGCCCGTACTACGTCACGGGCGGCATCGAGCTGCTCCATCCGCGCGGGCTCCACGGCCCGTCGCACGAGCACTTCGCGCTCTGCCGCTGCGGCCAGTCGAAAAACAAGCCATTCTGCGACGGGACGCACTGGTACGTCGGCTTTCGCGACCCGAAGAACTGATTGTGCTCGACCTCTTTCCTGACACTGCCGCGGTCGCCGACGGAGAGCTCGTGCTCGGCGGCGTCATGTCGTCGTCGCTCGCCGACATCCACGGAACGCCGCTCGTCGTCTACTGCGAGGAGACCCTGCGAGCCCGCGCCCGCGCCTACCGCGAGACAGCGCCAGACGCCACGATCGCCTACAGCGTCAAGGCGTTCCCGAACGTCGCCGTCCTGCGACTGTTCGCGGAGGAGGGCCTCGGCGCGGAGGCGTCGACGCTCGGCGAGCTCGCGTACGCACGCGCAGCCGGCATTGGCGGCGGACGCAATCGTCCTCGCACGGGAACAACAAGTCGGACGAGGAGCTACGCGCCGGCGCGGAGGCCGGGCTGCCTCGTCGTCCTCGACTCGCCCGACGACGCGGAGCGCGCGGCGGCTGCGGGCGTCGAGCGCGTGCTCGTTCGCGTCACGCCCGGAATCGACGCCGACACGCACGGGGCGATCCAGACGGGCCACCGCGGCTCGAAGTTCGGGCTCACGCCCGAGCAGGCAGCCGAGACGATCGGGCGCTGCGCCGAGCTCGGGCTCGACGGCGCAGGGGCTCCACGTCCACATCGGCTCGCAGCTGCTCGACGTCGCGCGCGGCGCGGATGACCGTCGACTGGCTCGGCGGCGTTCGCCGCCGACTGCCGGGCGGAGCTCGGCTGGACGCCGGCGGTCGTCGATCGTCGGCGGCGGGCTCGGCATTCGCTATGCGGAGGACGAGCCGGCGCCTCGAGTCTCAGACGTTCGTCCGGACGCTCCTCGAGCGGGTCGACGCACGCCTGGACGCTCCACGATCTGCCGGCGCCGCAGCTCATCCTCGAGCCCGGACGCTCGCTCGTCGGACGAGCCGGGGTGACGCTCTACCGCGTCGGCGTCGTCAAGCAAGCGAGCGAGACGTCACGCTACGTCGCGGTCGACGGCGGCATGTCCGACAACCCGCGGCCGCAGCTCTACGACGCGCGGTACACGGCCTGCTCGCGAACCGGGCGGACGAGGCGGCGACCGGCGTCGTTCGCGGTCTGCGGCAAGCACTGCGAGTCGGGCGACGTGCTGATCGAGCGCGCGCCGCTGCCCGAGCCGCGCCGAGGCGACGTGCTCGCGGTCGCCCGCCACCGGCGCCTACACCCTCGCGATGAGCTCGAACTACAACGCGCTGCCGCGACCTGCGGCGGTGCTCGTCGTCGACGGCGAGGCGCGGCGTGATCCGCCGCCGCGAGACGATCGACGACCTGCTTCGGCTGGAGTCGGAGTGAGCGAGCACACCGTTCTCGATCTGGTCCGACTACATCTGACCGTTCTGCCGCGTCGGCCAGGTCGCGGCCGACTGGCTCGAGCACCAGGTCGGTGCCCACGTCACCTGGCTTCCCTTCGACCTCCACCCCGAGTATCCCGAGGACGGCCTGCCGCGCGCCGACCTGCTCGCGCGCTACGGCGAGGCGCGGGATCGACCGCGTCCGGCGGATGTTCGAGGAGCACGGACTCGCCTACAACCCGCACCCCGAGATCGTCCCGAACACGATGCGCGCCCTGCGCGTAACCGAGCTCGGACGCGAACGCGGGCTCCAGCGCGCCGGTGCACGACCGGCTGATGGACGCGTACTGGGGCGGAGTCGAGGAACATCGGCGATCCCGAGGAGGTGCGTGCGCTCGGCGGTCGAGGCCGGGCTCGACCGCGACGAGGTCGCGGACGTGCTCACCGGCGACGAGTACGCCGACCGGGTGCACGCCTCGACGGGAGAAGCGCGGTCGCTCGGCATCACCGGCATCCCGGCGTTCGTCCTCGACGACCGGCTGCTCGATCCTCGGCGCGCAGCCGCGAGAGGTGTTCGAGCGCGCCTACGCGCAGCTCGGAGACTGACTCATCTGCGCCTGGTCGTTCGTATGATCGCGCCGACCCGACCAAGGAGGCATGTCATGGACTACGAGGCGCTCATGCGGCAGGCGTACGACGATCTCAACGCCGGTGACCTCGAAGGGTTCGGCGCGATGCTCGACGACGATATGGTCGAGCACGAGGAGGCAGCAGGCCTTCCCCCGAACAAGGAGGGCGAAATCAGTTCTTCCAGATGTTCCGCGCGGCGTTCTGGACCTGCGGATGGACGTCGAGGACACGGCGCTGGCTGACGACAGGATCTGGACGCGTGTGCGGATCACCGGCACGAACGACGGCGAGTTCATGGGCATGCCCGCCACCGGCAAGTCTGTCGACTTCCAGGGCGTCGACATCGTCCGTATCAACGACGCAGGGAAGGCTGTCGAGCATGGGGCGTCACCGACGTGATGGCGATGATGCAGCAGCTGGGGGCGGTGCCCGCGCCGGCATAGCGCGATCGAGGAGCCTCGCTCGAGGCCGGCGCCGCCGCAAGGCGGCGCCGGCTCTGATTCGTTTCGCCTAGAAGTTGAGACCGCACCTGGACGAGCCGGTAGCCGGCGATGCCGGCAAGCTCGGGATCGCCCTTGCGGTACGCCTTCACGAAGAACTGAAGGTTCTGGAACGGCTTCATGTGCTTCATGTCGTTCGTGGGAGGCATCGAGTACTGCACCCAACCCTCGGGGTTCGTGGACGAGTTGTCGCTGCCGTCGACCACGCGAGAGTTGCGCGGATGGACACGATCGCGCCGCGCACGACGTAGCCCTGCGTGCTCTTCACCTTGATCTGCGCAAGCACGTTCTGCGCCGTCGAGGTGAGCGGGTTCGGCGAGAACTTCACCTGGTCGACGATCAGCCGCTCTCCCTTCGGGATGTCCTTGACGTCGATCGACTTGGACCCATCAGGGAGGGTGATGATGCCGCTGTTCGCGTCCTGCACGACGGCGGTCTGCGGCGAGTAGGCGTCGCCCTGGCCTCGTGCGTTCTTGGCGATCACGCGCGTGCGGAGCGTCTTGTCGAAGTCGGCCTGCTTCAGCTTGTACGTCGACTGCGTCGCGCCGTCGATGACCTTGCAGGCGTTCCCCTCCTTGTCGCAGCGCTGCCACTTGTACGAGTACGTGATCGGCTGGTCGCCGGTCCAGGTGCCTGTGGTGGTCTTGAGCGTCTCTCCGACGAGCGTGCTGCCGCTGATCACGGGCGGGAAGTTCGACGCCGGCTTGTCGTCCGGCTGGACCACCACGGATGTCGCAGCGGACGTCGCGGTGGTCGAACCTGCGCTGTTCTTCGCCTTGACGCGGAAGCGGATGCGCTTGCCCTGGTCGTCGCCACGCACCGTGTATGTCACGTCCGTCTCGCCGGCGATGTTCTTGCAGGTCTTCGACGAGGAGTCGTCGATGGGGTCCTTCTTGCACTGGAGCCACTGGTACGAGTACGTGATGTCTTTCGTGCTCTGCCAGAGCCCGCGATTGCCGAACAGCTCACCGCCGACGACAGCCGGCCCCGAGATCGTCGGCTCAGCGGCGAGCGTCGGACCGGCGAGCGAGCGGGCCGAGCCGTTGGCCACGACTACGAGCGCCATGATCGCGAGCGCGAGAGCGGCGAGGGTTGGTATCCGAACACGATGGACCGACTGTGATGTCGCCATGAGATTCCTCCTGTCGAAGAACTGGGCGGCCGCGTGCGGGGGAGCAACAGCCGTGTTACCCGGGGAGTAACCCGATGCGCGCCACTCTAAACGGAGGAGAACGCCGCAGAATCCGTCACCGGGACCTGACAGGCGAAGCGCTCGCAGACATAGACGGCCGGCTTGCCGTCGACGAGCCCCTTGCCCGCGAGCAGCGGGACATCCTCGGATGGCCCGAAGGCGACGACGGCGTCGGGGTCGTACGGTGCGAGCACAGCGCGGGCGACCGCGTCGTCCGGCGAGCCGACGATCGCGATCTCCTTTGGTGGCGCGAAATGGAGCTCGAGCGCGCAGAGCGCCCAGCCGAAGCCGGTCGGCGCGCGCGCCATCAGATCCCTCGCGAGTCGCAGCACCGACACGGCGTGGCGCTCGAGCTCGTCGTCGCCGTAGATGCGCGCGAGCCGCAGGAGGACGTACGCGAGCATCGAGCTGCCCGACGGGACCGGGTTGTCGTCGAGATCCTTCGTCCGCACGACGAGCTGCCTCCCCGTCGACGGGCGTCAGGAAGAAGCCTCCCGCGCTCGGCGTCTGCGAACAGCTCGACGGCAAGGAGAGCGAGCCGGCGGACTCCTCGAGCCACCGGAGCTCGCCGGTCGCGACATGCAGCTCGTAGAGCCCGTTCGCGACGTTTGCGTAGTCATCGAGGAAGCCTGAGCCGGTCGCGCGACCTGCGCGGTAGCTGCGGTGCAGACGGCCGTCCTCGGACAGCGGCCCGAGCAGGAACTCGCCGAGACTCCGCGCCGCGCCAAGCCAGTCCGCCCGGTCGAGCCGCCACGCCGCCTCTGCGAGCCCGGCGAGCGCGAGCCCGTTCCACGACGCGATCGCCTTGTCGTCGAGACCCGGCTGCGGGCGCTGCTCGCGGGTCGCGAGCAGCTCCGCGCGGAGCGCACCGTCCAGCTCGCCGCGGACGATGAAGCGGCCGTGCTCGAACGGCTGCAGCAACTCCTCGGGCACCTCTCCCGGTAGCCACGTGTACGTGAGGCCCTCGATGCCGTCCGTGTCGGCGTCCTGCGACGAGGCGAACGCACCGTCGTCGAGGAGCAGGTCGCGCAGCATGTACTCGACCGTCCGCTCCGCGACCGCCCGATAGCGCTCGTTCCCCGTCACGAGCCAGCCGTGGAGGTACACGGGCACGAGCAGCGCGTTGTCGTAGAGCATCTTCTCGAAGTGCGGGACCAGCCAGTCGTTGTCGACCGCAGTAGCGGTGGAAGCCGCCGCCGACAACGTCGTACATGCCCCCCGCAGCCATCGCGTCGAGCGTCCGCTCCGACCATCTCCAGCTCGCCGCGGCGGAGAAGGAGCTCGAGCACGGAGTGCGGCGGGAACTTCGGCGCCCGCCCGAACCCGCCGGACCCGGCGTCGAAGACGGCCCGCAGGCCGCGCACGGCTTCGCCGAGCAGCGACTCCGTCAGCGGCTCGCTCGACGGGCGGCGGCGCGACGACTCGCTCGATCGCCGCGACCAGCTCTCCTGCGGAGCGCGCGACGTCGCCGCGGCGCTCGGCGTACGCAGACGCGACGGCTTCCAGCACCTCGCGGAAGCTCGGCAGCCCGTGGCGCGGCTCGGGCGGGAAGTACGTGCCGCCGTAGAACGGCCGCCCTTCGGGCGTGAGGAAGACGGTCATCGGCCAGCCGCCGTGCCCGGTCAGCGCGACGACGGCGTCCATGTAGATCGCGTCGAGGTCCGGCCGCTCCTCGCGGTCGACCTTGACGTTGACGAAGCGCTCGTTCATCAGCGCCGCGGTCTCGCGCGTCCTCGAACGACTCGTGCTCCATCACGTGGCACCAGTGGCACGCCGCGTAGCCGATCGAGAGCAGGATCGGCCGGTCCTCGTCGCGCGCGCGGGCGAGCGCCTCCTCGCCCCACGGGTACCAGTCGACCGGGTTCTCGGCGTGCTGGAGGAGATACGGGCTCGTCGACTCAGCCAGCCGATTCACGCTTTGCTCTCCTTCGACGCTGCAACCAGCGAACGAGCTCGACGCCGGCCGCGACGGAGAAGGCGATCGCGATCGCGACGATCAAGCCTTTCCAGGGCGCGTCCTCGAAGGACTTCCCGCCGATGTACCCGAGGAGTGCGGCGTAGGACGCCCAGATGACGGCGGCGATCGCGTCGAAGGTCGCGAACCGGCGCCAGCGCATCTCGAGAGCGCCGGCAGACAGCGTGACCGCCGTCCGGCCGCCGGGGATGAAGCGGCCGATGATGATGATCTCCCCGCCCCGCTCGTCGAGCTGGCGTTCGGCCCAGCGCAACCGTCCTCTCGCCTTCTCCGACGAGAAGAAGCGTCGCTCGACGCGGTCGCCGTAGCGATGTCCGATGAAGTACGCGGTGTTGTCGCCGCAGAAGGCGCCCGCCGCCGCGAAGACAATGATCAGGCCGAGCTGCATGTCACCGGCGGACGCGAGCACGCCGGCTGTGATCACCATCGTCTCGCTCGGGACGAGCGGGATGATCGCGTCGAAATACGCGACCCCGAACAGAAGCGGGTAGGTCCACCAGGCGCCCGAGACGAGGTCGATCAGCTGCTGGAACATCGGTGGTGAAGACTATGCGGGTGGCGTTCCTCCCTCTCGACGGCGTGCGGGTGATCGACGTGACGACGTCGCTCGCCGGGCCGTATTGCACCGAGGTGCTCGCCGCGCTCGGCGCAGACGTCGTCAAGGTCGAGCCGCCGTCCGGAGACGAGGCGCGCACCTGGGGGCCGCCGTTCTGGGGCGACGAGAGCGCGATGTTCCTCGCGATGAATGCAGGCAAGCGCTCGCTCGCGCTCGACCTCCGTCGCGGGCACGGATGTGCTGCTGAGGCTCGCGGACGGCGCCGATGTGTTCCTCCAGAGCCTGAGGCCGGGCCATGCCGAGGAGCGCGGCTTCGGGCCGGATGTCCTGCGCGGACGGAACGCCCGGCTCGTGTACGCGCACGATCAGCGCCTTCGGCCGTAGCGGCCCCTGGAGCGCGCTGCCGGGCTACGACCCGCTCGCCCAGGCGGCAGGCGGCATCCTGTCGGTGACGGGTGAGCCCGATCGGCCGGGCGTGCGCGTCGGCGTCTCGCTCGTCGACCAGGGCACGGGCATGTGGGCGGCGCTCGGCGTGCTCGCCGCGCTGATGGAGCGGGAGCGCACCGGCGAGGGCAGCACGGTCGACGTCTCGCTCTACGAGACGGCGATCGCGTACATGGGGTACCACCTCACCGGCTACCTCGGCTCAGGTGTCGTGCCCGGGAGGACCGGCACGGGCTTCCCGTCGATCGCGCCGTACCAGGTGTTCGGTACGGCGGACGGCGCGCTCATGGTCGCGGCGGCGAACGACCGCCTGTTCGCCGGGCTCTGCGAGGCGCTGGCCGTGCCAGAGCTCGCCGTCGACGCGCGGTTCGCGACGAACCCCTTGCGAGTCGAGCATCGCGATGTGCTCGTCTCGCTTCTCGCCGATCGCTTCCTCTCGAACAGCACGGATGCGTGGCTCTCGGCGCTCGCGGAGGCGGGCGTGCCAGCAGCGCCCGTCCAGAACGCGGCGCAGGTCGCGGAGGCGGAACAGACGGCGGCGCTCGGGATCCTCCAGGAGCTCGGCGGCGTTCGCATCCCGGCGCTCCCCGTCTCTGCGGATGGCGAGCGGGTCGCGCACCGCGCACCGCCTCCCGCGCTCGGAGCCGACACGGCGGCGATCCTCGCCGAGGCCGGCTACTCGGAGCGCGAAATCGACGAGCTCGTCGCGGCGGGAATCGTTAGGGTTGTGGCGTCGTGAGCGTCACGCTACTCGTCGGGACCAGAAAGGGTCTCTTCCAGCTCCACTCGGACGACCGACGCACGTGGACGCTCGACGACCCGACGCTCGAGGGCTGGGACATCCTCCACGCGATCGTCGACCAGCGTGACGGGATGCTGTATGCCGCGGCCAACACGTACCCGTATGGCGGCACCGTGCAGCGCTCTCCTGACATGGGCAAGACATGGGAGCGCACCGAGGAGATCGGTCTGCCGGAGGAGACGGGCTTGACGCTCGAGAGGACGTGGCACGTGCGGCCGGGCAACGAGCCCGGTGAGCTCTGGCTCGGCGCCGCTCCCGGCGCGTTGCTCCGCTCGACCGATGGCGCGAAGACGTTCGAGACGGTGATGAGCCTCACCCAGCACGAGACGCGGGACCAGTGGAATCCCGGCGCGGGCGGCATGTGCTGCCACTCGATCCAGCTCGACGCATCGAATCCCGAACGGATGTACATCGCGATCTCGGCTGCGGGCGCATTCCGCACGGACGACGGCGCGGGAGTCGTGGCGGCCGATCAACAAGAACGTCTCCGCCGGCTTCATGCCCGATCCGTATCCCGAGGTCGGCCAGTGCGTGCACAAGCTCCTCGTCCATCCGGCGAAGCCGGAGCGGCTGTGGCAGCAGAACCATTGCGGCGTCTACCGCTCCGACGACCACGGCGACACATGGGAGCGGCTCGACGGCAACGGTCTTCCCGGCGAGTTCGGCTTCGCGATCATGATCGACCCGAACGACCCCGACGCTGCCTGGGTGATTCCCGAGGTCGGAGCCGAGAACCGCGTCACCGCGAACGGCCGTCTCGGCGTCTACCGCACGCGCGACGCCGGCGCCTCATGGGAGCTACTGACAAACGGACTGCCTGACCAGGCGTGGACGGGTGTCCTGCGCGAGGCATCGTCGTCCGACGGTCTCGACCCCGTGGGCCTCTACTTCGGGACACAAGGCGGGTCGGTGTGGGTATCACCGGACGAGGGCGACGAGTGGATCGAGGCAGCGTCGAACCTCCCGCCGATTCTCTCCGTCGAAGCCGTTTGGCAGTGACGGTCCTCCTGCCCTCGATCCTCGCGGCCGAGGCGGGCGGGCAGAGTCGGTTCGACCTCGAGGTCGACACCGTCGGCGACGCGCTGCGCGCGCTCCCCGTCGCGAACATGCTCTTCGATGAGCACGGCGAGCTCCGCCGCCTCGTGAACGTCTACGTCGACGGCACGGATATCCGCGGTGGCGAGGGAGTCGACACGCCGCTCGCAGGCGGAGAGTCGATCCGGGTCGTTCAGGCCGTCGCGGGCGGCTGAGCCGCGAGCTCGTCGAGCTTCACGCGCAGGAGACGCTCGTGCGCGACGCTCTCCTTCTTCTGCGCGAGAGCGATCGCCTGCTCGAGCGCTTCTCCGCCTCCTCGGGCCGATCCGCCGCCGAGAGCACGTCGGCAAGGCCCTGCAGCGCCCGTATGTGCGCGATCATGTATTCCGTCCGTCGAGCGACTGACACCGCTTCGCGCGCACGCGCCTCCGCCGCGACGACATCTCCTCGGAGAAGCAGGAGCGCCACATTGCTCAGGTGAAGGCCTATCTGGGCGTCCGCGTCGTCGTCGATCGCGTAGCCGGCAGCAAGTTCCACCTCGCGTTCCGACTCCTCACCTCGCCCCTGGAGAACGAGCGCATCGACCAGCGGCAGCACGAGGCTCGTGTAGTGCCCGAAGTCGCCGATCTGCTCGAGCTCCTCGAGTTCCTCGCGGAGCACCCGCTCGGCAGCAGGCCCGTCGCCCGCGAGCAGCTCCGCGTCGGCCTCGTTCCCCACAAACGCTGGCATGCCGAACTCCTGCGCAAGCGTTCGCGCCTCCTTGTACAAGCCGCGAGCAACGTCGAAGTCGCCACGGAGCGCCGCGACGAACCCAAGGATGGAAAGCGCGCGAACTCCTAGACGCCTGCTGGTAGGAACGCGCTGGCGGAGCTCGGCCACGAGGGCCTCCAACGCAGAGCTCGACGTTGGTCCGTGCCGAGCCATGTTGAGCAAGCTCGAGTAGATCTCGGCTTCGATCGTGCGATCTCCAGCAGCACGGGCGTGGTCGGCCGCGCGCTCGAGCTCCTCGATCGCCTTCGTTGCCTCGCCGCTCCAGAACCGCATCAAGCCTGCGAGGTAGAGACCGTTTGCGAGCCCCGCCAGATCCTTCTCCTCCTCGAACGTGCGAATCGCACGTTCGAGGGGTGGGCGTAAAGTGGCGTGGCTCGCCCGCGGATCGGAGTGGATCCAGAGGAAGAGATTGGCCACGGTTGCGTCTGCCGCCACGACCGGCTCGCCCGCCTCGATCGCCTCCGCGAGGAGTTCCTTTGCGCTCTGCCACTCGCCACGGTCCGTGAGCGCCCGACCGAGCATCGGCAGGAGCGGCACGCGGTCCGGATCCCGCGCTGGTAGGAGGTTCACAGCTCGCCCGAGAAGATCAGCCGCGGCGGAGAGGTCACCCCGCTGGTATGCGCGCCTCCCAGATGCCGCGAGACGGTCGGCCGCTCGACGCGCAAGGTCGGAGCTGCGCTCGGCCTGCTGCCCGAGATCCGCGAGGCAGCGGTGCGCTTGCTCGAGGTGGTAGCCGATGATCTCCTCGAACTCCTCGCCGCGGCCGTCCAGCCAGCCCGCGACGCGCTCGTGGAGATCGGCGCGCTGGCTCTTCGGGATCCTGTCGTACGCGGCATCGCGGATGAGCATGTGGCGGAAGCGGAACGTGTCGGCGATCGCCTCGTGCGGGCGGAGCAGCTCCTTACGGACAAGCGCGGTGAGCGTGGATCCCGTGGGGCGGCGACGGTCGGGGGCAAGCTCGCCGAGCGCCTCCCACTCGAAGTCGAGCCCGACGACAGATGCCCGCTCGACGACCTCGCGCTCCTCGTCCGGGAGGGCGTCGAGACGCGCGGCTAGAAGTGCGTGGATCGTCGCCGGCACCTCGTCCGGGGCGGCGCCGTCGGCGAGCATCGCGAGCAGCTGCTCGACGAACAGCGGGTTGCCCTCGGCGACGTCGCGGATCCGGAAGCGCGTGGCGTCTTCGAGCTCCGCGCCGCCGAGGAGGCTCTCGATCAGCTCGTCGGACTCCTCGCCGGACAACGGCTCGAGCATGATCGCCTCGCCGCTCCAGGCCGCGCGCGCGTCGCGGAGGTCGGGGCGGGCGAGGCAGAACAGGAGCATCGGTGCGTCGCGTGACCACTCGCGCGACGTGCTCGATCAGGTCGAGGAGCGGTGGCTCCGCCCAGTGGATGTCCTCGAAGACGAGCGTTTGCGGACGCGCCCGCGCCCGCGCCTCGAGCCACTTGCGCACCTCCCAGGCGACGTCCTCGGGCGACCCTGCGGCCTGAGCCGTACCCCACTCCGAGTCGGCGCGTGCCTGGCGGAAGATCTCGGCCAGCGGCCAGTACGTGATCCCTTCGCCGTACGGCAGGCACCGCCCGACGAGCACGTCGGCCTCGCCGCCGAGTGACGACATGACCTCGCGTGCAAGGCGCGTCTTGCCGATCCCCGGCGGCCCGAAAGCCGTCACGAGCCGAGGTGCGCGCTCCGCGAGCGCGGCGTCGAACGCCGACCGCACGCGTGCCAGTTCCTCTCGCCGCCCTACGAGCGGAGCGTCGAGTCTGCGCTCGAAGGCGGGCGCGCCCTCGACGACGCGGACGAGCCGGTGTGCCGGGACGGGCTCCGGCTTTCCCTTCGCCGCGACGGGCTCGACGGGCTCGACCTCGACCGCGTCCCGCGCGAGCTGGAGCGTCGGCTCGCCGAGGAGGATCTCGCCCGGCTCGGCCGCCTGCTCGAGCCGCGCGGCGACGTTGACCGCGTCGCCGGTGACGAGAGCGTCGCCCGCCCCCGCGACGACCTGGCCCGTATTGACGCCGATCCGCGCCTCGAAGCCGAGCGCGGTGACGGCGTCGCGAAGCTCGACGGCCGCGCGCAGCGCTCGCAGCGCATCGTCCTCGTGGAGCACCGGGATGCCGAACACCGCCATCACCGCGTCGCCGATGAACTTCTCCACAGTCCCGCCGTGGCGTTCGAGGGCCATCCGTGCGTCCTCGAAGTACCGTGCCTGGAGGCTCCGGAGCGCCTCGGGGTCGAGCTGGTCGCCTGTGCTCGTGTAGCCGGCGAGGTCGCAGAAGAGCACGGTCACGACCTTGCGGACGTCCCGCTCGCCATCATCCTCCAGCGACGCACCACACGATCCGCAGAAGCGGGAGGTCTCAGGATTCTCGGAGCCGCAGCTCGGGCATGTCGTCACTCCAGAAGCCTACGAGGCGGAGCTACCCGACAGCGAGCCACGCGCGAACGCCCAATACTCTCTCGTCATGGAAATCACGTGCGACTGGCGCGGCGACTTCGAGAACAGTGAGTTGAACGTGCTCCACGCAGAGGCGTTCGACCATCCGGTCCTTATGGACGACTGGGAGCGCCAGGTGCGCGAACACAGCCTCGGCTGGGCATGCGCACGGGACGGTGCGGAGCTGGTCGGCTTCGTGAATGTCCCTTGGGACGGTGGCGTCCATGCCTTCATCCTCGACACGATCGTGACCGAGACCGCGGGCAGGCAAGGAGTTGGAACACAGCTCGTCGCGGTCGCTGTCGCCGAGGCCCGCGCTGCCGGTTGCGAATGGCTCCACGTCGACTTCGACGATCACCTGAGAGCCTTCTACTTCGACGCCTGCGGCTTCACACCGACGAACGCCGGACTCATCGCGCTGTAGCGCGCGATCGCTCCAGGGCGGGCGGCAACTAGCCGATCGCGACCATGCGCTCGATCGCGCGGCGCGCGCGGTCGGCGATCTCCGGCTCGACCGTGACCTCGTACTTCCAGTCGCGCAGCGAGTCGCGCAGCTTCTCGAGCGTGATCATCTTCATGAACCCGCAGATCGCGCGCTCGGAGACCGCCTCGAAGCGCTTGCCGGGACCTCCTTCTTCAGCCGGTGGATGATGCCCGTCTCGGTCGCGACCAGGAAGCGCTCCTTCGGCGACTCCTTCGCGAAGTTGACCATGCCCTCGGTGGAGAGGATGTGCGTGCGGCCGTTCGCGAACGCCATGCCTGGCTCGCGCAGCCGCACTCGGGGTGCACGAGCAGCTCGGCGTCGGGCGCCTCCTCGCGCCAGCGCTCGATGTCCTCGGGCCGGATGCCCGCGTGGACGTGGCACTCGCCCATCCAGATGTTCAGCTTGCGGCCGGTCACCTGCTCGAGCCAGAGGCCGAGGAACATGTCCGGGAGGAAGAGGATCTCCTGGTCGGCGGGGATCGCCTCGATCACGGCCTTCGCGTTGCCGGACGTGCAGCAGTAGTCGCGTCTCGGCCTTCACCTCGGCGGTCGTGTTCACGTACGAGACGACGACCGCGCCCGGGTGCTCGGCCTTCCAGTCGCGCAGCTGCTCGGCCGTGATCGACGCGGCGAGCGAGCAGCCGGCGTCGAGGTCGGGGATCAGCACCGTCTTCTCCGGCGAGAGGATCGCCGCCGTCTCGGCCATGAAGTGGACGCCGCAGAAGACGATCGCCTCGGCGTCGGTGGCGGCCGCCTGCGCGCGAGAGGCCGAGCGAGTCGCCGACGTAGTCGGCCACGTCCTGCACCTCGGGCACCTGGTAGTTGTGGGCGAGGATCACCGCGTCGCGCTCGCGCGCGAGCGCCCGGACCTCGTCGTGCATCAGCGCGATGGTCTCGGTCGTCGCGTCGTCATGGACGACCTCCAGGGAGACGTCGAGCGAGCGCGCCGAGTGCGTGAGCGCGCCGACCGAGATGAAGTCGACGCCGGTCTCGGCGAAGGCGCGGACGGTCTCGAGCGTGATGCCGCCGGAGGCCTCGAGCTGCGCGCGGCCGGCGACGAGCGCGACGGCCTCGCGCGAGCTCGTCGGGCGTCATGTTGTCGAGCAGGATCCGGTCGGCGCCGGCGTCGAGCGCCTCCCGCACCTGCGGCGAGCGTCTCGGCCTCGACCTCGATCGGCAGGCCGTTTCCGCCGCCGACGCGCCGGACGGCTCGCGCGATGCCGCCGGCGAGGCGCAGGTGGTTGTCCTTGATCAGGATCGCGTCGTCGAGCCCGACGCGGTGGTTCGTGCCGCCGCCGCAGCGGACGGCGTACTTCTCGAGCGCGCGCAGGCCGGGCGTCGTCTTGCGCGTGTCGAGGATCGTCGCGCCGGTGCCCTCGACCGCGTCGACGTAGCGGCGCGTCAGCGTCGCGATGCCGCAGAGGCGGCCGAGCAGGTTGAGCGCAGCGCGCTCGCCGGTGAGCACGGCGCGCGCCGGCCCTCGACCGCGCGAGCGGCGCCGGGTCGGCGAGCTGGCGCCGTCGGCGACGAGCGGCTCGAACGCGAAACGCCGGGTCGAGCTCGCGGAAGACGGCGGGCGCGACATCGAGCCCGCAGACGACGCCGGGCTCCTCGAGCAGGAGCTCCGCCGTGCAGCTGCGCGTCCGCGCCGGAACGACGCGGTCGGTCGTGACGTCGCCCGTCGCCGACGTCCTCGGCGAGCCAGGCGCCGCGTACGTCGACGGCTCGTCAGCTCCATGGCTCGAGCTCCACGGCTCGCGCCCGGCGCGGACGACGGCGTGGCGCCGTCGAACGCGTCGCTCTCGGTCGGGAAGTCGGAGCGGAAGTGGCCGCCGCGGCTCTCCTCGCGCGCGAGCGCGCTCTCGGCGACGAGCGCGGCGAGCAGGTGCGGCGAGGCGGCAGCCGCTCGAGCCCGGCCGCGTCGCGGATCACGCCCGCGTCCGCGCCACAGCGCCTCGCGGATCTCCGGCGTCACCGGCGGCTCGTCGCTACGGGACTGTCCCGCGGGACAGGCCGTCGAGACGGGGCTCGGCGAGCGCGGCGAGCGCGGCGCGGCGGCCGAAGACGAGGCACTCGAGCAGCGAGTTCGAGGCGAGCCGGTTCGCGCCGTGGACGCCGGTGCAGGCGCACTCGCCGGCGGCGTAGAGGCCCGGCACGTCGGTGCGGCCGTCGAGGTCGGTGACGATCCCGCCCACCGTGTAGTGCGCGGCCGGCGAGACGGGGATCGGCTCCGGCGCCGGGTCGTAGCCCGCGTCGCTCGAGCGTCGCCATCAGGCCGGGGAAGCGGCCGCGCTCGATCGGGCGCAGGTCGAGCCGCGCCGTGCCGCGCTCGGCGATCGCGCGCGCGACGACGTCGCGCGGCGCGAGCTCGTCGGTGAAGCGGTCGCCGTGGTCGTCGACGAGCAGCGCGCCCTCGCCGCGCAGCGCCTCGGAGAGCAGAAGCCGTCGTCGACGAGCGCGGTCGGATGGAACTGCACGAACTCGAGATCGGCGAGCGCGGCGCCGGCGCGGTACGCGAGCGCGAGCCCTCGCCGAGCGCGCCGGGCGGGTTCGTCGTCCGCTCCCAGAGCGCCGCGTAGCCGCCGGTCGCGAGCAGCGTCGCGCGCGCGCGGATCGCCCGCCGGTCGGTGACGACGCCGCCGCAGCGGCCGTCGCCGCCGACAGACGCCGAGGACGCGCTCGCCCTCGGCGACCGCGATCCGCGGATGCTCGCGCACCGCGCTCGGCGAGCACGCGCCGCGATCGCCTTGCCGGTCTGCCGCGCCGCCGACGTGCAGCACGCGCCGACGCGAGTGGCCGCCCTCGCGGCCGAGCTCGTCGTCGAACTCGACGCCGAGCGTCGACGAGGTCGGCGATGCCGCGCCGGCGCCTCCTCGGTGAGCACGCGGACGGCGCTCTCGCGGCAGAGGCCCCGGCCGGCGCGCGAGCGTGTCCTCGGCGTGCAGCTCGGGAGCGTCGTCCTCGCCGAGCGCCGCCGCGACGCCGCCCTGCGCGTGCCAGCTGTTCGACGGCAGCGACCGGCCCCTTCGCGAGCAGGAGCACGTCGGCCTCCTCGGCGGCGCAGAGCGCGGCGTAGAGCCCCGCGACTCCGCCGCCGACGACGCGAGGTCGTAGTTGGATCGCGATTTCGTCGTCACTCTGCAGTTTTCTCCTCAGAGTCGATAACCTGTGAACGAGTCTACCAAAGCCGGTTCGGCCACGACCACGCCCTCCCACGTGGCGCTCGCCGTCGTCCTCCAGGTGCGCGACGGCGCGCTCCAGGTGCTGCTGTGGGAGCGCGCGCGCGACCCGTTTCGCGGCGCTGGTCGCTGCCCGGCGGCTACCTCGTCGCGGGCGAGACGCTCGAGCAGTCGATCCGCCGCCACCTCGCGACGAAGGTCGACGTGCGCGAGCTCTCCCACCTCGAGCAGCTCGAGACGCTGCAGCGAGCCCGACCGCAACCCGCCGAGTGGGAGCTCGCGACCGCCTACCTCGGTCTCGTCCCGAGCGACGTCGACCCAGCCGTGCCCGCCGACACCGCGTGGCACCCGGTCGACGACCTGCCCGCGATCGCGTTCGACCACGGCGCGATCGTGCTCGCCGGCCGCGAGCGGCTGCGGGCGAAGCTCTCCTACACGAACGTCGGCTTCGCGCTCGCGCCGGACGACGTTCACGATCTCCGAGCTGCGCGACCTCTACCGCGCCGCGCTCGGCCACGACGTCTCGGCGACGAACCTCCAGCGCGTGCTCCTCCGCCGCCACCTGCTCGAGCCGACCGGCGAGCCACCGCCCGCCCGGCCCGACCGGCGGCCGCCCCGCGGCGCTCTTCGGCTTCCGCGCACGCAGCGCTCGAGATCACCGACCAGTTCGCGGTGCTGCGCCCGCCGGGGATCGGTTGAATGTAGGCGTGCTGGAAACGACGCGCCGCTTCCGGATCGCCGCGGTCACCGCGGCGTTCGCGTCTTGGGCGCTCATCTGCGTCGGCGGCATCGTGCGGGCGAGCGAGTCGGGCCTCGGCTGCCCCGATTGGCCTCTGTGCGAAGGACGACCGATCCCGCACGACCGGCAGACGTCGTTGATCGAGTTCAGCCACCGCGCAACCGCGGCCGTCGTCACCGCGCTCGTCGTGCTCGTCGCGGTGATGGCCTGGCGTCACTACCGCTCGCGGCGTGACATCCTCGTCCCCGCCCTCGTCGCGCTCTGCTTCGTCCCGTTCCAGGCCGTGCTCGGTGCGATCGTCGTCTGGCTCGAGCTCCCGAGCTGGATCGTCGGTGTCCACTTCGTCGTCGGCATGGTGTTCGCCGCTGCGACGATCGCGACCGCGACCGCCGCTTTCCGGCGGTCAGAACCGGTCGCCGCAAGGAGCTTCGCCACGCTTGCACGGTGGACGCTGGGCGCCGGCTTCACGCTCGTCGTCGCGGGCGCGGTCGTCGTCTCGACGCACGCGGACGAAGCGTGCGGCGAGGAGTGGCCGCTCTGCAACGGCACCTTCGTCTCGGGCGGCGGAGATGCGGCGGCACAGGTCGTTCACCGCCTGCTCGCGTACACCGTCGCCGCCCTCGCGATCGCGCTCGCGCTCCAGGCGTGGCGGGGCCGCGGCCCGCGAGTACTCGGCTCGCTGCCCCTCGTCGCCGTGCTCGGTCAAATGGCGATCGGGATCTCGCTCGTCACGGCGGGAGAGGGCTCGGCCCACGGCCCGCTCGAGGCGCTCCACGTCGCCGGCGCCGCCACCGTGTGGGCGACGCTCGTGACGCTCGTCGTGTACGCGGTTCCCCCGCCGTCAAAACGGGTAGCTCCGGCTATGGTGGCACCGGCCCGCGCACGCTGATCGGGCAACGAAGGATCGAAAGGAGCACAGTGAAACGCACGCTGCTCATCACCCTCGCCCTATCGGCCGCGCTCGTCGTTGCGGCGGTCGCTACGGGAGCGACGAAGCTCGCCGTCAGCACGCCGAAGAACGGCGCGCTCGCCTACACGAAGAAGAAGCTCGAAGCCGATCCGGGCAAGGTGACGATCACGATGCTCAACACCCAGCTTCTGAAGCACGACATCGCGATCAAGGCGACGAAGAAGTCGAAGAAGCCGATCGCGAAGGGTCAGGTCGTCGGGAAGGGCAAGACCTCGAAGGTGACGGCCACACTGAAGAAGGGCTCGTACATCTTCTACTGCACCGTCGCAGGTCACGAGGCCGGCGGCATGTGGGGGACGCTGATCGTCAAGTAGGCGCGCACGGGCCGGCGCAGGCCGGCCCTTCCGCCCTGTCTAGTTCATCGACGCTAGCTCATCGGGATTTCGCGCAGCACATGCGGCTCGATGCGATCGAGGATCTCCTCGAGGCTCGGGCCGGTGACGGTGATGCCGTGGTTGCGGAGCCCGACGATCGCGTGCGCGGGGTCGTCGTCCTCCCGCACGAGCTGCGCGACGCTGCGCGCGAGCTCCTCCGTACCGCACGGGTAGTTGACGTCCGTCGCCTCGATCCCGTCCACCCATGCGTGGACGTGGACGATCGCGCCGACCTCCGGGTGCTCCTGGTAGATCATCCAGTGCTCGATCGCGTCCACGGACACGCGCCGGGGCTCGACACCGGGCGGGACGCTCAGCACCATGCGACCGTTCTCGGCGTCGTAGTCCGAGACGAGCAGAATGTCGCGGCCGGGGATGTCGAGCTTCGTCTTGTCGACGCCGCTGGCGCTCATCCAGAAGCGGTCGTCGTCCAACCGGGCGGAGAGGTTGCCGTACGACAGCCCGCCGATCCCGTACAGGCGCTTGACGTGACGAAGCTCCCGCTCGGTGAGCAGGTCCTCGATCGGGAACGGGTTGGGCAGCAGATCGAGCGCGCCGAGCCGGACGCCCGCCTCGCGGATCGACTCCGTGATCTCGTCGCCGTCCCACAGCTCCGGCTCGAGATCGGGAAGGAACTCGTTGTCGATGACGAGCCGCGAGCTCGCGAGAGGAACCAGGCGCTCGATGACCATGCGGGCGAGCTCTTCCTCCGAATCCGCGTGGACGCCGTAATGCCCGCGCTCCATGGTCGTGAACCACGCGCCCTCGCCGGGCACATAGTCGAGGACGAGGTTCGCGAGCGCGCGCAGCAGCATCGGGTAGTCGGCGCGCAGAGACTCCTCGATCGGCTCGGGGTGCTCCCCGCGCTCAAAGACGGCGAGAACGTAGGTGCCGCGCGCCCCGCGCCGGAACGGCTTCGCGTCGTCGGGGTCGACGAGGCTGAGCACGAGGTTCGCGTCGCGGGCGTCGCCCTCCGCGTGTGCGAAGCCCGCACGTTCGAGCTCGGCGCCCAGCAGCTCGGCGAAACGGCCGAGCGCAGGCGTCGGCGCGTCGCCGAAGAACGCGTACTCCATCGCTCTCAGGTCGTCCGGCACAGCCCTACGATAAATGCCCGAGCACGACTCCGAGCGTGGGCACGGTCAACGTGAGCGCGAAGTTCAGCCAGCCGACGACGACGAGCGGCCGTCGCGAGCGCTGAGGCGCCCCTTCGCGGATCTCCCGTGCCAGCCGCGGGCCGAGGACGAAGTCGTGGAGCAGCGCTCCGACGATCAACGCGGCCACCGCAGAGATCTTGACCGCGAGCACCCAGTCGAAGCGCGTCGTGGCGCCGTCGAACGCGTTGTCGTCGGACGCGAGCTTGATGCCGGTGACGACGGCGACGCCCATCGCGCTCCAGCCGAACAGCCGCCAGCCGCGCCCGAGCGCGCGCAGCGCCCTCGCCCGTTCCGCGCCTTCGAGCATTCGCGCCTGCGGGACGGCGACGAAGACGAGAATCACCGTGCCGCCGACCCAGACGCAGGCAGCGAGCACGTGCAGCACGTTGAAGATCACATTCATCAGTGGTCTCCGTCGCTCATGGCATCGTGACTGACCGCGCGAGAACCGAGCAGGCCAAGGACGCAGGAAGCGCTCGTATTGGCTGAAATACGGGCGCGACCGAGGACGCAGGCATGCGACGGTTCGCAGCCGGTCAGGCCGGGGACATGGGCGTCGGCGACCACTATGCGGCTAGAGAGGCTACGCGGCGGTCAGCTCGCGCGCGAGCGCATCCGTGAGCTCGCCGATCACGCCCGTCCCCTCGAGCGCGGCGATCCGGAACTGCCGCTCGCCTCCTACGCGCAGGAGCAGCGTCGGACGCCGCCCGAGCCGATCCGAGCCGACCCTAGCGAGACGGAAGACGCCGACGTCTCCGTAGGCAACCTTGATCACGGCTCGCACGCCCACCGCGGTGCCGTCGAGCGTGAACGCCGTCGGCCCGAGCCGGAGCGAGCCTGCATGGATCGGGCCTGAGGCCTCCCGCCAGACGACGGGCCAGATGCGGTCGTGCGCGGCGATGCGGGTATCGTCCGCCCGCGCTGCTCCGCCCGCATCCGCAAGAGGTCACACGGCGCGCTCAGCGAAAACCCGTACCCATGCCCCGACTCAGTCTCGCCCTCGTCTTCGTTCTGGCGCTCTTGCTCTGCGCGTCGGCAGACGCCGGCCAGGCGCCGGCGTCGTTCGACCTGGCCGCCGTCGGCGACATGGCGATGGCGTCGTCGTCCGATCCCGGCGCGTTCTTCGACGCGGCCGTCCGCCACCGGTTGGCGGCGGACGTGACGCTCGGCAACCTCGAGGGAACTCTTGCGACCGGTGGCTCGTCGAAGTGCGGCGCCGGCAGCGAGAACTGCTTTGCGTTCCGCGCTCCACCGTCGTACGCGAGGGTGCTCCGTAAAGCCGGCTTCACGATCGTCAACGTCGCGAACAACCATGCGCTCGACTACGGCGAGACGGGACAGGCGGAGACGCTCGCAGCGGTCAGGTCTGCGGGCTTGCGCCACACCGGCCGGCCGGGCGAGATCGCCTATCTCGAGCAGGGTGGGGTCCGGATCGCGCTGATCGGCGTCGCGCCCTACGACTGGGCGCAGGATCTCCGGGACATCGACGGCGCCGTCCGGCTCGTACGCAAGGCGGACCGGAAGGCGGACGTCGTGATCGTGACGATGCACGCCGGCGCGGAGGGACGGGACGAGCAGCACGTCCACGCGGGGACGGAGACGTTCCTCGGCGAGAACCGCGGCAACCCGGAGGCGTTCGCCCACGCTGTGATCCGCGCTGGTGCCGACGCCGTGATCGGGCACGGTCCGCATGTCCTCCGCGGGCTCGAGTGGTACGAAGGGCGGCCGATCGCGTACAGCCTTGGCAACTTCCTCGGCAACGGCACGCTCTCGACGTCCGGCGTCTCCGGCGTCAGCGCGATCCTCCACCTGACACTGCGGCGAAACGGCTCGTTCGTGCGCGGGTCGCTTGTGCCGATGCAGCTCACTGCGGGCGGCTTGCCGCGGGTCGATTCACGGAAGCAGGCGCTCACGATCTTGCGCAACCTCTCGCGCGAGGACTTCCACGGCCACGCGATGCGGGTGACGAAGACGGGCCAGCTCCTCCCGCCTACCTGGCGCACCGGGTAACGACCGTCCATCATTTCGCCGTGCACGCAGATCTCCCATCGGGCACGGTGACCTTCCTCTTCACCGACGTCGAAGCGTCCACCAAGCTGCTGCACGAGCTCGGTGCCGAGAGGTACGCCGAGTCTCTGGCGGAGCATCGCGGGACGATCCGCGATGCTTGCCTGGCCGAGGCCGGGGTCGAGGTGGATACTCAGGGCGACGCGTTTTTCTTCGCGTTCCGCACCGCACCGGGTGCGCTCGCCGCCGCGTCCGCCATGACCGAGGCGCTTGCGGCCGGACAGATCCGCGTGCGGGCCGGGCTGCACACGGGAACGCCACTGCTCACGGATGAGGGTTACGTCGGAGACGACGTCCATCGGGCAGCCCGGATCGCCGCCGCGGGACACGGCGGCCAGGTGCTCGTGTCGGGAGCCACGGCCAGCCTCGTCGAGACGCCGCTCGCCGACCTCGGTGAACACCGCTTCAAAGACCTCGCGGCGCCCGAGCGCGTCTACCAGCTCGGGGACGGGACCTTTCCTCCGCTCAAGTCGCTGTACCGCACGAACCTCCCGGTACCGGCCACGCCGTTCTTCGGCCGCGAGCGCGAGCTCGCCGAGATCGCCAGCCTCCTTCAGGACAGCGCGCGCTTGGTCACACTCACAGGCCCTGGGGGAACGGGCAAGACGCGGCTTGCGATCCATTCCGCGGCCGAGGCCGCCGAGTCATTCCCCGAGGGCATCTGGTGGGTTCCGCTGTCGTCGCTCCGTGACGCGCGACTCGTACCGTCGGCGGTCGCACAGGCACTCTCCGTCGACGAAGAGCCGGGCCGTGAGCTCGTCGAGAGCGTGGCGGCGCGACTTTCAGGTTGGCGTGCGCTCCTCCTGCTCGACAACGCGGAGCACCTCATGCCCGAAGTGGCCTCGCGGATCGCCGAGCTCCGCGACATACCAGGCCCGACGCTCGTGGTCACGAGCCGTGAGCGGCTGCAGCTCCAGGGCGAGCACGTGTACTCGGTGCCTTCGCTTGCCGAACGGGAAGCGGTCGAGCTGTTCCTCACTCGTGCGCTGGCACTCGGCTCCGAAATTCAGGAGAGCGAGTCGGTCGCCGAGCTCTGTGCGCGGCTGGACAATCTGCCTCTGGCCCTCGAGCTGGCGGCTGCGCGTACGGTCGTCTTCTCCCCAGGGCAGCTCGTCGAGCGCCTGGCGCAACGCCTCGACCTGCTCAGAGCTGGGAAGGACGCAGATCCTCGACAGCAGACGCTGCGCGCCACGATCGAGTGGTCGTACGACCTGCTCGAGGCCGAGGAGCAGCGGTTGTTCCGCGCACTGTCAGTGTTCACCGGCGGCTGCTCGTACGAGGCCGCCGAGGCTGTCTGCGACGCCGATCCGGACACGCTGCAATCGCTCCTCGACAAGAGCCTCCTCCGGCGGCGTGACGAGCCTCCCCGCTTCTGGATGCTCGAGACGATCAACGAGCTCGCAGCTGAGCGGTTGGCGGCGGAAGGAGAAGACGTCGAGCTACGCCGCCGACACGCCGAGCACTGCCTCGCAATCGCCCTTTCCGCCAACCTCGCCCCGGACGTCGACGGACCGATGCGGCACGACCTCGTCATCCCGGAGCGGGACAACATGCGGGCCGCCCTCGCCTGGGCGCTCGACAACGACGTGGAACTCGGGCTCGAGCTCGTCGTAGCGCTCGAGAACTTCTGGGCCACGAACGCCCCGCACGAGGGCATCGAGTGGGCACAGAAGCTCCTCGCGAGCGCTCCCTCGACGCCGTCGCGCCTGCGCTTTCGCGCTCTCCGTGTCCAAGGAGGCATGGAGAACATTCTCGGCCAGCTCGAGCTCGCGGACCTGCACTTCGAGGAAGCACTGGCCATAGCTCGCGAGCTCGGGGACGAGCTGGGTGCCGCCATCCTCCTGCATCGTCTCGCAACGTCGTCCGTGCAGCGAGGCGATATGGAGCGGGTGCGTGCGCTCGCGGAGGAAGCCCTGGCCGGCTTCCGGCACGTAGGCTTCGAGAAGGGAGAGACACAGGCGCTGACGTCGCTGGCAGAGGTGGCGGAGGCAGACGGTGATCTCGAGCGTGCGCTCGAGCTCCTCGATGAGGCCCGCGGGTTCGCCGAGTCCTCAGGCTTTCGCTGGTGGCTCGCCGGCGTCTCTGCGCGAACCGCCTCGCTGTCACTCGAGCTCGGTCGCCTCGAGCAAGCCCGGCGAAGCGTCGAACAGGCGCTCGTGCTGTCGCAGGCGATGCATGACCGGAGCGCCATGCTCTACGAGCTCGCGCTTACGGCGGAGATCGATGCGCGCGCGGGTGCGCCCGAGCCGGCTGGCTTGCTTCGGGGAGCGGTCGACGCGGAAACCGCGCGCGGACCGGCCGCCCGCTGGCTGCATGCCCGGCCGCTGCCAGAATCGCAGCCGGCACCCGAGGAAGCCGTCGCCCGCGGTCGCGAGCTCTCGCTCGACGAGGCCGTCGCGCTGGCGCTCGGAGACGCCTCCGCTACTTGACGAGATCGATTGCCTTGAATCCCGGCGGGATGACGCCGAACTCGGCGAATGCGTCGAGCCACGGCTGCGCGAGTGACGGGCGCAGATGCGTCGCGAACGACGTCCGCTTCATCTTTGCCATGACGCCCGCGTCGATAGGAACGTACTTCGCGAGGATCTTCGCGCTCGCCGTGTCGTTCCTGTCCTGATTGGCCCAGGCGGCGGCGTTCTGAACCGCGTTTCGAAAGCGCGCGACGAGATTCGCGTCGACATTTGCTCGTGCCGCCCAAAAGGTGAGCAGGCACGTCTTCGAGCACACGGCGTCGAACGGATAGGCAGTGGTCTTCAAGCCCTGTTGCGCTGCAAGGGTCAGGAACGGCTCGGGCATGAACGCCGCGTCGACGTCGCCCTTCGCGAGCGGGGCGAGCATGTCCTGGAATGGCACGTACTTGATCGTCACGTCGTCCTTCGAGACCCCTCCCGTCTTCAGCCACTTGAGGACCCCGATCTCCGCAATGGTGTTGGGACCGTCGATGAAGATCGTCTTGCCAACGAGGTCGCGCGGACGCTTGATCGACCTACCCTTGGCCGAAACGAGCCCTGATGTCGGGTTCTTCGGCTCGTAGAGCGCACCGCCGGCGACAACCTTTATCGGAGCCCCCCTGGACTTGAGCAGGGCAGCAGCACCCGCGTGGGTGCCGGCGAACTGCACGTCTCCGGAGAGGAGCGCCCCGACGATGACCTGCGGATCGGTGCGCGGCACCATCTCCGCGTCGATTCCCTGCTTGCGGAACATGCCGCGGTGCTTTGCGTACGTCACGAGAACCGCGGGCTCCGCCGGGAGGAATGCGACCTTGATCTTCGTCAGCTCGGCCGTCCGTCCGGAAGCGGACGACGCGGCACTGGCCAAGACGATTGCGCCGAGTAGCAGGACGAGCGCGGCCCGCGTACGCGAAATCATGGACGCGGATCGTACTCCTGCCTCAGCCTCTAGGGAAGGGCAGGGGGTCGTTTGGCCGTCTTGTGGGCAGATGGGCCGTGTGCTGATCGTCGTCACCGCACTCGCCATCGCCGGCGGCGGCGGCGGCGGCGGCGGCGGCGAACGAGGAGCCGATCGCGTGGACCGGACGGAGCCCGCCGTCGCAGGCACCGCTGCACCATCCGTCGCCGCGCCGGCCCCCGCGGTGGAGCCACCGGCGCGCGGCGCGCGGCGAATGCCGCGCCGGCCCCTGTCGAGCGGGGAGCGCAAGATCCTGCGCATGCTCGCCCGGAGCAGCAGCGCGGTCGGACGCTATGACGCAACGATGAACACCTGCGGTTCGGCCCGCTGGGCATCGTGCCTGGACAACGCGTGGAGAGGCATCGTCACCGATCTCGACTGGCCTCCGTACTACCTTCGACGTTTCGACACGCAATCGCGACGTTGTGAGCCGCTCTCGAATGCCGCCAACGGCATCTACGGCTTCAACAATGGCGCGCGGCAGCTCGACTATTCCGATCCCGACATCGACACGTCATTTCGACGCACCAGTTACCTGGCGCTCGTCGACGGGCTTCGCCCTGTGCCGTCGGAGCTGCTCGACGCCGTAGCGTCTGGCTGCCGGTGACCAGCGATCAGGCCGTGGAGCTCGTTGCGAAGCGCGAGGAACTCCGGTGAGCTGCGTGTCCCCGTCTGCTCGCGGGGTCGCGGCAGCGGCACGTCAACCGAGGCCACGATGCTGCCGGGCGTGCCGCTGAGCACGAGCACACGGTCAGCGAGATAGACCGCCTCGTCGATGTCGTGCGTGACGTGGAGAATGGTGACGCCCCTCTCCTCGTGCTCATGGATGCGCAGCACGAGGTCCTGGAGCTCCGCGCGCGTGAGCGCGTCGACGGAGGCGAACGGCTCGTCGAGGAGGAGGATCTCCGGCCGCGAGACGAGCGCGCGCGCAATCGCAACCCGCTGCTGCATCCCACCCGAGAGCTGCCACGGGTATTTGTTCCCCACGCCCTCCAGCCCGACCTCGCGCAACACGCGCTCGACGCGCGCGAGCTTCTCCGAACGCGGCTCCTGCCCTCGGCGGAGCGGGAACACGACGTTACGCGTGACGTTCAGCCACGGAAAGAGCGAGCGGCTGTAGTCCTGGAAGACGATGGCGGCCTCCCGCGGCGGCGAGGTGACGAGGTGGCCGTCGAGGTGGATGCTCCCTGCGGTCGGTCGCGTCAGGCCGCAAAGCAGGCGCAAGAGCGTGGTCTTACCTCCGCCCGACGGGCCGACGATGACGAGGAGCTCACCTTCGCCGACGTCGAACGTCACGTCTGCGAGTGCGGCAGGCCCCGCGTCTGAATAGCGCTTCTCGAGGCCCGACACACGAAGGACCGGCTCACTCACCGGCTGCTCCGTAGTGCCAGGCGAGGATACGGCGCTCGGCGACGAGAAACAGCCGGTTGAGGACGTAGCCAAGCAGGCCGAGGAAGAGGATCCCGGCGTAGAGCCCCGGATAGTCGAACTCGGACTGGCGTCTGATGAGGTAGTAGCCGATGCCGTTCTGTTCGCCGACGAACTCGGAGACGATGACCAAGACAAGTCCCAGCGACACCGCTATCCGCAGTCCCGCCATGATCGACGGGAGGGCGGCGGGCACGTAGACGCGCGCGACCCGCTCGATCGAGCCGACGCGCAGCATCGACGCGGTGTCCCTCACCTCCAGCGGGACGCCGCGGACCCCCTCGGCCGTGTTGACGAGGATCGGGAAGCAGAGGCCGAAGGCGATCACCGCTATGCGCGACGCGTCGCCGTACCCGAGGATGACGAGTGCCGCCGGCACGATCGCAATCGCAGGTACCGCCCGCAGGCATTCGAGGAAAGGGTCGAGCGTGCGTCTGGCCGCGTGAGAGGTACCGACGAGCAGCCCGAGCGCGATGCCGATCACCGCTGCGATGGCGAAGCCGACTGCATAGCGCTTCATGCTCTGCCCGACCTCGGACAGGAAGCTCGAGGAGGGCCAGACATCCCGCGCCCGCTCCGCCACCTCGCTCGGCGTCGGCACGAGGAATGAGTCCGCCGCGCCCGCCCAGAGCTGCCAGATGCCCAGTACGGCGAGAAAGACAAGGATGCCGAGCGCCGGCCCAACGAGGCGGTGGGCGGCGGATCGCCTCACTGCACCGACCGCTCTTCCCCGGCCCAGAAGAGGGCTCGCCGCTGTGCCGCACGCAGCACAACGTTGATGCCGAAGCCGATCAAGGCAACGAGGACGACCGCGGCGTACAGCTCGGGGAGCTTGAGTGCGACGCGCTGGTCGTCCATATAGTCGCCGATTCCCCCTGCGCCCGTCCGGAACTCGGCCGTGACGCAAACGACGAGAGCAATCGCTGCGCTGATACGGATGCCGGTCGCGATGCTGGGCAGAGCCGCGGGCAGCGTCACGCGGACAAGCCTCCCCGCCTTGCCCACGCCGGACGTTCTCGCGACGTCGTGGAGCATCCGGTCCGTGCCACGCACGCCGTAGATCGTGTTGATGAGGATCGGCCAGACGGCCGCGAAGGCCACGACGAAACGGTGCGCGGCGATGCCGAACGGTCCGAAAAAGACGATCGCCAGGGGAATCAGCGCGACGGCCGGAATCGGGCGCATGAACTCGACGATGAGGGACGAGCCGTCGAGCAACGTCCGCGAGCTGCCGATCAGGACGCCGACCGCGACGCCGATCACGATCGCAAGCGCGAGCCCCTCGAGATACGCATGGAGCGTAAAGCCGATCTCGCCGGACAGCGTTCCATCCGCCAGCTCGTCATAGAGCGCGCGGAGCGTCGACGACGGCGTGGCGATGCTCTGCTCGTAATCGAACACGCGGACCCCGACTTCCACGAGCAGCGCCACGAGCACGACGAAGAGCCAGCCCGCGACGTTCACCCGTCTCACGGGCTGACTATCGCTGCCGCTCGATGGCGGCACAAGTTCGCATCGTCGTCGCCGCGGCCACTCGCCGCGGCAGGGAGGGTACTACCCGTTCAGCGCCGCGTCGGGCCAGAGCGGGGCTGCGCCGAGCGCGTCCCGACCGCTCGGCGTCGGCTCGAGGCCGAGCGGGAAGAAGAGACGGGGTCGGGTGATGTCGTCGACGATCTTGCGCAGAGAGGCGGCAGGCGCCCGGCGTGGGTTGCCGCTCAGCACCTTCCGTAGCGCGTCCATGTCGACCGCGCCCGCGAGCTCGTCGCGTTCTACGAGAAAGAAGACGTAGTCACGGGTGGGGAGCGACACCTCGACCACGCTTGCCGAGGTCTCGAGAAACGTCCGCAAGGCGAGCTCGAGCGCCTGTCGTCGAGGCGCGAAGGCGCTCGGTGCACGAGCAGAGCGCGGGCCGGGGTACGGGCAGATGGCATGCGTGGGACAGATTGCGTAGTGGATGCCGTTGTCGGCGGGAACGACCCGTAGATCCAGGTAGTCGCGTGACAGGAGCAGGTACGACTCGAGGACGCCGGTGGAGGACGCCTCCGTGACGGCGAGCTTTACGCCGCGGACGTAGCGGGCGGTGACCTCGGCCTTGATCTTCCGCGCTTGCGACAGGGCGCGCGGATCGAGTGAGCTCGAACCCGCAAGGGCTTCCGCTGCCATGACGACACTGAAGGCGATTGCGGCCGCAACGATGAGCTTCACAGTCTGCTTCCTTCCCATGGCTTCCACTGTGGGCCGCGCATGCGTCGCGCGCATCAAGGAAAGCCCCACAGTTCGACGGGCGCAGGCAGAAGCGGCCTAGGAGGCCGACAGAAGCGCGCGCGTCCGGGCGATCGACCGTACGTTGCCGAGCGGGTCGCTTGCTTCGATCTCGAGTCGCACCATCCGGTCGTCTGTGCGCGGGCGCACGTGGAGGACTACCGAGGAGGTTTCCGGGAGAGCGGTGTCGTACTTCGCCGCCAGGAGGAACCGACTCCTCGCCGTCACGAGATAGGAAACCGGACCCCCGAAATCGTCGTGAGCCCTGAAGGAGACGCGAACCACATATGCGCCACCCGGCCGCCGAGGCCGTTCGAGGGTGATCTTGCGCACGGTCACCTGCGGGGCGACGTCGTCGAAGTCGACGACGCCGCGCCACACCTCGGAGGTGGCGCCGTCGTCTAGGAGCACTCGCGCGTAGGTCCCCTTCCCACGCAAGCGCTTGAAGTCGCCGTCGCCTTCGATGATCTGCCAGGCGCCTCCTTCGTAGCCCCACGACGGATCTCCATCGAGGACCCAGGTGCGGGCGATGACGCTGCCGTCTCCGCCTTCGCAGTCGAAACGGCGGAGGCCCGTCATCCAGCCGTCAGCCAAGCGTTGCTCGAGATCGACGGCAGATCCTGCGTCGCACAGCGGTGGACCTGCTTCGAATGAGCCCTCGTCGCGAGCGCCAAACGCGAACATGTCGATCTCCTGCGCTGCAACTCGCGACCCTTCGAACACGAGCGTGAACGGCGTGCTCCCGGAACCCGCGGACGCCGTAGCCGTGGTGACCGTCAACACGGCCAGGACGAGTGCCAGGCCCCACATCCGCATGAAGCCACTGTCAACCGCGCGGGCGTGGTTCGCATCCCGGAAAGCCCTACAGTTCGGCCGTGGTTACGACGCCTGGGTTCGAGCTCGTCGGGCGAAGCAAGGAACGAGCGCGTCTCGTCGACTTCGTCGCTCGGCTACCCCAAGGACCGGGCGCGCTCCTCATCCGCGGTGAACCCGGCATCGGCAAGACGACGCTCTGGCGCGCCGGCGTCGCCGCCGCGCAGGACGCGGGCGTGCGCGTGCTTGTCTCGCGCTGCGCAGAGGCCGAGATGCCGATTCCGCTCGGAGCCGTCTCGGACCTCCTCGACCCTGCGTTCGACGACGTCGCGGAGGAGCTCGCAGAGCCGCAACGCCATGCGCTCGCTACGGCCCTCGGTATGGAGTCCGACCCACGCGGGCCACCCGACCGTCTTGCGCTTCCCCGTGCGGTCGTCGCCGCGTTCCGGGAGCTCGCGAGAGAAGAGCTCCTGCTCCTGGCGATCGACGACGTCCAGTGGCTCGACCCCGCGTCGGCACGGGTGCTTGGGTATGCCGTTCGCCGCCTTGGCGAGGAGCCGCTCGGCGTCCTCGCAGCACTCAGAGACGAGGGGGACCTTCGCGATCCGCTCGCGCTCGTCGATGCGTTCGACCCTGAAACGTTCGACGAGCTCCTCGTCGGGCCGCTGGCCAAGGCGCACGTGGGGCAGCTCGTGCGCCAGAGGTTCGATGTCCGGATTCCACAAACGACGCTCGCCGCCGTCCACGAGGCCTCTCAGGGAAATCCCATGTTCGCGCTGGAATTCGCGCGAGCCACCGAGCGCGAGGACGCGTCGCTGCAGACTCCGTTGCCGGTGCCGTCGTCGCTCCAGGAGCTCGTTCGAGACCGCGTCCGCCGTCTTCCCGACAGCACGCGCCCGTTGCTTGAGCTCGTCTCCGCGACCGAGCGCCCAACGCTGCCCTTCCTCGAACGCGCGCTCGGCGAACCGGCCATCCCTCTCGTGGACGAGGCGGTGTCCGCCGGAACGATCGCCGTGGGCACGGACGGCGTGGTGCGCTTCACGCACCCACTCCTCGGGGCGGCTGTGTACTTCGACATACCTCCGGGTCGTCGCAGCGCGCTCCACCTCGACGCAGCAAACGCCGTCGACGATCTCGTGGAGCGGGCGCGCCACCTGGCGCTCGCAACATCAGCTCCGGATGAGGACATCGCGAACATCGTCGAGCAGGCTGCTGCCACCGCGGCGCGGCGCGGTGGGCCTGATGCCGCCGGAGCACTCGCTGCGGAGGCCGTGCGGCTCACTCCGATCTCTGGCGAGGCCGCCCGCTTTCGGCGAACCTTCGCCGGCGCCGGGTTTCTCATGGAGGCGGGCGACGTCGAGGATGCACGCAGGCAAATCGAGCCGCTGCTCGATCCGAGCATCCCTCCGGCCGTCCGGTCACAGGCTCTCGTTTTCAGGGCGGAGACCGAGCATCAGGACCGGCCACTGATCAGGGCACTGCTGCGGGAGGCGATCGACATCGCGCCGGATCCGCGCGTCCGCTGGCAGGCATGGATCCGCTACGCGCAGCAAGGCGGCTGGATCTCCGCCGATGCTCGGACTGCGGCCGAGTCCGCACGTGAGGCCCTCGACATCGCGATCGAGCTCGACGATCCGCAGTTGATAGCGGCCTCCACAGCCGCGCTCGCCTTCTACGAAGCCGCTCGGGGATGCCGCGACACCACGTTCGGCGAGGCGGAGCTCGCGGAGTTGGACGAGTTGCCGAGGACGGCTCCGTGGCAGATCACTCCGGCGCTGTCGGTGGGGGCACAGCTGCTGTGGGCAGGAGAGCTCGACCGAGCCCGTGATGTCTTGCAACGCGAATACGACAAGCTCGTGCGCCAAGGGAGCGTCCTGAAGCTCCCACTGATTCTCATGACCACGCTGAGCGAGGTCGAGTGGAGGGCCGGGCGACTGGCCGCGGCCGACGCGTACGCGAAGGATGCTCGGGCGATCCTCGAAGACGCGATGCCTGGAGGCGCTCACGTCGTCGGCTATGCGCAAGTCGCCGCCGCCGGGTCACTGGGCCGCGTGGAAGAGGCCCGGACCATCGCCTTCAACGATTCGCAGACTTCTGCGCGCTACCAGGACTTGAACCGGCTGCGCATTCGCTGGGCGCTCGGTCATGTCGAGCTGTCGCGCGGTGACCCGGCGGGCGCCTGGAACGCGCTCGAGGGGTTGCCAGATGCGCTCGACGAGTTCGGAATCGCCGAGCCGGGTTGGCAGCCGATCCTCCCCGACGTCGTCGAGACGCTGGTGGCGCTCGGCCGGCTCGAGGAGGCCGAGGTCTTCCTGCAGCAACTCGAAGCTCAGGCGACTGCGCTCAAACACAAATGGGCTACTCCCGCGGCACTGCGCTGCCGCGCGTCACTGCGTCTCCAGCGCGAGCAGGCGGACGAGGCGGCCGCAGCCGCCGAGCAAGCGGAAGCGGAATTCGCGAGGATCGGGTTTCCGCTCGATCGCGCTCGCGCGCTACTCGTGGAGGGAACGGCGCGACGCCGGCTGGGGCACCGTCGCGAGGCAGCGGAGCCTCTGACCTCTGCTATCGAGATCCTCACCGAGCTCGGAGCCGCACTCTGGCTGGAGCAGGCGGAGGCCGAGCTCCGGCGAGCCAGTCCTCGCCCGCGGCGCGACCGTGAGCTGACGGACGCCGAGCGGCGGGTCGCAGCGCTCGTCGCGCAAGGGCTTACGAACCGTGAGGTCGCAGCGCAGCTCTTCACGACGATCTCCACCGTCGAGGCCCACCTCACCCGGATCTATCGCAAGCTCGGGATCCGCTCCCGGGTGCAGCTCGCACGAGCGGTCGCCGACGGCACGCTGCAGCTCGAAGACTGACGCAAGCTGTCTACGCAACAATTGGCCCATGCGCGGCCCGATTCGTACGCCCAGAGCGGCGATATCTCGATCGCCTACCAGGTGACAGGCGACGGACCGTTCGACCTCGTCCTCGTTCCCGGGTTCATCAGCCACCTCGAGTACGACTGGGAGGAGCCCAGGCACGCGGCGTTCCTCGAGCGGCTGGCGTCGTTCTCGCGCCTGATCCGTCTGGACAAGCGGGGCACTGGGCTTTCCGACCGGCACGGTGGCATCGCCGACCTCGAGACGACGATGGACGACGTGCGCGTCGTGATGGATGCCGTGGGAACCGAGCGCGCTGCGCTCTTCGCCTACTGGGAAGGCGGCCCGATGGCTGTTCTCTTCGCCGCGACCTATCCCGAGCGTACTCGCGCCCTCGTTCTCGCCAGCACATTCGCGACTCCTCCTAACATCGATCGTTCCCGAGGAGCAACGTGCAGCGATCATCGAGGGCATCGTCGACCGCTGGGGAGACGGTGAGACGATCTTGCGATTCGCGCCCGACGCCGACGACGTGATGAAGGCGTGGTGGGGCGCGCGAGAACGGGTTGGCGGCAGCCCGGGCGCGATTCGCAACCACTTGGCGACGGTGGCGATGGGGGACGTCCACGACGCCCTGCCGAGCGTGCAGGCGCCGACACTCGTCCTGCGCCGGACGGATGACCCAATGCACGGGATGCAGATCGACCCCGAGCTAGCGAACGTCATTCCGGGCGCACGCTTCATCGAGCTGGCCGGCTCGTGCACGCTGCCGTGGGTGGATGCCGAGCAACTGCTCGACGAGGTCGAGGAGTTCCTGACGGGCGCTCGGCCGGCTCCCGTCGCCGATCGCGTCCTCGCCACGATCCTCTTCACGGACATCGTCGGCTCGACGGAGACGGCGCGACGCGTCGGCGACTCGGCGTGGTCGCGCCTCGTCGAGCAGCACCACGCCGCAGTACGACGAGAGCTCGACCGTCACGCGGGCGAGGAGATCGACACGGCCGGGGACGGCTTCTTTGCGGTCTTCGACGGGCCGGCGCGGGCCATCCGCTGCGCGCTTGCCATCCAAGGCGCTGTTCAGGGCATGGGGATGGCGATGCGAGCCGGACTGCACACAGGCGAGGTCGAGCGGCCCGGCGGAGGGAAGCCACGTGGGATTGCGGTCAACGTCGCCGCGCGCGTGTCGGCGCTCGCAGGAAGCGGCGAGACTCTCGTCACGGCGACGCTCGCGACCTCGTGGCCGGCTCCGGCCTCGGCTTCGAGGATCGTGGCGAGCACGAGCTGAAGGGACTCGACGAGTCGCGACGCGTCTTCCTGGCTAGCGTCGGCGCGGTAGCCAGCAGCTCGTCCGCGTCGACGCCGCGAATCGAAGCGAATCGAGGAGCTCGATCGGGTGAACGGCCGGCAGCGGCCGTACCGCGTCGCCGTAACGCGGTCGAGACCTGGACGAGGCAGCCGGGGTTCGCGCTCGCGTAAACGTCTGCGCCCGTCGCCGTGACGTGCGCCGCTTTGCGGTCGCCGAGCTCCGTCGCGGCCTGCGGCTCGACGAGGTTGTAGATCCCGGCGCTGCCGCAGCAGATCGCCTGCTCGGCCGGCTCCGCCACCTCGACGCCCGGGATCGAGCCGAGCACCTCCCGCGGCGCGTCGCGAACGCGCTGGGCGTGAAGCAGGTGGCACGAGTCCTGGAACGCGACCTTGAGCGACAGCGCTGCCCGCTCCGCGCGGGGCTCGACCTCTGCCAGCAGCTCGGAGACGTCGACGACCCGCACGTCGAGAGCGGAGTCCTTGAGATGGGAGCCGCAACCGGCGGCGTTGACGACGATCGCATCGACCTCCTCGCGCGCGAAGCGCTCGCCGAGCGCCCGTGCGCGCCGGTGTCCTTCCTCGCGCCGTCCGGCGTGGAGATGGAGCGCGCCGCAGCATTGCTGGTCGCCGGGCGCGAGCACGTCGAAGCCCTCCGCCGCGAGCACGCGTGCCGTCGCGGCGTTGACGTCGCCGAAGAGCACGCGCTGAACGCACCCTGTCAGCAGGCCGACCCTTCCCCGTCGCTCCCCGACTGCGGCCGTGAACGAAGGCGGGCCTTCGCGGACCGGCCAAGGCGGGCGCGAGCTCCGCGAGCACCTTCAGCCGCCCCGGCAGCGGAAAGCCCTTGGGCGGCGCGACCTTGAGCGCGGCCCGCATGCGTCGTGGATGCGGAAAGATCGAGAACACGAGGCGGCGCTGGAGCCAGTCGGCCGGCTCGCGGTCGTACTCCTCCTCGATCACCTCGCGCGTCTGCTCGAGCAGGAGGTCGTAGCGGACGCCCGACGGGCAGGCGGTCATACAAGCCATGCAGCCGAGACAGCGGTCGATGTGCTCGACGACCGTCGAGTTGAGCGTCATCGTCCCGTCCGCGAGCCCACGCATCAGCCACAGCCGGCCACGGGGCGAGTCCGCCTCCATCTGCCAGAGCGGCCCGTACGTGGGGCACGTCGGCAGGCAGAAGCCGCAGTGGGTGCACGCGTCGATCAGTTCGCGCTGGATCGCCACTAGACGAACACGCCCCTTGGATCGAGCTCGGCGCGAAGCCGGTCGAGCAACGCGGTCGGCACGACCGCTCGGCTCTCTCTCGGCCGCGCGCGTACCTCGTCCCAGATCCCGACTTCGGCCGGCAGCGGCGCCGATCAGCACCTTCGCTGCTTCGACCTGCGCGGCGACGGCCGCCGAGCTGCCCTCGAACAGCGCCGCGACACGCTCGTCCGTGACGTCGAGCGCGCTCGGCACGAGCGTCGACCGACGCACGCGATCGCGCCTTCTCCTCCGCGTCGCCGGCCGCCACCACTGTTGCCGCGGTCTCGGGCAGCGGGTGCAGCCGCAGGCTCATGCGCACGACGATCGCCGAGCGTGCCACGCGAGCCGGAGAGCAGCTTGCCGAGGTCGTAGCCTGCGACGTTCTTCACGACCTTGCCCCCCGAGCTCGCGACGAGCCCGTCGCCGAAGACGGCGGTGACGCCCAGCACTAGATCGCGCAGCCGCCCGTAGCGGTAGCGGAGCGGGCCGTGGAGGTCGCCCGCGAGGCACGCCCCGAGCGTCGGGTCTCCCGGCGGATCGAGTGAGAGCCGTTGACCGTGCTCGGCGAGCGCTGCCTGGAGCGCAGAGAGCCGGATGCCGGCCTCGACCGTGCACGTGAGGTCGCCCGCCTCGTGCTCGAGGATCCGGTCGAGCGCAGACAGGTCGAGGTCGTGCGACGGAGAGCCGCTGACCGCTCTCCGCGCCGACGCGAACGGCGTCCGCGACGTCAGAAACGGTCTGCAAGACCGAGCCTCTCGAGCGGGTGCTGACGGTAAGGCCCCGGCACCTCGCCGCAGAGGCGCGGCGTCGGGAACAGCTTGCCGGGGTTCGCGATCCCCGCCGGGTCGAAGGCACGGCGCACGCGTGCCATCGCCTCGAGGTCGTCCTCCGAGAAGAGCAGCGGCATCGAGCACGCCTTGTCCGTGCCCACGCCGTGCTCGCCGGTGATCGAGCCGCCGGCGTCGACGCAGGCGACGAGGATCGCGTCGGCCAGCGCGCGCGCCCGCTCCGGCTCCCCTGGAACACGCTCGTCGTAGAGCACGAGCGGGTGGAGGTTGCCGTCGCCCGCATGGAAGACGTTGCCGACGCGGAGGCCATGCTCGGCCTCGAGCCGCGCGATCTCGCGCAGCACCTCGGGCAGCTTCGTGCGCGGGACGACGCCGTCCTGCACGTAGTAGCTCTCCGAGATCAGGCCCATCGCCGCGAACGCCGATCGCCGTCCCTTCCAGAGCAGCGCGCGCTCCGCGTCGTCGGCTGCGGTCCGGATCTCGGACGCGCCCGCGTCGCGGCAGATCGCCTCTACCCGCTCGACGTCCTCGGCTACCTGCACGGCGACGCCGTCGAGCTCGACGATCAGCGCGGCGCCCGCCTCGGGATAGCCCGGCGCGATCGACCGCGCAGCCTCGAGCGTCAGCCGGTCCATCATCTCGACCGCCGCCGGCAGGATCCCCTCGGCGATCACGCCGGAGACGGCCGTGCCGGCCGTGTCCGTCGAGTCGAAGGCGGCGAGCAGCGTGACGACGAGCTCGGGCCGCCGGAGCACGCGGAGCGTGACCTCGGTCGCGATCCCGAGCGTGCCCTCCGAGCCGACGAACGACGCCCAGCAGGTCAGGCCCGGGGTCGTCGGCGGACAGCGCCACGACCTCGCCGTCCGGGAGCACGACGACCGCTGCGAGCACGTGGTGGACGGTGAACCCGTTCTTCAGGCAATGCGCGCCGCCGGAGTTCTCGGCGACGTTGCCACCGATCGTGCATACCTGCTGGCTCGAAGGATCCGGCGCGTAGAAGTACCCGTCGGCGGCGACCGCCTCCGTCACCTGGAGATTCGTCACGCCTGGCTGGACGACGACCCGCTCGGCGTCGAGATCGACCTCGAGCACCCGGTTCATGCGCGCGAGCGAGATCACGATCCCCTCGGCGACCGGCAGCGCGCCGCCGGAGAGGCCGGTCCCCGCGCCGCGCGCGACGAACGGGATGCCGTGTGCCGCACAGGCGCGAACCACCGCCTGCACTTCGTCCGTCGTCGAGGGAAGACAGACGAGCGCAGGGATCACGCGGCGGCCAGTGAGCCCGTCGCACTCGTACGTCCGCAGCTCCTCAGGCTCCGTCAGGAGCGCAGGCCCCGGGAGGGCCGCCTCGACGGCCTCGACGAACGCACGCGGCAGCGCCACGCGTGTCAGTCTATGACCGTGGCGACGGCGATCCCGGGGGGTGTCGACGTACTGGCGGATGCAGGCCCTGCAGCCGAGCGCATCCTGACGCCCGACGCGCTCGACTTCGTCGCCACGCTCCAGCGCGAGCTCGGCCCACGGCGCGAAGAGCTGCTCGCGCTGCGCCGGAGGCGGCAGGCCGAGATCGACGAGGGCGGGCTGCCGGACTTCCTCCCGCAGACCGTGCACGTCCGCGAGGACCCGGAGTGGCGCGTCGCCGAGACGCCCGCCGACCTCCAGGACCGCCGCGTCGAGATCACGGGGCCGGTCGACCGCAAGATGGTGATCAACGCGCTCAACTCGGGCGCGAAGGTGTTCATGGCCGACTTCGAGGACGCGAACTCCCCGACCTGGGACGAACTGCGTCGAGGGCCAGGCGAACCTGATCGACGCCGTCGAGCGCACGATCTCGCTCGAGACACCGGCGAGAAGCCGTACCGCCTGAACGACGAGATCGCCACGCTGCTCGTCCGGCCCGCGCGGCTGGCACCTGCTCGAGAAGCACGTGCTCGTCGACGGCGAGCCGGTCTCGGCCAGCCTGTTCGACTTCGGCCTCTACATGTTCCACTGCGCCGAGCGGCTGCGCGCCGCGGCTCCGGGCCGTACTTCTACCTCCCGAAGCTCGAGAGCCATCTCGAGGCGCGGCTCTGGAACGACGTCTTCGACGCTCGCCGCAGGACACGCTCGGCATCCGGCCGCGGATCGGATCCGCGCCACCGTGCTGATCGAGACGATCCTCGCCGCGTTCGAGATGGAGGAGATCCTCTACGAGCTCCGCGAGCACTCGGCCGGGCTCAACGCGGGGCGCTGGGACTACATGTTCAGCGTGATCAAGAAGTTCCGCGACCGGCCGGAGTTCGTGCTCCCCGACCGGCCGCTCGTGACGATGACCGTGCCGTTCATGCGCGCGTACACGGAGCTGCTCGTGAAGACCTGCCACCGGCGCGGCGCGCACGCGATCGGCGGCATGGCCGCGTTCATCCCGAGCCGCCGCGACGCCGAGGTCAACGCGGTCGCGCTCGAGAAGGTGGCCGAGGACAAGCAGCGGGAGGCGAGCGACGGCTTCGACGGCACCTGGGTCGCCCATCCCGATCTCGTGCCGACGGCCGGGCGGAGTTCGACGCCGTGCTCGGAGACCGACCGAACCAGGTCGAGCGCAAGCGCGAGGAGGTGGACGTGACGGCGGCCGAGCTGCTCGACGTCGCGGCGACGCCCGGCGACGTGACCGAGGACGGCGTGCGCCTCAACGTCTCCGTCGGCATCCAGTACATCGCCGCCTGGCTGCGCGGCAACGGCGCGGCGGCGATCAACAACCTGATGGAGGACGCCGCGACGGCCGAGATCTCGCGCTCGCAGATCTGGCAGTGGGTCCGCCACGGCCGGATCAACCGCGAGCGCGTGGCCGAGATCGAGGCCGAAGAGATGGCGCGCCTCGGGCCCGACTACGAGACCGCGCGCGAGGTGTTCGACGAGGTCGCGCTCGCGGAGGAGTTCGTCGAGTTCCTCACGCTGAGCGCCTACGCACGCCTGCCTTGACGCTCACCGGCGGCGGTTCCTCGGCGTCGCCGCCAGCGCGCTGTTCGTCACGAGAACGGCGCGCGCCGCGCCTCGTCGCCGCGTGATCGTCGTCGGAGCGGGGCTCGCGGGCCTCGCTTGCGCGGACGCTCTCGCGCGAGCCGGGTACCAGGTCACCGTCTTCGAGGCGCGCGACCGCGTCGGAGGACGCGTACTGACCATCCGGGACCCGCTGACCGGCGGACGGCACGCCGAAGCCGGCGCCGAGTTCTTCGCAGCCGAGGACGTGCGGCTGCGCGCGCTTGCGCGACGATTCCGACCTGGAGATAGAGTCGGGCCGAGACACTTCCTCAGCGATCGTCTACCGCGCCGGCCTGCGGCACTCGTAGCCACACGTTCGTGACGCCTCGCGTTGCACGCGGATCTCACCCGCTTCGACAAGCTCACACGGTCGGCTGTCCGGCCCCGGCCTCGACGCCCGCTCGGTCGCATCGTTGATTCGCCGAGCGAGACTTGGTGACCGCGCCCGCTTCCTCGTCACCCACGGCGTACGCGAGACGTACGGCGTCGAGCCGGAGAGCCTCTCGCTCGCCTTTTACGTGCAACATGAGCGCGCGGACCACGTTTGCTGGGCGCGCCCTGACCGCACGTTTCCACGGCGGCGCCGACCTTCTCCCCCTGGCCCTCGCCCGCGGCCGGGACGTGCGGCTGGAGACCTCCGTCTCCGCGATCACGTGGTCTCGAGCCGGAGTCACGGTGACCGCGGGCGGCGACGACCTCGACGCGGACGCCGCCGTCGTCGCCGTTCCGGTGCCGGTGCTCGGCACGATCGCCTTCGATCCCGAGCCGCCTCCGGCGCTCCAGGCGGCGATGGAGGAGCTCCGCTATGGCCACGGCGTGAAGACCATCCTCCAGTACGAGAAGGGCTTTCGCGCGCGCGGAAGCGTCGCGTCCGACCTCTCGTTCCAGGCGGCGTCGATTTCCGACAACCGAGTCGTCACGGCGTACACGACGGGCCGGAACGGCCTGCTCTACGGGACGATCGGCAAGCGGACGCGACCGCTCCTCGTCGCGGACGAGCTCGGGGAGGTCTTCCCCGGGTCGCGCGGCCGCTACCTGCTCGGGGAGAGCGTCGCCTGGCACACGGACGGCTGGAGCCTCGGCACGGCAGTCGCCTACGCGCCGGGGCAGGTGACGCGCTTCCAGGAGGTGATCCGCCGGCCGCTCGGCCGCGTCCACTTCGCCGGCGAGCACACGGACGCGCTGGCGGGCACGATGGAAGGCGCCGTGCGCTCGGGCCTGCGGGCGGCAGCCGCGATCGCCCGCGCCTAGTCGTCACCCGATCGGGGGATTCGACCCGAAAGGCACAAGGCGATGATGGGATCGTGCGTACCGCTGCCATGCGCTCGGTGTTCGTTGCCGTCTTCGTCGCGGCTCTCGCGAGCGCTGCCGTCGCGGCGGGGAGCAACGGCAAGCCGGCGATCCGTTTCCTCTCGGTCGGGCGGGCGTATCAGGGCAAGCCGGTCACTGTCAGCGTCGCCGCCCAGGGGTCCGCCTCGTGCTCGCTCGCCGTTCGCTACGCAGACGGCGCGACACAGGCCAACCTCCGCTCGTCCGCGCCGACCAACGGCACGGCGAGTTGGACATGGACATTGCCGCAGATCACCGCACCCGGCAACGCGCGGCTGACCGTACGCTGCGGCTCGGCGCAGGCGCAGCGGATGATCACCGTCGTCGGCACGCTGATCCCGCCGAAGATCGTCGTCGCGAAGAGCGGCTACTCGATTCGCTCCAAGCCATACAGCGGGGACTCGGTCAGCTACGGGATCGTCCTCAAGAACCTGTCCCCGAACGTCGCGGCCGAACAGGTGAGCGTCCAGACGAACTTCGTCATGGCGAACAACTATCTCGTCGGCACCGTCACCGACTCGGTCGCCGCGGTCGGTCCCGGCTCGACCTACAACGTCGGTGGCTCGCTCTCGTTCCCGGGCGCCGCGCCGGTCGATCATCTCGAGTTCGTCGTCCTGATCGGTGCGAAGAAGAAGGCGAAGCCCGTGCATCAGCCCGCTCTCGATGACGTCGCCGCAGTGCCAGCCTCATACGACCCGATCTGGGTCGCGTGGATCCAGGGTGAGGTCGTCAACGACCACCCGAGCCTGATGCTCGCGAGCGCCCAGCTCTCCGCCGTCATGTTCGACGCGGCAGGCAACGTGATCGGCGGCGGCACAGGCTACGCATTCGGGAAGCTCCCGCCGGGAACGCGCGCGGTGTTCAAGATCCAGTCGGGCGTCGACTCGGTGCCGATCAGCAAGGTCGCCTCGATCGCGATCTCCGTCGCTCCGAGCTACGAGACGCCACCGCCCTAGTCCTGCATCTACGATCGCCGGGTGGACACGTACCTCGCGATCGCGAGCAAGCGGGACACGCGGCGCTACGCCGACCGTCCGGTTCCGGAGGACGTCATCGGGCGGATCCTCGACGCCGGCCGCGTCACCGGCAGCGCGTCGAACAAGCAGCCCTGGAAGCTGATCGTCGTCGCGGATGCGGAACGACGAAAGCGGCTCGCAGACGCCGTCTACGCACCGGACAACGTCCGCGCGGCAGCGCTCGTCGTCGCGGTCGCCGGCGAGCGCCCCTTCGACATCGGACGCTGCGTCCAGAACATGATGCTCGCCGCCTGGAACGACGGCGTCGCGTCGTGCCCGAACGGGATCAAGGACAAGGAGTGGGCGGCCGAGGTGCTCGGCCTCGAGGAGGCGCCAGTCACGGTGCTCTCCTTTGGCTACCCGGCGCGCCACCCCGGCGCCGAGAGCCGGAGTGCCGAGGAGTGGAGCGCCCGCGCCAATCGCAAGCCGCTAGACGAGATAGTCGAGCGGGTCTGAAGACTTCAGCCCGGCGTTACCGCGCCGTTACCTCGGTCCCGTCAGGGGGCAAAGACGGGAAGGAGGGGTCGTGGAACAGACGGTGACACGAGAGCTGGCGTACCGAGCAGGCGACGGGATCGAGGTCTCGCTCCTCTGGAGCCCTTCGGACGATCGCCTGCTGGTCATAGTCGAGGACACGAGGGCTGACGAGCGGATCGAGCTCGAGGCTCGGGCCGACAACGCGCTCGACGTCTTCTACCACCCGTACGCGTACGTGCCGGTCTGGGCCAGTGTCGCAGCGTTCGCCGCGTAGAAGGTGGACCAACCTAGAACGACGCTCACGGGCGCGGCAAGGACGTTGGGCGCAGCAACGAGGTTGGCACTCGAATCACGCGGTCGACCACAGCGCCGCGAAAGTCTGAAACCAGATCAGGATCGCCTGGCCCACCTGGGACGCGGAAGATGGTGACTGCAGCCGGCGTCGCGTCGCCGTCGGGATCGAAGCCGAAGCTCCCGAGGATTCCGTTCTTGACGTTGGCCCGCCGCAGCTCGCGCAGGACCGAAGAGCGGGTCCCGTCCGAGCGCGCGATTGCCTGAAGCAGGACCTCGGCTGCTTGCGCGGCCTGTGGCACGTACGTCTCCGACTGGACTGCGCCCCCGGGCTGAGTCGCCCCGAACTCAAGCAGGAACCGTCGACCGGTAGGGCCCAGTCCATCGTTGGGCACTCCGGCAAAGCTCACGTACATCCCGGTCGCGGCTGGTCCTGCAGCCTTCTTCAAATCCGGGATGAAGGAGAAGCCGTCTCCTCCTATGAGCGTGACCTTCGAGCCGAGACGCGCGCGCAGGGCTTTGACCACCTGCCCGCCGTTCGCGAAGACGTCATCTCCGAGAAAGACTCCGTCTGCTTGCGAGCGCGCCACCTTGTCGGCGAGCAAGGTGTAGCTCTTCGCCTCGGGATTCCAGAGCGCGGAGCCGGCGATCCCGACGCCGACTCTGCGGGCAGCCCGGGCGAAGCCCGACGTGAGACCGACGCCGTAGTTCCCGGACGCGGCGCTCCTGAGGACGAAGATGCGGCTCAGTCCGAGCTGGTGGGCGAGGACCGCTTCGGCCGCCGACTCCACATCCTCGGGGGTCACGAGCCGCACGTAGTTGCGGACGCCGGTCGGGTAGTACTTCCCCGGCTCGTCCTTCGCCGCGCCGGGACCGCGACGGGTCAGGCCGATACTCGTGTTCGCAGGGCTGATCATTGCGAGCGCGCCGCCAGACGCCCGGTTCGCGATCGGGATCTCGACGCTGGCGCAAAACGAGTTGTACGGGCCGACGATGCCCACCAGGCTCGAATGCTCGGCAAAGGCCTTCGCATTGGAGACGCATTTGAAGTAATCCGCTCCGCCCGTCTGGGCGGTCGAGTCGTCGCAGGACTGGTAGCCGACCGTGTGCTTCCCCGCCTTGAATCCGTGTTGCGAGACGATGAAGCGAACCGCGTCCGCCATCGAGCGCGCGATCCCACCCTGAGGCCCTTGGAGCGGGAAGTCCGACGCAATGAGGACGTCGGGCCGGGCACCGCCCGAGACAACCTCGCTGCAGGCAGGCGCCGGCAGCGGGCCCCCCTTAGTCCCACCGACGACCGTGACCCAGCTGGAACCGGCGCGCGCCGCGATCCCTTGTGGTGTTCCCGGTAGCGGGAACCTCTTCGTCACGGAGTTCGTGCGCGGATCGATTCGCACGACTGTTCCATCCACGAAGTTCGCCGCCCAGACGGCGCCGTTCCCGAAGGTGATGTTGATTGCTCCTATGCCGACGTCGATGGACCTCGTGAGCGGGCGCGGTCCCGGTTCGATTCTCCACACGAGGCCGTCAGGTGGGTCGCTCACCCAGACCGAGCCGGCTCCGACCGCGATTCCGACAGCATTGCTTGCGTTGAGGGGAATGGTCTCCACCACCTTGTTCGTCCGCACGTCGATCCGACTCACGGAGGGCTTGACAGCGCCGGTGACCCAAACGCCCTCCTTTCCGGCCGTGATCCCGGAGCCGGCCTTGACGGGGACACGTGCCACGAGAGCCCCTGTTGCCGCGTCGAAGCGGGACACGGTCAGGTTGGGGTTGATTGCCCAGAGCGAGCCCGCCCCGACGGCGAGCTGGCTGACACCCGCATAGTGGAACGCGCCCGAACCACCGGGCTCGGGGCCGCGCGGGGGAAGCCTGAGCTTCCGCGTGACGATGGCCGTTCTCGGATCGATCCGGGAGACTCCTGTCGTGTAGCTCTCGCCGGCAATCGCCTCCGGAGTCGAGGCTCCGTTGCCGACCCAGACTGCTCCCGCCCCGACGGCGAGGTCGGTAGGCACTCCTCCCGTCCCGAACGTCTTCACGATCCGCTTCGTCTGCGGGTCGATCTGTGAGACAGTCTGGTCGTCGCCATTGAGGACCCAGACGCCGCCCTCGCCAACGGCGATGTTGCTGGGCGTCGAGCCGACTTCCGTGTACGAGGCGAGGCGGTTCGTGTTCGCGTCGATCGCGCCGACCGCATCCCCGACGAGCTCCGGCGACCCGGGTGGCCTAGTGAGCTCGACTGCCGCAGCCGTGGCTGCGGCAGCGAGGACGAGCACGCCGACGGCGAGGAGCTTCCGCCGGTGGCGCATCAGGCGGGGCAGAACGACGGCGCCCAGCGTGGGGGCCGGCCCTTCCAAACCGAGCGCCGACCGGGTCGCGGCGATGAGCTCGGCGCAGCTCACGAAGCGGTCTTCTTTGGCCTTGGCGAGCCCTTTCTCGAAGACTGAGCTGAGCGCCGGATAGTCGCGCACGGACGGCGGCGCCTCCTGCATGTGCGCCCAGAGGATCTCTGCCTCGGTCTCCTTTCTGAAGGGCGGCTTCCCTGCGAGACACTCATAGAGAAGGCAAGCGAGCGCGTACTCGTCCGTTCGCCCGTCGAGATCCTCGCCGCGGATCTGCTCGGGGGCAAGGTAGTCGAGCGTGCCAACGAGCTGCTCGGTGGCGGTCGCGGACTCGCCGCGGGCGAGCTGCTTCGTCAGACCGAAGTCGGCCAGGTAGCCGTCCTCGTGATCGTCGAGGAGGACGTTCGCCGGCTTGACGTCGCGATGCACGAGGCCCTTCTCGTGGGCGGCATCCAGGGCCGCTGCGACCTGGCCGCAGATGCGGAGCGCACGCTCAGGGGCGAGCGTTCCCTCCGTCGCGACGAGTCGCTTGAGGTCGCTCCCTCCACATAGCGCATGGCCAGGTAGAGCTGTCCGCCCTCCTCGCCGGCAGAAAAGACGGGCAGGATGTGCGGATGGCCGAGCGAGGCAGCGAGCTTCGACTCGCGTGAGGAAGCGCTCGCGGAATCGCGCGTCGGCGGCTAGCTCGGGCGTGATCAGCTTGAGCGCGACGGGACGCTCGAGCCGGAGGTCGGTGGCGCGGTAGACAACACCCATCCCACCGCGTCCGACTTCGTCCTCGATCCGGTAGCCGGCAAAGGACGAGCCGGCGGCGAGCTCGGCGGCCGTCTTGAGCTTGGCAAAATCCGCCTGCAATCCGGGAGCTGTGAGCTGGTAGATCCGCTCCGGCTCGTCCATGTCTTTCAGCTGGTGCTCGCCGAGGTCTCGGAACGAGACGCCCTCGATCGGATCGTCGCGAAGCAGCTCGCGCGTGGTCTGCGACACGAGCACCTGGCCGCCGTGCCCGGCCGCACAAATCCGAGCCGCGCGGTGCACACCGAGGCCGACGTAACGCTCCCGGCCGACGGCCGGCTCGCCCGTGTGAATGCCCATGCGTACACGGAGCTCGGTCCTGTCGGGCCAGGCGTGCTCGGCAAGCCGACGCTGACAGGCGATCGCAGCGGTCACCGCGTCCTTGGCGCGACGGAAAGCGACGAAAAACGAGTCCCCTTGTGTGTCGATCTCGTGGCCGCCGTGCTCGGCAACGACCTCGCGCAGGATCCGCTGGTGATCTTCGAGCGCCTCGCCGTAGCGGTCTCGAAGCTCCTTGAGCAGCTGCGTCGACCCCTCGATGTCAGTGAAGAGGAAGGTGACGGTGCCGATCGGCAGCTCGGCGGACATGCAGTGGCCGGTCCCCGCCAGCGACCAGGTGAAGCGAGTGCGCGTCTCGGCCGGGCGCCAGCCCGCCGGGCGCCGCCCCCGGCGAACGAAGACCGTCGGCGCAGGCGGCGCCCCCGCGATCTCGGAACGCACTCTCCCGAGACCCTCCTGCCGCCAGCGCTCCGACAACCCGACGACCAGCAGCCCCGCCCCCTCCGCAAGCGCGATCACGCCCTCGCGTCCGGGACTCGCGAGCAGAGGCTCGGCGGCGACACCCGCCGTGCGCTGCACGATCAGCGAGGCGTCTGCAAGGAGGCGGCTCGCGTCACGGGCGTCCCCCCGCTTGTCGGAGGCGGTGCCCATCAGCCGCAGCGGCGCTCCCGTCGCGTGCGCGATCCAGGCCCCTAGCTCGAGCGCTGCCCAGTCGTGCTCGGCCGCACCGAACGGGACGAGTACCGGGCCCGTGCGCAACGGGCCGCCGGCCTCGAGCACGAGGGCGACATCGCAAGGGGCTTGCTCGAGCACAACGGCAGCGTGACCTTCGAGAGGTGAGTCTTCGGCGGCCAGCAAGAGGAGGTCGACGTCCTGCTGCGACGCGAGCCTGACGAGGTCCTCGCCGGGGGCGGGCGACGAGAAGGCGGCTGTCCTCGAGGTGACCCCACGTGCGCGGAGGTCGTCGCGAAGGTCGGCGAGCGCGGCGGTCGCTGTGGGAAGGTCGGTGGTGTCGACGATGCTCGTGATGATCAACTCGCGCAGAGGCTGTGCCGCCGCGAGCGGCTCTGCCAGCCGGAGCAGCGCCGCGAGGCCCGCGAGTGCTCGCGGGACGACGAGGATCGACCGCTCGGCGACACGCCCTTCGGTTGCGGGCGGTTTCACTGCTCCAGACATGTCGAGCGCGGTGTCGTGCTGGAGGATCGCCTGCTCGAGGCGCTTCAACTCCTCGTTCGGTTCGAGCCCAAGCTCCTCGCTGAGCAGGCGCCGAGCACTCCTGGTACGTCGTCGAGCGCCTCCGCCTGACGGCCGGAGCGGTACAGGGCCAGCATCAGCTGAGCCCGCAGCCGCTCTCGGAGCGGGTGTTCGGCTACGAGCGACTCGAGCTCACCGACCAGCTCAGCGTGGCGACCGGCCGCCAGGTCTCGGTCGATTCGCTCTTCGAGACACGGCGAGCCGCAGCTCTTCCAAGCGGGCGATGTCGGCGTGGGCGAAGCGTCTGTTGGCGAAGTTCGGCCAGCGGCTCGCCCGCCAGAGCGCGAGCGCCTCTCGGAGCCTCCCGTCGGCAACCAGGCGCGAAAGCGTTCGAGGTCGAGCTCGCCGTCCGCCACGTTCAGCAGGTAGCCGGACGGCTTGTTACGACTCTCTCCTTACCGAGCAGCTTGCGCAGCTGGGAGACGTAGACCTGGAGCGCCTTCTGGGCCGTGTCCGGTGGCACGTCCTCCCAGAGATCGTCGATCAGCCGGTCGGTGGAGACGACCTCGGTCTGCCTCCAGGAGCAGCATAGCCAGGAGTGCCCGCTGTTTCGGGGCCGCCGAGGTCGACCGGCTGATCGTCCTCGAGCACCTCGAGCGGTCCGAGCACGCGGAACTCCATGACCTCGACCGACGCTAGCACCGCCCAGACGCAGCGTCAAGAAGCCGCTTAGGCGAGCGCTTTACCCGGCGCATAGGCGCGCTCTTTGCCGCCCCGTGTCAAGTGGGGCAGACGGCCGCAACGGGCGGCCGAAGAGCGACAGGGAGGCAAGAGATGTTCGGTTCCAAGCACATCACTCGCAAGGCGCGGCGAGCTCTCACCATCGGGCTCCTGGCCGCGTCGTTTGCGGCACCGGCGGCACACGCGAATGACGGGCTCGTGGACGATTGGTTCCGCGATCCGCAGGTCGTGCCGATGGCGAGCATCGGCCTGATCGACGTGACGGCCAAGGAGTCGAGCCGGCCGATCGCATCAGTCGCGACGGTCTCGACTGCCCACGACCGGCTCGTGGACGACTGGTTCCGCAATCAGCAGCTCGTGCCGATGGCGAGCATCGGCCTCATCGACGTGACGGCCAAGGAGTCGAGCCGGCCGATCGCTGTGCCACAGGTCATCACCACCCACGCAGGCGGGCAACGCGTTCGCCTGGGGGGACTTCGGTATCGGCGCCGGCGCGATGTTGGGCCTCGTGCTCATCGCCGGCGCTCTCGTCCTGGGCGCAGGCTCGCTGCGCCACAGGAGCAGCACGCTCAGAACCTCCTGAGCTCGCTGCAGCTCGATGCACGCGACGGGCCCTTCGGGGCCCGTCGCTCGTGCAGGCTAGGGGGCCAGCTGCGCTCGGGCGCCAGGCCGGGCTCGAGTTGTTCTGATCGCTCGTGATCGCTCCTGCTTGCCGCCGAGCGCAATCGTGTAGATCGAGCCGTCGCTCCAGAACGCGATCGTCTTGCCGTCCGGCGACCACGCAGGTTCGTAGGCGCCGGTCGTCGCCGCGCCGGTGAGCACATGCGGAGCCTTCTTGCCGATCGCGATCGTGTAGAGCACCGCGATGTTGAACGCCTTGTCGCTCGAGAACACGATCCGACGGCTGTCGGGAGACCACGCAGGCCCACGGCTGTCGGAGTCCAGCCGCGTGATCTGCTGGCGTCGCTGCCGTTCGGCCTGCACGCGCCAGATCTCGTGGGCGGTCGAACCCGGGCTCGCGCGCCACATACGCGATCCATTTGCCGTCGGGCGACCATGCGGGCTCCGTCAGCGCGCCGGGATCCTTCACGACGCGCCGCACAGCGCCGCCGTTCGAGCCCACGACGCAAAGCGTGTTGTCGCGCGAGAACGCGATCTGCTTCCCGTCGGGAGACCACGTCGGGCTGGAATCGTCGTGGCTTCCCGACGTCAGCTGCGTCGTCCCTGATCCGTCGGCGGCCATCACGTAGATGTGCGAGCGCCCGTCCCGGCTGCTTGCAAACGCGATCTTGGAAGCGTCCGGCGCCCAGGCCGGCTCGACCTGGAAGAGCAGACCGCGGGGGGTCGCAGGGATCTCCCTTCTCGCTCGTGAGGCGCCGTTGGTGACTGCCGTCTGCCGCCATGCCGAAGATCGCGTAGTCGCCGTCGCGGCTCGAGACGAACGCGAGATCCGGCGGGGATCCAGGACCCGAGCCGCAGCCCGCGGAGGAGCGCTACGAGCAGCAGACAGGCGAAGAGGGGAAGTCGGCGCACGGAGAACCTCAGGGAGCAGCCTAGTGCGCGACGAGGGGCTCGACGCCGAGGTAGCGTCGCTGCAGCTCGGTGTCACCGGCGAGCTCGTCGGATGACACCTCGAGCGCGATCTCCCCACCGACCATGATCAGCTGGCGCGGCGCGAGGGAGGTGGCGACACCGAGGTTCTGCTCGATCAGCAGGATCCGCAGCCCTTCCTCTTCGAGCCTGCGAAACGTGAGCACCAGGCTCTCGATGATCGCCGGAGCCAGCCCTTCGGATGGCTCGTCCATGACGAGCAGCCTGGGATTCGTGAGCAGCGCGCGGCCGATGGCGAGCATCTGCTGCTCTCCACCGGACAGCTGTGCGCCGCCGTTCCTCTTGCGCTCGGCGAGGCGAGGGAAGAGCTCGTAGACCTTGGCTACCGTCCAGTCGCCTTTGCTGCGCGCGCCGATCATGCGCAGGTGCTCGTCGACGGACAGCGACGGAAACAGGCGCCGACCCTGCGGCACGTACCCGATCCCGGCCTGCGCGACCTTGTACGACGGCTTGCCCAGCAGCTCTTGGCCCAGGAAGCGGATGGATCCGCTCGTGCGGGGCGGAGAGAAGCCCATGATGGCGGCGCACAGCGTCGTCTTTCCCATGCCGTTGCGCCCGACGATCGCCACCGGCTCGTCTCCGAGCTCGAAGGTGACGTCGTGGAGGATCCGCGCCGAGCCGTAGTACGCGTTCAGCCCGGAGACGGAGAGCACGGGCTCGCTCATTCGTGCTTCCTCGACGAGGTGATGGGCGTTGCCGAGATAGAGGTCGTGCACGAGCTGGTTCCCGCGTATCTCGTCGGGAGTTCCTTCCACGATCACACGCCCGTCGTGCATCATCGTCACGCGCTCGGCGATGCGTAGCGCGACGTCCATGTCGTGCTCGATCAGCAGCAGCGTGATCGACGCATCGAGCGCGAGCAGGAGCTCCGTGAGCAGCCCTCGCTCGCCTCGCGACAGGCCCGAGGCCGGCTCGTCGAGCATGAGGATCTTCGGATCTGCGGCCAGCGCCATGCCGAGCGCCACCTGCCGATGCTCGCCGTGCGAGAGGTCGCCGACCAGGACCGGGAGCTTGTGATCGATGGCGACGCGGCGTGCCGCTTCACGGGCCCGGTCTCGGAGCTCCCCGTCCCGGCCAGCCCTCACCGGCCGCAGGCGCCCGCCCTCGACGCCGACGATTGCGAGGTAGATGTTGTCCTCGACCGACAGCCCGTCGAAGAGCCGCGACTGCTGGTACGTGCGGGCGAGACCCGACCTTCGCGCGGGCACGCGCAGGCTCGTAGGTCATGTCCACACCGAGGATCTCGATCGTCCCGGAGGTGGCCGGGAAGTCGCCGGCTATGACGTTGAAGAGCGTCGTCTTGCCGGCGCCGTTGGGGCCGAGAATGCCCCGCCTCTCACCCGGCCGGATCTCGAGATCGACGTTCTGGACTGCGTGAAGACCGCCAAAACGCCGGCCGACCCCCCTGAGCAGGAGGGCCGGCGCGGCGCTTGGCAGCGGGGTAGCGGCTTCGTGCCACTTACCCTTCTTGACGACTCCGTTGACGACCGGACGCCCTTGCCCGTCCACGGGAGCTTCTTGTGAGCGCACGGCGGGTACGTCCGGCTCGGCGGCTTCGTGACCGCACCGCCGAAGGTCTGCGTGACGTACTGCATGACCTTCTGCACCGTCACGACCGCGATCGCAGCCCGGCGGCCGTGACGTCCATGCGGTACGAGTACTGCTGCTGCAGCGGCCTGGTTGTTCCCCGCGAGGAAGAGCTTCCCGTAGGCCGCGTCGGGGAGCACCACCTTGTGGAGGGCCTTCTGCAGCGCCTTCTGCCCGCCGGAGATGTTGCCCTTGACCGCGTTCAGCGCCTTCATCAGCGCCCAGGTGTTGACGTAGTAGTTGAACGTGAACCCGTCGGCCGCGTGGTCGGACGCCTTGCCGGCGAGCGGCGGGTACTTGTTGAACCACTTGTCGAGGATCTTCTTGTACTTCGTGACATTGGCGCCCTTGAGGTCGGGGGACGTGCCGAAGCCGCCCACGTAGGCGCCGTTCAGGTGCGGGCCGATCGTCTTGTCGGCGCCGGACGAGAAGAAGAACAGGTTTCCGATCACCTGCGAGGCCTTGAGCGGCCCGTACAGGTTCTCGAACGCCTTGATCGACGGGACCGTGCCCGTACCACCGATGGCCCAGAAGTAGCCGTCCACCTTGTCGGGCGCCGGCAGCTGCTGGACGAACGACGAGTAGTCGGTCGTGTTCAGCGGCGGGAACACGCGCTTCGTGATGTTGCCACCCGCCGCACAGAAGTCGGCGATGATGCCGGCGCCGGACGCATAGCCGAAGCTGTAGTCGTCCATGATGATCGCGGCGGTCTTCCAGTGGTCCTTCTGCCTGGCGATGCGAGCCGATGCCCGCCTGCCACTGGAGCCCGTCGCCGTTGAAGCGGAAGAAGTTCGGCGCCTTCACTGCGGCCGTGGTGTCCCACGCGCCCGCGGTGCCGTTGACGAACGTCTTCGTCGGGTGCTGCTTGGCGTAGTTGGCGACCGCGACGGACTCGTCACCGGAGAGCGGCCCGATCATGATGTCGGCACCGAGCTGCTCCATGAGCCGCTTGGTCTCCTTGATCGCCGAGTCCGCCGTGTCGTTCGCGCAACCGATGCCCACGAGCTTGAGCGGATGGCCTCCGACCGAGCCGCCGTGCCAACCTGCGGACGGCTTGTTCGGGTTGTTCGGCTTCGCGCCGCCGAACTGCGCGACGGCGGTGATCGCTCCGCCGATGTCCTGCTCGTAGTTCGCGGCGAACGCGCCACCGCAGTCGGACATGATCGCGAACTTGATCGGCGTCGCCGTCGGCTTGCCCACGGCCGCGGTGGCCGTGATCCCGAGGACGACTGCGGCGCTTACGACGAGACCCGCCGGAAGCCAAGAACCGCCGTCCTCTCCTTCTGACTTGCGTCATCTGGTGCCCTCCCTCTTCGTGCGTCTGTCCCGGCGTGTGACGCCGGGCCATCTGGCTAGCGAGGCAAACCCTACTCCAATGAACCTCGATGCTTCTACCGTGGTCGCGCTCTCCGTCGGCTCACCTCCTTGCCCACCTGCAACCGCCGCGGCAGGCACTGCTGGAGCGGCCGGCCCCATGCGCTCGAAGCAGGGCGCCCCAGATCCCCATCAGTCCGCCTGGGGAGACGAGAATGATCAGGAGGAAGATCGCGCCGATCAGCGAGTGGAACGTCCCTCCGATCACGGGCAAGTAGTCAGTTCGCACGTAGTTCTGGATCACGACGAACGCGAGTGCCCCGAGCCACGCGCCCTCGAGTCGATAGAGGCCCCCGATCACGCAGATGACGAGCAGGTCGATCGCCGCTCCGATGTTGATCGACGCGGGGTCGATGTGCCCGTTCCACCAGACGAAGAGGACACCGCCGAGCGCTGCGATGAAGCCTGCGAAGCCGAACGCCATCGTGCGGTGGAGCGGGACGTTGTAGCCGAGCGAGCTCATTCTCAGCGGATCGTCGCGAATGCCCTGCAGCGTCAGTCCGAAGGGTGTTCGTACGAGATACCTGATCACGGCGTAGACGACGACGGCGACGACGAGCGCGGCGTAGTAGAGCCGGTACGAGTGCGCCGAGACCTCTCCGATCCAGGACGGCGCCCGGATGCCGCTGATCCCCCCGAAGCCCGACAGGCTCAGGTCCGCCCCGAAGAAGACGTTTGCGATCACCGCGAAGGTCAGCGTGATCATCAGGAAGTAGATGCCGGCGCTTCGACTCGCAAGCGCGCCGAAGAGGAAGGCGACCGCCGTCGCGACGGCGAGGCCGATCACGATGCCCCACCACGGGCTCCAGCCGAGATTGAGCCCCTTCGTGTTTCCGTTCGTGACGGCGTTGCCGAGCGCGAAGCCGGCGATGCCGAAGATCGAGATCTGGGCCAGGGAGACCATCCCCCCGTACGCGGACAGGAAGATCAGGCTTGCTGCGGCGATCCCGAGGAAGAAGGTCTGGGTGAGGATCGTGCTGATGAAATAGTTCGACATGATCGGGGTCGGCGCGAGCAGCGGCGCAGCGAAGGCAAAGAAGATCGCCGCCACACCGATCGATCGCTCGAGCCACTGCCGGATAGCCGCTCGTGCCGGTGGTCATGCGGGCCTTCCGAAGAGGCCTTGCGGCCGAAACGCCAGCACGAGCGCGAGCAGCGCGAACGTGAAGATGATCGAGTAGTACGTGTAGTTCGCCGGGAGGTAGACGGCCGAGAACGACGACACGAGGCCGAGCAGGAGCGAGCCGACGGCCGCACCCGACGAGCGAGCCCATCCCCCCGATGATCACGACGACGAGCGAGTACAGCAGCCAGTTGGCGTCGACACCGGGCCCGAGGCTCGCAAACGACCCGCCGATCGCTCCGCCGAAACCGGCGAGCGCCGAGCCGACGAAGAAGGCGAGCGCGAACGTCAACTGGATGTTCACTCCGAGCGCCGAGACCATCTGGCGGTCGTCGACTCCGGCACGGATGACCATTCCCGTCCGCGTCTTCTTCAGCCAGAGCCAGAGCGCCGCGCCCACGAGGATCGCGGTCGCGAGGATGGCGAGGCGGGTGAGCGAGTACTCGACTCCGGCGAGATGGATGCGGATCGCGCTTGTCGATGAGCCCGGGCCACGCGATGTCCTGCGTGAACGCACCGAAGTGGGCGATCATCTGATCGGCGAGGATGATCGCGATCGCGATCGTGATCAGCGCTTGCCGGAGCTCCTGACCCTGGTTCCAGCGCAAGAAGCATCTGCTGCATTCCGAGGCCTGCGATGCCGATGCACGCAGCCGCGACGAGAGCCGGCACGAGCCATTGCCACCAGCTGACCTGCGAGCTGAGCGAGCCCGAACGACGAATCGCCGCCGACGAAGTCCCGTTGGAGCTTGAGCGCGATGTAGCCGCCGAGCAGGAAGAACGCGCCGTGGGCCATGTTGACGACGCGCATGAGGCCGAAGATCAGCGTGAAGCCGCTCGCGACGACGAAGTAGAGACCGGCCGCGGTGACGGCGTTCAGGAGCGTGATCAGGAAGTCGTGCGGATCGTGGACTGCGGACCCGAACGTGGTCTCCAGTCCGGTGCAGCTCTCACCGCACGTGCGGGCCGCGAACAGCACCCAGACGAGCGCGAACAGCGACGGCGATCAGCGCGACACCTGCAGGCCCTCGTCGGACGACCGCGCGGCGCGACGCCGCTGCACGGCCTCCGGTGCGCTCGGCGTCCGCGATCGCGTTACTCACGGTCGACGTCCGCGCGTAGAGCGTCGCCGTGCGCGCCTCGCCTTCCTGCGGGACGTCGTCCTCGAGCCGGCCGAACTCGGCGACGAGCTCCGGGTCGAGCGTCGTCACGTCGGGCCAGTCGACCTCGACGAGGTTTCCCGACGGGTCGCGGATGTACATCTGCACCCAGCCGGCCGGGTGGTAGCGGACCGGGCGAGTGCCACGTCTCCGTGTCGAGCAGCCCGCGCTCCTTCGCCGCGCGGTAGACGGCCTCGAAGTCGTCGACGTCGATGCCGAGATGGTGCGCGCGCGGCGCCGCCTCGACATCGGTGCGCTGGAAGAGATGGAGCTGCTGGTCGCCCAGCGCGAGCCAGAGCGACCGGCTCCTGGAACGACGGCGTCGGCAATCGCGTCATGCCGAACAGCTCTTCGTAGAAGCGCACGGACTCGTCGAGGTCGTCCGCATGGATCGACACGTGATTGACACGCGCGCTCCCACCCCGCTGGATACTAGGACCCGCGGGGCGAGACTTCAACCGCCTGGCGCTAGCCGCGCTCCCAGGCGAGGCCGGCCGCGAGCACCGTCTCGTCACGCGGCGCGACGAGCTGGAGGTTGCCGATCGCGAGCCCCGCCCAGCCGATCAGGTTGACCCAGCGGACGCACGCCGAGAGCTCGAACCGGATCTCGCGCTCGTCGACGTCCTCCGGCGGGAGCTCGATCGAGACGCACGGCAAGACGTAGAGGTCGACCGGGGGCTCGTAGGCCCGCCAGGCGCGCACGGCCTCGTACGCGCTCTCGACGTCGGCCTGTTGCACGCGATGCGCGCTCTCGAGCTTCGCGCGGACGACGGGGCCGTAGTCGTCAGCACGCGAGGGGAACGTCGCGGCGTGCGAGGTCGATCGCCTCGTGCTCGAACAGCGCCCACGTGCTCGCGGCGGGCTCGGGGATCGTCGCCTCGACGACGGTCGCGCCCAGCCGTTCGAGGTCGGCGACCCAGGCTTCGGCGAGATCCGTCGGCTCCGGCTCGTAGCCGCCCACGCTCGGCGCTCGGCGCAGCAGGCCGACGGTCAGGCCGTCGAGGCGCGGCTCCGGCACCGGCTTGCCCGTGAGCACCGTCCACAGCGTCTGCGACCTCGGACACCGTGCGCGCCATCGGCCCCACCGTGTCGAGCGTCGGGCAGAGCGGGAAGACGCCGTCGATGGCGATTGCGCCCCACTGCGGCTTGAGGCCGACGACGTCGCAGCAGGCTGAGGGCAGGCGGATCGAGCCGCCCGTGTCGCTGCCGAGCCCGAGCTCACAGAGCCCGGCCGCGAGGGCGGCAGCATTCCCGCTCGAGGAGCCTCCCGTCGTCGCCCCGGGATGCGCCGGGTTGGGGACGGTTCCGTACCACGGGTTCTGGCCGATCACGGACCACGCGAACTCCGGCAGGTTGCGCCTTCCCGATCACGACCGCGCCAGCGGCGACGAGTCGCTCGACGCACGACGCCGTTCGCTTCGGGACGTGCTCGCCGTAGATCTTCGAGCCGTACGTCGTCCGGATCCCGGCGGTGTCGATCAGGTCCTTGACGCAGCAGCCGGCGGCCGACGAGCGGCCCGGCAGAGTCTCCGCCGGCTCGTCGACCCAGGTGATGACGGCGTTCTCGGCCGGACACGGTCACGGCAGCACCGCCACCGCCTCGACCTCGAGCTTCGCCCCCGGGATCGCCAGCCGGGAGACCTCGACGAGCGTCGACGCCGGTCGCGCGTCGCCGAAGAACGCCTGCCGCACCGGGTTGATCGAGGGACGGTCGTCGACGTCCGTCAGGAAGACCGTCACCTTGACGACGTCCCGCGCGCTCGCGCCGGCTTCGGCGAGCACTCGCTCGAGCGTCATGAACACGGCCTCTGCCTGGGCGACGACGTCTTCTCCGCCAACGAGCGTTCCGTCGCTGTCGACCGGCACGATGCCCGAGACGAAGAGCAGGTCTCCCGCGCGCACCGCATCGGTGTAGTGGCGAGATCGGCTCGGACAGGCCCTCGACCCGGTACTCCTGCGCGCTTCACCCGGCGCCCTCCCGCAGCTCGGAGATCGTCCGGCGGGGGCTGATGGCCTCCTGCTCGACGCGAAGCGAGACGACGGCCGGGAGCCCGGAGGCGAGCGCACGCTCGAACGCAGGCTCGACGTCGGCCGTGCGCTCGACCGACTCGCCGAAGCAGCCGAAGGAGCGCGCGTACGCCGCGAAGTCGGGGTTCGCGAGGTCGGTACCCGAGACGCGTCCCGGATAGAGGCTCTCCTGGTGCATCCGGATCGTCCCGTACATGCCGTTGTCGACGACGAGCACGACCACGGGCAGATCATGCTGCACTGCCGTGGCGAGCTCCGACGACGCCATCAGGAAGTCGCCGTCGCCGGCGATGCAGACGACGATCCGTTCCCGGTCGAGGCACTTGGCCGCGAGCGCGGCCGGCAGCCCGTAGCCCATCGCGCCCGAGCGCGGCGCGAGCTGCGTGCCGTACTCCGAGAACTCGTAGAAGCGGTGCGCCCAGACGGTGAAGTTGCCGGCCCCGCACGTCAGCACCGCGTCGTCCGGGAGCCGGCCGCGCAGGAAGGCCATCACGTCGCCGAGGTCGAGCTCGCCCGGGAGCCGGCGGTGCTCGAGGTTCGCGAGGTAGTCGGCGCGCGCGTCCCGTGTCCACTCGAGCCACGGCGCGTCCTCCCGCGGCAGCACGCGCGCGAGCGCGGTCGCGAGCTCGGTTAGGTCGCCGAGGATCGCCAGGTCCGTCTCGTACAACCGGCCAAGCTCTCCCGGATCCGGGTGGACGTGGACGAGCTTCTGCCGCGGCCGCGGGACGTCGAGCAGCGTGTAGCCCCTCGTCGTCACGTCGCCGAGCCTTCCGCCGACCGCGAGCAGGAGGTCGGCGTCCTCGACCCGTCGCGCGAGCGCAGGATCCATGCCGATCGTCAGCGGCCCCGCGTAGCTATCCGAACGGTTGTCGACGTAGTCCTGGCAGCGGAACGAGGTCACGACCGGAACCCGATGCTCCTCGCAGAAGGTGGTCACAGCCGCTCCCGCCTGCGCGCTCCAGCCGCCCTCGCCGACGATCACGAGCGGCCGCTCGGCGGCGCCGAGCAGCTCCCCGAGCCTGCGCAGCTGCTCGTCCGTCGGTGTTGCCCGCGGCACCTCAGCGACCGCTGCGTCCACGGCATCCGTCTCGTCGAACAGCACGTCTTCGGGCAACGCGAGCAGGACCGGCCCAGGGCGCCCCGAGAGTGCGGACGAGAACGCGCGTGACACGTGCTCGGGGATCCGGTCGGCGTCTTCCACCTGGGCCGACCACTTCGTCATCGAGCCGAAGACGGCCGGGTAGTCGAGCTCCTGGAACGCCTCGCGACCGAGATGCGCGCGCGGCACCTGGCCGACGAAGAGGATCATCGGCGTCGAGTCCTGATCGGCCGTGTGCAGGCCGGTCGCCGCGTGCGTCGAGCCCGGTCCGCGCGTGACGAAGCAGATGCCCGGCCGCCCCGTCAGCTTGCCGTACGCCTCCGCCATGTTCGCCGCGGCCGCCTCGTGCCGGCAGGTGATCAGGCGAATCGGCGAGTCGTGGAGCGAGTCGAGGATCGGGAGGTAGCTCTCCCCGGGACGCAGAACGCAAGCTCGACGCCGTGCAGCTCGAGCTGGTCGACGAGCGCCTTCCCGCCGGAGCGGCTCATCTCTCGACTGGTGCTTCGAGGAAGATCGTCGCGCGCTGGAGCTTCGGCTTCTCCTCGTCGGCCGGGTCGAGATAGCGGATCGTCCGCTTGCCCGCCCACTCGGCGGGCAGCACCATCACGCGCACGAACGCGGTTTCTTCCGTTGCCGACGCCGTCGCGAGCACGGGATCGTCGGCGCCTTCGTGCCACCACTCGCCCTCTCGGTACGTCTCCACCCCGTCGGGCGAGTCGATCGTCAGCTGGCCGAAGAGGATCCGGCGGATGCCGGGCCCTGGGTGGACATGGCGGTACGCGACGCCACCGGGCGGGAAGTCGACGCGGTCGCAGCGGAGGATCCACTCGCCCGGGCCCGGATCGTCGACGAGCTCCCAGACGATCGCAGGCCCATCGACGCGAGCAGCACCCGCGTGCGCCTCGTCACGCGCGACGTTGTAGACGACCCGGTTGCCCGGTTCCGTCTCGACGCCTTCCGGGTGCTCGGACAATGCGAGGATCACGCCCTCGCGAGCCTAGCGTGCTACGAGGGACGCCCGGACAACGCGCCACCGAGGACGTGCTCGGCCGCGGCAACGACCGATTCGAGATCCGCGGCCTCCGCCGCCTCGCGGGCCGCGGCGAGCTCTTCCGGCGACAGCTCGGCCTCGAGTCGCTCGAGCTCCGGCTTGGCGGTGATGAAGTAGTACGGCGGAAAGCCCGGATAGCTGAGCACGAACGTGAGCAGCTCTGCCGCGCGACGGTGCTCTCCCTCCCGTGCGAGCAGCACGCCGACGCCGCTCAGACTGAGAAGGGTGAGCGATGTCGTCTCGGTCGCCTGCGCCTGGTGCGAGCGCCCACTGAAAGCGCTCCCGGGCACTGCCGAAGTCTCCGAGCGCGACGAGCGCGAACCCCACACGACTCGCGGCGCCGATCATGCCCCAGCGGTGATTGACATCGGCGAACGCGTCATAGCCGGAGCGACCAAGACGGAGAGCGTCCTCGTACTCGCCCATGCAGTACGAGCTCACACTGGCCCGACTCAGTGCATAGCCGGCTCCTCCCCGGTCGCCAACGGCATCGAAGCACCCGTTGGCCTCGAGGTGGAGTCTCGTTGCCTCCTCGTAGTCGCCCTTCGCGTCCTCGAGGAGCCCGAGCTTGCTCAGCGCGAACGCGAGCATCAGCGGCTGGCCCCCCTGTTGTGCGGTCTCGTGGCACGTCTCGAACGCCGTCCGCGCCGCTTCGAGGTCGTCCTGCAAGAGCCGAACGAACCCGAGCCACGACAGCGAGGCGCACTCGGACCAGCGATCGCCGGCTGCATGCGAGACGCCGGCACCCTCCTCGAGGAACGCCGCCGCCGCCGGGTACTCGTCGAGATAGCAGGCAGTCGTCCCCACGGCGAGGAGGCACGCTCCGAGCTCTCGCGTCAGCATGCGCGTGCGAAGCTCGGCGACGATCGAGAGCGCCAGCTCATCCCGCGGCCGCGCGCCACCGATGGCGGCCGCGAAACCGACTTGTCCGACGAGCGCACTGAGCAACACCCCCGGCGCGCTGGCCGTATCGAGCGTCACTGCCGGTGAATGGCCGAGCGACTGGACGAGGTGCTCGAACGTCTCGAGGCCCTCGGGCCAGCTGTGCACGTTGAAGAAATCCGTCAGCGCCCAGAGTGCGCCCCGCGCCTCGTCGTCGCCCCACTGGGTCACCGCCCACTCGGCCGCAGCGCGGAGGTTCGGGATGTCGCTGCGCAGCTCGTCGCGGGCCTCGCTCATACGGGGGCTGAAGAACGCCGCCTGCCGCGCGAGGAGCCTGGTCGTGTAGTACCGGGCATGGCGCTCCGCGAGATCCGTCGACGCTCCAGGGTCTTCAGCAAGTCGCTCCGCCGCGTACTGCCGTAGGAGCTCGTGGAGCTCGTACCGACCGAGCTCGAGCCTCCGCACGAGCGATTTGGAGACGAGGTCGGAGAGGATGCCGAGATCCGCGCCCGCCACCTCGGCCGCAGCCTCCCGCGTGAATGCACCACGGAACACGGAGAGCTGGCGGAAGCAGCGCTGCTGCGGATCGGTCAGGAGGCGCCACGAGTGGTCGAAAGCGGCGCGGAGGCTCCGGTGCCGTTCGGGTACGTCCCGCATCGACGTCTCGAGGAATCCGATCGTCGCCTCGATCTCGTCAGCGATCTCGCCGCACGGGAGCACGGAGGCCCACGCCGCCGCCAGCTCGATTCCGAGCGGCATGCCATCGACGAGCCGACAGACGCGAGCCACGTGCTCGCGCTCCTCGTCGCCCAGCTCGAACGCGGGATCGACCTGTCGTGCGCGCTCGACGAACAGGCGCACAGCCCCGTCGGTGTCTGCGCCATTGCCGTTGGTAGAGACGGCTAACCCTCCAACGTCGAGCACCCACTCGCTCTGGACGTTCAACCGCTCGCGCGACGTCGTGAGGATCTCTACGTCCGGCGCCTTCTCGATCACGCGCGCGACGAGGTCGGCACCGTCCACCAGGTGCTCGAAGTTGTCGAGCACGAGCAGCGTGGAGCGTTCGCTCAGGTAGTCCACGAGCTGCTCCTGCGCCGAGAACCCGCTGTGCGCGGCGTCGATCGGAAACTGGAGCGCGTCGGCCACCGCGGCCGCCAGGAAGTCGGGTGCCGCAACCGACGCGAGCGGGACGAAGTGCACGCCGTGCGCGTAAAGGTCGATCCGGCGTGCGGCCGCCTCGAGCGCGAGCCGTGTCTTTCCGACGCCTCCGGGGCCGACGAGCGTCAGGAGATGGCAATCGGGATCCTCCAGACGGCGGTCGATCTCCGCCAGTTCGTCGCCGCGTCCGACGAACGACGTTCGTGGGGACGGGAGGTTCGTGATGCCTGCGTCGAGGGTCTTCAGCAGCGGGAACTCCGCAGGAAGCCCTTCGATCTCGAGCTGGTAGATCCGCTCCGGCGCCGTGAGATCCTTGAGGCGATGCGCGCCGAGATCGCGTACGGGCGCGTCGACGAGGGCGTGGGTCGCCTCGGAGAGCAGCACCTGCCCGCCGTGGCCAACGGCGGCGATGCGGGCGCCTTTGTGAACGTCGAGGCCGACATATCCCTCGTCCGTGAGCTGGGGCTCTCCGCTGTGCAGCCCCATGCGAACGCGGATCAGTCCCTCAGCAAGAGCCCGTTGTGCGGCACCAGCCGCGGCCACCGCGTCCGACGCACGCGCGAACGCGACGAAGAACGCGTCGCCTTGCGTGTCTACCTCGACGCCGTCATGTGCACCGAAGGCGTCCCGCACCAACCGGCGATGCTCGTGGAGCGCGGCTGCGTAGTCGTCGCCGAGCTCGTGCAGGAGCTTCGTCGAGCCCTCGACGTCGGTGAAGAGGAACGTGACGACACCGGTCGGGAGCTCGCGCACCATTTCAGTGGAAATATTGCCCGCCGTCGATGACCATCGTTTGGCCCGTGATGAAGTCGGCCGCTGGGGTGCAGAGAAAGACGACGGCGCCGGCGACGTCCTCCGGCACCTGGTCGCGCTGGAGCGTCCGCGCTGCCACGGACGCGTCGCGGAGCTTCTCGACGACCTCGGGGTTCGCCTTCACCCCGTCGGACATGGTGAAACCGGGCGCGACGCAGTTCACGTGGATCCCGTCCTTCCCGAGCTCCTTTGCGAGCGCTCGCGTGAGCGCGACGATCGCGCCCTTGCTCGTCACGTAGTGGAGGAGGAACGGCACGCCACGAAATGGCGTCCCGGACGAGATGTTGACGATCTTGCCGCCCCCGTGCTCGCGCATCACCGGCACAACCGCGCGGCACGTGAGGAACATCGACGCGACGTTGACGTCCATCACCTGCCGCCACTCCTCGAGGGGGATCTCCTCGAACGGTCGCATCGCGAGCGACGCGTAGAGGCCGGCGTTGTTGACGAGGACGTCGATCCGGCCGTGGCGAGCGACCGTCTCGTCGACCATGCGGGCGACGTCCTCCTCGGACGAGACGTCCGCGCGAATGCCTCCGTCCGGCGGATTGAGGTCCGCGATCACGACCTCCGCGCCCTCCGCCGAGAGGGCGTCCGCGATCGCGAGCCCGATCCCCTGCGCGCCGCCCGTGACGATCGCGACCTTGCCGTCGAGCGTGCCCATTACTTCAGCGGCGAGAACGACGTCGGCACGAGGATGCGGTTGACCTGCGTGTGGATCAGCGGCTGGATCTTCCCGAGGAACGCCTTCCACGTCTCGTCTGCCTGCAGCAGCGCGCGCCGCTCTTCCCGCTCGGCGTACGAGTCGTAGCGCCACATCGACGTGTACGTCGAGAGAGCGCCTATGTCCGTCGTGTACGCACCGACGAAGCCGCCGAGGTAGCGCTCCTGGATCTCGATGCCTTCCGTCTCGTAGAGGCGGACGAGCTCCGGGAGCTTGCCGGTCGTCACGTGGTAGTCGCGCTGCTCGAGGATCACGGCTGAAGCCTACGGCCTTGTGCGTTTCAACTATATGTGATAAAAACATCACATATGACCGGGGACGACAACCTCTGGCGTGCACTCGCGAATCCAGTCAGACGGCAGCTGCTCGACGCCTTGCGGGAGGGACCGCGCACGACCGGCCAGCTCTCGGCCGCCGTGCCGAGCCATAGCCGCTACGCCGTCATGCAGCACCTCGGCGTGCTCACGGACGCCGGGCTCGTGGTCGCACGCAGGCGCGGCCGTGAGCGGTTCAACCACCTCAACCCTGTTCCCCTCCGACGCGTCTACGAGCGCTGGGTTCACCGGATCGCCGGATCCTCGGCGGCCGAACTGCTCGCCCTCGAGCGCGTCGTCGACAGCCAAGGAGACACGATGACGAACGACCAGCCCCGCACGCTCCGGATCGAGAGCGAGCTCAGCTTCCGAACCGACCCCGCCGCCCTCTTCGACGTCCTCACGCAGAGAACGCTCGAGTGGTTCCCGCACACGTACGGCGGCGACAGGACGAAGGCCGTCGTGTTCGAGCCGCGCGTCGGCGGCGCCCTGTACGAGGACTGGGGCGACGGCGCCGGACATCTGTACGGCTGGGTCACGGCCTTCGACCCGCCTCACGGCTGCGCGCTCCGAACGTGGCTGATGCCCGGGACGACGATGGACACGCGCTACGCGCTCACCGAGGAAGGCGAGCAAACGACGCTCTCGGTGTCGCGCGTCGTCGTCGGGCCGGTCTCCGACGAGGAGGCTGCCGGCATCTCGCAGTTCGGCGACCTCGCCAACTTCGCGGATGCGATCAGGGCTGTCGTCGAAGCTGCGTGACGTCGTCGATAATCGCGCCATGAGCAGCGCGCGCTTCGTCCACTTCGACGACGTCCGGGCCTTCGAACTGGCCGCCGGCGTCTCCGGACGGCCCCTCTTCGGCGAGGGCGTGATGCTGAACGTGATCGAGTTCGAGCCCGGCGCCACCGTGCCGCTCCACAGCCATCCGCACGAGCAGGCGGGCCTCGTGCTGCGCGGCATGCAGGCGCTCGTGATCGACGGCGACCCGCACGAGCTCGGCCCGATGGAGGGATACGTGATCCCCGGTGGAGTCGAGCACTCCGCCTACTGCGGGCCCGACGGCGCGCTCGTCCTGGACGTCTTCCAGCCCGTCCGCGAGGACTACCGGGAGCGCTGGGAGAGCGAACGCTAGGTCGAGAGCGCCGCGCGGATCGCGTCCGGCACCGGGTCCGGCGTGCCCTCCGCATCGACGTGGACGACCGTGTGGCGGCCTTCGATCGCCGCCTCCCCAGCCTTCTCGATCGTCCAGGCGTACGTGATCGAGGTACGGCCGAACCGACTCGACACGCAGGCGCACGTCGAACTCGTCCTCGAAGCGGAGCACGCGATGGAACTGCGCCTCGACGTGCTTGCGCGGATAGTCGCCCCAACCCTCGAGCAAGCCGATCCGGCGCATGAGCGCCGTCTCCGCCGCCTCCGCCCACCGGAATGCAGCGGTGAAGTGGATCCGTCCGCCGGCGTCCGTGTCGACCCACTGCACGCGGCCGCTCCAGACCTGCTCGATCGGCATTGGCCGCCTAGGTCGGGGGACAGTCGCAGTGACTGTCCCCTGACGGTTTCGAACAGGGCGAGATCGTCATGTCAGAGCTGCACGAGCACGCGACCGGCGACACCGCCGAGCGCCGCGGCGATGGCGTCGTTGACGTCGTCGAGCGAGAAGGACGGGCCGACCTGCGACGCGAGGTCGAGGCGTCCGGCACCGACGTGGTCGAGCAGGATCGGTAGCGCGATCGCCGGATCCTCGGAGCCGTAGATCGTCCCCGTCAGCCGCTTCTCGCGGCGGATGAACTCGGTCGGGTCGAGGTCGAGACGCGCGCCAGCAGCGGGCAGTCCGACGATCACGCAGAGCCCGCCGTTTCGAGTCCAGCGGAATGCCGCCTTGGTCGTCTCCGGGTCGCCGACGGCGTCGAACGCGTAGTCGAAGCCCTCCGCGAAGTGCTCCTTCGCCCGTTCCGAGAGCTCGTCGGGGTGGACGACTCGCGTCGCGCCGAGCCGCTCCGCGAGCTCGAGCCGCTCCGAGACGGGATCGCAGCAGACGATCTCGGATGCTCCTGCGATCCTCGCGCCCTGGACGACGAACTGGCCGACGCCGCCTGCCCCGATCACGAGCACCGTCGAGCCCTCCTCGACGCCCGCTGCGAAAAGGACTGCGCCGACGCCCGTCAACGCTGCGCAGCCGAGCAGCGCTGCTTGGTCGAGGGGAGCCGCATCGCCGAGCGGGAGGGCGACACGCTCGGAGACGACGAGCCGCTCAGCGAGGGCGCCGGTCGCCGTCCCGCGATAGAGCGTCTCCCCGCCGAGCGTCATCCCCGTCGTGCCGTCGATCAGCGTGCCGCCGCCGATCGCGTGTTGGAGCGGGAGACAGGCGGCGGGACGGCCACGTCGACAGTCGGGGCAGACCCCGCACGATGGCGCCCACGAGAGCACGACGGCGTCGCCCTCGGCGACGCTCTCGACGCCGTCGCCGACCGCCTCGACGATCCCGGCGCCCTCGTGCCCCAGCACCATCGGCCGCGGGCGCTGCCACTCGTCCTTGATCACATGGAGATCGGTGCCGCAGATGCCGACCGTGGCCATGCGGACGAGCACCTCGCCGGCGCGCGGCTCGTCGAGCTCGATCTCCGTGACCTCGAGCGGCTGCCCTGCCTCGTGAAAGACAGCCGCTCGCGTACGCATCGGCTAACCGAGGGCCCGCGTGACGGAGGCGCAGTCCGTCACCGTCGCGACGTTCTGCAGCGCGAAGTTGATCGACGCGTCGTGCCAGTCGGCGTTCATCGTCGAGCAGCCGTCCTCGGGCACGACCATGAAGTAGCCCTTGTCGGCGCCCGTACGAGACGTGTGCTCGATCGACATGTTCGTCCAGGCGCCGGTGACGATGACCGTGTCGCGGCCGAGCTCCTCGAGCAGCGACTCGAGGGTCGTGTCGTGCCACGCGCTCATCCGCATCTTCTCGACCACGTGGTCGCCGTCCTGCGGCTCGAGCCCGTCGGCGGCAGCTGCGCCCCAGGAGCCGCGCACGAGCGCGCCCGAGTCCTTGAGCCCTTCGAACAGCGGCGCGTTCAGCTTCAGCCCAGGAGCGCCCTCCTCGACGATGTAGTGGACGTGGATCACCGGGACGCCGTTCGCGCGGCAGGTCTCGGCCAACGCCTTGACGTTCTCGACGACGTTCTGAGACTTCGCGTGCTCGGGCGATCCCGACTCGGCGAACGCTCCGCCCTCCGTGATCACGTCGTTCTGCAGGTCCTGGACGATGAGCGCGCAGCGGCCGGCATCCAGGCTCAAGGCTTCTTCAGCCATTTCTCTCCTCCTTAGCGCATGTAGGGCTCGCGGCGCGGCCCGACCTTCGTCTTGACCGCGTAGAGAGACGAGGACGCCGGCACGAAGAGCGTGTGCCAGTCGGGCCCGCCCCAGGAGAGGTTGCCGACGCTCTCTGGGATCTCGACCACGCCGAGGTGCTCTCCGTCCGAACCGAACACCCACACACCGTCCGGCCCCGTCACCCAGATGTTTCCCTGCTCGTCGCATTTCATGCCGTCGACGAGCCCACCCGCCTCGAGGTCGCCCGTGCCGATCCCCTCTGCGAAGCGGCGCCCGTTCGCGAGCGTCCCATCGGCGTTCACGTCGTAGACGTTGATGAACGCGCCCGGGGTGTCGTTGATGTAGAGCAGCGACTCGTCCGGCGAGAAGCAGAGACCGTTCGGCATCTCGAACTCGTCGCGCCCGACGACCAGCTCGAGATCGCCGCCACCCGGCGGAATCCGGTAGACGCCCTGAAAGCCGAGCCGACGCTGGCGCGGGTGCCCGAAGCCGGGCATGCGCCCGTACCAGGGATCGGTGAAGTAGATCGCGCCGCTCGAGTCGACGATTACGTCGTTCGGGCGAGTTGAGCTCGTCGCCCTCGAACTCCTGGGCGATCATCTCGCGCGACCCGTCGGGGCTCTCGCGGACGACGCAGCTCGTTACGTGCTCGCAGACGAGCAGGTTGAGGTCGGCGTCGTAGGTCATCCCGTTGCCCTTGTTCGAGAAGTTCTTCATCTCGACGACACCGCCATCCGCGCTCCACTTGCGGCGCACGTCGCCGGGCATGTCTGAGAAGAGAAGATGGTGCTCGGTCGGGTGCCAGATCGGCCCCTCCGTGAACGTGAAGCCGGTGCCGAGCTGCTCGATCTCGACGTTCGGATCGACGAGCTCGGTCAGCTTCTCGGACTTGACGTCTACGGCCACGCCGGCTCCTTTCGATGGTGAAGGAATGCGAGCGCGAACCTAACAGCTTTAGAGTTGGAGAGCCGATGGCCGACCGCAAGCCGGTGCTCCTCGCCGTCGACGACGACCGCGACGTCGTGCGCGCCGTCGAGCGAGACCTTCGTGCGCGCTACGCGCAGGGGTTCACCGTGCTCACGGCCGAGTCCGGTCCCGGCGCGCTAGATCTGCTCGAACGGCTGTCGGAGCGTGGTGATGCCGTCGCGCTGCTCCTGTCCGACCAGCGCATGCCGCAGATGACGGGCATCGAGCTGCTCGCGAAAGGCGCCGACATCGCGCCGGGCGCGCGCCGCGTGCTGCTGACGGCGTACGCGGACACGGAGGTGGCGATCCGCGCGATCAACGAGATCCGCGTCGACCACTACCTGATGAAGCCGTGGCATCCTCCGGAGGAGCGGCTCTATCCCGTGCTCGACGATCTGCTCGCCGACTGGCGAGCGACGGAGGGCGCCCGGCGGCCCGCCGCCGACAACGAGCGCGTGACGATCGTCGGCCACCGCTGGTCGGAGGACTCCCAGCGCGTCCGCGACCTGCTCGCCCACAGCCAGGTGCCGTATCGCTGGCTCGAGGTGGAGACGGACGAGGCGGCGCGCCTGCTCGAGGCCGCTTCCATCACTGGCCCAAAGCTTCCCGTCGTGCTCTTCCCGGACGGCGACCCGCTCGTCGGGCCCGACCCGGCGGCGGTCGCCGAGCGCGTCGGCCTCCAGACCCGGGCCGATCTCGCGTTCTACGACCTCGTCGTCGTCGGCGGAGGCCCCGCCGGCCTCGCGGCGGCCGTCTACGGCGCGTCGGAAGGCCTGCGGACGATCGTCGTCGAGCGGGAGTCGGCCGGCGGCCAGGCCGGACAGAGCTCGCGGATCGAGAACTACCTGGGTTTCCCCGCCGGGCTCTCGGGCGCCGACCTCGCGCACAGGGCGACGACACAGGCACGCCGCTTCGGCGCCGAGCTGCTGACGGCGCGCGGCGCCGTCGGCCTCGACTGGAGCGGGACGACGCGCATCGTGCGGCTCTCCGACGGCTCCGACGTCGCGTCGCACACGGTGCTGCTCGCCACCGGCGTCTCGTACCGGCGGCTCGAGGCAAAGGGCGCGGACATCCTGACGGGCCGCGGGATCTGGTACGGCACGGCGTCCACCGGCGACGCCGCGCTGCTCGACGGGAAGGAGGCGTTCGTCGTCGGCGGAGCGAACTCCGCGGGCCAGGCAGCGCTCCACCTCTCGCAGGCAACGAAGGTGACGATCCTCTACCGCGGCGACAGCCTCGCGAAGTCGATGTCGCAGTACCTCGTCGAGCGAATCGAGGAGTCGTCCGACATCACCGTTCGCCTGAACGCGAACGTCGTCGAGGCTCACGGCGAGGAGAGCCTCGAGGAGATCACGATCGACGAGGCTGGCGTCCAGTCGCGGATCCCGGCAACAGCGGTCTTCGTCTTCGTCGGCGCCGAGCCGCACACGGAATGGATCGGAGACTCGATCGCCCGCTCCGAGCGCGGATTCGTGCTCACGGGCTCACAGGTGCTCGAGGTGCCGTCGGGCTGCGCACACTGGTCGCTGGACCGACATCCGTTTCCCCTCGAGACGAACCTGCCAGGCGTGTTCGCGGCCGGTGACGTCCGCGACCAGTCGATCAAGCGCGTCGCCTCGGCCGTCGGCGAGGGATCGATGGCCGTGCTCCTGATCCACCAGTACCTGAAGGACGTCTAGCGCGATGGACCCCGGCGAGCTTCGCCGGATCGACCTGCTCCGAGACCTCCCGGACGAACGCCTCGCCGACCTCGAGGCGCACGGCAGCGAACGCCGGCTCGCGGTCGGGGAGTACCTATTCCATTCGAATGAGCAGGCTGAGTGGTGGTCGCTCCTGCTCGACGGAGAGCTCGAGACGACCGTCAGCGTCGGCGGCGACGAGCTGCCACTTCTCCATCACTCCCCGGGCGGGTTCCTCGGCGCGATCTCGCTGGTCACTGGCGAGCCTTACCGCGGCTCGACTCGCGCGGCGGCGCCGAGCAGGCTGTTCCTCGTCGAGCCAGATGCGTTCCGGCAGCTGCTCGTCGCCGAGCCGACCGTGTTCACGACGGTGATGAGCGTCTTCGTTCCGGTGATCTCGGACATGACCGCGATCGAGCGAGACCGCGAGAAGCTGCTCGCGCTGGGCTCTCTTGCTGCCGGGCTCGCGCACGAGCTCAACAACCCAGCCGCCGCCGCGCAGCGCGCGGCCGCGGAGTTGCGCACCGCGGACGAGACGGCTCAGACAGCGCTCTCGACGCTCGCGGCGAAGGGCCTCGGGCCAGAGGCGATGGGGCGCCTCTGTGCGTTCACGGCCGACGCTCTCCGGGTGTCCGCGAGCGCGCAGCCCGTCGATGCGCTCGATCGTGCAGATCGTGAGACGGCGATCACTGAATGGCTCGGGACACACGGCGTGAAGGACGGCCACGGCGTAGCGGCAGTTCTCGTCGACGCCGGGCTGGACGAGAGTTGGGCCGACCGGGTGCTTGCGGACGTCGCGCCTCTCGAGCCCGCCGACGTCCTGGCCTGGGTGACGTCCCGTGTCACCTCGGCGCGCATCACGCGTGAGCTCGAGGATGCGACGTCTCGCATCACGCAGCTGATCCAGGCCGTGCGCGAGTACTCGTACCTCGACCAGGCGCCGCTCCAGGAGATCGACATCCACGACGGCCTCGAGAGCACGCTTGCCGTCCTCGGCCACAAGCTCTCCGAACGTGGCACGACCATCGTCCGGGACTACGACCGGACCCTGCCCCGTGTGCAGGTTCACGCGGCCGAGCTCAACCAGGTGTGGACGAACCTGATCGACAACGCGATCTCGGCGAGCGGGGACGGCGGTACCGTGACGGTCCGCACCCGGCGGTCCGGCGACTACTTCTGCGTCGAGCTAGAGGACGACGGGCCCGGCGTGCCCGCGGACGTGCGCGATCGCGTCTTCGACGCCTTCTTCACAACGAAGGAGCCAGGCGAGGGAACGGGGCTCGGCCTCGACATCGCGAAGCGCATCGTCGCGAGGCACCGCGGCGACCTGCGACTCAAGGACTCAGACGGCGGCGCGACCTTCCAGGTGCTCCTCCCGATCCCGCGCATCTGGAGGGCGTGACAGAGCAGCGAAGCCAGGTGTGGCCGGCGGAACTAATGTCCGTGTACCGGCGACGATTTGAGACGGAGGAGCCATGCACCGCTTGAACTTCCTGGCCGACGAGCCTTGGGATGAGGTGGACGACGACGATCGGACGCGCAACCGTTGGTTCGGACACGCGTTTGGAGCGGACATCCTCGGCGCCTCACTGCGCGAGCTTCTGCCAGGCTCGCCAGGAGGCCCGTTGCACATGCACTACGGCGTGGAGGAGATGTTCTTCGTCCTCTCCGGTACACCGACCGTGCGCACTCGGGAGGGCGAGGAGCAGCTTTCGCCCGGAGATGTCGTGTACTTCCCGAAGGCCCGGACGGGCTGCACGACTTCTCGAACCCGACCGACGAGCCGGCTCGGCTGCTCGCCGTCTCCTCAAAGCGATTTCCGGATGTTGTCGCTTACCCGGAGCGGGGAGTCGCCTGGGTGGCGACCCGGCATCCCGAACGTCCGGTGCCCGAGGACGGCGACCCCGGCATCATCGCTCGCTTCGAGATCCCAATCGAATAGATCGTTCGGCCGCTAGCCGTCCTGCGGCTCGAAGTCGAGCGCGAGCGAGTTGATGCAGTACCTGAGCCCGGTCGGCTCGGGGCCGTCGGGGAACAGGTGGCCGAGGTGCGAGTCGCACGCGGCGCAGCGCACCTCCGTCCGGCGCATGCCGTGGCTCGTGTCGTCCTCGAGCTCAACCGTCTCCTCGGAGAGCGGCGCGAAGAAGCTCGGCCACCCCGATCCGGAGTCGAACTTCGTATCGGAGGAGAAGAGCGCCGCGCCACACGCGCCGCAGCGGAACATCCCGTCCTCGTGGACAACGTTCAGCTCGCCGGACCACGGCGCCTCCGTCGCTCCACATCGGAGCACGGCGTAGCGGTCTTCGTCGAGCTCTGCCTTCCACTGCTCGTCTGTCTTCTCTACCCGATTCGTCACGAGGGGACCTCCTCGACGTGGATGCGCTTCTTGGACTCCTTCAATTTGCCGCCGTCGCGGCCCATGCGGATGGCAAGCGCCTCGGCCAGGATCGACAGTGCCGTTTCGGGCTGCGTCTCGGCGCCGATGTCGAGGCCGCACGGCCCGTTGATGCGCTCGAGCGAGTCCTCGTCGACGCCTGCCTCGAGCAGGCGCTCGCGGCGGCGCTCCTGGTTCCGGCGCGAGCCGAGCGCGCCGATGTAGAACGCCTCGGTCTCGAGCGCGGCCTTCAGCGCCGGGACATCGAACTTGTCGTCGTGCGTCAGGACGACGATCGCCGTGGCGTGATCGGGGGCCACCTGCGCGAGCGCCTCCTCCGGCCACTCGACGATGATCTCGTCGGCGCTCGGGATCCGCTCCTTCGTCGCGAACTTCTGGCGCGCGTCGGCGACGATCGCCCGCCAGCCGAGGAGCTTTGCCGCCTTGCACATCGCCTCGGCCGTGTCGACGGCGCCGTAGACGAGGAGGCGCGGCGGGGGACCGTAGATCTCGGCGAAGATCCTCGCCCCTTCGAGCTCGAGGATGCGGTTGCGGTGCTCCCGGATCAGCTGGTCCGCCTGTGCGACGGCCTCTTCCGGTACGCCGTCTCCGACCCGCTCGCCCGCCCTCCAACACGAGCGCGTGCGCACCGAGCGGCTCACCTTCGATGACGGTGAAGAGAACGGCGCGCTCCTCGCCGTCCACGACCTCGAGCAGGCGCTCTGTGACGCTCACTCGAGCGGCTCGACGAACACGTCGATCTCGCCGCCGCACGGCAGGCCTACCTCCCACGCCTCCTCGTCGCCGATGCCGTACGAGAGAAGCTTGGGCTTGCCGGTCTCGAGCACCTCGCGGGCGTTCTCGTAGACGTCTGACTCGACGCACCCGCCGGACACGGAGCCGCACAGCTCGCCCGCGTCCGAGATCGCGAGCTTCGCGCCGACGGGACGCGGCGCCGAGCGGCGGGTCGCCACGACCGTCGCGATCGCCACCTTCTTGCCCTCCGAGCGCCAGCGCTCGACGTCGTCCAGGATCTCCTTCACGCCGCATGCCTCCTTTCGATGCCGGTGAGAACGTCAGCGAGCTCTTCGAGGCTCGACAGATTGTGCCCTGAGAGGAACCGGTCGACGTAGGGCAGCGCCGCGCGCATCCCGCCGGCGAGCGGCTGGTAGTCCGGGTGCCCCTTGAGCGGGTTGACCCAGACGACCGCATACGCCTGGCGCGCGAGCCGCGCCATCTCGTGCCCGACGACCGACGCCTCCTCGCGCTCCCAGCCGTCGGATGCGATCACGACCACCGCGCCGCGCGTCAACGCACGCCGCCCCCACTCGTCGTTGAAGCTCTTGAGGGACGCGCCGATCCGGGTGCCGCCCGACCAGTCGCTGACGCGGGCGGCGGCATTGCGCAGCGCGGTCTCAGGGTCGCAGCCCTCGAGATCGGGCGTCAGGCGTGTGAGCCGCGTGCCGAAAGCGAAGGCCTCGACGCCGCGCCCGGTCCTCATCAGCGCGTGGAGAAAGAGCACGAGCGCGCGCGAGTACGCCTCCATCGAGCCGGAGACGTCGCAAAGCACGACGAGCTTGCGCGGCACCTCGACGCGACTGCGGAACGTCCGCTCGATCGTCTCGCCGCCGGTGCCGAGAGAAGCGCGCACGAGCCGGCGCATGTCGAGGTCCCGCCCGCGGTGGTGCGGTCGCAGCCGCCGGGAGCGCCGCCTGGGCCGTCCCGCCGCAATCTGCGCAACGAGCCGCCCGACGTCGTCGAACTCGGCGCGCGTGAGGTCGGCGAAGTCACGCTGACGGAGGAGCTCCTCGGCGCTGTAGCCGATCGTCGTCTCTCCACTTCCGTCCGCGCCCTCCTCGCCGGCCTTCGGATCGGAGGTGCGTCGGAGCAGCCGCAGTGACTGCGCCTCGGTCTCGTGCCGGAAGACGGGCGCGGTCGGCGCGCGGAGGAACCAGGCGCGGAACGCAAGGTCGAACGCCTCGAGGTCGTCGTGACGCGAGACGAGCGTCTGCCGCAGCGTCCAGTAGACGTCGTCCTGCCGGGTGAGATCGACGCGGTCGAGGCCCGTCAGCGCGTCGACGAGCCGGCCCGGGCCGACCTCGAGGCCCGCCTCGCGCAGCACGCGGCCGAACGTGACGACGTGCGTCGCGACCGCGTCCGCCACAGGCGCCGCCTAGGCCTCTGCCGCCGCCCGCGCCTCCTCGACGAGCCCCTGGAGGGTCTCGTCGCGGATCGCGAGCACGTCCTCGTGGTACTTCAGCACCGAGCCGAGCGTCTGCTCGACGACCTCGGCATCGAGCTCCTGGCGGCCGAGGGCCGTCAGCGCGTTCGCCCAATCGATCGTCTCCGCCACACCGGGCGGCTTCGCGAGGTCGAGCGCTCGCAGGCCCTGGACGAACGCCGCCGCCTGCGCCGCGAGCCGGTCGGGGACACCCGGAACCCGCAGCTTGACGATCGCCACCTCGCGCTCGAGCCCGGGGTGGCCGATCCAGTGGTAGAGGCAGCGCCGCTTGAGCGCGTCGTGGAGCTCACGCGTCCGGTTCGACGTGAGCACGACCGCCGGCTTGTGGCCCTCCGCGCTGACGGTCCCGATCTCCGGGATCGTGATCTGGAAGTCCGAGAGCACCTCGAGCAGGAACGCCTCGAACTCCTCGTCCGCACGGTCGATCTCGTCGATCAGGAGGACGACCTTGTCCGTCGACTCGATCGCCTCGAGCAGCGGCCGCCGGATCAGGAACTCCGGCCCGAACAGCTCCTGCTCGGACACCGTGCCTTCCTGCGCCGCGCGGATGTGGAGCAGCTGCCGGGAGTAGTTCCACTCGTAGACGGCGTGCGCGACGTCGAGGCCCTCGTAGCACTGGAGCCGGATCAGTCGCGCGCCGAGGATGCGCGACAGCGCCTTCGCCGCCTCGGTCTTCCCCACGCCCGCCTCACCCTCGAGCAGCAGCGGCTTCTCGAGCGTGAGCGACAGGTAAAGGGCAGTCGCTAGGCCGCGGTCCGGCAGATAGCTCGCCTGTCCGAGGCCGAGCTCGAGCTCGTCGATGGACGCGAAGCTCATGGTCGAACTGTACGCGAGCGCGGAAGCGCGCCCGCGAGCGCCGCGGACTCTCGCCTACGGTCCGAAGGAGTTGTACTTCTGCCCAGAGTCGAATGGGAGCAGCCACGGGACGACCTGCACGCCGACTCTTTCCGTGCCGGTACAGCTCGCGCCCTGGTTGTCGGTGCCGGTGAACTTGATCGCGTACACGCGCCCGTTGCCCGACGGGTTGCGCTCGGCCCGGATCTGGACACGATTCGGCGAGTTGCTCGTGGCGGCGTCGGGCGACTGGTCGCCGGCTCCTAAGCCGCTCAACGGCTCGTCCTGGGTGACGCCCGTGATCGTGAGCGTCGTCGGATCACCGTCGGGATCCCTGAGGCCGAAGAGCGAGACGGTCACGAGTTGGTGATTCGGCGGCCAGAGGAGCCTCTTGTCCGCCCTCACGTCAGAGCAGTCCGGAGCCCTGTTCGGGGCGGGCGCCAGCGAGTTGTACTTCTGCCCCGAGTCGATAGGAGCCTTCCAGGGGACGAACGGCACACCGACATGCACCTTGCCGCTACAGCTTCCGCCCTGGTCGTCGGCGCCCGTGAAGCTGATCTCGTACACCCGTCCGTCCGCGCGCTTCTTGCCCTTGTTTTCAGGGTCGGCGGTATCCGAGCCAGCGTCGCCGGCGTCGTCGCCGATGTCGCGCGCAGCGCGCTCGGCGCGGATCTTCACCTGATTCGACCTGCGGACCGAGGACGGCGTCCGGCGAAGTGTCGCCATCGCCGAGCCCGTCGACCGGCTCGTCCTGGGTGACGCCCGTGATCGTGAGCGTCGTCGGGTCGCCGTCGGGATCCGTGAGACCGCTGAGCGTGATCGGCACGAGCTTGTGATCGGGTGGCCACAGGATCGTCTTGTCCGCCTTCACGTTCGAGCAGTCGGGCGCCTTGTTCACCTTGCGGTAGGCGATCCCGAACTCGCCGATCGCGAACCCGAGCGCCTCGGTCGGCGCGGTGATCGTGATCGTCGTCAGCGTGTCCGTCCCGCTCGCGTAGAAGCCGAAGTACGTGGCGCCCGCGTTGCCGTTGATGCTCACCGGCCCGGACGTGGCGCCGCCGTTCGACGTTGCCGTGATGTTCGCGTTCGACTGGACGTTCGGCTCGGCGTAGAAGTAGAAGGCGACGGTGTTCGCGGGCATCGTCAGAGTGACGCTCGTGCCCGTCGTCGCGTAGACGTCACCGGTGTACCCGTGGCTCCAGGTCAACCAGCTCGTCGGCACCTTCCGGTGGTTGAGGCTCGGGCTGAAGCCGAGCGTGCCGACGGGAGCGGCGACGCCGGGGACGTCAGTGAACACAGGCTGCGGGTCGGCTGCGAAGGGCGTCATCGTGTATCCACCGAGCGTCGCGGGGGGAGCGCCGGTTCCGGGCGAGCCGTCGAACAGAACCGCGGCGTGGGCCTGCTCGGCGCCGATCGTCAACGCGACGGCCGCCGCCAGCGCTGCAGCGGCTCAGGAGCGGCAGCAACCGCCCTGGAGTCCTGGATCGAGCCGAAGCCGGTACGAGCCGCATCGTGCACGGTCGTATATCAGCTGCGCGGCCCTCCTGTCGCATCCGGTCGACCCGCCGGGGTACCTCGATCGAGGGAGCCGAAGACCGAGTGGATCGAGGGCGACGCTTAGCGGCACACCGGTTCACACCCGAGGGGAGACTCGGCGTTAGAATCGCGCGCAATGCCCGGGAGAGTGCTCGACGTCGTCATCCCGACCTCGCCTGCCGAGGCGGTCACCGCGTTCGGGGACGGCGACGGTGTGACCGTCCTTGCAGGCGGCACGATCGTCATGCCCGAGCTCACGCATGGACGCCTGAAGCCGAACAAGGTGCTGATGCTCGCGCGCAGCGGCCTCGACACGATCGAGCGCGATGGTGGAACCGTGACGATCGGCGCAGCGTGCTCGGTCGCGGCGCTCCAGGAGCTGGACGAGCCTCTCGCCACCGCGGCCAAGCATGTTGCAGACGGCGAGGTTCGCGCTCAAGCCACCGTGGGCGGCAACCTTTGCGCCGGGCCTGGAAACGATGTGCCGCGTGGCGACCTCCAGGCGCCGCTGATCGTGCTCGACGCCCGTGTCCGCTCGATCGGCAAGGGCGGCGAGCGAACCGAGCCGGTCGAGGACTTCCTCGCCGGTGGCGCCGGGGGACGGCTCGTCCTCGACGTCGCCTACGACGAGACGGACCGGAAGACCGCCTACGCTGCCGTCTGGCGGCCGCACACACACCACTATTCGATCCTCGCCGTCGCGGGCGCCAAGGCAGGCGACGAGCTCCGGATCGCCGTCACCGGCGCCGCTCCGCACGCCGTGCGGCTCGCGGCGGTCGAGCAGAGCGGCTCTGCAGAAGATGCGCTCGCCGACGTCGATCCGCCCGACGACGCGCTCGCCTCTGCGTGGTACCGCAAGTCCGTGCTGCCCTCACTCGTGTCCCGCGTGCTGAACGATCTCGCCTAGGAGGACCACGATGAAGCTGACCGTCAACGGCGTCGAGCATGAGATCCAGAGCCCTCTGCTCACGCCACTGCTCGGCGTCCTCCGCGAGGAGCTGGGCATCACCAGCCCGAAGGCCGGGTGTCAACAGGGCGGCTGCGGCTCGTGCACGGTGCTGATCGACGGCGAGCCGAGGCGCGCCTGCCTGCTGCCTGTCGCAGCGGTCAACGGCGCCGCAGTCACGACATTGGAGGGCATCGGCACGGCGGAGCATCTCGCGCCCGTCCAGCAGGCGTTCGTCCACCACTACGGGATGCAGTGCGGCTTCTGCACGCCCGGGATGCTCCTCGCCGCTCACGCATACATCACGAGCGGGGGAACGGACGACAGGGACGCGATCTCCGAGGCGCTCGCGGGCCACGTTTGCCGCTGCACGGGGTACGTCAAGATCCTTGCCGCCGTGGGCGCGGCCGTGCGCGGTGAGAGCTTCGATCTGACGATGATGACCGGCACGCCGACAACCACCTTCGTTGCGGGAGCGACAGAGTGAAAGCGGTCGGCGCCAGGCTTCCGCGCTACGACGGCATGGGGCACGTCACCGGGCGCACGATGTTCGTCGACGACTTCCGGGCGCCAGGGACGATCTGGGCAAAGGCACTGCGCTCGCCGGTCCATCACGCCGACATCACGAGGCTCGACACAGCGAAGGCCGAGGCGATGAACGGCGTCCACGCGGTGATCACACACGCGGACGTGCCATTGCTCGAGTACGGGCACCTGTCGGGGCTCGGCATTCCCGCCGACGAGCCGCTGCTCGCGAAGGACGACGTCCGCTACCAGGGCCAGCCGATCGCCGTCGTCGCTGCCGAAGACGAGGCGACGGCGATGGCTGCGGTCGAGGCGATCGAGGTCGAGTTCGCGGAGAAGCCCGCATTCTTCGACGTGCGCCTCGGCGCCGATCCGGACGCGCCGGTCATCCACCACTGGGGCAACTGGTACCCACACTTCGAAGGCGAGATGGACCGGCGGCAGATCCGCAAGGGCGACATCGACCAGGCGTTCGAGCAGGCGGACGTGATCGTCCAGGGCGTGTATCGGCCCGCCGCGATCGAGCACTGCCCGGTCGAGACGCAGGTCTGCCTCGTCATCCCCGAGCCCGATGGCCGCCTGACGATCCACACATGCTCGCAGGCGCTCTATTTCTCGATGGGCGTGGTCGCAGCGCACCTCGAAGTGCCGCTCAACAAGCTCAAGCTCGTCGGCGGCACGGTCGGGGGCGGCTTCGGCGGCAAGGTGGACACGGCGACCGAGACGATGACCGCGCTCCTCGCGATGAAATCGGGCCGGCCCGTGAAGTGGCGCTGGACGCGCGAGGAGGAGTTCCTCTGCTCGTCCACGCGAGCGGCCTGGCACATGGAGATCGCGGACGCGGTGACGAGCGACGGCTGGATCCTCGGCCGCAAGATGCTGACCCTTCACGACTCGGGTGCCTACGCGCGCTTCTCGCCCTACGGCCTGACGAAGCACTCGTTCCACCACACGGGCGCGTACACGATCCCGAATCTCCACTTCGACGGATTCGTCGTGTTCACGAACCGCACGCCGTCGACGGCGATGCGCGGCTTCGGCGTCACGTCGGTGTCGTTCGCGGTCGAGACGCACATGAACCGGATCGCGGCGGAGCTCGGAATCGATCCGTTCGAGATCCGGCTCAAGAACGCGAACCGGATCGGTGACACGTCGCCGAACGGCGTCGTCTATACGGACCCGTCCACCGTCCAGACGATCCACGTCATGGCCGAGGAGGTCGGGCACGAGCTCTCGGCTGACTACCGGATGATGACCCGCGGCCCGCGCGAAGGCGAGCTGCTGCCCGACCATCTGCTCGCGCAGGTCGGCGACCCGGAGTCGCACGGATGAAGGGGGCTCACTGATGGCCAGGCACAAGGGCAGGGGCTACTCCTCGATCGAATACCCGACGGGCATGAATCAGAACGGCGACCCGTCGCAGGCATGGATCAAGATCAAGCCAGACGGGCGCGTCGACGTCTTCTCGGGGACATCCGACATCGGCAACGGCTCGAAGACGATCCAGAGCCAGATCGTCGCCGAAGCGCTCGGCGTCCCGTACGAGTGGATCACGTACGACAACTCGAACACCGATTCCTCCCCGCTCTGCACCGGGACGTTCGCCTCCCGCGCGACGTTCGTCGCCGGCGAGGCCGTACGCAAGGCTGCGCTCTCCGCGCGCGAGAAGCTGCTCGAGATCGCCGGCAAGGAGCTCGAGATCGACCCGTCCGACCTCGACGTCGTCGACGGCGAGGTAGTCGCGAAGGGTGCGCCCCAGAAGAAGATCTCCGTACCCGACGTGGCCGCCGCGGCCACATGGGGTCACGGCGAGCTGATCACCGGCACCGGCGCCCAGCTGAAGCCGTTGGTGCCGATCGAGGACCCCACGACCGGCGCCGTCGCATCGCCGCCCCACTCCGCCATCTCGTACGCCACCTGCGCGGCCGAGGTCGAAGTGGACGACGAGACGGGCGACGTCCACGTCACACATCTCTGGCAGTGCTTCGACGTCGGCCGGGCGATCAACCCGACGCTCGTCGAGGGACAGATCGAAGGCGGCGGCATCATGGGGCTCGGTCTGGCAGTCCTCGAGACCTGCTACCCGTACTACCCGAGCGTCGAGCACCGCGGCTCCGAGTTCGGCTCATACATTGCGCCCGGCATCGAGGACCTCCCCGAGGTGCAGACGATCCTGGTCGAGAACCCATCGGCCGACGGGCCGTTCGGCGCGAAGGGAATCAGCGAGATGGCGAACAACCCACAGCCACCCGCCATCGCCGCGGCCGTCTACGACGCGATCGGCGTCTGGGTGACCGAGCTCCCGATCACGCCGGAACGCGTGCTGCGCGCCCTCGAGAAGAAGCGGGCCGGCGAGGACGGGCCTCGCCGTGAGGGCAAGCGCGTGATCTTCGACGAGGAGATCTCGGTCAACACGATCGCCCACGCGGACAGCATCTTTCGCTTCGACGTTCCCGCGTGACGTCCCCGTTCAGGACGTGGAACGGCGTCGAGCCGTTCCGGATCTTCCCGACGGTCGATATTCACGCGATCGGCGGCGAGCAGGTGCTTCTGTGCCGCGTCGTCTACGAGCCAGGGACCACGGTCACCCGACACGCGCACGAGCGCACGGAGCAGCTGATGCTGATCGTCGAGGGCGACGTGACGATGACGATCGGCGACGAGACGAAGACGCTCGAGCCTGGCGACGTGGCAGTGGTGAACCGGGGCGTCGAGCACGAGCTCTATTCCGAGAACGGGCTCGTCTTCATCGAGGCGCTCGCCCCCGTTCCGCTCGACCACGTGCCCGACCGCGAACGTGACCTCGTGCTCGGTCCCGACGGCGGCGCACTGCACGTGGAGCGATAGCGCATGAACGTCACGCTCCTCCTCTGCGACTTCGCGGAAGCGGTCAACGGGAAGCTCTACGTGATGGGCGGCGGCTGGAACGTCCTGTTCGCGCCCGGCCAGCCCGTGACGATGTCCGTCGCGGCCGTCGTCGCCGTGCCGTGGGACCAGACGAACCGCAAGCACGAGCTCACGCTCGAGCTCCTGACCGAGGACGGCGGACCGGTCGAGATGGAGGAGGAGACGATCGCGGTCACCGGCGAGTTCGAGCTCGGCCGGCCGCCTGGCATCAAGCCGGGCAGCTCTCTCAACGCGCCGTTTGTGTGGACTTTCGCCGGCCTGGTACTCGAGGCGGGCGGCTACGAGTGGAAGCTCTCGATCGACGGCGACCCGGTGGCGAGCCGGCCGTTCGCCGTCACGAGCCCACCCGGCTTTCCGCCGGAGTGATCGTCGCAGCGCACGTCGCGCTCGGCGCTGCGGCAGGTGCGGTGCTCGGATCGCGCGGCGGTGCGATTGCGGCCGGGCTCGCGCTGCACGGGGCGCAGGACGCGGTGCCGCACGAGGACATCCACTCGCACGGCTTCGAGGCCGCCTCGGGATGCGCGCTCCTCGCCTGGCTCGCGTTTCGACGCGGCCCGTTCGATCCGGCCGTCCTCGGCGCCGCGGCCTGTGCGGCGCCGGATCTCGAGCACGTCCTCCCGCTGCCGAAGCCGGGCGGACGTGATCTCTATCCGTCGCACCGCGTCGAGGGCTGGCACCGCGAGGGCGGGCTCCCCGCCTTGCTGCAGCTCGCCGTCTCCCTCGTTATCGTCGCGCTGCTGACACGACGACGAAAGGAGCCCTGATGCCCTGGATCGAGGTCAAGCTCTACGACCACCGCGTGACGGAGGAGTCGGTCCCGAAGATCATCGAGAGCCTCACGGATGCGCTCGCGGAGTCGAGCGGCGCCGCCAAGGAGCACATCCAGGTCGTCGTCCAGGGCGTGTCGCCCAAGCACTGGGGCCAGGCCGGGAAGCCTGGGGCCTAACGATGCCGCTGATCAGGGTCGAGCTGTTCGACTTCCGTGTCAACGACGAGACGAGCGAGAAGCTGATCGCCGGACTCACGGATGCGCTCTGCGCTGCGACGGCAGAGGGGCTACGCGATCACACGTGGGTGATCGTCGAGGGCCATTCGGCGAAGAACTGGGGCGTCGGTGGCAAGCCTTGGCCCGTCGATCAGATGCCGCCCGGGCCTGACGCGGCCTAGCCGGCTAGCTCTTCCACTTCACGGTGCAACCCACCGGCGCGGTGTCGACCACGGGAGGTGTCTCCCCAGCCAGCGCAGCCTCGATCGCGTCCCGGAGGTAGCGCTCGGTGACGTCCGTCTCGTCGCGCGCGTCGTCGACCGCTCCGTGGTAGACGAGCCGGCGGTCGGCGTCGTAGACGAACGCCTCAGGCGTCCGCTCGGCGCCGAGCGCGCGTGCGATCTCCTGCGTCTCGTCGCGTAGGTAGTCGAAGACGTACGCCGACTCGCGCGCATGCTCGACCATCGCCTCGAAGGAGTCGGTCGGATGCGAGACCTCGTCGTTCGAGTTGATGGCGACGATTCGGACCCTGCGGTCGGCGAACTCGCGCTGGAGCTCGTTGATCCTGCCCTCCCAGGCGAGCACGTACGGGCAGTGGTTGCACGACTGGACGAGGACGAGCACCGGCGCGTCGGCGTACTCCTCGAGGGTGTGATTGCGCCCGTCGACGCCGGGAAGATCGAAGCTCGGTGCGGTGGTGGTAGCGCTCACGTCAGGGCCTCCTCGACTTGCTCGCGACTGGGAACGGGCGACGGTCGCCCGTCAGGCAGACGGTACACACGGCAGGTGAGGCTGGGTGCCGCGCCAGCGCCGAGGGGATCGACGTCGACGCCGTCGACCCGGATCGTCGGCGAGCCCGGGAACGCGAGCTCCACGGCCTCCTCCTGGGTGAAGACCTCGTGCAGCTCGACCGAGGCCGCGAGCCCGTGCTCGGCGATCACCGCTTGGATCAGCTCGAGCGCCTCGGGGTGCGACGGGCAGCCCGCCCAGAAGAACAGCTCCACCTTCACGACGCGTGTACGGGCGACGCGACCCGCCGGAGCTCGACCGGGCCGGCACCCGGCACGACGGCCGCCGCCTCGCGCGCGTGGAGGAGCGTCGTCCTAACGATCAGCTTCGCCCGCGCGAAGTTGTCCAGCATCGTCGGCACCGGGCCCACGTCGTGCCCCAGCGCGTACCCGGCCGCGTTGCGGCCGATCGCCTCGTAGGACTCGAGCGTGTAGAGCGGAGACATCCCGAACAGCTCGAGGTTGTCGAGCGGCTCGAGGTCGGCGCGGTGGATGACGGCCGTCCCCTTCGACTGCAGCCCGATGGCGACGTTCGAGCCGGCGAGCGCCGCGCCGTCGTGGCCGATGAAAGCGACGTCTGCGACGCGCCGGACGCGGATCGAGGCGCGGCGTCGCGCCTCCCTGCTCCACGCCGCGGACGAGCGCGCCGAGCACCTCCGCGTGCGGCAGGTCGTTGATCGTCGCCGAAAGGACGTCGCCGAAGGCCGGCCCGACGGCGATCACCACCTCGTCCTCGGCGGAGCCCGCCTCTGCAGGGCCGACCTCTTCGACAGCGGCCGCGTGCGCGACGAACCAATCCAGGTCGCTCGGGTCGATTGCATAGGGCAGCGCCTGGAGCAGCTGCCAGCGGTCGCCCTCGAGCCGGTAGCCCGTGCCGGGGCCGGCGTAGGCGTTCGGGTCGTTGACGGCCGAGTGCACCGCCCAGCTCTCGTCGATGATCGCCGACGTCTGGAGATAGTCCGCGCACACCCGCTGCCGCTGCATGCCGATGATCGCCGCCGCGACGTCCTCGAAGCCGCGTTCGTCGAGCGCCCGCGCGACGTCGAGGCCGGAGATCGCGTCGTCGAGTACGCGATCGGCGGCGAGCACGTCTGCGGCGCGGTCGCGGTCGGGCAGGTCGCGGCTCGAGTAGCCGTGCGTGGCGGCCTGGACCTCGGCCTCCGTGACAGGCGGGAAGCCGAGGCCTTCGAAGACAGCCTGGATCGCACGCGCGCCCCGCTCACGAACGCGCAGCGACCTCGTGCTCGGGTACGGGCTCGATGCCCGCGTCCACCTGCCAGTCGCGCTGCACCGTCAGCCACTCGTCCAGGTCGTCGGCGTCGTAGTTCCCGCCGCCGAACATGTTGTCCTCGCGCGGCATCACGGAGTAGCCCGACGTGACGAAGTCCGTGCCAGGCAGCAGCTGCCCCATCAGCTTCGCCGTCTTCCGGATCTCAGAGTGGGACGCGATGGCGTCGTTGCCGGAGGCGACCTCGAGATCGAGCCAGGCGGCGAGCAGGTTCTCCGCGAGGATCTCCTTCGTGCCTGCCGGCACCGCGAGCACGAGCGCGACGCAGGAGATCGACCCGTTCTGGACGCCCTGCGAGCCGGCCGCGCGCACGGCAGCGAGGCAGCGGGCTTCGAGATAGAGCATCGACTTGCCCTCCGCATGCCCCATCAGGGCCTCCGAGCCGCCGCCCGAGGTGAACCGCACCTTCACGCCGCGCGAGGCGTACGCCGAGGCGAGGAAGGCCTTCGACCACGGCGTGTCGTCGCCGTCAACGAAGACGGGCTCCGTCCCGTACACGGAGAGCGTCTCCGCGTACGTGACGAGGCCCTGGATCGCCAGTTGTAGGTTCCGCCGCTCCTCGACCGCACACTGGGTCATCACGCCAGGGCGCCCCATCTGCGAGCCGACGAGCAGCGCGATCGCGTTCAGCGGTGCGTAGCGCGAGACGCCGACCGTCGTCTCGAGCTCGGCGAACCCGCGCGCAGCCGCCTCGGCCGCATCGGCGGCGAGCAGCGCCGGGCTCTCCTTGAGATTCGTGACGTGGGCCTGGTTCGCCGGCGCGCGACGCGCGCGGAGCTTCTTGAGCGCGAACATCGCCTCTACCGGGTCGAGGCGGGCAGCGATCCGGGCGAGGCGCGCGGGGGTCAGGCCGCGGCTCAGGTGGACGAGCTCGTCGCGCGGGCAGTCGACGTCGACGAGCCGGCGGGCGATCTCCGCGTCGTCCAGCGTCGCCGCCTCCGCCGCTGCTTCGAGGTCGATCCCCCTGCGCGCGAGAAACCAGTCGAGAACGTCGAAGTCCGCTTCGTCGCGCCCGTCGATCTCGACGACGCGGCCATCCTCGACGACGAGGCTCGGCTCAGGGTCGTTCGGCCCGTCCATCGCCACGAGGCCGAGCGCCGGTGCCGGAGCGACGAGAATCTCCTTCCGGAGCTCGCGGCGCTCCCTGGCTTCGAAGCGCTTAGAACGTGCGTCCGGCTCCGGCAAGCAATCCTCGCTTCGCGTAGACGTCCGCCGCTTCGCGCACGAAGGCGGCGGTAGAGGTGGCGCCGGCGCCGTCGAGCCGTGCCGCCCACTCCTCGAGCTCCTTGCCGGTCGAGCGGTGCGGCCGGAGCGCCGTGTAGATCTCGAGAATCAGGGCGGCCGGCAACGTCGACAGCTCGGCTGCCCGCTCGAGGTTCTCGGCGAGCGCAGGCCGTTCGGCGGCGCCCGCAACCGCCGCCTGCGCCCGGAGCGTCTCCGGCGTCGCGCGCAGGTCTTCCCACGCAAGCCGTCCAGCGCGCATCGCGTCCAGCGTGACGTCGTCGAGCGCGAGACCGGACGGCGTCCGCACGAGGTCGGGCCGCTTCTGACCGAGCGGATAATCGGCTACGGGATCGAACCCCACGTTCGGAGCTTAGAGTCTGCATCGTGAACAGCTACGACTTCTCCGGGAGGGTGGCGCTCGTCACGGGCGGCGTCAGCGGCATCGGCGCTGCCGTGGCCGAGAAGCTCCGTGCCGGAGGTGCGGAGGTCGTCACCTTCGATCGCGATACCGGAGCCGATGTCTGTGGCGACATGGCGCGCTCGGCGGACCTCGCCGCAGGCGTCCGTCACGCGGAGGAGCGGCACGGGCGGCTCGACGTCCTCGTCAACTCCGCCGGCGTCCCCGGCGAGTCACTGCGCACGGTCGACGTCACCGACGAGGAGTGGGAGCGCGTGCTCGCGATCAACGCGAGCGGCAGCTTCTACGCGTGCCGCGCCGCGTTACCCGGGATGATCGAGCGCGGCTACGGCCGCATCGTCCTGGTCGCGTCGATCGCCGGCAAGGACGGCAACCCGATGGCGGCCGCCTACTCCGCCTCGAAGGCGGCCGTGATCGCGATGACGAAGGCCGTCGGGAAGGACGTCGCCGGGACGGGCGTCCTCGTCAACTGCATCGCGCCCGCAGTGATCGAGACGCCGATCCTCGCCGGCCTCTCGCAGCACCACATCGACTACATGGTCGAGCGGATCCCGCTCGGCCGCATGGGCACAGCGGAAGAGGTTGCGAACCTCGTCGCCTGGCTGGCGAGCGAGGACTGCTCGTTCTCGACCGGCGCGACGTACGACATCTCCGGCGGACGAGCGGTCTACTAAGAGAACGGGTCGGGGACAGGATTCACCCTGTCCCCGACCCAGATTGCAGCGTTAGCCGCGGATCTCGACGACGTTCGTCGCCTGCGGGCCCTTCGGGCCCTCGGCGGCCTCGTACTCGACCGTCGCGCCTTCGGCGAGGGTCTTGAAGCCGGTGCCGGCGATGCCGGTGTGGTGGACGAACAAGTCCTCCCCACCTTCCGACGGGGTGATGAAGCCATACCCCTTCGCGTCGTTGAACCACTTCACGGTTCCGGTTGCCACTATGAAACACCTCCCTTACGTACTCACGAACGTGTAGGGAAGCGTTGACGCAACCGATACTCGTTCTGATGACGGCCACAGAGTAGCGGACGGCACGGGGCCGAGTCAGCGCAATACGATGGTCCCCGCATGGGTAGAGGCCGCCGCATCGTGCGCTTTCGTGGCCCCGACGGGGTGGCGACGCTCGGCGTCGACGAGCTCCCCGTGCAGCCGCTCGATGAAGAGACCCTGGAGCTGCCCGCACCGTACGAGCTGCTCACGCCCGTCGAGCCGCCGGAGATCTGGGGCGCCGGGGTCACCTACGAGCGAAGCCGGGACGCCCGTGTCGAGGAGTCCGAGGCGAAGGATCTCTACACCCTCGTCTACGAGGCAGAGCGACCCGAGCTGTTCCTCAAGGACGCGGCGGGCCGGCGCATGGTCGGGCCGGGCGGCACGATCGGCGTCCGCTCCGACTCGACCTGGAACGTCCCGGAGCCGGAGCTGGCACTCGTGCTCGGCGAGCGCGGCGCGATCGCGGGCGTGACGATCGGCAACGACGTCTCCTCGCGCTCGATCGAGGGCGTGAACCCCCTCTACCTTCCGCAGGCGAAGATCTTCGCAGGGGCGTGCGCGCTCGGGCCGGCCGTGCTCGTGCCCGACGACCTCGATCAGCCGTTCCCGATCCGCATGACCGTCACCGACGCGGCGGGCGCCGAGCGCTTCGCCGGCGAGACGTCAACCGCGCAGATGCGCCGTTCGTATGCCGAGCTTGCCGACTGGCTCGTTCGTGAGAACCCCGTCCCGGCGGGCAGCGTCCTCCTGACCGGCACGGGTCTCGTGCCGCCGACCGACTTCACGCTCGAGCCGGGAGACATCGTCGAGATCCGGGTTCCCGGCATCGGCATCCTGCGAAATCCCGTCGGCAACGCGGCCGACCTCGTCCACGAAACCACAAGGAGTGAAGCCCATGTCTGAGGTCGTCGAAGCGCCAACACGCCCCGCGTTCGCCAACTACGTCGGGGGCGAGTGGCTGCCCGCGAAGGACACGTACGAGAAGCGCGGGCCGTGGCGGCCCTCCGAGCTGATCGGCGAGTTCCCGGCATCTGGCGCGGCGGAGGTCGACGCCGCGGTGGCTGCCGCCGAGGCGGCGGCGCCCGGCTGGGGTCGGCTTCCGGCGGCGCAGCGCGGTGCGGGGCTGATGCGCGCGGCGGACGCGGTCGACCGCCGCGTGGAGCAGGTCGCACAGGACATGACGCTCGAGATGGGCAAGCCGATCCGCGAGGCCCGCATGGAGGCTGCGCGGATGGCGCAGATCTTGCGCTTCTTCGGCGGCGAGGGGCTGCGCGCAACCGGCGAGCGCTACGAGCAGGCAGCCACCGGAAGCGTCGTCTACACCACGCGGCGCCCCGTCGGCGTCGTGGCGCAGATCACCCCGTGGAACTTCCCCGCGGCGATTCCGGCGTGGAAGGCGGCGCCTGCGCTCGCGTACGGAAACGCGGTTGTCATGAAGCTCGCGCAGGAAGCACCGCTCACGGGTCTCCACCTCGCGGCGTGCTTCGACGAGGCCGAGCTCCCCGCCGGCGTCTTCAACATCGTCATCGGCCGCGGATCGGCCGTCGGCACGCCGCTCGTCATGCATCCGTCGGTGCGTGCGATCTCCTTCACGGGCTCGATTCCTGTCGGCGAGCAGGTGCGAAATGAGGGGACCGCGGCGGGCAAGCGAGTCCAGCTCGAGCTCGGCGGCCACAACCCGCTGATCGTGATGGCGGACGCCGACCTCGACCGCTCAGCCGAGGCGGCGTATGCGGGAGCATTCTGGTCCGCGGGCCAGAAGTGCACGGCCACCCGCCGGATCTACGCCGAGGGCTCGATCTACGACGAGTTCAAGGCTCTGCTGCTTGCGCGCATGGAGCGCGGGGTCGTGGGGGATCCGACCGATCCGGAGACGGAGGTCGGGCCGATTGTCAACGAGGCGCAGCTCGAGGACGTGCTCTCCGGTATCGAGCGGGGCAAGGCCGATGGCGGCACGCTCCTCGCCGGCGGCGAGCGGCTCGACGACGAGGCGTATCTGCTCGCGCCGGCGCTGTTCGAGGGACTCGCCGACGACGCGTTCCTCTCCTGCGAGGAGGTCTTCGGGCCGGTGACGTCGCTCTACCGCTTCTCGACGCTCGACGAGGCGCTCGAGCGGGCGAATGCCGTCCGCTTCGGGCTCTCGGCCGCGATCTTCACGTCGAGCCTTGCCGCCGCGCGCACGTTCGTCGACACGATCGAGGCGGGCATCGTGCGGGTCAACGGCCAGACGGCCGGCGCCGACGTCCATGTGCCCTTCGGCGGCATCAAGGGCTCGGGCTTCGGCCCGCACGAGCAGGGCCGCGCCGCGCTCGAGTTCTACACCGACGTCATCACCGTCTACGAGGACGTGTGACCTCCCCGGCCACCGCCTCTTCCGGACCTGGCCCAGGGACAGTCCCTAGCAACAAGAGTGTGACGGCGTAGTGGACGAGCGGTTTCTGGTCACTGGCGCGCTTGGCTGTCTCGGCGCGTGGACGTGCAAGCTCCTCGCCGAGGAAGGCGTCCCCGTCGTGGCGTTCGACCTCGGCGACGATCCGTACCGGCTCCGAGACATCGCAGCGCCCGAGGAGCTCGAGCGCGTCACTTTTGTCCGCGGTGACGTGACCGACCTCGACGGGATCGTTGAGACGATGTCCGAGCACGCCGTCTCACATGTAGTGCACCTCGCAGCGCTCCAGGTCCCTTTCTGCAAGGCCGATCCGCCACGAGGCTCACGGGTCAACGTCGTCGGCACGGTGAACGTCTTCGAAGCCGTCAAGCGACTCGGGCTCGAGACGACGCTCGCCTACGCAAGCTCGGCAGCTGTCTACGACGCAACCGGCGCGATCCGGCCGACGACGCTCTACGGCGCGTTCAAGCTCGCGAACGAGCACACGGCGCGCGTGTACGAGGCGGACGACGCAATCGCCAGCATCGGCCTCCGCCCGTTCGTCGTCTACGGCCCGGGACGAGACCAGGGCCTGACCGCAGATCCGACGCACGCGATGCGCGCGGCGGCGGCCGGCGAGCCGTACCGCATCGGCTTCGGTGGCCGGACGGAGCTCCATTACGCGGCCGACGTCGCCCGCGCCTTCATCCGCGCCGCCCGTCGGCCGCCGGCTGGCGCTGCCGTCTACGACATCGCCGGCTCGCCCGATCACATGGCCGACATCGTCGCCGCCATCGCAGCCGCCGTGCCCGGAGCAGAGATCGCGTACGACGACGCACCTCTCCCGTTTCCGGAGCAACTTCCAGGAGAGCGCTTCGACGCACCCGTGACGCCGCTCGCCGAGGGAGTCCGCGCGACCGTCGAGCACTACCGGGCCGCTTGACGCCATCCGACCGGCCTGCTTGAGTCGGACCATCGGAGAGGCGATCGCAGCGCAATCGACAGGCAACACAGGCCCGCTCGGGCGGCCCCGTGGAGTCGGCTTCGGCATCCTCCTGTTCATCGTCACCTTCGGCTTCTACGGCTGGTACTGGGTCTACAAGACGCAAGAGGAGACGAAGCAGCACGTCGGTGACGGCCTCGGCGGCGTCGTCGGTCTCGTCGTCTGGATCCTTCTGTCGCCGGTCAGCGGCTTCGTGATCCCGTCCGAGATCGGGACGATGTACGCAAGGGACGGCCGTGAGCGGCCGGTCACCGGGCTGACAGGCCTCTGGTACTTCCCGGGAATCATCCTCATCATCCCCGCGATCGTCTGGTTCGTGAAGATCCAGCGCTCGCTCAACACGTACTGGGAGTCGAAGGGCGCTACCGCGTAGCCCGCCGCTCCGGAGAGAGGTTCATATGGTTGGAAGGCACCGCAATCCCTGGGCTGTCCTTTTGTGGACGATCCTGACGCTCGGGATCTATCTGCTCTATTGGATCTACATCACCTTCGCCGAGGTGAAGGCGCATCGCGGCAAGGGTACGAGCGGAATCGTAGGGCTCCTGCTCGCGCTGATCCCCGTGTCCATCTTCCTGCTGCCCTCGCACGTCGGGGACATGTACGCGGAGTCGGGGAAGCCGAAGCCGATCACCGGCCTTGCCGGCTTGTGGGCTCTCGTGCCTCTCGTTGGCGGAATCATCTGGCTGTTCAAGGTGCAGGGCCGGCTCAACGACTACTGGCCCACGGCGGTCACGGACGATGCAGCGGCGACTCCCGCAGTCACGGCGGCCACCCCTGACTCACCGGCGGCACCTGCCGCGACAGAGGCCGCAACAGAGGCACCGGACACCCCGGACGCCTAAGACGGCAGCGCCCTACGGCTCGACGGGCCGGCCAATCGCGCCGGCCCGGAGCCGCTCCCGCGAGAGGGCGGAGCAGAGCACGAGCAGGCCGGTCGCGGATGCGGCGATGAGCCAGATCGTCGTCGTGAACGAGCGCAAGTCAGAGCGTTTCGTAGAACGTGCGCTCGCGACTCTCGAGCAGATCGAAGGCGCCGCCGACGGCGATCTCCTGGAAGTGCTCGGACGCCCCGTGGGCCTCGAAGGCCGCCTGGTCGTCGTAGATCTCGAAGATGAGGAACGCATCGGGGTTCTCGGGGTCGCGGCAAGGCTGGTAGAAGCGGCAGCCCGGCTCGTCGCGTGAGGGCACGGCAAGACGCTCGAGCGCGTCCTGCACCGCGTCGCCCTGCCCTTCTTTCGCTGTCCATTTCGCCACGAGCACGAATGCCATCGCTATCTCCCCTCTTCCCCGACAACGGGGTTCGTCAACGCGCCGATGCCGTCGATCTCGATCGTGATCTCGTCCCCCGGCTTCAGGAGCACCTGCGGGTCGCGAAAGACACCTACGCCGGCGGGCGTCCCCGTCGCGATCAGGTCGCCCGGCTCGAGCGTGATCGCCTGTGAGATGAAGGCAATGATCTCGGCCACGCCGAACACCATGTTCGCCGTCGTCGAGTCCTGCATTACCTCACCGTTCAGGATCGCCCGGATGCCGAGGGCCTGCGGGTCCGGGATCTCTGACGCCGGAATGAGCGCCGGTCCGACCGGACAGAACGTGTCGAGCGACTTGCCGCGCACCCACTGACCGTCGGAGAACTGGAGGTCGCGGCCCGAGACGTCGTTTACGCAGATGTAACCCGCGACGGCCTCGAGCGCGTTCTCGACGGAAACGCCTCGAGCGCGCGAGCCGATGACGACCCCGAGCTCCGCCTCGTAGTCGACCTTCGCCGAGATCGAAGGAAGCACGATCGGGTCACCCGGGCCGATCAGCGTGTTCGGCCACTTCGCGAACAGGAGCGGCCGCTCCGGCAGATCGCCGCCCTGCTCCTCCGCGTGGTCGCGGTAGTTGAGGCCGACGCAGATGATCTTCTGTGGACGCTCGATCGGCAGCACCCCATGACCCTAACGGACGTGTCCCAGGGACAGTCCCTGCAACAAGAGTGTGACGCTGGTGGCCGCGCCAAGCGACTCGGGGTACTTTCGGAGGAATGCCACGTCGCCCCCGCTGTGACCTTCCCGACGGCGTGTATCACGTGACGGCTCGAGGGACGGGTGGGACGATGATCTTTGTCGACGACACCGATCGCGCCGCGTTCGCACGGTTGCTCGCGGAGTCAGTGGAGCTCTTCCGGATTCGCGTTTTCGCTTGGTGTCTCCTTGGAACCCACTTTCACCTCGTCGTCGAGTGCCCGCGCGAGCAGCTTTCGCGGGCGATGCATCGACTGAACGGCATCTACGCCCAGCGGTTCAACAAGCGTCACGGGCGGCGTGGCCATCTATTCGAAGAGCGATTCTCGGCTTGGTTGATCGAGTCCGAGGAACACCTCCACGCGGCCATCCACTACGTCGTTCAGAACCCAGTCGCAGCCGGCGTCTGCCGTGATTCGAAGGAGTGGATGTGGAGCTGGCCGCGGTTCGGACAGCGTGGCCGTTTGGGACAAACGAGGGACTGTCCCTGGGACACGGCCCGAAGAGACGGTGGGTCCGGGCTACGAGGTCGGGAGCAAGACGACGTGCACCTCGCCCGGGCCATGGACGCCGACCACGAGCGTCTGCTCGATGTCCGCGCTCCGGCTCGGGCCGGTCACGATTGCGAGAGCGCTGGGCAGCGAGTCGCCGACAGCGGCGAACAGCTCCTCGAGGCCGGCGAGGATCCTGTCCTCCGGAAGCAGCGTGATGTGGACGTCCGGCAGCAACGAGCGCCCCCGAGGCTCGTCCGGTGCCGCGGCGAGCACGACGCTCCCCGTCTCCGCGAGCCCGTGGATTGCCGTGGAGACGCCGGCGCCGTCGATCTCCGGCGCGACGCCTCGATGGACGACGAACCCTGCGAGCTCTGCGTTGGCGGCGAACTCTTCGACGAGACTCATCGCCGATCCCGAAAACGACGGCCGAGCTTCGGCAGCCGGCGGCCCTTACGCCACGTCCGCCCCGGCCCGGCGACTCCGGCTAACGGCTGGCCGACACGTGCGATCCGTGTCGATACGCGGTAGCCCAGCGGCGACGACCACGCATACGACCAGAGCCGGAACGCGAACCGCTCCCACCAGGAAGCAACACGCTCGTCTACGAGATCCCGCCTGAGCTCGAGCAGCAGCTCGTGGAGCGGGATCTTGACCGGGCACGCCTCCGTACACGCCCCGCACAGAGACGATGCGTGGGGAAGGTCGGGCGCGCGCTCGAGCTCCGCAAGCAGCGGCACGAGCACCGCTCCCATCGGGCCCGAGTACACGGGCCCGTACGCGGCGCCCCCGGTCCTCCGATACACAGGACAGACGTTGAGGCATGCACCGCAACGAATACACGCGAGCATCTCGCGGTAACGGCCGCCGACAAGCTTCGTCCGCCCGTTGTCCAGGATTACGACGTGCAGCTCGTCGGGCCCGTCCTCCTCCCCCTCGCGCCGCGGCCCGCTGATCACGGTCGTATATGTCGTCAGCCGTTGCCCCGTGCCACTGCGGCCCAGCAGCTTGAGCAGCACGGAGAGATCGGCGAGCGAGGCGACGAGCCGCTCGATACCGATCAGCGCGATGTGGACGCGCGGCAGGCTCGAGACGAGCCTCCCGTTGCCCTCGTTCGTGACGAGGACGACTGATCCGGTGTCACAGACGCCGAAGTTCGCGCCAGTGATCCCGACGTCGGCGGCGAGAAACGTCTCCCGAAGCTGGCGCCGCGCCGCCCGCGTCAGCTCCTGGAGATCCGCGGGGACCGGCTTGCCGTCAACGCGCGAGAGCAGCACGGCGACGTCCTCCTTCGTCTTCTCGATCGCCGGCGCGACGATGTGGACGGGATGCTCGCCCGCGAGCTGGAGGATGTACTCGCCGAGATCGGTCTCGACGACCCTGACGCCAACGGTTTCGAGGGCGTTGTTGAGCCCGATCTCCTCCGTCGCCATCGACTTCGACTTGACCGCGAGCTTCGCGCCGTGCCGCGTGCAAACGTCTGCGATGTACGCGTTGGCGTCCGCCGCCGTCTGTGCGATTACCGTTTGGCCGCCGTTCCGCTCGACCGCAGCGCGGAATTGCGCCACGTGGGCTTCGAGATCGTCGATCACGCGCATGCGCGCCGCGTGGGCGCGGTCGCGGAGCGCCTCCACGTCCGGAAGACCGCTCCATGCCTCCTGTCTGTGGCTCATCAGGCGCCAGGTCGATGAGTCGAGAGCGCCCGTCACGTGCGCGTCCGCGAGCTTGAGGCGAGCGATCTCGCGGAACGTGCCCCGCTCCCGCGTGACGCCGCTCACGCGTCGATCCCCCGCGCCAGCGCCGTCGCGAGGTGGACGACGCGCACACCCGTGCCGGCGTGCTCTGAGCGGCCGCGCAGGTGCATCAGGCAGCCGGGGTCGGCGGTGACGAGCGCGTCGACCGAGCCGGCGCTCGCGAGCTTGTCGTCGGCCATCGCCGTCGAGAGCTCGGGCTGGCGGACGGAGAACGTCCCGCCGAAGCCGCAACAGAGATCCGGACGCACGAGCGGGACGATCTCGGCGCCGGAGCGCTCGAGCAGGCGCCTCGGCTCGTCGTGGATCCGCAGCTCGCGGAGCATGTGGCACGAATCGTGGTAAGCGACGCGCCGTCCTTCGTTCCTCCGCACGGGCTCGACGTCGCGGGACGCCAGGAACGCAGACAGCTCCCACACCTCATACGGATCGGTATCGAGCAGCTTCGGCAGGTAGTGGCTCGCCATCGTCGCGCAGGAGCCCGACGGGCAGACGATCGGGAGCTCGCGCGAGAAGGCGCGCGCGAACGTCCGCGCGACCCTGCGGGCGGCGGCACGGTGACCGGCGTTGAAGGCCGGCTGCCCACAGCACACCTGGTCGGCCGGAAACACGACCTCGCACCCCGCCTCGTGCAGGAGCGTCTCGGCGTCCGCGACCGCGTCCGGCAGCACGAGATCGCCCAGGCACGTCGCGAACAGCTGCACGCGCTCCATGCGCGAGACTCTACGGACGATGTCGGCTCCGACCCCTCTCGAGCGGGCTCCGGACGCGCTGTCGCCGGGTCGCGTCGTCTATCTCAAGCGCGAGGACGTCCACGAGCTCGGTGCCTTCAAGTGGCGCGCTGCCCTTCCGGTGCTCGAGCACTACGCGGCCGATGAGGCTCGCGGCGTCGTCACGGCGTCGACCGGGAACCACGGCGCGGCGACGGCGTGGGCTGGTGCGAAGGTCGGTCTCGAGGTGACCGTCTACGCGCCAGAGATGACGAGCCGGACGAAGCTCGACCATCTCGAGCGGCTCGGTGCCCGCGTCGTGCAGGTCGGTGCGGATGTGGATGACGCGAAGGAGGCAGGCCTCGCCTTCGCAGCCGAGGCCGAGCTTCCATTCTTCGAGGACGGCGCGGAGCCGGGACAGCTCGACGGTTATGCCGCGATCGGCACGGAGATCCTCGACCAGCTCGCCGAACAGCCTGCTGCGGTCGTCGTGCCGGTGGGAAACGGGGCGCTACTCGCCGGCATCGGCCGTTCGCTCGGCGAGCGCGCGCCCGGCACGCGCCGGGTCGGCGTCGTCTCAGAGGACGCGCCCGTGATGGCGCTTTCGTGGCGAGCGGGCCAACCCGTCGACTCCGACCGCTGCGCCACGATCGCTGATGGCCTGGCGGTCCGCGTTGCGATCCCGATCGCTGTCGACTGGCTGAACGAGACCGCGGACACGATGCTCGAAGTCTCGGAGCGGGAGATCGCTGCGGCCGTCGTCGCCTTCGACGACGCTGGCATCCGCGCGGAACCGGCAGCCGCTGCCGCGCTCGCCGCTCTCCCCCACGTCGAAGCCGACGGTGTCGTCATCCTGATCGTCACCGGCCGGAACATCGACGACGAGCTGCTCGCCCGCTGCCGCAGCTGGGACATGGCCCCTTCGCCGTAACAGTTGCGTTCCAGGGACTGTCCCCCGGACAGGTCCTTCTAGACGAGGAGCGGCTGGAGGACGTTGCGGGAGAGGAGGAAGCCACGCTTGACGAGCTCTGGATCGCCCTCGAACCTCCGATCCTCGTGCTCGATCGAGACGACGAAGTCGTAGCCGACGGCGTAGAGGGCCGCGATGAACCGGTCCCAGCGCACCTCGCCTAGCCCGGGCAGCCGCGGCACCTGCCACCCCATCCCGAGAGACGCCGTCCCATGGCGGTACAGGCCGTCGCGACGGATCTCGAGATCCTTCGCGTGCACGTGGAGTAGCCGGTCCGCGTAGTCGTACACGACGCGCTCGTAGTCGATCTGCAGCCACACGAGATGCGACGGGTCGAGGTTGAGCCCGAAGCTCCCTGACGGGATTGCCTCGAACATCTCGTCCCAGACGGCCGGCGAGTACGCGATGTTCTGCCCGCTCGGCCACTCGTCGAAGCTGAAGAGCATCGGGCAGTTCTCGATCGCGATCTTCACGCCACGCTCCTCCGCGTGCGCGACGAGCGGCGGCCAGATCTCGCGGAACCGCTCGAGATTCTTCGGGAGCGGCAGTGTCTGGTCGGCGCCGACGAACGTCCCGACGATGCCGACCCCGAGCGCTGCGGCGGCGTCGATCACCTTCCGCAGATGGCCGTTCGCCTCCTCCCGCGCCGCGTCGTCCCCAGCGAGGTTGTTCGGGTAGTACGCGAGCGACGAGATCTCGAGGTTGTGGATCGCCATCGTCTGGCGCACGGCGTCCGGATCGAAGTCGTCGACGTCGATGTGGCAGACGCCTGCGTACCGCCGAGCCGCGCCGGACGCAGCGGGCCAGCACGCGATCTCGAGCATCGAGAACCCGTTGGCGGACGCCCAGGCCGCCACCTCCTCGAGCGTGCTCTCACCCAGCGCCGCCGTCATCAACCCGAGCTTCATCCCGCCACCTCCGCCGCTTTCGTGTCAACCTCAATCATCCGCCTACTTTCTCACAGCGTCCGCGCGACGAGAGATGATGCGGGGCGTGAGCTACCCGAAGATCGAGCTGCACGTCCACCTCGAGGGGACGCTGCGCCCGCACACGCTGATCGCGATCGCGAAGAAGAACGACGTCGAGCTGCCCGCGGACACGCCGGAGGGTCTCGCCGATCTCTTCCACTTCACCGATCTCCCGCACTTCATTGAAATCTGGCTGATGGTCACCGCGTGCCTGCGGACGGCCGACGACTTCCGGCGCATCACGGTCGACTATGCCGGCGAGGCGGCCGCGCAGGGCGCCGTCTACATCGAGGGGATCTTCGCCCCGCTCCAGCTCGTCCGCCGCGGTATTGCCTGGGAAGAGGTGTTCGAGGGCTTCTGCGACGGCGCCGCGGAGGCGCGTGAGGTGCACGGGGTCGAGATGCGGCTGACGCCGGACATGACGCGGAACTCTTCGCCCGACGAGATCGACGAGATGCTGCGCCACTCGATCGCGTACCACGATCGTGGCGTAGTCGGCATCGGCCTCGGCGCCTTCGAGCTCGAGTACCCGCCGCACCTCTTCGAGAAGCCGTTTGCGCGGGCGCGCGAAGGCGGCCTCGGCTCCGTGCCCCACGCGGGCGAGCTCGGCGGCCCCGATGCGGTGCGCGAGGCGCTTGATTGCCTCCGGGCAGACCGCCTCCGCCACGGCATCCGCGCGATCGAGGATCAGGAGCTCGTCGCGGAGATCGTCGAGCGCCGAACCGTGCTCGACGTGTGCCTCGTCTCAAATGTCCGTGTCGGCGTTGTCCCCTCGCTCGACGAGCACCCCCTGCCGCGGCTCGTCGAAGCGGGCGTCCTCTGCTCGCTGTCGACCGACGACCCGCCGATGTTCGACACCGACCTCACGTCCGAGTACGAGACGGCATGCGGCCTCGGCCTGCGACCGCAGTCGTTCTTCGACGCGGGCGTCGCCGGCGCCCTCTGTGACGAGGCGACACGCCGACGCCTGCAGGCGATCGGCGAGACCTACGACTGGGACGGATTAGGCGTCGGGGAGTCTGCGCTCGGCTAGCGCCGCCGCCGCTTCCTCGTCGAGCGTCGCCACCGCTGCGTCGTAGAGAGCGCGCGCTTCTTCCGGGCTCTCGCCGACCGCTGTCAGCCCCGTCCGTCCGTGCTCGCCGAGCGCGCTCATCATGTGAAAGACGACGCCCGTCTGCCGCGCCTGGTCGAAGTGGAGGCCCCGGCGGACGCCGATGTCGAAGAGGTCGTCCGGTGTCAGGCTCCGGTAGGCCGGGTTCTCGACATGGTCGGAGGCGATGAAGTACTTGGGGCGGCCGCTCGGTGCGAGGAAGACCGCTGTCTCCGGGTCGTACAGCCCGTCCGTGAGGAACTGGAGCGTGAGGAACGGATGGGTCGTGCCGCCTTTGCGGAGGTTGAGCTCGATCGCATACGAGTCCCACGTGCCGTCTGGCTTGCGGACGGCGACGAAGTCCATCGCGAACCGCCCGATCACGCCCTCGCTCGCGAGCCGTTCCCCCACCCTGACCGCGTGCTGGGTGATCACGGCCGCATACGCGGGGTCAGCGGGGAAGATGCAGCCGAGGTAGCTCTGGCCGCTCGGGCCTCCGAGCAGCTGATCGTGCGTCGACAGAACCTCTAGCCGGCCTAGCGGCGTGACGCGCATCTGGACGCTCGGCGAGCGGAATTCCTCGCCGGTGATCCGCTCCTCGACGACGCCACCGCGCCGGGAAAGCGTGTCCGCGTACCAGTCGAACGTAATCTCGGGCAGCTCGAACTGCATCGCCTCCAACCGCTCGAGGATCTCCGCCGTCCCCGCGCCTTCTGGAAGGCCGGCGAGGTCGACGATCGCGTTCCCCTCTCCCGACACGCCCTCGTTGAGCTTGATGATCACGTGCGCGAGCCCGGGCCGTTCGACACGGAGCTCGGCGATCGCCTCGGCCGCCTCCTGGATCGAGGCCAGGCCCTCGCGGCCCGCCGGGTGCGGGACGCCCTGCTCGGCGAACAGCCGCCGGCAACCTGTCTTCGTCCCGTAGTCGAAGAAGCGCGGATCGGCGCCGTACATCGGGATCCCGAGCGCGATCGCGAGGTCACGCTCGCGCTCCGTCGTGTTGAAGGGAACGAGATGCGCGCGTGACGGGTCCGGGATCAGCGAGCGGATGCGCTCGAGCAGCCGCGGACGCTCGAGCAGCTTCTCGGACAGCGGCCGCGACGACCCGTCGAGCGGCGAGACGAGGAACAGGCGCTGACGCGCGTGCGAGGGGATCACGCCCGGCAGGAGCGCGAGGTAGTAGTCGACGATGCTCGGATTCACCGCCTGCGAGGTGACGTAGACGAGCCGCGCGCGAGGCTGGCGGAGCAGGAGCAACAGAAAGAGGAACCGCTCCTCGTAGGCCTGCGTGACCGTCGCCGGCATCTCCTGCTCGTCGAGCGTCATCGAGCAGACGACGACGATCGTCTGCTCGTCCTGCGTCATGTGATCCATCGACTTCCAGAGCGGGACGAGCTTCGCCTGGAGCTCGTCAAAGCGTGCCTGTGCATCCTCGGGCGACAGCCCGAGCTCGATCGGAAGGGCGTCGACGCCGACCATCGGCCGATCCTACAATCGCCGCGCCACGAGAGGACTGATCGAGCCCTGAGCCTCTCGGCACCGGCTTGCGCCGCCGCCACCGACATGGCGGGCGCGGCTCGCCACGGCCGTCGGAAACCACCTGCGGCCGGAAATCGTCAGATTTCCGGCCGAACGGGTCTAGCGCTGAACGCCCATCGCGATCGAGCCCGTGTAGCCCGAGCCCGCCTTCACGATGCGGAGGGTCGATCGTTTGCCGCCGTTTCGGTAGATCGCGTCGTCGGGGTTCCGCGTCGTGCGGCCGGGCCGACTGCGATACGGAGAGCGGAGATACACCTTGTCGGTTGTGGCATCGGCGAAGTAGAGCTGGCCGGTGTGCACGATGTTGCCGCCGAGCGCGACCTTGACGTGTATGTGCACCGTACGTCCCTGGTACCAGCCCGGATAGAGGGTCGCAAAGGTCGCCATGCCTTTCGCGTCCGTCTTCTGGATGCCGCGAAGGAAGGTTGCGTTCGTCTGGGCTGCGTACGTCCCGAGCGCGTCGCAGTGCCAGATGTCGACCGCCGCGCCCTTGATTGGCTTGCACGTCTGGACGTCGACGACGCTCAGCTTCAGCGTCAGCGGCACGCCGGGCTTGCCTTCGGTGATGTTCTTCCGCAGCCTGTCGCCGGGGAGGTAGTAGGGCCCTTCCGTCTGCTCCGGCGCGAGCACGCAAGAGACGAGCCCGGATGCGACCGCGGTCGGCCCAGCCGAGGCGGAGTCCGTGGCCTCGACCGCTCTCCAGCCCGCGATGGCGGCCACAGCCGCACCGCCGAGCTTGACGAGCGATCCGCGCCGCGTAACTCTGTCCTCGGTCATTCCGTGACCCTAGCGACCAAGCATGAGGATGCCGCCGTGAGAATCGCCATCGCGGCGTCGGCAGCATCGATCGCGCTCGTTCTCGGCGGCTGCGGACGCGGGTCGGGTGCGTCCGCGCTGCCGCAGGGGGCCGAGCACGTGACCATCGACTCTACGAGCTTCTCGGCGACGATCGACAACCCGTACTGGCCGATGGCCGTCGGGACGCGCTGGACGTACCGTGAGACGGACGATGAGGGCGGCAAGCGCCACGTCGTCGTCACCGTCCTGCCTCAAACGAAGACGATCATGGGCGTCGAGACGCGGATCGTCCATGACCAGGTCACGGACGAGACCGGCGCAGTCATCGAGGACACGCACGACTGGTACGCGCAGGACGCGGACGGCAACATCTGGTACTTCGGCGAAGCGACCACGGAGTACGAGCACGGCAAGCCTCCGTCCACAGCCGGCTCGTGGGAGGCCGGCGTCGACGGAGCGGAGCCGGGCGTGGTCGTGCCGGCGAACCCCCAGCCCGGCCTGAGCTATCGCGAGGAGTACTACGCGGGGCAGGCGGAGGATGCCGCCGAGGTGCTCGCGGTCGACGAGAAGGTGGAGGTGCCGTACGGGTTCTTCCAGGGCGCCCTCTTGACGCGGAACACGACGACGATCGAGCCGAAGGTCGAGGAGCACAAGCTCTACGTGAAGGGCGTCGGCCCCGTGCTCGAGATCGGTATCTCGGGCGGGACGGACAAGACCGTCCTGCTCAGCCGTAGTTGAGGCCGGCGACAAGCAGAGCCAGATCGTCTGGCTCCCAGCCGTTGATGAAGTCGGCGTGACCGCCGAAGCGGCCGGACGCGAGCACGCCGCCCGGTGACGGCTGGTAGAGGAGCACGACGGCGAGCGTCGGCACGGGCACTGGGTGCGAGTCGGGGCAACGTCCCTGCACCGAGTACGCCATGTGCCGCACGTGATCGGGGCTGTCAAGCGTCTTGCCATTCCAGCAGTTCGGGAAGTGAACACGAAGCTCGAGCGCCTGATTCGACGTACAGGCGGGCAGCCCCGTGTAGCGCGGCTTGCCACCGATGCCCCCGCAGCTCCACGCGACGATGCGCTTCGACTGCGCCTTCCGCGCGCTCGCGTTGCCCGCGATCATCTTCAGCCCGGCCGGGAAGGACTGGACGGGGGCGACGGTCTGCTTGATGTAGTAGACGACCGCGGCGAGCGGGGTGATCGGTTGGTTCCGGACGAACAGCGTCGGCACCCAGTAGGCGGATGCGTCCGCCGCCTGCTCGCAGGTCGTCTCCCCGCCGCGCAATGACGACGCGGTCGTGAACGCGTGCACCGTGCGGTTCCCGATGAACGTGTGGTTGTGCGAGCGGCCCGGCTGCCCCGGGTAGACGATCGGATCGTCGTTGTTGCGATGGCTGAAGCCGCACACGATGGCGAAGTACGAGCCGCCCGGAAAGTCGTTCGGCGAGGGAGGTGGAGCCGCGCTGGTCGAGGCGGCGATCGCGAGCGCGGCGGCAGCTACGAGGATGAAGCGGCTCGAACGGAGCTTCACACGACCTCCCCGGTCACGCGGACGTTATACCTCCTCCTTTCGAGTCGACGCCTCGAGCCGCTCGAGCGGCGCGGGCTCGCCACGACGAGCCCGGCGGGCAGCCGCCAGGCGCTCGGCGACGATCACGCCGAGCAGCGCGCACACGACGAGCGCGCCGAGCGCGAGCCCGGAGATCCACGGACCGACCAAGCCGAGCAGCACGCATGCGACCGCGCCGCCTAACCGTTTCCACGCGATCGAGCCGGCCATCCGCAGCCGGAAGAGCGCGTGGCCGAGAAGGTACATCGCGGGGCCTCCGACGACGGCGAGGATCTGCGCATGCGAGAGGCCGCTCGTCGGATGCGCGATCACGATCTCGTCGCCGACCGCGTACAGGATCACTCCCGCGACCATCACGACGTGGAGGTACGTGTAGCCGTCGCGAGCCAGCACGGTCCGGTTGGGCGCAAGCTCGAGTCGACGCTGCGCGATATTCGCCACGTAGTCGAAGTACAGCCACCAGAGCGCGGCCGTGCCGAGGAAGGCGACGGCGAGCGCCGCGATGCGCGCCGCATCGAGGTCGAGCTGCGACGTCGTCGCGCCCGTGAGCACGATCGTCTCGCCGAGCGCGATGATCATGAACAGCTGGAACCGTTCGGCGAAGTGGGTGGTCTCGACCTCCCAGGTCCCGCCGCCGAGCCGTCCCCAGCCCGGCACCCAGTAGAAGGCCATCGGCCCGGCGTAGTCGATGGCGAGCGCCACGAGCCAGACGTACGTGCGCGTCTCTCCGTGGGCGAGGGCGCCGTTCAGCCAGAAGGCGCCCGCCGCGGCCAGCCAGAAGAGGATGTGGCCGGCGCGGCGGCGCTCGGGTGACCCGCGCGACGCCGCCGCGAACGTGAGAAAGGCGTGACGCCCGACCTGGATCGAGACGTACGCGCCCGCGAAGAGCAGACCGCGCGACCCGAAGGCGTCCGGGATCGCGACGGCCATCGCGAGGCTCGCGAGCATGATCGCGAGCAGGACGAGGCGAACGACGGGTGAGTCAGGGTCGAGCTCGTTCGTGACCCAGGTCGTGTAGTTCCACGCCCACCACACGACGAGCAGGCAGAGGGTTGCCTTCCCCGCCCCTGACCACGATAGATCGTCGAGCAGCAGGTGCGAGACCTGCGTGATGGCGAAGACGAAGACGAGGTCGTAGAAGAGCTCGAGCGTCGTCGCGCGCTGCTCTTCACCCGCGTCGCGGTCGCGCTGGAAGCGGCTCACCGCAGGCGCCTTCCCGCCGCTCTCAGTGCTTCGGAAGGTCGGGCCAGGGATAGAAGACGAGGTGTATCGCGAGCACAGTCATGCCGGCGAGGATCACCATCGACACCCATGGGTAGCGCGCGGAGAGGTTCGTCGCCGTGCGCGCGATGCCCGGAAACGGAACGAAGCTCCGCCCGAGGAACGCGAGGCACTCGGGCACGAGCACGACCACGAGCAACGCGCCCCAGACGATGTAGCCGAGCGTCTCCTTCGACACGATCTACTTCTCGGCCTGGCGGTTCGGCCACGGATAGAAGACGATCCGCGCGCCGAGCACCACGATCACCGACACGACGACGATCGCGACCCAGGGGTGGTCGCGCTCGAGCTTTCCGACCGTGCTCGAGAGCGTCGGCCAAGGCGTCGTCTTGCCGAAGGCGGCTAGCAGCTCGAAGATGGCGATCAGTAGCCCGATCGAGCCCCAGACGACGTAGCCGAGGATCTCGCGCTGCGACCACGCGCCCGGTTTGACCGACTCCGGCGGGAACCCGGGACGCGGGGCGCTGATCGGCGACTGGAGCGGCATCTCCCCGAGCTTCGGCCGCTCATCCACTGCACGTGGCGGCTCCATTGGGCTCGAGGCCACTGTAGGTAGAAGAACGGACGGTGCCGGCGCATAGGCTAAGGCGGTGCTGACGGCCGCGTCGTCATACACGAACATGAGCTTCTTCGAGTTCGCCGTCGGCGTTGCGCTTGCTGCCCTGATCGCGATGGGCGTCTTCCATCACGCCCACACGCGCGGCAACACCCACGCGACCGCCTGGGGCATCGGGACCTTCCTCGCCGCGATCGTCGTCGTGCCCGTCTACTTCATGCGGTACTACTGGCTCAAGGGCAAGCGCTAGCCCCTAGATCTCGGCGGGTAGCTCGGTGATCACCGGGGCGAGCCGTTCGAGCTCCGTCCGCGCCCTGACGTCGTAATAGAGGTAGGTCGTCACGACCGCCAGGAACGGCATCGCGACCATGTAGACGACGCCGGCGACGAGGTTAACGAGGTTGAAGCTCGCGCTCGTGATCAGGAGCAGCAGGATCCCGAGCACCGGCCCGGCAACGAGGGCGAGCCCGCCGACGACGATGATGATCGACGCGGTTCGCCACCAGTGGTGGCGAACGAGCTCCCCGCTTCGTGTCAACGCGCCCCAGAGCCCTTGCTCCTCGAGCTGGACGACCTGGCCGAGAAGCGACCAGCGCACGAGCAGCCAGATGCCGAGTGGGATCCCGATGATCGTCAGCTCGAGGATCACGACGGCCACCACGGCGATCACGACCGCACCGAGCAGGGAGGGAAAGCGGCGGAGCGCCTCCCGGTACGCGTGCATCGCGCTCGTGCGACGGCCTGCATCGATGTCGGACATCGCCTGGGCGGTCGCCGCCTGGACGAAGCTCAAAGCGACGAGCGTGAACAGGAGGCCGAGTCCGAGCGCGAGCCCGGCGACGGAGATGTTCCCCTGACCCGTCGTGTCCACGAGCGGGGCGAACGCCGCGACCTGGAAGAGGACGTACTGCACGGCCGAGATCACCAGGCCCAGCGGGATGAAGAGGATCCCGATGCCGACGAAGACCCTCGGCCGCAGGCGATACATGTGCCGGGCCGAGCTCACGAGCTCGCCCCACGCACGGCGCCGCGACAGCCGCAGCGGCGCCGCCTGGCTCCAGGACGTCCGCTGCGCAGCGAGCAGGATCAGCGCTGCAAGCACGGCGAGGGTGAGGACGACCGCGCCTGGGCTGCGGATCAGCTTCGTCAGCACGGCGGACCCTTTCTCGACCGCCGTGCAAAAGTAGTCCGTCGCGCTCGGGCCGATCCGTCCGCTCGCCGGCACGACGAAGCTCGACTCGCGCCAGGAGTCCTCCGACCAGCGGATCGGATGTGTCCACTGCCGCTTCGTGTTCGGGCCCGTCGGCCCGTTGTAGAACGCCGGCTGGAGCTCGCCCCACCGACCCTGGAACGCGAGCCACGGATACTCGGCCAGGTAGTTCTTCCTCTCGCTCGGCACGGTCTTCACGTCCAGGCGCAGCTGCCGCGACGGCCCCACCGTGTCGTCACAGCCGACGCCCTGGGACCCGTTCCGGCCGAGGAACAGGCCCTCGCTGAACTGGTTCGCGTGGGAGCCGGCGGCGGGATAGACGACCGGGTGCGTCCCGTCGACGAGGTCGAGCTTCTCGTCCCCCCATGCCGCGCGCTCGCCGCCCTCGTGCTGGCTGTATCCGACCTCCGTCGGCGTCTTCGACAGCGCCTCCTCCGCGGACGACGCGTCGAAGTTCAGCTGGATCATCTCCCAGTCGCCCTCGTGGAGGTTGTTGAAGTGGTTGTAGACGTAGAAGAACCAGTACTGCAGGGCGAGCTTCCCGGGCCGCGCCTTGTCGAAGGCCACGTGCGCGTAGACAGTCGGGTGCGTCCCCTTCGTGATCCGGTTCGACCACTGCTCGTACGTGCAGCCCGGGTTGAGCGCGTCGCCGGGGAAGTCGAGGTGGTAGTTGAAACGGCCCGTGCTGAGATCCGCGGCCACGGGTGCGAACTTCACGACGTTGACTCCGTCCCACGGTCCGCGAAGGACGACGTCGTCGCTCCCGAAGAGGACGTCGACGTCCGTCGGCTCGTACGGCTCGCCATGCCCGCACGGCTCCTTCTGCTCGACGAGGCGGACGACGGGCGCGAACTTCGTCGCGAGCGCCGCTTCGGGATTGTCAGCCGCGGCGGAGCTCGCCAGGATCGCAGCGACGACCAGTCCGGCGGCGACTGCGAGGGCTACGCGGCAGCGCTCACGCATCGCGCAAGTGTGATGGAATCTTCGCGAAATGGGGAGAAGAGCCCGTACCCCTACGATCGTCGCCTGCCTGACCACGCTCACGCTCGCTCTCACCGTCTCCGCGGCGATCGGAGCTCGATCTGCCAACTGGAAGAGCGCGGCGTTCGTCTTCGCGGGCTCCGGGCAGTACAGCTACCGATACGCGCCGGGCCGCAGTAGCAAGTCGCAGAAGGTGACGATGACGTGGACCATCGAGTGGCGCCTCAAGCCGAACGAGGGCCACGCGAAGACTGTCAGCGAGAAGATCGACGGTCGGTCGACCTATGTCGACTCGAATCCCGCAAACAGCTGCGGTGGGAACGTCGAAAAGCAGCCGAATGTTCTCGCGCCGCTGAACCCGACGGGCAGCAAGGGCAAGAAGACGCTGCTGGGCGCCGCGGTTCCGCTCACCGGCTACCTCGCACACGTGCCCGCCTGCGCAGGGAAGCCGGGCGAGGGCATCGCGGTCGCGTACTACGGGCCGACCGCGTACGGCCTGCACAAGCTCGCCAACGCAGAGGTGGCGTTCGACGCGACGAACCCGAAGTCCCAGAAGCTGCAGTACAACCGGAGGTGGCAGGGCAGCGGCTCGCAGGGAGACCTCTCGTCCGTCTCCTGGAACGGCAGCCTCACCGTCAAGGTCACGAGGTAGCGCGCTCCGCGACAGTCGCGTTGACGCCGGCGGACAGAACGAACAGCCGGCCGACGAGAACGAGCGACAGGAGGAGCGCGGTCGCGACGCCAAGCGCACCGTACGTTCCGCTGCGGCCCTCGACGAGTCGCGTCGTCACGTAGACGTTGAACGCGTTGACGAACAGCATCCCGACGCAGACGACGATCGAGCCAGGCACGAGCATCCGCCACCCGACGTCGCCCCGTGGCAGGTAGTGGGACACGACAAGCCAGGCGCCCCCGACGAGCACCGTGTAGGCGGCCAGCGCAGCGAGCCCGCCGAGCTCGTCCCGCCGGCGCAGCACCGTCGAGAGCTCGAGCGCGGCGAGGTACACGATCACCGCCCCGCCGAGAGCGGCGACGCCGACCGGTTGGATCCGGACGCCGCGCCCCGACCCGTGCCACGCGATCGCGTGGACGATCGCGATCGCTCGGTAGAGCACGCTGAGCGTGTAGAGCGCGACCGGGATCATCACCAGGAACACGAGCCACCGGCTCTGAGCGGACGCGGCCGAGGAGACCTCCGACGCGATCAGCCCCGTGAGGCCCGCCTCCTTCGCAATCTCGGTCGGGCTCTTGTCGACCGCGCCAGAGTAGATCCCGAGCCCCGACACGAAGAGCACCGCGAGCGGCAGGAGAAAGACGAACAACCGGTAGGCGAGTGCTCCGGCGAGGATGCCGCCGCCGATCCTCGAATCGCGCTCGATCACGGACAGCGTGAAGTCGACGGACGCGTGCTCCGTCCGGGCGCCCTCGACTGCGCGGCCGAGCGTCCGCACGCGCTGGAGTGCGCGCGCGATCCGGCCCGGAACCGTCGGCTGGACGTCGACCTCGAGCGGCTCTGGCTCGAACGGATCGCGTTCGGTCATCGGGCCGGAGCCTAGCCCTCCAGGCAGAGATTCTTTGTCGACGGCGCAGCTCAGCGCGGGAAGAGGCGCGCGGCCGTCGCCTTGAACGACGCCGTCACCACCGCCCCGGGCCGAAGCGCCAGCCGCTCGGCCGACACCGCCGTGATCTCGGAGACGAGCGGCCCGACCCGCACGCGCACTCGGTTACCCACCGGCGCGACAGAGGCGACCGGTGCCGTCACGTGGTTCAGCTGCGAGTCGTCCTGCTGCTCCAGCGAGACGGAGACGTCCCACGGATAGACGGCGACGTTGACCGGGCCTGACGCAGCGTCGGTGCTCCAGAGCGAGATCCCGCCGTCGAGGCTCACCTCGGTCAGCCCGTTGGCAGTCGCGATCGCCTGGCCGCTGAGCAGCGTCGCGCCGGCAAACGTCGCGACGAACGCGTCGTCGGGGCGCGCGACGAGCTCCGCCGGCGAGCCCTGTTGGAGGATGCGCCCGTCCGCGATCACCCCCACCTCGTCGGCCAGCGTCGCCGCGTCTTCGAAGTCGTGCGTCACGAGCAGCGTCGGCAGGCCAAGGGAGTGGAGCAGGTCGCGGAGCTCCGCTCGAACCTCGACGCGCGTGTGCGGATCGAGCGCGGACAGCGGCTCGTCGAGCAGCAGCACCGCCGGGTCACGGGCGAGCGCGCGGGCGAGCGCGACACGCTGGCGCTCGCCTCCCGAGAGGTCGCGTGACGCGCGCCTTGGCGAGGTGACCGATGCCGAAGCGCTCGAGCAGCTCCTCCGCCCGCTCCTTGCTGCCCGCGCCGAAGCGGACGTTTGCGAACGCGTCGAGGTGCGGAAAGAGCGCGTACTCCTGGAAGACGTAGCCGACGCTCCGCCGCTCGGGCGGCAGATCGATCTTCGACGCAGTGTCGAGCCAGACGGCGTCGCCTGCCGTGACGCGGCCGGAGCGCGGCCGCAGCAACCCGGCGACGACGCGGAGCACCGTCGTCTTCCCCGCTCCGGACGGCCCGACGAGCGCGACCGTCTTGCGCTCGGGGACGGCGAGCGCTAGGGACGCGACGTAGTCGCGAAGAGGGTGCTCGAGCTCGATCCGGAGCGCCATCGCGAGAGGAGCTTGACGGATAGGAGGATGGCGGCGCTGATCGCGATCAGGAGGGCGCTGATCGCGAGCGCGACGTTGAAGTCGACGTCGAACTGCTCGTAGATCGCGAGCGAGAGCGTCTGCGTCACGCCCTGGAGCGAGCCTGCGAACATGATCGTCGCCCCGAACTCGCCGATCCCCCGCGCGAACGCGAGCGCCGCGCCCGCGGCGAGCCCTCCGCGCGCGAGCGGGAGCATCACCCGAAAGAAGACGCGACCACGGCCCGCGCCGAGCGTTCGCGCTGCCGCGGGCAACGTCTCGTCGACGGCCTCGAACGCCGCGACGGCCGTGCGCACGTAGAACGGGCTCGCGACGAACGTGACCGCGAGGATGACCGCGACCTTCGTGAACGCGATGTCGACGCCGAGCGCGTCGATCGTCCCGCCGAGCAGCCCCACGCGCCCGAAGGCGACGAGGAGGCCGATGCCCGCGACGGCCGGCGGCAGGACGAGCGGGAGCTCGATGGCGGTGACGACCATGTCCCGGAGGCCACCGTGCCGGCTGGCCGCCCAGAACGCGGTCGGCGTTCCGAACACGAGGATCAGCGCGAGCGCGACCGCGTTCGTCTCCGCCGTCACCTTGAGCGCGTCGACCGCGGCGTCGCTCCCGAGCGCGTCGAGCAGCTCCCCGGGCGGCACCCGGAGGAAGACCGCCGCGATCGGGAGCAGCAGGAACGCGAGCGTCGCGGCAGTCGCGACCGGCAGCGCAACGCGGAAGAGCCTGTCTATTTCGACGCCTTCGGTAGTGCGATGAAGCCGGCCGCCTTGAGCGCAGCCTGGCCCTTCTTGCCGAGCAGCATCTTCACCCACGCCTGCGCCGCGGCCTTCTGATCCGACTTCGACACGACCGCGATCTCGTAGCGCACGCGCGGCTGCGCCCACGCCGGGATCCGGATCACCGTCACCTGGCTGGCGACCGGCCGCGCGTCTGTCACGTAGACGAAGCCGGCGTCGGCCTGGCCGAGGGCGACCTTCCCGGTGACCGCCTTCACGTCGGACTCCTGGCTGACGACCTTGGAGAGCACGGAGCTCAGGCCCATCTTCTTGAGCACGGTGCGCGTGTACCCCCCGACGGGAACCGCCTGCTGGGCGACGACGAGCTTGACGGGCTTCTTCGCGAGGTCGTAGACCGAGTGGAGATCGGCCGGATTCGACTTCGGCACGATCAGTGCCAGCCGGTTGGCCGTGAACGTGACCGGCTTGTCAACGAGGCCTGCGCTGAACAGCCGCTGCGTGTTGAGCGGTGCAGCCGACGCGAAGAGATCCGCAGGTGCACCGTTCTTGATCTGCGTCTCGAGCGTGTTCGAACCGGCGAAGCTGTAGTTCTGCGCAGGATCGAGCGCCTTGAACACCTCTGTCAGCGAGGCGGCCGCGTAGATCGTGAGGCTCGCCTGCTCGCGGGCGCCGGCGGTGGCTGTGAGAGCGAGCACGACGACGGCAACGGCTGCGGCAAGACATTTCTTCATCCGAGGTATCCCTCCAGAGCGTCACTCGCGGCTTCGAGGCTCAACGCAACGGGAAACGGCTCGACGCCGAGGCTCCCGCCGAGCGCGCCGGCCTGCTGGCCAAAGCTGACGGCAAGGCTCGCGAACAGCACGCGGTAGGTCGGCTCCGTGACCGAGACGGCCGCCGTCTGGAAGGCGCCGAACGTCGGGCGCAGAATGTCGAGAGCTGTCGCCTTGGCCGACGCGAGATCCTTGAACGTCTTCGACGGCCATACGAAGGCGAAGTCGTCGGGCGCCGGCGCCGTCTGGCCGGCTCCGACCAGCAGGTCGCCGAGCGCCTTGGCGTGCTTGCCTGCAGCCAGCTTTCCGGCCCGCAGTGTCTGTTTCGTCGGCTTGTCGAGATCCTTGATCTCGAGCGCCTTCCCGTAGAAGTCCTCGAGCAGGAGCGCGGCCGCGACCCCGAAGTTCGCGAAGGCGAGGTCGTCGTCGGTCGCAGCGCGGGAGGCCGACACCCAGGGATTGGCAAGCGCGTAGGCGCCGGCCGCTGCGGCGCCGACGAGAAGCCGCCTCCGATCGAGCCGCCCCGTCAACGTTCGACCATCACCGATGTCGCCTTGATGATCCCCGTGGCCGGCTGGCCGGGCTTCAGCCCGAGCTGTTCGATCGAGTCGCGCGTGACGATCGCAACCACGCGCGCGGGTTCGGTGACTTGGATCTCGACCTGAGCGAGCAGACCGTCCACCTTCACCGCGCTGACGATTCCCCGGAAGCGGTTGCGAGCGCTGAGCCCCGCGCTCCCGTCGCTGCCTTTCAGCCGCTCCACCTCGCTCGCTGGTACGTGCCGGCGGTTGCGGCTGTCTCGCGTCGTCTCGATCCGGCCGTCCCGGTCCCAGCGGCGGAGCGTGTCGAGGCTGATGCCGAGCGCGCGAGCCGCCTCAGCGGCCGTATACGTCTGCCTGGGCACCTCAGCTCCCGTAATGAGATTGCACAGGCAAAGCCTATGCAAATGACCCAGTCCACGGCAAGGTTGGGAGAATCGCGCGGATGGAGTCGCGGATCACGCTCGTCACGCTCGGTGTCGACGATCTCCCGCGCGCGCGGGCCTTCTACGAGGCACTCGGTTGGACTACCGGCGCGGAGCCGGACGACGACGTCGTCTTCTTCCAGGCGGGCTGCATGGTGCTCGCGCTCTGGAGCCGGGCCTCGCTGGCGGAGGACAGCGGAGCCAAGGACGGAGGCGGCTGGGGCGGCGTGACGCTCGCCCACAACGTCCGCTCGCCGGACGAGGTCGACGCGGTGCTCGAGGAGGCGAAAACTGCCGGGGCGACGATCGCGCGACCCGGGGCGACGACATTCTGGGGCGGCTACTCCGGCGTGTTTCTCGATCCGGATGGCCATCCCTGGGAGGTCGCGCACAACCCCCACTGGACGTTGCGGGAGGACGGCTCCGTCAACCTGTCGACGTAGCGGGCTCCTCCGTGAGCGGCTGGGGCATCGCCTGGCGCCGGTCGATGACCGCCATCATCAGCCACGCCGCGGCAGCGGCGAGCACGGCCGCCGGAACGGCGTCCACGCCGGCCGTGCCGACAAGCAGGGCTGCGAACAGCGACGCCGTAACGAGCAGGCGGGTCACGGCCGAGACGCCCGCGGCGGCGCCGACCGCGACGGCGAGCGTCGGAGAGACGTCGAACCAGATCACGGCGAACATCGCGAGTGCGATGCCGAGGAAGATTGCGGGGAAGACGGGGCCTCCGCGGAAGCCGCAGCCGAGACAGATCGCATACGCGACGGCTTTGGCTGCGAGCAGGACGAGGACGATCTTCGCCGAGTCCTCCGCGACGAGCGCCGGCACGCTCGCCTGTCCGGAGAAGAGGACATCCTGCGAGTTCGCACCGAGCCACTCGGCGATCTGCGCGGCCAGGCCGACTGCGAGACCTCCCAAGATCAGCACGACGGGCATCCCGCGAGAGGTCAGCTTGGGGCCTGCGATGTCCCTCGCGATTCGCCTGCAGACCGTGACGACGACGGCCGCAAGCACACCGATGACGACGCCGATGATCAGGTCGTAGATGTGGGTGCCGTTGTACGGGGGGAGGTTCGGAACCGAGAGGGCTTGGGCCTCGAGACCGCCCCAGTTCCCGAGGCCGATGAAGATCACGTAGCCGACGGCGGACGCGACGAACCCTGGGAGGAGGACCGGCAGGAGCGCCGCGCCCATGCTCAGGCCGCCCTCGACCATCAGCATGCCCCCGACGATCGGCCCGCCGAACAGCGCCGAGATTGCCGCGAAAGAGCCGGCCGTCCCCAGCACTGTCCTCTCCCTCTCTCCGACGCGCGCGAAATAGGTGACCGTCAAGCCAACGACCGACCCGAGCGCAATGAGCGGCGCCTCGGGGCCGAGCACGGCGCCGAACGAAAGCGTGCCGATCGCAGCGAGCGCGATGCCTGCGGCATGAGAGACAGGCGTCACGCCGCCGCCGAGCCCCTGAAGCGGTGAGTGGCCGCCGTCACCGGGCAGGAAGAGCCGCGCGAGGACGACAACGCACGCACCGGCAACAGGTAGGAAGACGACGAGGTACCAGGGCGGCGACGAGTACCCGAGCGCATCCGGGAGGTCGTGCCAGAGCCAGTTCTCGATGTCGTGGACGAAGGCGAGGAAGGTGGCCGCGACAAACGCTGCGGGCACACCGATTGCAGCGCCGAGCGCGACCAGCCGGAGGTACGCCTTGCCGCTCAGCTGGGGTGTGTCAGCACTCACGTGCGTCCGACGCCACGGACGATCGAAGTCGGGGTCAACCGGGCCTTAGGCAGAGAGCCCGCTGATCGCGCGTTGTCTGCTTACTCAAGCTAGTGCCCCGAGGTGAGCACCGACTCGAGCTTTGCGACCGCCTGGTCGATCGTGAAGCTCGCCGCCTTCTGGCGCGGCGGGAACTCGACGAAGGTCTCCAGGAACTGGGTCATCACGAACGTCCCCGCCAACACGAGGTACACGCTGTCCATCATCCAGTCCCAGTAGGTGTTCGACGTGATATCGGCCCGCTCGAACGGATCCATGCGGAGGTTGAACAGCTTCGGGACACGCAGGACGACGAAGGGCTCCGCCCAGATCTGCAGCGTCCCCTGCATGCGCTGCTCCATGAAGACGATCTTCCAATTATCGAAGCGCAGCGCGAGAACGTCGCCGTCGTCGGAGAAGTAGACGAACCCCTGCCGCGGGCTCTTGTCGACCTCGCCGGTCAGGTATGGGAGCAGGTTGTAGCCGTCGATGTGCACCTTGAACGTCTTGTCGCCGGCCGTGTGGCCTGCCTTCAGCTTCTCGACGACGTCGGGCTCGCCCGCGGCGGCGAGGAACGTCGGCAGCCAGTCGTGGTGCTGAACGATCTCGTTGGACACGGCGCCGGCCGGGATCTTGCCGGGCCAGCGGACGAGCTCCGGGATGCGGAAGGCCCCTTCCCAGTTCGTGTTCTTCTCGCTGCGGAACGGCGTCATCCCGCCGTCCGGCCACGAGTTCATGTGCGGCCCGTTGTCGGTCGAGTAGATGACGATCGTGTTCTCGGCGATCCCCAGCTGATCGAGCTTGTCGAGCAGGGCGCCGACGCATTTGTCGTGGTCAATCATCGTGTCGTGGTAGGGCGACTGCCAGCGGCCAGCCTGCCCCAGGCTCTCGGGCTTCGTGTGCGTGCGGAGATGCATGTGCGTGGTGTTGAACCAGATGAAGAACGGCGTCTCGGCCGCGTGCTGGCGATCGATGAAGTCAATCGTGTGCTCGAGCACCTCGTCATCGATGGTCTCCATCCGCTTCTTCGTCAGTGGACCGGTGTCCTCGATCCGCTGCTTGCCGACGCGGCCCCAACGCGGCTCCTCGGTCGCATCGTCCTCATCGGTGGCCCACGAATGCAACACCCCGCGCGGCCCGAAACGCTCGCGGAAGTGCGGGAAGTCGTCGTGCGGCGGATAGTTCGGGAGCTCGGGCTCCTCCTCGGCGTTCAGGTGGTAGAGATTGCCGAAGAACTCATCGAAGCCGTGCGCCGTGGGGAGAAACTTGTTCAGGTCGCCGAGGTGGTTCTTGCCGAACTGCCCCGTCGCATAGCCGAGCGGCTTCAGAAGCTCGGCAATTGTCGGGTCCTCCGCCTGGAGCCCGACTTCTGACCCGGGCACGCCGACCTTGCTGAGCCCGGTTCGAAAGACGCTCTGGCCGGTGATGAACGACGAGCGCCCGGCGGTGCAGCTCTGCTCACCGTAGGAGTCTGTGAACCGCATCCCCTCGTCGGCGATCCGGTCGATGTTCGGCGTCCGGTATCCCATCAGCCCGTCGCTGTAGCAGCTGAGGTTCGTGATGCCGATGTCGTCGCCCCAGATGACGAGGATGTTCGGCTTGTCCTGCGGCATGTTCGCCCCTTTCTTTGGGATTGCGGCTACGCGCGCACGAGGCAGCGGAAGCCGAGGTGGCTCGTCGACGTGTCGATCGCCTGCGCCATCCGTGCCGCCGGCCGGTACCGGCGGCAATAGTTCGGCGCACAGAGGTGCGACCCGCCCTTCATCACCTTGCGCGGGATCGCCGAGGTGTCGTTCGGGTCGACGCTCGCGGCACGCAGGTCGCCCGCGCAGCACGTCGACACCGGCTCGTGGCTCGCGGCGTACCAGTCGGTCGTCCACTCCCAGACGTTCCCGATCATGTCCAGGAGCCCATACCCGTTGGGAGGGAACTTGCCGACGGGCGACGTCCCTTCGTACCCGTCGAGGAGCGTGTTCTCGTAGGGAAACTCCCCCTGCCAGGTGTTCGCCTGCGGCCTGCCCTTCGGCATGAGCGCGTCACCCCAGGCGTACTCCGCCCCGTCGAGGCCGCCCCGTGCCGCGAACTCCCACTCGGTCTCCGTCGGCAGCTGCTTGCCGATCCACGCCGCATACGCCTCCGCGTCCGCGTAGGCGACGTGCACGACGGGGTGACGCTCGCAACCGTGGAGCGAGCTGTCGGGCCCGTCCGGATGTCGCCAGTCGGCCCCTTGCCGCCACGTCCACCAGTTGTGCGGGTCGCGCAGGTCAACGGGTCCTGAGGACTTCGAGAACACAACCGAGCCCGCGAAGAGAAGCTCGCGCTTTGCGCCTGGGTAGTCGGCGGCGTCCGGCACCCGCTCTGCGACGGTGACGTGCCCGGTCTCCTTGACGAAGCGGAGGAAGTCGAGGTTCGTGACGGGCCGCTTGTCGATCCAGAACGCTTCGACCGCTGCCTCACGAACGGGCGCCTCCTCGGCATAGTGACCCTCGGAGCCCATCGCGAAGGTTCCGCCGGGGATCCAGGTCATCCCCGCCAGCGACGTGCGGCCGCTCACGGCGCTGCCTCCCATGGCTCCAGTCTGACCGATCTGGGCCGAATCGTCGTGGCGCGAGCTACGAGCCGTCGGCGAGCACGTCGGCGAGCCAGCGGCGGCCTTCGAGGACGAGCGTCGGGTTCGTCTCGAGCGTGTAGTACGGCTCGACCATCAGCGCCTGCGAGAGCGTCCAGCCGCGGCCGCGCCGCCAGGTCGCGTCGTCGACGTCGAGGGCGGAGCGGAAGACCGGACGGGTCTCCGGCGACAGCGCCTTCCACGCGACAGCCACGTCGCAGGCCGGGTCTCCGACGCCGATGCACCCGAAGTCCAGCACCGCGGACAGCTGTCCGTTGACGAGGAGCAGGTTCCGCGGATCGAGGTCACCGTGGAGCCAGACACCGGGTCGGTCCCACGCCGAGGCTCCGAGCGCGTCCTCCCAGGCTGCGGTCGCAGCCTCCGCGTCGATCGAACCGGCACGCTGGTCGATCGCCCGTCGCACGGCCTCGTCGCGGTCTCCGAGCGGGACGCCGCGGAACGCGTTGGCCGCGTTGGGCGCCGGCCCGCCGGCGGGGTCGATCGTCCAGAGCGCGGTGACGAACGCCGCGAGATCGGCCGCGAAGGCGACCGGATCGGCGATCAGCTCCGGCGATGCTGGCTCGCCGGGAAGCCAGCTGTAGATCGACCAGATCCACGGGTAGCCCTCACCAGGCCCGCCTTCTGCGACCGGCTCCGGCACCGCGACGGGCAGCAGAGGCGCGAGGCGCGGGCAGCCAGGTGCGCTCGCGCTCGAGAGTCGCGGCCGTTCGCCCGTGCCGAGGGCAGCCGGACGACGAGCTCGTCGCCGAGACGAAAGAGCGCGTTGTCCGTCCCGCCCGACGGCACGGGCTCGACTGAGAGGGCGGCCCAGGCCGGAAACTGCACCGAGAGCAGCCGCCGGACCAGCATCGCGCTTGTTGGCGCCTCGTCCGGGTGCATCGCGGCATCGACGGCCCCTTGCAGATCGGGATGCCTTTGACGATCATTCCGGACCCGGTCCACCTGCCCGAGAACGAGCCGGCCGCGAGAGCCGCAGTCACGACGAGCAGCGCGATCGACGCGCCGACTATGAAGGGCCGCACGAACGGCATGGCGCGAGGATATGCAGATGCGATACGCGCCGCCAAGCGCCGCGTCACTCGACGACGTACGCGCTCCAGCGCTCCTCGATCCGCCGCTTTTTCCAGATCAGCACCGAGACCCCCCACGTGAGGACGAAGAGGCCGACGACGAAGTAGCCGAGCATCCCGAAGTCGAGCCCGTTCAGCCACGCCCAGAAGCCCGTGTCGAGGCCGAGCTTCGCGGAGGCGACCTGCAGCAGCTCGACGGTGCCGATCACGAGTGCGACAAGCACGGAGAGGGTCGTGACGGTCATGTTGTAGTAGACCTTCCGCACCGGGTTGGAGAACGCCCAGCCGTACGCCTGCGACATGAATGCGCCGTCGGCCGTGTCCATCAGGCTCATCCCGGCGGCGAAGAGGATCGGCAGCGAGAGGACGGCGAGCATGGGTACGTGGTGCGTGGCGACGCCTGCCGCGATCGCGAGCAGGCCGACCTCCGTTGCGGTGTCGAAGCCGAGGCCGAAGAGCATCCCGAGCGGGTACATCTGCCAGCTCGCCTTGATCTTGCGCGCGAAGCGGCCCAGGAAGCGGTTCATCATGCCGCGATCGAGCAGCCGCTCCTCGAGCTCCTCCTCGTTGTACGAGCCCCGCTTCATGCGCCGGAAGATGCGCACGATGTCGATAAGCACGATCAGGTTGAGGATGCCGATGATCCAGAGGAACGTTCCGGACACGCTCGCGCCGATGTAGCCGCCGTAGTCCTGGAAGGCGGGGATGTGCGAGTTGACGGTCGAGGCGGCGAGCGCGAGCCCGGTGACGAGGGAGAGCACGATCGTCGAATGCCCGAGCGAGAAGAAGAACCCGACGCCGAGCGAGCGCTTGCCGTCCTGGAGGAACTTCCGCGTCGTGTTGTCGATCGCCGCGATGTGGTCGGCATCGAACGCGTGCCGCAGGCCGAAGGTGTACGCAAGCGTGCCGAGACCGGCGAGCGCGGGATTGCCGCGCGAGTAGTAGAGGAAGAGCGCCCAGCCGACGACGTGGAGCAAGCCGACGACGCCGAAGAGACCGCCCAGGCGCAGCCATTCCGTTCTCGTCAAGACCTGACTCCACCTCGTCGTGCGCGTCATCGCTCCTCCCTCGCTCGGTCCGCGTGTCGCAGCTCATTCGCGCTAGGGCGGATAGCGGTTCGGTCGACGGTCGGGCGATCGGATGGGGCTATCGTGAGACCCATGGGCCGCATCGCGGGCCTCGTCTTCGCCGCTCTCTCGCTCGCCGCGATCGCGAGCGCCGCAGGACTGCGCCCAGACCTCACCCTGACGACCGTCACCGTCTCCGAGCACGGGACCTCCGTGCGTGTGACGGACACCGTCCTGAACGTCGGCGGAACGGCGGCGCCGGCGTCAACTGCCGCGTACTCCGTGGGATCGACGAGGATCGGTGGCCGTCCAGTGCGACGGCTCGCGCCGGGCACCGCCTCGCGTGGCTCGAGAACGCTTGGCATCCCAAGGAGCATCCCGCCCGGCACGTACTGGCTGCGGGTCTGTGCTGACGCCACAGACCGCGTGCGCGAGACGAGCGAGCGGAACAACTGCCGTGCCGCAGCAACCCGCGTCGTCGTACGTGACCGGACACCGCCTCGCTTCGCCGGGATTGCGCACGCGACGTTCTGCGCTCCGGGGCCGATCGGCCATGACCGGACGAGCCCGTACTTCCTCCGGTGGGAGCCGGCGTACGACGCTGTGACGCCGGCGGGCGCCATCGTGTACGACGTCTACGAATCGACGACGTCCGGCGGCGAGAGCTATGCGAGCCCGACGTACACGACGCGTCCGGGCGCGACGTCCTTTCAGACACCGCCGCTCCCCACGGACACGGGGCGGTTCTTCGTCGTGCGCGCACGCGATCGGGTCGGGAACCGCGACGCGAACGTGGTCGAGCGTCAGGCGGTCAGCATTTGCGTCTGACCCTTGAGGAGTCAGAGAGGTACCGGTGGTAGGTTGCCGCCGATGCGAGGGGTCGCGCGCCGTCGTTTGTTCGTCTTGATCGCCGCCATGGGCGCGATCGCCGCCGTCGTCATCTCGTCTCCGCTCGAGGCCAGGCAGTCGGCGACCTGCACCTATGAGCAGAAGCAGGGGCGGTCGCAAGCACTCGCCAGTTACAAGGCGCGGATGGCGACGGACCGTGCGGCGTACTTCAAGACGCACACGAGCAAGAAGCAGCGCACCGCATTCCTCAAGGCCCAGCAGAAGAAGCTGAAGGCGCTCCAGGCCACGGCCGCATGCAGCGTCCCGCCACTGCCGCCGAGCTCGAGCGCGAGCTGCTCGCCGCAGTTCGCCCCCGGGCCGGGCACGGTCGGCCTGCCGAGCGAAGGCCCGATGCCGCTGGCGCTGCGTCAGTCGCCGGTCGGACGCGACGACGCGGTGATCCTCTTCATCGACTACCCGGACTCTCCCGGCCTCCCTGGCGCCCCGGAAGGCCTCGCAAAGTTCATCGCGCCCGACCCGACCTGGTTCGACGAGGTGTCGAACGGGCGCTTCTCTGTCACCGTGACGCCCGTCACGCGGTGGATTCGCATGCCGGCGCCCGTGTCGGCGTACCTACCGATTTACACGCACTGGCTGCCGGTACGCGGAGGACGCGATTCGGGCCGCCGACCCCTACGTGGACTTCTCCCAGTACGAGCATGTGACGTTCTGGAGCTCGAGCCCCCTTACGGGCAACCCCGCGCTTTCTCTCCCGGCTGCCGGTATGCCGAACGGCATCAGCGTCGATGGCACGCAGGTGAAATTCGGCAACTTCTTGAGCGGGGACATCGGGAGTCAGGGCCAGAACGCCACGAAGACGTGGACGCACGAGCTGCTCCACACGCTCGGGCTGCCGGACCTCGCTGGTCGCGCGGTCGGCTGGGATCCGCTTGCGGTGGGCAGCGAGCCGCCGAGCCTCACACACCTGATCGGCTGGCACAAGTGGCTGCTCGGGTGGATCGACCCGCTACAGCTGACGTGCCTGTCCGCGCCGGGCACTCTCGAAGAGACGTTGACGCCGATCGCAGAGCGCGGCGGTAAGAAGCTCGTCGTCGTGCCGATCTCGAGCACGTTCGCGTACGCAGTCGAAGTCCGGAAGCGAATCGGCTTCGACAAGAACGCGTGCGGAGAGGGAGTGCTCGTCTACTCGATCGACTCGACGAAGCTGAGCTACGAGGACCCGATCATCCTCGCAGGACCGCCCCGGTGCGGGAACGTCACTCCAGGAGCCTTCGCCACTGGCGGTGTCCACGAGGACCAGTACGTGAAGGTCGAGGTGCTCGCGCAGGACGGGAAGAACTACCGCGTCCGCGTGACGCGGAAGTAGCTAGGAGCCTGCGCCTACGAGGCCCGACTCGTACGCGAGCACGACGGCCTGCACCCGGTCGCGGAGGTCGAGCTTCGTCAGCACGCGCGCGACGTGCGTCTTGACCGTCGCCTGGCTGACGACGAGCTCGTCGGCGATCTCGGCGTTCGACAGGCCTCGGGCGATCAGCTTCAGCACCTCGACCTCGCGCGGCGTCAGCTCGTCGAGCTGCGGCGACGGCGGCGGTGCGGCCTGCGCGGCTGCCGGACGAACTCCTCGATCACCCGGCGCGTGACCGCGGGGGCGAGCAGCGCGTCGCCGCTCGCGACCGCGCGGATGCCTGCGACGAGCTGCTCGGGCGGCACGTCCTTGAGCAGGAAGCCGCTCGCGCCCGCGCGCAGCGCCTCGTAGACGTACTCGTCCATGTCGAAGGTCGTCAGCATCACGACCTTCGCGTCCGACGCCGCTCGGCCGAGCAGGATCCGCGTCGCCTCGATCCCGTCGACGCTCGGCATGCGGACGTCCATCAGGACGACGTCCGGCTTGCAGGCGCAGCGCCTCGCTCGACCGCCTCCTCGCCGTCCGACGCCTCGCCGACCACCTCGATGCCGTCCTCGCGCGTCGAGGATCATCCGGAAGCCGGCGCGGACGAGCGCCTGGTCGTCGACGATCAGGACGCGGATGCAGCCGTTGTCGTCGACCGCCGCTGCGCCCGGCTCGGCCGCCACTGCGGCCATCAGCTGGAAGACGCGGACGGGCCGCTCGAAGTCCTTGAGACGCTGCTCGCCGAGGTCGACGAGCATGAAGCCGGAGCGTCGTGCTCCTCGTCGTCGAGCAGGGCATGCGTCGCCTGCGAGAGCAGGATCTCACCGCCGTTGCACGCGGCGCAGATCCGCGCGGCGCGGTGGATGGCGAGCCCGTGGTACTCGCCGTCGGCAGACCGCAGCCTCGCCCGGTGTGGATGCCCATCCGCACGCGGAGGTCGACGCCCTCGGGCCAGGCGTGCGGAGACGAGCGAGCGCTGCGCCGCGAGAGCGGCCTGCACGGCGTCCTTGGCGCGACGAAACGCGACGAAGAACGCGTCGCCCTGCGTCCCGATCCCCTGGCCACCCGCCTCCTCGAGGGCTGAGCGGAGCAGCCGGTGGTGATCGGCAGAGGACCTCGCTCCAGCGCGTCGCCGAGGCGGCGTGCGAGGCGCGTCGAGCCCTCGATGTCGGTGAGGAGGAAGGTGAAGGTGCCGCTCGTCGGTTCCGCCATCTGCCCGCGAAGTTACATGCCCGGACGCGGCGCGGAAGCTCAGGCGATCGGAAGCGTGGCGTGGAGCTCGGTAGCCGCCCTTCGGGCCGCGGCCCCGCGTCGAGCTCGCCGCCGTACACGGACACTCGCTCGCGCATGCCGACGAGGCCGTGCCCGCCGCTCTCGCCGCCGTCCGTCGCCGGAGCCGTCGTCCGACTGACCGTCAGCTCGACGCGCCCGTCGCGGTAGCGAACGACGACCTCGGCGTGCTCGCGCGTGCGCGTGCTTGATCGCGTTCGTCAGGCCTTCCTGGACGAGCCGGTACGCGGTCAGGTCGACGCCGGCCGGGAGCTGGACGGGGTCGCCCTCGACCCGCAGCTCGACGGGCAGTCCGGCCTCGCGCGCCTGCGCGACGAGCTTGTCGACGTGCTCGAGGCTCGGCTGCGGCGCGAGCGCCGGCGCCTCCTCCGGACGCCGGAGCACGCCGACGAGGCGCCGCATCTCGGCGAGTGCCTCGCGGCCGGTCTGCTCGATCGATCTGCAGCGCCTCGCGCTCGCGCTCCTGCTCGGGCTTCGAAGGAGGCTCCGCACGCCGGCCGCCTGCACCGTCATCACGCTGACGCGTGGCCGACGATGTCGTGGAGCTCGCGCGCGATCCGCGCGCGCTCCTCGGCGACGGCCGCCCGCGCCTGCTCCTCGCGCTCGCGCTCGACGCGCGCGGCGCGCTCCTTCGCCTCGGTGCCCTGACGCATCTTGAGCGCGAGGCCGAAGCCAGCGAGCCAGAAGACCGTGAAGATCACCGCGGTCCAGACGTAGTCCGCTGTCGTTTGCGAGGGGTCGTTCGAGCCGACGATGACGCTCGCGCCGAGCGCAATGCCGAGCCCGACGAGCGACTGGCGCTTGTCAGGGAGCATCCCGAGGAGCGCGGAGCAGGCGAGCGCCGTCAGGAAGAGCCCGAACGCGTACTGGACGAAGGAGCCGCTGATGAACGAGGCTGCGGTGACGTAGAGGAAGAAGAAGGCCGGCGCGCCGAAGGGGAACCGCCGTCGTGCCAGCAGCGGCAGGCAGACGGGCAGCGTCGCGAGGACGGCAACCCACGTGGGACCGCCCGGCGGAATCGTGTCGCCGCTCGTGTCGAGGCCGAACGCGAACTCGGACGCGAGCACGACGGCGTTCACAACGATGAGCGCGTCGAACCAGTACTCCTTCGCGTAGGGCCAGAGCCTCAATGCCGGTGCTCTTCATGCAGATGAAAGTAGCCGAGCGGGTGGCCGACCGCATCGGCCGCGGAGGCGATCTTTCACGTCATCCTCGAGGCTGACGGTCCCGACTTGCATTTAGCGAACTGTCTAATTAGACTACTGGCTAAATGAAGGCAGATCAGCTCAGCAGAACGTTTTCCGCCCTCGCCGACCCCACGCGGCGCGCCATCCTCACGCGCCTGATGGAGGGCGACGCGACGGTGAACGAGCTGGCTGCGCCGCACGCCATGAGCCTGCCGTCCGTCTCACGCCATCTGAAAGTGCTGGAGCAGGCGGGGCTCGTGGTCAAGGGCCGGTCGGCGCAGTGGCGGCCGTGCCATCTGAACGCCGCACCGCTCGCCGAAGCGGACGCGTGGATGGCCCCGTACCGCAGCTTCTTCGAGGCGCGCTTTGCCCGTCTCGCAGAGCAACTCGCAAACGAACGACGACAGGAGGACGCATGACGACCACCGAGACGCGCCGCGACTTCACGCTCACGTGGACCCTCGACGCGCCCGCGGCAGAGGTGTTCCGCGCGTGGACCGATCCGGATCACCTCGACTGGTACTACAACCCCGGGCTTCCCGCCGACGGAGCCGCTCGAGGTCGACCTCCGCGTCGGCGGCGTCTGGCGCCAGCACATGGTGATCGACGAGGAGACGGACTTCGTGACGGGCGGCATCTATCGCGAGATCGTCCCGAACGAGAAGCTCGTCTTCACGTGGGGCGCGACGGACGGCTGGCCGAAGATCGACCCGGAGAGCCTCGACGACAGCCCCACCGTGACGGTGACCCTCGACCAGGTGGACGGCCGGACGGAGATGACCGTCCACGTCGAGCTCCCGGCGAGCTTCTCGGAGGACGAGGTCAAGGAGTGGCTGTCGAAGATGGGGAACGGCTGGCGCGACACGGTCGACCGGCTGGCGGCGGCCCTCGCGCGCACGTAGCCGACGGCGCGACCTGAGGGCCTCCGCGTTACGCCAGGTCGACGGCGAATAGCCGGTGCGAGCCGTCGATGCCCTTCAGCTCCACCTCACGGCTCTCGAGAAAGGCAACGTCCGGGCCGGCGACGAGCTCGCGGACGAGATTCGAGACCAGCACCTCACCACCGAGGGCCTGGCTTGCGACACGTGCCGCATAGTGGACCGTGGTGCCGTAGAACCGATCTCCCTCCTGCAGCGCGTCACCGGTGTGAATGCCGACCCTGACGCGAATGGGCGGCGAGTCCTTCGCGAAAGCACTGTCGATCTCGCGCTGAATCGCCTGCCCGCAGGCGACGGCGCGACGCGCACTCGGGAACGCGAGCATCGATCCGTCGCCCTGCGTCTCGACGACGGTGCCGCCATGGGCTGCGGCGGTCTCCTCGATGACCCCGTTGTGCCGCCTGAGGATCTCGAGCCAGGCATGGTCTCCGAGCCGGGCTATCAGGACCGTCGAGTCGTCATCATGCCGACGGACATCGCCAAAGTTGCCGAGGCCAACAGCGCCAATCTCAAGCGCTTCGCCGATCTCTTCGGCAATTAGAGCCTGCTGACGCTGCGCGGCGCGCAACATGCCCGAAACCGGCGGCTGGCGCGAGCGATTCGAGAGCTACGCGCTGCTCTGGGGATTGCTGCTCGTTGTCGGCGTCCTCTCGATCCTGCCGCTCGCGCGCCTGCTCGCCGAGGGCGTTGCGCCGCAGGGAGAGCCGTCGACGGCGGCGATCACGCGCGTCCTCTCGAGCGCGGCCACGTGGACGGCGACGCGGCACAGCCTCGCGACGGCACTCGGCGGAACGATTCTCGCGCTCGCGATCGGCGGAGTCGTCGCACTGGTGGTCTCGCTGACCGACATCCGCGCGCGCAACGCGTTCGTTTTCTGTTTCGTGCTGCCGATGATGATCGCGCCGCAGGTCGTGGCGCTCGCCTGGCTGCAGCTGTTCGGTCCCGCGAGTCCGCTGCTCAAAGCTCTCGGCGTCGCGCAGGCGATCGGCGGGCGCAATCCGCTCTATTCGCCGCAGGGAATCATCCTCGTGCTCGGCGTCCAGTACGCGCCGCTCGTGTTCCTCACGTTGCGCGCGGGACTGCGCACGTTGCCGCGGGCGATGATCGAGGCCGGGCTCGCCGGCGGTGCCGGGCCGTTGACGGTGCTGCGCACGATCGTGCTGCCGTTGATGACGCCGCCGCTCGTCGCCGGCGTCGCGCTGACGTTCGTCTCGTGTCTCGGTAACTTCGGCATCCCCGCGCTGCTCGGCATTCCCGGCAACTATCTGGTGCTGCCGACGCTGATCTATCAGCGGATGGCGGGCCTCGGGCCCGGCGTGCTCGCCGACGTGTCGGTCCTCTCGATGCTGATCGGCTTCATCGCGATCGTCGGCATTCTGCTGCAGGACGTGATGCTCTCGCGCCGCGACTTCCGGGTCAGCACGACCTCGAGCGCCGCGCGCCCGTTCGAGTTGCAGCGCTGGCGGCTGCCCGTCGAAGCGGCGCTCTGGACCTGGACGGCGCTCGTCCTCGCGCTGCCATTGATCGCGCTGGTGCTGAGCTCGTTCGTTCCCGCGGTCGGCGTTCCGTTGACGCTCGAGACGGCAACGCTCGCCAACTACCAGTTCATCATGTTCGGCCACGATGCGGCGCGCCGCGCGCTTTTCAACAGCTTCGGGATGTCGGCGACTGCGGCCGTCGCGATCGTCGGACTGGCGGTGCCTCTCGCCTACTTCGTGGTGTGGCGCCGATCGCGACTCCTGCAGTTCGTCAACTTCGTGATCGAGGTGCCGTACGCGCTTCCCGGCGTGGTTCTCGCGATCGCAGCGATCCTGCTGTTCCTGAAGCCGCTGCCGCTCGTCGGCGTGGCGCTGTACAACACCGTGTGGATCATTCTCTTCTGCTACCTGGCGCGCTTTCTCGTGCTGGGGTTGCGGCCGGTGATCAGCGGCTACTACCAGATCGACCGCACGCTCGAGGAAGCCTCGCAGATTGCCGGCGCGCGCCTCGTCAGACGCCTGGTCACGATCATCCTGCCGCTGATCGCGCCCGCGGCGACCGCCGGCGCGCTGCTCATCTTTCTCACCGCGTTCAACGAGCTCACGGTTTCGGCGCTGCTGTGGTCGTCGGGCGCCGAAACGCTCGGCGTCATCTTCTTTTCGTTCCAGCAAGGCGGCGATTCGACGTACGCGGCGGCGCTCGGAGCGCTCACCGTCGTGGTCACCACCGCGCTCATGTCGTCGACGCTGCTGATGGCCGGCCGGCTGCCCGCCGGCGTCCTTCCATGGCGCGACTGACGCTCGACCACGTGACGAAGTCGTTCGGCGCGTTTCGCGCGCTCGACGACGTGTCGCTCGAAGTCGCCGAACGGCGAGTTCATGGCGATCCTCGGCGCTTCCGGCTGCGGCAAGACGACGCTGCTGCGCCAGATCGCCGGGTTCGACAAGCTCGATGCCGGCCGCATCTCGATCGGCGATACCGTCGTCTCCGCGGTCCACCACCATGTGCCGCCCGAACGGCGCCGCATCGGCATCGTGTTCCAGTCTTATGCGCTGTGGCCGCATATGAGCGTTGCCGAAAACGTCGCGTACGGCCTCACCGTTGCCGGGATCAAGGATCCGGAACGCGCGCGACGCGTCGCCGCAGCGCTGACGCTGGTCGAGCTCGACGGCTTCGCCGACCGCAATCCCGGATTGCTCTCCGGCGGTCAGCGGCAGCGCGTCGCGCTCGCGCGATGCCTCGTCACGGAGCCCTCGCTCGTGCTGCTCGACGAGCCGCTCGCGAACCTCGACGTCAATCTGCGTGCGTCGATGGAAGACGAGTTCGCGCGATTCCACGCCCGCACCGGCACGACGATGATCTATGTCACGCACGATCAAGCCGAAGCGATGGCGCTCGCCGATCGGATCGCGGTGATGGACAGCGGACGGCTGCGGCAGGTCGCCACGCCGTCGCAGCTCTACCGCGAGCCGGCGGACGAGACCGTGGCCGCGTTCGTCGGCGAGGGCATGGTTCTGCCCGTCGACGTGCGCTCGGTCGACGGCGACGGCACCTGCCGCGTCGAGCTGTTCGGATACGCGCTCCGAATGCGCTGCTTGCCGCGGCAAAGGTCCGCATCGACGGCGCGCGCGTGCCTGCGCGCACGCGATCTGCGCATCGTGTCGGCTTCGTCGCCCGGGGTCGGCGCGCAGATCGACCACGCGATCTACCAGGGCGGACATTTCCGTCTCGAGGCGCACGTGAGCGCTGCGCCGGAGCTGCACCTGCATCTGACGGTCCCCGAGCCGTCGGCGCTCGGCCCGGGCGACGCGATCAGGCTCGACATCGCCGACGGCTGGGTGATTCCCGACGCGTGAAGGTAGGGTCAGAGACGACTTTCGTTGTTTGGAAGAATGGCGCTGATGGCGCCGATCTCGTCTCTCGGCTTCCGATCGGAAAAGTCGTCTCTGACCCTACTTTCACGCCAATCACCCGAGACCGAATGCCTGCGCGAGGAGCTCGTATGACCGATGCCGCGGCGCCGCGTCGAACGTCCATGTGACGACGACCAGCTCGTCGAGCTCGAAGCGCCGCGCGAGCTCGTCGAGGCGCGTCGCCACCTCGTCCGCGGTGCCGGCGAGCGCGCGACGGCGCAGCGCCTCGACAGTCGACCGCTCGGCGTCGCTGTACGGATAGGCTGCGGCTTCGTCCGGCGAGAGCAGCGCCGTGCGGATTCCACGCTCGAAGCCTATCCGCCAATATTCGCGCGTCGCCAGCAGGCGCCGCGCCTCGGAGTCGGTGTCGGCGGCAAGCGCCCAGACGCAGATCGTCGCTTGCGGCGCCGGATGGCGCCTGCTCGGCCGATAGTTGCGTCGGTACAAGGCGAGGGCCTCGTCGCAGCCTCGACCCTCGGTGAAGAAGTACGCGAATGCATAAGGAAGCCCGAAGTGAGCGGCAAGCTGCGCGCCATAGTCGGAGCTTCCGAGAATCCACAACTCCGGCCGCGTCGGTCCCTGCGGATTGGCGTTGATCGCTCGAAACGGGTGACCTTCCGGCAGCGGCGTTCCCGAGATCCACGCGTCGAGCTCCTGCACCTGCTGCGGAAACGTGTCAGCGCCGTTCGAGTGCGGATTGAGCGCGAAAGCAGTCAACCGGTCCGACCCCGGAGCGCGCCCGACGCCGAGATCGATCCGTCCTGGCGCGATCGCCTCGAGCACCCTGAACTGCTCGGCGACCTTGAGCGCCGAGTAGTGCGGCAGCATGACACCGGCGCTGCCGACGCGAATGCGCACTGTCGTCGCTGCGATTGCCGCCATCAGCACCTCGGGCGCCGTACCCACGATGCTGTCGTTGTTGTGGTGCTCGGAGACCCAGTAGCGGTGGTAGCCGAGCGCGTCGCAATGGCGCGCGAGCGCGAGGCTTTCGCGAATCGCGACGTCCTGGGTGGTCCCTTTTGCCGCGGTCGACTGGTCGAGGATCGAAAGCTTCACCTTTGCCTTTGGCGGTGGTTGGTCGGATTCGCACCGATGGGCGGCGATGGACGCGGCCTCGCACTTTCAGGCACCATTGTGGCATCGCGGCGGCGAGACGATGGTTGTTCCCGGTGGACGTCGCTCGCAACGCGCCGGCGTCGTCGAGCGGCTGCGGCGCATTGATGAGGCAAGCTTCGTGACTTTTCTTTGGCCTGAGATGTTGCTCTGGCTGCTGGCCGTGCCGGTGCTCGTCTCGGCGTATGTGGTCCTGCTGCGCCGTCGCAAGAAAAGCGCGATCCGCTATGCGAGCTTGAGCCTGATGCGGGAGGCGCTCGGGCCCGCTCAGCAATGGCGCCGCCATCTTCCCCCGCTCCTCTTCCTGCTGGCGCTGATCGCGGCGATCGTCGCGATCGCGCGGCCGAGCGCGGTGATCACGCTTCCGTCGCAGGTGCAGACGATCGTGCTCGCGATGGACGTGTCGCTCAGCATGGGCGCGAAGGACGTCGACCCCAATCGCCTGACCGCGGCGCAGGTCGCGGCGAAGAGCTTCATCGAGCAGCACCCGCCCAATGCGCGAATCGCGATCGTCGCCTTCGGCGCAACGGCCTCGCTGGTGCAGACTCCGACCCAGAACCAGGAGGACCTCCTCGCCGCCATCGACCGGTTCCAGCTGCAGCGGGGAACCGCAACGGGCAGCGCCCTCTACCTCGCGCTGGCCACACTCTTCCCCGATGCCGGGATCGATCTCGAGTCGCTCGTGTTCAAAGGCGGACTCTCGAGCGGCTCGCGCCCGACGCTCAAGCAGAATCCGCCGCCCAAGGACGCGATCAAGGAGGCAAAGGATGCGAAGCCCGTCGCCGCCCGGCTCGTACACGTCGGGCGTCATCATCCTCTTGAGCGACGGACGGCGGACGACGGGCCCCGATCCGCTCGACGCCGCGAGGATGGCCGCCGAGCGTGGCGTGCGCGTGTTCACGGTCGGGTTCGGGACGGTCGAAGGCGGAACGATCGGGTTCGAGGGCTGGTCGGTGTACGTGCGGCTCGACGAGGAAACGCTGCGCGCGATCGCCGACGTCACGCGCGGCGAATACTTCCATGCGGGGACCGCTGCGGATCTCAAGAAGGTCTACGACAGCCTCAACGCGCGTCTCGTGCTGGAGCGCAAGGAGACCGAGATCACCTTCATCTTCGCTGCGATCGCGTCGATGCTGCTGCTCGTCGCATCGCTCTTCTCGCTGCTGTGGTTCAACCGGATCACGTGAGCGCTCCCGGGCTCCGCGGGAACGACGATGTCTTCGACGCATGACGTGTCGAATCAGGCGCCGCCGCTCGAGAACTACAACCTCTTCGATCGCAATCGGCCGTTGATCGAGGCCGCCGAGCGCGAAGGCGCGGCCGGCGCATCGGGCTGGCTCGCCGAGCGCGGCGCCGAGCTCGGCAGCGCCGACATGATCGCGCTCGGCGTCGCGGCGAACCGCAACCCGCCGACGCCGAAGCTCTTCGATCGCACCGGGCGGCGCTGCGACGAGGTCGAGTTCCATCCGGCCTATCACGAGCTGATGGGCTACCTCAAGCGCCACGGCGCTTCCGCCGGCCCGTGGGCGCATCCGGTGCCGGGCGCGCACGTGAAGCGCGCGGCGCTTCTACATGATGTACGCGGAGATCGAGGACGGCACGCTGTGCCCGACGACGATGACCTACGCGGTGCGTCCCGCCGATCGTTCGCGACGAAGCGATCGCGCGCGAGTGGCTGCCGCTCATCTACTCGACCGACTACGACCCGCGCTTCCTCCCGGCCACGCAGAAGCGCGGCGTGACGCTCGGCATGGGCATGACCGAGAAGCAGGGCGGCTCCGACCTGCGCTCGAACACGACGACGGCCGACCCCGGCGGGCGGCCGCGAGTACGCGATCGTCGGGCACAAGTGGTTCTTTTCCGCACCGATGTCCGATGCGTTTCTGATCCTCGCGCAGGCGCCCGGCGGACTGTCGTGCTTTTTCCTGCCGCGCTTCACGCCCGACGGCGCGGTCAACGCGATCCGGATCCAGCGATTGAAGGACAAGCTCGGCGATCGATCGAATGCGAGCTCCGAGGTCGAATTCGACGGCGCGCGCGCGTGGCTTCTCGGCGACGAAGGACGCGGCGTGCCGATCATCCTCGAAATGGGAACGTATTGCCGCCTCGATTGCGTGCTGGGCACCGCGGGTCTCGTCCGCCAGTGCGTGTCGCAGGCGATCCATCATGCGCGACATCGCTCGGCGTTCGGCCGAAAGCTGGCCGACCAGCCGCTGATGCGCAACGTGCTCGCCGATCTCGCGCTCGAGTCGGAGGCCGCGACCGCGCTGGCGATGCGCCTCGCCGGCGGCCTTCGACGCGCAGGCGGATCCGCAAGCGACGCTGCTGCGGCGGATCCTGACGCCGGCCGCTAAGTACTGGGTCTGCAGGCGCGGACCCGCGCTCGCGGCGGAAGCGATGGAGGTGCTCGGCGGCAACGGCTACGTCGAGGAAGGCCCGATGCCGCGACTCTATCGGCAGATGCCTCTCAACTCGATCTGGGAAGGCTCGGGCAACGTCATGTGCCTCGACGTGCTGCGGGCGATCGCCAGGCAGCCGGAGTGCCTGGACGCGCTCGCCGCCGAGGTGGCGCCGGCACTGGGACGCGACGCGCGGCTCGACGCGTTCGCGGCGCAGCTCAACGATGAACTTCGCCGTCCAAACGACCTCGAAGGACAGGCGCGCCGGGTGGCGCAAGCGATCGCGATGCTGATACAGGGAGCTCTCCTCGTCCGCTTCGCCCCGGACTACGTTGCCGATGCATTCTGTGCATCGCGCTTGACGCCGGCCGCGTTCGGCGGCGGCGCGTTCGGCCATCTCGGGGCCGGCACCGATTTCGCGGCCCTCCTCGAGCGGGCCTGGCCCGCGTAGCGGCTCTCGTTCTCATGATCATTGCGCGCATGGTGACGTGGCTTGTCTTGATCCTTGTCCTGCTGCTGATGGGGCCTGTGCTGACGCTCGCCTTCGGACCCGTGTCGTTCAGGGGCAATTGGAATACCGCAAGCCATCGCCCGACCGGTCAGGCACCGGATCCGGCGACGCACCCGGAGGCGATCGTCCAGGTCTACGCGAGCCGGACATTCGGCTGGCGCGGAGCGTTTGCCGTCCACACGTGGCTCGCCGCGAAGCCCGCGGGCGCCGATCGATACGCCCGCTACGAAGTGATCGGCTGGAACCTGTACCGCGGCAACAGCGCCGTTTCGGTGTCCGATTCGCGCGCGCCCGACGCCGAGTGGTACGGCGCGGCTCCACGCGTGATTCGCGACGTGCGCGGCAGCGAAGCCGAAGCGGTGATTGCGAAGCTACCCTGGGCGGTCGCCACCTACGCGTACCCGGACAGCTACAGCGCGTGGCCCGGACCTAACAGCAACACGTTCACCGCCCACCTCGGCCGCGAGATCCCGGAGCTGCGACTCAGCCTGCCGCCCCTTGCCGTGGGGAAGGACTACCTGCCCGACGGTCAGATCTTTGCGCGTACGCCGAGCGGCACCGGATATCAGTTGTCGCTGCACGGCCTGCTCGGCGTGGCCGCCGGCGCCGACGAAGGCTTCGAGTTGAACGTGCTCGGCCTCGTGGCGGGTTTCGATCTGCGGCATCCGGCGATCAAGCTTCCCGGCATCGGCCGCTTCCCCGGCGAAGGATAGCGGGTACGCGCCGGCGCGGCGGAAGCTATAAATTCATCGAATAACTACGTCCAAGTCTATGGTCCCAATAGTATTTTCACTTGGTCACGATGGCCTTTTGCCGGGGGCTCCGACGACGCCGTAGAAACATCGGATTCGCTATTCCAGCGCGCCCGCCCGCACCGCAAAGCGCACGCGCACCTCGTCCTGCACCTGGATCGCGCCGCCGAGCACGCTGAGCGGTGTGATGCCGAAATCGGTCTGCTTGAGCGCGATTCGGCCCTTGGCGACGAGCGACCCGGCGCGCATCTCGAGCTCGACGGGCGCCTGGACGGTGCGCTCGACCCCGTGCACGGATACGGTGACGCGCACCGTTTGTCCGTCGGAGCCTTCGGTGCCCGCGATGTGGACCAGCGCGAACGGAAACGCCGTCGCCTCCATCGCGCTCAACATGTTGCGACGCGTTCCCGCGATGTCCTCATCGGTCGGCTGGGTGTCGAACCCCGCTTCTTTGCGCAGACCGGGTTCGTCGACGACGAGGCTGTCGAGCCGGAAGTACAGGTCGGCGCGTCGCGCATTCGGTGCAACGAACCCGCGCACGTCGTGGCTCGCGACGACGTGGTCGTGACCCAGCCGCGCGAGCGAGCCCCCGCGGTACACCTCGATCGCCACGAGCGACGCCGCGGGATCGATGCGCATGACCGGTGTCCCCTGCGCAGCCGCTTGCCGGTAGTACGCCTCCGGAAACCCGGGCGGCGCCTCCGCAGGCGGCGGCACCGGCGGCTGCTGCGCGCACGCGGCGACGATCAAGGTGAGCACCGCGGCGAGCATCCTGCGCATGGCGCTGATTATCGTCGAATGGCGCACGGAGCGCCGAAGTCCGCCGGCGGCCGAACCGCGGCTGCCGGCACGAAGCAACGCTCCGCAGGGCTTTACAATTAATTAAATATTGAATTAATATGTGCGAATGCCGAGAAAGCCCTCGCCCCGTCGCGCGCGTGGCCGGCCGGCCCATGCTGCCGAGGTCGGCACGCGCGAAGCGCTCCTCGACGCCGCCGTCGGCGCTCTTCGCCGAGCAAGGCGTGGCCGCAACGACGTCGGCCGAGATCGCCCAGCGCGCGGGGGTCACGCCGGCGATGGTCCACTACCACTTCCGCAACCGCGAACGGCTGCTCGACGCCGTGGTCGACGAGCGTCTTGCGCAGGTTCCCCGGCCGCGTCTTCGGTGCGTCTCGCGCCGGGCGATGCAAGCGCCGGCGCGCTGGTCGAGACCATCGTGCGTCGCGTCTACGCCGCCGCCGAGCAGATGCCCTGGATGCCGCCGATCTGGATCCGCGAGATCGTGAGCGAAGGTGGAACGTTGCGCGATCGGATGCTCCGGCATTTCCCGCACAATGCCGTGACCGCGCTCGGCGACCTGCTCGCTCGCGAGCAGCGCCGGCGCAGGGTTCCCGCAGGCATCGAGCCTCGCCTCGCCTTTCTGACGATCGCCGGTATCGCGATGTTGCCTCTCGCCACGCGGCGGTTGTGGTCGCGCATACCCGAGATGGCGGACTTGTCGAACGCGCAATTGCTGCGCCATGCGCTGACCGTGCTCGCGGCCGGCCTGGCGCCCGCGCATCCTCGCGCACGAGAGCACGGAGAGCACGATGATGGGACCACGGAAGCGCTCGCGGCTCCGCGCCGCGATCATCCTGTGCGCACTGGCGCTCGCCGGCTGCGACAAGATCGCCGCCGCCGGGATACCAGGGCTACGTCGAGGGCGAGTTCGTCCATGTGTCGTCGCCGATCGCCGGGCGCGCTCGATCAATTGCTGGTGAAGCGCGGCGACCAGATCGACGTCGGCGCGCCCTCGTTCGCGCTCGAAGCGGTCAACGAGGCGGCGGCGCTGCGCCAGGCGCAGGAGCAGCTCAAGGCCGCGCAAGCGCAGCTCGCCGACCTCAATCTGCGGCAAGCGGCCGCCGGAGCAGGATGTCACGCGCGCGCAGCTCCAGCAGGCGCAGGTCGACGAGCAGAAGGCGGCCACCCAGCTCGCGCGCGACGAGGCGCAGTTCGCGATCGGCGGAATCTCGCGGCAGCAGCTCGACGACAGCCGTGCCGCCCGCGCCGCGGCCGCAGCCCGGTCTCAGCAATTGCGGAGCGAGTTGACGGTCGCGACGCTGCCGAGCCGCGGCGAGCAGATCAAGGCGCAGGCAGCGCAGGTCGCGGCAGCGCAAGCCGCGGTCGACCAGGCGCGCTGGAAGCTCGATCAGAAGACCGTCGTGGCCACACGCGGCGGTCGCGTGTTCGACACGCCCTACCGCCTGGGCGAGTGGGTCGCCGCGGGCAACCCGGTCGTGCGAATGCTCCCGCCGCCAAAACGTGAAGGTGCGCTTCTTCGTGCCGGAAACGATCGTCGGCGGGCTCGCCGTCGGACGCAATGTGTCGATCCATTGCGACGGCTGCGCTGCCGACGTGCCGGGAACATTGAGCTACGTCTCGACCGAAGCCGAGTTCACGCCGCCCGTCATCTACAGCAACGAAACCCGCGGCAAGCTCGTCTTCATGATCGAGGCGCGCCCGTCCGCCGACGCCGCGATGAAGTTGAATCCCGGTCAGCCGGTGAGCGTGCGAGTGCAATGAGCGCGGGAGTGTCACCTCAGGGCGCGCGCCCGGGTCGGGAGGAGCCGCGCGTAGCGCCGCGCGCGGACGATCATACGAACGACGTCGTCTCGCCGGTCATCGACGTCCACGGCCTCGACAAGAGCTTCGGCGACAAGCACGTCGTCGTCGACCTGTCGCTCAGGGTCGAGCGCGGCGAGATCTTCGGCTTCCTCGGGCCGAACGGCAGCGGCAAGACGACGTCGATCCGGCTGATGTGCGGTTTGCTGACTCCGGACGCGGGCAGCGGCACGTGCCTCGGCTACGACATCCGCACGCAGTCGGAAGCGATCAAGCGCAACGTCGGCTACATGACGCAGCGCTTTTCGTTCTGGGACGATCTCACGATTCGCGAGAACCTCGATTTCGTCGCGCGCATCTACGAGATGCCGGACCGCAAGGCGACCGTCGATCGCGCGCTCGCCGATCTCGGGCTCGCCACGCGCTCCGGGCAGCTCACCGGGACGCTCTCGGGCGGCTGGAAGCAGCGCCTCGCATTGGCCGCGTGCATGCTGCACCAACCGCAGCTGCTGCTGCTCGACGAGCCGACCGCGGGGGTCGACCCCAACGCGCGGCGCGAATTCTGGGAGGAGCTCCATCGGCTGGCCGCGCAGGGCATCTCGATTCTCGTGAGCACGCATTACATGGACGAAGCCTCGCGCTGCCACAAGCTCGCCTACATCGCGTACGGGCGGCTCCTCGCGCAGGGGACGGTCGCCGAAGTGATCGCGAGCCAGAACCTGACGACGTACGCGCTTACCGGTCCCGATCTCGCTGCGTTGTCCGAAAAACTCCAGGGCCAGCCCGGCGTCGAGCAGACGGCGGCGTTCGGCGACACGATCCACGTGACCGGCAAGGATGGCGCGCTGCTCGAAAAGACGCTGCGCGAAGCGACGCGCGGCACCGGCACCTCGTTCGCGCCCGTCGACACCGGGCTCGAGGACGTGTTCATTCACTTGATGCAACAGGCGACCGACAACTGGGGCGGCGACGGCGAGGACAAGAAGGCCGCGCAATGACCGATCGGGCGACGACTTCCTCGTGGTTCTCGCTCGATCGCTGGGCGGCGATGCTCGTCAAGGAGTTCCGCCAGCTCGCGCGCGACCGCGTCACGTTCGCGATGATCGTCGGCGATACCGATCATCCAGCTGACGCTCTTCGGCTTCGCGATCAACACCGACCCCAAGCACATGCCCACCGCGGTGATCGCCGCCGATCACAGCGAGTTCACCCGATCGCTGGTCGCGGCGATGTCGACGTCCGAGTACTTTCGCATCGTGTCGGACACGCCCGACGAAGCCGCCGCGCACTCGGCGCTTGCTGCGCGGCACCGCGCAGTTCGTCGTGACGATTCCGCCCGATTTCACGTCGAAGCTCCTTCGCGGCGATCGACCGACCGTGCTGATCGAGGCCGACGCGAGCGATCCCACGGCGACCGGCGTCGCCCTCGCCGCGATCACGCAACTGCCGAGCGTCGTCGCGCGGAAGGATCTGACCGGCCCGCTCGCCTACCTCGCCGACAAGCCGCCGCCTTTCGACGTCGCCGTGCACCGCCTCTACAATCCCGAGTCGCTGACGCAATACAACATCGTTCCCGGATTGATGGGCGTGATCCTGACGATGACGATGGTGATGATGACCGGCCTCGCGATCACGCGCGAGCGCGAGCGCGGCACGATGGAGAACCTCCTCGCGATGCCGCTCAGCCCGCTCGAGGTGATGACCGGCAAGATCGTCCCCTACATCGCGATCGGGCTTGATCCAGTCGGCGATCATCCTGATCGCGGCGCGATACATCTTCAACGTGCCGTTCGTCGGCAGCCTCGTCACGCTGTTCATCGCGGCGCTGCTCTTCATCGCGTGCAATCTGACCGTCGGGATCACGATCTCGTCGCTCGCGCGAACCAGCTGCAGGCGATGCAGCTCACGTTCTTCTATTTCCTGCCCAACATCCTGCTGTCGGGATTCATGTTCCCGTTCCGCGGGCATGCCCGAGTGGGCGCAGGCGATCGGAAGCGTGCTGCCGCTCACGCACTTCAACCGCCTCGTCCGCGGCATCCTGCTCAAGGGCAACGACTGGCCCGATCTGTGGTTGAGTCATCTGGCCGCTGATCGTGTTCATGATCGTCCTGATGGGCGTCGCGCTGAAGTTCTACCGGAGGACCCTCGATTGAAGCGCTCTCTCGCCCTGCTGCTCGCCTTCGCGTGCGCCGGCTGCACCGTCGGTCCCGACTTTCGCGCGCCGGATCCGCCGTCGGTCGATCGTTACGTACCGGGTCCGACGCCGGACCTGGCGATCGAGGCGCGCCCGGACCGCGACATTCCCGCCGAATGGTGGACGCTGTTCGGCTCGCCCGAACTCGACGCGCTCGTCCGCCGCGCGCTCGCTCACAGCCCGACGCTCGATCAGGCGCGTGCGCGGCTCACCGAGGCGCGCGAGCTGCACGCCGCGCGCGCCGGCGCCACGGAGCTCCCGTCGATCGATGCGACCGCCGGCGTCGTGCGTCAGCGAATCGATCCGGCGACCGTCGGGTTCCCGCAGGCGCCGAATCCAGGGCCGTTCACCGTCTACAGCGTCGGCGCCGACGTCTCGTACACGTTCGACATTTTCGGCGGCACGCGGCGCGAGCTCGAAGGCCTCGCCGCGCAGATCGACTACCAGGCCTACGAGCTCGAGGCCGCGCGGCTCACGCTCGCCGCGAACGTCGTGACCACGGCGATCAGCCTTGCCGGGATTCGCGCGCAGATCGAATCGACCGAGGCGATCCTCGCGGCGCAAAGCGAACACGCTTTCGATCGCCGAGCAACGCTACACAGCCGGCGGCGTCTCGGAGCTCGAGGTGCGCAATCAGCAGGCGCTCGTCGCCGAGACCCGAGCGTCGCTGCCGCCGCTTCACGCGCAGCGCGATCGGGCGATCCACCTGCTCGCGATCTACGCGGGCGATGCGCCGGCCGCGGTGCCGATTCCCGCGTTGCGGCTTGCCGACCTCAAGGTGCCGCCTGCCATTCCGCAGCGCCTGCCGTCCGAGCTCGTCCGCCAGCGACCGGACATCCGCGCGAGCGAGGCGCTCCTGCACAAGGCGAGCGCCGACATCGGCGTTGCGACGGCCAATCTGTATCCGAAACTGCAGATCTCGGGAAGCCTCGCGTCGAGCCAGCTGAGTCTCTCCGATCTCTTCGGCAACGGCATCAACGTCTGGAACATCGGCGCCAATCTCGTGCAGCCGCTGTTTCGCGGCGGCGAGCTGCAGGCGCGCAAGCGCGCGGCGATCGCGGCCTACGAGCAGGCCGAAGCGGCGTACCGGCTGGCGGTCCTGCAGGGCATTCAAAACGTCGCCGATGTGCTGCGCGCGCTCGAAGCCGATGCGCGCGCGGAGTCGGCGCGATCCGAGCAGGCGTCGCGAGCGAACGACGCGTATCGAATTACCGTCGGCCGATTCGACCTCGGCGGCGTGAGCCAGCTCGCCGTGCTGGACGCCGAGCGCGTGCGGCTGCGCGCCGAGACCGATCGCGTTCAGGCGATCGCGAACCGGCTCTCGGACACCGCCGCGCTCTTTCAAGCGCTCGGCGGTGGCTGGTGGGAAAGGCCCGACGCCGGTGCGCCGTCGGCGTCTTCCGGAACGCTCCGCTGACTCCCGTGTGAAAATCAGGCGGCGGCGCAGTCAATTCGCGTGCAACGCTCGCAGTCGGCCGAGAATTCCCGCCTCTTCGGCCGGCGAGAATCCGTGTGCGTACAGGCTCCTGGCCAGCGGTTTCTCCGCCGTCGCGTGCGCGTGCAAACGCCGCGCAATTTCCTCGAACGGCATGCACATCAGAACCGCTGGTGCATCGACGCGCGGATTCGCCCGTTCGCCACCCATGACCACGAATCCCAGCGCATTCCGGTAAAACCCCACATGCCTCGGATTCACTTCGATCACGACCGAGTCGAAGCCTCGTAGCTGTTTCGCGTACAGATAGGCGGTGTGAAACAGCCCGGCAAGAACGGGCTTCGAGGCGCCTGAAGCCTCGACGGCGAGTTGAATGAACTCGCAAATCCGGTGCCCCGTCTGCCGAAGCAGATCCATTTCGGCGCGAAAGATCTCGTCGGCCGCGAGCCCATCGGGCGAATCGAGTCTCAGGCTCAACGTGCCCGCAAGGTCGCCGTCGTCGTACGCCGCAAACGTACACACGTTCGCGCTCGTCCTGGGCGACGAAACACGGTAGCCCTTACGCGAGTACCTCCGCTGCACGAGGATGCCTGCGTCTCGGCATTCCGGAGGCGGTCGCAATGCACTCCTCGGCACCTTCGAGCGAGGCGAGCCGCTGCTCGAACATGCGCACCGTCGGATTGGTGAAGCGCGAGTAGACGTAGCCCTCCTCCGCACCGGAGAACCGCGCCGCTGCCTGTGCCGCGCTGTCGAAGACGAAGCTCGACGTCAGGAAGACGGCTTCGCTGTGCTCGTTGAACGGAGTGCGCATCGTGCCGGAACGGACGGCGCGAGTATCGAACTCGAAGTCGTGCGGTGTGATGTGGTCGGCCATAAAAAAAACCCGCCGGCGTCAGCGCAGCGGGTTCTTTTGAGCCCCTCGCTTTAGCCGCATTTGTTAAGCGCCCGCAAGCTGAGACTTCAAATCGGCGCGATTGGGAAATTGTATATCAGATTGCTCAGTCCGCCGACGCGAGGTTGAGATTCAGCTGGGTCCTGAGTTCGATATCGGCCGCATCGGCCGCCTGACGGCTGGCCTCCAGCCGATCCAGGTATTCGGGAGTGACGTCGCCGGTGACATAGACGCCGTCGAAGCAGCTCGCTTCGAAGTTCGTCAGGTGCGGACCCAGTTCAGCGACCGAGCGCTTCATCGCGTCGATGTCCTGGTAGACGAGTCCGTCGGCCTCGATCATGCGTCGGATCTCTTCGTCCGTGCGATCGTGGGCAATGAGTTCGTTGCGCGTCGGCATGTCGATGCCGTAGACATTGGGAAAGCGCACCGGTGGCGCGGCCGACGCAAAGATCACCTTGTTAGCACCCGATTCGCGCGCCATGTGCACGATCTCGCGCGATGTCGTCCCCCGCACGATCGAGTCGTCCACGAGCAGGACGTTCTTGCCCCTGAACTCGGTCGGCAGCGCATTGAGCTTCTGGCGCACGCTCTTGCGCCGGACCGACTGCCCCGGCATGATGAACGTGCGCCCGACATAGCGGTTCTTGAAGAACCCTTCGCGGAACTCCAGCCCCAGTTTCATCGCCAGCTGCATCGCGGCCGGCCGCGACGTATCGGGGATCGGCATCACCACGTCGATTTCCCCGGTCTGGAACTCGCGCCGGATCTTTTCCGCCAGATGCTCGCCCATTCTCAGGCGCGAGGCATACACGCTGACGCCGTCGATGACGGAGTCAGGCCGGGCGAAGTAGACATACTCGAAGATGCAGGGATTCAGCGAAACATTCTCGGCACAGCGCTGTGCGTAGAAGTTGCCGTCGAGATCGATGAAGACGGCCTCGCCGGGAGCAACATCACGCACGAACTTGAAACCCGACCCTTCCAGCGCCACGGACTCGCTGGCGACGAGGTATTCGGTGCCGCCGTCGGTCTCATTGACTCCGTAACACAGCGGCCGGATGCCGTAAGGATCACGGAACGCGAGGATTCCGTGTCCGGCGATGTGCGCCACGCAGGCATACGCGCCGCGCGCGCGGCGGTGCAGGCCGCTCACGGCGCGGAAGATCGTCGCCGGGTCGAGCGAATAGCTTGAACTCTGCTCCTGCAGCTCGTGCGCCAGCACGTTGAGCAGTACCTCGGAGTCCGACGTCGTGTTGATGTGCCGCCGATCGATGCGGAACATTTCGCTCTTGAGCTGTTCCGCGTTGGTCAGGTTGCCGTTATGCCCGAGCGTGATGCCAAATGGCGCGTTCACGTAGAACGGCTGGGCTTCTTCGGGGCTGGTTGCAGAGCCGGCCGTCGGGTAGCGGACGTGCCCGATGCCGGCGCTACCGGCCAGATTGCGCATGTTCCGCGTGCGGAAGATCTCCCGCACCAGCCCGTTGCCCTTCCACATGGAGAACGTATTGCCTGCGCCCGTGGCAATGCCGGCTGCATCCTGCCCACGGTGCTGCAACAACTGCAGGGAGTCGTACAGCAACTGATTCACCGGGCCGGTCGCAACGACTCCGACGATCCCGCACATCTCAGTTCCCCCTTTGTGCCGGGTGCGGCACGTAACGCGCCAAGGATTCCGGCAGCAACGGCGAGGCGAATCGTACGCTCGCCTGGGCCCAGGGCAACAGCGATGAGGCCTGCCACCACGACTGGCGTGGCGCCCCGGCGGCGACCGCGACGAGGACCGCCCCGCCGACGAAAATCGCGGCGCGCAACACGCCGAACAGGCCGCCCAGCAGCCTGTCTTCGATCGAAAGCTTGGCAGCACTGATCACCGCACGCAGCAGCGCCGCAACCAGCGCCGCCGCGAGCAGCGTGGCGACGACGATGGCGAGGCCCGCGAGCGCCGTCCGGGCGCCAACTGGCAGGTCGAGCGGCAACCAGTTCCCGATCGGAGCGGCGAACTGCAGTGCGACCAGTACGCCAACGATCCAGCCGGCAAGCGCAAACATCTCGCGCACAACTCCGCGCACAAGCCCGAGCAATACCGACAGGCCGAGCGTTGCGACGATGGCCCAGTCGACAAGTGTCATCAGATCAGGACGCGACGACGTTGGCGCTGATGCCGAGAGACTTCAGGCTGGCACGCACGCGGTCGGCATCTTCACGCGTCGCGTAGGGCCCGATCCGCACCCGGTAGCGCGTGCCTTCTGCCGTTTCAATGCGCTCCGTATAGGGCGGCAGGCCGGCCTTTTTCAGTCGTTCCGACAGGTCTTTGGCCGCAGCCTCGCTCGATGTCGCCGCCGCCTGCACGGCAAACTTTCCGCCTTTTGCGGGCGCAGGCAGCGCCTCAGCGCTCGTCTTGCCCTCAAGGGCCATGCGTGCGCGCTGCTCTTCAGTCGCCGGCTCCGCCGCCGGACCTGCCGAGTCCTTCCTGGCCGCGTCCGCAGTCTCCTTCTTCGCGGCATCCGGTCCTTTGGCAGACCCGGCGGTCGGCCTCGACGGCGCTGTCGACGGAGCGGCGTCGGGTGGTGGCGCCAGCGGAACGTTTTCCGGCACCGGCACCGGTGGCAGCGTCAGGCGTGGTGAAAACTTCGACTTTTCGCTGGGGATGTCGATCGGGATGTTGTCAGGCACCGGCTTTGGCTCCGGATCGAGCACCATCGGCACGACGATGACGACCAGCAGGAGCAGCGCCGCCGCACCGATCAGGCGGCGACGTGCGCGCGTGCGCAGTGACGCTGCCGGATCGGCGCGCGCGCCTGAATCTTCATCGCTGACAGTGGAACGGGAGGAGCGCGGCGAAGCGGCGTCATCGGCCTTGGGTGTGCGACGCCAAAAAGCCAAAGACATCCGTGCTCCAGTTTGGGTCCTCACGCCCCCGGCGGACGCTCTGCGCGCATCGCACGCATCACATCCGCCACGGTGAGGAAGGAACCGAAGGCAAGAATTCTATCATCGGCACCTGCTCGCTCCCGCGCATGCGCGTAGGCGTCCGCGACCGAATCGTGCTCGGAGATCGATACTGGCTTCGAAGCGCCGGCCACGTGGCGCACGATGGCAGCGGTGTCCGCGGCCATCGAACCGCGCGTGCCCGGTGTCGAGCCGATGTACCAGTGATCGACGCGATCACCGAGCCGGGCGACCACCGCACCGATGTCCTTGTCGCGCAGCATGCCGAATACGGCGTGCGTGACGGGAAAGAACCCCATGTTGTCGAGATTCTCGGCCAGTACCGCGGCCGCATGCGGGTTGTGCGCCACGTCGAGGATTGTCGTCGGTCGCCCCGGCAGCACCTGGAAACGTGCCGGAAGTTCAACCGTCAGCAGTCCCTGTCGCACCGCCTGCTGTGACACTGGCAGCCGGTCTTCGAGCGCTTCGAGCGCGGCCAGAGCGCCCGAAGCGTTCAGTAGCTGATTCGCGCCGCGCAATGCGGGATATGGCAGCCCGCTGCGGCGCGCGCTGCCGCCCGCCATAGGCCCATTGCTGGCGGTCGCCCTGGTAATTGAAGTCGCGGCGGAAGCGCCAGAGGTCGGCTCCTATCCTCTGCGCGTGATCGAGCGAGCGTCGCGGGCGGATCCGGGTCGCTGCAGATCGCCGGTCGCCCGGCGCGATATATGTGGGCCTTTTCGAGGCCGATCGCTGCGCGGGTTGGACCCAGATAGTCCATGTGGTCGAGATCGACCGAGGTGACGATCGCAGCATCGGCATCGATCGAGGTTCACCGCGTCGAGCCGACCCCCGAGCCCGATCTCCAGCACCGCCGCATCGAGACGCACGCCCGCGAAAAGGCGCAGGATGGCGAGCGTCGTGAACTCGAAATACGTCAGCGACACGTCGCCGCGCGCCGCCTCGACGGCTTCGAACTGTTCGATCAGCGCCGCGTCGGAGGCACTCTCGCCGTCGATGCGGGCACGTTCGTTGAAGTCGAGCAGGTGCGGCGAGGTGTAAAGCGCGGTGCGAAAGCCGCCTGCGCGCAGGATGCTGTCCAGCATCGCGCAGGTCGACCCCTTGCCATTGGTGCCGCCGACGACGATGGTCGGAACGTCGAGTCGCAGCGCCAACCGGTCCGCAACGACACGCACCCGATCCAGCCCCAGGTCAATGCCCTTCGGATGCAGGCGCTCGAGGCGCGCCAGCCAGTCGGCCAGCGTAGATAGTTCCAAGTGAATCTGTCGCCGGACGCGCAGCGGCCGGCTCCCCGAACTATGAAATCGCGTCGGCCGGCTGCCGCAGCAGCAATGCCAGCAGACGTGCAATCTCGTCCCGCATTTCACGGCGGTCGATGATCATGTCGATCGCACCCGTTGTGAGCAGGAACTCCGCTCGCTGGAATCCCTCCGGCAACTTCTCGCGGACGGTCTGCTCGATCACGCGCGGACCGGCGAATCCAATCAGCGCCTTCGGCTCGGCGATGACGACGTCGCCCATGAAGGCAAAGCTCGCCGAAACACCGCCCATGGTCGGATCGGTAAGGATCGAGATAAATGGCAACTTCGCCTCCGCCAGCCGGGCAATCATCGCGGTCGTCTTGGCCATCTGAAACAGAGAGAGCAAGCCCTCCTGCATGCGCGCACCGCCGGTGGAGGTGATGCAGATGAACGGCACTTTCTGCTCGATCGCGGTCTCGACGCCGCGCACGAACCGCTCGCCGACCACCGAGCCCATCGAGCCGCCCATAAACTGGAACTCGAAGCAGGCGACCACCACCGGCACCGCGCGGATCGCGCCGCCCATTACCACCAGTGCATCGGTCTCGCCCGTCTCTTCCATCGCCTCGCGCAGGCGGTCGGTGTATTTCCGGCTGTCCTTGAACTTGAGCGCGTCCACCGGCAGGACTTCCTGCCCGATCTCGTAGCGTCCTTCAGGGTCCATCAGCGTGTCGAGCCGCGCCCGCGCACCGATGCGCAGGTGATGGGCGCACTTCGGGCACACCATCAGCGTCTTCTCGAGCTCGGCGCTGTAAAGCACGGCTTCGCAGCCGGGGCATTTCGTCCACAGGCCTTCGGGGACGATCTTGCGCGCCGCACCTTCTTCGCGCTTGATGCGCGGCGGAAGTATCTTGTCGATCCAGCTCATCGCGAACCTCCGGACTGCAACCTGCCGAACTCGCCGCTGGGCCGGCTCTGTGCGTTCATGCGGCCGCGCGGATAGTCATGGCATCGAGCGCGCGGCGAATTTCAAGCACCAGCGCTTCCACAGCTTCGACCGCGCGCTCGCGCGGTGTCGTTTCCATTTCCTGGATCAGCCTCGAACCGATCACGACGGCATCGGCGACCTTCGCCACCGCAACCGCGCTCGCGGCATCGCGGATGCCGAAGCCGACTCCGACCGGTACTTCCGTATGCCTGCGTATCAGCGGCAGCTTGGCCGCCACGCTGTCGACATCGAGGTGGCCGGCGCCGGTGATGCCCTTCAGGCTGACGTAGTAGATGTAGCCCGCTGCATGACGTGCTACTTCCTCGATACGCTCGTCGGTCGACGTCGGCGCGAGCAGGAAGATCGGATCGATGCCGATCGCCCGCATTTCGGCGGCGAACTCGTCGCATTCCTCCGGCGGGTAGTCGACGACCAGCACACCGTCGACCCCGGCCGTTTGCGCGGCGGCGGCGAACTCGCGCCGGCCGATGCGCTCGATCGGGTTGGCGTAGCCCATCAGCACGACCGGCGTGACGGTGTCGCTCAGCCGGAACTGGCGCACGAATTGCGATCGTCTGCCGCAGCCCGACGCCGTTCCTGATCGCGCGTTCGGTGGCACGCTGGATCACCGGGCCGTCGGCCATCGGGTCGGAAAACGGCACACCCAGCTCGATGACGTCGGCACCGGCTCGCGCGAGCGCGTGCATCAGCGGGACGGTCAGTTCGGTCGACGGGTCACCGGCCGCGATGTACGGAATCAGTCCCTTGCGGCCCGCCGCCTTCAGGTCGGCGAAACGCCGTGCGATGCGCGACATCAGGCTGTCTTCCGATAGGCGAGCGTCGCCTCGCGGCACGACGCGCGGCAGAAGAACTCCAGGCCGCTCGCCTCCGCGACGATGTGCAGGTCCTTGTCGCCGCGACCCGAGAGATTCACCAGCAGCACGCGTGTCCTTCGGCAGCGTCGGCGCGAGCTTCGTCGCGTACGCCAGCGCGTGGCTCGACTCGAGCGCCGGAATGATCCCCTCGATGCGGCAGCAATCGTGAAACGCCTGCAGCGCTTCCTCGTCGGTCGCGCCGACGTACTCGGCACGTCCGCTGTCCTTCAGCCACGCGTGCTCGGGCCCGACACCTGGATAGTCGAGTCCGCGCCGACACCGAGTGCGTCTCGGTGATCTGGCCGTTCTCGTCCTGCAACAGATAGGTGCGATTGCCGTGCAGAACGCCCGGCGTGCCGCACTGCAGGCTGGCCGCGTGGCGCATCGTCGTCAGTCCTTCGCCGGCGGCCTCGACGCCGATCAGCTTCACCTTCTCGTTCGCGATGTAGTCGTAGAAAATGCCCATCGCGTTGCTGCCGCCGCCGACGCAGGCAATGACGACGTCCGGCTGGCGCCCGACCAGCTCCGGCATCTGCCACAGGCACTCCTTGCCGACGACCGAGTTGAAATCGCGCACCATCATCGGGTACGGATGCGGTCCGGCGACGGTACCGATGATGTAAAACGTGTTTTCGACGTTGGTGACCCAGTCGCGCATCGCTTCGTTCAGCGCGTCTTTCAGCGTGCGGTGAACCGCTTTCGACCGGCACCACCTCGGCACCGAGCAGCTTCATGCGGTACACGTTGGCCGCCTGGCGGCGCCACGTCCTCGCTGCCCATGTACACGACGCATTTCATGCCGTAGCGCGCCGCCACCGTCGCGGTCGCCACGCCGTGCTGGCCGGCGCCGGTTTCGGCGATGACGCGCGGCTTGCCCATGCGCCTGGCCAGCAGCGCCTGCCCGATCGTGTTGTTGACCTTGTGCGCGCCGGTGTGATTGAGATCTTCGCGCTTGAGATAGATCTGCGCGCCGCCGAGTTCTTCGCTCCAGCGCTTGCGCGTGATAGATCGGGCTCGGCCGACCGACGTAGTGCTTCAGCTCGCGCTGGAACTCGGCGACGAAGTCCGGATCGTTGCTGGTACTTCGCGTACGCCTCGCGCAATTCCTCGAGCGCGTGCATCAGCGTCTCAGCGACGAAAATGCCGCCGTACGGGCCGAAGTGGCCCCGCGCGTCGGGAAGGTCGTAGGGCTTCATGCGCAAGGGCCTGGTCGGCGGCCGAACCGCCGCGATGAACTCGTTCATGCGCCGTGCTCTTTATTCCCGGAGCGTCCTCGACTCCGCTGCTGACATCGACTGCATAGGGCCGGACGCGCCGGATCGCATCGCCGACGTTGCCTGGCGCGAGCCCGCCGGCCAGCACTAGCGGCTTTGCGACCGTCGCAGCGGCAACGCGATCCAGTCGAACGTCTGACCGCTGCCGCCATATCCAGGCTGACGGTGCGTCGACATCAGCGCCGCCGCAGACTGAAACTCGCGTTCGAAGTCTAACAAATCGACCCCCTCTTCCATGCGGTCAGCGCACGAACGTAGGGGTGCCCATAGCGGCTGCACGCCGCTTCGTGTTCGTCTCCGTGAAACTGCAGCAACGCATTCGGGCACCGCTTCGAGCGCGTCCTCGATCAGATCCGATGGCGCATTGACGAACAGCAGCACCGGCGTCACGAAGGGAGGCAGACCATCGCGTCAGCGCCCGCAGGCGCACCGGCGCCACGTAACGCGGACTCTTGGCGGTAGCAGACGAAACCGATCGCGTCGGCACCCGCCGCGACGGCGGCCTCGACATCGGCCTCACGCGTCAGGCCGCAGATCTTGATTCGTGTACGCATCAACCAGGAGCGGGCCAGCGCTCCATCGGGCGAGCGGCAAGATCGAACCGGGCATCGTACTCGACCCGCGCCAGATAAAGACCGGCCGGACCGAACGTCGGCGCAGCGCTGCGATCGATCGCGCGCCGGCAGCACGCCCGCAACCCATTCCGGCGAGTGGCGACCCGATGCCGACATAGACGAGCGCTCCGACGATGTTGCGCACCATGTGATGCAGGAAAGCGTTGGCGGTGACGCTGACGCGAACGCAGTGGCCGATGCGTCGACCGCCAGCTGGCTGCAGCTCACGCACGGCGAGGCCGCCTGGCATTCGGCAGACGCGGAACGACGTGAAGTCGTGGCGTCCCGATCAGCAGCGCTGCCGCGCGCTGCATCGCTCCGTCGTCGAGCGGTCGGAACACCCAGGTCCGCGCGTCCATGGGCCAAGCGGCGAGCGCACGGCGTCGTTCAGGATCCAGTAGTCGTACCGTCGACGCAGCGCCGCATAACGCGCGTGAAAGTCTCGCCGGCACCGGGCGCGCCCAGCGCACTGCCACTCGTCGGCGGAAGGAAACGATTGACGCCGCGCACCCACGCCGTCAGCGGGCGTTCGACCGCGGTGTCGAAGTGGACGACCTGATCGAGGGCGTGCACGCCGGCATCGGTGCGGCCGGCGCAGATGGTGGCGAAACGGCGCTGCCGGCGATGTCGGCCAGCGCGCGTTCGACCGCGTCCTGCACCGATACGGCCGTCGGCTTGGGTCTGCCAGCCGTTGAAGCCGGCGCCGTCATATTCGATGCCGAGCGCGATGCGCACGGAAGGAAGGCGCAGCGGGCACGACGGCCCGCTGCGTTCAGCTGTCGATCTGCTTGATCATTTCGACAGCAGCCTGGCGCTGCTCACGCGTGCCGTCGCGCATCACTTCGTCCAGCAACTCGCGTGCGCCGTCCTTGACGCCAAGGTCGATGTAGCCGCGGGCGAGATCGAGCTTGGTCGCCATCTGCTGCGGCAAGCGCACTTCCCGGGCTCGGTCTCGCCCCGCTTGGTCGTCGGGTTGAGGCTGACCGCGGACAGGTCGAAGTCGATCAGCGGTACGGTGGCCTGGTCCGTGTTGGCGGTCAGGCGCTGGGCCTGTTCGTCGGGCAGTGCACCGACTTCGGCCGTCACCGGTTGCTTCTTGCCGATGACGGTCGGACGCGACAACGCTTCGGCGGTCACCGGCGACAGTGGGCATCTTGGTCGACGGAATATTCAGATCGAGATCCGGGATCAGGCCCGCGCCGGTCGCCGTCGGCTGCAACGCAGGTATCGTGGGCGGCAACGCGATGTCGAGATCGGCCACTGCCGGCGGCTCGACGCGGCCGACCGGGGTAGTCGGCTTGAAGCCGAAGTCCAGTCGCCCGGACGTGTCGCCGGCGCATCGACGTCGGCATCTTGGTCGGCGGCTCGAGGTTCATCTTGGTCGGGCCAAGGTCGAAGTCGAGCGACGCGAAGTCGGGGGTGGCCCCGGGGGCGGGCGCCGGTGCTGGCGGCGTCAGTCCGGTCGTGGGCTGGCCACCGGGCAAGGTCGCGCGAAACTGCGTCGTCGGTGCGGACGTCGTCATCGGCCCGGACATCTTGGTGTCCGCCGGCATCTTCGTGTCGCCCACGGACATCGTCGTATCGGCGCCCGTCATGCGCGTGTCGACCACCATTTTGGTCAGTGGCGGCCCAGCGTCCGTCACTGAATCGGCACCGCCGCAGTCCACCGAGGTCGAGTCCCGAAGTCGGGCCACCGCCCAGCGTCGACGGACCACGGCCCTTGGTGTTCGGATCGAGGCGGAAGCCTGTCGTCGGTCCGCGCCCGAGGTGTCGGACATCGCCGCGCCGGCAAACATCGGATGGTCGGATCGACGGCGTGGCCCAGCTTGATGGCCTTTTCCCAGTCCTCGCCCGCGCCTCCGGTGCGGTCGCGCAGGTCTTCGACCATCGTCATGAACGACGCCTTGTCGCCGCGCCGCGACGAAGATCTCCAGCAGTTTGACGCGCACGGCGTGGCGGTCGGGCTGCATGCGCAGCGCTTCCTTGAGGATATCTTCCGCCTGCTCTTCGCGGCCGTACGCAATGTAGACATCGGCCTCGGCAACCGGATCGACTTCGTTCGAATCCAGCTGCGACGCCGCGGGGATGAAGCTCGAGTTGAAGGTGCTGGTGCCCGGTGTCGACGCTTTGTCCGCCGGTGGCACCGAACAGCGAGTTCGCCTGCAAGTCCTTCGCCGGTGTCCTTGAACTTGCGCTGCCTTCGGACCTTGCGCTTGCGGATACCAGCTCCAGCCGAACAGGCCGGCCAGCAGCGCGACGATCGCCGCGGATCAATCTGTGTCGTCGTATTCCCTAGCAGTTCGTCGATGAAGACTCGGCTCTCCGCGGGCCGGTGGCGGCGGTGGCGCGCCTTCTTCGACCGGGCGCCGGCGTGCGGCGCACGGGCGCCGTCTCGACCTTCGGCGCTTCCGCCTTGGCGGGTTCAGGCGCCGGCTGGAGCCGGGCGCCGCGGCGACTGGGGCCGGCGCGGGGGTCGGCGCAGCCGCAACCGGTGCTGGCGGCGCCGGCGGAGGCGGTGCCGCCTTGGCCTGTTCGGCCTGCTTCTGGGCCTGTGCACCGGCCTTGCTCTGCAACTTCGAGCGCCTTCTGGATCGCCTCGTTCGTCTTCTTCAGCTGGGCCGCGCGCTCCTGCTCTTCCTTCAGCGGCACGCTGCCTTGGCGATGCGGCCTCGTCCGCCTTCGCCGCCGAGGCTGCGGCTGCGGCGGCCTTCGTCTCGGCCTTGGCGATCTTCAACTGGTCGCCACCCGTTTCGCGGTGGCGCTGTTGTCTTCGACCTTGGTGGTGACCTGCCCGCCTCCGCGCGGCGGCAGCGGCGCCTTGGCCACCGGCGCAGCTGCCGCCCGCCGCCTGCGCCAGGCGACTGCGATACTGCGCGAAGTCGGCGCTCTGCGCCACCACTTCCTGGCGCGCGTCGGCGCCGGACATGGCCGCGGCCTCGGCATTCGAGTCGGGATCGTGAGCTGCGCCCCGCCGCGCAGCAGGTTCATGTTCTTGTTGATGAAAGCGTCCGGGTTGGCGCTTGAACAGCGCGACCAGCATCTGGTCGAGCGACGCGGCGCCGCGGTTCTGGTTGGCGATCTTGCCCAGCGTGTCACCGGACTTGACGGTGTAGGTGCCACCGCTCGCGGTCGAGACGGCCGGCGGCGCGGTCGGCGCGGGCGCAGCCTTCGCGGCCGGTGAGCGGCGCGGGCAGGGGCGCTGGCGCTCCGGCAGGCTGGCGCGGCGTGCGGCGCGGGCGCGCGGGGCGCGGTGCCGGAGCCGGCATCGGAGCCGCGGCAACGGCGGCGCCGGCGGTGCGGCCGGAGCCATGATGTCAGGCGTGGTCTTGCAGCGCCGGCGGATCCAGCAGGACGGTGTACTCGCGGATCACGCGGCCGGTCGCCCACGTCAGTTCGACCATCACGTCCAGATACGGCTCGTTGACCGGCTGCGCCGAACGTGATGCGCACGACATAGTTGCCGTCGGAGCGGCGATCGAGCGCGAAGCGCAGGCTCGTCAGTGCCGGTTGAATTCGAGATTGGCCGCCCGGAAGGCCGACAGCGGCGCCAGCTTCACTGCAAGGGTCGGCGCTTCATCGCGCCCGACCGAGGTGACCTCGAGTTCGGCGCGTAGTGGCTGCCCGAGACCCGACTGGACCGACAGGCGGCCGAGCCCCGCAGCGTCCACCGCGGGCGACGCCAGCCCGAGACCGAACGCAAGCGAAAGCGCGCACCACATGGGCGCGCGCGCGAATTTGTCGGATGGCATTCCGCCCCCTGCCTTATCAGAATCGTTTTTCGAACATAACATCATGGACTTAGGGCGGCAAGCTTAGAAATAGCCGTAACTCACGCCTTTATGTGAGAAATGAAACCGGGCCGTCGTGTGGCCCGCAACACTCGCGCCCGTCGCGGCTAGAGCTTGCCGAGCAGGATGCGCAACATGCGGCGCAGCGGCTCGGCGGCGCCCCACAGCAACTGATCGCCCACTGTGAAGGCGCCTAGGTAATCGGCACCCAGCGCGAGTTTGCGCAGCCGTCCGACCGGGATCTGACATCGTGCCGGTGACAGCGGCAGGCGTCAGTTCGCGGATGCTTGCATCCTTGGTGTTCGGCACCAGCTTTACCCACGCGTTGTCGCGTCGGATCATGTCCTCGATTTCGGCCAGCGACACGTCGCGCCTGAGCTTGATCGTCAGTGACTGCGAGTGGCATCGCATCGCGCCGATGCGCACACAGATTGAATCGATCGGCGTTGCGGGAGCGCTGAACCCGGGCCCGCGGCCAAGGATCTTGTTGACCTCGGCGCCGCCCTTCCACTCTTCGCAGGCTGGTGCCGTCACCGCGATCGGCGTCGATCCACGGAATCAGGTTGCCGGCCAGCGGGACGATGAAGTTCTGCGTCTCGTCGTCGCCGAGCGCAGCGCTGGCGGCCACTGATCCGCCGATCGATTTCGAGGATTGCGCTCGCGGGATCGGCCAGCAGTTCCTTGACCTCGGCATTCAACGTTCCGAACTGGGTCAGGAGCTCGCGCATATGCGGCGCGCCGCCGCCGGACGCTGCCTGATAGGTGGTGCAGGTCATCCACTCGACGAGATCCTGCTTGAACAGGGCGCCGACGCCCATCAGCATGCAGCTCACCGTGCAGTTGCCGCCGATGTAGTTCTTGATGCCGCGCGCGAGCGCCGAATCGATGACCGGGCGGTTGACCGGGTCGAGGATGATGACGGCGTCGTCCTGCATGCGCAGTGACTTGGCGGCATCGATCCAGTAGCCGTTCCAGCCAGTCGCACGCAGCTTCGGATAGATCTCCTTGCGTGTAGTCGCTGCCCTGGCAGGTGATGACGGCATCGAGCGCAGACAAGGCGGCGATGTCGTCGGCGTTCTTCAATGTGCCCTGGGCGCGCGGCACCGACGGCGCCGCACCGCCGGCGTTCGAGGTGCTGAAGAACACGGTGTCGATCAGGTCGAAGTCCCGCTCGGCGCTCATCCGGTCCATCAATACCGAGCCCACCATGCCGCGCCATCCAACGATGCCTACCTTCATGTCTTCCTCTTGCGAGCTTGTTGCCTATCCATCCATTAACGCAGCGCCGCGACGACCGCGTCGCCCATCGCCACCGTACCGACGGTGGCTGCGCCCGACACTGCAATGTCCGCCGTCCGCAAGCCTTGTGCGAGCACCTTGCGAACCGCGGCCTCGATGCGCTCGGCCTGCTCCGCCCGGTTCAGCGAGTAGCGCAGCATCATCGCCGCCGACAGGATCGTCGCCAGCGGGTTTGCAATGCCCTTGCCCGCGATGTCCGGCGCACTCCCATGCGACGGCTCGTACAGACCTTGGTTGCGTGCGTTGAGCGAAGCCGATGGCAGCATGCCGATCGACCCCGTCAGCATCGCGGCCTCGTCGGAGAGTATGTCGCCAAACATGTTGCCGGTCACGATCACGTCAAACTTCTTGGGTGCCTTGACGAGTTGCATGGCCGCGTTGTCGACGTACATGTGTTCGAGCTCGACATCCGGATAGCCAGCCCCGACCTCGGTCACCACGTCCTTCCAGAACTGGAAGGTCTCGAGCACGTTGGCCTTGTCGACACTGGTGAGCTTGCGACTGCGCTTGCGCGCTGCTTGAAAGGCGACGTGGGCGATGCGCTCGATCTCGGGCCGGCTGTAGCGCATCGTGTCGAATGCCTCGGGCTGCCCCCGCGAACGGGCCGTCCGGCGCCGCGCGGCGCCCGCGCGGCTGGCCGAAGTAGATGTCGCCGGTCAGCTCGCGCACGATCAGGATGTCGAGCCCCGCGACCAGTTCCGGCTTCAGGCTCGACGCCTGGGTCAGCTCCGCGTAGCAGACCGCCGGACGGAAGTTCGCGAAGAGACCGAGGTGCTTACGCAGGCCGAGGATCGCCTGCTCCGGGCGCAGCGCACGCTCGAGGGTGTCGTACTTCCAGTCACCCACCGCGCCGAACAGCACCGCGTCGGCCGACTGAGCGAGCTTGAGCGTGGCCTCGGGCAATGGATGACCGTGACGCGTCGTAGGCGGCCCCGCCGACGTCGGCGAACTCGAACTCGAAACGCTCGCCGAGCGCGCGCAGCACTTTCACCGCCTCGGCGACGATCTCCTTGCCGATGCCGTCGCCCGGCAAGACTGCGATCTTCATGTAGTCCTCGCGCGGGGTTTGGTTGCTCCACCCCGCTCCTCCCCGCCGGCCAGAATAGGGTGTGGCGTCAGCTCGTCTTGACGAGCCACGGTTGCTGTGTCAGCCGCCGCTTCTCGAACGCCTCGATCTTGTCCTTGTGGCGCAGCGTCAGGCCGATGTCGTCCAGCCCATTGACCAGGCAGGACTTCCGGAACGCCGCGATCTCGAATGGATGCTCGCGGCCGTCGGCCTCGATCACCACCTGCCGGGGCAGGTCGACGGCTAGCCGGTAGCCGATATGGGCAGCCACTTCGTGAAACAGCCGATCGATCACGAGTTCGGGCAGCGTCACGGGCAGCAAGCCGTTCTTCAGACTGTTGTTATAGAAGATGTCTGCAAAGCTTGGCGCGATCACCGCGCGGAAGCCGGACTGCTGCAAGGCCCACGGCGCGTGTTCGCGCGACGACCCGCAGCCGAAGTTCTTGCGGGTCAGCAAGATCGAGGCACCGCCATAGCGTGGTTGGTTGAGCACGAAATCCGGATTCAGTGGACGCCGTGCGTGGTCCATGCCGGGTTCGCCATGGTCCAGGTAGCGCCACGCGTCGAACAGGTTTGGGCCGAAGCCGGTCCGGTGGATCGACTTCAGGAACTGCTTGGGGATGATGGCGTCGGTATCGACATTGGCGCGATCCAGCGGCGCCACCAGCCCGGTGTGTAGAGTGAAGGCATCCATGGCGGCCCCTAGTTCTTCTTGCCCTTGTTCCCGGCCTTTTCCATGGCGCTGCCGGCGGCCTCGACATCCTTGCCGGAGCCCGCGAGGGTGTTGCAGCCCGTGACCATGATGACGGCAGCCGTCAGGACTGCCAGCACGCTCACTGCAACCTCCTGACGTCGGCGAAGTGTCCTTCAATGGCCGCCGCAGCCGCCATCGCCGGTGACACGAGATGGGTGCGGCCTCCCGCACCCTGCCGGCCTTCGAAATTGCGGTTGCTGGTCGAAGCGCAACGCTCGCCAGGCTCGAGCCGATCGGCATTCATTGCCAGGCACATCGAACAGCCGGGCTCGCGCCATTCGAAGCCGGCCGCGCGAAATACGGCATCCAGCCCTTCGCGCTCGGCCTGCGCCTTCACCAGACCGGAACCGGGCACAACCATCGCCAGCTTGATGCTCGATGCCACACGCTTGCCAAGCCGCTTGACGACCCAGGCCGCTTCGCGCAGGTCCTCGATGCGCGAGTTGGTGCATGAGCCGATGAAGACCTTGTCAAGACGGATGTCAGCAATGCGGGTCTTCGGAGTGAGCCCCATGTAGCGCAGCGCACGTTCGATACCCTCGCGCTTCGCCGGATCCTGTTCGGCCTCGGGATCGGGTACGGCACCGTCGATCGTAGTCACCATCTCGGGTGAGGTGCCCCACGTCACCTGAGGCTTGATCTCCTCGGCGCGCAACTCGACGACACAGTCGAAGCGGGCGCCCGGATCGGTCCGCAACGTGCGCCAGACCGCGGCGGCCTGTTCGAACATCGCGCCGCGCGGCGCGAACGGACGATCTCGCACATATTCAATCGTCTTCTCGTCGACCGCCACAAGGCCGGACCGTGCGCCAGCCTCGATCGCCATGTTGCAGACCGTCATGCGGCCTTCGACCGACATAGCCTCGATCGCCGGGCCGGCAAACTCGATCGCGTAGCCGGTGCCGCCTGCCGTGCCGATGCGGCCGATGATCGCAAGCACGACGTCCTTCGCGGTGCAGCCGCCCGGCAGCTTGCCGTCGACACGGACCAGCATGTTCTTCGCCTTCTTCATCAGCAGCGTCTGTGTGGCGAGCACATGTTCGACCTCGCTGGTGCCGATGCCGAAGGCGAGCGCCCCGAACGCGCCGTGAGTACTGGTGTGCGAATCACCGCAGACGACCGTCATGCCGGGCAGCGTCGCCCCCTGCTCCGGGCCCATGACATGCACGATGCCCTGGCGCTTGTCGAGAAAAGGAAAGTAAGCAGCCGCGCCGAATTCGCGGATGTTGCTGTCCAGCGTGACAACCTGCTCCTTGGACACCGGATCGGTGATGCCGTCGTAGCCGCGCTCCCAGCCAGTCGTCGGAGTGTTGTGATCGGCGGTCGCGACGATCGAGCTGATACGCCACGGCGTGCGGCCGGCGACTCGCAGTCCCTCGAAGGCCTGCGGACTCGTCACCTCATGGACCAGGTGCCGATCAATATAGAGGACAGTGGTACCGTCGTCTTCGACGTGAACCACGTGGTCGTCCCACAGCTTGTCGTAAACAGTACGTGCGGCCATCGGCGGATCGCGCTCCGGGCGGGCGCTTGGCGGTGCCTGCAGCAACGCGCAGGTCTTTGAATTATGCCACTCGAGAGCACTTGTTCGGCCCGCATGTCAACGGCGGGAACGGAAATTCTGCCCGACAGTCTCAGAGTGAATCGTTCGTCATCGGGGTTCCCATGAATCGCCCGAACAATCGGAACACACTGGCGCGTCGTCTGTTCATTGGGGGCCTGGCCGGGGCCAGCATTGCGCCGCTCGCGCGTGTAACCCGCGCCCAGGCGGGCGGGCGGACTCCCTCGCCGACGCAAACACTGGGGCCGTTTTATCCGCGCAATGCGGCCGAGCGCCCGCGCGCAACCGATGCCGACTTGCTCTCGGTCGAGGGCGATCATGTCGCGAGCAAAGGCGTGCCTATCTTCCTGGCGGGCCGCGTCGTCGACCGACGCGGGAGCCCCGTCGCCGACGCGGTCGTCGAAATCTGGCAATGCGATGCCAATGCCGTCTACCACCATCCCGCCGGCGGCGCGGAAGCCGAGCGCGATCCGAACTTCCAGGGTTACGGCGTCGATCGCACCGACGGCAAGGGCGACTTCCGGTTCCGCACGATCCGGCCGGTCGCGTATCCGGGCCGGACGCCCCACATTCACGTGCGAGTGCAGCCGGTCAACGGCCGGGCGTTCGCCACGCAGTTGTATCTGCCCGATGACCCGGGCAACGCGAGGGACTTCCTGTTCAGCCGGCTGGATGGAGACGAGCAGCGCGCCCTGCTGCTGGCGTCTCGAGCCGACATCGACGACATCGCATCCACTGGCCCGCGCAACCAAGCTCACGGCCCGGATCGAACTGGTGCTCGCCTAGGCCTTGTCTTTATCCGGCGGGCTTCGCAGCCTTTGCCTTCTCGTAGAGCGGCATCACCTTCTGTACGTCGTTCTGCAATTCGCGCAAGCGCGTCTCATGGCTCGGGTGGGTCGACAACCACTCGGGCGGTCCGCTGCCGCCCGCCTGCGCCATCTTCTGCCATAACGTGATCGCGGCGCGCGGATCGTATCCGGCGCGCGCTGCCAGTTCGATACCAATCAGGTCGGCTTCCTGCTCGTTCTCGCGACTGTTCGGCAGAACGAACATGGCCTGCGTGAAGGTTCCGGCAACCTGCGGATCGATGTACACGCCGGTGAAGATCTGCAGCGCGATCGCGCCAACGGCCGTGGCTGTCTGTGTCGCCATCTGCCGCCCCATGCGTTCACGCGCATGCTCGCGCAGAGCGTGGGCAATTTCGTGCCCCATGACAGCCGCGAGTTCGTCGTCGCTGAGCTTGAGCTTTTCGATCAGCCCGGTATAGACGGCGATCTTGCCGCCGGGCATGCACCAGGCATTGACGTCCTTGGAGGTGAGCACATTGACTTCCCACTTCCACTGCGGCGCGTCGTCGCGGAAGACCTTGACCTGCGCGATGAGCCGGTCGGCGATCGCACGTACGCGCTGCACCTCCTGAGGATTCTGATTGAGCAGGCCCTTCTTGCTCGCCCCGGCCAGCACCTGCGCGTACTGCTGGCTCGCCTGCTGCTCGACTTCCTTGCTGCTGACGAGCGACGTCATCTTCTGCTTGCGATCGACGCCGATATCGCCGCTGCGCGTGGTCTGCTCAGTCTGGCAGCCTGCCAGACCCAGCAGCACCAAGATGACCGGCAACATCCTGACCAGGGAATGAGACTTCATGACTTCACGCTTCGATTGGATTCGATCTGCAACGGATGCGCGGAAGCAAGGCCGGGATCGTGCTGGCGCGCCTTTCGGAGCGCCCACGCACCGAGCAGGGCCGCAAGACTTCCCGAAGCAAACGCCGAGCCCGGGCCGGCCAGCGTCCACAAGTATGCCGCCGCCAGGCTGCCGCTGGTTCCGCCGATGCCCCAGGCCGCACTGATATAGACGGCCTGACCTCGCGCTGCGGCACGGCCGGGAAACCAGCGCTGGATCGTCAGCACCGAGGCGCCGTGATGAACCGCAAACGTCATGACGTGCAGCATCTGCGCGATCGCCAGTACCCACCAGACCGCGGCCAGCTCAGCGATCAGCAGGAAACGCACCGCGGCGACGTAGAAGCTTGCAAGCAGCAGCGGATAGAGCCCGAAGCGAACGAACCAGCGGCCCTGGGTGATGAAGAACACGATCTCCAGCAGGATGCTCAGCACCCAGAACACCCCGATGGCCGTCTTGCTGTAACCGAGCTGCGCCAGGTAGATCGACAGGTAGGCGTAGAGCGCGCCATGGGCGAATATCATCAGGCCGGCCGACAACAGGAACCACCGCACGCGCGGCTCGCTCAGCCTCTGGCGGACGGATACTCGCTCGTGCGAGTGCTCGGCCGGCCGTCCTTCCGGCACCTGCCACGAGACCACGACCAGCAGCGCGGCGAGCGCCAGCCCGAGCCAGATCGCAGAGGCAATGCCGTAGCGATCGAAGTACGGCCCCGCAGCCAGTACGACCAACATGAAGGCGACCGAACCCCAGACGCGCAGCCGCCCGTACCGCGTCGCAGCGTCCGCGCGGTTGAACATGGAGGCCGAGGCCAGCGCTTCTGCGATCGGCATCTGAGCTGTCTGGAACAGGTTCACCATAGAGCATCACGCCGAACACGTACGCGAATCCGCCCGGCGCGAGCAGCAATGCGAAGGCCAACAGCAGCGCGACCGCAGTGGCGCGCAGGATCGGCGTGCGCCGCGCGGCGTGGTCTGCGAGATAGCCCCACAGATTCGGGCCGAACACGCGCATCGCCTGGCCCATCGCGATCAGGACGCCGACTTCGAACGCGCTCAGGCCGCGCCACTGGAAGTACAGCGGCAGATAGGGGGCGATGATTCCAGCGAAGCCGAAATAGGCGCCGTACAGCGCCCCAAGCCGCCAGGCCGGGTCGGCAGCCACTCGGCGGGACATCAAGCGGATGGGGACCGAGCCCTGATCGGCGCGACCGCGTGGTGAACGTCTGCGTTCTGCGCCCGATGCAGCAGCGCGTGATCCATCAGCACCAATGCCAGCATCGCTTCGGCGATCGGTGTGGCCCGGATGCCGACACACGGGTCGTGCCGGCCGTGGGTTTCAACGACAGTCGCCATGCCCGCGCGGGTGATCGAGCGCCGCGGCAGACGGATGCTCGAGGTCGGCTTGATCGCGATTGAGACTTCGATGTCCTGGCCGCTGGAGATTCCGCCGAGCATTCCGCCGGAATTGTTGCTGACGAATCCATCGGGCAGCAGCTCGTCACCGTGCTGCGAACCCAGCTGCGTCACGGACTGGAAGCCTGCGCCGATCTCGACTCCCTTCACGGCGTTGATCCCCATCATCGCGTAGGCAATGTCCGCGTCGAGTTTGTCGAAGAGCGGCGCCCCGAGGCCCACAGGCACGCCACTTGCGACCACTCGCAGGCGTGCACCGACCGAGTCCCCGTTCTTGCGGAGCTGATCGAGCATCGCTTCGAGCGCGGCCACGATGTCGGCGCTCGGAGCAAAAAACGGATTGTGTTCGACCTCGTCCCACGACTCGAACGGGATCGCGATGTCGCCAATCTGCTGCATGTGGCCGCGAATCCGGGTGCCGTATTTCTCGCGCAGCCACTTCTTGGCCAAAGCACCCGCCGCCACCATCGGCGCCGTCAAACGAGCCGATGAGCGTCCCCCGCCGCGCGGATCACGCACGCCGTACTTGCGCCAGTAGGTGTAGTCCGCGTGTCCGGGACGGAAGGTATCGGCGATGTCTGCGTAGTCCTTGCTCTTCGCGTCTTCATTGCGGATGAGCAGCGCGATCGGCGTGCCGGTAGTGCGACCTTCGTAGACCCCGGACAGGATCTCGACGCGGTCGGACTCGCGCCGCTGTGTCACATGCCGCGACGTTCCAGGCTTGCGCCGGTCGAGATCGGGCTGCAGGTCTGTCTCGTTGAGCGCCAGTCCGGGCGGACAGCCGTCGACCACGCATCCGATCGCGGGACCATGCGACTCACCGAAGTTGGTTACCTGCAGCAGGTGACCGAAGGTGGAACCGGCCATCAAATTTGAAAGAGTTCGATTGAAGTGGAGGAGCGGATTGTAAGTCGCGCCAGTCGGTTCACAGGAAGCGCTCGGCAATGCGCACGCCTGAAGCGTGCCCGACGTAATGAATCGACCGGTCCAGCCAGTCAAGCGCCGCCGTACGCCCGATCGCGAACAACTGCTCGATGAAGGCAGGCGAGGTGTCCGATTTCGTCGCCGCACCGAGTGTCCGCAGCTTTTCCTCGGCTTCGATCATGTGCAGGTTGATGCGCTTGTAGTGCCTGGGATCGACCCGCTGGTCGTCGAGCAGGCGTTGCACGAAGGCGATGGCGCGCAGCTCGTGCAGCAGGGATGCATTGAAGCTGATCTCGTTGATGCGCTCGAGGATGTCCTGTGGCGTGGTGGGAACGTCGGGTCGCTGCAGGGGGTTGATCTGCACCAGCAGGAGGTCCTTGGTCTTGGTCGCGTAAAAGAGCGGATAGAGCGCTGGATTGCCCATGTAGCCGCCATCCCAGTAGGCATCGCCTTCGATCTCGACAGCGCGGAACGAGGTCGGCAGCGCAGTTGAGGCGAGCAGCATGTCGCAGGTCAGTTCGTGCTCACGGAACACGCGGGCCCGGCCACTGCGCACATTGGTCGCACAGACAAAGAGCTTGAACGGGGAGTCCGCTCGCAGTGCATCGAAGTCGACAAGGGAACGCAGCAGGTCGCGCAGCGGGTTGTAATCGAACGGATTGAGCTGATAAGGAGAGAAGAGCAACGACCAGACGTCGACCAGCGTGGCGGCGCTCTGCGCCACAGCCGGCGCCATCCATCTCGTCGTGAAAGCATTGGGCAGTGCACCCACGCCCTCCCAGAGTTTCCGCAGATGCGCCCGCGCGCCGGCCGGTCCATCGCCTTTCTTCGCGGCCCGCCCCCGGCGCCAGCCTTCGGCCAGCACGACCGCGTTCATTGCACCGGCGCTGGCTCCCGTGATGCCCTCGACTTCCAGGCGCTTCGCCTCGAGCAGCGCGTCGAGCACGCCCCACGTGAACGCGCCGTGCGAGCCGCCGCCCTGCAACGCGAGGTTGACGGTCGGTGCGGAAGAGCGGCGCTTCGACTCTCCCGTGTGCGCCGAACGGGCCATCAGGGTTCGTCGCCCCGCAGCAGCGCAACGCGCTCCATCAGCAACTCCGGAGTGACCGCCTCCGGCGGCAGTGGAGCGCCGACGATGAGTTCAACCTTCGATCGCAGTCCGCGCTGCAGGCGCGCTTCCACCGGACGCGAGAAGGCTGCGCCGCCGTAGCGGGAGAAGAACGAGCCCCACAGTCCGCGTAATGCCATCGGATACACGGGCACCGGGACGCGCTCGACGATCTTCTGCACACCCTGCTTGAAGGGACTGAGTTCGCCGTCGAACGTGATCTTGCCTTCCGGGAAAATGCATACGAGATCGCCGTCGGCCAGCGCCGCGTCGATGCGCTGATTGGCGCGTTCGAGCATCTGCGGGTCCTCGCGTGCCGGCGCGATCGCGATCGCCTTGGCAGTCTTGAAGAACCAGTTCATCAGCGGGACCTTGAAGATGCGATGGTCCATCACGAAGCGGATCGGACGCGGGCTTGCGCCCATGATCAGGACAGCGTCGACGAAGCTGACGTGATTGCACGCCAGCACCGCCGCACCCTCGGCCGGGATGCTGTCCGTGTTGATCGAGCGCACACGGTAAAGCGAGTGCGCCAACATCCAGGCCAGGAAGCGCAGCAGAAATTCCGGCACCAGGCGGTAGATGTAGATCGCCACGGCCGCGTTCATCAGCGCCGTGACAAGGAACAGCTGCGGAATGCTGAGTCCCGACGCGAGCAATGCGGTGGCGGCCAGCGACGCAACGACCATGAAGACGGCATTCAGGATGTTGTTCGCCGCGACGATACGGGCGACGCGCGCCCGTTCTGCGCGTGTCTGGATCAGTGCATACAGCGGTACCGAATAGAGCCCGGCGAACAGCGCCAGCAGCGCCAGGTCCAGCACGATCCGCCAGGCGCCGGGCCACGACAGGAATTGGCTCAGCGTGCCGTCCGTCATCGGCACAAACTTCACTGACGCGAAGTACAGGTCGATGGCGAAGATCGTCATGCCGATCGACCCGAAGGGCACCAGCCCGATCTCCACGCGACGCCCGGAGAGCTTCTCGCACGCGAGTGAACCCATGCCGATGCCGATCGAAAACACGGCGAGCAGGAACGTGACGACGGCTTCATTGCCGCCCAGGTTCTCGCGCGCGTACGGTGTGAAGCTCGTCAGGAAGACCGAGCCGAAGAACCAGAGCCATGAGATGCCGATGATCGAGTTGAACACCGCGACGTCGCCATGGGCGATCTTCAGGTTGGCCCACGTCTCCGTGAACGGATTCCAGTTGATCGTGAGGCCGGGATCCGCCGCGGGCGAGTGCGGCACGAATTGCGCTGCGATCCGTCCGAGTACTGCAACCAGCAGCACGACCGCCGCCGTGAGGAGTGCGCCACGGTCTCCGAATTCGCCGATCAGCAGGCCGCCGCCGATCGTGCCGAGCAGGATCGCGACGAACGTTCCCATTTCCACCATGCCGTTGCCGCCTGTGACCTCGTGCGCGTCGAGGTGCTGCGGCAGATAGGAGTACTTGACGGGTCCGAACACGGTCGACTGCAGGCCCAGCAGGAAGATCGCGACGTAGACGAGTGCGGCAGACTGCAGGGCCAGCCCGGCGGCGCCGATCACCATGACCACGATCTCGGCGTCCTTGACGCGGCGAATGAACCACGACTTCTCCAGCTTGTCCGCCAGTTGTCCACTGCGTGGCCGAAAACAGCATGAACGGCGCGATGAAAAGCGCCCCGATCAGAAACCCGGCGAAGTGCGGATCGACATCGCCCCACTTGGCCGCGGCGTATGTCGCCAGCAGAGTAAAGGCGAACTTGAAGATGTTGTCATTGGCCGCCCCGAGGAACTGAACCCAGAACAGCGGCGCGAAGCGGCGCTCGCGCAACAGGACAAACTGGTTCTTCGAACTCACTCGCTCTCCCGCAGTTCATTCGCCGTCGCGCCGCGTTCGACGCAGCAATGGCGCGGGAGATTATGTCAGCCGCTCTGCGGGCATCGGAGAGGAACCTGCATCGAGGCAACGTTCCCGGATGGAATGACAAAGCCCGGCCGAAGCCGGGCTTTGTCGAGGCGGCGCCGCGCGCCGGGACCGAAGGCTGCTCGCTGATTCCGCGCCGCGTTCAGCGATTCGTCGTCGGGCTCGAAGCGGCAGTGATGACGACGCGTTCCAGCGCAACAAGCTGACCGTTGAACTCGTCAGTCGGCTGCATGCCAGCCACCGTACTGCCCAGCACGACGACGCTGGCGATCACGGCACCGACAAGCGCTGAGATCTTGACGCGGGCGGGGGTGGAGTACTTGGCGTTCATCGTTCGGTCCTTTCTTGAAGCGGTGTCCGGTGTCGATGAACGCACTGTAGGCAGTCGCGGTCGGCACTTCGAGCGACTTGCGACGAGGTGCAGGAATCGCGGCGTGAAGTGCAAAGCCGGTTTCGTCGCGTCTGAGCGCCGAATTGCGGTTCATCCGGCTCAGGTGCCGTTCGTCGCATCCAGCCGCAGTTGACGCCGGTTTTGGCTGGGACCGGTCACTTGGCCGCGACGATGGTGGGCGGCTGCCAGGTGCCATCGCCCGGCGGCAGGATCGACGGCGCTTCGGTTCTCGGCCAGTACAGGCGCATGACCATATAAATCGGACCGTCCGGCGCCGGCAGCCAGTTCGACTCCTTCGCTTTGCCGGGCGACTTGCTCTGTATGTAGATCGTCAGCGACCCGTCCACGTTTTTCTTCATTTGCGCCACCATCGGCGAATTGATGAGGTAACGGTTGATCGGGTTTTCGATAAGCAATTGCGTCTTGCCGTCGTACATCGTGACCGACCAGAAAGCGTTGACCGGCGGGAGCTGATCCTTGGCGAAGGTCAGCGTGTAGTTGTGTTTACGGCCGTCCAGCGCTTCACCCTTAGCGTCGTGCTTCGCCAGTGGATACACGGCCTCCTCGGCGCTGTTGCCATAAATGCCCGCCAGCGCGCCGGCAGCGCGCGCCAGCCAGTCGCCGTTGAAAAAGGCACGGTCACCAAGAAGCGAACCGATCAGCCAGCCGTTGACGACCTTGCCGAAGTTGTTTCGCTTGTGCTCGATCGCGTCGTAGCCTTCCTTGATACCGAGCACGTACTCGGCCTTGTGCTCTTCGGAAAGCTTGTCGAAGTCGAATGCTTTGCCCGCCTCGATGCCGATCGTCGCGAACTTCGCACGCAGCGCTGTCTCCTCCGGCACTGGCGGACAGAATTGCAGGATGAAGTTCAGATACTTTGCGAACGGCGCCTTCATGTCGTCCTTGGTGAACGGTGGCCAGTCGATCGCGGGCGCGGCCGGCGGCGCCGGCTGTTTGAGGAACTGCGAAAGCGGCAGCACTTTGTAGCCTGCCTGGACCTTCATCACCTTCGGCATGTCCTTCGGTCCGAAGAGCTGGGTCCGGTAACCGACCAGCCCGAACTGAGTCTCCGAACGGAACACTTTCTTGATTCCAGCGGGCGCATCGCCCTTCCAGTCGGGGCCCGCGACGGCATAGCAGCCAGCGTCGTTGCCCGTCGCGCGGGAGCCGATGTAGCCGTAGTTAAACGTGTACATGTCGACGAGCTGGACGTCGTAATACCTGGACTTCTCGACCTTGGGCACGCACAGCACGATGGGCTCTGCCCGCAGGTCGAGGCCGACGAAGGAATACGGGGTATCACTGTTAGGCGTGACGATCGCGGTGTCCTTGTAGGTGAACACGCGCGCCTCGTTGTAGATCGTGTTGAACGGCGCCTTGTACTGGCCGGAATTCTTGTCGATGAAGTACGCGTGCATGACGCCGTAGTTCATAAGCATCGGGAAGCCGTAGATATAGGCTTCCTTGACGGTGTCCTTGATCGCGACGGCGCTGGGCTTGGTGGCGTCTTTCTTCTCCGCGGTGGCGATCGGATCGTCCTTCTTGCCGCAACCTGTCATGCCGACCGCAAGCGCACAAACAAGGACAGCTGCTTCAAGCAACCTCTTCATTGGCGTTCCCTTTCAAATGCAAGTTTGTATTGATCCCGGGCGTCGCATGCGCGCCGTAGCGCCGCTGGAGTTCAGCAATCGGAAGCGATGACGTCAGTACCGTTCGACGATACCGGACTGCTCTTTTCACATCGATGTAACAAACGCTGTGCGCCACGAGTGACGGAACATGACTTGTCGAGCAAACTACTACGCGTTCCCTTCGCGTCGTCAGGCGAACATTTTCAACAGGGACGGGTAGGCATTCGGGAACAAGCGAGGCAACCAGAACATGGTCGATGACTTGTAACCCGTGACGATCCGCTTGTTGCCCTTGCGGACGCCGTTGATGATGTCGGCCGCGCACCGCTCGGGCGGCGTCCGCAGCATCTTCGCGGTCAACTGGGCGAATTCCTCTTCCTGCGGGCCGGCGGCCTTGACCCGGCGACCGGCGCGCTCGATGTTGGTGGCGATTCCGCCCGGATGGACGCAGACCGCGCGCACGCCGGTTCCCTCGAGCTCGGACCACAGACACTCGGTGAGGCCGCGCACGGCGAACTTCGACATGTTGTAGGCACTTTGCACCGGGTAACCGATGAAGCCGAAGACGCTCGAGATATTCACGATGCAGCCTTCGCGCTGCGCCAGCATCATCGGCAGGAACGCCTTGGTGCCGTAAAGCACGCCCCACAGGTTGATTCCTAGCTGCCACTCGTACTCCTCGATCGAAGTGTGCTCGACCGAGCCGACCACGGTGGCGCCCGCATTGTTGAAGATGAAGTGTGCCGTGCCGAAATCGCGCTTGACGTCCTCAGCGTGAGCCAGCACCGCCTTCGATGACGACACGTCGAGCAGATAGCCTTTGGCTCTGACGCTGGAATCGCCGGCGGTTGCTCCTTTGGGCAGCAGCTTCAGGGTTTCATCCAGGCCCGCCTGGTTGACATCCGACACCGCGACTCGCGCCCCGGCTTCGGCGAGCTGGATTGCGAGAGCCCGCCCTATGCCCGACGCGCCCCCAGTGACCACCGCAACCTTGTCCTTGTAGATATTCATCCTCGTCCTCTGCGCCGTTTCTCTCTCGAGGCCGCATCGTGCAGTGGACCGCGAAATCATGCTTGATATTTCACGCCACAAAATTGATACTTCGCGACAACCGATTTTAGGAAGGGTGATGTCTACTCGCGCACGCCGACGGCCGAGCATTGCCCGCATCCCCGGCCGCGAAATCGTCGACGAGTCGATGCTGCGCATCGGGCCAGCCATGTCGATACCCGCGGTGCTGCGCGAGCTCGGCACGGAACCGGTCGGTGTGCTCAAGGACTTCGGCCTCGCGGTGTCGTTCTTCGACGATCCTGAGCACACGATCCCGATGGCGACGCTAGGACGCCTCTTCGCCCGCTGTGCCGAGCGCACGAGCTGCGATCACTTCGGCCTGCTCGTCGGCCAACGGGCCGGCATATCCTCACTTGGTGCGCTTGGATTCCTCGCGCAGAGCGCGAATAGCGTTGGCGCAGCGCTTGGGCTGCTGGCACACGATCTCAACGTGCAGGATCGCTCGGCGGTCGTCTCGGTCAAGATCGACGGCCGCTTCGCGACGCTGAGCTATGTGCTTGTCCATGCGGAAGTCGATGGCATGGAGCAGGTTCTGGCTGCCGTCATGGCGCTCGCCGCCAACATCATGCGCGGCTTGTCTGGTCCGCAATGGCAGCCGAGCGAACTGCGGCTAGCATTTTCTCGACCAGGCAAAGTGGAGCCATACCAGCGTTTCTTCGGTGTCCGGCCGCGATTTGATGCCGAGCAGTCGGCGTTGATCTTTCCCGCGCGAGCGCTTCGAGACCCGCTGCCGGCGGCGGATCCACTGCTTCACAAATTCATGGCGGACCGCGTCAGGGAGCTGAGACTCCGGGCGGAGGATCACACCGTCGCGAAGTTGCGCCGTCTGCTGCGCGTCATGATCACGTCTCCCGACTGTTCGTTGGAGACAGTCGCGAAGCGCATGGGAATACATGGCCGGACGCTTAACCGCGAACTGGCCGCCGAAAGTACGACCTTTCGTCAGCTGCGGGAAGAAGTGCGCCGGGATGCCGCGTGCCAGCTATTGGAAAACACGCGAACACCCATCAACGAGATCGCGTCCATTGTGGGCTATGGCGACCCTAGCTGCTTCACGCGGGCATTCCAGCGATGGACGGGACTGGGTCCCGCTCGCTGGCGCGCGGCGCGATCAGCGTGACATGCGCGCCGGCGAGCCTCTCGGCACTCGCTCCCACCGAGTTTGGGCTACAGGTCGCCGTAGATATCCAGACCGGCACGCTCGACAAATCCGAGCTTCGCATAGAGGAACGCGGCGGCGTCGCTGTCGGGGTTGAGGTGCCCGAGCGTGGCCCCGCGGGCAAAGGCCCGTTCAATGAGCCACGACGTGAGCGCGCTGCCAATCCCCTGGCGCCTCGCGCGCTCGAGTACTCCTACGCCGAAGATCCCGACGCAGGATCCCGCACGATCCTTGGTGCAGATTGCGGTGGCGACTCCCACCGGCTCACCTTCCAGCCGGGCGAGCGCAACGACGAAACCCGCGGCGCCCAGATGTGGCTCGACCCAGGGACGGTTCTGTTCGATGGGGTCGCCGAACGCCGCGGCGTCGATCGCAGCAACCGCGTCGACGTCAGTTGACGCTGCAACGCCGATCTCGATTCCCGAGGAAGCCTTGAACGGCCTGAAGCACTCCGGAACGAGGCCCATGCAACGCTTCCGGAAGATGAACCGACCGTGCTCGAAGCGACGGCCCGACGGCACGCGTACGCCCCACGGGACACCGTTGCCGTTCGCGCGCGCCGCATACCACGCGCGCACTCGATTCACGTCGACCAGCGCGGGATCGGTGACATCGCCGTTGTTCCACGGCGCGTGCGGCAGTCCGGAGGCCATCAGGCGGATCCCCGGCAGTTCAGCGGCTCCGCCGCCAAGAGACTGCCTTAGCCGTCCCTCGGCCTGCCAGGCGTCTCCGTGTGCCGCCCATACGCGCTCGTCGAGCGCGCCCATCCGGCCGCCTCAGTTCGAGCGCGCGTCCTCGGGCTCGGGCCAGTCGCGAATGTAGGCTTTGAGCATGCGGTTCTCGAAGCTTTGTTCCTCGAGCACGGCGCGCGCAACGTCGTAGAACGAAATGACGCCGACCAGTGTGCGACCGTCAAGCACTGGCAAATATCGCGCATGCCTTTCGAGCATCAGGCGGCGCACCTCCATCACCTCGGTCTCCGGCGTGACCGTGAGCGGCGCGTCGTCCATCACCTTGCGCACACTGATCTCTCCGACCGCCCCGCCATTGGCATGGATGCGGTTGATGACCTCACGAAACGTCAGCATGCCCGCCAGCTCGCCATATTCCATGACGACGACGGAGCCGATGTCCAGTTCGGCCATGACGCTCACCGCCTTGGCCAGCGGCGAATCCGGTGTGACGGTGTAGAGCGCGGTTCCCTTGACGCGCAGGATGTCGCTGACTTTCATCGTCTTCTCCAGGGTGCCGTACCGCTGTCATGTTTCCGGGGCATCCTAGACCGGCGCCTGCGAGTGAACAAGGGAAATTCAGAGTCGACGCAGCCAGCCCAATCCCGCAGATGTGCCACCCGGTCCGGTCCGCTCGGGGCGGTACTCGCAGCCGACCCAGCCTGCGTACCCCAGACGGTCCAGTTCCCGGAAGACGAACGCATAGTTCACTTCTCCGGTGTCCGGTTCGTGGCGGTCGGGCACGCCGGCAATCTGCACGTGGCCGACCTGCGCCATGTACTGCGCGAAGTGCCGGATCAGGTCGCCCTCGATGATCTGCAGGTGATAGAAGTCGAACTGCAGCCGAGCGCTTGGGCGCAGGCTGGCGCTCGATGATCTCGGATGCGAGCGCCAGCCGACCCAGAAAGTATCCGGGAACGTCGCGCGGATTCAGCGGCTCGATCATCACGTCGATCCCATGCGGGCCGAACGCTGCGCACGCATGCGGCGATGTTGCGCTCGTAGGCCGCGAGTGCGTCCGCGTGCGGAACATCGGCCGACGGCACCCGGCCATCACGTGAACGCGCGGGACCTCGACGCTCCGCGCATACTCCAGCGCCGTCGCAATGGAGGCTTCGAACTCCTTTTCGCGGCCCGGAAGCGCGGCCAGCCCGCGCTCGCCGCCGCCAGACTCGCCGACCGGAGCGTTCATCAGTACCAGCCGGCTGCTGGCGTCATCCAGCGCACGGCGCAACTCGCCGGGCGCCACCGCGTAAGGCCCCTGCACTTCGACCGCAGCGAAACCGTCGCGCGCTGCCGCGCCGATCCGGTCGACGAGCGCATGTTCCGGGTACAGCAAGCTGATGTTGGCAGCGAAGCGTGGCATGGGTTACGTCAGCCTAGCAGGGACTTGAAGTGCTCGAGTTCGGCGACGACCGTCGCGCGGACCGCGGTTTCCCACACCGAATGGCCGGCGTCGGGCACAACGGTGTAGCGCGCCGTCGGCCACGCGCGGGCCAGTTCGTCCGCGCTCAGGATCGGGCACACCATGTCGTAGCGCGAATGCACGATGGACGCCGGATGCCGTTGCAGCCGGTCCATGTTCCGTAGCAGCTGGTTGGGCCCGAGAAAGCAGCGATGCGCAAAGTAATGCGCTTCGAGCCGCGCCAGCCCGAGCGCCTCGTCGGCAAAGTGGCGTACCAGTTCGGGGTTCGGCAACAGCGTCGAACACGAGCCTTCGTATTCGCTCCACGCGCGCGCGTAGGCGACGTGGACGCGCGCGTCCGGGTCGAACAGGCGCTTTAGGTAGCCGCGCAGCAGATCACCGCGCTCGTCCTCCGGCAGCATGCCCGGCGAACTTCTGCCAGGCCTCGGGAAAGATCTGTCGCAGTCCGTACAGAAACCAGTCGATCTCGCTCTGCCGCCCGAGAAAGATGCCGCGCAACAGGAAGCCGCGTGCAGCGCGCCGGGTACGCCTGCCCGTAGGCCAGTCCGAGCGTGCTGCCCCAGGAGCCGCCGAACACCAGCCAGCGGTCGATGCCGAGGTACTCGCGCAGCATCTCGATGTCGGCGACCAGCTGCTGCGTGGTGTTGGCTTCCGACTTCGCCGAGCGGCGTCGAGGCGCCCGCGCCACGCTGGTCGAACAGCACGACACGGAAAAACTCCGGGTCGAAGAAGCGCCGATGCTCCGGCGAGCAGCCGCCGCCCGGCCCGCCGTGCAGGAACAGCACCGGCACGCCGGCGGGATTGCCGACCGTCTCCCAGTACATCGTATGCAGGTCGTCGAGCGCCAGCATGCCGCTGTCATGCGGCTCGATCGGCGGGATAAAGAACTGCTCTCGTGTCCATCATGTGGCGCAAGAGTGTAGCGGCGGCAGCCGCCCTGCCCGACCACGCAGGGCAGCGCACGGCGCCGAGCTGGCATCATCTTGGCTTCACCGAGTTCACCGCGATTCGCATGACCGTCCGCTATCCAGGCTTCGACACGCTCGCACTGCACGCGGGCCAGCCGCCGGACCCGACCACCGGCGCGCGCGCGGTGCCGATCTACGCCACGACCTCGTATCGTGTTCGAGGATTCGGATCACGCCGCCGCGCTTTTCAACATGGAACGCGCCGGGCACGTGTACTCGCGCATCTCGAATCCGACGGTGGCGGTGTTCGAAGAGCGCATGGCGGCGCTCGAGAAGGGCGTCGGCGCGATTGCAACGGCGAGCGGACAGGCCGCGCTGCATCTGGCGATCGTCACGCTGATGGGCGCGGGCGGTCACATCGTCGCCAGCCGCGCGCTGTACGGCGGCTCGCACAACCTGCTCGCCTTCACGCTGGCGCGCTTCGGCATCGAGACGACGTTCGTCGACCCGCGCGATCTCGAGGCGTGGCGCGCGGCGATCCGTCCGGATACGCGGTTGCTGTTCGGCGAGACGCTCGGCAATCCCGGGCTCGACGTGCTCGACATACCGGCGGTGAGCGGCATCGCGCACGAGCACGGGGTGCCGCTGCTGGTCGATTCGACCTTCACGACGCCGTGGCTGATGACGCCGTTCGATCACGGCGCCGACCTCGTCTATCACTCGGCGACCAAGTTCCTCGGCGGCCACGGCGTCGCGATCGGCGGGGTGCTGATCGACGGCGGCACCTTCGACTGGCTGGCGAGCGGCAAATTTCCGACGCTGACGGAGCCGTACGCCGGCTTCCACGGCATGAACTTCGCCGAGGAAAGCACGGTCGCGCCGTTTCTGCTGCGCGCGCGGCGCGAAGGCCTGCGCGACTTCGGCGCCTGCATGAGCGCGCACACCGCGTTCTTGCTGCTGCAGGGACTCGAAACGTTGCCGCTGCGCATGCAGCGGCACGTCGACAACACGCGCGCGGTCGTCGAGTTTCTCAGCCGCGCATCCGACGGTTGAATCGGTCGCGTACCCGGAACTCGAATCGCATCCCGATCACGCGCTCGCGCAGACGTTGCTGCCGCGCGGCTGCGGCGCGGTGTTCAGCTTCAACCTCAAGGGGTCGCGCGCTGCCGGACGCGCTTTCGTCGAGGCGCTGCGCGTGTTCTCGCACCTGGCCAACGTCGGCGACGCGAAGTCGCTGGTGATTCATCCGGCATCGACGACGCACTTTCGCGTACCCGACGACGAACTGGCAGCCGCCGGCATCACGCAGGGAACGATCCGGCTGTCGGTCGGGCTCGAGGACGCGGCCGATCTGCTCGAAGACCTTGCGCAGGCGCTGAAGCGCGCACAGAAAGCGGGCTGATAATGGACCTGCTGACATCGCCGCGCCTGTACGCCTACACCGGCGGCCGGCCCTTCGACCCGGCGCTGCCGACGGTCGTCTTCATGCACGGCGCCCAGCACGACCACAGCGTGTGGATCCTGCAGAGCCGCTACCTCGCGCATCACGGCTACGGCGTGCTCGCGCTCGACCTGCCGGGCCACATGCGCAGTGCCGGTCCGCCGCTCGCCACCGTCGAAGCGATGGCCGACCGCGTCGCGGCGGGCATTGACAGCGAGCGGTGCCGCGACGGCTGATGCTGGTCGGCCACAGCATGGGGTCGCTGATCGCGCTCGAAGTGGCACGGCGGCTGGGACGCGTTGTGCCGGAGTCGCGCTGATCGCCACCGCGTTTCCGATGCACGTCTCCGACGCACTGCTCGGCGGCGACCCGCGACGATCCGCCCGCGGCCATGGAGATGATCAACGTCTGGTCGCACAGCGCGTCGACCGCGGCCTTCGAACGCAAGCCGTCCAACCCCGGTCCCGGCTTCTCGAATGTCTGGCAGAACCTGCGCCTGATGCAGCGGATCACGAAGCGCAACGGCGCCGACGTCCTGCCGACCGACTTCGCCGCCTGCAACGCCTACGCGGGCGGGCTCGACGCGGCGCGCGCGCTGCGCTGCCCGGCGCTGTTCGTCCTCGGACGAATCCGACACGATGACGCCGATCGCGCGCGGCGCAGGCGCTGATCGATGCCGTCGCCGATGCGACGGTCGTGCGAGTCGCGCGGCAGCGGGCACTCGCTGATGGCGGAACGCCCGGATGACGTACTACGCGCGCTGCAGGATTTCGCCGGCGCGCGTATTCATGCCAGCGGCGGCCTGACCGCAGGCGGGCACTGCGCGTTGCTGCACGCAGTCAACTGGGACACGTACTGGCTGTACGTGCTGACCGAGATCGCGCTTTCACTGTCGCCCGGTCCGGCCGTGATGCTGGTCATCGCCTGCGGCCTCACGCACGGCGCGCGTCGTTCGACCTGTGCCAGCCTCGGCATCCTGAGCGCCAACGCAATCTACTTTGCGATGTCGGCCACCGCGCTCGGTGCCGTGCTGGTGGCCTCGCGCGAGTTCTTCATCGCGGTCAAGTGGATCGGCGCGGCATATCTCGTCTACGTCGGACTGTCGGCCCTGTTCGGTCGGTCCTCGCCGATCACGGTCTCGAACTCCGGCGCGCGCAGCCGCCTCCGCGCGATCTCTATCTCGCCGGCCTGACGCTGCAACTCGCCAATCCGAAAACGCTGATCTTCTTCGTCGCGATCCTGCCGCAGTTCGTCGATCCGCGACTGGCGATCGGCCCGCAGATGCTCTGGCTGGCCGCAGGCTCGATCATTCCGGAGTTCTTCATCCTCGCCGGCTACGGCTGGCTCGCATCACGCGCGACGCGTATCGCCACCGATCCGCGCTACGCGCGCTGGACCGATCGACTCGCCGGCGTGCTGGTGCTGGGTGCGGCAGCCCTGGTGCTAAGCGTGACAGCATGACCGGCCGGGCTCGATTGCCATGTGATCTGATTCGGGCTTCGGCTAGTGCATTCTTGCGCCACTTCGTTTACAAGATCTCACATGTCTTGAACCACGCCTGAACCTTCACCAGGCGGATTTCCTGCAAAGGGCTGCTCTCCAATGTTCACTTCGTTGCAGTCAGCTGGCGGATACGCGCGACCCTGGCAGAGGGCCGGCGTGGCAGTTGCGTTGATGGTCGGACTCCTTTCCTTCGCGACCGCCGCAGCCGCAGCTCGGTTCGACTTCGATTCGACGCCGGGCCGGCTGCCCAAGGACGTCGTGCCCACCCATTACACGCTCAGGTTTGAGCTTGACCCGGCGCGCGACACGTTCACTGGCCGAGCCGACATAGACATCACCGTTCGGCGGCCGACGTCCACGATCGTCCTGCACGCTACCGAGTTGGATGCCATCCGCGTCACCCTGACGAGCGAGTCCGGGCCGACACGCGACGTCGTGAGTTACGCCGGAGAAGCAGAGCCAACCAGTGGCTCATCAGCGCAAAGTCGGCCGAACCTTTGACGCCGGGTCGCTGGCGCCTGGGCATCGACTATCGCGGTAAGGTCGAAACGCGCGGACAGGGGCTCTTTCACGTCGAGTACCGCACTGCCGGTCGAGACACGCCGCGCCATATGCTCGCGACCCAGCTCGAGCCGACCCACGCCCGAGCCGTCTTCCCTTCATTCGACGAACCGGCGTTTCGTGCGACCTTCGACATCGTCATCACTGCGCCGGCCGACTACGAGTCGGTGTCCAACATGCCGGCCGTGACGCAGTCCGTTCTCGCGGACGGCCGGCGCGAGACGGCTTTCGCACGCTCACCTTCGATGCCAACCTACCTCGTGGCTTTGGCGGTGGGGGAGTTCGACGCTCTGACCGACAGCTTCGACGGGATCGCGCTGCGCATCCTGACGGCGCCCGGACGCGCTCAGGAAGCACGCTACGCGATGGAGGTCACCAAGCAGCTGCTGGGCTATTACCGCGATTACTTCGGGGTCCCGTACATGCTGCCCAAACTCGACCAGCTGGCGATTCCCGGCGTGCGCGGAGGCGCGATGGAAGACTGGGGCGCGATCTCCTACAACGAGAACTTGCTTCTATACGACCCCAAGCGATCACCGCCCCGGCAGCAGCAGCTGATCTTCGCCATCGCCGCCCACGAGATTGCGCACCAATGGTTCGGCGACTTCGTAACAGCCGCGTGGTGGGATGACATCTGGCTCAACGAGGCGTTCGCCACGTGGATGCAGAACAAGACCCAGGCGCATTTCCACCCGAAGTGGAGCAGCCGCGTGCGCGAGCGGCTTTCCCGCGAAGAGGCCCTCGCCCTCGACGCCGGGAAGGCGACGCGGGCGGTCGCTGATCCGCCGGCGCACGAGTCGGCCATCTTCGAGGTCTTCGACGACATTACCTACGACAAGGGTGGCGCAGTACTCGGGATGTTCGAAGCTCAGATGGGCGAAGCCGTCTTCCGAGATGGCCTGCGTAGATACATGGTCGCTCACCAGTACTCCAACGCGACAGCGGACGACCTCTGGTATCACCTCTCGCAGGCCGCCGGCACCGACCTCACCCCTGTCATCGGCGGCTGGATCCGACAGCGTGGCTTCCCTCTGCTGAAGGTCGCCACCGACTGCAAGAACGGCCGCACGCAGGTTGGCCTGTCGCAGGAACACTTCACGTCGACGCGCACGAAGGAACTGGCCACGACGTGGCAGGTCCCTGTCGTCGTTCACGCGGGCGCGAGCACGAAGCGGATCATTCTTGGGCAGACGCCACAGGTCATCGACTTTCCAGGCTGCGTGCCGGTGGTGGCCAACGGTGGCGATACCGGCTACTACCGGGTGCAGTACGACGCCGCCAACATGGCTCGCCTGCGTGCTGCGTATGCAGACCTGCCGGCGACGGAACGCATCGGCCTCGTGGCTGACACCATGGCGTTGGCTCGTTCAGGGCGAATCGAGTTCGCCGAGTATTTCCGGCTGCTGGACGCGCTGCGCGGCGAGCGCGAAGGCGCAGTCTGGCAGCAGGTCATTGAAAACCTCGAATACCTGGACGACGTCATTCGCCGGATCGCCGGCACAGGAATCCGTCCGCGCCTATGGCAGATCGCTGCTGCGACCGGTCATGATCCGCTTGGGGTGGCAGCCGCAGCCCGACGAGGATGCGGGAACCCTTCGCATTCGCAATGCCCTGATCGACACGCTCGGCCGCTTCGACGATGCAGACACGACGGCGCGAGCCAAAGCGATGTTCGCCGCTTATGCGGCAACGCCCTCCGTGCCGATCGAGCCTTCGATCCGCCAGGGGGTCGTGCGGGCGGCAGCCCGCGCCGCGGACGTCGCGACTTTTGAAACGCTGCGTCGCTTGCTCAAGGACGCCAGCAACCAGGAGGACAACTACCTCTATGGCGGAGCGATGATCGTGGTGCGAGACCCGAAGCTGGTGCAGCGAATCCTGGAACTCGGATTGACCGACGAGTGGCCACCGGGGTCTGCCAGCTGGTACATGCGCAACGTTGGCGACTACAGCGGACATCCAGGTCTCGCCAGGGATTTCATCGTTCAGAACTTCGAAGCTGTGCAGGCAAAGGCGTCTCGCGCGGGCCGGCCCTGGATACTTCCCGCCGCCTACACGGGCTTCAACGATGCAGAAGGAAGCCGATGCGCTTCTTGCCGTTCAACGTCGACTGCTCGGCGAGGAAGCAATGTCGCCGGCGGAGCAAGTCGCGGAGTCGATCCGCGAGAAGGCTTCGGTGCGCGAACGGGAAGAGAAACGGCTGCCTGAACTCCTGCGATCGATCACCAAGTAGCGAGCGTCGGCTTTCCGGCATCCCTCCGCAGTCTGATTTAGGGAAGACTAGAGCCTGTCGCGCCAGGACCGGTACCCAGGCAACGGCTCACGCCGCCGACATCGAGTGGTCACCAGCGGCCGGTTGAGGTCGGATTGCGCGCGGGTTAGATTGGCTTCCCTCAAATTCTTCGGCCATTGTGATGAACGCCACACCACGACCAGTTGCCAGCCGATACACGCGGTTTGCGGACTTCTATCCGTTCTACCTGTCGGAACACCGCAACCGCACGTGCCGTCGGCTGCATTTCGTCGGTTCCAGCCTTGCGCTGGCATGCCTCGCGCTTGCCATCGCGTTCCGCAACCCGTGGTGGCTGCTGCCGGCTCTGCTGTGCGGCTACGGATTCGCGTGGGTCGGTCACTTCGGCTTCGAGAAGAATCGCCCCGCCTCGTTCAGGCAGCCGCTCTACAGTTTCATGGGCGATTGGGTGATGTACAAGGACATCCTGACGGGCCGCATCCGCTTCTGATGCGGCAGCGGCGCGGCCCAAACGGCCTAAGTACCCGACCGGCCCGCGCGCGCACTCCGGGTTGATCGCACTCGGCGCGAGGTTACTTCGCCCCGTGATTTGTGAGAATCAACTGCTGTAGGCGAATCGCCAGCGCCTGGTGCTCGGCCGCAGAGTTCTTGCGCAGCACGTTCGAGATCAGCGTCACCATGTAGTGCAGCTTCCGCTCGCCGGCCGGATACTCGATGATCGCAATCGAGTTCATGTAATTCTTGACGTTGCCCATGTACTGCCCGCAGACGAAGCCGGCCTCTTTCGTGCACTCGTAGAGCGATCCTGACTTGAAGTAGACCGCGGCGGCGGCAAGTGACGGCGCACTGGCGTAGCGGATACGGCGCTCCGTGACATACATCATCCGCTTGATCTCTCGGCTCGACCACTCGTCGACGAGACGCCCCTCCTCCATCCGCAGCAGGTAGCGCATCAGTTCGCGCGCGGTGCCGGCGCTGTCGCCCGGCCCCGGCACGATCTGCTTGCCGGTCGCGGTGAAGAAGCTGCCTTGCCGCAGCTGTTCGAGATCGAGCCCGTTGCGCATGACGGGTTCGGAGAAGGTCTTCTCGTAGAGCGCCGTCAGTTCACCCTTCGGCGTCTGGGTGAAGAAGCGCTTGATCTCCGCCTCCGGGACCGGATACCCGGTGCCGTACTGGCGCAGCAGCATCGCCTCGCGCATCACCATGCCGGCGGCCGAGTTGGAACTGGGCGACATCATCCAGTCGACGTATTCCCATAGGGTGGCCTTGTCGCCAACCTGGATCGCGCGCCGCGTGAGCCCCTTGGTTTCGACGTTGAACATGCGAACGGTGTGAGAGTCGTACTGCGAGAAGCCGTCCGCCGTCACCACTGCCGTTTTGAGGACGCGCTGTCGTGCGGCGATGTCATTCGGATAGACATCAGCCAGCGCCTGGAACAGCGCGAGCGCCACGACGATCTTGCCGACGCTGCCGACGTTCTGCCGGTAGGTGCCGTTGTGTTCCGCGTAGCGCGGCTTGGCGGCGTCAGTCAGGTCGAGTACCGCGACGCCATAGCCGGCGAGGCTGCCACCGAGGATGCCGGTGAGCTGCCGGTTGAACTCCGGATCCGGCGCCGGCAGGTCGAACTTTGAGCCGACGAGCCTGAGGTCGACGGCCTTGAGCGGCAACAGCGCCCCTGGAGGTTGCTTGACGTCGGCGACCTTGCCTTCGTTGGCGAGGCGCAGGCCCTCGAGTCGACGGATTCCGGTTTCCGGATAGGCATCGAGCGGATACGCGTGCGCGACCGACCCCAGCACCGTGCTCAACGCCCATACGACGCCTGCCAGCCTGGGACTGATAAGGATCGAAGTCATTTGAGGGGCTCCCGCAGGTTCACCGTGCGATCCAGGTTCTTTTCCAGTGTCTGGTCCATCTTCGCGAGATAGGCACTCGCCTGCGCCTGCCGGCTTTCGTTGAACGGACGGATCTGCAGCAGCCAGAGTCGACCGTTGACGAACGCGAATTCCACATCCGCCGCAGCGGGCTGTCCACGTTCGTCGACTTGCTGGAAGCGCTTGTTGATCTCGTCAGAAAACGCGATCAACTGCTTCACCTCATCGGCCTTCAGCAAAGTCTCGGCACCCGACGCGGGCAGCTTGGCGATGCCTCCCGTCGCCTGCGGAACCATGCGCCGCGGCGAGGTGGCGGAGGCCATCAGGCGCACGCTGGCGGTGCGCTTGTCGATGCGCACCGATTCGGCCGCCTGACCTTCGACCGCTCCGCCGACGCCTTCGTTGACGGCCACCGACAGGATGCTGCGATCACCGCCGTCGACATCCTGCGTGATCATCACGCCGGACAAGTCGGACGGCACCGTCCGCAGCAGCAGGACCGCGGGATAGATGTGCTCGGGCCCTTTCATGTGCGCCTGGCGCCACGCCCAGGCGCGCTGCGTGTACGGCGAGGCCCAGACCTCCTGGATGCCCTTCACGATGTTGTCGAAGCCGACGATGTTGAAGAGCGTCAGGTTCAGCCCCGCTCCGGTGAATCCCGGCAGGTCCTCGACGTTGGTGTCGGAGCGGATAAACACGCCACCGCGAAAGTCGGCGCCGAATTCCTTCACCATCGCGGCACGCAGTTGCTCGCGGAACTGCGGCCCTGGGTCGGTTTTTATGACCGTCGAGTAGATTTCGGCGCGCAGTTGCTCGGCAGCCTGCGTCGCTTCCTTCGACCCGGCCGGCATCGCCTCGAGCTTGCGGAAGCTCTCGACCATCCACTGGTACACGGTTTTGCCGGTGTTCTTATAAGGGCGGTCGAGGACGGTCGCGCGGTACAGGCCGAACGGAATGCCGACACCGGGCGCCACGCGATCGGGGAAGCTCGCCTTGAGCTCTCCGAGCTTGGCCGCCTTCGGCCCGACGATGCGGCCCGAATCCTTCGCGCGCAGCGTGTCGAGGCTGACGAAGGTGCGCACTGAGAGGTCGAGCTTCTTCAGGTCGGGCTCGAACATGACAGTGGCGGCCGCCTGAGTCGCCTTGCCGAGCACCGCGTCCCACTGCGGACCGTCCTCCGCAATCTCCACCAGTCCGCCGGAACTCACGGCCATCACGGCCCGTCGGCCGTTGGCCTGCTGCAGCGTCGGCAACACGGACTGGTCGACCGCGACGTTCGGGATGCCGAGGTTGCGCGCGAGCAACTGCACGTGCGATAGCGGATTGCCGGCGCCAGCCGTAAGGATGCCCGCGATTGGCGGCAGGTCAGCCACCGTTTCCGGCAGCACGTAGATGCCGTCTGCCCGGAACTGGCCGGCGCGCTGCATTTCCGGACTCGTGTGCAAGACGCCGCGCGCGATGCCCGGATTGAGCGCGTTGAAACCGGACGCGACCTCATTGCCGAAGACACTGTTGCGCACACCGGCCAACCGGTTGGCATCGCGGTTCAGCGCATCGAGCGCCTGCGAATAGAACAGCAGCGGGCTGCCACGCAGCTGGTCCTGGACGAAGAGTTCTGACTTGGGCTCGATTTCCGCAAGCTTGTCCATCGCCTCGCCGAACTGGAAGCGCAATTGCTGCGTGCCCCAGCCGGGCACGAGTCCGAGGTAGCGCAGTTCGGCCATGTAGGCGCGCAACTGGACCTCGGGCGCGCCGAGCGTCTCGAAGGACTTTTGAAGCGAGCTGCGCTCGCGTTCGTTAAGCAGCCCGGTACCATAAGCAGCGTCGGCGGCGGCGCGCATCAGGATCACGTTGCCGCCGCGCGGCGCCTTGTCGATGGCCGCGCGGATTGTGTTGCCGAGGCGCAGGTTCTCTTCCTCGACGGCGATCGACAGGTCCAGCGCACGCAGGCGATCCGGCGCGGACTTGATCGTCGGCAGGCTGCGGCGCAATGACATCAGAACGTCGGCCGTCAGGCGGTAGCGGCTGACGACATCGGTGTCGCGCAGGTAGGTCGTGCGCGCCTCGTTCAGCGACTTCTGCACGGCCGGCTCGCGGCTGAACGCGCGCGCGGCGTTTTCCAGCGTCTGATCGAGCGGCTTCGGTTGATAGACGCGATCGATTTCGGCCGCGAGTTCCTCGTAGCTGGCACGCAGCTCGGGCTTCGCGGTGGTGGCGTAGGCGCGAACGCGTTCGGCATCGCTGGCTTCCGGCGTGCCGTGGATCTTCGCGCGCAGCGAGGCGAAGCCCGCATCGCGGTCCGAGAGCGTCGCGGCCATCTGCCTCACCTTCTGCGCCGACGCCGTGTCCTGTCCGTGCGGCAATATGCGTACACCGGTGCGCAGCGCGACGAAGCGGAAGCCGGTCCACTCGGGCCGCGCCGCCATGGCCTGCAACAGGTTGCGCGCACCTTCACGCTCGTCTTCCTCCTGCAGTGCGCCGCGGTAGAACAGCGCGCGGCGCATGATCCAGCCGTTGTCGGTGGCGACCAGGAATTTCTCGACCAGCAGCTGCGCGTAGGTGTCGGCGAAATCGGGCGCAGCCACCGCCTTCGACGCATCGACGCCGGCCAGCAGCGTCGCCACCTTGTAGCCTTTCTCTCGGAGTTGCTTTGTGCGGTCGCTCCACTCGCCGTGCTGGACGCCCCCGCCGTGCTTCGCGCACGCGTACTCGGTCGGCGGGAACACCGTGCCGTCCTTGCAGTACCACTTAACGCCGGAAAATGGGCCGCGCGGGGCTTCCTTCATCTCCACGATCCATTGGCGGTACTTCGCCCGAGATTCCGTTGACGACGTGCTTGCCGTCTCCGCCGACAGGGCGGACGAGGCAAGGACCAAGAGAAAGGCGCCGAAGGCGATCGTGGCGCGGCCGAGGGAAGTGCAACTCGTCATTCAGGACCTCACAGCTTTGAAATGAAGATTGTGATCGGGTCTGCGGAGCGCCGGGCCTAGCGTCCCCAGCCCAGGACGTCGCGCATCACTGACCAGCGGCGCCCACTCGGCTCCGCGCCCTTGCCGAGGACCCAGTAATCGAAGGCGTTCTGCAGCGTGCCACTCGCGCGCTCGACGACGAGCCAGTTGTCGACAAAGGCATGCAGATCGCGGTCGTTTTGGCGCATGCCGACGGCCAGCGGCAGCGCCGCGGGTGGCGGCTGTGGCACGACAACCGAGTAGTTCGGATAGAGCAGTGTCCAGGAAGCACCGCTCGCAGCTAGCGTGACGAAAGCATCAATGTCATCCCGCCAGCCGGCCAGGAACTCATAGGGCGTGCCTAGGTCCTCGAACCGAACCTCGGTTCCCTTCAGGTACTCACGCAGGCCCGCCTCGAGTGATCGTTCGCGCACCGGGATTCCGAGGGTCACCGTATGGAGCTTCCGGATCGAATCCACGGTGGCAAAGTCGTGCCTCCGCGCGTCCTTGACGACGAAACCCACGTCGGCGTTGAGGTACGGCGTCGACAGAACCATGACGGGCAACGCGCCGCGCAGATACGGAACGTTCATCACCAGATCGACGCGTCGTTCCGCGAGCAGCTGCGCCAGCGTAGAGTGCCGCGCGGGCACAAACTCGACCGAGCCGACGCCGATATCCTCGGCGAGCCTTCCAGCCAGCTCGACGTCTAAGCCAACGAGCTCCCCGGGCATTGATGAATGAAAACGGCAGGCGGTCCGGCGCGTAGCCAACACGCAGCACCCCTCGCGCGCGGATGCGTTCAAGTGCCGGCAGCCGCGACTCGTCGGGCTCGACGATGCCGTCGTGCACGACGACCGGAACCGAACTTTGGCGAAGATGCATGCCGGTCAGTATCTGATCCTTGCGATAGGTGGTGTCGATCGTCGAAGCGAGCAGAAGCCGTGTCGCGCCAGCCGCTATCAGCAGCGACACCGCCACGGCGCCCGCCAACAGCAACACTCGCACCGGTGTCAGACGTGAACGACCGGCGCCGGCGGCCGCGCCGCACAGTGCGACGGCAATCATGCTCATCGCGGAGACCATCGAATCGAACTTGCCGGTGACGATGGTGGTCGGAATGTAGAGCTGGAACAGGTCGTGCGGTACGCCGACGAGATCCATCAGGAAGGGCAGCGCCACCTGCGCCTTGGCGAAATAGGCGAAGAAGCCGGCGCCGAACAGACCCCCGTAGTCCGCCGGCGTCAGAGCGGACCCCGCAAGCCACGCACAATAGGGAACGAACAGCAGCGTCAGCAGCCGCCCGGCGTTCGGCACGATGAAGGAAATCGGCACCAGCACGCGGACCGTGGAGATCGTTTCCGGCGTCCGTAGTCCCTGCCGCTCGAGTAGGGCCTCAATCCGCTCGACCAGGATCGGCAGCACTATGAAGACACTTTGCGCAACGAACGCCGTCAGCAGCGCATCCTTGGCAACCCCGACAACCTGCCGATAGGAAAACGGAGTGAAGATCATCACGATCATCGGCAGGATGACGAAACCGAGCAGCAGCGCGGCAACGATGAAAGCAACGAAGTAGGCCTCCAGCCGCTGAAACGTCCCGACATCCATCGTGCCCGCTGTCACGGCCGCAATGGCGAAAACGCCGAACGGCGTGGTCCGGATCACGAAGTTGGTGATGCGGACGATCGCGCCTTCGAGCACCCGCAGTCCCGCGAGCAGGCCCTGCTTGTTCTCGAGTCCGATCAGTGCCAGGCCGACCGCCGAGCTGAAAAGGACCACAGCCGGGATGATCGAGTTGGCCAGCGCGTTGAAGGGATTGGACGGGACGTAAACGTCGATCAGGCCCAGCGGTTGGCGCGGCTCGACCAACGCGTGACTGAAGAAGAAAGCGTTCTGCTGTGGCGGAAAGGCGAGCGGCATTGCGCCGACAACCACCATCGCAGTGGCTGCCACGATCAGCATGGCGCTCAAACCGTAGAGCCCGAGCCTTCGCGCCTGCGCAGGCTCGAGTTCTCCGAGCCCGACGACCAGCGTGACGACGAGGTACGGCAGCACCGTCATCTGGATCAGCCGGATGTAGATGTCGGCGAGCGGTTGCAGCACCGCTGCCGGTTCGCCGAAGAACAAGCCGATCGCAAGACCCAGTGCAAGTCCGATGACGATCTGCGTCGACAGCGACAGCTGCGTCTTGCGCTGCGCGGAGCGTTGCATCGGCGACGATGCGACCGTCACGCGCTCCCACTCGCGAGGTTTCCGTCTTCCGCCGGAACTCGCGCCCCACAAGGACTGCTACAACGATCCAGACCGGACGAGCATCACGTTGATCCACGCGAACTGCGACGTGCCCAGCGCCAGCACGGACGTCCCGATGAAGACCGTTGCCGAAGACAGCACATCGCCAGAGCGGACGACGAGACTGTCCGTTGACCTGTTCGCCTTGTACTTCTCCTCGCGCGTCGTCGGCAGGAACAGCATCTGATCGACGGTGTTCGGCAGCGAGTAGTTGATGGCGTTTTCCGCCGTCTTGCACCCATCGCATGACGATCAGTGACGGCAGCAGCGCGGCGATCGCGTAGCTTCCGAGCGCA
>CAWGXP010000009.1:0-186739 GCA_963826585.1 uncultured Actinomycetes bacterium
CCGCGTTCAGGCTGCAGCCCGGCAGGCAAGATGAGCCGGAACCGGAGCCAACCTAGGCTCAGATCAGGTTCTTGTGCATTGAGTTGGGGAAACACGGGTTTCCCAAACTCTTTCGGACATGACTAGGATCTGGGCATGGCGAGCTTCCTGCACACGATGGTGCGGGTCACCGATCCGGCGAAGAGCCGGGCGTTCTACGAGGCGCTCGGCTTCCGGTTCAGCCGCGACATGGACATCGTCCGCGACGGCGAGCTGGAAGCGACGAACTACTTCTTCTCGATCGGCGACGCGGAGAACGTGCTCGAGCTGACGTACAACCACGACGGGCGCACCTACGAGCTCGGCACGGCGTACGGGCACATCGCGATCGGGGTCGACGACCTCGACGCGACGCTCGCGCGAGCTCGCCGAACAGGGGATCGAGCCCGAGCGGCCGCCGTACCAGGTGGTCGAGGGCGGCTCGCGCATCTGCTTCGTGCGCGACCCCGACGACTACCGCATCGAGCTGATCGGCGCATCGAGCTGATCGGGCGGCGCTAGCCCGTCGCCGCAGGCCCGGCGTGTCGCAGCTGGTGGATGCCGGCGATCGCCAAGACGACGGCTCCGGCGAGCGCGATCGCAGCGACGATCTCGACGATCAGGGTTCCCGACCACCACGAATGGCCTCCCGCAGAGGGCGGGTCGGCCGGCAGTCCGATGCCCTCGAGCACGATCTTCAGCTCCGTCGTCGTCAAGTACCAGCCGCCGATCGTCCGCTGCCCTCGCCACACGAACTGGAGAGGCTTCATATACGTGACGGGAGCGGGTTGCGCGTACGGGTAGACGTCCTGGACGAGAACGGCGGGCGTCGCTGGGCCGGGCACGACGTAGCGGACGACGTATCTAGGGCCGAGCGACGTCGCCGGCGACGTGTCGCTCGTCGCGTCCGGGACCTGCCCGAACACGGCTGGGAAGAAGCCGGCCAGCTGGGCGAACGAACCGAGCGGCGTTCCGCCTCCATTCTCGCCGCTCCCGGGGATGACGACGCGTCCGTGGAACCCCGGCCCTTCGACGGTCGCTTCGCTTGCTCCTTTTGCATGGGCGCTACTCGCCAAAAGCAGGGCGATCGCGGCGGCGGCAAGGATCGGCTTCACATCAGCTCCTTTCATCGATGTCGCTACTACACCGCGATTGTGCGCTGGGTTCCGTCAGTGAAGCGAGCTTGCGATCCGCACGGCCTGCTCGCGGCTCAGGCTCCCCTCGATGCGCACCGTGGCGCCGCCGCGGACCCAAACGAGCGTGTTTCCCGCGAGCCGGGCGGGCCAGCCGGGGAAGCGCACGATGTGCCGTTCCCCCTCGATCCAGAGCCCGGGCTCGCTCGTGCCCGCGACGGTGACGAACGACGTCAGCGTCCCGGACACGGTCGCGACCTTCTTGACGATTTCCGGCGAGACGCCCGCGTCCGAGATCTGCATGATGAAGAGACGCACCGCGCCGGGCTTGCCGAAGACCTGCGTCAGCGTCGCTCCGTCCGTGTAGACGGCGTCGGGCGGGCCGAGTAGCGGGGAGCGAAGCAGCGGGAGCGGGCTCTCCACCGCCGAGATTCGCTCGCCCGGAGGGACGACCTTCCCTTCGTTGACCAGCGGCAAGCGATCGACGAAGCGGACGTGCACGGCGCCGACGTGGAAGAAGCGGAAGACGGCTGTGCGTGCCGGCGGCACGGCCAGCGTCACGCCGATCGCGAGGGCGACGAGAGCGACCGCCACGGTCGCCCAGGTGCGCCACGGCCACCTGCGCCTGCTCGTGAGCGCGCGGGAGACCGTCGCGCCGAGGTCGGGCGTTGGCGGGTACGCGATTGCGCCGCCGAGGGCGCGGAGGTCGCGCTCGACCTCAGACACGGTCGGCCACCTCCGCACGCAGCCGGTCGAGCGCCCGTGACAGCCTTGACTTCACCGTACCCGGGCGGATGTCGAGCACCTGCGCCGTCTCCTCCTCGCTGAGGTCGAGGAAGTACCGGCAGTAGACGACGAGCCGCTGGTCGTCCCCGAGCTCGTCGACGGCCGCGAGCAGAATCGCCCTCCGTTCGTCTGCGACCACGGCCGCCTCGGGGACGGGGCCGCGTCCCCCGGGCGCGCCTCCTGGGCGGCCCTCGCCGCGAGCGCCTCGCGGCGGGCGGACGAGCGGATGCGGTTGCGCGCCTCGTTCGCCACGATCGCCAGCACCCAGGGCCGGAAGGGTGCCTCTGTGCGGAACCGCCCGAGGCTCCAAAAAGCCTTCACGAACGCGTCGTGCGCCGCCTCTTCCGCGTCAGCCGCGGAGCGTGTGATCAGAAACGCCGTGCGAAAGGCGATTCCCTGGTGCATGCGTACGAGCTCCTCGTAGGCGTCCGTGTCTCCGCGCTGCGCGCGGACGACAAGCGTCGTTTCGTCCGGTGGCCGGCCCACCACTCGCTGCATTACACCGCGTGGTCGAAGATCGTTCCCGGCTGTCGCCGCGTCAGTCGTCGACGGGCTCGAGGCGGCGCATCGTCGCCACGGCGGCAACGACCGAGGCCACGCGGCCGTCCTTCGCGCGCGTGAAGCGGACGAGCTCGCCCGACTCGCGGAAGCCCGGCTCGATCCGGAACACGTCCTCCTCGTCAGTGGGAACGAGCGCCGGGGTCCAGGTCGGGTCGTCCGGATCGACGAAGGTGAGCTTTCCGTCCCGCCACTCGAGGCGAACGATGCTGCCGAAGTGCTCCGCGATGTAGAGACCTACGAACGGTCGAAACGCCTCGGGTAAGGGCGCCGCAGGCTCGATGCGGGGTGCGGCGCTCGTCACGGCCTCGCGTGCGGCGGCGCCGAGCTCCATGGCCAGCTGCGTCGCGTTGGCGAACCCGTTGAGGAGCGCGATCGCGCCGACCTTATGCTCCGGATCGAAGCACGCGTTCGTGATGAACCCGTAGTGGCCGCCGGAGTGCATGCGCCAGATGACGTCCTCTCGCCGGACTGCGTACCACCCGATCGCCCACGCCCTCGTCCACGCGTCGTCGACGAGGTAACGCGGCTGGTGCATCTCCTTCAGGGTGTCCTCCCGGAGCAGCACCTTCCCGCCCGGGGCCTTGCCGGTGAACTGGCACGAGAGCCAGCGCGCGAGGTCCTCGACGCACGACCAGAGCCCTCCCTCGGCGCCGAAGATCGAGTGCTCGTCCGGCGCTCGCTCGAGCTCGTCGGAGAGGAAACGCGGCTCATAGCCGGTCGCCTGTCGAGCGCGCAGCCGCGCCGGAACGGGGTCGAACGACGTGGCAGTCATGCCGAGCGGTGAGAGCAGGCGCGCTCGCACGTGGCGCCTGTAAGGCGTCCCGCTGACGCGCTCGACGATCTCTCCGAGTAGCTGGTACGCGAGGTTGGAGTACTTCCACTGGAGGTTCGGCGGCACGGTCGTCGTCATCTCGGCGACGCGCGTGAGCGTCACTGCCGGGTCCGACTCGTAGCGCACGAGCGTCCAGTCCGTGCCCGGCGGCTCGCTCTGCAGCCCCGACTCGTGGGAGAGCATGCGCCGGATCGTCAGCGACTCGATGGGACCGAATGGGGTCGATGCCTCAGTGAGCTCGGGCAGGTACCGCACGGCCGGATCGTCGAGCGAGAGTGCACCCTCGTCGCGGAGCTGCATGACCGCCGCGGCCGTGAAGGTCTTCGTGATCGAGGCGATCCGGTACAGGCCCTTCGGCGTTGCGCGCCGCTTGGCGGCGACGTCCGCTAGTCCGATCCCGCTCGACCAGACGAGCTCGCCCTCGTGCACGACGCCGACGGCGGCGCCGGCCAGGCGGTGCTCCTTGACGAACTTGGCGGCGATCGCCGCGTACTTCTCAGCGGGTTTGGCAGCTGGGCTCGGCACGCGCCGACGCTACCACCTGTGGCGCTCGTGCTCGTGGTCGTGCTCGTGGAGCCCATGACGGATCGTGTGCCATGACGCCCATGTGATGCGGAGGATGACGACCGTGATGGCGATGCCGACGATCGGGTCGGCCCTGTCCAGCCCGATGGCGACGAGCGCGGCGCTCGCGACGACCGACAGCGACACGAAGCCGTCGATCCGCGCGTGGTTCCCGTCGGCGACGAGCGCCGGGCTGTCGAGACGCCTCCCGGCGCGAAGGCGGATGCGCGCTGCGAGCTCGTTCCCCGCGAAGCCGACCACGCCGGCCGCCGCCAGCAGCCAGAGATGGGTGAGGTCGCGCGGGTGTAGCAGGCGGTCGATCGCCTCCACGAGTGCGACGCAGGCGCTGACGAAGATCGCGAGCACGACGAAATAGCCTGCGATCTTTTCGCCGCGCGTGCTCCGGAGAAAGAATGCGATGCCCAGAGGGATCGCGGTCAGCGCATCACCGATGTTGTGAATCAGGTCGGCGAGGAGCGCGACGCTGCCGGTCGTCGCCAGGATCAGCGCCTGGACGAGCGCAGTCGTCCCGAGCACCGCAAGGCTGAGCGCCACCGCCCGGATGCCCGCGTGGCTGCGGACGATCGACCGGTCGACGAGCCCGTGGCTGTGTCGTCCGTGCGCTCGAATGGGGTGAGTCTGACTTGATCCCTCGATTGGGGATAGGGCAGGTTCGCTCAAACGCCGAGCCGAACAGGGGAAGGTGGAGCAAGGAAGGGGTAAGGGAATGGCGCCATTGCCGTTTGGTGCGCGCCCCTCAGAGGCGCGCTTTCGGGACCGGCTCCGGTTCGCGGCCGCAGCACTCCTGCTACTGGCCGTGCCGGTCGGTCTCACGGCGTGGCTCGCTTCGATGGAGCTCGACGCGCGCGACCGAAGCGCGATGGACGCTCGGCTCGCGACCGCCCTCCGTGCTTCCACGGCGGAGCTCGGCGCGCGCATTGCGCTCGCGGATACAGAGGCGAGAAGGCTCGCGAACGAACCCGCGGTCCAGCAGGCGATCGTCAGCCGCCGCGCCGCTTCTCTTGCTCCGATCGCAAAGAAGACGCCCGGGCTCGTCGTCGCGGCTGCCGGCCGTCCGCTCGTCGGCAACGCGCCGGAGGGTGCGATCGTCCCGACGGTGGCGGTGATCGGGCGAAACGGACGCCGCATCGGTCGCGTCGGCATCGTCGTGCAGCTCGACGCTCGGCTGCTGACGACCATCGGTCGGCGATCGGGCGCTGTCTTGCTCGTTGAGCGCAACGGCCGGATCGCCGAGGGAGCGCTCGCGCGAGGCGCGAGCCTCGATGTGCATGGCGGCGAGGCGCGGACGGTGACGCTCGGCTCGAACGCCTATCGCGCGGGCGCGACGCTGCTCCCTGCCGGCGCCGGCCGGCTGGTCGCCCTCCTGCCGGCGGCCGGGCTCGTCCTGGCGTCGAAGGAGCGAACCCGAAACATCGCGCTCGCGGCCGTCGCCACGCTGCTCACGCTCGTCCTTCTGTCCGAAGCCCTCGTTCCGATCCTGCGGCGTCGCGTTCGACAGCGGCGCGAAGGCGACGACGTGGAGTCGATCGAGCTGGTTGGCAGCGCTCTCGAGGCCGCACACGACCGACGGGCGCTCTTGCCTGTGATTCTCGAGTCGGTGGTCGAGGCGACGGGTGCGGTCGGCGGCGTGCTGCTCGAGGGCGAGAACGAGGTGGCGGCGATCGGCGACCGGCCGGCGTTGACGGAGCCGCTCAGGCTCGAGCTGGCGGGCTCGAACGGCGGTCAGGCGGTTGCGCTCCTCTATCCACCGATCGGCGGCTTCAGCGAGCTCGAGCGCAGGCGCGCCGAGCGCTTGGCGGCGCAGGCGTCTGTCGCCGTCGAGAACGCGCGCCAGCATGCGATCGCGAAGCGCGAGGCGATGACCGATCCGCTCACGGGGCTCGCGAACCGTCGCCGCTTCCTCGACCAGCTCACGGCCGAGGCGAAACGTCGCTCCCGCTCCGGCCGTCCGGTGGCCCTGATCACGGCCGATCTCGACGATTTCAAGCTCGTCAACGACCAGCACGGCCACCAGTCGGGGGACGAGGTGCTGCGCGCCTTCGCCGAGGTCCTTCGTATGACTTTGCGCGAGATCGACATTCCGGCCCGTTTGGGCGGCGAGGAGTTCGCGATCCTCCTGCCCGAGACGGACGCCGCCGGTGCCGCCGTGGTCGCCGCGAGGCTGCGTGAGCGCGTGGCGGCGCTCCAGATCGAGGCGCTCGATGGCGAGCGGTTGTCGGTGACCGCGAGCTTCGGTGTCGCCTCCTGCCCGCCCGTCGAACGCGCGGAGGACCTGCCTGCGGCCGCGGACGAAGCGCTCTACGAGGCAAAGAGCGGCGGCAAGAACCGTGTCGTGGAGGCCACAGGATGAGGGCGAGCCTGCTGCTGATCGCAGTCCGGGCGGGCACCGCGATTGTCGTCTCGACGGCGGCAGTCCAGTTCTGGGCGATCGCTGTGAAGGGCGAGACGCCGCGGCTGACGCCCTCGCTCGCGCTGCCTCCGACGGCCACCGCCGTGGCCGCGGTCGTGCCCCACCGGAACGTGAAGCCCAAGAAGCTGCATCCGGCGAAGCACAAGGTGCCTTCCAAGGCCGAGGCTCATCCGACCTCTTCTTCGCCACCGGCGGCCGTGACGCAGCCCGCGAGCGCGCCCGAGCCCGCGGCTGCTCCGCGGCAAGCGCAGCCGGATCAGCAGCTAGCGCGGAAGCCGGTGCCGGCAAATCGTCAGGTCCCGACCCCGGCTCCAAAGCCGAAGCCGAGCCCCAGCCAGGCGGCGCCGGCGCCCGCGCAACCCGTGCTCACACGTCCGCCTGCCTTCCCTCAGCTCACGCCTGTGCCCCCTCCGCCGCCGGCGGACGGCTGAGATTCGGCACGGATTCGGCACACGCGTGTGACGCGGCCGGGCCTATGCTCGGCACGTGGGAGCGGACGTCGCAACGCCGTGGGGTAGGGCGCAATGCATCGACGAGGTGCGTCTCGATCAGCGCGTCGACGGCAAGCGCTTCTCGTCTTCGTCCAGCTGCTCGAGCGGGCAGACGGTGAGCGGCTCGTCCGGTTCGCCTACGCGACCGGCGGCGCCGCCCGGCGCGGCCCCGTGACGCTCCGTGCACGAGACGTCGTGCGGCTCAAGGTAGAGCTCGCCAAGCATCCGGAGCTCGGGGCAGCGCTGGGCTTGGAGGCCGGCGGCTCGGAGGCTGGGGACTTGGAGGCTGGGGGCCCGAAGAGACGGAGCTCAGCCTGAGGGCGGCGTGCCTTCGAGCAGTGCCCGGCAGCCGTCGGCGCCGCAGTTGAAGAGCGGGTCGAGGACTGACAGCCCCGACTCGAACGGGCCGTCCCAGAGCTGCGCGTGCTCCGGCGGCTCGTATTCGTCGAACGCGAGCTCGATGCCGCGTGCGGTGAGCTCGTCGGCGTCCGCGTACTCCCGCCCCCCGCCGCTGCCAGAGAGGTAGGTGTCCGCACCGACGGCAACGCAGAGCTCGGCGATCAGCGTGTTCTTCTGACCGAACTCGTCGAGGAGCTCGGACAGCCGCACCCGCGTCGTCGTCAGACCGAGCAGACTCGCCATGGATTCGATCAGGGCGAGGTTCACGTCGAGCAGCGTGTCGCCGGCGTGCAGGCCGTCCCGGTAGAGGGCAAACACCTCGTCGAAGTGCGGCGCTCTGCGGTAGCTCATCTCTACCGTTTTCAGGTGCTTCTCGCGCCAGCCCTCGTCGGCGAACCCGACCTCGGCGTACGTCACCTTGCCGTCGCGGCCGTGAGGACGCGCGACGGGGATCGTGAGCCAGGCGACGCCGTTCGGTGTCTTGATCCGGTTGCGCGCACCGAAGCTCTGCCCGCGCGGGAACTGAACGGTGTCGAGGTAGACGAACACGTCACAGCGGGCGAGCTTGTGGAAGTAGCCGAGCCAGGGGATGTAGTTCGGCTGGTGCATCGCCATCGTCTTGGGCATCGTCAACCCTCGTCGCCGAGCGCTTCGAGCAGATTGGCGAAGCGTGCCTTGTCGTCCGCACGGCTGTCGTGCGTGCGGACGGGGAAAGAGGAAGGCTCGGAGACGATCGGGATCGGCCGGCCAAAGAGCCGCTCGCACCGTGACGAGACCTCCTGAAGCACGCCTGCCGGCTTCGCGCAGAGCTCTTCGTAGCGGACGCGGATCCCCTTCTCGCCGAGGCCGTCCAGCTCCCGCTCGTAGAGGCGCGACAGATAGTGCACCTGGCCCGCGACCTGCTGCCATTCGTCGAGGCCCGCGAGGCGGTCGTACTCGAGCGGCACGTAGCTCCACCAGGCTCGCGGATCGGCGTAGTGCTTGCGCCGCGCGTCGAGGATGGAGATGGCGGCGTCGAGCGGGTCGCGCTCGACGAGCACCCAGACGACCTGCTCGAGCACCTGACCGAGCCGAGCCATGTGGTACGCGCCGAGCATGTTCTTGCCAACGTATGGCTTGCCGAGCTCGCGCTGGACGTTGGCGAGCGTCCGCTTCAGCCCCGGCCAGTCAATCGTCTCCTCGAGCTCCTGCGACGCGACGATGTCGGCGAAGCGCTCCTTGCGGAGCCAGTGTCGCCAGAAGTAGCCGAACTCGTGGATCTCGCGTGGGTGGGAGGTCCGGGCGTAGTCCGACTCGAACGCGGCGGGTCGCTCGTCACCGAGCACGATCCGCTCGAGCCGGAGGCCTTGCACCGGCGCGAGCCAGAACCGCGCGGCGAAGTTCGAGACGTAGCCGGCGTCGAGTGAGTACGCGAGCACCTGCGAGAGCAGCGTCGTGCCCGAACGGGGTAGGCCGACCACGAAGACGAACGGATGCTCGACCGCGCAGTCGACGTAGAGCGCCTGCTCGGCCGGCTCGAGCCGCTCGTTGAGCTCGCGGAGGAACGCCTCGTCACCGGCATCTTTCGCGTATTCGGCCGACCGGGCTTGCGCGACCTCGTCGAACGTCCGGGTCACGCAGACACCGGGACGACGCGTGCGGTGTCGATCAGCGACCGCAGTATCAGCGCGCCGTCCGTCGATCCGAGGAGCGGGTCGACGGCATGCTCCGGGTGCGGCATCAGGCCCATGACGTTCCCGCGCTCGGAGACGACACCGGCGATGTCGTCGACAGCGCCGTTCGGATTGTCGCTGGGCTCGTAGCGCAGCACGACCTGCTCCTCCGGCAGCCCCGGCGGGGGCAGGTAGCAGCCCTCGCCGTGCTTGACGGGGATGACGAGCTGCTGGCCCTCGTCGCATCCGCGCGTGAAGGGGGTGTCCGTTCGGGTCACGGTCACGACGACGTCGCGGCAGACGAACGCGCCGCCCGCGTTCGGCCGCAGGACGCCGGGAAGGAGGCCGGCCTCGCAGAGGATCTGAAAGCCGTTGCAGATGCCGAGCACGGGGCCGCCGTCGCGTGCGAACGCCTCGACCGAGGCCATCACCGGCGCAAAGCGGGCGATCGCGCCGCAGCGGAGGTAGTCGCCGTAGGAGAACCCGCCGGGGAGGACGACCGCGCCGACCGCTGGTAGCTCCTCCTCCGCGTGCCAGACCTGCACGGCCTCGGCGCCGAGCCGCTCGAGCGCGAGCGCAGCGTCGCGGTCGTCGTTCGAGCCGGGAAAGACGATCACCGCGACCCGCGGGCTCATGCGGCGACCTCAACCTCGTACGTCTCGATCAGCGCGTTCGCGAGCAGCTGCTCGCACATCCGCTCGGCCGCGGCGCGAGCGGCGTCGGCATCGCTGTCCGCGACCTCGAGGTCGAGCAGGCGCCCGACGCGCACGTCGACGACCTCGAAGCCGAGATGGCGAAGAGCGTCGCGAACAGCCTCGCCCTGCGGGTCGAGGATGCCCGCCTTCGGCCGCACCTTGACCGTCACCCTCACGCGAGGACGACTGACGGGTCGGCGACGTAGTCGTCGAACGCGATCCCGGTCAGGCGCTCGAACGCCTCGACGTACCGGGCGCGCGTTCCCTCGACGACGTCGTCGGGTAGCTGAGGCCCCGGAGGATCTTTGTCCCAGCCGAGCGTCTCGCAGTAGTCGCGCACGAACTGCTTGTCGAAGGAGGGCTGTGGTCCGCCGGCGGCGTACGTGTCGGCTGGCCAGAACCGCGACGAATCGGGCGTCAATGCCTCATCCGCGAGCACGAGCCTTCCCTCCCGATCGAGACCGAGCTCGAACTTCGTGTCGGCGACGATGATCCCGCACTCGGCGGCGTGCGCAGCGCCGAACTCGTACAGCGCGATCGAGACGCACTCGAGCTCCCTGAACCGCTCCTCACCGACGATCTCGATCGCCCGTGCGGCGTCGATGTTCTCGTCGTGGCCCTCGACGGCCTTGGTCGCCGGGGTGAAGAGAGGCGCCGGCAAGCGCTGGGACTCGACGAGCCCAGGCTGGAGCTCGTGGCCGCAGACGGCGCCATCCCGGACGTAGTCCTTCCAGCCGGAGCCGGTGAGATACCCGCGGACCACGCACTCGAGCGGAAGCATCTCCAGGCGTGCGCACTCGGATGACCGTCCGTCCGCCCGGGACCTCGATCAGGTGATTCGCGCAGATGCGGCCCGTGCGCGCGAACCAGTAGGCCGAGAGCCCGGTGAGCACGCGGCCCTTGTCCGGGATCTCGGTTGGCAGCACCACGTCGAAGGTGGAGATCCGATCGGAGGCGACGAGCAGCAGCCGCTCGTCGTCGAGCGCGAACAGCTCGCGCACCTTGCCGCTTGCGATGTGGGTGGCGTCAGGCATGGACGGGCGCTCCTTTCAAGGCCGAGAGCCTGTCGAAGACGACATCGGTGTGCCGCGTGTAGGCCGTGAGGTCGAAGACAGCATCGAGATCGACCCTGCCCACGATCTCGGTGTCCGCGCGGACGAGCTCGCGAAAGTCGCGGCCGTCGTCCCAGGCCTCCATCGCGTGGCGCTGCACGAGCGCGTACGCCTCGTCGCGCGGCAGCCCGGCCTCGACGAGCGCGAGCAGCACGCGCTGGCTGAAGAAGAGCCCGTGGCTCGAGTCGAGATTCGCGCGCATCCGGTCCGGGTCGACGACGAGCCCTTCGACGAGCCACGCGAAGCGGTCGAGCATGTAGTCGAGGGCGAGGAAGGCGTCGGGGACGACGACGCGCTCCGCCGAGGAGTGCGAGATATCGCGTTCGTGCCAGAGCGCGACGTTCTCGAGGCCGACCTGCGCAGCCGCGCGGACGACTCGGGCCAGGCCGCAGATGCGCTCGGCGGTGATCGGGTTCCGCTTGTGGGGCATCGCCGACGAGCCCTTCTGGCCTTTGCCGAACGGCTCCTCGACCTCGCGCACCTCCGTTCGGGCGAGGTGGCGGATCTCGAGCGCGAAGGCGTCGAGCGAGGAGGCGACGACGGCGAGCGTCGAGAGCAGTTGCGCGTGCCGGTCTCGCTGGATGATCTGCGTCGAGTGCGGCGCAGGCTCCAGACCGAGCCGCTCGCACGCGAGCCGCTCGAGCTCGGGGCCGGTGGCGGCGTAGGTCCCGACCGCGCCAGACAGCTTCCCGACGCGCAGCTCCTCGAGGGCCGACTCGAGCCGTGCCCGGTCGCGGTCGAGCTCGAACGCCCAGCCGGCGAGCTTCAGCCCGAACGTCGTCGGCTCGGCGTGGACGCCGTGCGTCCGCCCGATCACGAGCGTTCCGCGGTGCTCCTCCGCCCGGGCGACGACCGCGTCGAAGGCGCGCGCTACGCCCTGGAGCAGGAGCGCGCCCGCCTCCCGGATCTGGAGCGCGAGCGCCGTGTCAAGGACGTCCGACGACGTCAGCCCGTAGTGGAGCCAGCGCCGCCCTTCGGCGTCCAGGCCTTCGCCCACCGCATCGACGAACGCCGCGAGGTCATGGCCCGTCCGGCGCTCGATCTCCGCGACGTGCGCCGGCGACGGCGGCGTTGCTTGCGCACGCGCGCCCGCCGCGGCGTCCGCAGGGACGACCCCGAGCTCGGCCCACGCGTCGAGCGCTGCGAGCTCGACGTCGAGCCACAGCTCGAGCTTGCGCTCCTCCGACCAGACCCTGGCCATGGCCGGCCGTGAGTACCGCGCGATCACCTTGTCAGTCTAGAGCCGTGCTACGACAAGGCTCTCCGGTAGAGGACGAGCTCTTCCTCCACCTCGCCGAAGAACGTTTCGACCCGCGTCTCGCCGGCTATCCATCCGTTCGCCTCGTAGAACGCTCGGGACTGCGCAGTTCGCGCGAGCGTCCAGAGGATCGCCTCGCTGTAGCCGCGCTCTGTCAGACGCTCGACCGCACCGTCGAGGAGCAGGGTGCCGAGCCCGTGCCGCCAGGACGAAGGGTCGACGTAGATCGCCCACACCTCGCCAGCGTCCGTCACCCGTTCCGACGGGCCGAGCGAGACGAATCCGCGCACCTCGTCGCCAGCGGCGACGAGCAGATCGAAAGCGGGGTCCTCGAGCGTTCGGCTCCACTGCGCTGCCCGTCTCTCCGGACTGAGCGCGTCGAGCAGCGGGGCGGGGAAGACGTTCGCGTACGCGACCTGCCAGGCGCGTACGTGGACAGCCGCTATGCCCGCAACATCGGCGGACGTCGCCGGACGGACGGCCGTCACGCGTTGAGGATGCGAACGGCGAGCGCCGCGGCGTTCTTCGCGTTGTCGACGCCGACGCAGGCGACCGGGACTCCCGGTGGCATCTGCACGATCGACAGCAACGCGTCGAGTCCGTCGGCGACGCTCATCGACGACCGGAGCGGCACGCCGATCACAGGGAGATCCGTGTGCGCAGCGACGACTCCGGGCAAGGCGGCGGCGAGCCCTGCGCCCGCGATCAGCACGCGAATACCTCGCTCACGGGCCGAGCGCGCGTACTCCGCGACTGCGTCCGGGTCTCGGTGCGCGGAGCGGACGTCGAGCTCGCAGGCGATCCCATGCTTCTCCAGCTCGTCGACCGCAGGCTGGATCCGCTCGCGGTCGGACTCGGAGCCGATCAGGATGCCGACGAGGGGGGTGCGGTCAGCCACGGGCGATGTCGCGACGATACCGCGCCCCGGAGAACTCGATCTCGGATACTGCTGCGTACGCCGTCTCCCTCGCTTTCGTGTGGTCCGCACCGATTCCCGTCACGCCGAGGATCCGCCCTCCACTGGTCACGAGCCGGTCGCCGCGCAATGCCGTCCCGGCGTGGAAGACCAGCGCCCCACGCTCGCGCGCCTCCTCGATGCCCGTGATCGGCGAGCCCGTGTCCCCGGTCGCGGGATAGCCGCCCGCCGCAAGGACGACCGTGACCGCTGCCTCGGGAGCGAACGAGATTCCTGTGTCGCCGAGGTCGCCGGTCGCCGCAGCGAGCAGTAGTGCGAGCAGGTCTCCTTCGACGAGCGGGAGCAGCGACTGCGTCTCCGGGTCTCCGAAGCGGCAGTTGAACTCGAGCACGCGCGGCCCGTCTCTCGTCATCATCAGTCCGGCGAAGAGCAGTCCGGAGAACGGCGCGCCGCGGGTTGCGAGCTCGGTGATCACGGGGGCGTGGATTGCCTGCACGAGATCGTCGACGACGCCCGCCGGAAGGTCCGCGACCGGCGAGTACGAGCCCATGCCGCCCGTGTTCGGCCCACGGTCTCCGTCCTCGGCTCGCTTGTAGTCGCGGGCGGCCCCGAACGCAACTGCACGCGTCCCATCGCAGATCGCGAACACGGAGAGCTCGTCGCCGTCGAGCAGCTCCTCGATCAGGAAAGTTCCGCCCAGCGCCTCGACTTCCGTCAGCGCCGCCTGGAGCTCGTTGACCGTGCGGCAGACAAAGACACCCTTCCCGGCGGCGAGCCCGTCGTGCTTGAGGACGCACGGTGCGCTTGCCACCGCCAGCGTCCGGGCCGTCGGCACGCCGGCCGCGGACAGCACCTCCTTCGCGAACATCTTCGAACCCTCGATGCGCGCAGCGTCCCGGCTCGGGCCGAAGACGGGGATCCCGCCGAGGCGGAGCCAGTCCGCGAGCCCCGCAACGAGCGGGACCTCGGGGCCGACGACGACGAGCCCGACGTCCAGCGACCGCGCGAGCGCGCGCACGCCATCCATGTCCTCCGCGCGCACCGGGTGGCAGTGGCCGAGCTCGGCGATCCCGGGATTGCCCGGCGCGGCGTGGAGCTCTTCGAGCCCCGCGCTTTCGGCGAGCTTCCAGGCAAGCGCGTGCTCCCGGCCCCCAGAGCCGACGACGAGGACGCGCACGCGTCGAGTCTACGGTGCCCTAGGGAGGGCTGCAGTCGCCCTCGTCGAAATCGGCGCCGCCCGGAAGCCGCTCGAGCAGCCGAGCGAGTGTCGCGAGCTCCTCCGCGTCGTGGCGCGCCTCGAAGAGCTCGCGGATTCCCGCGACGTGGGAGACCGAAGCCTCTTCGAGCTTCGCACGACCCTCGTCGGTGAGCACCGCGTACGAGATGCGCGCGTCGCTCGAACACGATCCCTTGCGGACGTAGCCGGCGCACTCGAGCCCGTCGAGCAACCGCGTGACGCCGGACGCCGTGAGGATGAGGCTGTCCGCGAGCTCGACCCGCTTCATCTGTTGGTCGTCAGCCCGCGATAGTCGCAGCAGTGCCTCGTAGTCGTTGATCGTGAGGCCGTGGTCCGCCACGAGCTCTGCGTTCAACTGACGCGTTACTGCAGTGCTCGCGCGCAGAAGGGCGACGAAGGCCCCCACTGCAGGTGTAGAAACTTGTGGTCTCAATACTTGACTAGTCATGCTTCTTTCTGTACAGTTGCTTGCGAGCACAAGTATACCGGAAGAGAGGAGACGCCATGAGCACCATCACCGAGAACCAAAAGGCAGTCGCCGCAGGCACGTGGCAACTGGACCAGGTCCATTCAGGGCTCGGGTTCGCTGTTGAATACATGGCCGGGACGTTTCACGGCTCGGTGGCGCCGTTCGCGGGAAGCGTGACGATCTCGGACGACGGCACCGCGAGGCTCGAGGGATCGGCCCGGGTGGAGGACATCCAGGTCGGCGACGACGCGCTCCGCTCGCACCTCTCCTCGCCCGAGTTCTTCGACGCAGAGCGGACGCCGGACGTTTCGTTCGCATCCGCGCCGTTCGACCCGGCGAGGGACCGTGTCGCGATCGCGGGAACGCTCGAAATCAAGGGCGTCTCCCTCCCCGTGCAGCTGACGGGGACCCTCGGAGGGCCGATCGTCGACCCGTACGGCCGCGAGCGCATCAACCTCACGCTCGAGACGACCGTCGACCGCCGTGCATTCGGCCTCGACTGGAACGCCGAGCTGCCGAGCGGGGAGCAGGCGCTCGCTCAGGACGTGAAGATCACGGCAGAGCTCGCGCTCGTGAAGGCCGACTAGCAATGCGGATCCTTGGCATCTCCGGCAGCCTGCGCGAGGGCTCGTACAACACGGCGCTCCTTCAGGCGCGGCCGAGCTCGTCCCCGATGGGGGCGAGCTCGAGCTCTGGCGCGGCCTGAAGGAGGTGCCGCCGTTCGACGAGGACGACGAGTCGGCGCCGGCGCGCGTTGTGAGGGAGCTCCGTGCGGCGATCGCGGGTGCCGATGCCGTGCTGATCGCGACACCGGAGTACAACGGCTCGCTGCCGGGGCAGCTGAAGAACGCACTCGACTGGGCTTCCCGCCCGCATGCGACGAACCCGTTCCGGAACAAGCCGGTGGCTGTCGTCGGCGCCAGCCCGGGCGGATTCGGCGCCGTGTGGGCACAGGCCGACGCGCGCCGGATCCTCGCGCGCATGGGCGCACGTGTGCTCGACGCCGAGCTTGCTCTCTCACACGCGCCGTCGCGGTGCGACGTCGACGGGCGGCTCGCAGACGAGGCCGCCGTCGAACAGCTCGAGTCCGTCGTGAGTGCGCTTGCCGACGCCGTCGCCACCAGGGAGCCCGTCGCCGCCTAGTCTTCGGGCGATGCCCGACGAGGCGCCATCTCCTCCTCCCTACAGTGCAGCCAGCGTCACGCTGACGCGCGTTCCCGGCGGCGAGACGGACGACCTTGTCGCCGTCGAGGAGCCGCTCGAGATCCGGATCAACGGGCGCCCCGTGGCGGTGACGATGCGGACGCCCGGCCACGACGAGGAGCTCGCCCTCGGCTTCTGCCTCTCCGAAGGGTTGGCGACCCGAGTCGAGCGGCCCCGCCCGCCGATCTCGCCGCGAACACGATCGAAGTCATGGCGCCGGGCTTCGACGCGGCGCGCCTCGAGCGGAGCTTCTATACGACGTCGTCATGCGGGGTCTGCGGAAAGGGGCGCTCGAGGCGGTCGCCGTCGAGGCGGCGAAGGTGACGAGTGGCCTCACCGTGACGGCGGCGGCTCCTCACGGCGCTCCCCGATCGGCTCCGCTCGGCACAGGGCGCGTTCGCCGCGACCGGCGGGCTCCACGCGAGCGGACTGTTCGACGCCGCAGGAAACCTTCTGGTCGTCCGCGAGGACGTCGGCCGCCACAACGCGCTCGACAAGGTCGTCGGACGTGCCTTCCTCGACGGGCGCCTTCCGCTGACGGAGAGCTGTCATCTGCCTGAGCGGCCGGATCTCGTTCGAGCTCGTGCAGAAGGCGGCGGTGGCCGGCTGTCCGGTCGTCGTCGCTGTCGGCGCGCCGTCGAGCCTCGCCGTCGAGCTCGGCCGCGACCGCGGCGTCACGCTCTGCGGCTTCGTCCGCGACGGCCGGATGAACGTCTACTCGGAGCCGTGGCGCGTCGAGACCTGACAGGCGCTCTCCTCGTCGGTGGTGCGTCGAACCGCTTCGGATCGCCGAAGGCGCTCGCGAGGCTCGGGGGAGGAGACGCTCGCCGAGCGTGGCTGGCGGACGCTCGGTGAGATCTGCGGCGAGCGGATCGCGGTCGGCAAGGCGGGTGACGGGCTCGAGCTTCCGTTTCCGGTCGTCGACGATGCGACGGACGTGCGCGCCTCGATCGCCGGCGTCGTCGCCGCGCTCCGGTCGGCGACGCATGAGCTCTGCGTCGTGCTGCCCGTCGACTGCCCGCTCGTCACGGGCGACGCGCTCCAGACGCTCGCGTGCGCGTGTGGTCACGAGATCGACGCGGCGGTGCCGCAGACAGGCCCGCTGCCCGGCGTCTACCGCAAGCGGACGCTGCCGGTGCTTCGAGACGGCGCTGGAAGCAGGCCGCCTCTCGCTCCGCGACGCCCTCGAGAGGCTACGTGTCGTCGTCGTCGAGCTCGACCCTGGGCTGCTCGCCAACGTCAACTCGCCCGAGGAGCTTCAAAGGCTTCGCTGACCGCTGCGGACCCGGGCTACACAAGTGCGAAACCCGCGTCGCTTCGCACGAGCACCTGCTCGCGCTCGGCGCCCGTGCCGACGAGAGGCACGTCGACCACGAGAGCAGCCTCGACGAGCTCGACGTAGCGCCGGGCAGGATCCGGAAGCTCGTCGAACGTCTCCACCCCGTCGAGGTGCACACCCCAGCCAACAAGCACCTCGTACACCGGCTCGCAGTGATGGAAGTCGCTCTGGTGAGGCGGGAACTCGTCCGTCTCCGAGCCGTCTCGTAGCCGGTAGCGGACGCACACCGGGATCTCGGAGAAGTCCGAGAGGACGTCGAGCTTCGTCAGCGCGAGGGACGTGATCCCGTTCAGCCGCGTCGCATAGCGGAGCGCCACGAGGTCGAGCCAGCCGCAACGGCGCTCGCGCCCGGTCACGGTCCCGAACTCCGCCCCGAGTCTGCGCACGCGTTCCTGGTCTGCCCCCTCGATCTCGGTCGGGAACGGGCCCTCGCCGACCCGAGTCACGTACGCCTTCGCGACGCCGACGACCGTGTCGATTCGGGTCGGCCCGATGCCGAAGCTCGTCGCAGCCTGGCCGGCGATCGGGTTGGAAGAGGTCACGAACGGATACGTCCCGTGATCGAGGTCGAGCAATGTTCCCTGCGCGCCCTCGAACAGCACGCGCTTCCCCTGCCGCAGCGCGCGGTCGACGAGGAGCGACGTGTCGACGACGTACGGGCGGAGGCGCCGAGCGAAGCCCTCGTAGCGGAGGACGAGAGTCTCGAGCTCGAGCGGCTCGAGGCCATAGATCCGCTCGAGCCACACGTTCTTCTCGGCCAGCGCGACCTCGATCTTCTCGCGGAGGATCTTCGGGTCGAGGAGGTCCTGGACCCGGATACCGAGGCGCCCGGCCTTGTCCGCGTACGCCGGGCCGATCCCGCGCCGCGTGGTGCCGATCTGGAGTGAGCCGAGCCGGCGCTCGGACGCCTGGTCGAGCGCCCGGTGCCACGGCATGATCACGTGAGCGTTTCCCGACAAGCGCACGCCGTCCGTCGCGAGGCCGCGCCCGTCCAGGTCGTCGAGCTCGGCGACGAGCTCTTCGGGATCGATCACGCAGCCCGCGCCGATCGCGCACTCCTTGCCCGCGACGATGCCCGACGGCAGATGGCGGAGCTTGAAGACGTCGTCGCCGACCTGGATCGTGTGACCGGCGTTCGGGCCACCCTGGTAGCGGCAGACGAGGTCTGAGCGCTGCGCGAGGAGATCGACGATCTTGCCCTTGCCCTCGTCTCCCCATTGCGCCCCGACGATCACGGTCGCGGGCATGGGCGGAGTCTGTCAGTTAGCGCCGGACGGTCTTCTTCGATGGGCGCGCTGCCGCAACCGGCGCGGCACGCGCCATGCGCCGGACGCGGACGCGGTGCCCGCGCCAGCAGGTGACGAACCCGACGTCCGCTTCCTGGCAGAGCGCGCCCCGGATGACGACCGGAGGCCACGCGCGGTCGCGGTGGCACTCCTCGCACTGCGCCGCGAAGGTCGTCGCGGTGTCTCCTAACCAGATGATCTGCGTGCCGCTCGCCTCCCCCTAACCTGCCGCCAGGTCCGCGAACTTCGCGAACCGCTTGAGGAACGAGAGCTTGACCGTCCCGGTCGGGCCGTTCCGGTGCTTCGCCAGGTGCACTTCGGCGATTCCCTGCTGGTCCGACTCGGAGTCGTAGTACTCGTCGCGGTAGATGAAGAAGACGAGATCGGCGTCCTGCTCGAGGCTTCCCGATTCGCGGAGGTCGGAGAGGATCGGACGCTTGTCGTGTCGCTGCTCGACCGCGCGAGAGAGCTGCGAGAGCGCGAGCACCGGCACGTCGAGGTCGCGGGCGAGCACCTTGAGCGAGCGCGAGATCGCGGACACCTCCTGCACCCGGTTCTCGACCGACGCGCCCGACGTCATCAGCTGGAGGTAGTCGACGATGATCAGGCCGAGCGCCGGCTCGCGCATCTTCAGCCGTCGTGCCTTCGACCGGATCTCCATCATCGTGATCGAGCCCGTGTCGTCGACGTAGATCGGCGCCTTGACAGCCGGTCGCAGGCGGCCGTCAGACGCGGCCAGTCGTCGGGCGCGAGCTTGCCCGAGCGCAGGCGCTGCGACTCGACCTTCGCCTCGCTGCACATGAGACGCTGCGTGACCTCGGACTTCGACATCTCGAGCGTGAAGAGCGCGACCGGCGTCTCGCCGCGGACGGCGAGGTTGGCCGCCATGCAGAGCGCGAGCGCCGACTTCCCCATGCTCGGCCGCGCGGCGAGGATGACGAGGTTGCCCGGCTGGAAGCCGGAGGTCAGATGGTCGAGGTCGCGGAAGCCGGCAAGCGCACGCCGGTCACGTCCGCCCCGGCTCGTAGAGCGCCGTGATGCGCTCGAAGCTCTCCTTCAGCAGCTCCTCGATGTGGCTGAAGTCGCCCGACACGCGCGACTGCGCGAGGTCGAAGACGACCTGCTCGGCGCGGTCGACGAGCTCCGTGCGTCTCGGCCGGGCGCTCGATGCCGAGGCGCGTGATCTCGCTGCCGGCCCGGATCAGGCCCGCGCAGCGTCGCCATCTCGCGGACGATGCGCGCGTAGTGGCGCGGCGTTCGCCGCCGCCGGCACGAGCGCGGCGAGCTCGTGGACGCGGATCTTGCCGCCGACGTCTTCGAGCTCGCCGCGCTGCGTCGAGCTCGTCGACGAGCGTGATCGCGTCGACCGGCTCGCCCGCGTCCGTAGAGGGAGAGGCCTGCCCGGTAGATCTTGGCGTGGCTCTCGCGGTAGAAGTCGGACGCCGAGAGCACCTCGCTGACCGCCCCGATCGCGCCGGGGGAGAGCATCATCGCGCCGAGGACCGATTCCTCTGCATCGAGGTTCTGTGGCGGGACCGGGGCGGACTGCGAGGTCGTTAGCTGAGCCACGCCGTATTACACCCTCCTCGTCGACCGCGCTCGCAACGGGTGGAAAGGCACGCTGTCCACACTGGACACGGGGGCCAAAAGAGCCGATTTGCAGGCGGTTCAGAACATATGTTCGTGAGATTATCCCCGGCGCACCGGACGGCGCGGTGGACGAAAACGTCGCTCTACGCGGGAAGTTCGTGCCACATTCCACAGCCCTCCACGGGCGCTGTGGAAGTCACGCCTCGTCGGGCGCCGGCTCGTCCTCGGCCGGGCGTTCCGCGGCTTCGTCGGCCGACTGCTCGGGCTCCGGCTCAGCCTCGGCGACCGCCTCGGCTAGCTCGGGCTCGCTGACCGCCTCGGGCAGCTCCCCGCCCTCGGGGACGACGAGCGTCGCCACCTCGACGCGGACGTCGTCGAACACGTCGACGGGGACCGCGTAGCGGCCGATCTCCTTGATCGGCTGCTCGAGTGCGATCTTCCGGCGGTCGACGCGCACCTTCTTCTCGTCCCAGAGCTCGTCGGCGATGTTCGTCGCTGTCACCGAGCCGAAGAGCGAGCCCGTCGGGCCGGCCTTCATCTCGAAGCGGAGCTCGGTCTGCTCGAGCACGCGCGGCGATGTCGCGCGCCTGCTCGACCGTCGTCGCCTCGTGGCGCGCGCGCAGCGACGTCACGCTTCTCGAGCTCGGCGACGCGCGGCCGGCGTCGCCTCCTCGGCGAGCCGCCGCGGCACGAGGTAGTTCCGGGCGTACCCGCGGGCGACGTCGACGACGTCCCCGCGCAGGCCGACCTTGTCGACGTCCTGGAGCAGGATCACCTGCACGGCTCAGCGCTCCCCGACGTAGGGCAGGAGCGCCATCTCGCGCGCCCGCTTCACCGCGGCCGAGATCTGGTTCTGGTGCCGCCGGCACGCGCCCGTGATCCGCCGAGAGCGGATCTTGCCGCGCTCGGAGATGTACCGGCGCAGCTGGTTGAGGTCCTTGTAGTCGACGTCCTCGATCTTGTCCCGGCAGAAGTAGCAGTTGCGCCGCCGCGCCTGGCCTTCGCGCGCGCCCGGACGCCGACGCGTGCTCGTCGAGCGCTCCTCCTTGCCTGCTCTCGCTTTCTTCGCCTCAGAACGGGATGTCGTCGTCGGCCGTCGCCGTGAAGTCGGAGGGCTCCGCCGACTCGCCGGCGGGCACGAACTGGGGCTGCGCCGCCGCCGTCACCGCGGCCGCCGAGGAACTGGACGCGAGTCGGCGATGATCTCGACCGCCTGGCGCTTCGTGCCGTCCTGCGCCTCCCACTCACGCCACTCGAGGCGGCCGTCGATCGCGACCGGGCGGCCCTTCGCGAGGTACTGCGCGCAGCTCTCGCCCTGGTTGCCCCAGACGGTGACGTCGAAGTAGTTCGGCTTCTCCGTCCACTCGCCGGTGGCGCCGTCCTTCCGGCGCGTGTTGACGGCGACGCGAAGGCTGCAGACCGCGGTGCCGCTCGGCGTGTGCCGGAGCTCCGGGTCTCGTCGTCAGGTTGCCGACGAGGACGACGCGATTGATGTTGGCCATGCCTACTCCTCTCCTTCTTCGCCGGCGGACTCACCGTCGGCGGCCGCCCGGCAGCGTACTCTGCTGGCCCGTCTGGCTGGTCCGTCTGGGCTGGCTCCGTCGGGCGCTGGAGTCTCGGCGGCGCCGCGCCGCGCGGCGCGGCGATGCGGCCGCGGCCGGCGGGTCGCCATGTGCCGCATGACGCCGTCGGTGATCTTGAGCACGCGCGACGACCTCGTCGAGCGTCGGCGGGCTCGCAGCTGAAGGTCAGCAGGTGGTAGACGCCCTCCGCCTTGTGGTCGATCTCGTAGGCGAGGCGGCGGCGGCCCCACGGCGTCGTGCGGCCTCCCACGCGCCGCCGTCCTTCTCGATGAGCTCGCGCGTGCGCGCGAGGATCTCCTCGTGGCGCTCCTCCGGCACGTCGGGGTCGAGCATGAGCAGGATCTCGTAGTCGTTCAACGCTCCGGTGTCTCCTTCCCGTGGACTCAGGCGGCCCCGCCCTTGTGCGCGGCCCCGGGAGAAGCCGGCGCAGGGCGTGGCGAGAAGCTGCGGCGGACACTGTAGCATCGGCCGCATGTGGCGCCGCCTGTTCGTCCTCGCCGGTCTCGCCGCGCTCGCCGCCTACTTCCTTCGCCGTCGCGTTCCGGCGCCTTCGCCCGCGCCGGCCGTCGACCCTGCGGACGAGCTGCGCCAAAAGCTCGACGAGGCGCGGGCCTCGGAGCTCGTCGAAGACGACGGAGGCGACTCGCCGGTCGCCGATCTCGATGCGCGGCGCCGTGACGTGCACGAGCGCGCCCGCGCAGCGGTCGACGAGATGCACGACTCGACCGAGTAACGCCCTCAGCCTAGGGCTTCGAGATCGTGGCGGAGTACGCGCCGGCGCCCGTCGTCGTCCGGCTGACCTGGAGCTGAAGCACGCGCTGTCCGCAGATCGACGCCCGCAGCGTCTTCGTCTTCCCGGCGGCGACCGCGCCTGCCGCTACCGCCGAGCCTGCCTTGTTCACGAGCCTGAGCTTCAGCGTGCTCTTCGACCCGTTGCGGAGACCGACGGAGAAGCGCCCGTCGTACGGCGTCGCGATCTGGAGGCGGCGGACCTTCTGCTTCACGGCGAGCTTCCCCGAGAGGGTCGCGGTCGCGTTCCCCGTCCACGGGTCGTCGACGTCCTCAGCGGCGGCCGCGAGTGCCGCTTCGTCTGGGTAGAAAGAGCTGCTCACGATCGTCCACGGGACGACGGGGAGGCCGAGCGCGCGTTCGGCGTAGACGCGGTAGGTCTCCGCCCACGCCTCGCCCGGGTTGAGGCGGTAGTCGGCGTCCTCGTCTCCCGGGTGGAGCGTCCCGTTCGCGGCCTGCTGGCAGACGTTCTTGGCGGATGCCCACCGCTTCGGGCCGTAGTCGACGGCCGGCCAGGGGTTGTTGTCGCGGTTCTGGGCGATGTGATGCCCGTACTCGTGGAGCAGGACGTCCGTCGCGGGAACGTCGGGCGAGGGGTCCGTCCCGGGCGAGACGATCACCTCGGAGCCTGGGGAGTAGCACGCGAGCGAGTGCGCGCCGCAGAGCGCCTGCACCTCGTCGAGCGGCTTGAGCACGACGGTGACGCGGGCAAGCTCGTCGCCGTGCGGTGCTGTGGCGAGGAAGTCGGCCCACCGTTGGTTGAAGGCCGGATCCTGGGCCGAGTAGTCCGTGTCGGAGTAGACCTCGACGGACTCGCCGTCGGGAGTCGTGTAGGCGCCGCCCGAGGTGCCGTCGAACGGAGACGCGGCGGCCGACGAGCGCGCAACGGGACCGAGCGTCGCGTCGGCGAAGCGCACGAACGTCGGTCCGTGAACCGTCGCCCCCGAGGCGCCGGCGAGGGCGCCGCTCGCTCCGAAGGCAAGGGCGGCCACCCAACCGACGAGAACCGTCACACGCACGCCCGGCATCTAACCTGCCGCGCGTCATCCTGTGATTGACCGAGCGTTACGGTTCGTTGCTACCGCGTTAAGACGCGGACATAGCGCTAGCGTTCCTCCCGGAGCGGCAGGGCCCGGTGGCCCGGCCGGTCTTCAAAACCGGTGAGGTCTGGCAACCCCAGGCTGGGTGGGTTCGACTCCCACGCCGCTCCGTGACGCCGCCACCGCTGCAGCGGTGCAGGCCGCCGGGTGACTACCGTTGCGACATGCAACGTTGGGCAGGCCACACCGAGATCGACTTCGAGTACGAGGTCGAGCAGGCGCTCGAATCGCTGCCGCGTGAGCTGCGTGGGTCGATGTCGAACGTTGGCATCGTCGTCGACGACGAGCCGCCGGCCGGAATGCCACTTCTAGGCCTCTACCAGGGTGTCCCGCTCACCCGCCGAGGCGCGTTCTACGGCGCAGTGCTACCCGACAAGATCACCGTCTACCGCGGCCCGCTACAGCGGCTGTACGGCTCCGATCCAGAGCGGCTGCGCCAAGAGATCCGGCGCGTCGTCTTACACGAGGTGGCACACCACTTCGGTATTAGCGACGAGCGGCTGATCGAGATGGATCGGTATTGAGCCGGCGTCGACGCACGTGAGCTTGCGCCGCAAGGGCCGGCGCTTCGACGATCTCGTAGGACGGCAGCTCGACATCTTCGCCGAGGACGAGGCCGGTCTCCTGGCGGAAGCCGAAGACGCGGACGCAGCCTGGTCGCGGGCGGGCCGCGAGGAAACCGAAGAGCTCTACGGCGACTACCAGCTCGTCGTCGACGCCATCGGCGACGGCTTGCTGGATCTGCGCGAGACGTATGCGGCCACGCTGCCCGAGGACGTCGCGGCGGAGTATCGGTCCGCCTTCACGAGACGCGCACGAAAGCGCTTCCCCGGCTACGTGAGCCTCCTCGAAGAGCCCTGAGGCTCCCGGCCCGATGCCGGACGGCCAACGGGCTCGGCTGCCTTGACAGCCTCGCCCCGGCGGGGCACAGTCGGACTGTGAGACACGGTTGGGTGGCAACTCGGACGGCCGTGGATCGCACTCGCAACGGCGACGGAGAGCCGGACGACGAAGACTGAGCCGCGGAACGCCTTCCCGCTCGAGGTGGCTGCGGTTTGGACGGCATTCGGGCTCGTCCTCATCGCGATTCTCGTCACGTACTCACGGCTGCCGGCCACCGACCTCTACAACGTCTCGCACGAGGGCATCGCAGGCGGCCTGAGCCGGGCGCTCGTCTTCGTCGAACTTCCCGACCGCGCTCGTCGCCATCCCCGTGCTCTTGCTCGTCGCGGATCTTCTCGACGCGCGACGCACGTGGATCGCCGCGCTCGCCGGCGTCGTGCTGGCGGGCGCGATCTTCTGGCCGGGGATCGTCGAGCAGGCGGACCTCAACGCAAAGGCCGTGAACGCCATCCCCGCACTCGGTGTGCTGATCGCAGTGGCGCTGACGATCGTCGCAGCGATCCGGCTCGGGCCTGCCGCGTGGGCGCCGCGCCTTCCCGGCGACCTCGTGCGCATCGCCCTCGCCGTGGTTGCGGTTCTCGCCTCGCTTCCCTGGATTGGAGCTGAGCTGGGCGTCTATCTCGACCGGGTGCCCGTGCTCGGGTCGATCTTCCTCACGGGCGAGCTACGGACGCAGCCGAGCTCACCGGAGCTCCATCCGGCGGTGCACCACGGCCATCACCACGGCATGGACGGGCTGCTGCTCGTCCTGTCGGCGCTCCTGCTCTCGCGGATCGTCCACGCCGTCCGCCGCTCCTGGCTCCGAATCGCCCTTGGCGCCTACCTGGCGCTCCTCTTCTGCTACGGAGCGGGGAACGTCGTCAACGATCTCTGGCTCGAGCAGTTCGTCAAGCGCGGCTGGACGAACTTGGAGATCCCGAGCGTGCTCACGCCGCACGTGTCGGTCGCCTGGGGCGTCATCGTCGCAGCGGCGATCGTCGTGTTTGCGCTTGCGCGACTCGAGGGAGGCTCCGGCAGGATGCACAGGTCACCCTGACGAGAGGAGCGCTCATGGGCTCGATCCAGCCCTGCCTGTGGTTCGACACCGAAGGGGAGGAGGCGGCGAGCTTCTATACCTCGGTGTTTCCAGAATTCGCGAATCCTCGACGTCTCGCATTACGGCGAGGCGGGGCCGAAGCCGGCCGGGACCGTGATGACCGTCAGCTTCGAGCTCGACGGCCAGGAGCTCCTCGCGCTCAACGGCGGGCCGCAGTTCACGTTCAGCGAGGCGATCTCGTTTCAGGTCTTCTGCGACTCGCAGGAAGAGGTCGACAGCTACTGGCAGGCGCTCTCCGAGGTGGGGAGAAGGGTCCGTGCGGCTGGCTCAAGGACCGCTTCGGCCTCTCCTGGCAGGTCGTTCCGCGGCGGCTCGAACGAGCTCCTCGCCGACCCGGACCGCGAGAAGGCCCAGCGCGTGATGACGGCGATGCTCGAGATGAAGAAGATCGAGATCGACGGGCTGGAGCGGGCGGCCGCCGGGTCCTGACGGGCTACTCGGGGCCGGCGTGCTCGACGGCGTCGCCCGTCCGGAAGAAGCGATGCTCACCGCCGTCGGTGATCGCAGCGACCTTCCCCGAGTCGTATTCAGCAACGTCCGGATCCGTGTTCGTCGACACGATCAGGACACGGGCGACTGCCTCACCGTCATTCCGGATCTGGTGCCCGCCCTCGGGGCCGCGCGGGAAGGTGACCACGTCGCCTTCGGCAAGCTGCCGGTCGCCGTCGTGCATGCGGACGGTCGGCTCTCCCTGCAGCACGATCAGGAGCTCCTCGCTCCCGTGGTGAAAGTGGTAGACGAACTGCGAGCCGCTGGGCTGGAGCTCCCAGATCGACGATCCGAGCGCCGTCCCCTCCGGTCGCGTCACCCGCCGGGCGCCGATGCCGCCCCAGTCGGGCACCTCGTCCCATACGTTCGTGGCGTCATCGGCCATCGCCAGCGGCTCGAGTATACGAGGCCGTTGTCGGGCGGCTAGGGTTCGTTGAGGATGTCGGCCGCTGCCGTCCACGCGACGTTCGCGGCAGTGCACGCGGTTGAAGGGCCGGCCGCCGGATAGCGCACCTCGAGCGTGACGGAGCCACCTGCGAGCCCGCTCTGCAGGTGCCCGCCGACGACGACGTGGACCGAGGCCGGCGACCCCGCGACGATTCCGGCGAATGACGAGTCGATGGTGAACGTCGCATCTGAGCGGATGGCGTAGACCGCGTCCCCGAGGTCGAGCGCCCACGCGAGAGCTCCGCCCCCCGGATCGCACGCCAGGTGGACGGCCGAGAACACGAGCTTCGTGAGGGAGCCGCCGGACGTGATCACGAACGACACGCTCTCTCCCTGCGACGTTCGCCCGCCGTACTGTCCCGGGATCACGGGACTCGGAGGCGGCGTGACCGGGCCTGATGGGGGCGGCTCGACGACGATCTCGCAGTCGGTGCGAACCGTGTCGATGTCGTCGACCGTTGCCGTGTCGCGGCCCGGCCCGCACCTCGCGGTGTCGGGGCTCCCGTCCCTGAGCAGCAGGCGGTCGGTCCCGGGGCCGCCGTCGGCGACGTCGCGTCCGGGGCCGCCGATCAGGGTGTCGTCGCCGCCCAGCCCGTAGATCCGGTCGTTTCCGGCTCGTCCCGAGATCCGGTCGGCTCCTGCCGTGCCGCGCAGCGTCTCCGAGCGGCTCGTGCCGACGACGGTGACCGCGAGCGTCGGGAGCGCCAGGGCCAATCCGGCGACGAGAGCACCGACGACCGCGGCTGCTCGCACCGCGGGATTATGCGCCCGTTTCGGCGCAGAGGCCGGGGGACCAGCCCTTTGTCACACTTTCCGGCATGGACGGGGGTCACGTGGACGGGAGCCGCGTGGACGACGGCGTCTCGATCGACCTCGATCGACGCGGCGGCGTCGTCGTGCTCGCCGTCCGTGGCGAGATCGACATGGCGAACGCGACGGATGTCTCGACGCGGCTACTGACGGCGTCCGGAGACAGCAGCTCGATCGTCCTCGATCTCGGCGAGCTCACCTATATCGACAGCGCGGGCATCCGCATGCTGTTCGATCTCTCCGAGCAGTTGGGGCGTGACCAGCGGCAGCTCGTGCTCGCCGTCGGGCCCGACGCACCCGTGCGTCGCGCGCTCGAGATCACAAAGCTGGACACGCTCGTGACCGTGGAGAGCTCCCTGACGGCGGCTGTGGCGGCGGCCACGCCGTGAAGCTGAGCGTCGGCGCACGGACGCCGGGTCGACTCGCGCTCGCGCTCGCCGTGACCCTGCTCGGCCCGGTCGTCGCCACCATGATCGGCCTTGCGACCGGTCTCGAGGGCCGGGCGGGATCCGCGGCGCTCTTCCTCGTCGCCGTGCTCGTATCGACGCTGATCGGCGGGTTCGCGTTTGGATTGGCAACGGCTGTTATCTCCTACGTCCCGTACCTCTACTACTTCGTCGAGCCTGTGCACTCGTTCATGCCTTCGGGCTCGGGCTACGCGGCCGTCGTCGCGTTCTCAGGCGCCGTGGCGCTCGTCTTGGTGCTGCTGCACAGGGAACAGAGAGCCCGAACCGACGCGATCGGCGCCCACGAGTCGGCGACGGCCACGGCGGCTCAGATGGAGCGGCTCCAGCGGCTCGCGGCGCTGCTCGCGGCAGCGGTCACGCCGGCGCAGATCGCACGCATCCTCGTCAGCGAAGGCACCGCAGCCGTGGGGGCGACCGCCGGCTGGGTCAGCGTGCTGTCCGACGAGACGGAGGAGCTCGAGCACCTGTCGTCGCTCGGTTACGCGGAATCGTTCGTCGAAGAGCACCGACTGATCCCGCTCGAGGGACTGCACGTCGCGGCTCAGGTCGCGCGCACCGGCGAGCCGCTCTGGCTCGAGACGACGAGCAACGCGGAGAGGACGGAGCTTCGTAGCGCCCATCAGGCGACCGGAGCCGAGGCGCTCGCCCTCGTGCCGCTGCGAACCACGACCGACTTGCCGCTCGGTTTCATGGCGCTCCGCTTCCCGGGCCCACGGGTCTTCACTGCGGCCGACCGAGACCTCCTGGAGACATTCGCGCGCCAGGCATCGGAGGCGCTGCAGCGATCCCGACTGTTCGAGTCGGAGCGCCAGGCCAGACGGATCGCCACGCGGCTCCAGTCTCTGACTGCTGCTCTGTCGGCGGCGGCTGAGCGCTCCGATGTGGTCCGAGTGATCGTCGACCAGACGCTCGAGGCATTCGACGCGACCGCGTGCGATCTCTACGTCTCGGCGGACGGCGAGCTCCGCCTCGCCGGCCACGCCGGCGCCGACCCCGCGTCTCCGGCCGATGTTCCCGCCGACGTCGAGCAGGCGATCCTGGGGGAGAGCGCCGCGTCGCACAGCGGCGATCGCACGTCGATCGCCGTGCCGCTTGCACTCGGCACACGGGTGTTCGGCGCGCTCCACATCGTCGCCGACGCCCCTCGGGCGTTCGACGGCGCCGACCGGATGCTCGCCGAGGCGGTCGCGTCTCCGTGCGCCCAGGCGCTCGAGCGAGCCGAGCTTTACCAAAGGGAGTTCAGCGCCCGCCGAACCGCCCAGCTGGCGACCGAGCGGCTCGTTCGCCTGCAGGCGATGACCGCAGCCCTCGCGACCGCGGTCACCGTCGAGGACGTGACGGAGATCACCCTCTCGCAGGGCGCGCAGGCGTTCGACGCCGACGCGGCCGCCGTGCACCTCGTGAGTGACGACGCTGAGACGCTCGTCGTCGCCGCCACCGTGGGGTACAGCCACGACCGGTCGTCGCGCGTGGAGCGGCTGTCGATGGAGGAGCCACTCGCGGCGATCGATGCCGTGCGCCGCGGGAAGATCCTCTGGTTCGCGTCGCACGCCGGCCTCGAGTCGCGATTTCCTGCGGAGGCCAAAGTGCAGGCGCCGTGGGAGTCGACGGGTCTCGTGCCACTCGTCGGCCGGGAAGGCCCACTCGGCCTGCTCACCCTTCAGTTCGGTGAACGTCGGCCTCGCCGCCGCGAGGACCGCGCGCTGCTCGCCACGATCGGCCGCCAGTGCGGTCAGGCGGTGGAGCGTGCTCGACTGTACGAGCACGAGCGCGACGCCCGGGAGCTCGAGAGCCGTCTCCAGCAGCTGACTGCAGCGGTCTCGGGCATCTCCGGGGTGGACGAGATCGGGGACCGGGTTACTGCGCAGCTCGCCACTCTGCTCGGTGCCTCGGCGGGCGTCGTCGTTCTCCACGATCCGGACGGGACGTTGCGACCGCTCGCCACCCACGACGGGGCGACGTCAGGGGAGCAGACCCAGGCGTTCGTCTCGAGCCTGCCCGTGGAAGAGGCAATACGAGCCGGGCGGGTGATCGTCCGCGACGACGGCCCAAGGCCCGCCGTCGGCGTTCCGCTGGTCGCGGGCGGCAAGACGATCGGCGCCATCGGAATCGAGCTCGAACGGAGCGACGGGCTGGTCCAAGCGGAGCTCGAGTTGCTCGAGGCGCTCGGGCGTCACGTGGCGGAGGCGATCGAGCGGGCACGTCTCTACGACGACGAGCAGACCGCCCGGGCGGCCGCACAGCGTGCGAACGAACGCCTGCGAACGCTGGAGGCTGTCGCCCAGGCGGGGCTCGCGGCCCGCTCTCTCGACGAGCTGATCGAGAACCTGCTGCCTGTCGTCCGCGACCTGTTCGGCGCGGATCGCTCCGCGCTGCTCCTCGTCGACGCCGAGCGCCAGGAGCTCCGCATGCGAGCCGCGGTCGGGCTCGATGAGGAGACGATCGCCGGGGTGCGGATGTCGATCGGCCGTGGAATCGCCGGGACGATCGCGGAGACGGGTCAGGCTGTCCGCATCGACGACGTCGTCGCTGCTAAGCCCGTCAGCGACTACCTGCGAAGGTACGGCGGTTCGCTGCTCGGCGTTCCGCTCCGAGCGGACGGGCGGGTGACGGGCGTCCTCCACGTGACGAGCGACCGGCGGGCGGCGTTCGAGGATCGTGACCTCAGGCTGCTCGCGCTCGCCGGCGACCGGTTCGCGCTCGCGCTCGAGCGCATATCGCTCTACGAGCGCGAGCACGAGACGGCCGTCACGCTCCAGCGGAGCGTGCTCCCGGAGCGGATGCCCGAGATCGACAGGCTGCGGCTCGCGGCACGCTATGTCCCTGGGAGCACGGGCGTGCGCGTCGGCGGAGACTGGTACGACGCGATCGAGCTCGGTGCCGGGCGGGTTGGCATCGTAGTCGGCGACGTCGTCGGCAAGGGCGTGCTCGCCGCCGCCGCAATGGCACAACTTCGAAACGCTCTTCGCGTCTACGCGATGGATGGGCTGAAGCCGACGACGGTGCTCGCCAAGCTCAACCGGCTCGCGGACACGACGGGCCCGTCCTTCGCGACCGTGCTCTACGCGATCGTCGACATCGACTACGCACACGTGCCGCTACGCGAGCGCCGGGCACCCGCCGCCCCTGCTCGTGCGCGCGGACGGGTCGGCCGAGTACCTCGAGGGTGGGCGCTCGATCCCGATTGGCGTCCACGCGGACGCTCAGTACAGCCAGGATGTCGTCCAGCTGGAGCCGGGCGATGCGATCGTCATCTACACGGACGGCCTCGTCGAGCGGCGCGGCAGCACGCTGGACGATGGGCCTCGAGCAGCTGCGCAGCGCCGCAAGCGCAGGCCCCGCCGAGCTCGAGGCACTGCTCGACCACGTCGTCGCTGAGCTCCTCGGCGACCAGCCATCCGCAGACGACGTGGCAGTGCTCGCTCTGACGACGACTGCCCAGCCTGCAGGGCTCGTGCGGTCGTTTCCGGCCGAGCCCGCGGCGCTCGCCGAGATGCGCTCGTCGCTGCGCGACTGGCTCGCCAAGTGCCGGATTGCGGACGGGATGGCCGAGGACGTCGTTCTCGCCTCCTCGGAGGCATGCGCGAACGCGGTCGAGCACGCCGAGGATCCGAGCCAGGCGGTGTTCGATCTGCGGGCGGAGAAGATCGGTGACGAGATCGTCGTCTCTGTCCGTGACTACGGGCGCTGGCGAGAGCCGCGCGAGCGATCCGACCGGGGTTTCGGCCTGAAGCTGATCGCAGGCATGGTCGATGCGGTCGAGATCACCCGCCACGCGGGGGGCACCGAGGTGCAGCTGCGCCGGCGGAGCAACGGACCGGTCCGCGTCTCGTGACGCGAAGAGGGACGCGTCTCCGCGTCCCTCTTCAAGCGCTACGCCGAGCTTGGGATGCAGGTTGCTCGGTCGGTGAGCTCGTTCTACCCCGGCTCTTGCCTACCCAAACGCCACGTCCACCCGGTCCCGCTCGGCGCAAACGGCTCTGAGCTAGGCGCTGTCTGCGACCGGGGATCAAGCCCACCGCCCCTCTGGTCCTCGTTCTCCGACTCTTCCTCGTCCGACTCGTCTTCGTCGAAGAGGTCGTCCTCGATCGCCGGACTCTCGTCTCCGTCGGAGGCGAGAATGCGCCATTCAGTCGTTCGAGTGCCTCGTTCGTTCACAACGCCGCCTCCCGCGTTCACTCGCAAAGCTTTCTTGCCGCTTAGCCCGATCTCAAACCATGCAGCGGACGACGGACAGATCTGAGACGATCCCGACGCCCGCGTTTCGACCCGACAGAAAGCGGGTACGAGGGCTCGTTGGATGCAGGAATCCCCACGATGAACTTTCGCGTTTCCAGCGCTCCTGTCGCGATGGGCATCACCGCGATCGACCTCGTGGGGGAGGTAGATCTGCATACGGCGCCCGAGCTCAAGGAGGAGCTGCACCGGGTAATCGACGACGGCGCGCGTTTTGTCATCGTCGACTTGACCGACACGACCTTTCTCGACTCGACCGCGCTCGGCGTCCTGCTCGGCGGGCTGAAGCGGCTGCGCCCGGAGGAGGGAAGCGTCGTGCTCGTCTGCGGCAATCCGAACATCCGCAAGATCTTCGAGATCACCCTGCTCGACCGCGTGTTCACGATCCTCGCCACGCGCGACGAGGCCGTCTCCTCACTCGCGGCCGCCTGAAGGGCGCCGGCTCCGGGAGTAGCGTCTTCGGTTTGGAAACGCGCCTGCGAGGTACTCCATCGCCTGGTGGGGCACGGACGAGGGCTCGTGCGGTTGGGAAGCCGGCTAACTACACGCACACTGGGCGCGCGGGCCCTCGTCAAATACCCGGCTCTCGTTTGATCGTCCTCCGACGGGGCAAAGACCTTGTATGGACGCCCGGTTGGAAAGCCGCACCCGTCCGGAGCCGGGTCGTGCGGCGCTCTTGTTCTTCACGCGGAAGAGCTCCGGACCGGCACGGCGCATGGACGGCCTGATCGCGCACTACGCGCGTGTCGCGCGTGACCGTGTCCGCGTCTGGCGTGTCGATGTCGACGAGCACCCGGGCCTTGCCGACATGCTCTCGGTCAGGACGATCCCGACGATCGTGCTCGTACGCAGGCGCTCCACGCTCGGGCGGATCGAAGGGCGTGCGAGCAGTGCCGAGATCCGGCAGCTGATCGACGACCACGTCGCGCCGGCGAGAAGCGCCGTCTAGCCGGCGAGCGTCTGGTGGGACGTCACCGGCTTCGACCCAGCTCGTAGAGGACGAGGCTCTCGTCGGCGCGCATCGGGGTTCGCCCCACGCGTTGCGCGCTGAAACCTCGCAGGCGTTTCCGACGTCCCGCATACCGGGTATATGTCCCCTCGGCGTCTCGACACGGGGAGTCGAGCGCCCGTGTCCCCACCATCCTCCCCGATCCACATCGACACGCTCATCCTCACCGTGCCGAACGCCCGCCCGTACTTCGGGGTCGCGCGGCTGCTCATCGGCGGCCTGGCGGCGCGGCTCGACCTCGGCTACGAGCAGATGGACGACCTCCAGCTGGCGGTCGAGACCGTTCTCGCCGAATGCGGGCCGGCGGGCGACACGGTGACGCTCGAAGCGTCGATCGGCGACTCTCTGGCGATCACGCTCGGGCCGCTGCGAAGCGCGGTGGGAGGGCCGGAGGCGCCCGAGGCGTCCGCCCTGTCGTTCACGCGCCTGCTCGAGAAGCTCGTCGAGCAGATGGCGATCGTCGAACGAGACAACGAGATCTGGCTCCGGCTGGAACAGCGGCTTCCGAGCGGGTCGAGGTGACCGTGGCCGTCGATCGATCCCAGCTCGAGCTCCTACGGGCATACCACGAGGAAGGCGAAGAGCGGGCACGCGAGCAGCTGATCGAGGAGAACCTGCCGCTCGTGCGGGCGATCGCGCGCCGCTATTCCGGCAAGGGCGAACCGCTCGACGATCTGGTCCAGGTCGGCTCGATCGGGCTGATCAAGGCGATCGACCGCTTCGACCTCGACCGCGGCGTGGCTCTCCAGACGTACGCCGTGCCGACGATCGTCGGCGAGATCAAGCGCCACTTTCGCGACCGCGGCTGGGCGATGCACGTGCCGCGGCGACTCAAGGAGCTGAACCTCAAGCTCTCGAAGCTGATCGAGGAGCTGAGCGGCCAGCTCGGTCGGTCGCCGACGATCGACGAGCTCGCGCAGGCATCGGGCGCCGACGAGGAAGAGGTCGTCGAGGCGCTCGAGTCCGGCTACGCGTATTCGACCGAGCCGCTGACCATGCCCGGCGACGATGACACCGAGCTCGACCGGCTCCACCGGCTCGGCCGGGTCGACGAGGGGTTCGCGACGGCGGAGGACCGGTCGCTGCTCGATCACGGGTTCGAGGCGCTCGACGAGCGCGAGCGGAGGATCGTCGAGCTCCGGTTCGTCGACGGGCTCACGCAGTCGCAGATCGCGCACCAGATCGGCATCTCGCAGATGCACGTCTCGCGCCTGATCCGCCGTTCTCTCGACACGATGCGCGAAGCGATCGAGGAGGCGTAGAGGATGACGCCGAGCGCACAGCTCCACGCCGTCCGCCTGGAGATTCCGGCCAAGGCCGAGTACCTGACGCTCTGCCGGCTCGTCCTCTCAGGGATCGCCCGCATCCACGGGATCGACGACGAGACGCTCGCGGACCTCAAGCTTGCGGTCACTGAGGCGTGCTCGAACGCCATCCGGCACGCGTATGACGACGACGCAGAGGGCACCGTCGAGCTCGCGATCGACGTCCGGGACGGCCTGCTCACGATCGAGGTCGCCGACGAGGGGCGAGGCTTCGATCTAGAGGAAGCGCCGGCGCGCGTGTTCGAGGAGCAAGGCCACGAGGACGGGATGGGGCTCGCGATCATCCGCGAGCTCATGGACGAGGTCGAGCTCGCGCCGGTGGACGGCAGCGGCAGCCGTCTGCGGCTCACCAAAGAGCTTCACGCCGTCGAAAGCTGAGGTTTTCACCCGACGAGGATCGGCTGACAAGCCGCATATACGATCGGGGTCAAGGCCGTGGACACCACCCAGACCCCAAAGCCGTATCCGCTCCGGATCGAAGGAGCGCTCGATCCGTCGTTGAGCCGCGGGCTCTGGCTCGTCAAATGGTTGCTCGCGATCCCACACTTCTTCATCCTCGCGTTCCTGTGGGCGGCGTTCTTCGTGATGAGCGTCGTGGCGTTCTTCGCGATCCTCTTCACGCGTCGGTATCCGAGAGCGATCTTCGACTTCAACGTCGGCGTGCTCCGCTGGACGTGGCGGGTCGCCTTCTACGCCTACGGCGCGCTGGGAACGGATCGCTATCCGCCCTTCAGCCTGGCTGCCAATGCCGACTACCCGGCAACGCTCGAAGTCGACTATCCCGAGCGGTTGTCACGGGGGCTCGTCCTCGTCAAGTGGTGGCTGCTCGCGATCCCGCACTACGTCATCGTCGCGGTGCTGCTCGGCGGAGGCAGCTAGCGCATGGCAGCGAGGAGTCTGGGGAGGGCCGGGACTGATCCTCATCGCCGTTCTCATCGCCGGCGTCGGGCTGCTTTTCACGGGGCGGTACGCATCCGGCCTCTTCGACTTCGTGCTCGGACTCGACCGTTGGGTGCTACGCGTTGCGGCATACGCGGGCCTGATGACCGACGAGTACCCGCCCTTCCGGCTCGATCAGGGCGGCAGCGACCCCGGATCGGCGGTCGAACCGGCGGCTGCCGAGCCCGAGGGGACGGCCGATCGGAAGTGGTCCGGCGGCAGGATCGCCGTCGTCGTCATCGGCAGCATCCTCGCCCTCGTCTCGCTGGGTGTCCTTGCCAGCGGCGCCGTCGCCGTGGTGGCGGATCAAACCCAGCGTGACAGCGACGGTTTCCTCGTCACGCCGAGCGAGCAGTTCGACACCGGGACGTACGCGCTCGTCTCCGAGACCATTGCGGTCACCGCTGACATCCCACAGTGGGTGATCGACCAGCTGATCGGGACCGTCAGGATCAAGAGCACGAGCGAGAAGAAGATCTTCATCGGCATCGGTCCAGAGGCGGCGGCCGACGCCTATCTCCGCGGCGTGCGCCGCGCCGTCGTCAAGGACATCAGCCCCGACCCCCACTACTCGACACGGCCCGGCGGGCCGCCGGCGACTCCACCGGGTGAGCAGACGTTCTGGGTCGCGTCGAAAGCCGGAGCGGGTGAGCAGGTGCTCGACTGGAACGTGGAGGATGGGGACTGGGTGGTCGTCGTAATGAACGCCGACGCGTCCCCGGGTGTGACCGCCGACCTGCGGATCGGCGCGGAGATCGACTCGCTGATCTGGATCGGGGTCGGTCTGCTCGGAGCGGGCCTGTTGCTCGGACTTGCAGCTGCCGGGCTGATCTACGTCGGCATACCGAAGCGCCTCGCGCCTTCCGCGTAAGCGGCGACGCTCACCAAAGAGCCTCACCTGGCCGGCCGCGACTGAGGTTTAGGACTGCGGTGTCCGTGGGTAGTGCACGTGCTGTGCGTGGTATCCCTTCCGGATCGGCGACGCTTCGCGTGAGCGGGGACGAGTTGCTCGACTCGTCGACGCTCGAACGTCTCTGCGGCCTCGCCGATCGCTTCGAACGCAGCGGCAGACGGCTCGTCGTTCTGTGCGATGACGAGCCTGTCCGCCGTCTCCTCCAGGTCGCGGGCTTCACGCGCCGCTTCGATCTGCCGCCGCACGCGGGCTGATCGACCGCTCTCAGTCGAGTGGCAGCGCTCAGGCGGCGCCGCGTGTGCGGGCTATCTCTCCAGCGATCCACGCACGGTCGCGGTGATCCGCGCTGCGGGACAGCGGTAGATGCCCGAAGTCGTCGCGGCCGCCGAGTAGTCGTAGCGCCCCGTGACACGCGTCACGTGCCACCGGCCGTCGATCCATGCTCCTCCCTTCACCTGGAGCCGCACCGTCATCGTGCCGTGGACGTCCTTGAAGTTGCACTCGACGAGCGGTGTCCGGGTCGTGCCGTGGTAGACGGCGCCTGACCGCGCGAGCCCCACGCGCACGGTGTGCGAGTCGAAGGACGCGCCGCGGTAGTCGTAGCGGAGCCGCACCCTGCACGGACCTGCGGAGCAGGCCGGCGTGAACTTCCATACGCCGGTGTCGGTCGTGCCCTTCTTCACGTTGATGCCCGACGCCGCCGTGATCTTCGTCGTCACGTCGAACGATCCGGCCAGCCGTGCCTTCGAGAGCGCGAGCGGCTGCTTCGTTGTTGGCTTGGGAATGACCTTCGGGATCGGCGTGTCTGTCGGCGCGGTGATCGAGAGCGACCGCACAGCCGACTCGATGCATCCGTCGGCGCCGCCTGCGTACTCGATCCGGTGTGCCTGCCAGTAGTACGTGCCAGGAGTGTTCATCCAGAAGGTGCCGAAGCTGTAGTACGTGGGACGCGCCTCGTAGACCGAGGGGTCGGTCGTCGCCTGGAAGTCCCAGATCGAGACTTCGTGCGCGATCGTCCCGCAGGCGTTCACGACCGTCGGTGAGCGCGAGACCGAAAGCCACAGGGAGTCGTCAGCCCGGGTGCGTCCTGATCGTGAAGGCGATGGGTGTCCGCGCCTTGAACACCTTCCCTGACGGCGGGGTCAAGAGCGTCGGCGGGTCCGTGGTCAGGCTCGCGGCCGAAGCAGTTCCTGCTGCGATGACCAGCGCAGCGGCGAGCATGCCGACGGAGACATGGGCGAGGAGACGCATAAGCGGTCCACCTCCTCTCGTGTGCCTCTCAGTCTCTCGTCCCGTCGCCGGCTGGCCAAGAGTGAATTCACCGATGTCGCTGCACGAAACTACGGAGCCTCGCGGCGCGAAACGTCAGCGGAGCGTGTCGACCTGGCGTTGCGGGTCGAGTGGCGTCATCGGGCACGCGCCCCACAGTCCGCGGTGATCCCGTTTTGCAGCCCGCGCAGCCTCGAGCAGCCTGCTCGCGTAGCGGCCACGCCCCCCGTCGTAGAAGTACGGCGCGGCCGCGCCCAGCTCGACGAGCCGGAGATTGAGATTGGTGCCTCCTTTGAAGACGTAGGCGAGCACTCGACCGAAGCGGTCCCGGTTCTCGAGCACGGGATCGTGCCGGAGCATCACGGTGCCGCCGAGCGGCGCGAGCTTCGCGAGCACGGAAGTCGCCTCCTTCGCATAGCACTCCTCGTCCGCCATCTCGGGCGCGTCGATCTGCACGAGTCGCACGCGGCGCCCGTCGGAGAGATGGATCGTGTCACCGTCGGAGACGGTGTCGACGACGCCGGGGGCGAAGTCGGGTCGCGACGACGGGTTGATATGTGCGCGCGAGCGTGGTCCGAGCAGCGATCCGTACGTGAGGAAGGCCGCGATCCCGAGAACGACGAGCGCGACGGGCAGCCAGCCGCGCATCAGCCCTCGCGTGCCGACCGGCGCAGGATGCGCCGATCGCCGGTTCGCCGGGTGATGCCGTCGGCGTCGAAGCGCTCGAGCAGGAGCTCGGCCGTCCGCCGACCGACACCGAGCAGGTCGCGGTAGCGCGCGAGCGTGATGGCTCCCTCGGCGCGACACTCGTCGACGAGCTTCTCTCTGGCCCCTTCATAGGCCGCCGTCGAGATCGCTAGCCCGTTGCCGACCCGGACGAGCCGCCCTTCTTCTTCGAGGAAACGGGCGAGCGCCGGGTCGTCGACCTTCACGGGCTCGAGCCCGAGCTTCGCTTCGAGCGCGGCAGCCTCGAGCTCACGGCCGTCGAGCGACCGGATCGAGCCCCGCCGGTACAGCTTCCCCTCGCGCCGCTCGAGCTCGAGCAGCGGCACCACGTCGGCCGCCCATGGATCGACCGGCGTCGGTATACCGGGGTCGAGCGGGCTGGCGGCGTCGAGCCGGCGGTCGAGGTCCTCCTGGATCTCGGCGAGCCACGCGGCCGAGAAGACCCAATCGCCTGCGCGCTCGAGCCCGGCCAGCCCGTCGTCGGCGACATCGAGCGACGTCCGTAGGACTGGCGCGAAGACAAGCGCCGCTGCGTCGCCTCGATCGATGGCCGCGATGCGCTCCTCGCTCGTCCGGTGCGGCGGCGCCGGGTCGACCACGCGACCGCCGGCGACCGTCGTCTCGGAGCGAAGGATCACGCGATCGCCACGTGCCGCGACGACGGGCGAGCCCAGGCGGAGCTGCGCAAAGCCGTCGCCGAGACGCCGGACCGTCGCTGGGATCTCCGCCGTGCCGAGATGGACGTGCACCCGCGCGGCGTTTGCGACTGGTTGGAGCTCGTCCAGCGAGACGTCGAGGCGATAGGTGACGGAGTAAGCGCCGGGCTCGACGAGCGCATTCCCGCGCGGCAGGGCCGTTCTCTCGATCCCGGGGAGGGAGACGGCGACGCGCTGGCCGGCCTCCGCGACGTCGACGTCGCGATCGTGCACCTGCACCGAGCGGACGCGCACGTCGAGGCCGGCGGGTTCGGCTCGGAGCAAGTCACCGGTTGCGATGCGGCCCGACCAGAGCGTGCCCGTGCAGACCGTGCCGATGCCGCGAAGGCTGAAGGCACGATCGACGTACAGCCGCGCCGGGCCCTCCGCGTGAGTCGGCGTCGTGGTCTCGGCGACTGAGGCAAGCGCCGCTTGCAGCTCCTCGAGGCCCGCCCCGGTTTTTGCGCTCGTGACGACGATCGGTGCACCGGGCACGAGCTCGGCCATCTCGGAGGCGACCAGTCCGAGCGTCTCGTCATCGGCGAGATCAGCCTTCGTGACCGCCACGACACCGCGGTCGACGCCCAGCAGCCGCACGATCGAGAGATGCTCGAGCGTCTGCTCGCGCGGGCCTTCCCTCGCGTCGACGACGAGCAGAAAGAGATCGATTCCGGACGCGCCGGCGACCATCGTCCGCACGAAACGCTCGTGCCCGGGGACGTCGACGAGCGAGAGCCGTCTACCGTCGGGGAGGTCGAGCGGGGCGTAGCCGAGGTCGATCGAGATGCCCCGTCGCTTCTCCTCCGGCAGCCGGTCCGTGTCCTTTCCCGTCAGCGCCTTGACGAGCGTCGTCTTGCCGTGGTCGATATGCCCGGCGGTGCCGACGACGAGCGAGCTCACGACGTACGAGCTGAAGCAACCGCCGCGGCGAGCTCCTCGACCTCGGCGTCCGACACCGTTCGGCAGTCGAGCAGCAGCCAGCCGTCGCGGACGATGCCGACGACGGGCGGCTGTCCCGCGCGAAGTCGAGGGCCGAGCCCCTCCTCGACCGCGCAGGCGAAGCTCGGCAGCTCGAGCAGCGGCAGCGCGCCACCGCCGACGCGCGCGACGGTCTCCTCGACCTCACCGCCGACGAGCTCGGCAAGATGCGTCGCACGGCCGCGGACGACGGCGACCGGCTCGTCGAGCATCCGCAGGACCGGGATCTCGCGGCGCGCGCGCTCCGGCTCGAGGTACAGCGCGAGCGTCGCCTCGAGCGCGGCGAGCGAGAGCTTGTCGGCGCGGAGGGCGCGCTGGAGTGGATGGCGCCGGAGCCGTTCGACGAGATCTTCCCGCCCGACGAGGATCCCGGCCTGGGGACCGCCGAGCAGCTTGTCGCCGGAGAACGAGACGAGATCGGCGCCTGCGGTGAGGCTCGCACGGGCGGTCGGCTCGTCGCCGAGGTCGAGGAGCGCGCCCGAGCCGAGATCGTCGACGAGCGGCAGCCCATGTCTCCGGGAGAGGGCTGCGAGCTCCGCGAGGTCGGGCTGCTCGGTGAAGCCGACGAGCCGGAAATTCGACTGATGGACGCGGAGAATGGCCGCGGTCTCGTCCGTGAGCGCGGCCTCGTAGTCGGCGATCCGCGTGCGGTTGGTCGTTCCCACCTCGACGAGCCGTGCCCCCGAGCGCGTGAGGACGTCGGGGATCCGGAAGCCGTCGCCGATCTCGATCAGCTCACCGCGCGAGACGAGAACGTCGCGCCCGTCCGCGAGCGCCGCGAGCGCGAGGAGCACGGCGGCTGCGTTGTTGTTGACGACGAGCGCCGCCTCCGCGCCCGTCAGCCGCGTGAGGATCGAGGCGACGTGATCCTGGCGAGAGCCGCGCTTCCCTTCTGCGAGGTCGTACTCGAGGTTCGAGTAGCCTCGCCCGACGTCGAGCACGCGGTCGAGAGCGGCCTCGCCGAGCGGCGCACGTCCGAGGTTCGTGTGGACGATGACGCCCGTTGCGTTGATCGCGCGGCGCAGCTTGAACGCCTGCGCCGCTGCGACCTCGGCCGCGGCGAGCGCGTAGACATCTGGATCGCCGCCCGCCTGGATCTCGGTGCGCGCGCGGTCGAGCGCGGCACGAGCCGCCGTAACTGCGAGCTCGTGCGGCGCCTGCGCGAGCCGGGGGTCTCGAGCGAGCTCGTCGACGGAGGGCAGGTCTCGTAGCTTCATGCCGAAAGTGTAGGAACGAGCTCTGTGAGGAGGGCGGTCAGCGTGCCTGCCGCCCGTGCGCCGACCTCGAGCACGCGCTCGTGGTCGATCGGCTCGGGGAGCGACGCCTGCGGCCATGTTCGTGACGCACGAGAGGGCGAGGCAGCGAACGCCCATGTGCCGCGCGGCGAGCACCTCGGGCACGGTCGACATGCCGACGAGGTCGGCGCCGAGGGTTCGAAGCATCCTGATCTCGGCAGGCGTCTCGAACGCCGGCCCGAGCCACGCCGCATATACCCCCTCGCGGAGCTCGAAGCCGGCACGCGCAGCGGCGTCACCGGCCGCCTCCCGTAGCGCCGGGTCGTACGCGTCTGACATGTCCGGAAAGCGTGGCCCGAGCGACTCGTCGTTCGGGCCGACGAGCGGCGACTGCCCCTGGAGGTTCAAGTGGTCGGCGATGGCGACGAGCTGCCCGGGCTCGAAGTCCGTGTTGATCGCGCCGACGGCGTTCGTGAGCACGAGCGTCCGGATCCCGAGCAGCGCCAGCACGCGGATCCCGAACACGACGCGCGCAGGATCGAGCCCCTCGTAGAGATGCGCCCGCCCGCGCATGACGGCTACGTGCGCTCCTCCGAACGAGCCGAGGACGAGCGTTCCCGCGTGGCCGACCGCTGTCGACACGGGCCAGCCGGGAATCTCGCCGTACGGGATCTCGACCGGGTCGTCGAGCCCCTCCGCGAAAGTGCCCAGGCCGCTGCCGAGCACGATCCCGATCGCCGGCGCAGCGCTCGAGCGCGTCTGGATCGCGGCCACGGCTGTGTCGAGCTCGCTCCGCACGGAGTCCAGCATAGGCCGGGGCTACACTCGTCGATCGTGCGTGCGCTCCGCCTGGGGGTGTCGGTATGCGTCGCGCTGGTCGTCGCGGCCGGTGCGGCCGCTTCTGCGCCTCCGCTCGTCACGCTCAGCGCGCCGCTGCCCACGGACGGCCCGAAGGTCAAGGCGCCGGTCGCGATCCTCATCGACTCGGGAACCGGCCAGGTGCTCTACGCGAAGCGGCCGTACATGCGCCGGCCGATCGCCTCGACGACGAAGATCATGACGGCGATCGTCGCCATGCACCTGCTCAAGCCCGGCGACATCGTCCGCGTGCCACGTCAAGCGACGCGCGTCGAGCCGTACCGCGAAGGTCTCCGCAAGGGCGAGCGCGTTCCCGCCTGGAAGCTGTTCTACGGCCTCCTGATGGTGTCGGGAAACGACACTGCCGTCACGCTCGCCGTCGCCGCGGGCGGGACACGGGAGCACTTCATCACGCTCATGAACCAGAAGGCGCGCGAGCTCGGCCTCCACCACACTCACTTTCGCAGCGCGAGCGGCCTGATCGACGACGGCAACTACTCGACCGCCTGGGATCTCGCCGCGCTCGCCCGCTACGCGCTTCGCAATCCGCGCTTCCGCTCGATCGTGGCGACGAAGGAGAAGCGCGTCTGGTGGCGTCCGCCGACCTACGCGAAGCTCTACGAGAACCACAACAAGCTCCTCTGGCGCTACCGGGGGGCGGATGGGGTGAAGACGGGGTGGACGACGAGGGCCGGGTCGTGCCTCGTCGCCTCCGCGCACCGGCACGGCGTGGGCCTGATCACCGTCGTCCTCGACTCCCCGGACCACTACGGCGACACGATCAAGCTCCTGAACTACGGCTTCGCGCAGCGCGGCTAGGCGATCAGCTCGAAGCCGCGAGAGGCTCCTCGCCCTTCTTCGTGCACGCGGCGACGATCGTGTCGATCGCCTCCTTCGGCTCGTCGGTGACCTTGAGGAGGGCGAGATCCTTGCGCGCGATGAAACCCTGCTCGGCGAGGACATCGATCCAGTCGAGCAATGGTCGCCAGTGGTCCCGCCCGATCAAGCAGACCGGGAAGAGGCCGATCTTTCCCGTCTGGATGAGGACGAGCGACTCGAACAGCTCATCGAGCGTGCCGAACCCGCCGGGCATCAGCACGAGCCCCTCGGCCGCCTTCACGAGCATCACCTTGCGCGCGTAGAAGTGGTGGAACGTGAAGCCGACGTCGCAATACGCGTTCAGCGACTGCTCGTGTGGTAGCTCGATGTTGAAGCCGACCGAGATACCGCCCGCCTCGTGCGCGCCTCGGTTCGCGGCCTCCATGGATCCAGGGCCACCGCCCGTGACGACGGCGAAGCCGGCCTCGACGGCCAGCCGCCCCAGCTCCCGTGCCTGGGCGTAGTCCGGATCGCTCTCCGGCGTCCGCGCCGACCCGAAGATCGTGATCGCCGGGCAATCGAGCGAGTCGACGACAGAGAAGCCCGCGCGGAACTCGTCCGCGATCATCCGGACGTGCCGCTCGATGTCGGGGTCGACCCGCTCGAGGATCTGCTTGTCGGAGTTCGTGCTCACAACCGGTGCTGTACGACGTGCGAGCCGAGCATCCCGAGCAGCAGCAGGCCGACGAGCCCCGCATACATCCCGGCGAGCAGGAGCGCCTGTCCGCGCGCTCCGCCGACACGGAGATAGCGGTACGAGCGGAGCAGCTGTCCACCGTCGAGAATCCCGATCGGGATCAGGTTGAAGAGATTGAGGAGGAAGCCCGTGTAGGCGAGCGCGCGCAACAGGTCCGAGTCGCGAACGTCGCCGACGACCCAGAGGACAGCGGCCCCGACGCCACCCAGCGCGGGTCCTGCGTAGGAGATCAGCGCGTGCCGCCAGGGGCCGATCCGCGCGTCACCGAGAGCGACGTAGGCTCCGAGAAAGGGGATGAACACGGGGAGATCAGGATGGAGCCCCTGGCGTCGCGCCTCGAGGTAATGGCCGAGCTCATGGACGAGGATCAGCAGCACGAGCCCGATTGCGAACGACCAGCCCCACAGCAACGCGTAACCGCCGACGGCGATGAAGATCGACCCGAACTTCAGCGCGGGGAGGCCGATCTTCAAGAGCAGAGCGCCGACGACGAGGATCGGCGCGACGATCTTGCGGACGAGGCCACGCCAGTCGAAGCCCTTCGGGTGGATTGGGTCGTAGTCGCGGTACTCGCTCACGAGCCTCTCCCTATCCATTCCTCGCCGCCCTCGTAGATGAGCGTGGGGGAACCCATGGTTCCCCCACGGGCCCCCTCCTTCGTGCCGTTACAGGGCGGGACGGAGTCTGCGCTCCACCGGAGTGAATCCGGCTTCGCGCGCGACTCGTGGCTCACCCTCCTCCTCACGATCCTCTACCGATCCATTCCTCGCCGCCCTCGTAGATCTCCTTCTTCCAGAGCGGCGCCGTCTCCTTGAGCCGGTCGATCGCGTCCTTGCACGCGGCGAGCGCGTCCGCCCGGTGCGGCGCGGAGACGGCGATCGCGACGGATGTCTCGCCGATCGAGACGACGCCGACGCGGTGCGCGATCGCGACCTCACAGAGGTCGTACTGCGACTTGAGGTCGGCGGCGAGGTCGGCCATCACCGACTCGGCCATCCCCTCGTACGCCTCGTACTCGAGCCGGATCACCTGGCGGCCGCGCGACGTTGCGCGCGTTGTGCCGATGAAGGTCGCGATCGCGCCGGCGCGATCGTCCGCCACCTCGTCGACGACGACACCTGGGTCGATCGCCTCCGCGGAAAGCCGAAACGCGCCGCCCGAGACGGGCGGGATCAGCGCCACCTCGTCGCCCTCGGCGATCGCGCCGTCCGCTGCCGCGTACTCCTTGTTCACCGCGTACAGAAGGCCGGCGGGCTCCTCTCCGAGGGCGAGCGCTGGCCAGACGTCGCCGACCCGCGACCCCTGTGCGAGCTCCAGTTCGCGCACTCCCGTTCCCGCGCGCTCGCGCAACCCCGCGAAGAGCCGGACCGTGATCTGCATGCCCGTAGCGTAGATTGAGGCTCATGGCGACGGCCGAGGATCGCCGGGAGACGGAGTCCGGCATCGAGGTGAAGCCCGTCTACTCCCCGCCCGACGTCGCCGGCATCGAGCTCGAGCGGCCAGGCGAATTCCCGTTTACGCGCGGGCCGTACGAGACGATGTACCGCGGTCGCCCGTGGACGATCCGGCAGTACGCAGGCTTCGGGTCGGCGGAGGAGACGAACGAGCGGTTCCGCTACCTGCTCGACCTTGGCCAGACAGGCCTCTCGGTCGCCTTCGACCTGCCGACGCAGCTCGGCTACGACTCGGACGACCCGGTCGCGCTCGGGGAGGTGGGGCGCACGGGCGTCGCGATCGACTCGATCGAGGACATGCGCGTCCTCTTCGACGGCATCCCGCTCGACCGCGTCTCGACCTCGATGACGATCAACGCGCCCGCGGCGCTCCTGCTCCTGCTCTACGAGCTCGCAGCGGAGGAACAAGGCGTTCCCGGCACAGCGCTGCGCGGCACGGTCCAGAACGACATCCTCAAGGAGTACATCGCGCGGGGGAACTACATCTTCCCGCCGCGACCCTCGATGCGGATCACGACCGACCTCTTCGCCTATTGCGCGGAGCGCCTGCCGCACTTCAACACGATCTCCGTCTCCGGGTACCACATTCGGGAGGCCGGGTCGACGGCCGTCCAGGAGCTCGCATTCACCGTCGCAAACGGCATCGCCTATTGCGCTGCGGCGGTGGACGCGGGGCTTTCTCCCGATGCGTTCGGCGAGCGCGTGTCGTTTTTCTTCAACGCACACAACGACTTTCTTCAGGAGGTGGCGAAGTTCCGTGCCGCCCGTCGACTCTGGGCGCGCGTGATGAGAGACCGTTTCGGGGCGACCAATCCGAAGGCGCTCGCGCTTCGCTTCCACGCGCAGACGGGCGGCTCGACGCTTACTGCGCAGCAGCCCGAGCTCAACATCGTCCGCGTTGCCGTGCAGGCGCTCTCGGCCGTCTGCGGCGGCGCCCAGTCGCTTCACACCAACTCGTTCGACGAGGCGCTCGCGCTTCCGACCGAGCACGCTGCACGGATCGCGCTTCGGACTCAACAGGTGCTCCAGCACGAAGCCGGCGTCGTGTCGGCCGCGGACCCACTCGGGGGTTCGTACTACATCGAGGCGCTCACGCGGGACCTCGAACAGCGCGCGTCGGAGCTGATCGAACGCGTCGACGAGCTCGGCGGCGCCGTTGCTGCGATCGAGCAGGGCTTCGTGCAGCGGGAGATCGAGGACGCAGCCTTCAGCGAAGCGACCGCGGTCGAGGCAGGTAACCGCGTCGTCGTCGGCGTCAACAGCTACGTGGACGACGGGGCGGTGGACGTCGAGCTCCAGCGCATCGATCCCGAGATCGAGCGCCGCCAGCTCGAGCGCATCGGCGCGCTCCGAGCCACGCGCGACGCGAACGGCGCCGCGTCGGCTCTCGCCGATGTCCGCGCCGTTGCCGCGGGGGAGGGGAACCTGCTCCTCCCGATGCGAGAGGCCTTGCGTGCCCGCTGCACGATCGGGGAGATCTGCGGCGCGCTGCGCGAGCTCTACGGCACGTACGACGCCCAACGCCCGTAGCGCAGGCGGACGTCGCACGTGAAGATCCTCCTCGTCTCGCAGATGTACCCGGGCCCGAGCGATCCCGACTTCGGCGTCTTCGTCCAGGATCTCGAGCGCGCGCTCGTCGACCGGGGCCACGACTTCGAGCGCGTTGTCATCGACCGTCGCGGTGGAGGGCGCCGTCGCTACCCGGACCTTGCACGTCGCACACGCGCTGCCGCGCAGCGCTTCCGCCCCGACGTCGTCTACGCCCACATGCTTGTGCCTGCTGGGCTTGCCGCCGCACTCGCGACGAGAACGCCCCTCGTCGTCACTGCGCACGGGCAGGACGTCGCGAACGTCAGCCGGATCCGCGGCGTCCGCTCGGCCACGCGGCTGGTCTGCCGCCGAGCTGCGGCGGTGATCTGCGTCTCCGACTACCTGCGCCGCAAGCTCGAGGTGCGCGTGCCCGAAGCGAGTGGCAAGACGTCGGTGATCGACTGCGGCGTCGACCTGAACCGCTTCGCGGTGGAACCCGCGCCTCAAGGGCCGACGGCGTATCTCTTCATCGGCTCACTTACAGAACGCAAGAACGTGGAGCGCCTAGTCGCAGCGTTCGCGTCGCTCCAGGACGATCGAGCGACGCTGGCCATCGTCGGTGACGGCCCGCTCCGATCCCGGCTCGAAGGACGAGACCGTGTCTCCTTGGTCGGCGCGCTTCCGCACGACAAGATCGCGGCGCGGATCGCCGCGGCGCACGTCGTCTGCCAGCCGAGCCTCGTCGAGCCGTTCGGCCAGGCGCTGCTCGAGGCGATGGCGTGCGGGCGGACGGTCGTTGCGACGTGCGTCGGCGGCGCGTCTGAGCTCGTTCCGGACGGTGCAGGCATCCTCGTCGACCCGCTCGACGTGGAGGCGATTGCCGCCGCGCTCCGAGAGGCCGCCGAGCACGCGTGCCCGAACCCGGCGGCGCGCGCCGCGGCGGAGAGCCACGACGTGCGTCGCCAGGCTGAGCGGATCGAGGCGATTCTCGAACTGGCCGTCGCTGGTTAGCTCGCGGCCGCCTTTGCCGGCTCCTCGTGCGAAACGGTCCTGTAGATCGCCCAGCCGACGACAGCGCCGAGCGGCGGGGCAAGCAGGTACACCCAGAAGTCCGTCCACTTGCCGCCGATCACGTCAGGCCCGAACGTCCTCGCCGTGTTGAGCGACGAGCCGGAGAACGGGATCAGCGCGAAGTGCGCGGCTGCCAGCGTCAGCGGGATCGCGATCAGCGCCGTACCTCCGAACGTCGCACTCTGCGTCACCTTCAGGATCACGATCACGAAGATCGCGGAGGCGAGCGCCTCGAGGAAGAACGCCGTACCGGCGCCAGACGGCCCGGGATACGTTCCGGTCAGCTTGACGGTGCTGCGATCGAATGCGATCCAGACGCACACCGATGCGAGCACCGCGCCGGCGAGCTGCGCGATCCAGTACGGAATCAGGTGGCCACGCCCGAGCCTCCCGTCGAGAACCATGGCAAGCGACACGATCGGGTTGAAGTGGCCGCCTGAGATCTCGCCGAATGCGTAAAGGCCGGCGAGCAGCGCGAGGCCGAACCCCAAGCCGATCTGAACGTAGGCGTTGCCGGGGCCGGTCTTGGTTGCGAGGATCGCCACCGACCCGACGAACACGAGCGTGAAGGTGCCGAAAAGCTCGGCAGCGTACTTGCGCACATCGTCAGTCATCTGTTCTCCCTCCAGGACGGTTTCGGCGGAGGCTAACGCGCCCCGACCGTCAAGCCAAGCGCGGCTACGGCGTGAAGCGGCCCGCGAAAGGATCGGAGTACGGCGGCCCGCCCGTCGTCGTGAATCGCGCTTTCAGGATGTCGTTGGGCGTCACCGGCATATCGAGCCGGACGTTCCCGCGGTACAGCTGCCCCTCGGCGAATGGCTGGTTCTTGTTTCCGAACGTCAGCGTGCCCGGTGAGATCACACCGGCGAAGCCGGTCGGCGGAAGCTGGGCCGTGACACTCCGGCCCGGGAACTGGAAGGCGACGCCGTTCACGCCCTGGCGGTTCGTAACCTCGAAGTTGACGTAGAACTCGTTCGCGTTTCCGGGGAACGGGTCGAGGTCGAAGGAGACCCCGACCAGCCCGAGCTCCTCGTACGCATCGAAGTCGTTCGGACCGTCGATGCCGAGCTGGCAGAGGTAATCGAGGTACTCGCTCTGCGAGACACCGTCCGGCGCCGGGCCCGCCAGGAAGACATCGCCGGTCGAGCCCCCGGGGTCGCAGTTCGGTGCCACCCAGGGCATGACGGACGGCTCCTGCGCGTTCGTCACGTCCTCCTCGATCTGCACAAGCGTGATCGTCACGACGTACGCGTCGTCTCCATCGATGACGAGGAGCACGATGTCGCCGTCGTCCCCCGGCTCGTCGGAGCACGGAGGACGTCGTTCGGATCGCCTGTTTCGTGTAGGGATTCGTGAGCGCGACGGTCGCGTGCCACACGTTCTTCGACTTTGCGTCGCGCTTGAACGACGCGGCGACGATGGCGACGCCTTTCGGCGCCTTCGACACCTTCAGCTTCGGTCGCTTGACCGCGCGCTTCGGCTTCTTGCCTTTCTTCGGCGTCGCCTTGAGCACGAGATGCGCGACGGCGCCGTTCCCGTCCGACGGAATCGGGATCGTCGCCGTCTTCTTCGCCGCGACGCCCTCGGGCGCACCCTGAGCTGCACCCTGGAGCACGAGAATCGCAGTCGTACAGACCGCGATGAGCACCGCCAGCCACCGCATGTGCGGGAAGTTACTACTCGTCTTCCAGCTTGGCAAGATCGGCGAGCCGGATGTCGACGAGCAGCTGCACCGCGTCCTCGAGGCCGGCCTCGCGCGCGACTTCGAGCGCCTGCTCGTACGACTCGCGGACCTTCTCTGGCGCGACGCCCTGCTTCAACCGGTTGTCGCCGGTGACGAGCAGTTTCTGGATCCGCTCGCGGGCGTCGTCTGCTGGCACGTCGGCTAGTCTAGAGCCGTGGTCGCCCTGCTCGCAGTCGTCCAGGTTGTGCTCGCCTCTGGCCTGATCGGGCTCATCCTCATGCACTCCGGGCGCGACACCGGCTTCGGTGGTATGGGGTTCACCCCGGCCTCGCAGGGCGGCACGCACATCGTCGAGCGGAACCTGACACGGCTGACGGTGATCGTCGCGACGCTCTTCTTCCTCAACTCGATCGCGCTCTTCCAGGTCCTCCAGTAGCCGCCGTCCAGGAGGCGAGGGCCGGTCGCTAGAATGCGCCGGCGCGCTGGTGGCGGAATTGGTAGACGCGCCAGGTTGAGGGCCTGGTGGCCGCTTTAGGCCGTGGAGGTTCAAGTCCTCTCCAGCGCATCCTGGCGTCCCTTGACTCCATCCGGGCGCCCCGGTACCGTGGACGAACACATGTTCGCCTACAAGGAGGAACCGGTGTGCTGACCCCCCGGCAACAGGAGATCTGGGACTACGTCGTCCGCTACGTCGACGAGCACGGCTATCCACCGACCGTGCGCGAGATCGGCGAGGCCGTCGGGCTCGCATCTCCGTCGACCGTGCACGCGCACCTCGCGAACCTCGAGCGCGCCGGTCTGCTTCGCCGCGACCCCACGAAGCCGCGCGCACTGGAGCTCACCGGGCGCGAGCGCGCTGCACCGGAGCGACCCTCGCGCGAGGGCGACCTCCTGCCGCTCGTCGGTCAGATCGCGGCCGGCGGCCCGCTGCTCGCCGCCCAGGACATCGAGGAGTACGTGAGCGTTCCAGGCGTCGTCGGTCCGGCCGACTTCGTGTTGCGCGTCAAGGGCGACTCGATGGTCGACGCAGGCATCCTCGATGGCGACTACGTCATCGTCAGGCGTCAACAGGATGCGACGAACGGCGACATCGTCGTCGCGCTCGTCGGTGAGGACGAAGTTGCTGACGAGGCGACGGTGAAGCGCTTCTTCCGCGACAACGGCCGGATCCGTCTCCAGCCCGAGAACCAGACTCTCGAGCCGATCTTCGCGGACCACGTCGAGCTGCTCGGGAAGGTCGTCGGGATGTACCGGAAGGTCTGATGGGAACGGTCGCCGAGCTGAATCGAACGCTCGAGCAAGAGCTGTTCGCGCTGGTCCGTGGCGCGAGCCTCGAGTGCCTCGTATGCGGAGAGTTCGTCCTGCGTGTCGGCGACGCCCTGTTTTGCCCGGAATGTGGCTCGCAGCTCGCATCGGACGCTGCGGGGGTAGACGCCGGCCGGCCGACGATTGAGTTGGGAACGCCCTAGTCGGACACCTCGAGCCGCTCGGCGTCGGCGATCACCTCGTCCGCCGCCGGTGGCTCTCTGAGGTAGCCGACGAGCCGCTCCGCGGTCAGGATGCCGCTCTGCTCGGTGCGGCGGACTGCCTCGTCGACGTCGTAGGGCGTGCGCCTGAGACGCGCATCGGGCCCGAGCTCGGCCCAGTACGCTGCCGGGCTCGCGCCGTAGGGCAGCCCCACGCTGCCTGCGTTCATGCTCGTGATCCCGAGCACGCGCCGCTCGAACTGCAGGTGGACGTGCGCCGTGACGAGCACGTCGAGCCGAACGCCCTCGAGGAGCGCTTCCATCCGCGACTCGGGCGTTCGTGGCGTGACGATCTCCTGGTCGCCTCGCGGAGAGCCGTGACAGCAGAAGACGTGGCCCACACCCTCCACCTCGACGGCCACGGCGCCCGCAAAACGTCCGACCTCCGCCAGGCGCTCCGGCGTGTGCCGATCGAGCATCCAGCGCTCGATCGCGCTTTGCTCGTCGTCCCGCGCAGCCGTCAGGCGGAGAAGCGCCGACTCGGCGTTGCCGCGGACGAAGACGGTATTCCCGATGTCGTTCGCGATTGCCAGCGTCTCCTCCGGCTCTGGGCCCCAGGAGAGGTCACCGTTCACGACGACGAGCTCCGGAGGGTCGCGCCGCAGCTCGTCGACCACGGCCGCCAGCGCGGAGGCGTTCCCGTGCACGTCCGCGATCACGGCGAGGCGTGACACACGTCCCGCGTCCACCACCGGCGATGCCGGTGCGCCATAGCTCCGTTCTGCCCCGCCCATCGCGAGGATCTTGCCCGGCGCTACGATTTCCTGTGCAGGCCGGGTGACCGCGGGCCGAGAGGTCCGAGGAAAGTCCGGACACCGCAGGGCAGGACGCTGGGGAAACCCCAGGCGGCGAAAGCCGACGGAAAGTGGCACAGAAAGGAGACCGCCACCGGCGAACTGGAATCTCCGGAGACGCCGGGGGTAAGGGTGAAAGGGTGGGGTAAGAGCCCACCAGCGTCGTGGTGACACGGCGGCTAGCCAAACCCCGTCCGGTGCAAGGCGAAGCAGGCCCCTGAGACGCTGCCCGCCGAGGGGCCGGGTGCGCCGCTCGAGCCGTCGCGCAAGCGCCGGCCTAGAGGGATGGTCACCCTCGACAGAATCCGGCTTACAGGCCTGCTACCGAGAGGCCCCCGCGAGGGGGCCTCTCCAGTTCAGCGGGCGCCGTCCTCGAACCCGTCGAGCGCTGCACGAACGAGGCCGGGCAGCGTATGGAGCTCATAGCCGCCCTCTAGCACGGCCGCAAGCCGCGGTGCGAGCCCGGCCGCCTGACGCGCCAGCTCGCGAAAGCACGTCTCCGTCACGCGCATGTTCGCCATCGGGTCGTGCTCGTGCGCGTCGAACCCGGCGGACACGATCAAGAGATCAGGCTCGAAGCGCTCGACCGCCGGTACGACCGTATGCGCGAACGCGTGCAGGTACTGGTCGTCTCCCGACCCTGCGGACATCGGCACGTTGACCGTTGTCTCCCGCTGCTCGTTCGGCCCGCCCGAGCCCGGATAGAACGGGAATTCGTGGAGGGAGACGAAGAGCACGGTGTCGTCCGCCCAGAAGATGTCCTGTGTGCCGTTGCCGTGGTGCACGTCCCAGTCGAGGATGGCGACGCGACGTAGCCCGAGCTCTGCCTGCGCGAAGCGGGCGGCGATGGCGACGTTGTTGAAGAAGCAGAAGCCCATCGCTGCCCCCTCGACCGCGTGGTGGCCCGGCGGCCGTACGAGCGCAAAGGCGCCACGCTCCACCGCCTCGATTGCACCGCCCGCCGAGAGCAGTGCCGCGCGGTACGTCGTCTGGGACGCCGGGGTATCGCCGGTCAGCCAGGTCGGACCGTCCAGCGACTGCATGAACCGAAGGTACGACTCCGAGTGGCAACTCAGGATCTCTGCCTCGGTTGCCTCGCGCGCCTCATGCCAGGCGGGAAACGCCTCCTGGAGCACCTTGAGGCGCGCCGGCGTCTCGGGATGGTGGCCGGTTGGGTGCAACGTGGCCAGCTCCGAGTGGCTGACGATCTCCATCGCTAGGTCGCGCCGCCGGCCGCCGCGAGTCGGTTCGCCAGGGCGTTCATGCCGAGCTCGCGTGTGCGATCCGACGCCTCCGCCCACGTTGGTGTCTGGTCGTTCAGGGAGGGGAGGGGGGCGGAGGCGTCGAGCGTTGCTATTCGACGGTAGAGCCTCAAGTCCTCCGCCTGCGCTTCGAACCTTCCGGCGGCGAGCGCCGCCTCGAGCGTGCCGTGCTCCGCGAGGACGAGCGCCGCTGTCTTCGCACCGACGCCCTTCGCACCGGGGATCTTGTCCGAGGGGTCGCCGCGCAGCGCGATGAAGTCGACCACCTGCTCGGGCTCGACGCCGTAGATGGCACGAACCTCGGCCGGTCCGACACGCTCGAGCAGACTCACGCCTCGCAGCGGTCGAACGATCGACGTCTTCGCCGTGGCGAGCTGGAAGGCGTCGCGGTCGGAGGTGACGACGAGCGCCGTTCCGCCACGCTTCTCCTCCGCCTTGGCGGCCGCCGCGAGGAAGTCGTCCGCCTCGTAGCCCGGCGCACGAGCAGATCGGAACCCGAAGGACTCGACGAGCGCCGGCAAGAGCGCGAGTTGCTCGAGCAGCGCGTCGTCGAAGACGCGACCCGCCTGATAGCCGGGGAGCGCTTTGTGGCGGTAGGTCGGTACCTCGAGCGTGTCCCAGCCGACGACGACCGCCCGGGGGCGCTCTTGCTCCCAAAGCCCCTGCAGGAAGTTGCAGAAGCCCGTGAGCGCGCCGGCCGGCTTGCCGCCAGCCCGGCGAATCGTCTTCGGAAGGCCGTGGTACGCCCGATGGGTGAGGCTGTCGCCGTCGACGACGAGGAGCGGGCGCTTAGAGCCGGTCATGAAGCTCGTAGATAGCCGTCATCAGGCGCTCGGTCGCGGTGCGTGAGGCATCGCGAGGGGTCATTCCCGCGAGATCGGTGACGTCGATCGGCGGTCCGTAGGAGACGGCGAGCCGTGTCAGTCGGGAGACCTTGTCCGTTCCCTTGATCGCAGCCGGGACGAGCGGGACGCCTGCGGCGAGTGCGATCCGGGCCGCACCGGTCCTCGGCCGGTGCTGGAACTTCTTCACGAGCCCTTTCGACCTCCTTGTCCCCTCGGGGAACATCGCGACGATCTTGCCTTCGCGGCACAGCCGAATCGCGGCCTCGACCGCCTCGATGTCCTGTTCGCCGCGGCGTACGGGGAACGCGCCGCCAGCGCGGAGAGGTGGTCCGAGGATCGGGTTGAAGAGCTCGACCTTGGCCATGAAGTGCAGCTGCCGCTTTGGCCAGAGCGGATACCCCAGCGGCCACGGGTCGAAGTTCGACGTGTGGTTCGCAGACAGGACGAAGCCGCCCGAGTCGGGGAGGTTCTCGACGCCCTCGGCCTTGAGCCGAAAGAGGCCGTGCATGACGGGCCAGCTGACAAAGCCGACGAAGGAATAGAACGGTGTTGGCACGGGGGGAAAGTATCCGCCAGGAACCGTCCACTGATCGGCTCGCTACCGTGTCGGCGCGATGAGCGACACAAACCCACGCCGCCTCGTGATCGTCGAGTCCCCGGCCAAGGCGCGGACCATTTCGCGCTACCTGGGCGACGGCTACGTCGTGGAATCGAGCATCGGACACATCCGCGACCTGCCGGATCGCGCGAGCGAGATCCCGAAAGACCAGCGAGCGAAGTTCGGCGCTATGGGCGTCGCGATCGACGATGAGTTCGAGCCGTACTACGTCGTCGACGCCGACAAGAAGCGCGTCGTCGCGGATCTGAAGAAGAAGCTCAAGGACGCGGACGAGCTTCTGCTCGCGACAGATGAGGATCGCGAAGGAGAGGCCATCGCCTGGCACCTCGTCGACGTGCTGAAGCCGAAGGTGCCCGTGCGGCGGATGGTCTTCCACGAGATCACCCAAGACGCGATCCTCCGTGCCCTCGGCGAGACGCGCGACGTCGACGACCGTCTCGTCGACGCGCAGGAGACACGACGGATCCTCGACCGGCTCTACGGCTACGAGGTGTCGCCGGTGCTCTGGAAGAAGGTGATGCGAGGCCTCTCGGCGGGGCGCGTTCAGTCCGTCGCGACGCGACTCGTGGTCGAGCGCGAGCGCGCACGCATGCGCTTCGTGCCGGCTGCGTATTGGGATCTCGCCGGCACCTTCGATCCCGGCGCGTTCGAGGCAAGACTCGTCTCCCTCGACGGCAAGCGCATCGCGCAGGGCCGGGACTTCGCGGAGGACGGACAGCTCAAGACGGACGCGACCCAGCTGGACGTGGCCGATGCACGCGGTCTCGCCGAACGGCTCGAGACCGCCGAGTTCAGCGTCAGGTCGATCGAGGAGAAGCCATATTCGCGCAAGCCGTCTGCGCCCTTCAAGACGTCGACCCTGCAGCAGGAGGCGAGCCGCAAGCTCCGTTTTAGCGCGCAGACGACGATGCGCGTCGCCCAGCGTCTCTACGAAGCCGGGCACATCACGTACATGCGTACCGACTCGACGACGCTCTCGGAGGCTGCGCTCGCCGCTGCCCGTGCGCAGGCGACGGAGCTCTACGGCGCAGAGTCGGTCCCCGCTTCCCCGCGCCGCTACGAGACGAAGAGCGCGACTGCCCAGGAGGCGCACGAGGCGATCCGGCCCGCAGGCGACCGCTTCCGGCTCCCGAAGGAGCTCTCGGGAGAGCTCGATAGAGACGAGCTTGCGCTCTACGAGCTCGTCTGGATGCGGACGATCGCGTCGCAGATGGCGGACGCGAAGGGCAAGACCGTGTCGCTTCGCATCGGCGCCGAGTCGAGCACCGGCGAAGACGTCGAATTCGGAGCCGCCGGTACCGTGATCACGTTCCGCGGCTTCCTCGCGGCCTACGAAGAGGGACGCGACGAGGAGCCGGACGCTGAAGAGGCTCGTCTACCCGCGGTCGACGAGGGCCAGGCCCTCCACCTCCTCGGTCTCGAGGCGCAAGGCCACGAGACCACGCCGCCGGCACGGTTCACCGAAGCGACCCTTGTGCAGGCGCTCGAGGAGCGTGGCATCGGCCGCCCGTCGACGTACGCCTCGATCCTCTCGACCATCGTCGACCGGGGCTATGTGTTCAAGCGCGGCACGGCTCTCGTGCCGACCTTTCTCGCCTTCGCCGTTACCCAGCTGCTCGAGCAGCACTACGGCACGCTCGTCGACTACCAGTTCACCGCACGGATGGAGGACGACCTCGACCGCATCGCGGCCGGGAGCGAGGACCGCGTCGCCTGGCTCACGCGCTTCTACAAGGGGGACGGCGGAGATCCCGGCCTGCACGCGCTCGTCACCGACCACCTGGACGAGATCGACGCGCGCGCGGTCAACTCGATTGCCTTGCCGGGCACGGACATCGTCGTCCGCGTCGGTCGATACGGGCCTTACCTCGAGCGCGGCGACCAGCGGGCGTCCGTCGCCGACGAGACCTCGCCGGACGAGCTGACTGCCGGCAAGGCCGAGGAGCTGCTCACCCAGTCGGCGGACGAGCGCCCGCTCGGCGTCGATCCGGAGACCGGGCGGACGATCGTCGTCCGTCGCGGCCGATACGGCCCGTATGTGATGGAGGAGCTGCCCGAGGACACCTCCGAGAAGCCCCGGACAGCATCCCTCTTCGCGTCGATGAGCCCCGAGTCCCTGATGCTCGAGGAGGCACTGCGCCTCCTGTCACTGCCGCGCACGGTCGGAGTCGATCCGACGACGGGTGAAGAGATTGTCGCAACGAACGGCCGCTACGGCCCCTTTGTGAAGCGAGGGACCGAGACGAGATCGCTCGAGTCGGAGGAGCAGCTCTTCACGCTGACGGTCGATGAAGCCGTGGCGCTCTTTGCTCAGCCGAAGCAGGGGCGGAAGCGACAATCGGCCGCTCCGCTCCGGGAGCTCGGTGCCGATCCGGCGTCGGGCGCAGCCATCGTTGTCAAGGACGGACGTTTCGGTCCCTATGTCACGGACGGTGAGACGAACGCGAGCCTCCGAGGTGGCGACAGCGTGGAGTCGCTGACGCTCGACCGCGCCGCCGAGCTGTTGGCGGAGCGCAGATCGCGCGGCCCGGCGAAAAAGCGCAAGCGAGCCGCGCGCAGATAGTTCACTGACCCTTTACACCTGGTCAGCACACCGTTAACGGGTGTCGTGCAAACCTTTCGGGGGTACAACACGTCTTGAAGGAAGACGAAGAACGGAGCAGGTCAATGAACCGTTCGTCCGGTTTGCGCGGAATACTTCGACGACAGGAGTCGTTGACGTGCGGGAAGCCGGGGTTGGAGCCTTCGGGGGATAGCACGCCGAGGACATCGAACCTAGAGTGAGAAAGTTTGACCATCAGGGGTACGTGGGCACAGAAAGGACGCGAGAGTCACTTGACGCACAACCAACTGCACGAACTTATTGAAAGCGACCAGGGGCGCCTGCTGCTGGAGGCGGCCGAGGAGCGCGGCTACGTCGAGCCGACCGAGCTCGAGGCGTTCGCCGCTGAGCATGACCTCGCCGACGAGGACCTCGAGGCGTTTGCGCGCGAGCTCGAGTCGATGGGTGTGGAGCTCGGCCCGAAGGCCGCAGAAGGCGAAGCGAGCTCGGCGAAACTGAACCTCGAGCCGGACGAGGTTGCCGGCGCAGCCGACAGTCTCCAGCTCTTCCTCGCGGACGTGGGCAAGCACAAGCTGCTGACGGCCGCCGAGGAAGTCACGCTCGCGAAGCGCATCGAGCGCGGCGACCCCGTCGCAAAGCGCCGGATGATCGAGTCGAACCTCAGGCTCGTCGTATCGATCGCCAAGGGCTACCGCGGGCTCGGCGTTCCCTTCCTCGACCTCATCCAGGAAGGCACGCTCGGGCTGAACCGCGCGGTCGAGAAGTTCGACTGGCGGCGTGGATACAAGTTCTCGACCTACGCGACATGGTGGATTCGGCAGTCGGTTCAGCGCGCGGTCGCGAATCACGCCCGAACGATTCGTGTGCCGGTTCACGTCGTCGAGCGGCAGCAGAAGCTCAGCCGCGCGGCGCGTCGGCTCGAGGTCGAGCTCGGACGTGAGGCGACGAAGGAGGAGCTCGCCGAGGCGACGGGCCTTCCGATGCAGCACATCGACGAGGCGCTCGGAGCCGCTCACGCGTCCATCTCGCTGAACCAGACGGTCGGCGCAGACGACGAGGGCGAGCTCGGAGATCTCTTCGCCGACCGCGAGGCCGCTGACCCGTTCGACGAGGCCGAGGAGTCGCTACGGCGCCAGGGGATCCGAAAGGCGCTCGACGCGCTTCCCGAGCGCGAGCGGCGCATCCTCGAGCTCCGCTTCGGGTTCGTCGGCGAGCCGTGGACGCTCGAGGCGATCGGGAACGAGCTCGATCTGACGCGGGAACGAGTCCGTCAGCTCGAGAGCCAGGCGCTCGCACGCCTGTCGGCGCTACGCGAGCTTCAGACCGTCGCCGCGGCGTAAGCGCAGCCAATCCACACGTGGACTCAGGATCCTTCTTCGGGAGGGTCCTGAAATCCCCGTGGCATAGTTCCCGCTCGCTATGAGCGCGATCGCGGCCACTCCCGAGGCGGTTGTTGCAGATGCTGGGCTCAGCCCGCGGCAGCTCTTCTGGATGCGCTTCAAGAAGGACAAGGCTGCCGTTGCCGGGGGGATCATCATCATCGTGCTCATCTTCCTCGCCATCTTCGGAGGCCCGCTCGCGGAGCACTTCACCGGTCACGGGCAGAACGAGCCGTTCACGAACATGACGGACGATTTCGGCCTACCGAAGGGACCCAACTCCTCGTTCTGGTTCGGCGCCGACTCGGCCGGCAGAGACCTGTTCGTCCGCACGATGTACGGCGCGCGAACGTCGTTGCTCGTGGGCATCGTCGCGTCGGGCCTCGCTGTGCTGATCGGCACGGTCATCGGCATCCTTGCCGGCTTCTTCGGCGGCTGGGCCGACACGACACTCTCCCGAGGCGCCGACGTCATGCTCGCCGTGCCGCAGCTGCTTGATCTCGATCGGGATCGTGGCGGCGTGCAGCACGACGAAGGAGGGGTGCGCCGGCGGGCTGATCAAACCAGGGTTGTCGATCGTGATCGCGGTCATCGTCCTGTTCTCGTGGCCCTATGTCGCCCGCGTCGTCCGTGGCAACACGCTCTCACTCGAGGAAAAGGAGTTCGTCGAGGCGAGCCGCTCGCTCGGAGCCGGGAGCACGCGGATCATCGCCGGAGACCTGCTACCGAACCTGATCGCGCCGATCATCGTGCTCGCGACGCTGCTCGTTCCGCAGAGCATCCTCTTCGAAGCCGCGCTCTCGTACCTCGGCCTCGGCGTTCCGCCCGACCAGGCGTCGTGGGGACAGATCCTGGCGGACGCGTCGGGTCTCTACGACGTGGCGTGGTGGTTGATGGTCTTCCCGGGCGCGTTCCTCGTCCTGACGACGCTCGCGTTCAATCTGCTCGGAGACGGCCTGCGAGACGCGCTCGACGTGCGCACCGACCGTTGAGCAATTCCCAACTCGGCGTCTATGTCATCGTCTAACTACATGTGACGAACCGTCACGCAATTCCCGCAAGGATGCGGGGGAAGGAGGGCACGTGCGAAGCATGAAGCGTAGAACGGCCTTGTCGATCGGCACGGCCATTGGAATCCTTGCGGTGGCCTCGATCGTCGTCTCCGTGGCGTCGGGTGGTGAGTCCAAGAGCCTCAAGGGAGGCACCTACCGCGTCGGCTGGGAGTCGAGCTTCGGGTGGACCGACAACTTCGATCCGACGGGTGAGTACCTCGCGAACTCGTTCGCGATCAACACGAATCTCCTGCTCCGCGGCCTCGTCGGCTACAACCACGTTGCGGGTGCCGCCGGCAGCCGTCGTCGTTCCGGACCTCGCGACGACGGTGCCGAAGCCGACGAACGGAGGGACGCGGTACACGTTCCACCTCAAGAACGGGATCAAGTTCGGTCCGCCGGTGAACCGTGAGATCACGTCGCAGGACGTGAAGTACGCGGTCGAGCGCATGGCACGGCCGAAGAACGGGGCGCAGTACGCCTTCTACTTCACCGTGATCAGGGGCTGGGACGCCTACAGCAAGGGCAAGGCGAAGTCGATCGCCGGGATCAAGACCCCGAACGCGAAGACGATCGTCTTCAACCTCACGGCTCCCACAGGCGACTTCCTGCTGCGCCTGGGCATGCCGGCGACCTACCCGATGCCTGCAGGAGGTCGCGAAGTGCTTCGAGGGCAAGCCGGGTGCGTATGGACGCGACGTCATCGCCTCGGGCCCGTACATGATCGAAGGCTCTGACAATCTGGACATCAGCTCCTGCAAGACGATCAAGCCGATCAGCGGCTACGACGGTCAGACGAAGCTCACGCTCGTCCGGAACCCGAACTACAGCGCCGAAGACGGATAGCACGCAAGGCGCGGGAGAGCAACCCGGACAGCTTCGAGTTCACCGTCGATTCGAACATCGACGACATCTACAACAAGGTCGGTGCGGGCGAGCTCGATGACGAGTACACGACCGCTTCGCCGAAGGTGTTCCGGGAGTACTCCACGAACGCAAGCAAGCGGAAGTACCTCCACTCGGAATGGGCGGACGGGACTTACTACATCACGATGAACCTGACCCAGGCGCCGTTCGACGACGTGCACGTCCGGAAGGCGATGAACTGGATCATCGACCGGAATGCGCTCACGAAGGCCTGGGGTGGTGCCTTGTCCGGTGTGGCTGCTGGGCACGTCATCCCGCCGACCGTGCTGCACGGTCAGCTGGCCAACTACTACCCATTCAAGACGCCGGGCAACACCGGCAGCCTCGCGAAGGCCAAGGCGGAGATGGCGAAGTCGAAGTACGCCACCTCGAACGGTGTCTGCACGGACAAGGCGTGCAAGGGCGTGCTCCTGATCACGGACGTGCGTGAGGTCGACAAGCTGATCCTGCCGATCGTCCAGGCGGACGCGGCGAAGATCGGCATCACGTTCACGTCGCGAAGCGTCAACGGCGCCTACCCGGTGATCAACACGACGTCGAAGAACATCCCGATCTCGACACGGCCGCGGTGGTTCAAGGACTACGCGGACGCGTCGACGTTCGTCGAGCCGCTGTTCAAGGCCGCAACCTCATCCCGAGCGGTAACACGAATTACGCTCTCGTGGGGCTGAAGGCGATCGCAGGTGAAACCGGACTGGAATTACCGGGAGCCGTCAAGAACATCCCCAGCATCGACAAGCTGGCCGATCAAGTGCGGGAAGCTGGGCGGCAACGTCGAGGTACAACGTGCTACGCGGGGTCGACAAGGTGCTGACGACGCAGATCGTCCCGTGGATCCCCTACATGTGGGCCAAGACGGTCACGATCGTCAGCTCGAAGGTCACGAAGTGGAACTTCGACCAGAACGCAGGCTTCACGGCACTGGCGCACGTCTCCGTCGAAGTGTGAGCTGGTCGACCGACTGAACGACAGAGCGGGGCCCTCAGGGCCCCGCTCTCGTCTACTTTTCGTTCTAGCTGATGCTGCTGTACATCGTCAGAAGGACGCTTTGGGCGATGGTCGTCGTGCTCATCGTCCTCCTGCTCACGTATGCGGTCTTCTTCCTTCTGCCCGCTGGCGATCCGGCGCTTCGCTTCGCCGGTAAGTCGCCGACGCCGGAGTCGCTTGCGCTGATCCGGCACGGCTTGGGCTCGATCAGCCCTGGTACGAGCAGTACGGCCGCTTCGTCAAGAACTTCTTCACGGGCGACGAGTTCGGTTGGCCAGGGCTCGGCTTTCGTACGGGAACCAGGTGTCGGTGCTGAGCCAGGTGGAGGAGCGGGCGCCGCGCACGTTGCTCCTGATTCTCGGTGCGGCGACGATCTGGATCGTCCTCGGTGTGTCGATCGGCGTGCTGTCGGCCGTCAAGCGGCACACGGTCGCTGACCGTGCGTCGATGGGATTCGTGCTGTTCGGCATCTCGGCGCCGGTCTTCTGGCTGGGGCTGATGGCCCTGTACATCTTCTGGAAGACGCTGCACTTAACAGGAGGCACGGGTTACGTCCCGATCACCGACAACCCGACCGGGTTCTTCTCGCACATGATCCTGCCCTGGACCGTGCTCGCGCTCCTCTTTGCGGCGATCTATGCGCGGATGACGCGTAACACGCTGCTCGAGACACTGGGAGAGGACTACATCCGAACCGCGCGAGCGAAGGGTCTCTCGGAGCGGCGTGTGATCACGCACCACGCGCTGCGGGCGAGCCTGACGCCGATCGTGACGATGTTCGGGATGGACATCGCCCTCCTCGTCGGCGGCGCGATCATCACGGAGTCGGTCTTCAACATCCAGGGCCTCGGCTGGCTCGCGATCACGTCCACGTTCAACCAGGACCTGCCGACGGTCGTCGGCGTCGTCATGATCGGCGCTGTCGCCGTGGTGTTCATGAACCTGGTCGTGGACATCCTGTACGCGTTCCTCGACCCACGCGTGCGCTACGAGTGAAAGAGGTCGTCCTCGACGTTCGCGACCTGACGGTCGTCTTCCCCACGCATGAGGGCAACGTCCGTGCGGTGTCGGATCTCTCCTACACGCTCCACCGGGGCGAGACGCTCGGCATCGTTGGCGAGTCCGGCTCGGGAAAGACGGTCTCGAGCCTCGCGCTGATGGGGCTGCACAACCGCCAGCGCACGTACCTGGCGGGCGAGGCACTCCTCCACGGACGCGACATCCTGTCGCTCTCGTCCGACGACATGCGCCATCTGCGCGGCAAGGACATCGCGATGATCTTTCAGGATCCGTTCGCGTGCCTTCACCCGATGCACCGCGTCGGCGACCAGATCACCGAGGCCGTCCTCGCTCACTCGGACGTGTCGAAGAGCGTCGCGGAGAAACAGGCCATCGAGCTCCTGCGCCAGGTGGGCATCCCGAACGCAAGCGATCGAGCGAAGGACTTTCCGCACCAGTTCTCCGGCGGCATGCGCCAGCGGGCGATGATCGCGATGGCGCTCGTGCACCGGCCGTCCGTCCTGATCGCCGACGAGCCGACGACCGCCCTCGACGTGACGGTGCAGGCGCAAATCCTCGAGCTGATCGATCAGGTCAAGCACGAGTTCGACATGGGTGTCGTCCTGATCACCCACGACCTCGGTGTGATCGCCGAGACGGCCGACACGGTGCTCGTCATGTATGCGGGCCGCGCAATGGAGTACGGGCCGGCGCGTGAGATCTTCAGTGCGCCCCAACACCCGTATACGTGGGGCCTGCTCAGCTCGATGCCGACGATCGAGCGCCGCCTCGACCGGCTCGTCGCCATCGAAGGCACGCCGCCCTCGCTCGTCGCTGTGCCGCCCGGCTGTGCCTTCCATCCCCGCTGCCCGTACCGCTTCGCACCGTGCGCGACGGAGCTTCCCGAGCTCAAGGTACTGCCAGGAGGCCATCTCGACCGCTGCCATCTCCCGTCCGAGAAGAAGCGGGAGGTCGGCGCGGCGAGTGTGCTCGAAAGGAGCGCCGTCAGTTGAACGCCTCTCAGAACGGGGCTCTCGTCGAGCTCGAGAACGTCACGAAGTACTTCCCGGTGAAGCACGGCGTCTTCTCCCGCGCGCAGGGCCAGGTGCACGCAGTCGAGGACGTCACGCTCGACGTCCGCAAGGGCGAGACGCTCGGCATCGTCGGCGAGTCCGGGTGCGGGAAGTCGACGACGGCACGTCTGATGACACGCCTGCTCGACCCGACCTCCGGGACGATCCGCTTCGAAGGCCAGGACATCTCGCGACTTTCGCAGCGCCAGCTCAGGCCGCTCCGGCGTGAGATGCAGATGATCTTCCAGGATCCGTACGCGTCGCTCAACCCGCGCAAGACGGTCGAGCAGATCGTCAGCCAGCCGTTCGCGATCCACGGTGGCGTGAGCAAGCGGGACGCAAGGCTCCGGGTGAAGCGGCTGCTCGAGGTCGTCGGGCTGAGCCCCGAGCATTCGAGCCGGTACCCGCACGAGTTCTCGGGCGGCCAACGGCAGAGGATCGGCATCGCCCGCGCGCTCGCGCTGCAACCGAAGTTGATCGTCTGCGACGAGCCCGTCTCGGCGCTCGACGTGTCCGTCCAGGCTCAGATCCTCAACCTCCTGCGGACGCTCCAGCACGAGTTCGACCTGACATACGTGTTCATCTCGCACGACCTGTCGGTGATGAGACAGATCTGCACGCGCATCGCCGTCATGTACCTCGGGCGCGTCGTCGAGCTCGCCGAGTCCGAACGCATCTTCAATCACCCCAGGCACCCCTACACCGCGGTGCTCATCTCGGCGGTGCCCCGGCTGTCTGTCGACGGTCACAAGCGGAAGCGGATCGTCGTCAGTGGAGACGTGCCTTCGCCGGTGAATCCGCCCAGCGGCTGTGTGTTCCATCCTCGGTGCCCTCGGTTTCGAGCCGGCCATTGCGACGTCGACGAGCCCGTGCTCGAGGCGACCCCTGGAGAGATCGATCACGTCGCGGCTTGCCACTACCCGCTCGAGCGCTGGCCCGAGGATCAGTCCGAGCTCATGCAGCCGTCACGGCGTGACGCCGGCGCCGTCGCGCAGTAAGTTGCAGGGAGCACCAAGCCACTCCTCCCCCGTTTGGGCTGCGCGTGCGGCAACGGCTAAAGCTTGCCCCGACTGACGCCGATAGGCACACCGTGGACGCTGTCGAGCGTAACGAGATCCTCAGCCGCTACGCGGACCACGCGAAGCGGTTCGATGCTGCTGCGTCCAGGAGGGTCGGGCAGAGCGCCGAGATCATCCCTTTCAACGCTCCGTTGCGGGAGCTCGAGCAGGAGCCGACGCCGCGCGAGGTCCAGGTGCTGCAGCTGATCGCGGAAGGGCTCGTCAACCGCGAGATCGGCAAGGTCCTCTTCCTCTCGGAGGAGACCGTCAAGTCGCACGTGCGGCACCTGCTCGCCAAGCTTCAGGCCCGCTCCCGAGCGCACGCTGTTGCGATCGGCTTCCGCCGCGGGATCCTTACCTAGGCCCAGACGCCCGAAAGCCCACACCCTTCGCGAATACGGTGCAGGCGTGGGCTTTCAGACCTAGCACTAGGGGTTTTCCTCACCGTGTGGAAATCCCTCAACAGGGGAATGCCACACGGCTGTGGAAAAACTCAGGCTATGACCGGCTTACCAGGCGGTCGTGCCGCCGGCGAACCACGCAGTGGTTCCCGTACGGGACACGAGGCCCAAGAGCTTTCGCATGCGATGGCTCCTCTGTCGAGGGACTAACGGCAAGACGGCTTATACCCCAGAGAAACTGAAAATGCAAGGACGCAGCCTCACCGAAATGAGCCTCCCGGCCGAATTGCGGGTTCCGTTTCGCGTGGGGTTGATCGAGCTCTGGATGGTGGGGCTGGTGTCCGCGGCCGTCATGATCGCGACCTCTCTTGCAGCCGCCGGCTGGGGACTGGTAAATCCTTGGGCCGTCCTCGGTTTGGCTGCAGTCGCAGCGTTGGCAGAGCGCAACCGCGTGCGCCTCAGCGAGCACATCGAAGTTTCGATTTGCTTGCTGCCCGCACTGCTCGCTGGCGTCTTGTTCGGACCACTTCCGGCGATGCTCGTCTGGGGCGTCTCGATGTTTGGCGGCTTCAGCAAGGAAGGACCGAGTCCGTACCTTCGGCTCGGGATCTACTCAAGCAGCCGCTCCATCGCGGGAGCTGTCACCGGGTTCGTCGCATACGAGATCGCGCATGGCCCAATCAGCGACGATTTCGTTGCGTCCATGGCCGCTGCCGGTGTCGGCGCGGTCGTCGCGCAAACACTTGACGTTCTCTTCGCATCGTGCACGCTGCGACTCCGCCGTAGCGGCGCCGCCACGGACGTTCTCCGGACCCTCGCTCCGTTGCGTCTTAGCTGCTGTACCTCTCTACATGCCGATCGTCGCGGTGCTGGCCCTCGCGTACGCACGGATCTCACCGTGGACATTGGTGGTGTTCTTCGTGCCGGCACTTGCTGCTCAGCGGCTGTTCGCCATGTACCAGCACCAAAGACGATTGGCCGAAGACTTGGCATTCGTCAACGTCCGGCTTGAACGAGCCAACCTTTCGTTCGCAACCGCACTCGTCGCGACTCTCGACGCGAGAGACCAGTACACGGCCGGTCACTCCGCTGCGGTCGCGATCTACGCGCGGGACATCGCCGAAAGGCTTGGGTTGAGCCAGGACGATCAGCAACTCGCGCATGTGTGCGGGCTCGTGCACGACATGGGCAAGATCGGTCTTCGCGCTGGTCTTCTGGAGAAGGAGGGCGCGCTGACACTCTCGGAACGGCGTGAGATGGAGGAGCATTCCGAGATCGGCGAAAGGATCCTCGCGAAGGTGGAGGACTACGCTGAGATTGCTCGCATCGTTCGTCATCACCATGAGCGCTGGGACGGCCAGGGATATCCCGACGGGCTTCATGCAGACGAGATTCCCTTGATCGCTCGGATCATCGGGACTGCGGATGCGTACAACGCGATGACTTCCGACCGGCCGTACCGCGATGCAATGCCAAGTCGGGTCGCCCGACTTAGGCTCGCCCAGGGAGCGGACTCGCAGTTCGATACCGCAGTTGTGGCAGCGTTCGAAGCAATCCTCGCGGGTGCCACTGAGGACTACCGCCTAGCCACGCGTTACGACTTCACGCTCGTTGAGCAGGATCGGTATGGGACGGCGAACGCGACCTTGTCAGAGGCACCTATGAAGGCTGCTGCGGCTTCGTAACGTCCGCTTCGTCGTTGATCGCCACCACAACAGCCTCGGTACGCGAACGCACGCCGAGCTTGCCGTAGATGTTGCGTAAGTGAACTTTGACGGTTGCCTTGGAGATGAACAGAGATCGAGCGAGCTCGCTGTTCGTCGCACCCTGGCTGAGGAGCGCAAGCACTTCTTGCTCCCTCTTCGAGAGCTTGGATCGACCTGTCAATGAGTCTCGTGGGACCCGAAGGCCCACCCGCCGGCCAATCGCATGGTCGTTCGCTCTCGAAAGAATCGCGCGCAGAAGACGAAGGTCGTTCTTCTTCGCCGCGATGCATTCAACGACTCCACGCTGGGCTCGGTAGACGGAGACAAACGCGTCGATGTTTCCGGTTTCGACACTTCGTTTGAAGGCTTCACTCACTTGGACCGACGCATCAGGTTGGTTCGTAGCAAGGCTGATGACGGCGTTAGTCCACGGGGCGAGTCCCGCAACCTCGGTTCGCTGACTCGCGCGTTCCGCATGGGCAGTCCTCGCCAACGCCTCACTCGAATCACCGAGGAGCGCGAGCGCGAGTCCCCACCACGCATCGAACTCAGCCTCCATGCCAAGCGTCGTCTCGAGGCCGTGATGTTCTTCGAGTGCTGCAACAGCGCGCTCCGGCGAGCCCATTGCCAAGTACACGCGAGCAAGGACGGCTCCTACGTTCATCAGGAGGAAGCCGTCACCGCCGCACGTCGCTCGGACTTCGTTGAGCATCGAAATACACCGCCTGAACTCTCGAAGACCGCAAAGAGCTGATGCCCGGTACAGGAGGGCGTGCGGGATCACGAACGCAAGCCGATACTTCTTCGCGAGTTCGAGCTCCTCGAGCGCTGCGGTTTCGGCGTCGCGATATCTACCCGACAAGACTAGAGTTGCCGCAAAGGAGTTGAGTGCCGACGATCCGACCATCGGATCGCGAGACGTAGGCACGAGGGGCGCAACGACTCGCATTTCCTCAACGGCGTCCCGGATATCTCCATGCAAGGTTGCGAGCATTAGCTGACCATTGGTGGTTCTCAGTACACCGTCCGCCGAGGTGTCTTGCGGCGAGGTCAACTCGCGAAAAGCATCTGACGCCTTCTGTTCGTCTTCGAGTGTCACCAACGAGAGAAATCGACCCCAAACTGCGTTTTGGGCATCTTGCTCAGAGCGAGCCTCCTGTTCGGCTTGCTGGTAATAGTTGAGGGCGACGTCGTCGCGGCATGACCGATGGGCGCTGGCGCCGGCGAGGGCGAAGGAGCGTGAGGTAAGAGCATGGCCGGTGCCGAACCTTCGCGCTGCTTGCAGGCCGAGCGCCTCCGAGCGCGTACGGTCCCCGGCGCGGAACGCGAGCTCGCCCTCGGCGAGGTCGACCACCGGCGCATCCACCTCGTGCTCGCGTGCGCACGCGACCCAGCGAGCCAGTGTCGGGAGGCGGGCATCGAGGAGCATCGGCGGCAGCGCGGCTTCGAAGAGCTCGACGAGCAGGTCGCGGTCGAAGAAGCGCTCGATGAGGGAGAACGCGTCGTCCCACTCGGAGCGGCTGCTGTGCGTGCGGACGAGGCGCTCGACGATGTCCGCCTCCTGATCGCCCGCGAGCTCGCGGAACTTCCCTTCGAGAAAACCCCGGAGCAGAGGATGGATCTCGAAGTCGTGCTCCGACGAGATCAGGAAGCCGAGCCGTCGCGCGTCACGGAGCGCCCGCTCTGCGTCCTCGCCTAGGAGCGCCTCTGCGACGGCAGGTGCGACGGACGAAGACAGGGCGAGCTGTGACACGTGCCACCGGAGCTCCGGCTCCGCCGCCTGGTACAGCTCCTCCGCGAAGTACTCGTACAGCGCTTCCGGAACCCCGGTGTCGGGAATGTCGAAGTCCTCTGCGAGGGCGGCAAGCCCGATCACGGCGGGCCATCCGTCCGCGAGGGCCACGAGCCCGTCGACTTCGCTTTCGGCGCGATGGGAGAGGACTTCCTCCGCCTCTTCTTTGCTCATCGCGAGCACGCTCCGACCGACCTCGAATGCCTCGCCGTAGAGGAGGCGCCTCGATGTCGCCCACGACGGCCGCTTTCGCGACGTGAGGAACATGCGAAGCGGCGACAGGGCGAGAACGCGCTCGACGAACTCCTCGGCGAAGGTCGACTCGCAAGCGAACTGGTAGTCGTCGAACACGATCCAGGCGTCGTCCGGCCAGGGCGCGAGGTCTTCGGCGAGCAGCTCGGCGAGCGGCTCGACGTCCTTCTCCGGGGTCCCGGTGGCGCGAAGTCGTTCGCCCATCCTCACGCCGACGTCCGGGATGATCTCCGATGCGGTTCGCGCGAGTCCGACCGCGAGCGCCGCGACATCGGCTGCAGCCGGAGAGCCGCGATACCAACCGCGCCTCCTCGTCGCGAACCATTGCCGCGCGAGCGTCGTCTTGCCGTATCCCGCCGGCGCGACGAGCATGATCACCGGCGCCGTCGCCTCGTCGAGGAGCCGCGTCAGGCGCGGCCTCTCGATCAGGTGCTCGCTGCCCGCCTCGATCCCGGGTGTGTTCGGCCTCATGACAACGTTCGTCGTAGCCATGTCCGCTCGAGGCGGACCGTACAAGGTCTCAGGCTGTCGTGGGACGACGAGGCCGGTGCCGGCAGCGAGCAGATCCGCCGCCGGCACCGGTTCGTCCTCTATACGCGACCCGACGCGATGAGACTCAACCCGTCGGCGAGTGGATCCTCGCCCGTCGCCGCCATGAAGGCAGCCGGGATCTGTCGTCGCCTGGGCACGCCGAGCTTCTGCCGCAGGATGTCGGTGTGGGCCTTCGCAGTCCTCGGCGAGATGCCGAGCTTGACGGAGACCTCCTCGTTCGAGCACCCCGCGGCGATGAGCTGGACGATCTGCCGTTGTCGGGTCGAGATCGTCGGGATCGCGCTCTTCAGGGTCTCGTACATGGTCGACGAGGCTATACCTGCGCCCCCTCCGTGCCTATCGTCCGGAGGGAGTAACTTCGGCGATTACGCCGCTCTCAACGCGGGATTGCGGACGAAGCTCGCCTCGTGTCCGCGCGTGTTCGCCGCGTGCAGCTCATCCTCGTCAAGGGCGCCGATTCGCAGGAGGAGCTCGAGCTCGTCGCGGAGGTGCGTGCGCATCATCTCCGGCCCGTCCGTCGCGATCGTGAAGGGCACGTCGTTCTCGACGAAGGCACGGAACGTGTCTCGGAGCGCGTTCTCGTCGAGCAAGGCCTTCGTGAGGAGGTTCGACGTCGGACAGATCTCGAGCACGATCCCTGCCTCGCTGAGCGTCGACATCAGATCCGCGTCGCCGGCGGCGAGGATCCCGTGACCGATCCGCTCGGGCCGAAGTGTCTCTACGACCTCCCACGTCTCGGCGAGGCCGTGGTCACCGCCCTCCTCGCCGACGTGAATCGTGATCCCTAGCCCGGCCGCCTTGGCCTCCTCGACGAGTGGCGCAAGCTCGGCGTACGGGTAGCGACCGCCCGGGCGCGGCCCCGCGATGTCGATGCCGACTATGCCCCGCGAAGACCAGCGGATCGCCTTCTCGACGATGATCTCGTTCTGCCGCTCGGTGAACGTCCGATCCATCATCAGGATCAGCCCGGCACGCACGTGCGGATACTCGAGCGCTGCGAGGTCGAGCCCGCGGACGGCGGCAAGGATGATGTGATCGAGGTCGCGCTCGCCGCCGCGATTTCGCTTCATCGGATTGAAGCGGATCTCGAGCGTCGTGATCCCCTGCGAGCGGTAGGCGCCGCCGATCGCCGCGTGGACCGAGCGCTCGACCGCGAGCGGGCTCGACTGGATCAGCTCCGTCCACCGGTAGATCTCGTTGAGCGCGTCGAGGTTCTCGACGCCGCGCGGGTCGGAGACGGTGACGAGGCGGTCGAACTCCCAGAAGTCCTTCACGGGAAGCGCGATGCCCTGCTCGTGGGCGAGGCTCCACATGATCTCCGAGGCGACCGAGCCGCCGAGGTGCGTGTGGAGCTCGGCGAGTCCCTCGGGGAAGTCCACTCGCCGAGTCTACTTCGAGCTACGTGGCCGCCTTAGGATGGGCGCGTGAAGGTCGGGATCGTCGTCCCCTTCTCGTGGTCGTTCTCCGGTGGGGTGAACGAGCACGCGGAGCTTCAGTCCGCGGCACTGCGCTCGCTCGGCCTCGACGTCCGAACGGTGATCGGCAACGATCCCCCGGGGACGTTCACGCGGGCGCTCCACCCGCGCTATGGCCGTCACGACGATCCGCCCGACGATGTGATCCCTGTCGGACGTTCCGTGATCGTGCCCGCCAACGGATCGCTACCGAACATCGTGCTGACGGCGAGAGTTCGGCGAAAGGTGCGGACGGCACTCGCTCGCGAGCGCTTCGACATCCTCCACCTTCACGAGCCGATGACGCCTGCCATCTGCGTCGCGGCGCTCGCAGCCGCCGAGTGCCCTGTGGTGGCGACGTTCCATGCCTCCGGCGAGCTCAAGCTGGTACAGCCCCGGCCGAGCGGGCTGGGGCTTCCTGATGAACCGGATCGACTACAGGATCGCCGTCTCGGAGCAGGCGCGCATTTCGGCGGCGCGCTGGCTACCCGGCGAGTACGACGTGATCCCGAACGGCGCGCTGATCCCGTCGCATGCCGACGCCGGCGTCTCGTCAGGAGAACGTCGTCTTCATCGGCCGCCACGATCCGCGCAAGGGGCTGTCCGTGCTTCTCGGCGCCTGGGCTGACATCCACGCGCGGACGGGCGCCCGCCTGCGTGTCGTCGGCGCCGACCCGCTCGCCGTACGTCTCCTTCTCTCGCGCGAACGGCTGCCGGACACGGGCATCGACATGCTGGGCTTCCTCAGCCAGGACGCGTTGACCGACGAGCTGCTCCGGGCAAAGCTCCTCGTAGCGCCTTCGATCGGCATGGAGAGCTTCGGGATGGTGCTCACGCGCGCCTTCGCCTGCGCCGTGCCGGTCGTGGCGTCGGACATTCCGGGGTACAGAGACGTGATGACGGAAGGTATCGGCGTGCTGGTTCCTCCCGGAGACGGCGGGGCGCTCGAGGATGCCGTCGTGTCGCTACTCGGGGACGAGGAGCGACGGGCGCGGCTCGGCGCGGCTGCCCGGGAGGTGGCGCTCGACCGCTACTCCTGGGACGCGATCGGTCGGCGCCTCGTCGAGATCTATGAGCTCGTGCTCGACCGGGCCGGCAGGAGCACGGCGGTCACCTGATGCAGGCTCTGCGGCGGCTGTCCCGCAACCCGTGGGTGCGGATCGGCGCCGTCGCCGCCCTGCTCGCGGGCGCGGCTGCGGCGGTCTACTTCGGCGGCCCGGAGTGGGGACAGGTCGCGGACGCTTTCCGCGCCGTCGAGTGGGAATGGATCGTGGTCGCCATCGGGCTCAACCTCTTGTCCGTGCTGTCTCGCTCACTGTCGTGGAACACGATCATCGACCAGGCGGTGCCGCCGCCCCATCCGCGCTTCATGCACGTCTTCTCCGCGTTCTCGATCGGGTTGCTCGCGAACGCGACCATGCCCGGGCGGGTCGGGGAGCTGGCGCGGGTCGCCGTGCTCACGCGCCACATGCCGCGGCTGAAGGGCGCTTGGGCGACGCTCGTCGGCACGGTCTTCGCGCACCGAGTGTTCGACTTCGTGCCTGCGGCGTTCCTCGTCATCTGGGTGCTCGCAACGGCCGAGATCCCGCACTGGGCTGTGACGAGCTTGATCATCCTCTTCTCGATCGGCGCCGTCCTGCTCGTGATCGCGTTCATGAGCGCGCGCCACCACCAGCGGAGCCATCACGTCGACAGCGTTCACGCCACCCGCAGGGTCGTGACCATGGCGCGCCACGGGCTCGGAGTCATGCGTCAACCCGTCTCCGCCGTCACGGCGATCGGGTTCCAGTTCATCGGCTGGATCTGCCAGCTGTTCGCGGTCTGGGCGACGATGGAGGCGTTCTCGATTGACCTCGACCTCTCGGCGGCCGGGCTCGTGCTCGTGCTGATGAACCTCGCGGCGATCATCCCGCTGTGGCCGGGCAACGTCGGCTTGCTCCAGGTGGCGATCGCAACGCCGCTCGTCGGCTACGGCGTTCCATACGCACAGGGGTTTGCGTTCGGACTTGGCCTGCAGGCGATCGAGGCGTCGGTCGGCATCGGCTTCGGGCTGCTCTTCCTCGGCCGCGAGGGCCTCTCCTACGCCACGTTGCGCCGCATGCCGCCGGCGGTGGATGCGCTCGAGGAGGACGAAGGCGAAGGCAGCCTCGACGAAAGACCCGCGGAAGAAAAGGTCGAGGAGCCCGAACCGGCGGAGGTGTTGAGCAGCTAGCGGCTAGACGTGGTCGTCGAGCTCGCGCGTCGCGAGGCGGACGTAGCCCGCCAGAACCGTGGCGAGGTTCCAAGCGACGGTCGCGTTCGTCTCGGCGATCGGCCGGAACTCCCACGCCGAGAGGCCCCAGCACTTGAGCTCGGTCTCGGCGATCACCGTCGCGGAGCGGGTGCCCTCGTCGACGAGCGCGACCTCCCCGAACGACGAGCCGGGACCGAGCGTGGCGATCTCGAGGTCGCCGTGTTTGGCTCTCGCCGTGCCCGACTCGACGACGAAGAAACCGATGCCCTGCGATCCCTCCTGGGCGATGACGTCGCCGGCTGTGAACGTTCGCTCCTTGAAGGACTTCGCGATGTTGTCAAGGGCCTTCGGCTCGACGTTGTGGAAGAGCCGGACCTGTTTGAGAAGTTCGGTTGGGGCGCTCATGGCGGGATTCTACGCAGAAGGCTCGGCGGCCTGCACGCGTTTCTCGAGCTCGTCCACCCTGCCCTCGGCCGCCTCGAGACGCGCGCGGCAGATCCCGTACAGCGCCTCGCCGCGCTCCCAGAGCGCGATCGCCTCGTCGACGTCGACGTTTCCGGACTCGAGACGCTCGATGATCGTGCGCAGCTCTCGTTCGGCGGCCTCGAAGGAGAGCTCCTCGGCGCTCACGACGCCACCTCCTCGACCAGCGCCGCGAACGATCCCTCTGACAGCTCGACGTCGACCCGGTCAGAGACGGCGACGTCGCCGGAGCTCCGCACAACGCGGTCTCGCGCGCGGACGATCGCGTAGCCGCGGGAGAGGGTGGCCCGGGGCGATAGAGCTCGGAGACCACGGTCGAGCTCTTGGAGCTGGCCACGTCGCCGCTCCACGAGCAGCCGTCCTGCGCGCCGGAGCCGGTCGGCATCGCGAGCGAGGAGCTCGTTGCGCCGGCCGACCATGAGGCGGACGCTTCGTTGCATCGATCCGCGCGCTCGGTCGAGCGACGCGATCAGCTCGTCGAGGTCCGGGACGACGAGCCGTGCCGCCGCCGTCGGCGTCGCAGCGCGCACGTCGGCGGCGAGATCGCAAAGGGGGGTGTCCTGCTCATGGCCGATCGCGGAGACGACGGGCACGGGGCTCGCTGCAACGGCGCGCACGAGCGGCTCGTCGCTAAATGGAAGGAGATCCTCGAAGCTGCCACCGCCGCGGCTGAGGATGATCACGTCGACGCCGGGCTCCGCGCCGACGGTGCGGAGTGCGTCGACGACGGAGCCTGCTGCTCGCGGTCCCTGGACAAGCGTCTCGGCGACGAGCAGGCGCGCGGGGGGGAAGCGTGCGGTCACGGCCGTGATCACGTCGCGCTTGGCGGCCGCGTCGTTGCCGGTGACGAGACCGATCCGGCGTGGGAGGCGGGGGAGCGGCCGCTTGCGCTCCGCGGCGAACAAGCCCTCGGCGGCGAGCTTCCGCCTTAGCCGTTCGAGCGCCGCCAGATGATCGCCCTGCCCGAAGCGCTCGATCGTCAGCGCCTTCAACCGAAACTCGCCCGTACGCTGCCAGAGCTCCGCGCGGCCGTAAACGTGCACGCGTTCACCGCTCTTGAGCCCGAGGTCGAGCGCATCGAACGGCCCACGGGCCATGGCCGCCTGGATGCAGTCGGGGCCGGCGATGTCGCGGAGCGTGAAGAACACCTGCTGCCAGCGATCCTGGCGGCGAAGCTCCGAGATCTCGCCTTCCACCCACACCGACGGCAGCCGTTCGAGATACCCCGCCACGCCGTGCACGAACGCCGAAACGGGATAGACGGACCGGTCGCCGTAGTCGATCGCCTCGACCTTCGCCACAGGGCGATGGTACGCGCCGCTCGGCTGCGCTATTGCGTCAGAGGAGTATTTCCGTCGCCAACTCGGGCTGGCAGCCGGCTTGAACGAGCTCGACGGCCTGGTGGAGATCGGCCTGCGAGTGGGCGAGGCGCTCGGCGAGCGGGAGCGGATAGCCGGCCTCGATCAGCACGTGCAGGCGCCAGCTCTCGACCTTCAGTCGCTCGCTGTAATCGGTCTCGATCGTCTGGGTCATCTCACTCACGCGTTCCCGGTTCGTGCTCACAAAGACGAACCCTTCTGGGGGAAGTTGGAAACGATTACGGAACATTTACGAACGGCAACGGGCGCCAATCGGGCGCAATCCTGCGGGCGTCGTGCGACTCTATGACTCGCCGTCCGACGAGCTCTGCCGCGAAGCGACTTCCTGGAACACCCTTGGGCTCTCCCGCGCGAACGCCTCGACTGCCCGGTCGAGCTCGCGCGAAAGGCGACGCGCGGCCTCTTCCCGCGCCGCCCGGACGGCGGCGTCGAACTCGACCGTCGCGGTCTCGACGATGCGGTTCGCCTCGCGTTCGAGCGACCGCGCGAGACGTTCCGCCTGGCGTCGTTCCACGTCGGCAAAGCTCGCAGCGAGTCTCTGGGCTGCGTCGGCCTCCTCGCGATCGATCTGCTCACGGAGCTCCCGCTCACGTCTTCGCAGGCGCTCGCCGACCTCGTGCAGCGCGCGCCGGCGCTCAGCCGCCATCTGCTCGAGCTCTGCCGTGGCCGTCTGCACCGCTTCGGACGCACTGTGCTGGATCTCGTCGCGAAGGCGCGCGACCGCGATTCGCTGGTCGTCCGCCTCGGACCGGAACGCGTCGGCTTCCTGCGAGAGAGCGCTCGAGTTGCGCGAGCCGCTCCTTCTGCCTGGCCTCCAGCTGTGTCACCTGAGCTTCGACCTGACCGGTTGTCCGCTCGAGGTCCTGCGTCCACGCCGTGAGCCGGTCCTCCACGCGCTTCTGTACCTGGACGAGGCGCATCGAGTACTCCGCGGCAGCGTCGCGCTCGCGCTCGGCGAATTCGCCCCGGCGCTCCTCCGCGAGCCGCCTAGCCTCCTCCGTGAGCGCAGCGGTCAGCTCGGACCTCGCCACGGCCAGCTGCCGCTTCAGCTCTGCTGTCCGCTCCTGGTATTCATCGTCGAGGAGGCTCGCCAGCCGTGCTCGCTCTTCCTCGAGAGCCGTGTCCGATCGCGAGCGCCGCAGCACGGCTCCATCGTAGTCAGACCCGGGTGAGCACGAGCGCGACCGAGATGGCGATCGTCGCGACGGTCATGGCGCGCAGGGCGAGCTCTGAAGGCTGCGTCAAGACCTCACGGGTGATCGGAAGCTCGCGCGAGCCGGCGAGCTCGAGTGTGCCCGAGACGTGATGCACCTCCCTGCGCAGCCGCCGTACCGGTGTCGAGAGGCACCGCTGTGCGTAGCTCAGGGAAGCGGCGAAGATCGCCGCAGTTGCCGCGGCCCAGGAGAGCCGCTCGGCCGCGGCCAGGTACGCCGCGAGCACGGGAAGCGCGCCCCAGCCGACCGCGAACCAGGCGTCGCCGTGAAACATCCCGCCGAAGAGTTCCAGGTTGTATGCGACGACGATGAAGCCGCCGAAGGCAACGAAGGCGAGCAGCCACGGAGTCCACGCGAGCGCCGCGAGGACGCCGATCGCGATCGCGCCGGCTACCGATGCCGCCGCGAGGCCCCAGAGGACCGACGCGGGAATGTGCGTCGCGAGCGGCCGCCCCTGGAGCTCGTCCAGCGCATGCGCGCCGATGCCGAGCGCGAGGAAGAACGCGACGAGCGCGACGACGAGGCGGCCGGGCAGCCATGCCGGAGCCAGGGCGGCGCCGATCACGACGTAGCTCAGATGCCAGAGCGTGTACGGGACGTGCAGCAGCGTGACGTAGTCCCGCCAGCCGCCCGCCGGGAGGGCATAGAACGCCGGCCGAGGGTTGTCTCTCACGCCCGGCGACCCCAGACGACGACACCGGCGCCGAACGTGAGGCGTCGGACGTAGACGTCCGCAATCCCCGCCTCTTCCCACCATGCGAGCTGCGCTTCCAGGGGGTAGCGCTCCCAGAACGACTCGATGCTCGTGCTGAGGAACCGCCCGACCTCCTCCCACCCGCGCCCGACCGCCCGTCCCGCGAGCGGCAGGCCGACACCGACGTACGCGTCCCACACGACACGGGCGGCGGCGTTCTCCGGCACGCCGAACTCGAGGCTGGCGATCGTCCCACCGGGCTTCACGACGCGGGCGAGCTCGTGCAGCGTCGTGGCTGGATCGTCGATGTAGCGGAGGAGGTAGGTGAACGTCAGCCCGTCGAAGGAGGCTTCGTCGAACGGAAGCGACTGCGCCTCCCCCAGCACGAGCTCCACCCTGGGCGGAAGCGTCCGCCGCGCTTCTTCGAGCATCGCCGCGCTCTGGTCGAGGCCGACTACGCGACAGCCGTGGCGGCGAACGAGCTCGCGCGCCACGGCGCCGGTGCCGGTTGCGACGTCGAGCACCGTGTCTCCGGGGCCAGCCGTGACCCTGTCGACGAGGAATCGCCGCCAGCGTGGATCCTCGCCGAACGAGAGCAGCCCGCCCGACGCGCTCGTATGTCGGGCCGAGCGGTTCGAAGAGCGCAAGCGCGTGGCTCTGTCGCTCGGAGTCCACGACCACGGCTCGAGTCTAAGCTCCTTATGTGCCCCTCGGCGACGAGCTCGAACAGATCGCCGACGTGGCGCGCGAGCACGCGGACGAGGGAGAGGAGCTCGTCGTCGTGATCCCCGCCGAGCCCGCCGACGGGACACGCGTGTACCTCTGCGCGTTCTCGGCCGATGCGGATCGCCGGAGTTGGATTGCGCTCGACGCTTTGGGCAGCGTGATCTCGGATCGGGCCCTCGTTCACGATGCCGTGACGATCGCCGCCCTCTGCGAGCTCGCGGAAGAGAGCGCGGCCGGCGGTGACGTCGACGGCCTCGAGGCACGACTTACGGAGCTTGCGGAGACGGAGGGTTCCGAGCTAGTCGCGGACGCGCTGGCGGCGCTGGGCGAGCTGCGCGCGATCCTCGTCGCACCTCCACGCGTTGCCTCGCCCGTCTACCTCGACCGCATCGGGCTCGCCACGCGCCGCTTCGAGCAGGAGCTCGGTGAGGTCGGCTCCTCGCCGTTCGCCGAAGCGATGAAGCAGGGAGCGACAGCGGTCGAAGGGCTCGCAGCGGAGGTCGACGGGAGCTACAAAGTCCCGCTCGGCTGAGCGACGGTGGATACTCTGCCAGCATGGAAGAAGGCAGCTTCAGCTTCCCGTTCGGCGGCGATCCCGAAGATCTCCTGCGTGGGTTGCGCGAGTTCGCGGAGCAGCAGGCGGAGTCGGTCGCCGACGCACAGCGTGAGCAGTTCGCGACGCTGACGCTCAATACGGCGGTCGACCTGACGGCGGCAGCGCTCCGCCGGGTGGACCCGACCGGATCCGTAGACGAGCAGGCGATCGCCCTTCGCGACGCGATGCGGGTGCTCTTCCCCGAGGCGGTGGCACTGGTGTCGGCCGCCCGGCAGGGCTTCATGCGCGAGAGCTAGGACTGTCGCGTTCTCAGGCGAGGAGTGAGAATCCCCCGTCAACGACGAGGATCTGGCCCCGGATCATCTCCGCCCCGGGTGCGCAGAGGAACGAGACCGCAGCTGCGACGTCCTCCGGCGTAACGAGCTTGCCCGCCGGCGTTCGCGCCGCCGACCACGAGAGCATCTCCTCCCTGTTCGGGAACGCGTCGAGCGCGTCGGTCTCGACGACGCCTGCGGACACCGCATTGACGCGGATGCCTCGCGGCGCGAGCTCGACGGCGAGGTAGCGGACGATCGCCTCGAGAGCCGCCTTCGAGGCGCCGACCAGGACGTAGTTGTCGAGAACGCGCTCCGAACCGAGGCTGGAGAGCGCGACGATCGAGCTGCGTTCGGGCATCGCAGGGACAGCCACCCGGGCGAGCGCGATGAGCGCGCGGGCGTTCGCGCTCATCGTCCAGTCGAAGTGCTTGTCCTCCGTCTCGAGCGCGGGTCGCGCGACTCCTGTGGCCGCGTTGTGGACAAGGACGTCGAGCGGACCGAGAGCCGCCACCTGGTCGGCGACCTTCGCGGACGAGACGTTCCCGCGGACGAGCGTCACTCGCGTGCCCAGCTCCTCGATCTCGGCCGCGGCTTCTTCGGCTGCTCTGTCGTTCCGGAGATAACCGATCGCGACTCTCGCGGCGCCCTCCTTCGCGAAGCGGGTCGCGATCGCCCGGCCGATGCCTCGCGAGCCTCCCGTGACGAGGACGGACTTGCCCTCGAAGGGCTGCGTCATCGGCGCTTCGGAAGGGGTGCGGAGGCCGGCGCGGACGACGGAATCTCCGGCCAGCCGATGCGGCTTCTGGGCTCGGGCTCTCCTTCCGCCGCCTTCGACGACGCGTGGCCGAGCCGGTCGAGCAGCGCCATCTGCTCCTCGCCGTAGCGCCGCGTCGGGTGATCGGCGGGCAGATCCTCGACCAGCTCGAGGACGCGCGCGCGAAGCTGGTATGCGAAATGCGGCGTCGCCGCGCCGACGAGGCGGTCGATCTCCTGCACCGTCGCGTCGGCCACGGCGAAAGCCTAGTCGACGGATAGGGTCGAAACATGCGGCGCCGGTTCAGCTCCACCGACGGTCTGCTGCTGCTGACCGTCGTCATCTGGTCGCTCAACATCACGGTCACGAAGTACATCCTCACGCACGGCCTGCAGCCCCTCGCGTACGCAGCCGTGCGCTACGGGATCGCGACGGCGATCTTTGCGGCGATCACGTACGTCCTCGAGCGGTCGTTCCGGATCGGCGGGCGGCGTCAGCTCGTGACCGTGGGCATTGCCGCCGCGATGCTGCTCGCGAACCAGGTCTGTCTCGTCTACTCGCTGCGCCTCGCCAACGCTACGACGGTCGCGCTGATCCTCGGGACGATGCCGATCTTCACTGGGCTCTTCTCGTCGCTCACGGGGATCGAGCATCCGACGCGCCGCTTCTGGCTCGCCGCAGGCGTCTCCTTCGGTGGCGTCGCTCTTGTCGCCGTCGGCGCAGGCAGCTCGTTCACGGGGGAGCTCGGTGGTGTCCTCGTCGCGATGGGCATGTCAGCGACCTGGGCCGCCTACTCGGTCGCGATCGCGCCCCTCATGCGGGAGTACTCGCCTTACCGCATCTCGACGGCTGTTCTCGTGCTGATGTGGCTTCCGCTCGTGCTGCTCGCGAGCAAGCAGCTGTCGAATCAGGAGTGGGATCTCGACTGGCTCGTGTGGGCGGGCCTCGCATTTGCGATCGTCGGACCGCTGATCTTGACGAACGTCCTCTGGTTCACGGCCGTGCACCGCGTCGGCCCGGGGCGGGCGACACTGTTCTCGAACCTCCAGCCGTTCCTCGGCGCGCTGTTCGCCGTCGTCCTGCTCTCGGAGCCGCTCACCGTCTCGGAGCTCTTCGGCGGTGCGCTGATCGCGGCGGCGATCTTCCTCGCCGGCCCGCGATCGACTCCGCCCGCGACGGCGGAGTAGGATTGAGCCGTGGCGCCCGAGCAGGACTTCATGCCGATCGAGGGCTGGGACCACATCGAGCTCTGGGTCGGGAACGCTAAGCAGGCGGCGCATTTCTACGAGACGGCGTTCGGCTTCACGCCCGTGGCCTATGCCGGCCCGGAGACGGGCGTTCGCGACCGCGCCTCCTACGTCCTCGACCAGAGTCACATCCGGCTCGTCGTGACGAGCGGGCTCCGCGCCGACAGCGAGATCGCCCGCTACGCGCACGCGCACGGCGACGGCGTGAAGGATGTCGCGCTGACCGTGCCCGACGCGGTCGAGGCGTACCGCCAGGCGATCCAGCGCGGCGGCGTCTCCGTGCACGAGCCGAGCTCCGTGGAGGACGAAGACGGCCGCGTCGCCATGGCCACGATCGCGACGTACGGCGAGACCATCCACACGTTCGTCGACCGGTCGGAGTACACGGGCACGTATCTCCCCGGGTACGTCTCGCTCGCGAGCAACGGCTCGACCCGAGGCGACGTCGGCCTGCGGGCGATCGACCATGTCGTCGGCAACGTTGAGCTCGGCCGTATGAACCATTGGGTCGAGTACTACGAGAAGACGATGGGCATGACCGAGATGATCCACTTCTCGGACGAGGACATCTCCACCGAGTACTCCGCGCTGATGTCGAAGGTGATGACGGGGGGCCACGGGAAGATCAAGTTCCCGATCAACGAGCCGGCCGAGGGGCGACGGAAGAGCCAGATCGAGGAGTACCTCGACTTCTTCGGCGGCCCGGGCGTCCAGCACATCGCGCTTCTCTCAGCCGACATCGTTGCCACCGTCGACGCGCTCAAGCAGCGTGGCGTGCGCTTCCTCGACACGCCGGAGTCGTACTACGACGACGTCGCCGATCGGGTCGGCGAGATCGACGAGAGCTGGGCGGAGCTTCGGCGGCTCAAGATCCTCGCCGACCGCGATGAGGACGGCTACCTGCTCCAGATCTTCACGAAGCCCGTCGAGGACCGGCCGACGCTCTTCTTCGAGGTGATCGAGCGGCACGGGGCGCGCGGCTTCGGGCAAGGCAACTTCAAGGCGCTGTTCGAGGCGATCGAGCGCGAGCAGGCCTTGCGAGGCAATCTTTAGCTCCTCGTGGCGCTGGCGGAGACGCAGTACGCGCGCAGCGGCGACGCGGACATCGCCTATCAGGTGATCGGCGACGGGCCGCGCGACGTGATCCTCATCCTCGACTGGGGCAGCCATCTCGAAGAGGTCGCCTCCCAGCCGCTGTTCAGCGAGTTCATCGCGGCGATCGCGCGCTTCTCGCGCCTGCTGTGGTTCGACATGCGAGGGATCGGAATGTCCGGCCGGGTCGCGGAGGGCATCAGCCCCATCGAGTCATGGATGGGAGACCTGCTCACGGTGATGGACGCCGCTGGGTCTGAGCGCGCGACGTTGCTGGCCCAGGGCCAGGCAGCGCAGATGGCGGTGATGGCTGCGGCCACGCACCGCGAGCGCGTGACGTCGCTCGTGCTCGTCAACGGCTTCGCGCGTTTCGCTCGAGCGGACGACTACCCCGTCGGAATGCCCCAACGCACCCAAGAGCAGTACCTCGACCTCGTGGAATCGCAATGGGGCCGGGGCACGCTTGCCTCTGTGCTCGGCCCGTCGGTCGCCGATCGGCCGGGCGTCGCGGATTGGTGGGCGAGGCTGGAACGCTACGGCGCGACGCCGAGCATGGCACGCGCGAGGGCGGAGTCGACGCTCGAGCTCGACGTGCGCGAGCTGTTGCCCCTCGTCGACGTGCCGACCCTCGTCGTCCATAACCGCGACAACGACTTCGTCCGTGTCGGTCACGGCCGCTACCTCGCCGAGCACATACGCAACGCGACGCTGGTCGAGCGGGAGAGCCCGGACCACTGGCCGTTGCCCGAACCGGATCTCGTTGCGGCGATCGAGGAGTTCGTCACGGGCGAACGGCCGGAGGTCCAGGACACGGATCGCGTGCTCGCGACCGTGCTGTTCATGGACGTCGTCAGCTCCACCGAGCGGGTGAGCGAGCTCGGCGACGACGACTGGCGTCGCGCGCTCGATCTCTTCGAGCAGACGGTGCGCGACGGGCTCGCGCGCTATACGGGTGCGCTCAGCAACACCGCCGGCGACGGGATCCTGGCGACGTTCGACGGTCCTGCGCGGGCGATCCGTTGTGCCTGGGACGTTCGCGACCAGCTTGCGCGGATCGGGCTGGAGGTTCGCACGGGCCTCCATGCCGGCGAGGTGACGAAGCGGGGAGACGACGTGGCGGGCATAGCGGTCCACATCGGTGCACGCGTCTCGGCCCTCGCCGCGCCCGGGGAAGTGCTCGTCACTCGCACCGTGCGCGATCTTGTCGCCGGATCCGGGATCTCCTTCGAAGAGCGAGGCGAGCACGAGCTAAAGGGCGTCCCCGACCGCTGGGCGCTCTACGCGGCGACTACGTGACGCCGTAGCCTTCCCTCATGGCGCCGCAGCGGCGGACAGCGCTCGTCTCGGTTGGCGCCGCCTGCGCGCTGATCGCGCTCAAGCTGACCACGGGCCTGGCGAGCGGCAGCCTCGGCCTGATCTCCGAAGCGGTCCACTCCGGCACGGACCTGATTGCCGCGCTGCTGACCTTCTTTGCGGTCGGCGTCGCGACGCGGCCCGCAGATCGCGGTCACCCGTACGGCCACGGGAAGGCCGAGCACCTGGCTGCGCTCGCCGAGGCGGCCGCGCTCGTCCTCGTGTCGATCGGCGTGGCGGTGTTCGCGATCCTCCGCCTGACAGGCGTGATCGAGACGGAGGTCGACGCCACCTGGTGGGCGTTCGTGGTCGTGCTGGCGGTGATCGTCATCGACGTCTCGCGGACGGCCGTCTCGTTGCGATCGGCGAGGCGTTATTCGAGTGCCGCGCTGCTTTCGAACGCACTCCACTTCGGAAGCGATCTGATGGGAACGGTTGCCGTCTTCGCCGGGCTGACTGCGGCAGCCCTCGGCTGGCCGCAGGGCGACTCGATGGCGGCGCTCTTCGTCGCCGTCCTAGTCGTCACCACGGCGATCAGGCTGATCCGGCGAAACGTCGACGTGCTTATGGATCGCGCGCCGGCCGACGCGACCGCCGCCGCGCGCCAGGCGATCCGCGAGCAGGTACCCGGTGTCTCCCTGCGCCGGCTGCGACTGCGGCAGGCGGCAGGGCGGCACTTCGTCGACGTCGTCATTGGGGTCACGCCCGGCGCGGCCGTCGCGCAGGGTCACGCAGCGGCGAACGACGTGGAGGAGGCCGTGCGCCGCGCGCTCCCCGAGTCCGATGTCGTCGTCCACGTCGAGCCGCAGGCTGCGGAGGACGCGGAGATCCGTGAGCGGGCCCAGGACGCGGCGCTCCACGTGCCGAACGTCCGCGAAGTGCACAACGTCAACGTGCTGACCGTCGACGGCCGGACGGAGATCTCACTCCACCTCAAGCTTCCGGGCACGCTCAGCCTCGATAACGCGCACGCGGTAGCGGAGCAGGTGGAGCGCTCGATCCTCGACTCCGTGCCGGAAGCCTCGGCCGTGCAGACGCATCTCGAACCACTCGCCGAAGCGGCGGACGGCTGGCGTCCGGGCGCGGGGGAGGTCGAGCAGGACGCGGAATCGGTGCTGCGCATCGTCCGTGAGGAGACCGGCACATCGCCGCGCGCCCTTCGCGTGCTCGCCACGGAGGACGGGTTGCTCGTCTTCCTCACGCTGGGGCTCGACCCGCGCACCGAGCTGGCCGAGGCCCATCGCATGGCAAGCGCGGTCGAGGAGCGGATCCGGCGCGAGCGGCCGGACATCGCCGACGTGCACGTGCACACGGAGCCCTGAGCGCGCGACCCCTCAACCGGCGACCCCCTCAACCGGCGGCATAGGGTTCCACCGTGAAGCTCTGCATGTTCAGCCCGAAGGACCGGGACCTGCCGCGCGGGTGGCCGGGCCGCATCGAGGGCGACCGCGTGATTCAGCTCGCCGCGCAGACGCTGCAGGCGTTCTTTACGGGTGGAGGGACGGCGCGCGACCACGCGGAGTACCGCCTCGAGGACGTCCACCTGCTCGCACCGGTGCAGCGACCGCCCTCGGTCCGCGACTTCTATGCCTTTGAGCAACACGTCCAGCGAGCACGCGATCTCCGGGGCGCAGGCCCGCCTCCTCCCGAGTGGTACGAGATCCCCGTCTTCTACTTCTCCAATCCGTCCGCGATCTACGGCCCGGAGGCGGAGATCCCGTATCCCGAGGGCTCGGAGGAGCTCGACTACGAGCTCGAGCTCGCGGCCGTGATCGGCGACGAGGGTCGTATCGCCGGGTTCACGATCATGAACGACTGGTCGGCGCGGGATCTCCAGCGCGCCGAGATGGCCGTCGGGCTGGGGCCGGCGAAGGGGAAGGACTTCGCGACGAGCCTCGGGCCATTCCTCGTCACCACCGACGAGATCGACGGTACGAGCGCAGAGATGGTGGCGAGGGTGAACGGCGACGAGTGCTCGCGAGGGAACGCGCGCGACATGCACCACTCCTGGGCGGCGATCGTCGCTCAGGCGGCGAAGAACACGCGGCTGCTGCCGGGTGACGTGCTGGGCTCGGGCACGGTCGGGTCCGGCTGCATCCTCGAGGCCGGCCACGGACGCTGGCTCCAGCCCGGCGACGTCGTCGAGCTCGAGATCGAGGGGATCGGCGTGCTGCGGAACACGATCGGCGCTCGCGGTACGTGATGTCTCCCACCGCGGTCGTTCTCGACTTCGACGGAACGATCACCGAGGAGGACGTGTTGCAGCAGATGTCGCGGCGCTTCGGCGACCCCGACGTCGTGCACGAGGTCGAGGACGCGCTCCGCGAGGGCCAGATCACGCTCCAGCAGGAGATCACGCGGGAGTTCGCACCGGTCACAGCGCCGATCGACGAGGTCGTTGCGTGGGTGCTCGAGCGGTCGAGATTGCGCGCGGGCCTCTCGGAGCTCGTCGCTTTCGCGCGCGAGCGCGGCTGGAAGGTCCGCGTGCTCTCGAGCGGGTTCGTCGAGACGATCGGGCCCGTGCTCGAGAGCGTCGGTCTCGGCGATCTCGAGATCGTCGCCAACTCGGTCGATGCGCGGCCAGACGGCTGGCGCGTTCAGTGGCGGGACGATGCGGTCTGCGCGGTGTGCGGCGAGCCGTGCAAGCGCGCGAGCCTGCCGGAAGGTCACAAGGTCGTCTACGTGGGAGACGGGATCTCCGACCGTTGCGCTGCGCTCGCCTCGGACCGCGTGTTTGCGACCCGAGGCCTTGCGCGATACCTCGACGAGATCGGCGAGCCGTACGAGCCTTTCGACACCTTCCTCGACGTCGTCGCTGCGCTCTCGCGCCCGTAAGCTGACGGCATGACGAGCATTCGGCCCGCGACGAAGGACGACCTCGAGATCCTGTCCGCGCTCTGGCGTGCGTTCGAGGGCGAGTGGCCACGGCCGGCGTACGAGGAGGTCGACGAGGCGCAGGAGCTCTCGGAGATCGCCGAGTACGTCGAATCTCACGTGGCGCTGATCGCGGAGGAGAACGACGAGCCGATCGGGTTCGTCCTCGCCCGCATGCGTGGTGCGAAGCTCGGCTGGATCAGCGATCTCTACGTCGTCCCCGGATCACGCCGCGGCGGCGTGGCCGGCACTCTTGCCCGGGAGGCTGCGGCCCAGCTGCGCGCGGACGGGGCGGAGGTGGTCGAGCTCGAGGTTCAGGCGTCGAACGCCGAAGCGCGGGCTGTCTACGAGCGCTGGGGATTCCGCGAGAGCAAGCTGACCCTGGCGTCGGCGGTCGGCGAGCTCGACGAGCGGCTGTCGCGTGACGGCCAGCCGCCGTCGCGCGGGCTCGTGTTCGCGCAGACGGACGACGAGCAGATGGTCGACCGGGCGGTGCGCACGTTCGTCCCCCGGCTCGGATCGTCGTCGCGGACAGACGTCCACGCGCCGAAGAACGGCTGGGTCGCGGTCGACGACGAGCTCTGCAGCGCCGACCCTCAGCTCCTCCGTCGACTCGCGCAGGAGCTTTCCTATCGAACCGGAGGAGTCGTGCTCGCGCTCGGCCTCGAGCAGGGCGCCGTCGTCCGCTACATCCTCTTCGAGCGCGGCTCGATCGCCGACGAGTACGCATCACTGCCCGAGTACGACGGCCCGCTCCCACCCGGAGACGTCGTGGCGCTCAACGCGAACCCGACGGTCGCACACCGCCTGACGGGCGCGGACGCCGGACGGGTACGCACAGTCGCACGGACGGCGAGCTCCGTTGCCGACCTGCCGCCGGCGGATCAGCTGTTCCGAGAGGTGGCGGACGTGCTAGGGGTACCGGTGCCGTGATCACGCTCTACGACGCCGACCGCTGCCCCTACTGCGCGCGCGTGCGGATCGCGCTCGCGGAGAAGGGCGTGCCGTACGAGGTCGTCGAGGTCGATCTCTCCGATCGTCCTGCGTGGCTCTACGAGAAGAATCCGGTCGGGAAGGTGCCCGTGCTCGAGGAGGACGACGTCTGCGTCCCCGAGTCGGCGGTGATCATGGAGCTGCTCGAGGAGCGCTACCCGGAGCCGCCGCTCCTACCGGCGGACCCGCTCGACCGCGCCCTCGGCGCGGCTGTACGTCTGGAACCACGACACGGCCTTCACGAACGCGTACTACGCCGCCCGCCGCGGACACGAGGGCGCTGACGAGCGGCTGACCCGCAACCTCGACGCGCTCGACGCGACGCTCGCGGCGCGGCCTTACCTCAACGGCGCCGAGTACGGCTTCGCGGACATCGCCTGGTACCCCTGGCTGCCGCGGGCGCAGGCGTATCTCGATCTCGACCTGGGTCGGTACCCGGCGGTCACGAACTGGCTCGATCGGCTGGCCGAGCGGCCGGCGATCGCCGCCGAGCTGAACATCGTCTCGGCGATGGTCGCGTGACGAGCGGGAGCGAGCTGCCTCTCGTCGTCGACGGGCGCTGGCTCGCGGAACACCTCGGTGAAGACGGCCTCGTCATCGCGGACGTCCGCGGCCCGAACGCGCACGCGCGCAGCCATCTGCCTGGAGCGATCCCGCTCGTCGTCGGCTCGCCGGGACAGTTCACGGACGAGGAGTTGGTCCGGGCGTTCGCGGTCGAAGCAGGCCTTCGCCTTCGTCGCCACGGGATCACGGGCGACGAACGGCTCGTCGTCTACGACGATGGCCGCTGCGTGTCGGCCGCGTCTGCGGCGCAGGTGATCGAGCTCGCCGGCCACCCGCACGTTGCGGTACTGACCGGCGGGATCGCAGGCTGGGACGGGGAGCTCGAGACGGGCTCTGTCGTGCTCGAGAAGAGCCGCGTCGAGCTCGAGCCCCGTCTCGACGCCGTGCCGACGCGCGTCGAGATCGAGGCCCGGCTCTCGGACCCGGAGCTCGCGATCGTCGACGTCAGGCGACCGGAGGAATACGGAGGACGGAACGGCGCGCCCTGCGATCCACGGCAGGGCCATATCCCCGGCGCGCTGAACGTCGAGGTCTCGACGTTGTTCGCAGGCCCGGGCATCCCGCGGCCGCCGGACGAAGTGCGCAGCATCGTCGGCCTGGCCGAAGGCGCACACGTTGTCGCGTACTGCCACTCCGGATCGCGGTCTGCGCTCGCCACCGTTGCGCTTCGCGCAGCCGGCTACCGGGCGCGGAACTACGTCGGCTCGTGGCACGAGTGGTCGCGCTTCGCCGACCTGCCGCTCGAGCGCTAGGTCTATCTGCTAGGCGGGCACGGCGACGCGCTCGGCCGCTTCGATGAAGCTGCCGCAGAGCAGCGTCCCGAGCGCCTGCCACTCCTCGGCATGTTCGTCGTAGGCGGCGAGGAACTCCTCGGTGGCGACCGGAAGCTCGTCCGGCGCTTCGGCCAGCCACGTCTCCAGGATCGGCCGGGTGATCTCGGGGTGGAACAGCACCCCCCAGGCGAAGTCGCCCAGCCGGAAGATCTGCGCGCAGCTCGCGCTCCGCGCGAGCTCGACGGCGCCGGCAGGGACGTCGAATCCATAGAAGTGCCACTGGAAGGCAGAGAACCTCTCGGGAAGCGCCGAGAACACCGGGTCGTCTGCGGCCTCCTCCGTCAGCTCGATGTCGATCCAGCCGACCTCAGGCGTCTCGAGCGCACCGACGGGCGCGTGGGCTGCCTTCGCGATCAGCTGGCTGCCGAGACAGACGCCGAGCAGCGGTATGTGCAGGTCGAGCAGGCGCTGGAGGAACAGCTGCTCGTCGCGGAGCCACGGATGGTGGTCGTCCTGGTCCGCGTGCATCGAGCCGCCAAAGATCATCACCGCGCCGTAGTCGTCGATCGGTCGAGGCGGCGGAGAGCCCCAGGCGAGCGACCACTCGTCGACGTCGTGACCCCGGCGTTCCAGCTCCGTGCGAAACGCACCGGGTGGGCAATTCGCCCCGTGCACGACCGTGAGGACGTTCACTGGTCGAAAGATAGCTGGCCTTGCTTCGCCGGCTCGATCCCGCCGGACGCGTCGAGGCCCGCTCTGTCGAGCAGGCGCCGGAGCATCTGCGCTCCCTGCGGCGCGAAGTCGTCGCGGTTGTTGTTGAACATCGCGTAGACCTCTTCCGCCTCGCCGGCGAGCGCAGTCAGCGGCTCCACCCACTCCTCGAGCTCGCTTTCCGAGTAGAGCCAGTCGAAGCGCTCGGCGGATGTCTTCGCGCCGCGGATGTTCCACGTCTTCCAATTGCGGCCGTGGAAGCGGACATAGGCGACGGCATGCGTCGCGGCCGGAATGGTCGGGATCACGTTCGACGCGCGCGTCCGCGGGGCGTCGACCGTGACGTAGGCGCACCCGTGCTGCTCGAGGAAGCGAAGCGTGTCGACGCGCTCGTCCTCCTCGAGCCAGGAGCGATGGCGGAACTCGACGAGCGGCACGAGCGGGTCGAGGAGGTCTCGTGCGGCGGCGATCTCGTCTAGCGCCTCCTGGGACTTCTTGACACGCGGGTGGTACTGGAGGAGCACGCCGCGGAGCTTGCCCGACCGCCTCGAGTGGTGCAAGCGCCTCCCGGAAGTCGCGGAACGCAGGCTCGCGCTCCGCCTCACGGTGCCCGGTCATCTCGCCGCTCGCCTTCGACGTGGAACACGAAGTCATCCGGCGTCCGCTCGGCCCACTTCGCCGACACCTCGGGCGCGGGCAGCCGGTAGAACGGCGAGTCCGCCTCGACGACGTCGTAGTGCTGCGCGTAGTAGCCGAGCCGCTCGGCCGCGCCACGCACCGCGGACGGGTACCAGTGCTTCGTCATCCCCTCGTCCGCCCACGAGCAGATGCCGATGCGGATGGTGGTCACTTCTTGAAGGACACCTTGAGAATGTTGCTCATGACGGCGAAGCCGCCCCAGGTGGAGCTCACACATCTCGGCGCCCCGAGCTGCTGGGCGAACACGCAAAAGCCCGGCGCGTCGACCGGTGGGGTCGCGTAGCGCACCTGGTAGTACGTCGTCCTGGCCATGCGTCGCAGGACGCGGAACACGGACGCACGGTTCATCGCCTCCGTTGAGCCCGAGCGCACGAGCGTGCGTTTGCTCGGGCCTGCATACAGCGGCAGCTTGCTACCGGCCGGGTAGCCGCCGTTCACGAACCGGCCCGTTAGCACCGCGGACTTCCGCGCTCGCGCATACGTGCCCTTCAGCGAGAGCGTCACCGGCACCGCGGTGACGGAGACGGCCGAGACCGCACCATTCGGATTCGCCGTTCCGAGACCTGGCGCGTAGGGCGTCCAGATCGACCACCAGGGCCAGTTGCCCGCGGCGGAGGAGGTCGTGAAGGTCTCGGGGAAGGTCAGCTTGGCTTCCACGAGCTTGATACCGAGGGGTGAGCGGCCAGGCGTCCCGGCAGGGACACCGTCGGGGGGGAAGCACAGCGTGAGCTTTGAGGAGCCGAGCGACGCCTCGGGACCGGCGGTCGCGTCGAGGAATGCCGCCAGCTCTACCGTCTGGCCCTGCGCGGAGACCTTGACCACCCAGTACGCCGCGTGAGTCGTCGTTCCGGTGCAGCTGAGCGCAAGCATCGAGAGTGGAACCGGCGTCGTCCCGATGACCGCTACGCCGGTCGGGTCGCGGACTTCGATCGCGCCATCCACAGGGATTGTCGCGCCACCGAGATCGGCGACCCGGACCGTCGCCTTCGCGGTGCCGATCGTCGTGCCTGGCGTTCCCGGGTTAACGGAGAAACGGGTCGGCGCGTACAGGACGAGCCTCGCAGTCGTGTCGTCGGTCGACCCGACAGTGAAGTGGATGGTCGTCTTGCCCGTCGTGCCAAGCGTGTTGGGCACGGAGACGTCGAGGCGCGGCCCAAAGGAGGCGGCCGCCGGGCCTGCAAGCGTCATCGCCAGCGCCGCGGCGGCAGCGATTACCGCGAGCCGCACGAGCCTCCTCGCCGGCGTGGTCATCCGGAGATCACCTTCTTCAACACGGGCACCCGGAGTGTGACCGGACCGAGCGCCACACGTGCGCCGGTCGGCATCGGCAGGTCGAGATAGAGCAGGTTCGCCCGATCCTGAGCCGTGGAGGAGGACGCGATCGTGACGGTGAAGCGGGAGCTCTTCGGGACGAAGGTCGCCTGGTTCGCGAGCCGGATCTGGTACGGGTGCGAGCCGGATCGAGTGGGGACGCCGCCGTCCGAGACGACGATCTCTTTGCCCTGGCGCGTCCGAGCCGAAAGCACGGCGACGAGGCGACTCCAGCCTCCACGCGCTGTCGCTGTTACCCGCACCTCCGGGGAACCGAAGATCTCGAGCGCGGAGGCGGTCAGTGCCGTGCGGCGCACGAGCTTGCCGGCCTGCTTCAGCTCCGTGCGCCCGGCCAGCGCGAACGCCACCGTCTTCGTCGGCGGCAGCCCGCTGTACGACTGCGTTGTCGTTCGCCCCTGCCGGGCGACGCGGACGGGAGGGCCGACCTCGGCGGGGAGCCCGCGGAGATAGCGGTCGAACCAGCGCCTGCCCGCTATCAACATCGCAGGCGTGTCGACGGCGGGGAACGTCGATGGTGCGTGACCGTGGTTGCCGATCCACAGCGCTTTCGGGCCAGCGAGCGCCCGGTACGCGCGCGTCGCCTGGTCGATCCCGAACAGGGAGTCGCGGCGGCCCTGCATCATGAACACGGGCGTCTTCACGGATGAGAGGCGCGAGAGCGAGGAGCGTGCGGCGGAGTACGCCCGGAGCGCCGGGAGGTTCGTCGAGGCCAGGGCCCAATCGCGGAACTGCTCGATCTCGGGTGGGAGGGCGTCCGTTGGGACCTCGGTGAACAGGCGAGCGACAGCGCCTGACTTCGAGAGGTTCTGCGGGAAGAGCGCAGAGTAGAGGTCGGTCCACGTTTGACACGTCTCGGCGGCCGCGAAGGGGACGCCGGCGGCGAGCGCGTTCCAGACGGCGCCGCCTCCGTAGGAGATGCCCCACGCTCCGATGCGGTCGTCCGCGATATCGGGGCGAGCGGCGAGCCATGCGAACGCCTCGCGGACGTCGGCCACCTCACGCGGCCCGTCGAGGGTGAAGAGGCCACCGGTTTTGCCGTGGCCCCGAGCGTCGAACGTCAAGACCGCGTACTCCTCTCCCGGCAGAAACGCCAGCTCGGCGAGCGTGTTCATGTCCTCGCGGTCGCCGCCGAGGCCGTGGAGAAGCATGATCGCGGGCCAGCCTCCGGTGGGTGGCTGCCCGTCCGGGAGGTACAGCGTCGACGCGAGCTTGACCCCGTCGCTCGTGGGAATCGCTACGTCCTGCTTCGTCCAGGCTCGAGCCAGGCCAGGCCAGGCGAGCGACGCACAGGCGACGAGGAGGATCAGGCGGCGCAAGCGCGTGGCAAGGGTAGCGCGCCGTGCGCGTTCGTAGAATCGCTTCGGTGGACGCGCGGCCGGTAGGGGTGTTCGACTCGGGCATGGGAGGGCTCACGGTCCTTCACGAGTGCCTCGTCACCCTTCCGCACGAGAACTTCACCTACGTCGGGGACGGCGCCCGCCTGCCCTACGGCCCACGGCCGCCAGAGGAGATCCGCCGCTTCGCGCGGCGAGATCGCGGCGTACCTCGAAGGCCAGGGCGTGAAGCTGATCGTCGCGGCGTGCAACTCCGCCACCTCCGCCGCGCTTCCGGACTTGCAGGAGCGCTTGTCCGTGCCCATCGTCGGCGTGATCACGCCGGAGGCGCACGCCGCTGTGCAGGCGACCCGCAACCGGCGCATCGGCCTGCTCGCAACGGAGGCGACGGTCGCGAGCGGCCGCTATGCCGAGCTCGTGCGGACGCTCGACGCGGGCGTGCGGATGACGGCCGTGCCCTGTCCGGAGCTCGTGCCGCTGATCGAGAGCGACGACCCCTTCTCGGCGGCGACGGTCGAAGCGGTGCGTGCCTATGCGGCGCCGCTCAAGGACGCGGGGGTCGACACGGTGATCCTCGGCTGCACGCACTACCCGCTGATCCGCCCGATCTTCCAGCGTGTATTCGGCCGCGACGTGACGCTCGTCTTCTCGGCGGAGGAGACCGCTCGTGAGGTGGCGGAGACCCTCGCCCGGAAGGGGATCGAGAACGACGGCCGGCACGAGGGCGGCTACCGGTTCGCGACCACGGGGGACCCCGAGCTCTTCCGGTTGATGGGCGCGCGGTTCCTTCAGTTGCCGATCGGTGACGTCGAGCGGATCCCGCTCGCGGAGCTCGAGCGGGTGGCGGCATGAGGAATGACGGCCGCAGGCCCGATGAGCTGAGACCGCTCGAGATCATCCCGGACTACCTCGAGCAGCCACACGGGTGTGCGCTCGTCGTCCAGGGCAAGACGCGTGTGCTCTGCACCGCCTCGATCGAAGAGAGCATTCCCCGCTGGCTGAGGGGACAGGGGAAGGGCTGGATGACCGCCGAGTACTCGCTGCTGCCCGCGTCAACCGGCGAGCGCACTGCGCGGGAGGCGCGGACGGGGAGGCAGCAGGGTCGCACCGTCGAGATCCAGCGCCTGATCGGGCGGGCTGTGCGCGCGGCGGCCGACTTCCAGGCGCTCGGCGAGCGCACGCTCTGGCTCGACTGCGACGTCCTGCAGGCTGACGGCGGCACGCGTTGCGCTGCGATCAGCGGCGTCTGGGTAGCGGCCCATCGTGCGCTCGACCGGTTTGGCCTGACGAAGGCCTTGCCGGGCGTCGTCGCCGCTGTGTCAGTCGGCATCGTCGACGGGGAGCCGCTGCTCGACCTCGACTACTCGGAGGACTCGACGGCCGATGTCGACCTCAACGTCGTGATGACCGGCGACGGCCGCTTCGTCGACGTGCAGGCCACGGCCGAACGAGAGCCGTTCTCGCGCGAAGAGCTCGACGAGCTGCTCGCCCTCGCCGCCGGGGGCATCGAACGGATCCGCGCCGAGCAGGAGCGGGCCGTCGAGATCGAACGTGCCTGACATCAGCACCTGGGAGATCGTCGTGCGGCTGCTCGCCGCCGCGGCGCTCGGCGGTGCGATCGGCATCGAGCGCGAGCTCCGCGAGCGCGAGGCGGGATTCCGCACGCACGTGCTCGTTTCGACAGGGTCGGCGCTCTTCACTCTCATCTCGGCGTACGCCTGGACGGACTTCGACTTCGGGCCAAAAAGCGGTATCTCCTTCGATCCGACCCGGATCGCCGCCCAGATCGTGACCGGGATCGGGTTCCTCGGTGCCGGCGCGATCATCCGCCACGGCTTGACCGTGCGCGGGTTGACGACTGCCGCCACGCTCTGGATCGCAGCTGCTATCGGCATGGCTTGTGGCGCCGGCTTCTACTGGGCGGCGGTGGTCGGCACCGCGCTCGCGCTCGTTGCGCTTGGTCCGCTCCGGCTCGTCAACCGGCTGGTTCTCGACAAGCCGCATCGCCGCCGGCTGCGCGTCGAGCTGCGCGAGGGCGCAGGGGCGGCTCCGGTGCTCGCCGAGCTGGAGGAGCTCGGCCTGGACGTCCAGTCCTTCGCGCTCGCGGACGCGGGTGGGACACGCATCGCCGAGGTCGACGTCGAGTTCCCGCACGGTGCTCGGCCCGAAGAGGTGGTCGTGCGCCTCGGCAACCTGGACGACGTGGTCGCCGCACGATGGACCGGCTGACGATCACGCTCTGCTCGCAGAACGAGCACAAGCGGGTCGAGCTGGCGCGCGTGCTCGAGGGATGGCAGATCGAGCTCCTCGACGCGGATGCCTATCCCGAGGAGGCGGGCGAGACGTTCTACGAGAATGCGCTCGAGAAGGCGCGGTTCGGGCGCGAGGTTGGGCCGCCGGCCTCCTGGATGCTCGGCGAGGACTCCGGTCTCGAGATCGCTGCGCTCGACGGACAGCCGGGCGTGCACACCGCACGCTGGGCCGAGGGACGCCACGTCGAGCGAGCGCTCGCTGCGCTCGAGGGGAAGACGGAGCGCTCGGCGCGCTACGTCTGCGAGCTCGTCTCCCTGTCGCCCGAGGGCCGCGAGCTGCGCGGGACGGGCACGCTCGATGGCTCGATCGCTCACGATGCGCGCGGCAGCGAGGGCTTCGGGTTCGACCCCGTCTTCGTGCCTGCGGCTGAGTCGCGGACGGTCGCCGAGCTCGGCGATGCGTGGAAGGCGGCCAACTCGCACAGGGCGCGCGCTGCTCGCGCGCTACGCGCTGCGCTGGACGCTGCGGGTGTCGGGTAGCTCGGAGATCGTCCGCCGCTCACGCCGGCGTGCCATCCACCAGTTGATCTCGGCGCCGAACACGATCACGTTCGCCATGACGTAGAGCCAGACGAGCAGGATCACGGGCCCGCCGAAGGCCTGGAGCACGGGTGAGCCCCGCGCGAGGTCGAGGTAGATCGGCAGCACCTGGAAGGTGACGCAGAGGACGATCGTGCCCGCGACCGCGCCTGGCAGCACGTCCTCGAGCGCGTGCGGGACGTTGGTCAGCAGGAAGTACGAGACGAAGAGGAAGACGAAGGACGCGAGTGCCGACGCGAGCAGTGACAGTGTCCAGGCAACGATCCCGTTCCCTGCGACGCCGGGCGCGTGCCTCGATAGCTGCTCGTGGCCGAATCCCGCTGCGACGAGCCCGAGGAAGAGGAGGACGAGCAGCCCGATCATCAGCACGGCCGCGAGCCCCTTGCTCCGGAAGAACGGTCGGTTGGGCCGGTCGTAGACGATGTTGAAGGCGGACTCGAGCGCGCCGAAGAGGCCGAGCGACGACCAGAGGAGCAGGACCAGCCCGATGATCCCGATCGCCGTGAAGTTCTCGCGGATGGCGTCGACCGCCCTCACGATCGACGACACCGAGCTTTGCGGGAACATCTGCGACAGCTCCTGTACGAGGTACGTCGACTCGTCCGCGCGCCCGAAGACGGCGAGGATCGAGATCGTGAGGAACGTCAGCGGGACAAAGGCGAGGAGGGCGTAGTACGCGATCATCGCCGCGAGTTGCGTCCCCCGGTCAGCCTGGTACTTCACGAACAGCTCGCGCTTCCGGACGCGCATCGGGTTCAAGTAAACACTCTGGTAGGGTCGACGCGGTGGAGGCGGCGCAGGCCTTGCGGGACCTGACGGAGATCTCGTCGCAGATCGAGGCCGCGGTCCTCCTCTCCGCCGACGGGAAGCTCCTCGCTTCCACGCTCGCCGACGATGCGGCTGCGAGGCGGCTTGCCGACGCGGCGGCCGGGCTCGTCGACGCCGCGGCGAGCGTGCCGCATGCGTCGCCGGACGGCGAGGGGCTCGTGCAGCTCGAGGCGGCGACGCTCGAGGGCAGCGTCTTCGTCGTGCGGGACGGAGAGCGCGCCGCCGCGGCGGTGACGACCGTCCAGCCGACAGCGGGTCTTGTCTTCTTCGACCTCAAGAGCTGCCTGCGTGCGACGGCGGCCGAAGACGGCGACGGCAAGCCGCGGCCGAAGCCGCGGCCGCGCCGGGCTAAGGCGGCGAAGGGCAACGATGAGAGCTCTTCGTAGGCTGTTCGGGTTTGTCGTCTTTGCCGCGGTCGCAGCCGCGGCGGCGATCTTCGTCCGCCGCCGGGCGTCTGGTGCGCGGGAGCGGGTCGACCTCTACTACGCGGACGGTTCGATGGCCTCGCTCGCGCACGACACCCCGGACGCCGAGCGGTTGCTCGGCTTCGCCCGAGACGCAGTGACGGCGCGCGCGAAGCGCCTAGGGCTAGCTGACCGTGTCGGACGCCGAGCTCAAGCGGGCGCTGCGCGAGCGTGCATATCTCGAAGGCGATTTCGTCCTCCGCTCGGGTAAGCGGTCGCGCTTCTACCTCGACAAGTACCGGTTCTCGACGCAGCCGGACCTGCTCGAGGCGATCGCGGCGCGGATCGCCGCGGCCGTCTCCGAGGCGGAGCCGGATGCAGTTCGGCTCGCTGCCCCCGAGCTAGGCGCGGTGCCGCTCGCAGCGGGCGCGTCGCTTGCCTCGCGCCTGCCGTACCTGATCGTCCGCGGCCAGGCGAAGGAGTACGGGACCGCGAATCGCATCGAGGGCCAGTTCGAGCCCGGCGAGAAGGTCTGCCTCGTCGAGGATGTCGTTACGACCGGCGGCGCAGCAGTCGAGGCGATCCACGCGCTGCGCGAATCCGGGCTCGAGTGCAGGACCGCCGTCTGCGTTGTCGACCGCGAGGAGCGGAGGGTCGGACGCGCTTGCCAGGGTCGGCGTTCGTTTACGCACGATCTTCCGCGCGGCCGAGATTCTGGAGGCATGAAAGGCCTGGCAGGACCCGCATGGTTGAGCCGATCCGATGGGGCTGTTACGCTCACCAGGCTGTAAACGACCCCGAGGGGAGGAGTTGCTGGTGACGAAGCAGGAGTTCGTGGACGAGGTGGCAGGCCGCGCAGGTCTCAGCAAGGCTGACGCCGCAAAGGCCGTTGACGCCTTCTTGGACTCGATCGAGGCGGTACTCAAGGACAGGGGCCAGGTGAACTTCACCGGCTTTGGCAAGTTCTCGACATCTGCCCGCGCGGCGCGCATGGGGGTCAACCCGCGCACGGGTGAGAAGGTGCACATCGCTGCGACTACGGTGCCGAAGTTCTCGGCAGGCAGCAAGCTGAAGGCGACGGTGAAGGGCGGCTAGGCCGCGGACGCCTACGACGTTTTCGAGAGGGTCGCATTCGCGGCCCTCTTTCTTTGCGCCGTGCCGTTTGCGGGCTACTTTGTGAGGTGATGGACGAGCAGGCGACCGCCGCAGCGCCCTTCGCCGATCGGCTGTCCGCCGCGGTCATCGAGAAACGGAGCCAGCTCGTCGTCGGGCTCGACCCGCGCCTCGAGCTGCTGCCGCTCGAGCTGCGCGGCGACGCGCACATGGACCGAGCTGCCGCAGCTGCGGCGTTTGCGCGGTTCTGCCGGGGCCTGATCGACGCCGTCTGCCCGTACGTGGTCGCGGTCAAGCCGCAGGCCGCGTGCTTCGAGGCGCTCGGCTCGGATGGGATCCGTGCGTTCGAGGAGGTGTGTGACTACGCGCGGACGGCGGGCCTCGTCGTGATCGCGGACACGAAGCGGGGAGACATCGGTCCGACCGCGCGCGCGTACGCTGCCGCTTACCTCGAGCCGCGCAACGGCGACGCCCCGCTCGCCGATGCGATGACCGTCAACACATATCTCGGCCGCGACTCGATCGAGCCTTTTGCCGCCTCGTGCCGCCGCTTTGGCGGCGGGATCTTCTGTCTCGTAAAGACGTCGAACGCGGGTGGCTCCGATGTCCAGGACCTGACGCTGACGGACGGCGCGACGGTGTGGCAGCACGTAGCGCGGCTCGTCGCGGAGCTCGGCGACGACGTCGTCGGCGAGTGCGGCCTCTCGAGCGTGGGCGCCGTCGTCGGGGCGACGTTCCCACGCGCGGTCAGCGAGGCGCGGAAGCTCCTGCCAAAGGCGATCCTCCTCCTACCGGGCGTCGGCGCGCAAGGCGCAACGCCAGCGGACGTCGCGCGAGCGTTCACGAGTGGACCGGCGAGCGCGCTCGTCACCGTGTCCCGGTCCGTCATCTACGCCTTCCGCTTCGAAGGGGACGACTGGCGCAGCGCCGCGGGCGCCGAGGCTGCCCGCCTGCGGGACGAAGTCTGGGCGGTGTCAGGATGGTAGGCAGAGCGTGGTAGGCAGGGCGACGGCGGCACGGTACGGAGCGCCGCTCGCGTTCCTGGCCGCGGTCACCGTCGGCGTCCTGCTCGTTCGCGCAGGGCTGGACGAGGGATCGAAGTCAGAGGGGGCCTCGCCTCCGCCCGCGGCCACGAGGACGACTCCGGTCAAGCAGACAGGGGCACGCTTCTACCGCATCCGTCGGGGGGACACGCTCGCCGTGATCGCGCCGCGCTTCGGCCTCACGGAGGAGGGGCTGATCGAGCTCAATCCTGGGATCGAGCCGACGGCTCTGCGCATCGGTCAGCGAATACGCGTGAGATAGCATCGCCGCCGTGAAGCTGCGGATCGCTCTCTGCGCAGCGGTCCTCACGCTTGCGACGCCGGCGCTCGCCTCGGCTCCGCAGGTCGGAGGCCGGGCCCATCTCGTGAAGAACGCGACGACGGGCGAGGTGTTGCTCGCACGAAACGCCGACGAGCGCGTGCCCATGGCCTCGATCACAAAGCTGATGACAGTCCTCGTGACGCTCGAGCATGCCAACCTCGACGACATCGTCACCGTCTCACGCGGGGCCGCAGCGGTCGGCGAGTCGACGATCTCGCTGCGTCAGGGGGAGCAGCTCACGGTGCGGGAGCTGATCGAGGCGGCGCTCATCCAGTCGGCGAACGACGCGGCCGCCGCGCTTGCCGACTTCGTCGGCGGCGGCAACCGTGGCGCGTTCGTCGCGCTGATGAACGCGAAGGCCAAGGAGCTCGGGCTCACGCACACCCACTTCGCGAACCCGGACGGGCTCGACCAGGCCGGGCACTACTCCTCCGCGCGCGACCTGACACGCCTAGCGCAGACGGCGATGGAGAGCCCGGTCGTCCGACGCATCGTGCGAACGAGGGAGATGGCGATCGCCGGCGGCAGACGACTGGAGACCTGGAATGACCTTCTCTACACCTTCCCGCGCCTGATCGGCGTGAAGACGGGGCACACGAGCGGCGCCGGCTGGTCCGAGGTCGCAGCGGCGCGCGGGCCGGGCTTCGTCGTCTACGCGACGCTGCTCGGAGAGCCAACGCGCCAGCAACGAAACGACGATCTAGCCCGCCTGCTCGCCTGGGGCCTGTCCCGCTACCGCTTGCTGCCGCTGATCGACGGTTCGACGTACGCGACTGCGGCGCTTCCGTACGGGAAGGGGAGCCTCGCGCTCGTCGCGCGCCGCCCGGCGACGCGCGTCGTCCGGCTCGGGCGGCCGCTCGTCATGCGTGTCGTCGCGCCGCGGACGGTGGGGCTTCCCGTCTCCCGCGGCCAGCGCCTCGGCGCGGTGCGGGTGTACCGGGGCGGCCGACTGATAGCGTCGTCTCCGCTCGTCGCGTCCAGAAGCATCGCCAAGCCAGGGTTCGTCGGACGCGCCGGCTGGTATGCGGGGGAAACGATCGACACCGTACAGAGCTGGTTCACGTAGGAGCGTGAGGACGCCGTGATCGTCACAGTCACGATGAACGCGGCCCTCGACCGGATCCTCACGGTGCCGAGCTTCCAGCGCGGGCATCGTCACCGCGCGAGCGAGAAGACGACGCTCGCAGGTGGAAAGGGGATCACGGTCGCGCGCGCGCTGAAGCGTCTCGGCGTGCCGGTAGTCGCGACCGGCCTTGCTGGTGGCCGCAACGGCCGTCGCATCCTCGAGGAGCTCGCGGAGGAGGCGATCCTCAACGACTTCGTCCGGATCGAGGACGAGGCGCGAACATCGACAGCCGTCGTCGACCCGACCTCGGGCGAGTTCACCGAGGTCGTGGATTGGGGGCCACGCGTCGAGCCGGCGGAGCTCGAGGTCCTGCTCGAGAAGGTGGCGTACCTGTCGCGCGGCGCCGAGATGGTCGTGTTCGCCGGCTCCCTGCCGCGCGGGATCGACGACGACTTCTACGCCGAGGCGATCCGCGACCTCAACCGGCACGGCGTCCTGACGGTGCTCGACTCCGAAGGCGAGCCGCTTCGCTTGGGGCTCGAGGCAGAGCCGTTCCTCGCCTCCCCGAACCAGCAGGAGGCCGAGGCGGTGGTGGGCCAGGAGTTCCTCGAGGAGGGGGACTTCCTCGAGGCCCTCGACGGGCTCGACGAGCTGGGCGCGAAGAACGTCCTGATCACGTACGAGCACGGCTGCTTCGCGTCGATGCGCGGAGAACGGGGACAGCCGCGCCGCTACCGCGCCGAGTCGCCGCACCTCGAGGCCGTGTCACGCGCGGGTGCCGGGGCGACCCTGCTCGCCGGCTTCATCGCGACCTGGCTCGAGGACACGACGCCCGAGGTCGTGCTGCGGAAGGCAGTGGCGACGGGCGCTGCGTCGACGCTCGAGGTCGGCGCCGGCAGGTTCGATCCGCGTGACGTCGGCCGCATCCTTCCCGACGTCCGGGTCGACGAGCTCGAGTCGGCCACCGCCCACTGAGTCGTTCGTCAGGAGGCTCGGCGTCGAAGCACGCTGCTAGCCTTCGTCAGCACTTGACGGATCAGGTGCGCACCGAGCTGGAGCTGGGACGAATCGAGCAGCTGCTTGCGCTCGAGGACAAGTTCTCGCGCGAGGGGTTGACGTTCGACGACGTCCTGCTCGTCCCGGCCGAGTCCCACGTGCTGCCGAACGACGCCTCGACGGCGACGCGCTTCAGCCGCTCGATCTCGCTCGCGATCCCCGTCTGCTCCGCCGCCATGGACACGGTCACCGAGGCGCGCATGGCGATCGCCGTCGCACGGCTCGGCGGCATCGGCGTCGTCCACCGAAACCTGTCGATCGCCGACCAGGTCGCCGAGGTCGATCGGGTCAAGCGCTCGGAGTCGGGGATGATCGTCGACCCGATCACGCTCCCGCCGACGGCGGACGTCGCCCAGGCGCTCGAGCTGATGGAGCGCTACCGCATCTCCGGCATCCCGATCACGGACGAGCAGGGCCGCCTCGTCGGCATCCTCACCAACCGCGACCTCCGGTTCGACAAGGATCCGGCGCGACCCGTGTCCGAGCTGATGACCAGCGGTGACCTCGTCACGGCGGCCGTCGGTACGACGCTCGAGCAGGCTGAGGAGATCCTCCATCGCCACAAGATCGAGAAGCTGCCTGTCGTCGACGAGGCAGGCGTCCTCCGTGGGCTAATCACCGTCAAGGACATCTCGAAGCGCATCGAGTACCCGTCGGCGACGAAGGACGCTCGGGGTCGCCTCCGCGTGGCCGCCGCCGTCGGCGTCGGGCCTGATGCGCTGGAGCGTGCGGACGCCCTTGTCCGCGCCGGCGCCGACGCTCTCGTTCTCGACACGGCCCACGGCCACTCGGGAAACGTGCTCGACGATGACGGCGAAGCTCAAGGACCGTTGCGACGTCGATCTCGTCGTCGGCAACGTCTCGACCGCCGAGGCGGCGGCAACGCTGCTCGAGGCCGGTGCAGACGCGATCAAGGTCGGCCAGGGCCCCGGCTCGATCTGCACGACGCGTGTCGTGGCCGGGGTCGGCATGCCGCAGGTGACTGCCGTCCACGACTGCGCCCAGGCGGCGGCCGCGTACGGCGTGCCCGTGATCGCCGACGGTGGCCTGCGATCTTCCGGGGACGTCGCCAAGGCAATCGCGGCCGGCGCGGACTCGGTGATGGCAGGCTCGCTCTTCGCCGGCACGGACGAGGCGCCCGGCGACGTCGTGCTCGCGCACGGCGAGCGGGCGAAGGAGTACCGCGGCATGGGCTCCCTCGGCGCGATGAAGGCCCGGGGCTTCTCGAAGGACCGCTACTTCCAGGGCGACGTCGAGGACGTCGACAAGCTCGTGCCGGAGGGGATCGAGGGGCGAGTGCCGTACAAGGGCCCCGTCGAGACTGTGATCGACCAGCTCGTGGGGGGGCTGCGCCAGGCGATGGGGTACTGCGGCGCCGCCACGATCGACGAGCTGAAGCACGCGCGGTTCGTGCGCATTACCGCGGCCGGCCTTCGCGAGAGCCATCCGCACGACATCACGATCACGAAGGACGCTCCGAACTACCGTCGCCCGTGACGAACGTTGCGCCGCTGCCGGCTCCCACCTCCGACATCGAGGAGGCGGGGAGGCCGGTTCTCGTCCTCGACCTCGGCGGCCAGTACGCCCAGCTGATCGCGCGCCGGATCCGCGAGTGCCGGGTGTACTCCGAGCTGATCCGACACGACGTCTCGGCGGCGGAGATCCGGCGCCGCAACCCGCTCGCCATCGTGCTCAGCGGAGGGCCTGCATCCGTTTACGCGGATGACGCGCCGCGCGTCGACCCTGAGCTGTTCTCGCTCGGGATCCCGGCGCTCGGCATCTGCTACGGCGCACAGCTGATGGCGCTCGAGCTCGGCGGCTCGGTCGAGCGGACCGGGGTATCGGAGTTCGGGAAGACCTCGCTCCACGTCGACGGCGGGGAGCTGTTCGCCGGACTGCCCGCCGAGCAGGTCTGCTGGATGAGCCACCGCGACACCGTGACCGCTCCGCCCGAAGGCGCGACCGTGACAGCCGGCTCGCCGTCGACGCCGGTCGCTGCGTTCGAGGCGCCGGCCCGGGCGCTGTACGGCGTCCAGTTCCACCCGGAGGTCGTCCACACGCCCCACGGCCAGGCTGTCCTCGAGAACTTCCTGCTGGGTGTCGCCGGGGCTCAGGCGACCTGGACGGCAGCCGCCGTCATCGACGAGCAGGTGGCGCGCATCCGCGCACAGATCGGGTCAGAGCAGGTGCTCTGCGGCCTCTCTGGCGGCGTCGACTCCGCGGTGGCCGCGCTGCTCGTACACCGCGCGGTCGGCGAGCAGTTGACCTGCGTCTTCGTCGACCACGGCCTTCTACGCAAGGACGAGGCGGCGCGGGTCGTCGAGACGTTCGGCAACCACTTCCACGTCGAGCTCGTCCACGTCGACGCGGCCGACCGGTTCCTCGCCCGCCTCGAGGGCGTCAGCGACCCGGAGGAGAAGCGGAGGCGGATCGGCGAGGAGTTCATCCGCGTCTTCGAGCAGGAGGCCGCGCGACTCGGCGACGTCCGCTTCCTCGTCCAGGGAACCCTCTACTCGGACGTGATCGAGTCCGGCGGCGAGGCGGGCGTCGCGGCGCGGATCAAGTCGCATCACAACGTCGGCGGCCTGCCCGACGACATGGCGATGGAGCTCGTCGAGCCGCTGCGACAGCTGTTCAAGGACGAGGTGCGGCGTGTCGGTGAGGAGCTCGGGCTCCCCGAGGAGATCGTCTGGCGCCACCCGTTCCCCGGGCCCGGCCTCGCCGTCCGCATCATCGGGGAGGTCGATCGCGACCGGCTCGAGATCCTCCGGGAGGCGGATGCGATCCTGCTCGAGGAGATAGCGCGTGCGCGACTCGACCGCGAGCTCTGGCAGTGCTTCTGCGTCCTCCCAGCCATTCGCTCGGTCGGGGTTCAGGGTGACGAGCGCACGTACGGCTATCCGATCGCGATTCGCGCGGTGACGAGCGACGACGCGATGACGGCCGACTGGGCGCGTCTTCCCTTCGACGTGCTCGAGGCAATCTCGAGCCGGATCGTCAACGAGGTGCCCGCGGTTAACCGCGTCGTCTACGACATCACCTCGAAGCCGCCGTCGACGATCGAGTGGGAGTAGTCAGTCGGCGAGCGTGAACCGCGGATAACGCCCGTGGACGCCGTCGATGTACGCGGCGAGCCGTTCGGCGAGCTCGGGATCGTGGAGCTCCAGCATGTCCTCCGCGTTTCGCTCGCCTGACCGCGAGAGGTTGAAGGAGCCGCAGAAGACGATGTCGTCGGCGACCGTCACCTTCGCGTGCATGAAGTCGTGCAGCGTCCCTGGCGCCCACGGCGTCGAGTTCTTCCCCGAGAAGGGCGCTCGCGCGAAGATCGTCTCGAGCAGCGGGATCTTCCACAGCGAGACCTTCTGCGCCGCCCACTGGTAGCGAACCTGCCTCGCCTGCGTCGCATCGACGCAGCCTGCGATGTCGACCTTTCCCTCGCTCGCGACCTCGGCGAGCGTTGCGAGCACCGGTCCTGCGGAGATCACCGGCGAGCAGATGCGCACGCGCCGCCGGGCGCGGCCGATCGCCTTTGCCACCCGGTGTGACAGCGCATCGCCGTAGCCGGGGCAGAACCATGGCCGGATTTGCACGGCGCCGTCGTCGACCGGTCGAGGCTCGACGTGGCCAACGTCCATCACCGGCCGGCCCGACCAGAGCTGCTCGAACCCGATCGAATATGCCTCGGCGAGCGGCGCCGACTCGACCGTGAGCATGACGTTCTCCTGTCGTGTCCAGGAGTCGCTCGTCCAGTTGGTCGAGCCGGTGAGCACCGTTTGCCGGTCGCGCACAGCGAACTTGTGGTGCATCAGGTCGGGGATCCCGGAGATCGCGCGCGTCGGGACCGGAAGCGCCGCCACGTCCTCGGGCACGCACGACGGCGGCGGCGGAACGGGGATCGGGTTGGGATGGTCGACGTTGTACGCCAGCCGGACTGCAACGCCGCGCTTCGCTGCGTCGACGATCGCCCCCACTACGACCTGCTCGATCTCCGGCCCGAGGTCGAAGTCGTAGAGAGCGAGGTCGAGGCTTGTCGTAGCGGCGCCGACGAACGCAGCGATCTCGCCCGCGATCTCGGCCACGGTCTGACCGCCGTCCGTCAGCGTCCTGCATGCGATCATGCGCGCCATCATGGACTTCGCGGACATCCTGCGGCGCCGCAAGGCGGTGCGGAGCTACCTCGACGAGCCGATCCCTCGCGAGACGCTCGAGCGGATCGTCGCGCGCGGGCGAAAGATTCCGAGCGCGGGGCACAGTCAAGGCCTCCGCCTCCTCGTCGTCACGGACGAGGAGGCGAGGCGAGCGATGGCTGAGCTGGCCCTCGAACCAGAGTACGTCGCCTCGGGCCTCGAGCCGTGGATCTCCCGTGCCCCCGCACACATCATCGTTTGTGTACGCGAGGAGGACTATCGCGCCCGTTATCGCGAACCCGACAAGGTGCACGGGGAGGAGGAGGCGGAGGAGTTCGCATGGCCCGTGCCCTACTGGTGGGTCGACGCGGGCGCTGCGGTGATGCTGATCTGGCTCGCTGCGCTCGACGAGGAGCTTGCCTGTGGCGTCTACGGCATGCCGGGTGACGGTTGGGAGGGCCTGCGCGGACTGCTTGGCATCCCGGCCGACGTGCAGCCGGTCGCCGTCCTCACCATCGGCAAGCAGGGACCGGAGACCACCGTTCAGGGCTCGGCGAAGCGAGGCTGGAAACCGCTTGATGAAGTGGTCCGCTGGGAGAGCTGGGGCTGAGGGCGTTCGTCGAGCGGCTTGCGTCAGCTCAGATCGGCGCCACCTTCAATCAGTACTGCGGCTCGAGCGTGCGTTGTGAGCGCCTCGAGCGCTACCTCGAGCTCCGTCGCAAGGCGCCGTTTCTGATCGTCGGCGAAGCGCCCGGGTATCGAGGCGCTCGTGTGTCCGGCATCCCGTTCACGTCCGAGCGCCAGCTGACCGGCGCCGGCCCCGCGGAGGCGACTGCCACCATCGTCCACCGAGTGCTCGCCGAGCTCGGGATCCGAGACGACGTCCTGCTGTGGAACGTCGTGCCCACGCACCCGGGCACGGAGACGTCGAACAGAAGACCGACCGCCGACGAGGTCGAGGCCGGACGTCCCTTCCTGCGCGCGCTGATCGCGGGCCGCCGGGTCGTCGCAGCCGGACGCCTGGCTGCTGCCGTCACCGGCGCTCCGTACGTCCGCCATCCGGCGCGCGGGGGGCGGGGCCGCCTTCCGAGCAGGGCTGGTTGAATGGCTGGGAGCGTGAGGCGGTTCCCGATCCGTCGCAACACCTTGCTCCTCGCAGCCGGCCTCGCCGCGTCCGGCGGGATGATGCAGGTGGCTGTCGCGGTAGGGACTACGACCCTCGTCACCGTCACCGGCGTCCGCAGCATCGTCGGTCTCGGGCCGGCGATCTTCCTCTCGACGGCGGCGCTCGCGGCGCTTCCTGCGGGTCGGGCGATGGACCGGTTCGGGCGGATGCCGGTCATCTCCGGCGGCTTCGCTACCGGCATCGTCGCCACGTGCACGGTCGCGCTGGGCTGTGCCTGGTCGTCGACGGCGCTCGTCGTCCTCGGCCTTGCGCTTGTCGGCGCGGCGTCCGGCGCGGTGCTCCTCTCCCGCGCGGCGGCCGCGGACATGTACCCGGCCGACTTGCGCGCTCGCGGCATCTCGCTCGTCCTCTTCGGCGCTGTGTTCGGCGCGGCGCTCGGCCCGCTCATCTTCCGGCCGCTGTTCGGTGACAAACACGACGTCGACGCGGACTCGCTCGTCGTCCCGTGGCTCGTGGCCGGGGTGATCATGGTTGCGGGCTTCGTGATCTCGCGCTTCGTCAGGCCGGACCCGAAGCGGATCGGCGAGGCGCTCGGCTACGGCGTCACGGCGGCGACGCAGGACGGTCAGGCGGCGCCGCTCGCGACGATCCTTAGGCGGCCCGGCGTCGTGCCGGCGCTCGTTGCCGCCGTCGCGAGCTTCGGCGTCATGGTGTCCGTGATGAACCTCTCCGGCTACGTCGTCGTCGGGCACGGACACAGCCAGGGGGACACGTTCTGGGTGATTAGCGCCCACATCGTCGGCATGTACGGCCTCGTGTTGATCGTCGGCGATGCGATCGACCACGTCGGCCGCCTGCCGGCGCTCGTCGGCGGCCTGCTCGTGATGGGCGTCTCGACGATCGCGATGGTCTGGATCGCCAGCCTGCCTGCGATGAGTCTCGCGCTCTTCGGGCTCGGTCTCGGCTGGGCGTTCTCCTACGTCGCGGCGACGACGGAGCTCGTCGATCGTGCCGCGCTGTCCGAGAGAGGTCGCCTCGTCGGGTTCTCCGATCTGCTCTCGGGCTTCACCGGAGCGGCTCTCGCGCTCCTCGGAGGCGTCGCGTACAACGAGATCGGCGTCGGCGCGGTCGGCGTCGGAGCGACGATCGCCGTAGTCCTGCCCGCGCTCGTCATTCTCGTCGCGGGCCGGCGGCCCGCGCGGGGCGAGGGCGTGCTCGAGCCTGTCGGCTGATCGATGGTCAGCGCTTGCTAGACTGCGGCGTCCGGCGGACGTCTCTGTCCGCCCCTTTTTTCGTGAAATGAGAGCGGGAACAAAGACCTGGAACGCGAAGCCCGGCGAGATCGAGCGCCGGTGGTTCGTCGTGGACGCCGAGGGCAAGAATCTCGGCCGTCTGGCTACGCAGATCGCCGACACGCTTCGCGGCAAGAACAAGCCCGAGTACACGCCACACATCGACACGGGCGACTTCGTCGTCGTCGTCAACGCGGAGAAGATCGCCGTCACCGGCAAGAAGCTCGACGACAAGATCTACTACCGCCACTCCGGCTACCCGGGTGGGCTGCGGAGCCGCACGCTGCGCGAGCAACTCGAGCGCCGCCCGACCGAGGTGCTGAGGAAGGCCGTCAAGGGCATGCTGCCCCGCAACCGCCTCGCGCGCGCCCAGATCGTCAAGCTCAAGATCTACGCCGGCCCGGCGCATCCGCACGAGGCACAGGCGCCGCAGCCGCTCGAGGAGCGCGCATGAGCGAGCTGGCGCAGTACCGTGGCACGGGCAAGCGCAAGACCTCGGTCGCGCGCGTGATCCTCCGGCCGGGCGACGGCACCTGGTGGATCAACGGGCGAACGCTCGACGACTACTTCCCGCGCGTCGTCCACCGCACGCAGGTGGTCGCGCCGTTGAAGATCGCCGAGGCGGAGGGACGTTACGACGTCCGCATTCGCGTCCACGGCGGTGGTCCGACCGGTCAGGCCGGAGCTGCCCGCCATGGCATCGCGCGGGCGCTCGTCGAAGCCGATCCCGAGCTGCGGATCCCGCTCAAGCGCGAAGGCTTCCTCGCCCGCGACGCTCGCATGGTCGAGCGGAAGAAGGCCGGGCTCAAGAAGGCTCGCAAAGCACCCCAGTGGGCTAAGAGGTAGCTCCGCGCCTGATGGGGCGCCGATACTTCGGTACCGACGGCGTGCGGGGCGTCGTCGGGGAGACGCTCACTCCCGAGCTCGTCGAGCGGGTCGCACGCGCGGCGACGATCTGGGCAGACGCCGGCGCGGTGCTGATCGGCCGCGACACGCGTGCGTCGGGCCGCGAGCTCGAGCGAGCGTTCGCCTCCGGTGTAGCGTCGGCAGGAGGTCACGCCGTCCTCGCCGGAATCTTGCCTACGCCCGCCGTCGCGCTCCTCTCGCTCGACCTCGGCGCTGTTATCTCCGCGTCGCACAACCCGCCTGAGTACAACGGCGTCAAGCTTTTCGACGGCGAGGGCAGCAAGCTGACCGACGCGGCCGAGGAGGAGATCGAGAGCCATCTCGACGACGCGCCGCAGGGCGAGGAGGAAGGGAGCATCGACAACCTCGAGGTGATCGGCTCGAGCTACTCGCGCCACGTCGTCGAGCGATTCGGCAGCGACCTCTCGAAGCTGACGATCGCAGTCGACTGCGCGAACGGCGCGTACTCGGGCATCGCCCCCAAGGCGTTCACCGAGCTCGGCGCCACCGTCGTCGCGATCGGAGACCAGCCCGACGGGACGAACATCAACGTCGGCTGCGGCGCGACCGACCTCCGGCTGCTGCAGGAGACGGTCCGCACCGAAGGCTGCGACTTCGGCGTGGCCTTCGACGGCGACGGCGATCGGATGCTTGCGGTCGACGAGCGCGGTGAGGTGGTCGACGGAGACGCGATCATCGCGGTGCTAGCCCTTCATCTCGGCGTCGAGCTCGTCGCAGTTACGCAGATGACGAACCTCGGTTTCCACCGCCTGATGGCGGAGAAGGGAATCCGGGTCGTGACGACGGACGTCGGAGACCGCTACGTCCTCGAAGCGCTCGGCCGCGAGGGAGGGTTGCTCGGCGGTGAGCAGTCCGGACACATCATCTGGCTCGACGGGCACGTGACCGGGGACGGGCTCGTCGCGGCGCTCATGCTCTGCCGAGCGATCGAGGGTACGAGCCTGTCCGAGGCCGTGTCTGTCATGGAGCGCTGCCCGCAGGCGACGGAGAACATCGCCGTCGATGGGCGCGCCGAGCTGACCGACGGCATCCGCGAGGCCGTCGCCCGCGCCAACGACGAGCTGGGAGAGGAGGGCCGCGTTCTCGTGCGTCCGTCGGGCACCGAGCCTGTCGTACGCGTGCTCGCGGAAGCCTCGACGCAGGAGGCCGCAGACGGCCTCTGTGCTACCATCGCCGCGCTCGTCGGCAAGGAGCTCGGCTAACCGCACTCGACGCTGGATGCGGGGAAGGCCGGGCTCGTTGTGCTTCTCGGGGAGGAATTTTCCCCGAGAACGGGCAATAATCGGACAGGGGACGTAAATGTGCGGGATCATCGGATACGTCGGGCCTCGCCCGTGTAAGTCGCTCCTTCTCTACGGCCTCGAGCGGCTCGAGTACCGCGGCTACGACTCGGCGGGCCTCGCGCTGCTGACGGACGACGGATTCGAGTACGTCCGTGCGGTCGGCAACCTCCAGTTCCTCAAGGATGCGGCGGCGTCGGTCACCTCCGACGCAACGACCGGGGTCGGGCACACACGCTGGGCCACGCACGGGCGCGTCTGCGAGGAGAACGCGCACCCGCTGACGGGTTGCGAGGACGGCGAGGTGACCCTGATCTTGAACGGGATCGTCGAGAACTACCGCGAGCTGAAGGCGTCGCTCGAAGAGGAGGGGCATCGCTTCTCGTCGGAGACGGACGCAGAGGTGATCGCGCACCTCGTCGAGCGCTACTACGCAGGCGATCTCGCCGAGGCTGTCCGCGCCGCCTACCGGGAGCTCGAAGGCCACTTCGCCTTCGTCGTCGCACACCGTGCGCATCAGGGGCTGCTCGTCGGGGCTCGTCACCAGTGCCCGCTCCTCGTTGGCGTGGGCAACGGCGAGATGTTCCTCGCCTCGATGGCCACGGCCTTCCTCCGCGACACGAGGAAGGTGCAGTTCATCGAGGACGACGAGATCGTCGCCGTCACTGCCGACGGCGCGACCTTCTCGACCGCTGACGGAACGCTCGTGGAGCGTCCGGTGGAGGAGATCGACTGGGACGAGGAAGCGGCGGAGAAGAGCGGGTTCGAGACGTTCATGCTGAAGGAGATCTACGAGCAGCCGGACGCAATCGAAGAGACGATCGGCGACCGCATCCGGCACGGGCGGCTTGAGCTCGACGGCCTCGGCCTCGACGATGAGGAGATCCGGAACCTCCGGCGCATCGTCATCGTCGCCTGCGGCACCGCGTACCACTCGGGCGTGGTCGCGCGCTACGCGATCGAGGAATGGGCACGCATCCCCGTCGAGCACGACATCGCGAGCGAGTGGCGCTACCGGAATCCCGTACTGCTCGAAGGACACGCTCGTGATCGGGATCACGCAGTCGGGCGAGACGGCGGACACGCTTGCCGCCATGCGCCTCGCGCGGGAGTCGCGCGCACACACGCTCGCGATCACGAACATGATGGGAACGCAGATCACGCGCGAGGTGGACTCAGTGCTCTATACGCGCGCCGGCCTCGAGATGGGCGTGGCTGCAACGAAGACGTTCACCGCCCAGGTCTCGCTTCTCTACCTCGTCGCGCTCAAGCTCGCGCAGGTGCGCAACTCGCTCCCCGAGGAGGAGATCGCCGCGCTGCTCGAGGAGGTGCACGAGCTTCCGGGCAAGATGGCGTACTTCCTCGCCGGCGACCACCCCATCGACGAGGTCGCACAGCGGCACTTCGACAAGCCGTTCTTCCTCTACCTCGGGCGGCACATGGGCCTGCCGGTCTGCCTCGAGGGCGGCCTCAAGCTGAAGGAGATCTCGTACATCCCGACCGAGTCCTACTCCGCCGGCGAGATGAAGCACGGTCCGATCGCGCTGCTCGACGAGCAGACGCCCGTCGTCTGCATCGCGACCGACTCGCACGTCTACGACAAGATCGTCTCGAACATCCAGGAGGTGCGGGCGCGCGGCGCGAACGTGATCGCGATCGCGACCGACGGCAACGAGGACATCCAGCACCACGCGGACGACGTCATCTACATCCCGCGGACGCACCCGTTCCTCCAGGCGCCACTCGCGGTCGTGCCGCTTCAGCTGCTCGCGTACAAGATCGCGCGACTACGCGGCCTGAACATCGACCAGCCGCGGAACCTCGCAAAGACCGTCACCGTCGAGTAACCCTCCGGTAAACAACCGCCGCGGGTACACCGTTCGAGGGAGCGGAACAGGATTTCGGCTGCCGACGCGTAACTCGATGATCGTGTTTCGTCGTTTACTCGCTCTCGGTGCCGTTGCGGGCGCGGTCGCCGTCGGCTCGGTGAGCGCGGCGCCGACGCTCGTGTCACCGGCGCCTGGCTCGTCGATCACGAGCAGTCTCCCGACCTTCAAGTGGACCTTGCCCGCCGGTGAGGCGGGCGAATCGATCTCCGTCTCGCGCTCGAGCAAGATCAACCCGAAGACGAACGACTTCGTGCTCGCGGATCTCCAGGATTCCGACATCCTCGAGCTCGACGAGACGAGCTGGAAGCCGGACCGGGCGATCCCCGCCGGCAAGTACTACTGGCACGTCGCCTCGCACTCGGCCACGGCCACGCACGTCTTCTCGCCGATCAATTCGTTCGTCATCAGGCCGGCGATCACGAAGGTGGGCGTAGCCGTGAAGACGTACAAGGGTCAGCGCACGTTCCTCATCACGACGAGCTGGTACGCGAACGAGCGTGCTGTAACGGTGACGGAGAAGCTCTACGCGGGCAGCAAGCTCCTCGGCAGTCACAAGCTCACGACCGACAGCTTTATCATCGACGCGCAGAGGCTCGACCTGACGACGTGGATCCTGCCCGCGACGGTGAAGAAGGGCGCTCGGCTCCGCTTCGTCGTCAGCCTGAAGAGCAAGGGCGGCGCCAAGGCGTCGCTGACGAAGACGCTGCGGGCTCCGTAGCCCTCCGCGGCGGCTATCCCTCGAGCACGAGCAGGTCGCCCACGGCGACGCTTACCCGTTCGCACCGTCCCGCCGGCAGCTCGAGAACCGCTTTCGCACCCAGCTTCGACGCCATCCGCCACGGCCTGAGATTGCGCCGCGACGCGGAGGACGCGAAGCTCCTTGTCGAGGAACACGGCGTCGATCGCGAAGCGCATGAAGAACATGTGGATCGAGGAACCGGGCCGCAGGAGAATGCCCTCGTCCTCGTCGAGCGAGGCGCGGCCGAGCAGCCCTTTTGTCCGGAGCCACGCGGAGTCGGCGACCACGCAGCGTCCGGAGACGACCGTCCCGTCCTCCTTCCGCAGAATCGCCACGCCATGTCAGAGCCTAGAGCCGCGTCGCTGTCGGCAGCGCCAAGCGTGCTGGCCGGCGGGCACTCAGTAGCCCACGTGGATGTGGTTGTAGTGATCGGGGAGCCGGAAGGATGGCCCCGAGAGGTCGAGCAGGGAGATCACCTGGCGTGGCTGGAGGGCCCCGGGAAGGGAGAGGATCTCGTCGATCGCCCTCTCCGTGATGCCGCCGGGCTGCTGGTTGCCGAGAATCGGGATGCCGCCCAGAGCTCGATGTCGACGGCGCGGCCGGAGATGTGCGCCGACACGTGGCGCGGCTCCTTCGCCTTCTTCTCCGCCTTCGTCTGCGCGACGAAGCGCGAGTGGCCGGTGATCAGACAGGAGACGCCGACCTCGCCGTGCGCCTCGGCGAGGTAGAGCAGGAGAGCGAGGATCCGCGGGTCGACGCGGCCCGACGCGACGTCGGCGCTGCCGGCGGCCGTGAGGTCGATGCGCGAGTCGTCGAGCACGCGCTGCGCGAGCGTCGACGACGACTGCTCGACGAGCTGCATGATCGAGTCGGCCCCGACGGCGTTTGCGTACCGGGCGAGCGCCACCTCCTGCGCGTCGGGTGACACGACCTGCGGCTGTCGCGTCACGGACGGGCTGCAGCTCGGGGCCGGCGCGGCGGGAGGCGATCCCGGCGAGCTGGAGCTTGCCGAGCAGGAGCTCGCGGTCTGCCGCGTCGTTCGCCGCCAGGGCCTCGGCCGCCGCCCGCGGGGACAGCTGCTCCGCATGCGCCTTCGACCCGGACCAGACGACGCCGGCAAAGAGAAACACGGCTGCGCCGAACAGCCAGAAGAAGTGGACCGGGAGGGTCGAGGAGGTGGGTCGTGGAACTCGCATCCGGCTCTCGCGTGTAGTCATCGGCGGCTTCGCCGCACGCTCTCACCCTGGACGGGGGATGAGGACCGGCACCCGGAGACCGATGGCCTCGGCTCGACGAATCGGCTCCCGACGCGGCCCGATCAAGTTCACTCGATCGGGCGACGGGAATCCCCCGCTCGGGGGATGAAGAGATCCTCGCGCCGACGCAACGTGTGCCCATGGCGAGGTGGGCACCTCTCCGAGCACCCGGGCGCATGCGTGGAACGTTGCGGCGTGAGCGCGGACAGACGATGGTCGAGTTCGTCATCGTCCTCCCGATCCTGCTGCTGCTCCTGCTCGGGATCATCCAGTTCGGGGTCGTCTTCAACAACTACATCACGCTGACGGACGCCGCCCGGGCGGGCGCGCGGCAGGCGGCGGTCGGCCGCTCCGTCGCCGACCCGACGGGCGCCGCGGTCAGCCGGACGCGCTCCTCGGCGGCAGACCTCGACCAGGCGCAGCTCTCGGTCAGCGTCACGAGCACGTGGGCGCAGGGAGCGGACGTGACGGTGCAGGCGTCGTACCCGTACTCGATCAGCCTGCTCGGCATGGTCGTCACGTCGGGCACGCTGACGGCGAAGACAACTGAGCGCGTCGAGTGAGCGGCAGGATCTCCTCGCGCCTTCGGCGGCGTCTTCAGCGCGAGCGCGGCCAGGTGCTCGTGTGGATCGTCGTCAGCGCAATCGGGCTCTTGGCCATGACGGGCTTCGTGATCGACATCGGGCATCTGTTCAACGCACACCGTGAGCTCCAGGCCTCGACTGACGCCGCAGCGCTCGCAGGCGCGCAGGACCTTCCCGACCAGGCGCTCGCGACGAACGTCGCGCAGAACTACGGCGCCGGCGCGGCCGGCAAGAACTCCTACGTCGACCTTCCTGGCGTGACGACGGATGTGACGACCAAGTGCCTGACGTCGGCAGGGCTCAAGTGCGCAGCCGGTGAACGCGATCGTCGTCCAGCAGCAGGCGAGCGTCCCGATGTTCTTCCTCAAGGTGATCGGGATCGACTCGGTCGACATCAAAGCGCGGTCGACGGCGGCGATGAACGGCGGCACGCCGATGCCGCTCGACATCATGATCGTCCTCGACCGCACGGGCTCGATGTGCCAGCCGTGCTCGAAGATGACAAACGCGCGCGACGGCGTGCTCGCTTTTCTCTCGGCGATGAACCCGCAGATCGACAAGATCGGGCTGGCCGTCTTCCCGCCGGCGACGAGCGCGGGCGCCGCGTGCACGTCGCCGCCAACGTCGTCCTACGACGACCCGTCCCATCCGTACGTCGTCGTGCCGCTGTCGTCGGACTTTCGCACCTCCCCGACCGGGCCGCTGAACGCGAGCTCGCAGCTCGTGCAGACGACGAATTGCCTCTCGGCCGGCGGCATCACCTCGTACGCGACGGCGCTCGACCAGGCGCAGAACGAGCTGAGCACGACCGGACGCTCGTATGCCCAGGACGTGATCGTCTTCTTCACGGACGGCGAGGCGAACTACGGGCCGACGTACTACGGGAACACGTCTAGCTACCGGACGCGGCCGTGCGGGCAGGCGATCGGCTCGTCCTCGGCGATGCAAAGCGCAGGCACCTGGATCTACGGCATCGTCTACGACACGAACCAGAGCACCCGCTGCAAGGGGTGGAAGGCGACGCCGGCATCGTGCGCAGGCGCTCCCGCTCAGGCGTTCACCTGCGACGAGAGCCCCACGATCACCGCGTACAACGCCGTGCAGCAGATCGTCGCCGACCCGACAAGGTTCTTCTACCAGCCGATTCCCGGCGACCTGACCACGATCTTCGAGCGGATCGCGGTCGACCTCTCAGGCCCGAGACTCGTGGACGACGACGTGACGTAGCCCTCACCCGCGCAATCCGCGTAAATCCGCAGCTCACCCGTCGGGGGGATGAAACCCGCCCCGCCCCGGACGATCATGGGTGAAGTCGAACCGGAGTGAGGAAAGCGGATATGACGATGAGGCGTAGGGCGATTCGTGAGCAGCGGGGCCAGACGATGGTGGAGTTCACCATCGTCCTTCCGATTCTGCTCCTGTTGCTGCTCGGGATCCTTCAGTTCGGCGTCGTCTTCAACAACTACATCACGCTGACGGACGCCGTCCGTGCCGGCGCACGCCAGGCATCGGTCGGCCGGTCGGTCGCCGATCCGACCGGTGCCGCCGTCAGCCGCGTACGCGCGTCGGCCACCGACCTCGACCAGACGAAGCTCAACGTGACCGTGACGTCGCTCTGGACGCAGGGCTCGGACGTGACCGTGCAGGCGACGTACCCGTACTCGATCAGCCTGCTCGGCATGGTCGTGAGCTCAGGGAACCTCACGTCCAAGTCGACCGAGCGGGTCGAATAGTCGATGCGACCACGGAGGTTCACGATGCGCTTCTTCCCCACCATCCGCCGTCGCACTCGGCGCGAGTCCGGTCAGGTGCTCGTCTGGATCGCCGTCTCGTCCGTCGCGCTGCTCGCGATGGTCGGCTTCGTCGTCGACGTCGGCCACCTGTTCAACGCGCACCGTGAGCTCCAGGCGTCCGCCGATGCCGCGGCGCTCGCCGGCGCGCAGGACCTGCCGAACACGACGACGGCGACGAACACCGCGATCGCGTTCAGCTCGTCCAACGGGCAGAAGAACGTCCACCCCGATCTTACGAACGTGACGACGACGGTGACGCCGAAGTGCTTCACCTCCACCGGGTTGCCGTGCAACCCCGCTAACGGGATCGTCGTCCAGGAGAGCGCGAACGTGCCGACGTTCTTCCTCAAGGTGATCGGGATCAACTCGTTCTCGATCAGCGCGCGAGGAACGGCGAGCGCGAAGGGCGGCGAGGCGATTCCGCTCGACATCATGATCGTCCTCGACCGCACGGGCTCGATGTGCCAGCCGTGCTCGAAGATCAATAACGCCAAGGCGGGCGTGCTCGCGTTCCTGAGCGCGATGCGCCCATCGTCCGACAAGATCGGCCTCGCGGTGCTGCCGCCGTCTACGAGCGTCGCGAACCGGTGCAACCCACCGCCGAGCACCAACGCGAACTACGACACCGCGTCGTACCCGTACGTGATCGTGCCGCTCTCGAACGACTTCCGCCTCAACGATAACGCTCCCTTGAACATGAGCTCGAACCTCGTGCAGACCGTCAACTGCATCGACACGAACGGTGGCACGGCGTATACGACTGCGCTCGACCAGGCGCAGGCAGCTATCGATGCGCAGGGACGCCCGGACGCGCAGGACGTGATCATCTTCTTCACGGACGGCGAGGCGAACTACGGCCCCTGGTACTACGGCAACAACTCGGCCTACCGCAAGCAGCCGTGCCACTCGGCGATCTCGTCCGCGAACACCTTCAAGGGCCGGGCGTTCAAGCCGACCTGGATCTACACGATCGGCTACGACACGGACACGAATGTCCGCTGCATGGGCTACAAGTCGACCGGGACGCAGGGCGGTCAGAGCTGCGCCGTCAACCAGGGCAAGCAGTTCCCCTGCGACGAGCAGCCCATAATCACTGCGTACTCGACGCTCCAGCAGATGGCGAGCACGATCGACGGCGCAGCTGAAGTTCTACTACCAGCCGACGAACGGCGAGCTGACGACGATCTTCCAGCGCGTCGCACTGGACCTGACGATGGTCAGGCTCGTCGACGACGACACCCCGTAGCCGCCGCCTCTTTCGCACTTTTTCTGCGCGCCCCCTTGCGGGGCGCGCAGTTCCGTCTCACCCTGAGTTTCGACCCGCGAAAAAACACTCAAGGTGATCGCGGCCTCGGCCGATAGTGGACAGGGCAACGAGGTAACGCGAACGGACTACTGAGGAGGAAGCTGAGCAATGACGTACCGACTTCGCAACATTCTCATCGCGGTCGGCCTGGCGGTCGTCGCTGCGCTGCTGACCGTCTTCTATGTCTCGAACTACAAGAGCAGCGTCAAGGCTGACTCCGAGACGGTCCGTGTCCTCGTTGCCGCGCGTGACATTCCGCTCGGCACGCTGGGCTCCGACGTCGTCGGGGAGAAGATGCTGGCGACGCAGGAGATCCCGCGGAAGGCAATCGTCGCCGGCACGATCTCGAAGCCGGAGGACGTCACGGGCCTGATCGCCACGCAGCCGATCTACATCGGCGAGCAGGTGACGGCGCGCCGCTTCGGCCCGATCGCCGAGGCCGGGGTCCGGACGCAGCTCAAGGGCACGTACCGCGCGATCCAGATCAACGGCAACTCGAACCAGATTCTCTCCGGCGTGATCAAGGCCGGCGACCACGTCGACGTCATCGGAAACATCTCGTACCCGTCGGAGGACAGCACCAAGCACTTCTCGAAGGTCGTCCTCCAGGACGCTCTCGTCCTGCGTACGTCGGGCGACACAGAGCGGAAACTCGAGCGTCGTCGACCCGAACGGTGGTGACGGTTGGATCATGCTCCGTCTCACCGACGCCCAGTCACAGCGCCTCTACTTCATCTACGCGAACGCCGACTGGTGGCTCGCTCTGCGGCCGGGCATCAACGACGCCAACAGCCCGGGGGCGGCTCTGATCGACGACTCGGTGAGCATCCTCAAGACCGGCCTCGGACGCGCGGACAACGCCAAGGGCCGCCTGAACGGAGGGAACTGAGCATGACTGACGCGACCCAGAACGACTCACGCGACCGCCTGCGCGTCTTCGTCACGGGATCCTGCGACGGCCTCGCCGAGGTTGTCCAGGCGCTCGACGCGAACGACGAGCTCGAGCTGGTCGGATCCACGGAGAGCGTCCAGGAGGCATCGACGGCCCTCGCCGGCGGTCACCTCGAGGCCGTGCTCCACGCGACCCGCGGCCCCGCCTACCCGGCGGAGGAGCTCGCCGCGATTCGCGAGTTCACGCGGGCGCCAGTCATCGTGCTCGCCTCGGGCGACTCCTCGGCGCTGCTCGAAGAGGCCCTCGAGGACGGCGTTGCCGACCTGATCCCCCTGCCGCAGTTGACGGAGAACATCGTCTTCGCCATCCGCAAGGCCTGCCACCACGGTCGTCGTGCGCAGCAGGTCGAAGGTGGACGCGGACGCGTGATCACCGTCTTCAGCCCCAAGGGCGGCGTCGGTAAGACCGTCGTCTCGACGAACCTCTCCGCGACGTTCGCGAAGAACATGGGCAAGCGCACGCTCCTGCTCGACCTCGACCTCCAGTTCGGCGACGCGGCGATCATGCTCGGCCTTCAGCCCGAGAAGACGATCTACGACCTCGTCGTCGCTCCTGGTGAGCTCGACTCGGAGAAGCTCGCCGGCTACACGCTCGCACACACCTGCGGCGTGGACGTCCTGCCGGCACCGCTTCAGCCCGAGGACGCCGAGCTCGTCACGGAAGGCAAGCTCGCCCGCCTACTCGAGGTCGCACGAGGCTCGTACGACGCGATCGTCGTCGACACCTCGCCGTTCTTCCACGGGCCGATGCTCGCGACGCTCGACCGGACGGACGACCTGCTCCTGCTCTGCGGTCTCGATGTGCCGACGATCAAGAACGTCCGGCTGAGCCTGCAGACGCTCGAGCTGCTGTCGTTCCCGTCCGACCGCGTGGGCGTGATCCTCAACCGCTCGAACTCGAACGTCGGCATCCAGCGCGCCGAGGTCGAGCGAGCGCTCGAGACAAAGATCCGTGCCGACCTGCCGTCCGACCGCGCCGTGCCGCTCGGTGTCAACCGCGGCAAGCCGGTTGCGCTCGCAGACCCCGGCTCGGACTTCTCGAAGGGGATCCTCGAGCTCGCGAAGAGCCTGATCGCAGCGGGGCCAGGCTCGAAGAAGAAGGCCGGAAGCAAGAAGAGCCTCCTCGGTCGAGTTCGGAGCTAGCCATGGGCCTCCACGATCGAATCAAGGGCCCTCTCGGCGTCGTCGGAGCGGACGAGAACGGCTCCGAGCCGACTTCGCTCGCAGTCCGCGAGGGCGGCAACAGCCGGCCGAAGCAGGCCGACCCGTACGCGGATCTCAAGACCCGCGTCCACCACGCCTGCATCGCCCGCCTCGGCCCCGAGTTGTTTGCGACCGAGACGACTGAGGACCTGAACGAGCGCGTCATGCGCGCGGTCATGGAGCAGCTCGCTCTCGACCGGACGCCTCTGACCCGTGAGGAGCGCCGACAGATCGTCGCCGACATCGCCGACGACATCCTCGGCTACGGACCGCTCGAGCCGTTCCTCCGCGACGACACCGTGACGGAGATCATGGTCAACGGCGCCGACAAGGTCTACGTCGAGCGCACGCGGCAAGATCGAGCCGACAGACGCGACGTTCGTCGACGACGCCCACCTGATGCGGATCATCGACAAGATCGTCTCGCAGATCGGACGCCGCATCGACGAGTCGTCGCCGATGGTCGACGCACGTCTCCCGGACGGGAGCCGTGTCAATGCAATCATCCCGCCGCTCGCGCTCAACGGTCCGACGCTCACGATCCGGAAGTTTTCGCGCGACCCGTACACGATGGACGACCTGATCGAGTTCGGGTCGATCTCGAGCCGGGGCGCGCACTTCCTCGCGGCCGCGGTCAAGGGCCAGCTGAACATCCTGATCTCCGGTGGTACGGGCACGGGTAAGACGACGCTCCTGAACGCCATGTCCGCGTACGTCCCGGGGGACGAGCGGATCGTGACGATCGAGGACGCTGCCGAGCTCCAGCTCCAGCAGGATCACGTGATCACACTGGAGTCGCGCCCCGCGAACATCGAGGGCATCGGTGAGATCCGTATCCGCGAGCTCGTCAGGAACTCCCTCCGGATGCGCCCCGATCGCATCATCGTGGGTGAGGTTCGTGGCCCCGAGACGGTGGACATGCTGCAGGCGATGAACACCGGCCACGAGGGCTCGCTGACCACGATCCACGCGAACTCCCCTCGCGACGCGCTCGCGCGTCTCGAGACGCTCGTCCTCACGGCCGGCGTCGATCTGCCACTGCGCGCGATCCGGGAGCAGATCTCGAGCGCGTTCGACTTGCTCGTCCAGATCGCCCGGCTCGTCGACGGTAGCCGTCGCATCACGCACATCACGGAAGTGCTTCGGATGGAGTCCGACGTCGTGACGCTGCAGGACATCTTCGTCGCGAAGCCGCCGGACGAGGAGACCGCCCAGGGGACGCACGCGATGCGTCTGATGGGCGCCCTCCACTGCACCGGGCTCAAGCCGCACTTCCTCGAGAAGATGGCGGCTGCCGGTGTCGCTCTGCCGCCCACGTTCTTCGAGGCAGAAGACGACTCAATCGCCCGTCACAGTTTTGCTGCCGGAAGCTTCGGCGGGAGCCTTCGCGGGTGAAGCGGCTTCTCGCAACCGTCACCGGCGTCGTCCTGCTCGCGGTCCCCGCGGGCGCGACGGCGGCTGTCGACATCACGAGCATCAGCACCGACGGCTATCCGCGCACGCAGGCGACCGTGGTCACCGGCAAGCCGACAAGGCTGCCGCCAGAGCTGACCGAGAGGGGCGCGCCGGCCGCAGGCGTTCTTGCCGAGAACCTCGGCGATCAGCGGAGCATCTGCCTTGCCGTCGACCGCTCGCGTTCGATGAAGGGCAAGCCGCTCGAGGAGGCCGTTCAGTGCCGCCCAGGCTTTCATCGCAGCAAAGCTGTCGACCGACCGTCTCTGTGTCGACGAGCTTCGCGACCTCGCCGCTCCTCCTGTCTCCGTTCTCGGAGTCCGGCGCAGACGCGGTTGCCGCTCTCAAGGGGATCAGGGTCGACAAGACGGTCGGCACGACGCTCTGGGACGACGTCGTCCTGTCGGCGAATACTCTTGCCGAGGAGCAGCGCCCAGCGCGGATCATCGTCATGGTCACGGACGGCAACGAGACCCGCAGCCACGCGTCTCTCGCGGAAGCGGTCAAGGCGGCGAAGCAGGCGCACGCGTCGGTCTACGTGGTGGCCATCGAGAGCAGGGCGTTCCGGCCCGGCCCGCTCCGCTTCCTCGCGTCGCGCACCGGCGGCCGTTACTTCGCGGCGCCGAGCCCCGACAAGCTTGCGGGCATCTACAAGGATCTCGCCAACGAGCTCAAGCGCACGTGGCGGATGGAGTACATCACGACAGCTCGACCCGGAGAGACGCGGACGCTCGTCGCCCGCGTGCCCGACCAGGGCCGCGCGAGCGAGGAGTTCACGGTCGCCGACACTGCAAAGCTCCCGGGCCGGGGAGGCCTTCTGCCCGCGGCCGCATACGGGCGCGGTGGCGTCGCCGGGCTCGGGCTACTCGTCGGTTTGCTCGCGATCCTCGGGTACGCCCTCGTCATGTCGTCGACGAACGCAGATCGTCTGCGCATGAAGGTCCAGCGGCACGTCGCCCCGAAGAAGCCGACGCAGGCGAAGAAGGAGAAGAAGCCGCGCCTCCAGTCGCTCGCCGGGCTGTTCTCGATGACGGAGAACACGTTCGGGCGCACGCGCTTCTGGGAGTGGCTGCGGCGCCTGATCGAGCGCGCAGACCTGCCGCTCAAGCCAGTCGAGCTCTTTTACATGATGGCCGGGTCGAGCATTGGGATCGGCATCCTGCTCACGATGGTCGGTGCGGGGAGCTTGCTCGCGCTTGGCGGGCTGATCGGGGGAGCGTTGCTACCGGCCGGCATCGTCTGGTTCAAGGGCCAGCGGCGTCTGTCGGCCTTCGAGAACCAGCTCCCTGATCTCTTGATCGGGATGGCCGCGTCGCTCAAGGCGGGCCACAGCTTCAAGCAGGGCATCCAGGCTGTCGTCGACGAAGGCATCGACCCGGCCGGCAAGGAGTTCAAGCGGGTGCTGACTGAATCCCGGCTGGGGCGGCCCCTCGAGGATGCGCTCGACGACATGGCGACGCGCGTCGGCTCGGCCAACCTCTCGTTCATCGTCACCGCTGTCGGCATCCAGACGCAGGTCGGTGGCTCGCTCGCGAGCCTGTTCGACATGGTCTCGGACACCGTCCGTAACCGGCAGCAGTTCGCCCGGAAGATCAAGGCACTGACAGCGATGGGACGAATGTCCGCATACGTCCTCATCGGCCTGCCATTCTTCCTCGCCGGTGCGCTGACCCTGATGAACCCCAGCTACATGGCTCCGCTCTACCAGTCGTCGGCGGGCCACAAGATGATCATCACGGCGATCGTGATGATGTGCGTGGGCTCTCTGTTCCTCAAGCGAATCGTCTCCTTCAAGGGGTAATCCGATGCTGATGCTCGTTGTCGCACTGCTCTGTCTCGCCGGCTCGGTCTTCCTGGTCGCCGAGCTCGTCTCGCTGCCGCAGCACGAGCGCATGCAGTCGTTCCGCCGCATGTCCGCGTACGGTCGCCAGAACACACACAAGGCGGAGGGTGTCGAGGGGTCAATTCGCGAGCGCTGGATCCTGCCCGCGATGGAGAAGGCTGCGCGCTTCGTCCTCCGTATCAATCCGAAGATGACGGTCGAACAGGTGCACCTGCGCCTGCTCTCGGCCGGTCTCAGCCGGAGGGTCTCGCCGATGACGTTCCTCGCGGCGAAGGGCTTCTTCGTGATCGGCGGGGCGGTGTTCGGCTTCGTCGTCGGCACGTCGTCGAAGGGCATGGGGATGGGGATCATGCTCGCGGCCGCGCTCGGAGCCCTCGGCTTCATCGCGCCGGACTTCGTCCTCAACTCGAAGATTCGCAATCGCCAGGAGCGGCTCCGCGCCGACCTGCCGGATGCGCTCGACCTGCTTGCCGTCAGCGTCGAGGCTGGCCTCGGGTTCGACGCGGCTATCGTCAAGCTCACGGAGCAGTTCGAGGGGGCGCTCGCCGAGGAGTTCGTGCTGACGCTGAACGAGATGCGGGTCGGCGAGTCCCGGCAGGAGGCCCTGAAGAAGCTGTCCGATCGCACGGGGATCACGGAGATCAGCGCATTCGCGCGGGCGATCATCCAGGCCGACCAGTTCGGTATCTCGCTCGGACGCATCCTCCGCGTCCAGGCGGTCGACACGCGTCACCGCCGGCAGATCGCCGCCGAAGAGAAGGCGATGAAGGCTCCGGTCAAGATGCTCTTCCCGACCGTCATCTTCATCTTCCCGTCGATGTTCATCGTCGTGCTCGGTCCGGCGTTCCTGAACCTCACGAAGATCCTGGACTTCTAGTTCTCTGTGAGCGGGCGGCGGTTCCCCCCGCGTGAGGGATTGCCCGCAGGAACGTGCGGCCGATCCCCCTTGTGAGGTACGAGTGTCCGCCAATCCTTCCGCCCAAGATCTGGAACAAGGCTTCGGCACGGGGCTGCGTGCCGAGCTCGGAAAGCGGCGCGGCTCGACTCCCCCCAAGCTGCCCCGAAGAAGCCCGCAGCGCCCAAGCAGCCTCCCGCCCAGGCGAAGAAGAAGGCTACGGCGCCCGCGAAGGCGCCAGTCGCCGCGCCCGAGCCATCCGTTGAGCCGGAGCGGCGCATCGCCGCCTCGGTCTCCAACGACGAGCTCTCGAAAGAGCTTCAGAGCGAGCGCGTCGCGCTCGACTCCCGAGCGGCGGAGATGGTGCAGACGAGCTCGCTCCTCGATGCGCGGGAAGAGCAGCTCGCCCAGCGCGAGCGGGAGCTCGACGCGCTCCGCGACGAGATGCAGGGGCGAGAGGAGAGCCTTCTGCTCGAGTACCGCGAGCGCGAGAGCGGTCTCGCCGAGCGCGAACAGTCCGTTGCCCAGCTCGAGCTCGAGGTCGGGGCGCATCGCCGCGAGATCCAGACCGAGGCGGCGAGGAAGTCCTCCATGCTCCTCGCCGAACGCGAGGCCCTGAAGGCGGACGCAGAGAAGGTTTCCGCAGATCTCAAGCGGCTCCAGTCGGAGCAGGGCGAGCTGCAGAAGGAACGCGCGGAGCTCGAGCGCTGGGTGAAGGAGCTCGACGAGCGGGACGCGACCATGAACCAGCGCGGAGCGGAGCTCGAGAAGCTCGCACACGAGACGATGCGTGGGAAGAACCTCACGGAGCTCGAGAAGGAGCTGAACACGCGGAAGCTCGACTTCGACAAGGAGCTAACCGCCCGCCGCCAGGAGCTCGACGCCCGCGAGGCCGATCTCGTTCGGCTCGAACGTGAGGCGACGCGCGGACGCGATCTCGACGCGCTTCAGAAAGACCTCGACGAGCGCGACCGGATGCTGACGAGTCGCGAGGCGGAATACGCCAGTGCGGAGAGCCTGATCGAGTCCGAGCGGCTGCGAATGGAGCGGCGCGAGAAGCGGCTCTCGAAGTCAGAGGAGACGATCGCCGCGCGGCTCCGCGAGCTGGACGAGCGCGAGGACGCGGTCGAGCTTCGCGAAGTGTCGGTCGAGACGGAGTTCGAGTTCGCAGCCGAGAAGCTCGAGCGGCGGGATAGCGAGCTCCGCGATCGCGAGCAGCGCGTCGAGAAACGAGAGTCGAGCCTCGACGCCTACGTCGCGAGCGCCCAGGGCGAGCTCACCCGCAGGGAAGTCGCCCTGCGCAGCGCCTGACGGCGCCTGCGTCCCTGGCCCTCAGCCGATGATCAGCGTCGCCTGGCGTTTGATGACGTTGCCGTTCTTGTCCTGGATGTCGAAGTAGAGGTAGTAGACGCGCTTCGTGCCGTTCGGCGGGAAATTGAGGAACGTCGCCCAGCCGTCCGTGCCGATCGTCGCCTGCATCTGGAGGTTGCCGAAGTAGGCGCTGTTCGGCCCGTAGACGCGGATGTTCGCGCCGACGAGCGCGCCCGCGCCGTTGCGCGCTGCGAGCTCGAGCACGGGGATGCGCACGACGGGCACCTGGTTGATCTTCGCCCGGATGATCGGATTACGCGCGTCAACCGGCTTCGCGCTGGTGGCGAACGTCGTGAACGCGGGCTTCTTCGTGCCGTCACGGTTCAGGAGGCCGCTTTGCCACGTGCTTGTCGGGTCGTCGCGGAAGATGAACCAGACGAGCATCTTCACGTAGGGGTTGCCCCTCAGAATGTCGATCGTCTGCCGGGCATAGACCGCCTGCTGCGTCGTCGTCACTCCGCGAGGCTCGCCGGGCTTCGTCTCGAACCCGTACTCGGACACCCACAGATCGATCGTGTGCCCCCACCACTTCTTCATGTCCTTGAGGAACTGCGGGATCTGCGTCAGGTGGACGTTCGGGTAGCGCGCCTTCTGGAGCGGGCCTTGACCGAGGACGGAGTACGGGTGGTGGGCCCAGGCGTCGAATTTGATCTTCGGGCGCTGCTGGGAGAGCAGGTGGGCGAAGGTCGCCGGCGCGAGCGTGTCCTGGACCGGCCCCGGCGACGGCTTGTCCCGACCGCGCGGTGACGTCTCGCCGGCGGCCACCTGTGCCGTCGGGCTCGCCCCCTTGAGGCCTGAGTAAGCTGCACGGTAGAGCTTCGCGTACGTCTTCTGGGCCACTGGCCTGCCCTTCGAGTCGTACGTCGGTGCGAGGAACTGCTGGAGGTTCGGCTCGTTCCAGACGCCATAGAAACGCACGAACGGGAGGCCCGGGATCCGGCCGCTGTAGCGCGTCGCGAGGGCTCGGCAGAACGCGGTCAGATCGGCGTAGCGCGTCGGCGCGTAGTTCGGGCCCTTGCCCGTGTTCGCCCAGTCCGGCGTGCCCCAGATCGTGAGGTACATCTCCATCCCGCGAAACTGTGCGCCGCGGACGAGCTCGTCGAGGTCGTTCCACTGGTAAGCCGGATCGTCGGGGTTCGACGCAAGCGTCGGTCGTCGCGGGGCGACTCGCGACCAGTAGACCGTGGTGCGCACGACGCCCGCGTTCGCCTGGACGGCCGTGTCGAGCACCGAGGCCCGGTCCTGCCGCCAGCGGAAGCTCGGGTCATCCTGAAAGCCCACGTACATCCGTTCGGCCGCGAACGCCGAGAGCGGCGCGGCCAGGGACAGCAGCAGGCAGACGAAGACGAGACGGGTCAGGCGCATGGGCGACAACTCCTTAGGGCGTCGGGCGAGTCAAGAGAGTAGCCGTTGCTTCCGCCGGATTGCCCCGTAAAAGGCCGATCTGAACCCGGCTTCACGAAACCTTTGCGTACCTTCACGAAACGTTTACGAGTCGAGCCCGGGCGGACGGCGCCGCCGCTTGCGTTCAGACTGACGCCGCTTCGCCTCGAGACGCTGCTCCACCGCCCGCTTGCTCGGGCGTGTCGGTTTGCGTGCCCGCTTGACCCGGAGCGCGTCGCGGAGGGTCTCGCACAGGCGCTCGACGGCGAGCTCCCGGTTGCGCCACTGGCTCCGCTCGTCCTGCGCGAAGGCGTGCAGGACAGGTCCCGCCTTCGCGATCACGCGTGCTTTCTGGCGCTCGGTGAGCGCCGATGAGGCCGCGACGTCGAATAGCGCCTCGACGCGCGTCTCGTTGCGTTGCGCATGCTGCCCTCCGGGGCCGCTCGAACGCGAGAAGCGGAACGCGATCTCCCGCACAGGAAGGGACACGCTGCGCGTGATCGGAATCCGCTCCCCACTACCCGTAGACTCGCGCTCCATGGCTGCCATTCTTCTCGACATCGACGGCGTGTTCCACGTGTCCGGGGCGCCGATCGCAGGTGCCGGGGAGGCCGTTTCGTTGCTCCGCGAGGCAGGCCACAGGCTCCGCTTCGTGACGAACACAACGGTGCGCACGCGATCTGCGCTCGTCGACGAGCTACGCGGGTTCGGCGTCACGCTCGACGCGGAGGAGCTGCAGACGACCGCCGCCGCCGCTGTCCGCGCGCTCCAGGGCCGGCGCGTGCTTGCGCTCACGATGCCTGGAGTCGTCGAGGACCTCGACGGGATGGAGCTCGTTGGCGAGGATGCGGACGCAGTGCTGATCGGCGGCGCGGACGAAGGCGAGGAGTCGATGCGGGTGTTCAGCTACATGAACCTCGCGCGTGCGTTCGGCGAGCTCGTCACTGGCGCCGACCTCTATTGCCTCCACAAGAACCGCTGGTGGCAGACGTCGCGTGGGCCGCTGCTCGACTCGGGTGCGTTCGTCGCCGGCCTCGAGTACGCGGCAGGCGTCGAGGCGACGGTGCTCGGCAAGCCGAGCCCGGCGTATTTCGAGGCGGCGCTCGAGGCGCTCGACGCCGAGCCGAAGCTCGCGTGGATGGTCGGGGACGACATCGAGGCCGACATCGCCGGCGCCCAGAGGTTCGGCATGCGGACGGCGCTCGTGCGGACGGGGAAGTTCCGCCCCGACGATCTCGAGCGCTCGGGCGTCACCCCGGACATCGTCGTCAACTCGATCGCCGAGCTTCCCGAGTGGCTCGAGCGAGCCCTTTGAGGATCGGCTCGTGCGCGTCGGCATCGACCTGATCGAGATCGAGCGGATCCGCCGCGCCATCGCCCGCCATCCTTCGTTCACGGCCCGCTGCTTCACGGAGGCCGAGCGCGCGTACTGTGACTCGCGGCCGAACCCCGCGCAGCACTACGCCGCGCGCTTTGCCGGCAAGGAGGCGATCGGCAAGGCGCTCGGCTTCGGCGTGGCCGTCCACTTCGCCTGGCGTGAGGTCGAGATCACCGGCCGTCCCAAGCCGTCGGTGTCGCTCACGGGTCGGCTCGAGGAGCGCGCGCAGCGGCTCGGCGTTGATCTCGTCGACCTGTCGATGACGCATTCGAAGGAGCTCGCGGCGGCGATCGCGGTCGCGGCCGACCCTTGATGCTCGAGCCGCGGTTCGAGCCGCTGTACACGGCGGATGAGATGCGTCGCGCGGAAGCGGGGCACGACGTGGAAGTGCTGATGGAGCGGGCGGGCCGCGCCGTGGCGGAGGAAGCTTTGCGGCGATACCCGGACGCCCAGTCGTTCGGCGCGCTCGTCGGCGGCGGCGCGAACGGCGGCGACGCGCGGATCGCGCTCGAGGCCTTGCGCGCCCAAGGGCGCGAGACGTCGGAGACGCTCGACGCGGATGTCATCATCGACGGCCTGCTCGGCACTGGCTTCCAGGGCGAGCTCAGGCCGGACGCCGCTGCGCTCATCGCGGAGCTGAACCGGTCGGATGCCGAGGTGGTAGCGGTCGACCTTCCCTCTGGTGTCGTTGCGGGCACCGGCGAGATCGCGGAGGTAGCGGTTCGCGCGAGCGTCACCGTTGCCATGCACGGGCCCAAGGTCGGAAACGTCATCGCGCCCGGCCGCTTCCACGGAGGCGACCTCGTCGTGGCGGACATCGGGCTCGAGCCACAGGACACCGAACACCGTCGGGTGACGCCCGCGATCCTCGATCTCGTGCCGGCGAAGCGTGCGGGCGACTCGAAGTATCGCGCCGGATCGGTGCTCGTCGTGGGCGGCTCCCCAGGCATGACCGGTGCCGTGTGCCTCGCCGCCGAGGCTGCACTCCGTGCTGATGCCGGCTACGTGATGGTCGCCGCTCCGGCCGCCTCACTGCCCGTGCTCGAGACACGGCTGCTCGAGGTCGTCAAGCGTCCGCTCGAGGAGGTGTTCGACGCCGTCGACAAGGCAACGGCGCTCGCGCTCGGCCCCGGCCTGGGCAGAGACGAGGAGAGCCGCGCGCTCGTGCGGCGCCTGCTCGTCGAGACCGACCTTCCGGCCGTCGTCGATGCGGACGCCCTCTTCGGCCTCGAGCCCGTGTCGCGGGCGGTGCCGACCGTGCTGACGCCGCATGCGGGCGAGCTCGCGCGGCTGCTCGACGTGAGCTCGGACTGGGTCGACGCACACCGGCTCGAAGCCGTGAGGCGGGTGGCCGAGACGTTCGGCTGCGTGTGCGTGCTGAAGGGGGCCGACACGCTCGTCGCCAGCCCTGGCGAAGGGACGCTCGTCTGCGATCTCGGCCCGGCCTCGCTCGCAACGGCCGGAACAGGAGACGTGCTGACGGGCGTCACGGCTGCGTTCCTCTCGAAGGGCATGGACGCGAGGTCCGCGGCCGCTGCGGCAGCGACCCTCTGCGCTGTCGCCGCGCGCCTCGGCCCGGAGCGAGGGCTCGTCGCGGGCGACGTCGTCAGCCTGCTGCCGCGCGCGTTCGATGGCCTTTAGCGTCACGATCGACGGCTCGGCTCTGCGGGCGAACGCTCGCCGCCTGCGCGAGGTGCTGGGCATGTCCGAGCTCTGGGCGGTCGTGAAGGCGGACGCGTACGGCCACGGTGCGGCCGACGTCGGGCGCATCGCGCTCGAAGAGGGTGCGCGAGCGCTTTGCGTGTCGACGCCGGGCGAGGGTCTCGCGCTCCGAGCAGCGCTGCGCGACTCGCGGATCCTCGTCCTCGGCCCCCACGCCGAGCAGGAGGTGCGAGCGATCCGCGACGCTCGGCTCGAGCTCGCTGTCTCGTCGCCGCCGTTCCCGGTCGGGATCCCGCTCCACGTCAAGCTGGACACCGGTATGGGCCGCTACGGCTTCCGGGAGTTCCCCCAGCTTCCCGCGGGCACCGTCGGGCTGATGAGCCACCTGGCGACCGCGGCGGAGGATCCGGCGTTCGCGCGAGTGCAGATCGAGCGCTTTCTTGAGGTGGTCGCGGCGCACCCTGGCCTCGAGGCGCACATCGCGAACAGCGCGGCGGCGATCGCGCTTCCGGAGTCGCGCCTCTCGGCCGCCCGCTGCGGCCTCGCGCTCTACGGCCTCTCGCCGTTCGGGGGCGATCCTGCTGACGACGGGCTTCTACCGGTCCTCTCGTGGCGGAGCGAGCTCGGTCAGGTGAAGCTGCTCGAGCCGGGCGAGAGCACGGGCTACGGCCGCCGCTTCGTCGCGACTGGTCCGACCTGGATCGGGCTCGTGCCGGTCGGCTACGCGGACGGCTTCCGGCGCGACCTGACCGGGACCGAGGTCATCGTCGACGGCCAGCGCTGCCCCGTCGTGGGCTCTATCTCAATGGACTCGTTCGCGGTTGTGCTTCCCGAGCAGAGGCCGGAGGGAACAACGGTGACGCTGCTCGGCGACGGCCTGCGCGCCGAAGAGCACGCCCGCGTCGCCGACACGATCAACTACGAGGTCGTGTGCGGGATTCGTGCGAATCCCGCGCGAGGCACCCGAGAGCTCGACGATGAATGACATCGCGCCGGCGATCCTCGACGCGGTCGCCGGCGGTGACGCCTGGATCGTCGGCGGCGCCCTCCGCGACGAGCTGCTCGGACGTCCCGTCGTCGACGTCGATGTCGCGTGCCGGGACGCAGTTGGAGCGGCGCGCACATTCGCGCAGGCGGTGGGCGGCGCGCCGTTTCCCCTCTCCGAGCGTCATGGAGCGTGGCGAACTGCGCTAGCCGACGGACGGACCGTGGACTTCACCCCGCTCGCCGGGTCGATCGAGGAAGACCTCGCCTCCCGCGACTTCACGATCAACGCGCTTGCGCGCGCCGTTGGCGCAGCGGAGCTCATCGACCCGTTCGGGGGCGCCGCGGATCTTCACGCTCGTACGATCCGGGCCGTCTCCCCGGGCGTGTTCGGCGCCGACCCGCTTCGGCTGCTGCGCGCAGTCCGCCTCGAGGACGAGCTCGTGTTTTGCTGCGATCTGGCGACGGAGACGCTCGTCCGCGACCACGCGGATCTCGTTTCGCTGCCGGCCGGCGAGCGCATCCTCGGCGAGCTCGAGCGCCTTTCCGTGACGGGCTTCCGCCGGCTCGCCGAGCTAGGTCTCCTGGCCGAGCTCGGCGGATCGCTCGACCGCGCCGACCGCGCGGCGCTCGTCGACTCCCCCGACTACCGTCTGGTCTGCTTTCTGGGCCAGGCGCTCGAGCGGCTGCCCGTCTCACGCCTGCGCCAGCGCTATGCGAGGACGGTGCTCGCTGCGACGCCGCCGGCGGACGGATCCCTGCGCGCGCTCCACCGCTTCAGGCGCTCGACCGAGCCCTGGGCGCTCGACGCGCTCGCGCTCGCGGGTGCGATCGATCTCGCACCGGCACTCGCGGAGTCCCGTGCGAGCGACCCCCCCGAGCCGCTGCTGCGCGGCGACGAGCTCGGCCTTCCGCCCGGCCCGGAGATCGGCCGCCTTCTCAACGAGATCGCAGAGGAACGCGCTGCGGGGGTAGTTTCCACCCGAGAGGAGGCACTGGAGCTTGTCCGAAGCCGAGCACGCTGACACCGTCCGCAACCGGCCGCGCGAGATCGCGGAGCGCATGGCCGAGCTCGAGGCGGGACGTCGCGAGGCATTTCGCGAGCGACTGAAGGCGTTCATCGAGCCGAAAGGCGACGAGCGCGTACTGGACTCCGGCGCCGGCACCGGTGGCTTTGCGCTCGCGGTCGCGCCGCTCGTCGGGGAGGTGGTCGCCGTCGACGCAGCGCCCGAGGTGGTCGCCGTGGGACGAGAGCAGGCGTTGTCGTTTCCGAACGTCTCCTTCGTCGAGGGCGACGCCATGAGCCTGCCATTTCCTGACGGGTCGTTCGACATCGCGGCCGCCGTGCGAACGCTCCATCACGTGCCGCGGCCCGAGGTCGTCGTCGCCGAGCTCGTTCGGGTCACGGACTATCGCGGGCTCGTCGTCATCATCGACCAGATCGCCCCAACCGATCCGATGCTCGCGTTCGAGCTCGATCGTTTCGAACGCGCCCGCGACGGATCGCACACGAGGCTGCTCCCCGACGTCGACATCCGCTCGCTGCTCGACGCGAACAACCTCGTGCTCAAGCGCATGGAGACCGATGAGGAGGGCCGCGACGTCGAGGGGTATCTCGACCTCGCGGGCTGCGAGGGCGAGGCGCGGGACAGGGCGCTCGCCTTCGCGCCGCGAGGCTACTCGGCAACGGTCGGCTGGTATCTCGCCGCGCGCGCGCAGGCGGACTAGGGCTCCCACGTGCTGCACGCCGTCAGCGCCCGCCGACTGGCCGAGCTCGCTGTCACAGTCGGCGCGAACGTCCAGCACGACCAGATCGTGTCCGTCAGCGCCTACCTCGGCGACGAGGAGCTCGCGCGCGAGATGGCGGCGGTCGCTTATCAGGCTGGCGCGCGCTTCGTCGACATAACGTACTTCGACCCGTACGCGAAGCGCGCGCGCATCGAGCACGCACGGGTGGAGACGCTCGACTTCGTGCCTTCGTGGCTCGGCGAGCGGATGCTCGAGCTCGGTCGCCAGCGCGTAGCGCGCATCTCCCTGGCGAGCCCGGCGCCGCCGGACGCGCTCGCCGGTCTCGACCCCGAGCGCGCAGGCCGCGACCAGCTGCCGTTCCTCAAAGAGCTGATGCCGATCATCAACGAGCGGCTCGTGAACTGGACGGTGATCCCCAGCCCGACGTTGCCGTGGGCCGCGCTCGTCTATCCCGATCTCGACGGCGACGCCGCGCTCGAGCGGCTCTGGGCGGAGATCGAGCACGTGTGCCGGCTAGACGAGCCCGATCCTCGCGGAGCCTGGGCGGCGCGGTCGAACGAGCTGCAGTCGGTCGCCGAGTGGTTGACCGAGCTCCGCCTCGACGCGCTTCGCTTCGAGGGGCCCGGAACCGATCTGACGGTGGGGCTGTTCGACGGCGCGAGGTGGCAGACCGCCCTCAGCGAGACCGTGGACGGCATCGTCCATCTCGCGAACATCCCGACGGAAGAGGTCTACACGACGCCCGATCCGGCCAGGGCGGAGGGGGTCGTGCGCTCGACGCGCCCGCTCGCGCTCGCCGACGGCCCGGTCGTGCGCGGGCTCGAGATCCGGTTCGAGGCTGGCCGGGCGGTCGCGATCGACGCCGAGGAAGGCGCTGAGATCCTCCGCGGACGTGCCGCGATCGACGAGGGGGCTGCGCGTCTCGGCGAGGTCGCGCTCGTCGACCGCGAGAGTCGCGTCGGCCGCCTCGGAACGACCTTCTACGAGACCCTGCTCGACGAGAACGCGGTCAGCCACATCGCGCTCGGCGACGGCGATCCCGAGATCGCAGGGCCCGAGGGCGAGGCGCGGCGCAACCAGAGCGCGATCCACATCGACTTCATGATCGGCGGCGACGAAGTGGACGTCACCGGCTTGACGCGCGACGGCTCGGAGGCGCCGATCCTCCGGTCGGGAGCCTGGCAGTCCGGTTAGCAGCCTTTAGGCCGGCTTCTTCATCGAGCGGCCGACGCGCGCCACGGCGCCGGGCGTGATCGCCTGTGCGAGCGTCGCGACACGGTAGTAGCGCGGAACATGCACCTCGCGCCGGTCGCGCTCGACGGCGAGCACGACGGCCCTCGCGATGTCCTCGGGCTCGATCACGAACCTGTGCATCGAGGGCGGGAGGACGCTTCTCTGTGGGAAGCCCTCGGTCTCGGCGAAGCCGGGCAGGACCGTGTGGACGTGGATCCCTCGCGGCGCGAGCTCCGTCGTCACCGAGCGCGAGAACGCGAGCTGTGCGTGCTTGGACGCTGCGTAGAGACCCGACGTCCCGGCTCCCGAGACCGTGCCGGCGACGGAGACGACGTTGACGACGTGCGAAGGGCGCGCGGCCTCGAGCGCCGGCAGGAACGCTCGCAGGCACCAGACCGAGCCGAGGTAGTTCGTTCGCGTCACCTCTTCGATTCGCTCCGGCGTGGCATCGACGAATCCGGTCCGGCCGGGAATGCCTGCGTTGTTCACGAGGAGGGAGATGCTCGGATGCCTGGTCATCACCGACGCGGCGACCCGCTCGACCGCAGCCCGGTCGCCGACGTCGCATGCCTCCGCTTCGGCGTCCAGCTCCCGTGCGAGCGCTTCGAGGTCGCCCTCGCCGCGGGCGAGCAGGACACACCGCCACCCCCGACTCGTCAGAAGCCGCGCTACGGCGGCGCCGATGCCCTTCGAGCCCCCTGTGACGACCGCTATCCGCACGCGTGGCTCAGCTATGGCAGACGCGGACGTTGCGGGTCGATCGCGACTCACGCCCAGCCGTGTCCGACACGGTCGCCGTCAGCGCATGCGCGCCCTTCCTGGCGCCTCCGGTGCGCCAGGTCGCGCTGTAGATCCCGGCATCGTTCTTCGTGACGCGCGCGATCTGCCGCTTCCCGTCGAAGAAGCCGACGGACGAGACCTCTGCGGACGAGCCGGCCGCCACGCTGAGCACTGTCTTGGCAGGCACGCACGATCCCTTGGTCGGTGTCAGCCAGGTGACCACCGGCCTCGCGCGGACGTTGAACCGAGCGCCGAGGAAGTTTGTGTTCGGCATGGCCTCGTCCCCCGGCGTGCTGACGTTCTTCGCCTCCTGAAAGTCGGATGCGACGACGCGCATGAACAAGGGCCCCGGCGTGAGAGCTGTCGCGTCCTTCGGGATCGAGAACACCGCGATCCCCGTCGTGTGGTCGTACGAGTGTGCTGGGATCTGCGTCGTCTTGTAGAGCAGCAGCAGCGACAGGGGCTCGACGCCGGACTTCGCGTCGGTGACCTTGACGACGACGCTCGGCCGGCCCGCCGGCAGCTTCGTCGTCAACACCTTGATCACGGGAGGCTTGACGTCGTTGATCCACGACCGGAGCGTGTAACGGCGGGCGAGCACCTTGCCCGTGAACGGGTCGCGGCCGGAGTCGACGGCGATGTAGTACCTGCCGGGCGCTGGGAGGACGGCGCCCGTGGCGCCGACGTTGTAGATGAAGTCGGGCATGTAGCCGTTCATGTTCACCGGCGTGCCGCCGTAGCCCTGAACGTTGCTCTCGTCGAGCGAGCCGAGCAGCCACGGGTGGATCGGGGCATTGGCGTCGAGGAGGTCGCGGATCGGAGCGCCGATGTCGAGCGCCGGGTCGACGACGACGGCGCCGAAGTTCACCGTCTTCGCCGGGATGTCGATCGAATACACGTGCTCGGCGCCGTCCTCGATTGCCGTGTTCTCGAGACCGAAGAGGCCGAGAATGCCGAACGGCTCGGTCGGGTAGCGGTAGATCCGCGCGAGATTGGCGCCGGTGCGCGTGTCGCCTGTCTGGAGCGCCTTGAGCGGCGTGACCTGGGCGGATGTGAGGGCGGGCCGGATCACCTCGAAGCCGTACGGGACCCGGCGCGAGATGCCGTTTCTCGACAACACGACGAATCCGTACTGGTCGCCGGGCGACGCTCCTGCGGCCGCGTTCGCGACCACCTGCAGCGTCGTCTGGCCGCCCGGCGCTAGCGTGATCGCCGCCGGGGTAGAGATCGACACTCCGGGGCTCGTCGTCTGCGCCTGAACCGACACCTGCCAGGTACCCGCGCCGCCGCCGGCATCGGTGATCGACAGGAGCAGCGGCCGCGATGCCCCGCCCGAGACGATGTTCAGGTCGCCGAACGAGAGCGACTGCGGATCGGTGAAGACGAATGGCGTGTCGGCGGCCGGAAGATTCGCGAGCCCGGCGCCCTGGATCGCGATCGGCGCCTCGACGGTCCGGGCCGTGTTCGCCCAGGCCGGACCGGCCGTGGCCATCAACGCAGACTTCACCTGGCGGGGTGTCCAGGACGGGTGCCGCTGGAGGAGCAGAGCGACCGACCCTGCGATGTGTGGCGCAGAGAAGCTCGTTCCGTCGAGAACGGCGTACTGGTCGCCTGCGAACTCCGTCATCGTCGACGAGATGATCTGCGCCCCTGGCGCTGAGATGTCCGGTTTCAGCTGATGCCCGAACGCCGTCAGGCCGCCGGACGAGAAGTTCGTCGGGACTCCCGGCCAGGAGGTGCTGACCTCCGACACGCTGTTCGTAACCCGGAACGCCCCGCGGCCGCCGCTAGACGCGACTGCCTGCCGGATCCGCGCGCCGTCGAGATCGGAGATCGTCCCCCCGGGAACGCCGAGCTGGAACGGCACGCCTTCGGGATCGCCGCCGCGATCATCGGCGATGATCATCCCGGCGGCACTGGCGGCGGTCGCGAGCGCGCCCTTCTGCTCGTAGGAGCAGCCGCCCCGCGTCACGAGCGCGACGAGGCCGAAGAGGCTCCGGGCGGGAAGGGTGTTCCCGCACAGCTCGCGGTCGACCGGCCGCCCGTCCGTGCCGGTGATCGTGCCGACGTCGATCAGCGTCTGGTTCGCCGAGCTCCACGTCGCGGGCAGCAGGCCCGGGTTGGGGACGAACGGCTGCTGGCCGAAGCTCGTGGGGGCTGACAGCGTGAGGGCGTTCGTGAAGATGTGGGCGTTGGACGTCGCGGCGACAGAGATGGCGTCGGGAACGGTCGACGGCGAACCGACGGTGCCCATGCCGAACATCTCGCGGTCGTTGCCGGCCGAGATCACGGGCACGACGCCGGCCTTCGCCACGTTCGCCACCACCTGCGTGAAGGGATCTCCGTCGGGGTCGCTCTGCGGGCCGCCGCCGGAGAAGTTGATCACGTCCATCCCGTCGGCGACCGCAGACTCGAAGGCGGCGACGATCTCCGGCGTGTTCGCGCTACAGCAGCCGCCGAGGGGCGCAGGCAGGCTGAAGACGCGGTAGTTGCCGAGCCAGACGCGGGGGGCGACGCCGCTCAGGTTCGTCACGGTGGGATGGCAGCCGCCGCTCGGGATCACGCACGTGCCCGAGACGCCGGCCGGCGCCGTCGTGCCCGACACACCGCCGATCACGCCGGCCACGAACGTCCCGTGGAACGACTGCGACTCGTCGAGCGGCTGGCGCGACTCCGACGTCGACTGCTTCGAGGGGAAGAACGCACGGGCGACGATCACCTTCGGCGTCTCGAACCCGGGGACGCCCTTCGGGAACCCTGCGGGGTACGACATCCCGGCGCCGCTCAGGAAGGGGTGGTTCGGGTTGATGCCGTCGTCGACCACGGCCACCTTCACGCCGTCGCCGCCGGCCCCCGTTGCTGCGCGCAGGGCGGGTGCGCCGATCACGCTCGGTCCGTCGTTCATCGACATCGTGTAGCTCCGGCTCGGGTAGACGTGCGCGAACCCGAGGCGGAGCAGTCTCGGCAGCTTGGCGGCGGGAAGGTTGACGGAGAACCCGTCGAGGAGGAGCCGGTACCGGTGGTCGACGCTCGCCGACGGGATCGCCCGCCGGAGCGTCGAGATCGCCCGAGCCTGGGCGGTGGCGATGCGCGCGAGGTACGCCTTCGAGGAACGGCTCGCGAAGTCGAGCTTGCGCCGCGCCGTCGCGCCGAAGACCGCATTGTCGGCGCGCGCCGCAGCGAGCGGCGGCAGCGACAGCGAGACGATCACAGTCGCGTTCCCGGCCGCCGCGCGGCTCGGCACGGTCGTCAGCCGCTTGCCCGAGATAAGGTCGCTCGGAGTGACAATCCTCCCCGCGAGCGGCTCGTGCGCGGCCGTGGCGGAGCCTACGACGGCGAGCCCGAGGACGATGCCGAGGAGCAGCGAGCGGCGCACGAGGTGCGCACGGTAGCGGATCGCGGGAGCAGGCTGCGAGCGACCTGTGCGGTCGGCGCTACTTGACCTTCGCCGTGAACGGGCGCGTCAGCGTCCTGCCCTCGAAGGTGATCTTGATCGTGCCGCGAATCGTCTTGCCCTTCGAGTTCGCAGGCGCCTGGAAGACGCATGTCGCCTGCCCGCCGACGAACTTCTCGGACTTCGGCTTGAGGGCCTTCGTTCCCGCTCTCGCAGCGCAGTCGACCTCTCCGTTGACGATCGTCGCGCCCGTGTCCGAGCGTGTCGCGGCCATGCGAACGGCGAACGTCTTGCCCGCCTTCGGCGAGGCGGGCGTCAGCGTCAGGCTCTTCTGCACGAGCTTGGCCGGCGCGACCTTGATCTCGTATGCGAAGAATCCCGCGCCACCGCCTGGTGACGCGTCGGCCTTTGCGTTCGTGTCGTCGATGTCGCCGGTGATGTCGTCGATGACGAGACCCGTCAGGACGACTTCCGCAAAGTTGAGCTTCTTTGTATTACCGAGTTCGGCGGCCGAGATGTTGATCGTCAAGACACCGTTCACCCATGAGTATCGGAGTGTCGTCGCTGGCGGGTCGCCTGCCCGACGCGTCAGGCCCGTGCCGTCCCACTTGAACAGGTTGGCCTCGCCGAGAAGCAGCTCGATGGCGTAGTCCGTGCCGAGAAGGTCCGGATCGCCGGTTGAAGGGTTGTTGTCGGCGTCGACAAGGATTTCGACGAGCGCGTCTCGCGTGAAGGCCGGGACGTTCGCGAACTTGATGGCGATCGCGAGCATCCCCGTGTCGTCGTTCGACACGGTCGTGTCGATGATGTCCGGGACGAGCGGGTCGCCTGCGCCCTCACCCACCGAGTCGGGGTAGACGACCTTGTTGGCGGCGCCGCCAGGAAGGGCGAATACGAGTGCGGCGAGCACGGCAAGAAGCAGTACCGGGCGAAGGGCGCGCATCCGCAGTGAGGCTAGGGACCGGAGCACGCCGCGTCAAGCGGGCTTAGACTCGCCCACGATGGCGGGTGCGTTCTCGGGGAAGCAGGGCCTCGTGCTCGGGGTCGCGAACAAGCGCTCGATCGCCTGGGCGATCGCGCGGCGGTTGGCGGAGGAGGGGGCCGAGCTAGCGTTCACGTACCAGGGCGAACGGATCGAGAGCTCGGTCCGCGAGCTCGCGGAAAGCGTCTCGAGCCCACTCGTCACCGAGTGCGACGTGCGGTCCGACGAGGATCTCGCACGTGTCTTTTCCGAGGTGTCCGGTGCGTTCGGCGGCGGCCTCGACCTGCTCGTCCACTCCGTCGCTTTTGCCGCGGCGGAGGATCTCGAAGGTCGGTTCACAGACACGCCGCGCGACCGCTTCTGGATGGCCGTCGACATCAGCGCGTACTCCCTCGTCGCGTGCGCGCGCGCCGCGGAGCCTCTGATGGAGGCGCGCGGGGGCGGCTCGATCCTGACGATGACGTACCTCGGCGGCGTGCGCGCCGTGCCGCACTACAACGTCATGGGCGTCGCGAAGGCGACGCTCGACGCCTCCGTGCGCTACCTCGCCTGGGACCTGGGGCAGAAGAACATCCGCGTGAACGCGATCTCGGCCGGGCCGATCCGCACGCTCGCCGCCCGCTCGATCGCCGGCTTCACGACGATGGAGGAGATGTTCGCCGAGCGCGCGCCGCTCCACCGGCAGATCGAGGCAGACGATTGCGGCGCCGCAGCCGCGTACCTCCTTTCCGAGGGCGCGAAGAACGTCAGCGGCACCACGCTCTACGTCGACGCCGGCTACCACTCGATGGGGATGTAGGTGAAGGCAGCCCTCGTTCGCGAGGTCGGCGCGGCGCCGGAGCCCGGCGACGCGGACGAGCCCTCAGGCGAGACGATCGAGGTGCTAGCGGCGCCGATCAACCCGATCGACCTCGCCGTCTCGCGAGGCGTCCTCGCCACCGGCCATCCGGAGCTTCCGTACGTCCCCGGCTGCGAGGGCGTCGGCCGCACGGCCGACGGCAAGGTCGTCTGGATCTTCGGCGGCTCGCTCGGACGGACGTCGAACGGCGCGATGGCCGAGCGGGCGTCGATCGGCGACGCGCATGCGATCGACGTGCCGGACGGTGCGGACCCGGCGCTCGCGGGCGCCCTCGGGATCGCCGGCCTCGCCGGCTGGCTCCCGTTCGCGTGGCGCGCGCCGCTCGAGGGCGGCGAGAACGTGCTCGTGCTCGGGGCGACAGGCTCGGTCGGCCTCGTCGCGGTGCAGACGGCGAAGCTGCTCGGCGCAGGCCGGGTCGTCGCGGCCGGCCGAAGCGTGGACGGCCTCGCGCGCGCCGTCGACCACGGAGCCGACGCGACGGTGCACCTCGACGAGCCGGGACCTCGTGGCCGCGTTCAAGAACGCGTTCGGCGGCGACGGACCGAGCTACGTCTTCGACCCGCTCTGGGGAGCGCCTGCGGCCGCAGCCGTCGAGGCGGCGGTGCCCAGGGCGACGATCGTCAACCTCGGCCAGTCGGCGGGCGCAACGTCCGAGCTGTCGTCGGCCGCCGTGCGGTTCAAGAGCCTGTCGATCCTCGGGCACACGAACTTCGCAGTCCCTCCCGACGAGCTGGCCGAGCACTACCGACGTCTCGTCGGTCACGCGACCGCAGGGGAGATCCGGATGGACGTCGAGCGCGTGCCGCTCGACGCGGTCGCGGACGCCTGGCGCCGTCAGGCCGAAGGCGCAGGCACGAAGCTCGTCGTCGTTCCCTAGGCCGTCTCGCGCCCTAGATCCAGGGCTTCGCGGTCATGTCGAAGACGATGAACAGCAGGAGCAGCACGTCAATGCGGGTCACGAGCAGGATGCGCTTGATGATCTGCTGCGTCTCCGGGTCTTCTGGGCCTTTAGCCTCGATCGTCTTCGCGAGCTTTGCCGCGGTGGGACGGATCCAGAAGAAGCCGACGAGGAATGTCAGCGCCCACCCGGCAAGAGCGATCTGGACGAAGGTCATGTCCCAGTCCCATGGACTCTGGTCGTTCGTCATCAACCCGATGCCGAACAGGAGCACGAGCAGCGACGCCGGGGTATAGAGCAACTCGCCGATCTTTCCCGCCTGGTGGGCGAACTGCGCGACGCGGAGAGGATCGTTCAGCCTCAGCGTCATGATCGCCAGCAGCGCCAGCGTTGCGCCTCCGCCGACCCAGAGCACGGCGACGAGCACATGCCCCGCCTTGAACCAGTCGTACCACGTCATCGCGATCATCCGCGCGACTCTATTCCCTAGCTCAGGGCGTATGCAACCACGCGCACCGACGGCGGTCCGTCGAAGGTGACGAGATGCCAACCCGCGGCGCCGAGCGGAACTCGCGCCTCGCCGAGCCGCGGTAGGTGACGCGGGAAGCCCGTCAGTCCGTCGACACCGATGCGGACGGTTGACGGACGCGTCGTGCGGAGGAAGAGCCGGAGGTCGCTGCCGCCTTCGTTGTAGACCCAGAGGGAAGCGTGCGATGCGGTCGTCGTCCGCCCGTTGCCGCTGTTTGCGCCCCAGCCGTCGCAGAAGACGGCCGAGTCACGCGGCGGCTCGGCGACAGGTGACGCCGGCGCGGCTCCTGGCCGGACCGCGAGCAGCGTCACCGGCCCGTCCGTCGCTACGGGGCGGTAGCCGTGTCCGACGAGCCCTTCCCAGGCGAACGCTGCCGTGTCGGGCGCCTCGGGGTTGTCCTTGAAGAGACCGGCGTGGAACATCACTTGCCGCACGCCCAGCCGATGGAGGAGTGCCGCAGCCCCCGTGCGCCAGTCGCCGCAGTTGATCGCCGCGAGGCGCTTGGCGACGGTGTCGGCGACGACCGGCGCGAGCGTCGAGTAGCCCTGCGGCCGCTCGCGTTTCGCGCGCATGTCGTAGTAGAGATAGACGCCGCCGTAGTGGATGCCGGGCCGGAAAACCGGCACCTCGACGAGGCGTCCCCTCGAACCGGCGAGCGCCGAATACGCTGCGTTCCTCGCGTCTGCCTCGGTCGTCCTGAACGTCGTCACTCTCAGGTCGGCGAGCAGCAGGCAGACGGCGATCGCCGTGACGACGAGCGCCTGACGCGGGAGACGGAACGGCAAGCGCAGCTCCGAGAGCTCGGACACCGCAAAGGCCACGAGCGCGGCGATCGCGAGGCACGCGATGGGGAGGAGCCGCTCGGGCACGCGGGGGAAGCGCAGCGGGTAAAGCGCGAAGCGCACGGGCCGGTAGAGCGGCGTGTTCGTCCCGAGCGCGAGCAGGATCGGCAGCACTGCGGCGAGTCCGAGCAGGATCGCGAGCCCGTAGGTGCGGCGGAGGAAGAGCAGGATCAGGCCGGCGATCGCGACGAGCGGCGTCAGCCAGCCGAGGAAGACGAAGGTTTCCGTGCCGTGGCGGGCGTGCCGGACGACGAAGTCGAGCCACTCGGCCGAGAACTTGTCCACCTGCCGCAGCGAGCGCCCGCCCTCCCCGATCGACCCGTCGATCACGAACCACCAGACGAGGACGCCTGCGGCGACGGCGAGGCCCGTGGCTGCGACTGCGGCGACGAGCGGCCACCGCTCGCGCGTCCGGACGAACGCGTAGGCCAAGATAGAACGGCACGGCGCCCAGCGCCAGATGCACTTGGCCGGACGCCGGTATCGACGCAATCGCGAGCGCCGACGGGACGAGCCACCACGCAGAGCCGCGCCGCGCGCGCTCGAACGTCCAGAGCGCGAGCGGCAGCAGGATCGACACGAGGCCGAGCAGATGCTCGGTCGACTGCTCGAGCCGGTATGGCGCGACCTCGAACACGAGCCCGCCGACGAGCGCTGCTCCCCAGCCGACGCCCTCAAGCTCTCGGAGCCAGAGGAATGTGAGCAGGCCCGCGGCGAGCAGCCCGAGCAGGACGAGGACGTTCCAGCCGACGACGACGCCGAGCGCGCGCTCGAGCGGCCAGAACGGCAGCCCGAACGGCCACGCCGCGGGGTTCAGTTGCGGCTTAGCCTCGGGGCGGAACGAGTACGGGTCGCGCCACGGCGCCTGCGCCTCGTTCCAGCTGGCTTCCCGGTAGCCAGAGGCGATACGCCGTCTGCAGGTGGTCGCCTGCCGCGGCCTCGCCGTGACCCGGCGCGCCACCTGCCAGGAAGTCCGTGCGTGCGTGGCGGATCGCCGGCGCCGTCGCGAGCACGGCGGCTGCGAGGAAGACGCCGATTGCGCCGAGGACGACCCACCGCCCCCCGCGGCTCTCGCCGGCGGGCTGCACGCTAGGGGTTGCGGAGGTCGACGGTCAGGACGTGGTCGTACGTGCGCACGACGATGTGGCTGCCGCTCTTCGTGATCCGCTCCGGCCCGCTCGGTAGGGCGAGTCGCTCGACGACGCGCCCCGACTTCCGGTCGAGGAGGTAGAGCCAGTCCGGCTCCGCGGTGAAGCCGTACCCGGCCACGAGGTACTGCGGCGTGACGAGGAACGTCTGCGCGTTCGCGACGAGCGCCTTGCTCCGCCAGAGCCGCTTGCCCGTCTTCGTGTCGAGGGCCGTGATGTACGCGTTCTGCCCGTACGACGACCGCGCGTAGGTCAGATGCGCGTTCTCGACGTAAAGCACGCTGCCCGCCTCGCGCGCCCAGACGAGCTCCTCGTAGACGAACTCCCGCTCGCCGGGCCGGATGTGCGGCGGCCAGACGTAGTTCTTGAAGTCGAACGCGTAGTGCCGGCTCACGAGGACTCGCGACGACGCGCCGTCCCGTCCGTAGAGCACGAAGCCTTGCCCCACGGAGCAGATCACCCGCTGTCGCGGCAGCCCGCGCACGGAATCGGGGAAGCCGTACTCCTGACAGGCGCGCTCCGGGCTGCCGAGTCCCGGCGAGATCGGACGCGACGAAACGACATGGAGATGCGTCGCCGCCGGCGCGGACGTCACCGGACCCGGAAACGGCGGTCGCGGCAGTGTTGTCACCGCGAACGACGTCGCGGCGATGGCGGCAAGGAGAAGGCGCATCCCCGCTAGTTCGCCGCCACCGGCACTCCCGCCTCCGTCTGTTCGGCGATCTCGCGCACGACCTCGACGATGTCGCGGTTCGCGTTGAAGATCCGCAGCTGATGGGCGGCGCTCGGGCCGCGGCGAAGGATCTCGTGGATGCCTTCGAGCTCGCGCTCGCACCCGAGCTCGCACGCGTGCGGCTCGGCCTCGCGGAGCGCGCGGCGGACGAGGTGGGTCACCGGCACGCGGTTCCTCCGTCCGGTCGCGAGGTCGATCAGCGGCGCATCGATGCCATGGCGGGCCGCGAGCCACTTGTTCTCACTTGTCAGGATCCGGTGGTACGAGGTGATCTCCTCGCCTCGCTCGAACTTCTCGCAGTAGAGCTTCACGAGCGACTGGCAGAGCGCCGCGATTGCGACCGCGTCCTCGACCCGCGTGACGGCATCGCAGATGCGTATCTCGATCGTCCCCAGACGCGGATGCGGCCGGATGTCCCACCAGATCTGCGTGTAGTCCGGGATGCAGCCCGAGCGTTCGAGCTGCGCCACAACGCCAGCGTAGTCCTCGTAGTCCCGGAAGCGCGGGGGCGGTCCCGAGCGGGGGAACGCTGCGAAGACGAGCTGGCGCATCGAGGAGAGGCCCGTCGGCTCCCCGCGCCAGAACGGCGAGCTTGCGCTGAGCGCGAGGAACTCGGGCAGATGGAGGAGCAGGCCGTTGAGGACGCCGATCGCCTTCTCCGGGTCGTCGATCGCGACGTGGACATGCATGCCGAAGATCAGCTCGCGGCGTGCGACGTACTGGAGCTGGTCCACGAGCGCGCGGTAGCGGTCGCGGGCGGTGATGCGCTGGCGCTCGAAGAGGCTGAACGGGTGCGTGCCGGCCGAGCCGACGCGGAGTCCTGTCTCGGCTGCCACCTGCGAGACGGCGCCGCGCAGATGCCGTAGCTCGCGGTCGACGTCGCCGATGTTCCGGCACACCGGCGTCGAGATCTCGAGCACCGACTGCATCAGCTCCGGATGGAGCTGGTCTTCGAGGTCGCTGCCTTCGACCGCGGCGAGCACCGTGTCGATGTGCTGGACGAGGTCGAGCGATCGCGAGTCGAGGAGCATGTACTCCTCCTCGACGCCGAGCGTGTACGGATCGCTCGTCCCGAAGCGATGGTCGAGGACGCTCGACTCGAGGGTGGGGTCAGCCGGCGAGAGCATCGACTTCGATCTCGAGCAGCCAGCGCGGGTCGACGAGCGAGTGGATGGTCACGGTGGTGTTCACGGGCCGGATGTCGCGGAAGATCTCACCGTGCGCTCTCGCCACCTCGGCGAAGTCCGCTGCCGGCGTGGCGAAGATCCGCGTGCGGACGACGTGCTCGAAGCCGACGCCTACGTCCTCGAGCGCTTGGCCGATGATCTCGAAGCAGCGCTGCGTCTGCCCGTAGGCGTCCACGGGCGGGTCGGCGTCGTCGGGCATGATCGGCGCGGTGCCCGCGACCCACACGAGGTCCCCGGCGCGCATGGCGCGGCAGTAGCCCATGATCGGCTCGTACGTGCCTCCCGACGAGACGCGCTGGCGCTCCACAGTCTCCTTAGTATCGCCGCGTGGACGCGCTGCGTCAGGTGGACGGCTGGCCGGCGACGAACGTGGCCGTCGCATCGGTGCGGTCGACCGTAGAGACGCACGGCGATCGCGAGCGGATCTTTCACTGGGCATCGGTGACGAAGCTGCTCACGGCGTACGCGTGTCTCGTCGCCGCCGAAGAGGGTGTCGTCGACCTTGACGAGCCGGCCGGGCCACCGGGCTCGACGCTTCGCCACCTGCTCGCGCACGCGTCGGGCCTTCCGTTCGAGGCCGGGATGCCCGTGGGGCGGCCGGGCGCCCGGCGCATCTACTCGAGCCCCGGGATCGAGCTCGCAGCCGAGACCGTCGCCGGGCACGCCGAGATGCCGTTCCAGGAGTACCTGCGTGAGGCGGTGCTCGAGCCGCTCGACATCCGCGCGGAGCTCCGTGGCTCGCCGGCGGCCGATCTCTTCGGCTCCCTCGATGACGTCGTCGCGTTCGCCCGCGAGCTGCTCGCGCCTCGGCTGATCGCACCGGAGACGCTCGCGGAGGCGACGAGCGTCCAGTTCCCGGGCCTCGCCGGAGTGCTTCCGGACATTGGTCGCTTCGACCCGAACGACTGGGGCCTCGGCTTCGAGCTCAAGGATGGAAAGCAGCCGCACTGGTCGGGCTCGCGTACGTCCGCACGGACGTTCGGCCACTTTGGCGGCGCCGGCACGTTCCTCTGGGTCGACCCGGACCGAGCCGTCGCCCTCGCCTGTCTCACGGACCTTCGGTTCGGCCCGTGGGCGATGGACGCCTGGCCGCGCCTGTCCGACGCCGTGATCTCCGAGAGCTAGCCGTCGTCGGCGAACAACGGACGGATGTACTCGTCGAACGTCGCCTTGTCGCAGCTCGCGAGCACACAGGGCGTCATCGCGCGCACCGACGCCGTCCGCGGCACGTCCATCGCGAGCGAGACCTCGCCGAAGTACGCCCCGGGATGGAGGACGCCAGCCGCGCCGCGGCCGCCGTACTTGCTCGCGGCGAGGACGCCGGAGAGCACGATGTAGAAGCGATCGCCCGCCTCCCCCTCGACGACGGGAGCCGCTCCGGCCGGGAACTCCTCGCGCACCATGTGCTTCGCGAGCTCGGCCAGCCGCTCGCCCGGTAGCTCGGCGAGCAGCGCACAGCGGGTCAGCTCGACCACGGTCGCGGGGACGTGACGCTCTCCCATCGCCCTATTCTTGCGCGCATGGGACGACTCGTCGGCTGGAACCACTGTCCACGGTGTGCCGCGGACATCGAGAACGACGGCGCCCGTGTCCGGTGCACGTCGTGCGGATTCGTCGCTTACGCCCACTCCGACCCGACCGCCTCCGCGCTCGTCTTCGACGACGAGGGCAGGGTGCTCCTGGCCCGGCGCGCGCGTGATCCTGACCGTGGCAAGTGGGACGTCCCCGGCGGCTTCATCGATGTGGACGAGGACCCGCTCGCCGCGCTCCGCCGCGAGCTCCGCGAGGAGACCTCGCTCGAGGTCGAGCCGGAGGAGTTCATCGGCGTCTGGGTCGACCGCTACGGAGACGACCCGGACGCGCCGTCCACGCTCAATCTCTACTGGCGCGCCCGCATCGTCTCGGGCGAGCCGACGCCGGACGACGACGTCGCCGAGCTCGCCTGGTTCGCGACTCGACGCCCTGCCGTCCGCCGAAGAGCTCGCCTTCCGGAACGTCGCAGAAGCGCTCGCAGCGCTCCGATCCCGCTCTCGCGAAAAGGGCGCCGACGCGCAATAATCGGTGTCGTGAAGCCAGCGCTCGCCGCGGCTGTCGTCGGCGCACTCGTGCTCGCCGCGAGTGGAGGAGCGCGTCCGGACACGAGCAAGCTGCTGCTCGGGATGACCGGTGACCCCGGCCGCTTCCAGGCGCAGACGGGTCAGGAGTCTGCGATCAAGCAGGTCTTCCTCGGCTGGCTGCAGGGGATGGCGTGGGGGAGGAAGCTCGAGGTCTACCTGCCTCAGCTGGCGCCGATCCCCATGCTCCACCTCGGCACGGGAGGAGGACCTAGGGCGCCGCGCCGCGCGGTGATCACCCCGCAGCAGATCGCACGCGGTGCTGGCGACGCGTATCTCGTCTACCTCAACAAGACGATCAACGGCTTCGGCAGCCTCGTCTACGTGCGACCGATGGCGGAGATGAACAACCCCAACGCGCTGTACTCCCCCGCGAAGGGAGGGGCGGCTGCCTCGCCCGAGTGGTACCGGAAGATGTTCGCCCGGATCTTCCTGATCCTCCACGGCGGCCCTCGCGTGAAGATCGACGTTGCGCTCAAACGGCTGGGGCTCCCGTACCTCACCGTCAAGGAGGATCTCCCGGACAACCCGAAGTCGAAGCTCAAGGTCATCTGGAACCCGCTCGCCGGCGTCGGCGGCTGGAAGCCCTTCTATCCGGGAGACAGCCGGGTCGACCTCATCGGCAACGACATGTACGGGGAAGGGGTTGATTTCTCCCGCGCAGCGAACGAGGAGCTCTACGCCTTCGCGCGTGCACACAAGAAGCGGTACTCGTTCCCCGAGTGGGGCGTGTCCGTCGACATGCCCACTTTCGTGCAGTACATCTGCGACTTCACCCGGGGGCACGCGGCCATCGAGCTGGCCGCGTACTTCCAGAGCGATCCCAGCGCGCCGTGGGATCTCGGCCCGAAGCCTCAGAGCAGGAGGACGTACCGGAGCTGCCTCACCCCGATGGGCATCGCCGTTCCGTAGAGCGCCGCTACGCGGCGATCGGCTCGAGGCCGAGTGCCCGCTCGATCGCGCCTTTCGGCTGCGCGCCCATGACAGCGGCCGCAGGCTCGCCGTCGCGGAAGAGGATCATCGTCGGGATCGACATCACGCCGTAGCGAAGAGCGAGCTCCTGCTCTTCGTCGATGTTGACCTTCACGAGCTTCAACTCTCCGTCGCGCTCGTCGACTATGCGCTCGAGCACCGGGGCGACTGCGTGGCACGGTCCGCACCACTCGGCCCAGAAGTCGACGACGACCGGGGTCGAGCTCTGCAGGACCTCGTGCTCGAAGGTGGATTCGGTAACAGCTTCCATCTGGGCGTTCTCCTCGTTCGTACCGCGGTTCCGCGATCCTGAACCCTAAACGGCCGGACGGCGGTTTCTCTTCCCTCCTCTCTACAATCGCCGGATGCCACGCGCGTTCGCGCCGCTTCCGCCTGTCCCCGACCATCCGTCTCTCGAGGCCGACATGCTCGCGCGCTGGGAGGCAGATCGGACGTTCGAGCTGCTCCGCGAGCAGAACCGCGACGGCCCGCGCTTCAGCTTCGTCGACGGGCCGATCACAGCGAACAACCCGATGGGCGTGCACCACGCGTGGGGACGGACGCTCAAGGACGTCTTCCAGCGCTACAAGGCGCTCCGCGGCTTCGATCTCCGCTACCAAAACGGCTTCGACTGCCAGGGCCTCTGGGTAGAGGTGGAGGTGGAGAAGGCGCTGGGGCTGAACTCGAAGCGCGAGATCGAGGAGTACGGTCTCGCGGAGTTTGCCGCGCGCTGCAAGGAGCGCGTGGCGACGTACGGCGAGGTCATCACCGAGCAGTCGAAGCGGCTCGGGATGTGGATGGACTGGGACGCCGACTACTACACGTTCTCGGACACGAACATCGAGTACATCTGGCGCTTCCTCAAGGTCGTGCACGAGCGGGGCTGGCTCTACCAGGGGCATCGCGCAACCCCTTGGTGCCCGCGCTGCGGCACGTCGATCTCCCAGCACGAGGTGTATTCGGGCGAGTACCGCGAGCTCGAGCACCCGTCGCTCTTCGTCCGCTTCCCGTTGCTCGACCGCGATGGCGAGTCGCTCGTCGTCTGGACGACGACCCCCTGGACGTTGCCCGCCAACGTCGCAGCCGCGGTCCAGCCCGAGGCCGAGTACGGCCGGACGGAGGACGGGGAGTGGTACGCCGTCGCTCGCAAGCCGGACGTCGAGTTCGTAGAACGGGTGCGTGGCGCTGATCTCGTCGGTCGTCCGTATCGCGGGCCCTTCGACGACCTCGCGGCGGCGTCCGAGATCGCGCACCGCGTGATCCCCTGGAGCGAGATCTCGCTCGAGGAAGGGACGGGCATCGTCCACATCGCGCCCGGCGCCGGCGCCGAGGACTTCGAGCTCGGGCGGGTCAACGAGCTCCCCGTGCTCATCCCGATCGACGAGTCGGGCGTCCTCTACGACACGTACGGCCCGCTGGCCGGGCTCTCGACGGGGGAAGCCGAGGCGCCGATCGTCGCGAGTCTGCGCGAACGCGGGTTGCTCGTCGACGAGGGGACGATCGTCCACCGCTATCCCACGTGCTGGCGCTGCAAGACGCCGCTGCTCTTCCGCGTCGTCGACGACTGGTTCATCTCCGCCGAGGAGATCAGGCAGCCGATGCTCGACGCGAACGCGACCGTCGAGTGGACGCCGGACTTCTACTCCAAGCGGATGGACGACTGGCTGCGCAACATGGGCGACTGGAACATCTCGCGCAAGCGCTACTTCGGGCTCCCGCTCCCGCTTTATCCCTGCGCCTGCGGCCACCTGACGGTGATCGGCTCGCGGGCGGAGCTCGAGCACCGCGCGGTGCGAGGCATCGACGGGTTGCGCGAGCTCCACCGGCCGTGGATCGACGACGTGATCATCGCGTGCGAGGTGTGCGGGGAAGAGGTGAGGCGGATCCCCGAGGTGGGCGATGCCTGGCTCGACGCCGGGATCGTTCCTCTGTCGACGCTCGGCTGGGACAACGAGGCGGGCTACATCCCGGGCGGGTACGCGACCGGCGCCGCCGCGGGGCTAACGACCGCGGATCTTCCTGATCACGCCTACTGGGAGAAGTGGTTCCCGGCCGACTGGGTGTCGGAGATGCGCGAGCAGATCCGGCTCTGGTTCTACTCCCAGTGCTTCATGGCGGTGACGCTCGTCGGCCGGTCGCCGTACAGGCGCGTCCTCACGTACGAGAAGCTCCTGGACGAGACCGGCCGCGAGATGCATCGCTCGTGGGGGAACGCGATCGCGATCGACGAGGCGCTCGACCGGATGGGCGCGGACGTCATGCGCTGGCTCTACGCCGAGCAGGTCCCGAGCCAGAACATGCGCTTCGGGTACGGCCCGGCGCACGAGGCGAAGCGCGGACTGCTCACGCTCTGGAACTCGGCAGCGTTCTTCGTCACGTACGCGAACATCGCCGGCTGGACGCCGGTGTGGGGATCGCGGCCGAGCTCCGGGCGCCCGCTCGACCTCTGGCTCGTCGCACGCACCGAGCGGCTGCTCCGCGATCTCGAGTCGGCATACGAGCGCTACTGGACGCCGGACGTGACCCGCGCGTTCGAGAGCTTCGTCGACGATCTCTCGAACTGGTACATCCGCCGGTCGCGTCGTCGCTTCTGGGACGGCGACGAGGAAGCGCTCGAGACGCTGTGGTGGGCGCTCGTCCAGGGCATCCGTGGGATTGCGCCGATCATGCCCTTCCTCGCCGACCATCTCTGGCGCACGCTCGTCGCCCAGATCACCGACGGCGTCCCCAATTCCATCTTCCTCGCCGGCTGGCCCGAGGACGGCGAGCCCGACGCAGAGATCCTCGAGGCGATGGCGGGCGTCCGCCGCGTCGTCGAGCTGGGCCACCAGGCGCGCGGCGAGGCGGGCCTCAAGCTCCGGCAGCCGCTGCTCCGCGCGTACGTCCGCGGCGCCGACGGCGCGAGCGGTCTCGCCGATGAGATCGCGGACGAGCTGAACGTGAAAGAGGTGCTGTTCGGCGAGGGCCCCGTCGCGCGCATCCAGCTGAAGCCGAACCTTCGCCTGCTCGGGCCGCGGCTCGGAGGCCGGCTGCCGGCTGTGAAGGCGGCGCTCGACGCTGGCGAGTACGAGGAGCTCGACGACGGTGGTGTGCGCGTCGACGGCGAGATGCTGGCGGCGGAGGAGGTGCTGCGCGGCGAACGGCTGGCGATCGAGGGCTTCGCGATCGGTGAGGACGCCGAGGTGACGGTCGCGCTCGACACGTCGCTCGACGATGAGCTGATCCGAGAAGGGCGCGTGCGCGAGCTCGTCCACCGGCTGAACGCGATGCGCAAGGACGCCGGCCTCGAGCTCACGGACCGCATCGTCGTCACCCTTGGTGCCGACGATGCCGACTTGCTGGACGACGCGGAGTGGGTGAGGCGCGAGACGCTCGCGGTCGAGGTCTTCGTCGGCGACGAGACGGCGATCGAGAAGTCCTAGCGGCGGAGCTCCGGCTCAAGAAACGGGAGAGCCCGCCGCTCCGGGGGGTCGCTCGCGGCGGGCTCGCCCTGACTGCTCACCGCGGCTCGAGGGCTGTTGCCCGCCGCGGCTTGCATCGCCCAGTGCGCGCGACCCTACAACGGTCGCCGGGGAATGTAAAGAGGCGTGTCCCACCTACTGGGAGGGCTTGGCGAAACAGTGGCTGAGCCGCCGGAATCGCGCTCGACACTGCACTCGCTTCGTCCTCGGTCGCCCCAATAGTTCTGAGACAGCGGCATAGGGGACAGGATTAATCCTGTCCCCTATTCGGTCTCCGTTTGCTCCCTGCGTCCTGGCGATCACAGCGTCGATCGCGCCCCGGCGACGAGCACCGTTCCGCCAAGCCCTCCCGGTCACCTGGCCGTTTGGGCAAGAAAGATCGCCGCGAGCACGATCGCGCCGCCGACGAGCTGCTGGGCTGCAAGCGTCTCACCGAGCCAGAAATACGCAACGAGTGCGCCCAGCACGGGCTCGAGCATCGCCACCATGCCCACCGTCGTCGCGGGCAGGTGGCGGAGCGAGCCGACCATGAGGACGAAGGGGACGATCGTCCCGACGACCACGATCCCGACGACGAGCAGCCACGCGGGGAGGTGGGAGCCCTCGAGGTTGCCGAGCAGCGAGATCCGCTCCGCGATCTCCCCGCGGGGATAGCTCCACCACGGCTGGACGATCGCCCAGAACAGCGTCGCGAAGAGGAACCCGTAGACGAGCAGCGTCACGGGATCACGCCGGCCGACGGCATGCTCCGCGAGGAGCAGGTACGCGGCGAACGTCCCCGCCGAGATGAACGAGAGCACGACGCCGAGCGTGCTCAGCGGGACGCCGCCCCAGACGTCGACCATCACCGACAGGCCGACGAGCGCGAGCCCGAGCGCGAGCCAGACCCGTCGCCCCACGTGCTCCTTGAACACGAACCGCGCCCACAGCGCGACGAGCAGCGGGGCGGTGTACTGGATGAGGAGCGAGACGCCGATCTCGAGATGCTTGATCGCGGCGAAGTAGAAGAGCTGGACGAAGGCGACGCCGCACACGCCGAAGACCGCCAGGAAGCCGAGCTCTCGCCGTGACGCGCGCAAGCTCGACCGGCGGGTTACGAGCGCGATCAAGCCGAGCCCGATGAGCGCTCCCGCACAGCGGGCCTGAGTCAGTCTGAACGGCGAGATGCCCGACTCGAGCACGACCTTGGCGACGGTGCCGTTGACGGCGAACAGCGCAGCCGCGGCCATCACCATCACGTAGCCGACGGCCGGCCCGCGCGTCCGCGAGACACTCTCGGCCGGCAAGTACGGCGAGTCGACCACGACCCGCGACCCTAGCTTCCTCCGTGGCCGCTCGTACACTGAGCGGGTCGGGACGTAGCGCAGCCTGGTAGCGCGCCTGCTTTGGGAGCAGGAGGCCGGGAGTTCGAATCTCCCCGTCCCGACTTCGTGGCCCGCGGATCAGCGCTCTTGCTCGCCTTGCTGCTCCCGTCGATCGCAGTCGGCACGCGAGCGGTGGCGTCGGGGCCGCCATTTGCGGCGACGATCTCACCGCTGTCGTCTGCGCAGAAATCGCGCATGACAGGCGTCTCGTGGCACCGCGGCTGCCCCGTCTCCCTCGGCGACCTCCGGTCGCTCGCCATCTCGTACTGGGACTTCGGCGGCCTGAGGCGCACGGGGCGGCTGATCGTCAACCGGTCGGCGGCCGTCCCCGTCCGCGAAGCGTTCCGCCGGCTGTACGCCGCGCGCTTTCCGATCAGGCGCATGATGCCGGTCGACGCCTACGGCGGAAGCGACTTCGCCTCGATCGAGGCGGACAACACATCCGCGTTCAACTGCCGGCGCGCGACGGGCTCGAGCAGCTGGTCGGAGCACGCGTACGGCCGCGCCATCGACGTCAACCCGATCGAGAACCCCTATGTCGCAGGCGGACGCGTGGCGCACGCCGCCAGCAAGCCCTATATCCGCCGGGCTCCGTACCGCCCTGGTATGGCCGTCGACGGCGCCACGCTCGTCGATGCGTTCGCCGCCGTCGGCTGGGGCTGGGGCGGCTCCTGGGGAGGCTCCGTCCAGGACTACCAGCACTTCAGCGCATCGGGACGTTAGGGTCGGCGCGTGATCCGGGGAACGATCGCCGCCGCCGCGACGCCGCTTCGGGACGGCGGCTCGAAGCTCGACGAGGACGCGTTCCCGGCGCTCGTCGAATTCCTCGCCGATTCGGGGCTCGATGGGCTGCTCGCGCTCGGCACGACGGGGGAGGGGATCCTCTTCGAGCGCTCGGAGCGCGAGCGCGTCGCCGAGCTGTTCGTCGCGGCCGCGGCCGAGAGGCTCGACGTCGCCGTCCATTGCGGAGCCCAGACGACCGCGGAGACGGTCGCGCTCTGCGAGCACGCGGCAGGGCTCGGCGTCGCCGCCGTCGCCGTGATCGCGCCGCCGTACTTCCCGCTCGACGACGACGCGCTCCTCTCGCACTTCACGGCGGCCGCGGCCGCGTGCGTGCCGACGCCCTTCTACGTCTACGAGTTCGCGAAGACGAGCGGGTACGCGGTGCCGCCGCACGTCGTCCTCGCAACTTCGCGACCGGGCGCCGAACGTGGCCGGTCTCAAGGTCTCGGATGCGCCGTGGGACCGCTTCGAGCCGTATCTGATCGAGGGGCTCGACATCTTCGTCGGTCCGGAGGCGCTGATCACCCAGGGCATCGCCGCCGGCGCGATCGGCGCGGTGTCGGCGCTCGCGACCGCGTTTCCCGAGCACGTCGCCGCCTGCGTCCGCGAGCCGACCGAGGAGCGGGCGGCTTACCTGGCGGCGCTTCGTGCGGATGTCGAGCGCTTCCCGCGCCACGCGACGCTCAAGCACGTGCTCGGTCGCCGCGGGGTGGCGATTGGCGAGGACGTCCGGGCGCCGCTACGCGGTCTCAGTGCGGACGAACGGGCGGAAGTGGACCGACTGCTTCCGTCGTGGCTCGAGCCGTTGGCTGATTAGAAAACGGTTGGACCAAAAAAATTCGCCGAGCCGGTTGCGCTTTCGTCCACCCGACCGATTGACCTTCCGATTGCCCGTTGGGCCATCCGGTTGAGCTTCGACCTACTCGCGCTCCGTGCTCGGCGCAAGCAGCACACTAGGGTGTCGGCGCCACCGACGCAAGGCCTCGGCCGATGAAACTTCACGCAATTTGCGAGGACTCTCTGCGGAAGGACTCGCGAGCGTCCTCCTCGCGGACGAACCGGACGACGTAGTACGCGCAGAGACAGAAGAAAACGATCGCCTGCTCGCTCGACATCGTTACGCCGGCGATCTGCTGGTCCGAGAGGTCGGAAAGCCCCCACGAGTTCGGGGCGGAGACGTAGAACCCGTAGATCGGGTGCGAGACGAGCGCGATCACGATCCCGATCGGGCTCGCGAGCACGAAGGCGGCGAAGAGGTAGACGGCCTTCGCGCCCGACGAGAGCCCGTGCGGCACCGCCTGGAACACGGGCCACCAGAGCAGCGCACCCGCGAGGACGTACGTCAGATGCTCGAGGTGGAGCAGGCTCGACTGATGATGGAGCCCCGCGTCGTACACGGCGGGCACGTGCCAGACGGCGTACGTTGCGACCCACACGGGAAGCGCGACGACGGGGTGCGTGAGCACGCGCGCGCCCGGCAGACGGCCGAGCCTCGCGGCCAGTCCGCCCGGGATGCCGAGCACCAGGAGGGCCGGCGCCCATTCGGCGAAGACGACGTTCTGCAACAGGTGGGCGCTGAGCAGCGACGTCGTCGCCAGCGACCCGAGCGGCGTGACGTGGGCTGTCACGAGGAGGAGCAACCCGCCGCCGAAGGCGCACAGGCGCCAGCGCGGCACGACTTCTTCGCGCGCGCCGATGGCATAGAGGCCGGCCAGAAGGCCCACCGCGAAGAGGGCGTCGGGATGGAGCTGCCATCGGACCGTCTCCACGCGTCGCAGCGTAACGGCGGTATCGTGGCGAGGAACGCGGGCGTGGTGAAGCGGTATCACTAGAGCCTTCCAAGCTCTCGTCACGGGTTCGATTCCCGTCGCCCGCTCTCAACACCCTCGACGCCTCTCTGAGCCGGTCTTAGGGAGTTCTCAGAGTCGTGTGGTTACCTGCCCTGAGTGTTCTACCTCCGCTATCTCGGCAGCGAGCTCCTTCGACGGCGCGGTCGGACGATCCTCACCGTGCTCGGACTCGCAGTGGGTGTCGGGCTCGTCATCGTCATCTCGGCGTTGACGCGCGGCCTCGACCACGCGCAAGCGACCGCGCTCAACCCATTGACGAGCATCGGCACCGATCTGACTGTCACGAGCCAGGCAAACCAGGACGCATCCGCCGGTTTCGGCGGGCCCGGTGGCGGAGGGCCGGGCGGAGGAGAGGTCATCGACGCCAACCGGTCGGTGATCACGGACCTGTCGAAGCTCGGCAAGCCGGGGACGCACTTCGTTCACGACTTCTTCTTGCCGGGAACACAGCTGACCTTCTCGCAAAGCCAGACAAAGCAGATCGCGCAGATCGATGGCGTCGGAGCAGTCTCGTCCGGGCTCACGCTGCTCGCGACGCATCAGGAAGGCGTCGTCCCGAAGATCGTCGCCAAGGTGCAGACGGGCGGCCAGACGTTCGATATTCGTCGCGATTTCAAGCCCCCCAGCACGGCCGAGCTGGCGAAGATACAGGCGTGCATCGAAAAGGCTGGCGGGACAACGCAGGGTCAGGGGAACGCCCAGGGCGGCCTGGGACAGACGCCGCCGGGTGGCGGTGGAGGTGGGCTCGGCGGCGGCGGCTTCGGGATCGGCGGTGGCGCGTTCCAGAAGTGCCTCCCCGAGCGGTTCCAGCGGCTGCGGGCGAGGTTCACGACGCCGCGCGAAACGCTTCGCCAGGTCGTCGCTCCGCCGCAGACGAACATCACGACCAAGCCGTACACGATCGGCGGCGTCGACCAGCGCCACCCGGCTCTCGCACTCGTGACTCCGAGGCAGGTGCGCCAGGGTCGCTACCTTCGCCCCGCCGGCGGCCGCGAGGCGCTCGTCGCGACCGCGTATGCGGCGAACAACGATCTTCACGTCGGATCGACGCTGGACCTCAACGGCACGAGCTACCGCATCGTCGGCCTGATCGAGCCACCGCTCGGCGGGCAGAGCGCTGACGTCTACTTGCCGCTCGCGGAGCTCCAGAAGCTCGCAGGTCTCGTCGGCCGCGTGAACGTCGCGCTCGTGCGGGCGACCAACAGCGCCTCCGTCGCTGACGTCCAGAAGCAGATCGAGTCGACGTTCCCCAGCTCGACGGTCGAGAGCTCAAAGCAGGTCGCCGACACGATCAACGGCTCGCTCGTCGACGCGGCCGACCTGTCGAAGACGCTCGGGCTGGCGCTCTCGATCGTCGCTGCGTGCGCTGCGTTCCTCCTTGCTGCGCTCCTGACGTTGTCGTCGGTCGGCAAACGGGTGCGTGAGCTCGGGACGCTGAAGGCGATCGGCTGGAGGCAGCGGCTCGTCGTCCGGCAAATCGTGGCGGAGTCGCTGACGCAGGGCGCTGTCGGCGGACTGCTCGGGATCGTGATCGGCGTGGCCGCAGCCGCTGCGTTGGGCGCGTTCGGGCCGACGCTCACCGCCACGTCGGCGACCGGTGGATCGCTGTTCGGCGTGGATCTCGCGCATAGCGTGAGTCGCCAGGTGTCGCTCTCGGCGCCACTGTCTCCTTCCATCCTCGCGCTCGGACTCGGCATCGCTCTGCTGGGGGGAGCGCTCGCCGGCGCAGCCGGGGCGTTCCGAGCGGCGCGCCTGCGACCCGCGGACGCGATGCGACAGGTCGAGTGATGGACGCGCTCTACGAGCTGCGCGGAGCGACACGCCTCTTTCGGCGTGGGGACCAGACGATCCGCGCGGTCGACGGGGTCGACCTCGAGATCGAACCCGGCGAGTTTGTTGCCCTCGAAGGCCCGAGCGGCTCGGGCAAGACGACGTTGCTCCAGTTGCTCGGTGCACTCGACCGTCCGAGCGAAGGCAGCGTCTTCTTCGAGGGTCGCGATCTCGCTGCCCTCCCGGATGGTGACCTCGCTGACCTGCGGTTGCGCGCGTTCGGCTTCGTCTTCCAGCAGTTCAACCTCATTCCGACGCTCACCGCCCTTGGGAACGTCGAGGCCGGGCTCGCCCCGGCGGGCTCGACCAACGGCGATCTGCGCTCCCGCTCGTTTGCCCTGCTCGGAGAGGTCGGCTTGGAGGAGAGGGAAGCACATCTTCCCGGTCAGCTCTCCGGTGGTGAGCAACAGCGAGTATCCATTGCGCGGGCCCTCGTGACCGAGCCGCGCGTGATCCTCGCCGACGAGCCGACGGGCAACCTCGACTCGCGTACCGGCGCGGACGTACTTACGCTCCTCTCGGAGCTTGCAGCCAGCCATGGGACAACCGTGGTCGTTGCCACCCACGACGCGGAGCTGGCCGCCAGGGGGAGTCGGCGGCTCGCCATGCGCGACGGGCGTCTTGTCTAACTAGAGACGAGCTCGACGCGTTCGATCGTGACCGCGTCGACGGGGCGGTCACGGGTGTCCGACTCGACCTTCGAGATCTCGTCGACGACGTCCATCCCGTCCGTGACCCGGCCGAAGATCGCGTGCTTGCCGTCCAGCCAGGTGCACTCGTCTGCCGTGACGATGAAGAACTGGCTGCCGTTCGTGTTTGGCCCGGCGTTCGCCATCGCAAGCGCGCCGCGCACGACGGGCAGCTGGAGCGCGCTCTGCTCGTCGTCGAACTTGTACCCGGGGTCGCCCGTCCCGTCGCCACGCGGGCAGCCGCCCTGAATCATGAAGTCCTGAATCACGCGGTGGAAGCCGAGCCCGTCGTAGAAGCCGTCGCCTGCGAGCTTCGTGAAGTTCGCGACCGTCTCCGGCGCCTCGTCGTCGAGCAGCTCGACGCGGATGGCGCCGCGGTTGGTGTGCAACGTGGCATCGGTCATGACGTCAAGCCTATCCGTCGAGATCAGCCGGCCGGAGATCGTCCGAACCTGATCGTCCAGCTTGATCGTCAGAGCTTGATCGTCCGACCTGGGCGCGATGCTTCGATCGTGATCCCCGACCGGGCGGTCCGTTTCCCCGCGCGCACGGTCCTCACCGTGCTCCTGATCGTGATCGCGGTGTGGGCGCTGCTCCAGGTCGTCCTGATCACACGCGATGTGCTGACGTGGATCCTCGTCGCGCTCTTCCTCGCGATCGCGCTCGCCCCTGCCGTCGACTGGCTCCAGCGCAAGGGCATCCGCCGGCGGGGCTACGCGGTCGCGCTGACGGCGCTTGCGGTCGCGGGCATCGTCGCGCTGATCGGGTGGCTTGTGATCCCGCAGCTCGTCGACCAGGTGAACGAGTTCGCCCGGAAGGTGCCCGACTACATCGACGACCTGACGAAGGGTCGCGGCCGGCTGGGCTTCCTCCAGACGAAGTACCACATCGTCGAGCGCGTGCGCGAGGCGGTCAACACGGGCGGTGCGAGCAAGGTGTTCGGTCTCTCCGGCACGGCGATCTCGATCACGAAGAGCGTCCTGACGATGGTGGCCGCGACGATCACGATCATCGCGCTCACGTACTTCATGCTCCTCGAGGGACCGATGTGGATGGAGCGCTTCTACTCGCTCTTCTCGCCGCCGGCCCAGGTCAGGCTGCGCGGCATCTGCGGGAGCGTCGCGAAATCGGTCGGCGGCTACGTGACCGGCAACCTCTTCATCAGCCTGATCGCCGGCGTGACGTCGGGCCTCGTGCTCTGGATCATGGGCGTCCCGTTCGCCCTCGCGCTCGGACTGCTCGTCGGGATCCTCGACCTCGTGCCGCTGGTCGGCGCCACGATCGCCGCGATCATCGCCTCGACGGTCGCGTTCCTGGGCACCGATGGCCTCGTCGCGGGCATCGTTGTGATCATCTTCTTCATCGTCTACCAGCAGATCGAGAACCAGCTGCTGCAGCCGCTCGTGTACGGGCGTACCGTCCAGCTCTCGCCGCTCGTCGTGCTCGTCGCCGTGCTGATCGGGGCGTCGCTGGCCGGCGTTCTCGGGGCGCTCGGCGCGATCCCGATCGCCGGCGCGCTCCAGGTCGTCATCGTCGATGTGCTGGAGCACCGGCGAGGAGCCGCGGCACCGGTGCCGAAAGAAGGAACGGCAACCGTCGACACGTAACGCGAAATCGAGCTAGGGTGACCCCTCTCTCCGTGCGCAAAGCCTTCCGATTCGCCGTCATATTCGCCGCTCTCGTCCCGGCCGCCGCGTACGGCGCTACGACGCTGTACATCAGCCCGGCGAACGGCCTCGAGCCGACCCTCCTCTCCGAGCTCAACGTCGTGCGCGCGGAGAACGGCCTCAAGCCGTTGCGCCTGAACGCAAGGCTGTCGGCTGCGGCGGACCAGCACTCGACGGAGATGGTCGAGGCCGGGTACTTCGGACACAAGTCGGCGGACGGGGGCGTCTTCTGGCGCCGGATCAAACGCTTCTACTCGCCGGCCAGGTCGGCGCGTAGGTGGCTCGTGGGCGAGAACCTCCTCTGGCAGGCGCCGAACGTGTCCGCACACGCCGCCGTGCAGGAGTGGCTGCGGAGCCCCGAGCACCGCGAGAACCTTCTCCGGCCGGCGTACCGCGACGTCGGCATTGCCGCCATCCGAGCGAAGGCCGCGCCGGGCGTCTACCGGCACCGCCGCGTGCTCGTTCTCACCGTCGACTTCGGCTCTCGCTAGCTCCGGGGAACGGCGTGCGAAAGCGCGCCTGACGCGACGCTACCCTTGCACGGGCGCCTGTAGCTCAGTGGAAGAGCAGCGGCCTTCTAAGCCGCCGGTCGGGGGTTCGAATCCTCCCAGGCGCATCCCCGCTCCCCGTGCCATGATCAACCGACCAGGAGGGGGTTGTCCATGAACCGACGGCTCGTGTTCTTGCTCATCTCCGTGCTCGCGCTCGGCGCCGCGGTGGCGGCGGCCGCGCTGGCAGCGGGCTCGCCGACTTCGGGCTCGCCGACGGCGGACTCGCCGGTGACGGGTGCGCAAACGACCCGATTGGCAAAGTCTGTAGACACGCTGTTGGCGCAGCGCGTCGACCTCGAGTGCCTGACCGGCAACGGCACGACTGGAGGCCCGGCTGTCGTCTGCTACAAGCACACGGCGCCGAGGAGCTCGATCTACGTCCAGTTCGAACCGACGTTCATGAAGGTCATGCGCATTCAGGGCGGGGGTCTCGTCGAGATCGCCCGCTATCGGAGATAGCCAGCTTTCCTACTCCGGCGACCACTGGGGCTTCTACGCGTGCCGGTACTGATCCGACACTGGCCTGATCACGGCCCATCCCGCTAGCGCCGCGAGCGCCAGCAGGGCAACCGCGACGCGGCTCGCGCCGAGCAAGGACAGCCAGTCGGTGTGCTGATGGAGGAGCCATACCGTTCCGCTCCAGATCAAGAGCGGCCCGATGGCCGAGGCGACGCGACTCGAGAGGTTGAAGAAGCCGAAGAACTCGCCGCGGATCTCGTGCGGCGTCAACCGGAGCATGAACACGCGGTCCGCCGTCCAGATGCAACCCAGTGCCCCGCCGAGCACCGGCGCTGCCAGCCAGATGGTCCACGGCTCGCCGACTGCCGCCGACAGCAGCGTCAGCACGCACACGATCGGCAGGACGGCGACGAGCACGGCCCGGGGCCCCGATCTTCCCAGCACACGTCCTGTAACGACCGCCGCCGCCGCGGCGGTCACGACCGAGACGCCGAGCACCGCGTTCTTCTCACTCTCCGAGAAACCGCCGAGCCGCGTCATGTACACGGTGAGGAACGCCGACAGCGTCGCGATCGCATCCGAGTAGAGAAAGCGGCCGATGAGGAACTGGAACGCGTCGCGGTGCGCGCGAAGCTCCCCGGCCGTGCGCCGAAGCTGCGTGGTCGCGGCGCGTGCCAGCGCGCGTCTGGAGGCAGGCGGGGCGCGCTCCGAGCGGCGCTCCCGGACCCAGATGAAGGCGGGCACGGCGAAGACGGCGTAGAGAAGCGCGGCCGGCGCGAACGCGCGCTGCTTCGAACCGTCGCCGACGATCCCCTGGGCGACGACGGCGATCGCGAACACGATGCCGACAAAGCCGAGAGCCACCGCGAGGCCCGACACGCGGCCGCGGCGGCCGCGGGGCGCCACGTCGGCGAGCAGCGGGTCGTACTGGGCGAGCGCGAGCTGCCCGAAGGCGACGGACACGCCGGCGGCGATGAGCAGCGGCAGCACGTTCCCGCTCGCCGGGATCACGCCGAGGAGCGCACACGCGCCTGCCGACACCAGCGTGAAGACGAGCAGGAACGGCTTGCGCTTGCCCGTCTGGTCGGCGAGCGCTCCAGCGAGCGGCATGGCTACGACCACGAAGAGGACGACGACGAACTGCGTCAACGCGACGTAGTAGTCCGGGCGGCCGAGGTCGTCGATCACCCACGAGCCGAAGAAGCGGACCACGAGGAGGAACGAGAACGCGGAGTACGCGAAGTCGTAGAACGCCCACGAGAGCGGGGCGGGGTCGCGAAGGAGGAAGGAGCGCGGCCGCACGGCGCAACAGTACGGCGCGCGCTTCCCTGCAGCTGCTTCAGGGGTGACCGGTGGGATTCGAACCCACGACCACCGGGACCACAACCCGGGGCTCTACCTGCTGAGCTACGGCCACCGCGCTGAGAAGGAGCATAGCCGCGCCTCGGTCTTACACGGGGCTTGCGCCGGCTTTACATCGGCCCGGATCTACGATTACGTGCCGAAACGAGGCTCCGGGCACAACCATCGACACTGGAGGAGCACGAACTGTGGGTAAGCGAAAGACGAGAGCACTCTCGATCGGGGTCGTGGGCGTCGCATCGGCCCTGCTGATCGGCTCGGCGGTCGCCGTTGCGGGACCGGGCAAGAAGGTCAAGAGCCTTGCGCGCGGAGTCCATGCGGAGATCAGCCTGATCAAGGCGGACGGCACGAAGGACGCCTTCGTCGTCGACCGAGGCCAGGTCACGGCCGCGTCTGACAAGTCCGTCACGCTCGAGCGGAAGGACGGCAAGAGCGTCACGTTGGGCCTGAACGCCGACACGAAGGTCGTCGGCCAGATTCAGGCCGACAAGGGCGCAGTGGTCTTCTCGCGCGGTGGCACGGCATTCGCTGTGATCGCTCCGCGAGCGGAGAAGGGCGCACCGCTCCGCTTCGGAGGCAACGATCTTGGCCAGGCGCTCGCAAAGGTCAGGGCGGCACGGCTCAGCGGTGTGATGCTGGCCGTTCACGCGGACGTCAAGGCGATCAAGGCGGATGGCTCGACGGTCGCGTTCTCGTTCGACCGCGGCCAGGTCACGGCCGCCTCGGACAAGTCCGTCACGCTCAAGCGGGCTGACGGCCCGAGCGTCACGAAGACGATCTCGAGCGACACGAAGCTCCGCGGCAAGCTGGCAGTCAACGGTCGCGCGATCGTGGTCTCGAACGGCTCGGCGGCAATCGCCATCCTCGCCGCCGGCCCGAAGGCGTAACACCGCGTAGACCTCCCTCCACGCGAAGGCGAGAGCCCCGGCCCAGGAGCCGGGGCTCTCGCGTCTCTAGACTGGCGCGTCTTAGACTGGCCCCAGGGCCCCGTAGCTCAGTGGATAGAGCGGCGGACTTCGAATCCGCGTGCAGAGGTTCGACTCCTCTCGGGGCCACCTCACACCCGCGTCCGGCGGCTCCGCTTCTTGCTCGGCCGTCGGCGGTATGGGAGGGTAGGCCCGACCGTTAGACAGTCAAGGAGGCGAGAATGGATCAGGCAAGCGACGCAGCGCGGGCCGCCACCGGCACCGGGTGGGCGACCTTCTCCGGTGTCTTCTTCCTCATCGCCGGCACGTTCCACGTGATCGACGGCATCTCGGCCCTGTCGAAGGCGGACTACCTTTCGCGCACCGTCCTGTTCGCGAACATCGAGTTCTGGGGCGTCGTGCTCCTGATCGTCGGCGGGCTGGCCATCTACGCCGGCTGGGCGATCCTCGGTGGGTCGGCTTCGGGCCGCGTGATCGGCATCGCCCTCGCGAGCATCGGGATCATCGTGCAGCTGATGTTTCTCAACGCGAACGAGGGCTGGGCGCTCGTGATGATCGCGATCTACATCATGATCCTGTACGGCCTGATCGTGAAGGGCGAGGACTCAGGCGCGCCCCCCGGCACGGCGAGCTAGCGCGGTCCGTACTGCCCTGGAGAGGCCCCGCCTGCCGGGAGCTTCTCTATGTGGGCCGTCTCGCAAAGACGAGCGCGTCGACCGCCTCGACCGTCCGCCCGTCCTCGAGCTCCACCGGACGCCTCACTGCGTCGGCGACCTCGACGTCGAGCGGGGGGAGGTCCTCGACGATGTCCTCTGCCGTGTAGAGCACGGTCGGATTGCTCGGGCCGGGGGCGCCGGTGTCGACGTTCCTCGAGTCGTGGCCGACGACCAGCAGTGCGCCGCCGGGTGCGAGCGCTCGCGATGCTCGCTCCAGAACCCTTCGTCGCTCGCCCGGCGGGAGATGGAGATAGGCAACGAGCACGAGGTCGTAGGCGGCGGGCTCGGGCAGGTAGTCGAGCGCATCGCCGAGCACCCACTCCACGTCCACCCCTGCCTCCTCGGCGCGCTCGCGCGCCTGGCGCAGCGCCTCCTCGGAGAAGTCGACTGCGGTCACGCGGAAGCCGCGCGCCGCGAGCCAGACGGCGTGTCGGCCGGAGCCGCAGGCGAGGTCGAGCGCGCGGCCAGGGCCGAGATCCGATGCGGCAGACGCGACGACCGGGCTCGGCCCGCCCCGTACGTGCAGCGCCTTCTCGAGCCAGCGTCGATCCCAGTCCTCCGCGCGCACGGCGGTCGATGCTACTCGGGCATGATGACCTCCGTGCGGCTCTGCCTGATGATCGAGGGGCAGGAAGGCGTTGCCTGGGAGGACTGGCTCGCCCTCGCGGAGACGTGCGAGCGGGCCGGGCTCGAGGGGCTGTTCCGCTCCGACCACTACCGCTCGGTGATCGGGCTACCGGGGCGGGCGTCGCTCGACGCCTGGACGACGCTCGCCGGGCTCGCGGCACGTACCGAGCGGATCCGTCTCGGAACCCTCGTCTCGCCGGTTACCTTCCGCCATCCGTCCGTGCTCGCGAAAGTGGCGGCGACGGTCGATCAGATCTCGGGCGGCAGGGTCGAGATCGGGCTCGGCGCGGGGTGGAACGAAGGCGAGCACGCCGCGTATGGCTTCTCCTTCCCCTCGCTCGACGCCCGGATGCAGATGCTCGAGGAGCAACTCGAGATCGTGGGCCGGCTCTGGTCAGAGGACACAGTTACGTTCTCGGGCCGCCACTACCGGCTCGAGGACTGCGAGGCGCTGCCCAAGCCCGTTCAGAGGCCGCGTCCGCCCGTGATCGTCGGCGGCGAGGCAGGACCGCGCTCGGTCGGCCTCGCAGTGCGGTTCGCGGACGAATACAACACGCTGCTCGCGGGCGTCGAGGAGTGCGCCGAGCGCCGCGAGCGGATCGTGGTCGCCTGTGAGCAGGCGGGCCGCGATCCGGCGACGCTGCCGCTCTCGTTGATGGCGACGTGCGTCGTCGGCCGCGACCGGCAGGAGATCGTCGAGCGCGCCCGCGCGGTGATGGCACTCTGGGGACGGTTGGACTCCGACCCCGAGCAGGTGCTCGAGGAGCGCGCCGAGCGCTGGATCGTCGGCACGCCGGACGAGGTCGTCGCGAGGCTTCGCGAGCTGGAGGAGGTCGGGGTCGAGCGCGTCTACCTTCAGCACCTGGCGCCGACCGACCTCGAGCTCGTCGAGCTCGTCGGCGCCGAGGTCGCGCCTGCCGTCGCCGCATGACGCGGCGGTTCCGCGACCGTGCGGAGGCGGGTCGCGAGCTCGCCGATCGCCTGCTCGCGAAGGGGCTCTGCGACGTCGTCGTCCTCGGGCTTCCGCGCGGTGGGATTCCCGTCGCCTACGAGGTCGCCCGTGCCCTCGGAGCGCCGCTCGACGTCTTCGTCGTGCGCAAGCTCGGCGTCCCGGGACAGAAGGAGCTCGCGATGGGCGCGGTCGCGACGGGCGGCGTGCGCGTCATCAACGAGGGGCTGCTCGTTCGGCTCCATCTTCCCGCTTCGGAGCTCGAGCGGATCGTGCGGTCGGAGGAGGCGGAGATCCTTCGGCAGGAGGAGCTGTACCGGCCGGGCCGCGGGCCGGCGGACGTCCGCGGCCGCACGGTGATCGTCGTGGACGACGGTCTGGCGACGGGCTCGACGATGCGAGCGGCCGTCGCGGCGCTCCGGCGGCTGGGGCCGACGCGGATCGTCGTCGCTGTCCCGACGGCTTCGGAAGGGGGCGTGGCGGAGCTGGCCAGCGAGGCCGATGACGTCGTCTCCCTCGAGATGCCCGACCCGTTCTGGGCGGTCGGCATGTCGTACGTCGACTTCTCGGAGGTCACCGACGACGAGGTGAGCACGCTCCTCGCCTCAGCGGGGTTCTAGCCCGACCCACGGCCAGGGATTCGCGGCAGTGCCGAGACCTGCGCGTACCGGGTTGTCGAGGACGTAGCGACACGTCGCCTCGTAATGCGCGTCGTCACGTACCACCCACGCGGAGTAGCGGCTCTCGAAGAGATGTCCGTGACGTTCGTGTCGACGGTTGAACCCCATCGCGTAGCGGCCGTTGAGCGCGTGTAACGCGCTCGAGAGGTCGCGGAGGCGCGACTCCGCGAGGAGGTGGTAGTGCGTCGTCATGAGGCAGTACGCGTGGATTCGGAACGGCGCGGCTCGTCGTACCTTTCCGAGGAGACTCATGAAGTCGAGGCGGTCAACGTCGTCGACGTACAGCGGAAGCCCGGCGACACCGCGGGCTGTCACGTGGTAGATGCCCTCCGGCGGGAGCTGGTTGCGAGCGATGCGCGGCACCCTCCGACGGTAGCGGTCACCTCGCTGCCAAAACGGTGCCCGCTCGAAATCTCCTCAAAGTCGAAGCAGACAGGGGACAGTCGCAGCGACTGTCCCAGTGACTGTCCCCGGTTCTAGAGCGGCAGGTCGCGGGCGGCGAACGAGAGGCCCTCGGAGAAGCTCGGGAACGGCTGGATTGTGTCCCGCAGGACGTCGATCGGCACCTCGGCTCTGATCGCGAGCGTCGCCTGCTGCAGCCACTCGCCCGCCTCCGGCCCGATCGCCACGGCGCCGACGACGACGCGGCGCTCACGATCGGCGACGAGCTTCACGAACCCGGTTCGCTTCGGCCGCTCGTACGTCGACGAGCGCGATGTCCGGTTCACGTCCCACGACGCGCTGACCAGGCCCGCTCCCTCGATCGTCCCGACCTGGGCGATCTGTGGATCGGTGAAGACGACTGCCGGCACCGCTCGGTAGTCGGCGGAGCGACGCTGCCCGGCGACGTTGGCGGCCGCTACGCGGGCCTGGTACTTCGCGACGTGCGTGAAGAGGGAGATTCCGGTCACGTCGCCGATCGCCCACACGCTCTCGGCTGCCTGGAGATGCTCGTCGACGACGATGCCCTGCTTCTCGATCGAGACGCCGAGCTGCTCGAGCCCGAGGCCGTCGACAGTCGGGCGGCGGCCGACCGCGACAAGCAGGCGCGAGGCTTCGAGCGAGTCGCCGTCCGAGAGCCGGAGACGGATCCTGCCTGCCGTCTCGACGACGCTCTCGACGCCTGCCCCGAGCCTGACGTGCACGCCCTCCTCCTCGAGGCTCTTCTGGAGGAGCGCGACCGCGTCTACGTCCATGCGCGCGAGCAGCCTGCTTCGCTGGACGACGGTCACCTCGGCGCCGAGCCGGCTGTAGAGCTGCGCGAGCTCGAGGCCGGACGCGCCGCCGCCGACGACGACGAGGGAGTCGGGCACCTCGCTCGCGCTCGTCGCATCGGCGGTCGTCCAGTACGGCACGTCGTCTAGGCCGTCGATCGGCGGTGTCGCCGGCCGCGAGCCGGTGGCGACGACGAGGCGGTCGTAGCGAACCTCTGCGCCGCCGACGTCGAGGACTCCCGCGCCGGCCACGACCGCGTCGCCGCGCACGACTTCGATCTGCCGGTCGCCGAGCCAGGTCCGGTGCCCCTCGTCGTCGTACCCCTCGACGACCTGGTCCCGCCACCAGAACACGCGCTCGAGATCGAGGGCTCCGGTGACCGCCTCGGCGGCGCCCGGAGCAAGCCGAACGGCCGCCAGCAGCTCAGGCGCGCGAAGCAGCGTCTTCGATGGCATGCAGGCCCAGAACGTGCACTCGCCGCCGACGAGCGCGCGCTCGACGAGCACGATCTCGACTTCGTTGTCGAGCCGGCGAAGCGCCGCGACGAAGGCCTCGCCGCCCGAGCCACCGCCGAGGCAGACGACGCGCGTCACTCGTGCCCGGCGAAGAACGAGAGCGAGAGCGCGAAGCCGCCGGCGGGGTCTTCCCACCAGTGGCGGAGGTCGAAGCCGGCGTCGTCGAGTTCGGCCGCTAGTTCGTCACGCCGGAACTTGTCCGAGATCTCCGTGCGCATCTCCTCTCCGGCGGCGAAGGTCACGTCGAGGTCCAGCTGCTCCACGCGGACCGTCTGGTCGGCGTCCGAGCGCAGGAGCATCTCCATCCACTCGTTCTCCGCGTCCCAACGCGCAATGTGCGTGAACAGGCCAGGGTCGAAGGTTCCGCCAAGCTCGCGGTTGATGACGAGGAGAACGTTCTTGTTGAACGCAGCTGTGACGCCGGCCGCGTCGTTGTAGGCCGCTTCGAGCCGTGCGACGTCCTTCACGAGATCGGCCCCGAGAAGCAGCGCCTCGCCTGGACGGAGCAGTCGGTGGAGCGCGCGGAGGAAGCGGCCGCGCTGCTCGCCGGTCAGGTTGCCGATCGACGAGCCGAGGAACGCAAAGAGCCGTCGCCGTCCCTCGGGGAGCCGTCCGAGGTCGCGCTCGAAGTCGCCCACGACGCCATGCACCTCGATGCCCGGGTATTCCGAGGCGATGGCCGCGGCCGCCTCGCGAAGCGCCTGCTCCGAGACGTCGAAGGGCACGAAGCGCCGAAGGTGGCCGGCCTCGACCATCGCGTCGAGGAGCAGCCGAGTCTTCTCGGACGATCCGGATCCGGGCTCTAGGAGCGTGTTCGCCTCCGTCAGCTTCGCGATGTCGCCGGCGTGGTCCGAGAGGATCCCGCGCTCCGAATCCGTCAGGTAGTACTCGGGCAGCCGTGTGATGTCGTCGAAGAGCATCGATCCGCGCTCGTCGTAGAACCACTTCGGAGGGAGCACTTTCGGTGTCGAGGTCAGCCCGGTGCGCACGTCTTCTCGGAGAGCTTCGAGGCGGTCCTCGGGCGAGAGGTAGACGTCGACCTGGAGGAGCGCTGAGCTCGCGCCGTCCGTCACGCGTCCCTCGCGCAGCGGATGCCGGAGAAAATCTGGCGCCGCATCGGGAAGTCCCAGTTCCGAAAGGTCAGGCGGGAGACGGCGGGATGCGTCGCCCACGAGGCGCCGCGCAGCACCTTGTACTCGGAGCCGAAGAACACCTCCGAATACTCGGGGTACGGGAACGCCTCGAACCCCGGGTAACCGGAGAAGTCGCTCGACGTCCATTCCCAGACCGATCCGATCCCGTCGAGAACGCCGAGGCGGGCGGCCTGCTCCCATTCGGTCTCGGTCGGCAGCCGTTTCCCGGCCCATTCGGCGTACGCGGCCGCCTCCTCATGGGAGACGTGCTGGACGGGCTCCAACGCCTTCACGATGTCGCGCTTTCCGAAGCGGGTGCACATCCACATCGCGCCGTCGCGCTCCCACGCCATCGGCGGCGCGCGGCCCGTGTCGGCGAGGAAGCCGGCGTACTCGTTGTTCGTCACGGGCTCCGACTCGATCCAGAAGGCGCCGAGCTCGACGTCGTGCGCCGGGCGCTCGTTGTCGTAGGCCCAAGGCTCGTCGTCCGTGCCCATGACGAACGTCCCCGCCTCGACGAGGACGTCCTCGCTCATGCCCGACCCGTCCTTCGGGCCGCCGCCCTCGTGCTCGAGGCCGCTGAGCTGGATCGTCTGAAGCATCGTCTCGACGTGCTGCTGCTCGTGCTGGATCACGAGCCCAAAGGCGAAGCCGCCCCGGAGCAAGGGGTCCTCGGGATCGAGCTCCACCTCGTCGAGGACAGCGAGCGACCGGCCGCGGACGTCTGCGACATACGCGCGGGCTCGATCAGGGTCGAGCAGTGGCAGCGTCGGGCGCTCGCTGCGCTCGTGGGCGAAAGCGTCGTAGAGATCGTCGCCGTCCGAGAGCAGCGGCTCGCGGCCGCCCAGCCGCCGTGAGATCCAGAGCTCCTCGAAGTGCCCGATGTGGGCGAGGTCCCAGACGAGCGGCGACATGATCTCGGACACCTGCCGGGCAAGCTCCTCGTCCGAGAACGGCTCGAGCAGGTTCAGCGTGCGCTCGCGCGCGGCCTCGAGCTCGTCGGCAATGCGCTCCTTGGAAACGGTGGTCGCCTTGTCAGTGCCGGCCATCGAAGCGAGAAGTCTAGGCGGACAGGGAAGATGCGCCGGCATGGGGGATCTGATCGTCGTCGGGCCGCAGGAGCGCGACCGCGAGGCGGCTCGCTCGGCTGGGCGGCGCGTGCGGCTCTTCGGGCCGGACCTCGACGCAACCGACGTGGATCCGGGCCAGCTCGTCGACGAGCTGGCAGCTCTGCCCGCGGCCGGCATCGTCGGGACGAAGGATCGCTCGGCGTTGCTCGCTGCGATCGTGGCCGAGCGCCGCGGGCTTCCGGGGCCAAGCCCTGCATCGGTTCTCGCGTGCCAGGTGAAGCCGACCTCGCGTGCGATCCAGCGAGACGCGGTCCCGGAGGCGACTCCGCGGTTCGCGCGGCTCGACGGCCCGCCGGCCTTCCCGGGCCCCTGGTTCGTGAAGCCGGTCGTCGGCCGTCTCTCGCAGGAGGCGAGGCTTGTCACGGACGAGGCGGCGCTCGCCTTGATCCAGGAGGAGCCGCACTACCGGGACGGCTATGCGCGGCTCAGCGCGCTCGCGGGCCTGCCGCCGGAAGCGGCACACGGGTTCCTCGTCGAGGAGGTGGTCACGGGCGACGAGGTGACGCTCGAGGGCTACGTCCACGATGGCCGGGCGACGGTCGTCGGGGTCACGGACTCGCGGAAGTACGAGGGGACGAACTCGTTCGAGCGCTTCGAGTACCCGTCCGCGCTCGGGCCGGAGCGTCTCGCAGAGCTCCACTCCCTCGCCGAGCGGCTCGTCGGGGCGCACGGCCTCGACACGTGCTTCTTCAACATCGAGTTCCTCGTTCCCGGAACGGGCGACGTCCACACGATCGAGGTCAACGCGCGCATCGCCTCCCAGTTCGCGCCGCTCGTGGAAGCGGTTCATGGACGCTCGACCTATGACGCGCTGTTCACGCTCGCGGTCGGCGAGGATCCCGCCTGGGTGCCCGGCCCGCCGGACGGCGTCGCGATCTCGTATGTCGTGCGCGTGTTCGAGGACGCGTTCGTCGAGGCGGTGCCCGAAGAGGAGCCGGGGCTCGAGCTGCTCGTCCGCCCGAGGCTCCGGCTCTCGGAACAGGGGCACAATGACACCGCGAGCTTCCGGCTCGCGATCTTCACGGAGCATGGCCCCACGCGCGAGGAGGCGCTCAGCCGCTGCCGCGAGCGGGCACGATCGCTTCGCTTCGCTCTCTCGGCCGCCGAGGAAGGCCGAGCCCGCTGACGAGCGCGCCCGCGAACGCGAGGCCGGCGGAGACCCACATCGCCGCCCGGAAGGCGTCTGCGGCGCTCGCGAGCTCGTCCGGCGTCCTCGAGCCGAGCGAGAACGGCTCGCCCGTCGAGGAATAGACGAGCGAGATGACAACGCCGAGGCCTGCAACGGCCACGAGCTGTCCCACGCGCGAGACCGTTGTGTTGATGCCCGAGGCGACGCCCGTCAGTCCTTCCGGCGCGGGCTTCAGCGCGGTCGCGGTGACGGCCGGCACGGTCGCCGACAGGCCGACGGAGAAGATGATCAACGGCGGGAGCACGTCCACCCAGTAGCTCGAGCCGGCATCGAGGAGGCCCAGCAGAGCAAGCCCGATGCCGATCAGCACGGGCCCGCCGACGAGGAACGGCTTCGGGCCGATGCGGTCGGCCGCCCGGCCGAAGCGCGCCGCGAGCAGCAGGAGCGAGATGCTGATCGGGACGACGATCAGGCCGGCTTCCGCCGGCGAGTACCCGAGCACGGATTGCGCGAAGAGGACGAGGAAGAAGAGCGCGCTCCCGAGCGCCGCGTAGATGAAGAACGTCGCCGCGTTCGCGATGCTCAGCTCGCGAATGCGGAAGAGCGAGAGCGGCATCATCGGGTGGGCGGAGCGCCATTCGACGAGGATGAAGCCGGCGAGGGCCAAAGCGGCGAGCAGGAAGCCGAAGACGACCCCGGCGCTGGCGAAGCCGTCCTTCGGCCCCTGGACGAGCGCCCAGACGAGCGCGCCGATCCCGACCGCCCCCAGCACGACGCCCGGGATGTCGAGGCGCCGGTCGTGGCGATCGGTGCGGCAGGTGTCGCGCGAGACGAGCGTGGCCGCGATCGTCACGATCGCGAAGGGGATGTTGAGGAAGAAGATCACGCGCCACGACACCGCCTCGACGAGCGTGCCGCCGATCACGGGCCCGGCCGCGGTGGCCACGCCCGTCCAGGCCGTCCAGGCGCCGATCGCCTGCCCGGCCTCGTCCTTGTAGGTGGCGCGCAGCAGCGCGAGGCTGCCGGGCGTGAGCAGGGCGCCAAAGACGCCCTGCACGGCGCGCGCGCCGATCAGGACGCCCGCGTTCGGCGCCGCGCCGGCGAGCACCGACGCGACTGCGAAGCCGGCGACGCCGACGACGAACGTGTTCGCATAGCCGTAGCGGTCGCCGAGCGCGCCTGCAGGCAGGTACAGAGCCGCGAGCGCGAGCGAGTAGCTCAGGAAGATCCACTGCTCGCCGGACAGGCCGAGGTCGAAGTCCTTGTCGATCGTCGGCAGCGCGACGTTGACGACGAACGCGTCGAGGAAGGCCATCGACGAGCCGAGGATCGTCGCGACAAGGATCAGTCGCTTCCGGGTCTCCGGAGTCATGCTGCTCGCAACCATGACCGGCGGTCAGCGTGTCAGATGAAGCGTCTCCGTGATCAGGCGTTGGAGAAGTCCGCCGTGAAGGGGATGTCCGCCGGCGGCGTCCCGATCACGATGGCGATCTCCCTGCGATCCGTCAGCTCGATCGTGCGCGGGTCACCCTCGTAGGCTTTGCCGTCGAGGAAGATCTGGATGCTCGTGGGGTGGCAGTAGCCGCCGACGCAGGACGGGCTCAGCCGCACGTCCCACTGGGTGAAGAACTGCCCGAGGGTGTTCGGGACGGCGACTGCCGATTCCGTGTGGAGGATGCCGTCGGTGAAGTGCGTGTGCAGCGGTGAGATGCACGGCTGATCGCAGAGGTCGATGCGGCCGTAGCCCGTTGAGCCGTCGTCTGCCTTGAGCGTCTTGACGCCGGGATCGTCGGTGTTGATGCCGATCCCTGCCGGCACGACGACCGGGACGCCGTTGACGAAGACGTCGAGGTGAGCATGGACGTGATTGGTGAAATTCTCCTTCCGCTCCGGCCGGAGGCCCGCGGCGACGGTGAGCCCGAGCGGGTTTGCAGGGGCGGGCCACGGCGCAGCTCCTTGCGCGGGCTTCGGGGCCGGGGCCGCGGCGACTGGAGCGTCGCTGCTGCCTCCACCTCCGCAGCCGGTGAGCGCGAGCGACCCGCTAAGGACGGCGAGGGCGACGGCGTTCGAGGGCATCTTCACGGGGCGGCAAGCATAGGGCAGTGATCTGACCCTCACGCTGTCATGCTTCGCAAAATCCGCGACGAGGAGGGGCAATGGGTGAGCAAGGCAGCGGCTGGCAGCTGGAGGCGATCGACGAGATCCCGCCCGTCAAGCCCGATTGGCCGGCGACGTGGAAGTCCGTTCGCCATCACTTCGGGATCACGGCGTTCGGGATCAATGCCGTCACGAAGGACGCCGGGAACGTGCTCATCCCCGAGCACGAGCACGGCGCCACCGGCGAGCAGGAGCTCTACTTCATCCACGTCGGCGAAGCCCTCGCGACGCTGGGCGGAGACCAGGTGACCGTGCCTGCGGGGAGCGCCGTGATGGTCGACGGGCCGACGCCGCGGAAGTTCGAGGCGACGGCGTCGCCGACGACGCTGATCGTCGTTGGCGGGACACCCGGCAAGGCTTACGAAGTCGGCCCGTGGGAGAAGTGACAATGCGGGCGAGAGGACTCGAACCTCTAAGGGCCCTTCGGCCCAACGGGACCTAAACCCGCCGCGTCTGCCAGTTCCGCCACGCCCGCGTGAGAGGAGGATAGAGCGCGAGGCTTCTAGACTCGCGCCGTGAGTCACGCCTTCGTCGCCGGGTTCGGGCTCGGATTCGTCGTCGCCGCGCAGGTGGGGCCGATCTGGGTCTTCTGTGCCCGCTCGGTTCTACGGGGCACGGCGAGGGTCGGCATCGCAATCGGTGCGGGTGCAGCGGTGATCGACGCGATCTATGCGGGCCTCGGCCTGGCGGGCGCGAGCGCGATCCTCGAGATCAACCCTGTCCGTATCGGATTCGGGCTCGTCGGCGCCGGGTTCCTCGCTTTCCTCGGTCTGCGTACGCTCTGGAGCGCGTTCCGGATCCGGCTCGGCGGCGAGACGGAGGAGGAAGTCTCGTCCCCCCGCCGCGCATTCGTCACCTCACTCGCCGCGACCGCCTCGAACCCGGCGACGATCGCGTCATGGGCAGCGGTCTTCGCGGCCGCGGCGACGGCCAATCTCGTCGACACCGGCTGGTCGGCCGGCGCGCTCGTCGTCGGCGTCGCTCTCGGGACGATGACCTGGTTCACGATCCTCTCGACCAGCCTGTCGCTCACGCGGCACCGTGTAGGACCTCGGCTGCTGATGGTCGTCGACGCGATCTCAGGGCTCGTGCTGCTCGGCTTCGCGACGCTCCTCGCGGTGAAGACCCTCGACGAGGCTGCCTGAGCGATCGGTCGTGTCGAGCTGCTCGAGGCGCCTGCCGATGACGCTTTCGGCCTCCGCCGACGAGCGCACGTCGCCGCTCACGGTCGCGACGAAGACATCGCGGGCCAGCGCATAGACCTCGGCATCCGTCTGCGCGGTGCACGTGGCCGTGCGCGGGACATCGTGAAGCAGCGCAATCTCTCCGAAGTAGTCGCCTGCGCTCAGGGTCGTCATGGTCTCGTCATCCCGGGTCACGTGAATCTCGCCGGAGGCGATGACGTAGAAGCGGTCGCCCGTGGCGCCCTTCTCGACGACTGTCTCGCCTGCTGTCAGCTCGAGCCGTTCGAGCCGCGCAGCCAGGCGCTCGAGAGTCGTGGCCGGCAACGGCGAAAAGAGCGGCACGCCGGAGACGAGCTCCAGCTCACGCGCGGGCACCTCGGAGGCTGCGTCGATCCGTCTCAGGCGGTGAAGCGAGAGGAGGGCGAGGGCCGGGAGAATCGCGCCCGAGACCACGAGCGCCGAGCGGATCCCCAGCTGGTCGACCAGGATCGAGCCGAGCACCGAGCCGACGGCCGTAGCCAGGGCGACTCCGATCTCGAAGACACCGAGGACTCGCCCGAGCAGATGCTCGTCGACCGTCCGCTGGAGCAACGTGAAACCCGAGACGTCGAGCAGCGCGTTGCCGATTCCCACGAGGCCGAGGCACACGAGTGCCCAGCCGGCTCGCGGCCAGACCCCGACGAGGGCGATAGGCGCACCCCAGAGCACGAGCCCAAGGCCGAAGATCCCGGCGAGCCGGCGCCGGGCGACGAGCGTCACTGCTGCGAGCCCCCCGACGAGGCCGCCGGCGCCGAGCGCGGCGTTCAACCACCCGACGCCCGCTTCGCCGAGGCCGAGCAGCTCGATCGAAGCCACGACGAGCAATACGTTCAGGAGCCCGCGCACCATCGTCTGGGAGTTGAAGAGCAGCACGATCAGCCGCGGGTGCGGCTCGCGGGCGAGCGTGTGGACGCCGCCGAGCAGCTCCTGTCGCAGGTTGCGCTCGATGCGCCTGCGGGCACCGGTGACGTCGCCTGCACGCCGAATGCGCATGACGAGCAAGGCACAGACGACGTTGACGACAGCGCCTGCAGCGACCGCGGTGGCGACGCCGGCGCTGGCGGCCAGCACGCCGCCGATTGCCGGACCGACCAGAGTCCCGACGCCCTCGAGCGTGCTCGACGACACGTTGGTGGCGACGAGCTCTCTCGGAGTGCGTGCGAGCAATGGCACGAGCGACAAGGTGGCCGGGCGGACCGGCGCGCCTGCGACGGCGGCGAGCGCGGCCAGGGCAAAGACCAGCGCTCGCGAGCCCTCGGCGGCCAGCGCCGCGACCATTGCGAACAGGATGAGCGCCCGCGTGACGTAGATCGCGAGCAGGACTCGCTGTCGGGGATACCGGTCGGCCAGCATGGCTCCGAACGGCAAGGCGATCGCGGCCGGCACCATCCGCACGAGGCCGAGCACACCGAGCGCGGTCGCTCCGCCGACCTCGAAGGCGTAGACAGATAGCGCCACGAAGTACATCCACTCGCCGAGGTAGTAGCCCGCCCACGAGAGCTCGACCCGGCGCAGCTCGGGGTTACGGAAGACATCCGCGAGGGTCGCGAAGCGCTCGCCTGCCGTGCTCACGAGCCGTCGCACTGGTCGAGCATCACATAGGGGCAGCGGCCACGAAAAGTCGTTCTGGTTGAATGGCTGCGTGGAGGCGACGGTCGAGCAACTGCCCGAGGACAGGGTTCGCCTGTCCGTCTCCGTGTCGCAGCACGACCTCGAGCACGCGGTCGAGCACGCGGCCTCCGACCTCGCGACGAGCGTCAAGATCCCGGGCTTTCGCAAGGGAAAGGTGCCGATGCCGGTCCTGATCGCGCGCGTGGGGAAGGAGCGCCTGATGGACGAGGCCGTGTCCAGCCACATCGGCGGGTGGTTCCGGAACGCCGCTGCGACCGCGCGCATCCAGCCGATCGCGCAGCCCGAGTACGAGTACGACGTTCCGGACTCTGCCGAGACGCCGTTCGAGTTCACCGCCACCGTGGCCGTGCAACCGAAGATCGACGTGCCGGACTGGTCGACGCTCGAGGTCGGCAAGCACGAGCCCGAGGTTCCACAGGAGCTCGTCGACGCCGAGATCGAGGCCCTTCGCTCGAGCGTCGCCGAGGTGGTCCCCGCTGGCGATCGGCCCGCGCGCGAAGGGGACGTGGTCGTGATCGACATCGTCAACCCGGACGGCGAGGCGCGGCGGGACGTGGTCGTCGAGCTCGGCGCGTCAAGGCTCGTCGAGGAGCTCGAGACGACGATCGTCGGGATGTCATCCGGGGAGACCAAGGACATCGAGCACGAGCTGGTCGACGGGACAACCGCCCAGATCGCCGTGACGCTCAAGGAGGTCAAGGAGAAGGTGCTGCCGCCGATCGACGACGAGCTTGCGAAGGCGGCGACTGAGTTCGACACGCTCGTCGAGCTGCGCGCCGACATCGAAGGGAAGCTTCGCGCGCAGATCGACGAGGAGATCGAGTCCGTGTTCCGCGCGGCCGCGATCGACGCGCTCGTCGAGGCCGCGAACGCGCAGCCGTCCCCTGCTCTCGTGGACGCGCGCGCGAACGAGCTCCTGGCCGGGCTGCTCCGCTCGCTCGAGAGCCGCGGCGTCTCGCCCGAGACGTACCTCGCGCTCTCGAGCCAGTCACCCGAGGACTTGCGCGATCGACTGCGGGCGGAGGCGGCGCTTTCCGTCGCGCGCGAGCTCGTCCTCGAGTCCGTCGCCGAGCAGCTTGCGATCGAGGTCTCGGACGAGCAGATCGAGTCGGTGCTCCGCGAGCAGGGCGAGAGCGACGAGACGATCGCCGGCGTCATGGACTCGCAGCTCCGAGAGTCGATCCGCCAGGACCTGCGCCTGCGCTACGCGCTCGACCGCATCGCCGCCGAGGTAAAGCCGATCCCGGTCGAGCTCGCGGCCGCGCGCGAGAAGCTCTGGACCCCCGAGCAGGAGAAGCAACCCCGAGAGACAACGTTATGGACCCCAGGAGGTACCGACCCCGCATGAGCCCACTTATCCCCATGGTCATCGAGCAGACGTCGCGCGGCGAGCGCGCGTTCGACATCTACTCGCGTCTGCTCAACGAGCGGATCATCTTCCTCGGGACGCCGATCGACGACCAGATCGCGAACGTGATCGTCGCCCAGCTCCTCCATCTCGAGTCGGAGGACCCGGACAAGGACATCTCGATCTACATCAACTCCCCGGGCGGGATCGTGTACGCGGGGCTGGCGATCTACGACACGATGCAGTTCATCAAGCCCGACGTGCAGACGATCTGCGTCGGGATGGCGATGTCGATGGGAGCCGTCGTGCTCGCAGGCGGCACGCCGGGCAAGCGGATGGCGCTGCCCCACTCGAAGATCCTCATCCACCAGGGCTCGGCGGGCTTCTCCGGCCAGCCGACGGAGATCGAGATCCAGGCCAAAGAGGTAATCAGCCTCAAGCGGCTAATGGAGGAGATCATGTCCAAGCACACCGGCCAGTCGATCGAGAAGGTGACGAAGGACATGGACCGTGACTACTACATGACCGCAGCAGAGGCCAAAGAGTACGGCGTCATCGACGCTGTCATCGAACATCGCTAGATCGAGCGCTAGCGCAAACGGACGAGACACGGTACAACGAGGGCGGAGATGGCGAGGGCGACGGACGGCAACGAGCAGCTTCTGTGCTCTTTCTGCGGAAAGAGCCAGCGCCAGGTCAAGAAGCTGATCGCCGGTCCCGGCGTCTACATCTGCGACGAGTGCATCGATCTCTGCAACGAGATCATCGACGAGGAGCTCACCGCTCCCGCGTATCTCGACCTCGAATCGCTCCCGCGCCCGAAGGAGATCTACGCAAGCCTCAACGAGTACGTCGTCTCCCAGGACGAGGCGAAGCGGACGCTCGCGGTGGCGGTCTACAACCACTACAAGCGCGTCCAGATGGGGCAGGCCGAGGACGATGTCGAGCTGCAGAAGTCGAACATCCTCCTGCTCGGCCCGACCGGCTGCGGGAAGACGCACCTCGCCCAGACGCTTGCACGGATCCTCAACGTCCCGTTCGCGATTGCAGACGCGACGGCGCTGACCGAGGCGGGCTACGTCGGCGAGGACGTCGAGAACATCCTGCTCAAGCTGATCCAGGCGGCCGACTTCGACATCAAGAAGGCGGAGACGGGGATCATCTACATCGACGAGGTGGACAAGATCGCGCGCAAGGCGGACAACCCGTCGATCACGCGCGACGTCTCCGGAGAAGGCGTTCAGCAGGCGCTGCTCAAGATCCTCGAGGGGACGGTGGCCTCCGTGCCACCGCAGGGCGGGCGCAAGCATCCGCACCAGGAGTTCCTCTCGATCGACACGACGAACGTCCTCTTCATCTGCGGCGGCTCGTTCGGCGGGCTCGAGAAGATCATCACCAAGCGCGCCGGCCGGAACGCCGTCGGCTTCGGGGCGAAGATCCACTCGAAGAACTCGCTCGAGTCGTCGGAGCTCCTGTCCGACGTGATGCCGGAGGACCTGCTCGCGTACGGCCTGATCCCGGAGTTCATCGGCCGGCTGCCTGTCGTCTCGCACGTGCACCAGCTCCAGCGTGAGGATCTCGTGAAGATCCTCACCGAGCCGAAGAACGCTCTCGTCAAGCAGTACCAGCGCTTCTTCAACTACGACTCGATCGAGCTCGTGTTCACCGAGGACGCCCTGTGGGAGATCTCAGACCACGCGCTCGAGCGCGAGACCGGCGCCCGCGGGCTCCGCTCGATCATCGAGGGCGCTCTCCTCGACGTGATGTTCGAGCTGCCCTCGCGGAAGGACGTCTCCAAGTGCGTGATCACCAAGGAGACGATCTCGAAGGGCTTGAAGCCGACCCTCGTCACGTCGTCCGGCGCAGAGGCCGACGATGACGAGTACGGCCACCTCGCCGAAGAGTCGGCCTAGCCTCCTCTCCCTCTAGGGCACGTCCATCCGCCGCAGCTTGCGCACGGCGAGCGCGGTGAAGCCCGCAAGCACCACGACGACACCGGCGATCGCCGCGCCGATTCCCAGCGGGACGTCGATCGTTGCGAGGCGGCTCGTGTCGAGCCCGTGCACAAGGCCGAGCGCGTAGCGCCGGACGCTGAGATAGCGGACGCCGTCGAGGTACGCAGCGAGCGTCGCCTCCCAGACGAAGACGTAGACGAGCCCGATGACGAGGGCGTGCTTCGTAGCGAGCCCTGCCCAGGTAAAGATCGCGGCATACGCCGCCGCGCCGGCGAGGAGGCCGATGCCCGTCGCGAGCGCTCCCCCGAGGTCACCGCTTTCGATCAGCGCCACCGACAGGCCGGCGCTGATCGCGACCGGGAGGCCGCCGACGACGATCACGGCGCCGAGCTTCGGCACGATGATCCGCCACCGCGCCACGGGCTTCGTCGTCAGGTAGACGAGCGTGCGGTCTCCGACGTCGTTGCCGAACGCTGCGACGCCGAGCAGGAGCATGACGAGCGGCAGGATCGCCGATGCGATCAGGGTGGACGTGATGTCGTCGGCGTTCTCCGCAGGCGGGTGGGACGACTCCGCGACCCTGAAGAGCCCGGCGATCAGCAGCGGCAGAGCGCTGAGCACGAGCACGAGCCACCAGCGCCTGCTGCCGGCGAGCTGACGGAGCGTGAGCGTGAAGATCGCAGCCATGCGTCAGGCCTCCTCGTCAGCCTTGGGCGAGGTACTCGAAGACGCTCTCGAGCGAGTCGTCGAGGGGCTCGATGCGCTGGACGCGAACGCCCAGCCGTTGCGCGACGACGGGCACGGAGCGCTGGAGAAGCGCAACGTCATTCGAGCGGACGCGCAGGCGGTCCTCCGCGTCGATCTCCACCGACTCGACCGCACGCGCGTCGAGGAGGCCGGCCGCGAGCGCGCGGGGGTCCGAGGAGTCGAGGCGAACGACGAACGGCCGGTCGTTGAGCTTCTTCCGGATCGCCCGGAAGTCGCCGCTCGCGGCGAGCTTGCCGCCCACCATCAGGTGGATGCTGTCCGCGAGCTCTTCGACCTCCTCGAGGATGTGCGACGAGACGAGCACCGTCCGCCCTTCCGCCGCGAGCCTTCGGATCACTTCGCCGAGGTGGAGCCGTTGGACTGGGTCGGTGCCCGAGAGCGGCTCGTCGAGCAGGAGCAGATCCGGGTCGTGGACGAGCGTTGCGGCGAGGCGCGTCCGCTGGCGCATCCCACGGGAGTACCCGCGCAGCCGTCTCGACTCGGCATCCGTCATGCCGACCGTCGTCATCGCGGCTCTAGCCGCGTCACGTGAGTCGGGCACGTGCTGGAGCCGCGCGCTCAGCTCGACGAACTCGAGCCCCGTCAGGAAGTCGTAGACCGACTCGTGCTCCGGCATGTAGCCGATGCGCCGATAGAGCGGGGGGTTGCCGCGGATGCGCTCGCCGAAGACGCTCACGGTTCCCTGCGACGGCGACGTGAGACCGGCGATCAACCGGAGGAGGGTCGTCTTTCCCGCGCCGTTCGGGCCGAGCAGCGCGATCACGCCCGGTTCGACGTTGAGCGTGACGTCGGCCACCGCGACGACGCCGCCGAACCACTTGGAGACGTGATCGACCGCGATCGTCGACGACGGGGTGGGCACGGTCACTGGCGTACGAGTGCCGACGTGCGGCGGACGAGGAGTGCGCCGAGGACGATCGTGAGCCCGACGAGCCAGAGCGCCGAGACACCGGCCGACACGGGCCGGCTCGTGTTCAGGTCGCCGTAGGCCCAGTGGATGACGTCGTCGAGCACCTGCGGCATCGAGGCCAGCGAAAGGGTGTCCGCGAGGCCGCCGCTGAAGCTGTCCTCTGCGATGCCGCCGATTGCCGAGCCGATGAAGAGGACGGCGAGAGCCGCGATCGACGCGTACGCGCGGCGTGTCGTGAAGGACGCGACGAGCAGCGAGAGTGTCGTGTAGAAGCCCGCGACGAGCACGGCGGCGAGGAGCGAGCGGGGGAGGACGTCCCAGTTGTCGCCCAGCCACGACCGGAAGTCCCGGGCATCGAGGGCATTCCAGAAGAACAGGACCGCTACGGGCAGGAAGGCGACGAGGCCCGAGATCGTGAAGAACGCCGCCCACCTCGATCCCGTGTAGTCCCTGGGCGTGATCGGGCGGGCGGCATAGAGCGAGAGGACGCCGTCGCGCCGGTCGGGGCAGACGAGCAGCGGTGCCACGACGGCGGCGAACAGCCCCAGGGGGAGGATGGCGTAGTCGAAGTACTCGGCGTACGACGGCAGTTCGTAGTCGTCGGGGTTCGTGGGCACGGAGCCGAGGAAGGCCGCGAGAACGACGAAGATCACCATCGGCACGAGCACGAGGCCGATCAAGAGCCAGGGCGCGATCTTCGCGGCCGTGCCGCGGCCGAGCCCGAGCGAGATGCGGATGCCGTCCCGCCAGATCGCCCGGCGGCGCGCCCAGCGTCCGCGCCGATCCCCCTCGTACGGCTGGTAGCCGAGGTCGAAGATCTCGGCGGCGCCTGGCGTGCTCACTGGGCTGCGCTCCCGTCGTCCGCTGCTTCGAGCGGCGTGAAGACGTCTGCGAGCGTGTGGCGCTCGGGTGCAAGCCGGTACACGAGCGCGCCGGTCTCGACGATCGCGTCGCGAAGGACGTCGTACTCGTCGCCCGAGACGTGCGGGAGCCGCAGCCGGTTCCCTTCGCGCTCGACGGCGAGGCCGCGCTGTCCGAGCTCTGCGACGAGCGGCTCGGCGCCGTCGACAACGTCGACGAGCAGCGTCTCCGTCTCCTCCGTGAGGCCCGCAACCGGTCCCGCGCGGAGCACGCGCCCCGCGTCGAGGACGACGACGGCGTCGCACGTACGCTCGACGTCCCCCATCAGGTGGGTGGAGATGACGATGCTGATCCCGAACTCGCGGCCGACGTGGCGGATCAGCTCGAGCATCTCCCGCCGGCCGATCGGGTCGAGCCCTGCCGTCGGCTCGTCGAGGAAGGCGACGGCGGGGTCGTGGACGAGTGCCTGCGCTAGCTTCACCCGCTGCTTCATGCCCGTCGAGTAGCTGCCGATGGCGCGGTAGCGCTCCTCGAACAGCCCGACGTGGCGGAGGATGTCGGAGGCGCGCAGGCGGGCCGCCGTCCGCGGGAGGCCGCTGATCTCGGCCATGTAGGCGAGAAACTCGGCTGCGGAGACCATGAGGGGAAGGCAGTCGTGCTCCGGTGCGTAGCCGATGCGCGTGCGGTAATCGGGCGGGCCTCCGGGATCCAACCCGAGCACCTCGACAGAGCCCGCGTCCGGCCGCAGGAGACCGAGGAAGATCTTCAGCGAGGTTGTCTTACCCGCCCCGTTGGAGCCGAGGAGGCCCGTGATCCCCTCACCGATCTCGAACGTCGCGCCGTCGAGCGCCTGGACCGAGCCGAAGGTCTTCGTCAGGCCGTCAGCGCGGACGAGTGCCACGATCTCAGCCTATCCCGGAGGAGCAACGGAACCGGAGTTGTTCGAGCGGCGCAGACGCGGGCGAGGAGTACCCGGACGAAGAGCCCGCGTAGCCACGGCCCGCCCGCCGACTCGGACCGGTCCCAGGGACAGTCCCCAGGCCAAGTCCCAGCTGGTCTTGGTCCGTTTACACCGATCTGAGCGTCTGCTCCCGGCCGCGGACGAGGTCGAGGATCGCGTCGAGCAGCTCCCACGAATGGAGCACGTGCTCGCGCGCAAGCGTCCTCGCGCCGCTGACGCTCCCGGCCGCGATCGCCTCACGGAGCGCGCGGTGCTCGCGGTCGTTCCGCTCGTAGAGCGTGTCGAGCTCGGCCCGCGCGACCCATGTGATCTGGCCGACGAACGTCCGCCTCGCGCTCTTCGCCAGCCGCTCCAGGTACGGCGAGTCGGCTGCCGCGTAGACGACGTCGTGAAAGGCGTAGTTCGCGCCCATCCATTCGACCGCGAGTGCGTTGTCGGCCTCGCCGGCGCGCGCCTTCTCGCGCAGCACGAGCGTCAGCTCCGAGAAGCGCTGCTCCGCCGCGTCGAGCTCGGCGAGCCGCTCGTCCGTCATCCGCGGGACGGCGAGCGCGGTCGCGAGGCCCTCGAGCTCCGCGCGGACGAGGAACGCCTCGCGCAGCTCGTCACGCGACAGCGTGCGGACGCGGACGCCGCGGTTCGGCGTGAACGAGACGAGCCCCTGCGCGGAAAGGCGGCGGAGCGCCTCGCGGATCGGCGTGCGGCTGACGCCGAAGCGCTCCGAGAGCTGCTCCTGCCGGAGGACGGTGCCCGCCTCGATCCGGCCCGAGACGATCTCGTCCTCGAGCAGCAGCGCGATCTCGTCGGCCTTCGTCCCCGGGTCGGACATGCCAGTTCGAGTCTACGAGCCGGGCGGTGAAAGCACGAGATGCCGCTCGTCTAGATGCTGCGGCACAAACGGGAGCCCCCGCTCCGCAGCCCAACTCTCCAGCGCGTGCGCGACGACGGTGCAGTCGGCCGCCTCGACGCGGATGCACCCCGAGCCCGGAGTGTCTGTCTCGAAGCCCTTCGCCGACAGCGCCTGCGCGAGGTCGCCCGTGTCGGCCGTTCTCGTGAGCTCGATCTCGATCGTCATGCGGCCACCTCCTCCTTGAGCTTGGCCTTCTCCGTGAGCTCGGTCTTCTCCGTGAATTGGGCCTCTTCCGTCGAGCCCTTGAGCGCGAGCGTCGACGACTGGCCGCCCGTAATCGCCTCGACGACGGCGTCGAAGTAGCCGGCGCCGGACTCGCGCTGGTGTCGCGTGCCCGAGTAGCCGGCCGGCTCGAGCGAGAACTCGTGCTCCTGGAGCCGGACGTAGGCGGCCATCCCCTCGTTCGCGTACCCATGGGCAAGCTCGAACATCGACGCGTTGAGGGCGTGATACCCGGCAAGCGTGACGAACTGGTACCGGTAGCCCATCTCTGCGAGCTGCTCCTGGAACGTCGCGATGTCCCTGTCGTCCAGGTGTCGGCGCCAGTTGAAGGACGGCGAGCAGTTGTACGTCAGCAGCTTGCCGGGGAACTGCTCATTGATCGCCTGCGCGAACTCGCGCGCCTCGCCGAGATCGGGCGTCGACGTCTCGAACCAGAGCACGTCGGCGTACGGCGCGTACGCGAGCGAGCGCGCGATCGACGACTCGAGGCCGGGCCGGATGTGGAAGAAGCCCTCCGGCGTCCGCTCGCCCGTGATGAACGGCAGGTCGCGCTCGTCGACGTCGCTCGTCAAGAGCGTCGCAGACAGCGAGTCGGTCCGCGCGACGACGAGACGTCGGCACGCCGAGCACGTCGGCCGCGAGCCTCGCGGCGACGAGGGTGCGGATGAACTGACTCGTCGGCACGAGCACTTTCCCGCCGAGGTGGCCGCACTTCTTCTCGGATGCAAGCTGGTCCTCGAAGTGCACGCCCGCTGCGCCGGCCTCGATCATCGCCTTCATCAGCTCGAAGGCATTGAGCGGGCCGCCGAAGCCGGCCTCGGCGTCGGCGACGATCGGCGCCAGCCAATAGGTCGACGTCTCGCCTTCGGCGGCGTGGATCTGGTCGGCGCGGAGGAGCGCATTGTTGATGCGGCGAACGAGCGCCGGCGCGGAGTTCGCGGGGTAGAGGCTCTGGTCGGGATAGGTCTGGCCCGCGAGGTTGGCGTCGGCGGCGACCTGCCAGCCCGAGACGTAGATCGACTTGAGCCCGGCCTTGACCATCTGCACGGCCTGGAGCCCGAGAGGGCGCCGAGCGCCGGATGAAGCGGCTCCCGTGCAGGAGCTCCCAGAGCCGCTCGGCGCCGTGGCGCGCGAGCGTGTGCTCGACTTGGACGGTCTGCGCAGGCGCACGACGTCGTCCTCCGTGTACGGCCTGGTGATGCCGTCGAACCGCCCGTTCATCTCCATCGCTCTCCTCCTCGGGTCATGCATCGCCGTTTTCGGATCCTAAACTCGGCCTATATCCCTCTATGCGATGAAAATAACCTTATTCTGGATCCCAGATGACAGCAACTTGGATCCAGACCGCAGCCCTAGAATCCGCCCATGGAGCCGCGATACAGCCCCGAAGGCGTGGAACAGCGCTGGCAGGAGACGTGGGAGGCCGAGGGCCTCTACAACGCCGACCCGGATCCGAGCCGCAAGAGCTTCGCGATCGCCCACCCGCCGCCGAACGTCACGGGCCCCCTGCATCTGGGTCACGCGCTCCAGCTGTCCCTCGCCGACACGATCGTCCGCACGCGGCGGATGCAGGGCTACAACGTCCTCTTCCAGCCCGGGTACGACCACGCTGGGCATCTCGACGCAGAGCGCGGTCGAAAGCATCTCGCCGCTGAGGGGAAGTCACGGCAGGATCTCGGCCGCGAGGCGTTCGTCGAGGCTTCGTCTGGGAATGGCTCCATGAGTACGGCGGCAAGATCATGTTCCAGTTCCGGCGCATCGGCGCCTCGCTCGACTACCGCCGTGAGCGGTTCACGATAGGGACGAGGCGTACGTGCGCGCGGTCATGCGCTTCTTCGTCCACCTCTGGAACCGGGGCTGGATCTACCGCTCGAACAGGATCGTTATGCCGCCCCTTTCACCTGACGTCGCTCTCCGACCTCTAGCTCGCCGACGTCGAGGCCGACGACGCGCTGACGAACGTCCGCTACCCGCTAGTGGACGGTGATGGGCACATCACGATCGTGACGGCGGCGGCCGGCGACGATCCTCGCGGACGTCGCGGTCGCCGGCGACCCCGACGACGAGCGCTACAAATCGCCGTCGGGCGCGAGGTGATCGTCCCACTGGGTCGAGTGGCGCGCGCCCGTGATCGCGGACGAGCGGCGTCCAGCCGCACTTTGAACGGGTGCTGAAGTGGTCACGCCAGGCGACGATGCGCAAGGACTACGACATCGGCCGCGACGACGCCAACTGGCAGAGCTAACGGTGATCGCGGACGACGGGACGATGAACGCCGGGGCGGGCGAGCTCGAAGGCTTGACGCAGGCCGAGGCGGACGAGCGGATCCTCGCGTGGCTCCGCGAGCGAGACCAGCTGGAGAAGCGCGAGTCGTATCGACACACCGTGGCCCTCTGCGAGCGCCGCACGACACGATCGAGCCGCATCTCGCCCCAGTGGTGGTGCTCGATGGACGGCTTCGCGAGCTCGCGCTCGACGCGCTCCGCTCTGGGGAGGATCCGCTTCCACCTGGAGTTCCGAGCACCGTTTCGCCATCGCCGAAGGAGGCGCTGCACTGGACACGTCCCGCCAGATCCGTGGGGCGATCAGCCGCCGTTGTGGGCTGCCCGGACGGCCACGCGACGGTGCAGGAGGACGAGCGGCCGCGTGCGCCGAGCGCCGGCTCGGCTCGAAGCTACCGCTCGACGGACGTCCTCGACATGGTCTGTCCTGCTCTGGCCGTTCGCGATGCTCTGTGGCTGGCCGGACGACACGGAGGACCTGCGCAACGTCTCCACCCGGTCGACCTGAACACGACCGCCCGGGACATCATCCGCCTCTGGGAGAACTGGATGAACTCCGCGGGCTCGAGGTGATGGGCGACATCCTGTTCTCGAACGTCGTCATCCATTTTCGCTCGTCCACGCGCCGTCCGGCGGCTGTATGTCGAAGAGCCTCGGCACGGGCATGAAACCGCTCGCGCTCTTCGACCGCTACGGCGCCGATGCGACGCGCTACGGGCTGATGAAGACGGCCTCCTCCCAGGACTTCGCTACGTCTCGGAAGGGCGATCGACGAGGCAGGAAGCTCGCGAACAAGCTCTGGAACGTCGCGCGGCTGATCCTCCAGGCGTCCGAGGGCGTCGAGCCGGACGAGCGGCCGACGGCTACCTCAGCGAGCGCGGCGATCCTCGCCCGCCTCGCGCAGACGCAGCGCGAGGGCGAGCGGCTGCTCGCCGAGTTCGACTTCTCGCACCTTGTGGACGAGCTCGACCACCTTCGACGACTTCTGCGACTGGTACGCGGAGGCGGTCAAGCAGCGGCTGTACGACAAGGACTGGTGCTGAAGACCGCCAGGCGACTGTGCTGCTGCGCTCGAGCGGCTGTCCTCCTGCATCTGGTGATGCTGCATGTGACCGAGGAGATCTGGATGAACCTCCCGAACTGTCCTGTCGCGCTCCATCGTCGCGCCGTGGCCCGAGCTGATGCGGTGGACGACGCGGACGTCGACGC
>CAWGXP010000010.1:0-184579 GCA_963826585.1 uncultured Actinomycetes bacterium
CGCAGCCGCAGATCGAAGCCGGCAAGCTCGTCGGCTTGGCGGTCTCGGGTCCGCGGCGTTCGCCGGAGCTCGCCGACGTGCCGTCGACTGCCGAAGCCGGCGTTGCCGAGAACCGTTGCCGTCACATGGCAGGGTATGGTCGCGCCGGCCGGCACGCCAAGGATATCGTCGATCGCCTGTCCAAGACGCTGATCGAGATCGTCCAACGTCCCGATATACGCCAGAGACTGCTGCACGCCGGGTTCGGCTCGAGCGGCCGCGGTCCGCAGGAGTTTCGTGATCTCATCGCGCAAGACGTGCCGAAATGGAAAGCCGTGATCGAAAAGGCCGGCATTCGCGCAGATTGAGTGAGCGCGTAGGGCGCAATAAGCGGAGCGCATTGCGCCGCGCCGGCGCGAAAGCGGCTCCGGCGCGCCTTGCGACCTGCGTCAACCATGGCCGCTCGTTCCCCCTATACTTGGAGCATTTTCCGGAAAAGTGGACACCGGTTTTCCGAAAGAAGATGCGACCAAATATGAACTGCTAGACCGCTTCCAATCCAACCTGATCGGAAAGCGGTCTAACTGAGGCGATGCGGCCTTCGGACTCGACATGAGGCGACGTAGCGCACCCCCTCGCGCCACGCGGTTACGATCGACGCGATGGTCGTGGCCCGATCATATTCTGGCGGCGCAATGCGCTCTGCTTATTGCGCCCCTGCGGGCTGGGGAGGGATGAGATGACATTGTGGGTACACCGCACCCGCCGGGCAATCGTGTTGTCTCTTGCTTGTTTTATGAGGTGGTTTTTGCCGGAAGCGTCGTGGTGGCTCAACTCTCTACGATCAAGGCGCCCCAATGGAGCCATGCAATGGAATTGCGCGCCACGAAGGCTGGTGAGGCCGATTTCGGCAACGACACGCGCCGCTATCCGATAGACGTGTACACGGCCGACGTTCCGAGAGCGACCATCTATATCTCCGGTAATGGGGCCGTGTCGGTGGTGCCGACAAAATAGAAATCCGTCCACCATTGCGGGGACTAGCAGCCACGATCGGGACAAACGAACCGGAGGGAGGACGAGGTGAGGCGTTTGCTTCGACGATGCATGTTTGCGGCTGCGCTCATCGGCAGCCCCGCATTGGCACAGGAGTTTCCCAACCGGCCGGTGACCCTGGTGGTGCCGTTTGCGGCCGGCAGCGGTATCGACGCAACCGCGCGCACCGTGAGCGAAGAGCTCGGCAAGGCGCTCAAGCAGCCGGTCGTGATCGACTATAAGCCCGGTGCGAACGGCACGATCGCCGCGGCCGCCGTGGCGCGCGCCGCACCCGATGGTCACACCATCTTCATGACGACGGTGAGCACCCATTCGGCCAATCCGCATCTTTTCAAGAGCATTCCCTACGATCCGCTGAAGGATTTTGTCGGCGTCTCGCGCGTGGGAAATCTGCCCTTCATGCTGATCGTCGACCGAGAATTTCCGCGCGGTCCGTCCCCGAGTTCATCGCCTACGTTCAGGCCAATCCCGGCAAGCTCAGCTACGCGAGCACCAACGCCATCGGCGTCGTGGCGGGGGCGACGTTGCGGCGGCTCGCCTCCACTGATCTCGTGCATGTCCCCTATCGGGCGTCGCCGCAGGCGATCCAGGACGTAGTTCGGCGGGCGGATTGCGATGATGTTCGTCGACTTCGGAATCGGCTCGCCGCAGGCGCGGGCCGGAACGGTCCGGGCCTTGGCGGTGACCACGAAGGAACGCAGCGCGCTTCTCCCGAGATTCCGTCGATGACCGAGGCGGGCCTGCCGTCGTTCGATCTCGTTCCGTGGAATGCGATCTTCGCTCCGGCCAACACGCCCAGACCGATCGTCGAGCGCCTTAATCGCGAGTTGCGTGCCATCATCGCCGATCCGAAGGTGAGGGACCGTCTCGCCGCCATCGGCTTCGACGCGTTTGCCAGCACGCCGGAGGAGTTGGATGCTTTCGTGCGCGAGGATTTTGCCAAGTGGGCACGATGGGTCGCGGATGCCGGCATTCAGCGGAATAGCGCCAGCGGCGTAGGGCGCAATAAGCACAGCGCATTGCGCCGCCCCGGTACGACAGCCGCGCGACGGCAGTGTGGTGTGCGGCGCCTCTGACATAGTATCGACGCAATTCTGCCGCGGCAGCTTCTTCAATACTGTGAGTTTGGCTGACCATCGACACGCGCGGCACCCGGATTAAATCCCTCTCAACGGGGACAGCAATTCCGCCGCCACGTCGAATCTTGAGGAGTCTTAATCATATTTAGTCGTTCCTTAACCCTGTTGGCGAGAATTGTCTTAAATTAAATCTGACGGACAAAAAACGCGCCGAATGAAATTCTACTTCTGGATGAAGCAGCAGCTTCTCAATTCCCGATAACGAAAATGCGGGGAACTGCTCTGGAGGCACGACTGAGGGACCAGTCGGCCTGGCGGGTGGATGTGGTGACAAGATGCCGATCTTGCGGTGCGCAGCAGTAGGCATGCGCGCCGGCGGGACGATTGTCGCCATTTTGCGGAAAGAGCGCGACGAGTACTGATCATTGGGGGGATTTGCATGAAAGTGCTTCCGGTAACCGCATTAGCCGTGAGCTTGATCGGTTGCAGCTGCCCTGTACCGTGGCAATCGGCACTGAACGAGTGCCCGGACGGGTCCGTCTGCTTCGGCCGTGCGACGGCCGCATCGCAAATTGAACCGGGGTCGGCAGCGCCCAAAGTCAATTCCATCGCAGGAAAAGCGAAACAGCCGGCCGCCACGAGTGGAACCGCGAGCTTGCCGGGGACGCGTGGCAAACCGAAACCCGCCACGAAAACGGCAAAACCTCCGCCCGCTGCCGGCGTAACGATGACCTCGATCATAAGCGACGAGAAGGATCATCCGATTCCGGTAGTCGCCAACCCGATCGTCGCAACAAGCCAAGAAAACAGAGCGTCAGGCCATTCCGGTGATCAGCCCGACGCCGTCATGGCGAAGGCGAGATCCACCGTTGCCGCCAAATTCGAAAACCCGGCGTCGGCCGAGTTCATCGAGATCAGGCGAGCGATAAGAAAGAATACGCTCGGACAGCCGATCGATACCATCTGCCGGCCGGGTCAAAGGAAAAACCGCTTCCGGTGAGGATACCGGCGAAAGACCCTTCCTGTATCTCATCCAGGTGGTGGTCCGTTCGTGGTGGATGGGCCTGCCGCCAAGACGGCAGAGGCCGTCTACCGCAACATCTGCAAATAACGAGGAGCCATAAAGCGTTTCTTCTGACCATCGGCGGGAATGGCGTCAGCGATGCCATTCCCGAAGTGCCGCGCATCCGACTGAACGGGGGATAACATGGACGATTTCACCATTCCGGCAAAGATGCCCCGTGCGCGAGACGGCGCACCCGTGCTCGTCATCATTGATCGGCAGCTCCTGACGCGTTCCTGCATTCTGAAATCCTCAACGCTGAGCTGACCGAATTCGAAGTTGTCGAATTGGGCACGATCGACGACTTGTACAATGCGGCGGGTCGAAACGTTCGGCTGATCGCATTGAACATCGGAGATAAGCCGGTCATTGATCCTGGTGTCGAAGGTGATCTGGCAAATGTCTTTGACATGTTCCCGGACGCGGCCGTGGTGCTTTTGTCCAATCGCGAAGACGAGACCACCGCGGCGACGGCGATCCGAAGGGGCGTTCGCGGCTTCTTTCCGACCTCGATCCCGGTCGAAATCGCGATTGCGGGTCTGCGCCTCGTCCTGGCCGGGGGCGTCTACAGACCGTTGCCGCTCGACGGAGAGCAACGCGAAACGTCCGTCCCAGCAACAGGATTAAAATGCATTCCGTCTCCTAAATTATGTCAGCGCGACGAACTCGAAACTGTTGAAGCAGATGCGGCTGAGTACCTCGGCCTCACGCCGCGCGAGCTCGATGTCTTGGGGGCGCTGACACCTCGGTCTCCCCAACAAGCTGATCGCCGCCAAACTCAATCTTTCGGAAAACACCATCAAAATGCATATTCAGCACATCATGCGAAAATGTTCTGCCCGCAACCGGACAGAGGCGGTCCTTCTTTGGAACGAACGGTTGTCGGGCAGCAGCCGACGCCCATCCGTGCGCGAACTGTCGGCGTCGTGAACCGCGGCGCGTTCCCGCAGGCGTCGTCTAATCCTCCCGGAACGCACTGTTGAAGTTGTAGAGAAGGGGTTTGAGCGCATAGATCGCAACGGTGCCGACGCCGGTCTTGATGAAGACCTGTGTCGGCATTCCTGGAACGATATGCACTCCGTCGAATATGCCCGACATGTCGTCCTGCAACCAAATCTTCGATGCATAATACGGCTGGTCGGTCCGCTTGTCGACGAGGCGGTCGGCGGAGACGTGGGTGACAATGCCCTTGAGATGCGGCACGCGCCGCTGATTGTAGGGTAGGAGCTGCACATCGGCACTCAGTCCGGGATGGACGACGTCGATATCCTCGGGCCTGACGCGTGCCGTTACGATGAGACGGTCGTGTCGCGGAACAAGATCCATCAACGGCGCACCCGCGGCGATCACTCCGCCAAGCGTGTGGATTCGCAGGTCGGTGACGACGCCGTCCTCGGGCGCCTTGACCTCTGTTCGGGCGAGTTGATCGTCGAGCCGCCTGTTTTCGCTCACGCAGTTGGAATATCTGGTTGCGCGCCTCCCGCAAGGCCTGCGCGATCTCGTTTTGCCGGTCGCTCTCCATCTTGAGGAGCGTCGCCTGCAATTCGCTGATCACCTGCTCGGCACGCGAAATCTGCGCCGCGGCTTCCCCTCGGCGCCCCTCGATCTCGGCAAACTCCCGCTCGAGGGTCAAGAGCCGCGTGCGCCGCTCGAGGCCCTTGTTGACCAGATAGACGACCGTCGCCGTCTCGTCCCGGATGATGTCGGCCCGCTTGGCCGCGGCGATTGCCTGGGCTTTGAGGCCTGTAATCTCCTTCTCGACCTGCAGACGTTTTTCCCCAACGAGCGCGACCTGTGACTGATAGACGCGCCGGCGGGTCGCGAAGATATTGTGTTGCGCCGCAAGGACCGACGCAACGGACGCACTCTCGCTCCGCAGTGCCGTGATCTCGCTCGGAAACGACATCTGCTCGTCGTCATGCTGTTCCGCCGACAGCCGCGCTTCCCGTGCCGTCGCATCCAGGAGCTGACCGAGAAGGCTCTGGGCATCGGCGCGCGCCTTGGTGTCCTCCAGCCGGACCAGGATCTGCCCGGCGCGAACGACATCGCCGTCCGCCACCAGATCTCCCTGACGATGCCGCCCTCCAAATGTTGGATGGTCTTGCGGTTGGACTCCGCCTCCACCGTGCCGGAAGCGATTGCGGCACTCTCAGAGCGGCGCGAAAAACGACCATGTTCCCAGCCCGAGAACAAATCCGCACACAAGCAGATTGCCGGCCCAGGCAATGCCGCGCAGCCGCGGCCGTGGCGTTGGCGACGCCCGTGCCGAAGGCGAGGAAAGCTCTACGACCTCAGGGTGGAGGGATGTCGTTTCCATGAGGCGATGTCCGTGCGCCGGGCAGGTGCTTGTCGTCATGTGCTGTCCCTCAGCGGGTCGTAACAGGCGGCTGCGAACAGCTCGGCTCGTGCACCCCTTGCTGCGTGCCGTGATGCAGCGTGTTCTCGCGCGCGGCGACCATGGGGCGGCTCACGTATTTCTCGACGATCTCCTTGCTGTCGCCGAACGCGCTGAGCGTACCGCCGTTCATGATGGCAATCTTGTCGGTGGCTGCGAGGATTCCGATCCGGTGCGTGATGATGACGATGGTGGTGCCTGCCTCTTTCATCCTTTCGACGGCATCGAACAGCACGCGCTCGCCGAGATAGTCGAGGCTTGCGTTCGGCTCGTCGAGAACCACGAGCCGCGGGTCACCGAAAAACGCCCGGGCAAGACCCAGCCGCTGACAATACCCCCGCAACGCAATGGCGTCCCCCTTGACCAGGACGGTGTCATAGGCCTGGGGCAGCCTCATGATCGCATCATGCACGCCGGCGAGCTTCGCGGCTTCGATCACCTTTTGCAGTTCGCCGTCCTCCAACCGTGAAATGATTTCTTTCACGGTTTCGCCAAAAAGATCGATGTTTTGCGGCAGATAGCCGAGATGACGGCCGTCCCGGGCTTGTGCCAGCGAGGAAACCTCAAGATCACCGAGCAGGACGCGGCCCTGCGTCGGCGGCAAGCTCCCGGCAAGGATCCGCCCCAGCACGGATTTGCCGGATCCGGACGGACCAATGATGCCGAGGCACTCGCCGGGCGTGAGACGAATGGCAACCCGCCTCAAAGAAGACAACCGGAGGCCGGCGAGGCGACGGCTTCACATCGTCGACGACAAGCTCGCCATATGGCCGATCCAGCACGACGGCGCTGGCCGCGACCGTCGAGGCGGGAACCGCCAGGACGCCGTTGAGCCGTCGATAGGCGGCCATCGTCAGTGCAAACGCCTTCCAACCCGCAATCGCGCCTTCGATCGGTGCAAGCGCGCGCCCGAACAATAGGGTCGCGGCGAAAATGATGGCCGGGCTGCGGCCGTTCTCGAGGACGAGCCATGCGGCCAGGCCCATGACCAGGACCTGTGCCAGCGCCCGGATTGGCTTGGCAACCAGCGTGACGATCTCATTGCGGTGTTGGGCGAGGAGATGTTCGCTCCTGGCAGCCTGTGCGTCCCGGTAGACAAGACGCACGGCACCGTCGAGCATGCCCAAAGCTCTGATCACGTCGATCTGCGCGACGGCCGCGCCGAGTTCGTTCATAGCTGCGTGTCAACCCGGCGCTGGACCTGGCGATCGGGCCTTCGGTGACGAGATCGCCCGCAGAGCGAGGCCGAACAGGCACAGTGCGCTGCCCACCCCGATTGCTCCCAACGGAGTGCGCAAGGAAGAGAACGCCCAGAAGGGGCGCCCAGACGACGTCGAACAACATCGGGCAGGCGCCGGATTCCACGAACTGCCGCAGCGCCATGAGGTCAGCGAAACCCCTCTGCGGCGCGCGCTCGGTTGGCGCGAAGGGCGCATTCGAAGCAGGCGATCAGGACCTCCGGACAGAAAGGTGTTCCTGAACCAGGTCCCGATCCGACCCAACGCGGCGCGGCGCAATGCGTCGAGCACGCCCCCGACCACGACGGTGAGCGCGACAATGATGGTGAGCGTCAGGAGCGTGTCGGCGCTCCGGCTCGGAGCAGGACGCGATAGTCGGTCTGAGAGCAGGTAGATGGACGGGGCAAGAAGCAGGAGATTGTAGCTGCAGCTGTACGCGAACACGAGACCGAGTTGGACCCGCGCAGGCCCATAGAGCCGTTTGCAGCAGGGTTTGCGGTGGCGACGAGTGTTGTGGGATGCTCCGCATCAACATTGTGGTCACCACCGGAAATAGTCGCAACTCGCAGTCCATCACCCGGGCCCGACGGGAACCGGCGGCACTACGGGCCGCCGGCCCCTATTGAGCGACGGACCGTGATCACACGTGCACGAAATCGTCCACGCCGAAATGCTCCGCATTGTTGAGCACGTCGTTCAGGTTGGCGATTTCGACCGTAGGCGCATAGGTGACGTCGCCGCCGACCGCGTAGTTGCCGTTTCCGCCGTCCCCGCCAATGCCGGCTGCGACGCTCTGGTGCATATCGGCCGCCAGGAAGTTCGACTGGTAGGCCGTCGTGCTTGCGTCCCACGCTGGAGGTGTCATGGCCGCTGGACGAACCTTGGTCGCCCGTCGAAGAGGCGTGCCCACCGTTTGCCTGGGCCGAGCGAAGTCGGCGTCGCGTTCGCCCTGGCACTCCACGTCGCCGTTTGATCGACGTGGTCGCCGGTGTTGACCTTGCACATCGGCACCTTCGGCCTTGTTGTGGGGGTCGAAGTTGATCGTCGGCGAGTTGCTGATGTTTCCCGAGTTGTAGCCGTTTCCGCCGTTCCGGCTGCTTGGCCGCCGGTGTCGATATCTCTGATTGCGATCACGTCGGAAACGTTGAAGAAGTGTGGCATTGTGAGCCCTCCTTTGGTTTGCTCTCGCAGTGCAGCCCCGATCGGAACGACACCGTGGCTCACAACCCTTGTCCCGCTCGCCTCGATTGGCCTAGATGCCAAACTTGATGCCATCCGAATTGGTTGGGTGTACGCCAGAAAGGGCCTGGTCTAGCCCGCGTGATCCAGCAGATGGTGGTCGGCCAACAGCTGCAGAGCGAAGTCGCCGCCGAGCGCGACGTTGCCGTGACCACCGTCACCGCCGATGCCGGCGATCTGGATCGCGCTCTGATCGAAATGCACGTTGTTTGTCTGATGAGCATCGGCCGTGGAATTATAACCGGCGACCGCAATGTTGATGGGAGCGAAGACGGCGATCTCGACATCGATGTTGGACTTGCCGAAGATCGACCGGGAACCGGGCCGTGCCGAGCTCGACTTCCTCGCGAGGAACGAGCTGACGCATGCGACGGTCGCAATGCGGACCGAGGCGTTTCGCGCGCTCGGCGGCTACCGGCTCGACCAGGCCGAGGACTACGACCTCTGGCTCAGATTCGAGGAGCGCGGCGGCGTTGCTGCCCTTCCCGACTTCGTCCTCCGCTACCGCCTCCATCCCGGCCAGTTCTCGGTCACGGCGCTCGAGCGCCAGGCGCTGGGCTTTCTCTGCGTACGGGCGGCCGCGGTTGCGCGCCGTCGCGGCGAGCCGGACCCGCTCGTCGGTGTCGAGCGGCTCGACGAGGCGCTGCTCGGACGGCTCGGCGTGTCGCAAGCGACGCTCGACGAGACGGTGGTCTCTGACGCCGTCCAGTGGGCGGCCACGCTCGGCCGGGTCGGTCGTGAGGACGAGGCGGCTGCGCTGCTCGATGCCGCAGCGGCCGTTCCGGGCGCACCAGGTCGGGCTGCGCTCGCGAGGCAGGCGCATGGCCTCGTGCTGAAGCGGGCCCTCCGGCATGGCCGCTTCGGAGACGCCGCACGGGAGCTCGCGGCGTACGCTCGCGGCCGATGACGCTCTCGATTCTCCAGGTGAATGCGTCCGACTCTGGCGGCGGGGCCGAGGCGGTCGGGCTCGAGCTTCACCGCGCCTATCGCGACCGCGGGCTCGAAGCGACGCTCGCCGTCGGGCTGAAGCGGACGAGCGAGCCGGGCGTGGTCGCGATCGGCGAGCACAGGACCTTCGCGAGCGCGCGCTCCGTGACCCGCGGGTCGCCTACGACGTGCTGCGCGGCCGCGAGGACTTCCGCCATCCGGCCTCGCACCGCGTGCTCGAGCTGGCGGCGTACCCGCCCGACGTCCTCCACCTTCACAACCTCCACGGCGGCTACTTCGACCTGGAGGCTCTGCCCGCGCTCGCCGCCCAGCGGCCGACGGTGGTGACGATGCACGACGAATGGCTCTACACCGGCCATTGTGGGTACTCGATCGACGGTGAGCGCTGGCTGACCGGCTGTGGCGGCTGCCCCCATCTCGACACGTACCCCGCGCTGAAGGTCGACGGAACGGCGTCGAACTGGAAGCGGAAGGCGGCCGTCTACGGGCGAGCGAAGCTCCACGTAGTGACGCCGTCGGCGTGGCTGCTCGAGCGGGCCGAGCGGTCGATGCTCGCGCCGGCGATCGCCTCCGCTCGCGTGATCCCGAACGGGATCGACCTCGAGCTGTTCGCCCCGGGACCACCACCGGGCCGGACCGACGAGCCCGTCATCGTGTTCGCCGCACAGGGCGCACGGACGAACCCGTACAAGGACTTCGAGACGCTGCGCGCCGCGCTCGAGCTGCTGCGCGCCCGTCGGCTGCTCGCGATCGTGCTCGGCGAAGCGGGACCGGACGAGCGGATCGGCGAGGTGACGCTCCGCTCCGAGCCCTTCGGCGGCCGGGGCCGCGTGGCCGAGACTCTTCGCCGGGCGGACGTCTACGTCCACGCGACGAAGGCGGACAATCACCCACTCGCCGTGCTGGAGGCGCTCGCCTGTGGCGTGCCGGTCGTCGCGCCGCGCGTCGGCGGCATCCCCGAGCAGCTGACCGACGAGACGGGCGTGCTCGTCGAGCCCGGCGACCCTGCGGCGCTCGCGCGGGCAATCGGAGACCTGCTTGCGGACGACGAGCGCCGGAGTGGGATGGGCGAGGCAGCTGCCGCGGACGCCCGCGCGCGCTTCGGGCTCGAACGCCAGGTGGAGTCGTATCTCGAGCTCTACGCGAGCGTGACCGGCTGATGGAGAGGCTCCGCCGCGCACTCGGATGGCTCGAGCGGAGGGTGAACCGCCGCGGCGCGCTCGCACTGTTCCTCGTCGCGCTTGCCGTGTATGCGATCCAGAGCATCGCCGTCCCGCTCGTCGCCGGAAGGGATCTCGGCACGTATCTGCGCTACTACGCGCAGTTCGGTGACGCGAGCCCGCCGCTGCCGATGGCGATGCTCTTCCGCACACCCGTCGCCCCGTTCGCCGTCGGCGTCCCGCTCGACCTCGGCGGCGCTGCGCTCGCGCAGGTGTGGCTCGGGCTGCTCTACGCCGCGTCGATCGTTGCCTGGAGCGCGACCGCGGCCGTGTTCGGCGCCAGATCGGCGCTGCTCACGGCGGCGCTCGTGCTTGTCTTCCCCGGCTACGGCATCCTCTTCCACGCGCTCGCGAGCGACGCGATCTTCGCGGCCGTGTTCGCCGGCTGGGCGCTCGTCGTCTCCCGTGCGACGGTGCGCCGGTCGGTACCGCTGTTCGCCGCCGCCGGCCTCGTCGTCGGAGCGCTTGCGCTCACGCGCCCGGGGAACCAGGTGCTGCTGCTGTTCGCGCTCTTTCCGCTCGCGCTCCATGCGTCGTGGCGCTGGCGGCTGTCGGCCGCAGCCGGCTTCCTCGTCGCGGGCGTCTGTGTGCTCGCCCTCTGGGCCGTGCACAACGGTGTCCGCTACGGCGACTACGCGGTCGTGCGGGGAAGCGCCGCGTTCATCCCGTTCTTCCGGATGTACGTCTCCGACCACATCGTCAGCCCTGAGAACGGCCCGGCGTCCCGCAAGCTCGCGCGGGCGGTCGACCGCGAGCTCTTGCCGCTCGAGCCGTATCGCTCCTATGGCGTCGACGAGGACACGTTCTTCCGCCGGGGAAGCATCCGCATGCACGAGGATCTCGTGAACCTCTCCGACCGCGTGTGGGGCTGGGACAGCAGCTACAGCGTGCTTCGCCGTGCTGCGTGGGAGGCGCTGCGCGCCCATCCCGGCGCTTATGCGAAGGGCGTGACCCGGACGATCTGGCAAGAGCTCGCGCGGCCGGAGTTCGCGGTCTCGTCGGCACAGGCGGGACCCGGGCGCCCTCCGGCGACGACTGGAGCCGTCGAGCCGCCGACCGAAGGGGAGCCGATCCCCTCGGCGCACTGGGGGCTGTACACGACGACCCGCGACCGGAGCGTCGACGAGCGCTGGACGTCGCCGACCGAGCACGAGCTCGTCTTCCGAGACCCTGCCGACGCGCGGCGCTACGCCGAGATCGAGCACGAGATCGGCGGCTGGCTCCGAGACCTGCCCGCCTACGACACGAACGCGACCCTCCGTACCTGGCTGAACCGGGCGTCGCGCTGGTATCCGCGGCCGTGGATGTGGCTCGCGCTCGCGCTCGGCGCGCTGGCGTGGCGTCGGCCGCGCTGGACCCGGCTTGCGCTCGCTTTCTCCGCGGCCGCCGTCGCTGTCGTCGCCTTCACCGCGCTCGGGATCTTCACCGTCGTCGAGTTCGCGCTGCCCGTCGTGCCCGCGTTCGTGGTCGCGGCGGCGGCCGGGCTCGTCGGCGTCCGTCCGCGCGAGGAGCTCGTCTGATGCTGACGCTCTTCTCGGTGCCGAAGCCGTTCGACGACTACATCGGCCGGATCCAGCGGCGTGCAGTCGAGAGCTGGCGCGCGCTCGACGTCCAGGTCGTGCTGATCGGAGACGAGCCCGGCGTGGCCGAAGCGGCGCGCGACCTCGGCGTCGAGCACGTCGGCGGTCTCGCGCGGACGGAGCACGGCACCCCCCGCCTCGACTCGGCCTTCGCGCTCGCCGACGGAGTCGCGCGCTTCCCGCTCCGTGTGTTCGTGAACGCCGACATCATCCTCGGCCCGGATCTGCTGACGGCTACGCGCGCCGTCTCAGCACGTGCCGAGCGCTTCCTCATCGTCGGCGAGTCGTTCGAGCCCGAGCACTCGCGCGGCCCGGCAGCGATCGATTGGTTCGTGTTCCCGGCCGGGCTGTTCGGCGAGCTCCCGCCGTTTGCGATCGGCCGCGCCCGCTTCGACAACTGGTTGCTCTGGAAGGCACGCCAGGTGGGCATCGTCGTCAACGCCACGCACGACGTGCACGCGATCCATCAGCCCCACCCGTACGACCACGTCGCAGGCGGCAAGAGGGAGGCGTACTACGGTGAGGAGGCGGAGATGAACCTCGAACTGGCGGGCGGCAAGGACCACATCTACACGCTCCACGACGCGAGCCACGTCCTCCGCCGCGGCAAGCTCCGCCGCTACCACCCCTCGCTCATGCGTGGGCGCGAGACGCTGCGCAAGATCGCGTGGAAGCTCAAGCTGCACCGGATCGCTAAGAAGCTGGGCCTGCGGTGAGGGTTGCGTTCGTCTCGCCGCGAGCCGACGCCGTACCGCGCGCCGCTCCTCGATCGCGTCGCTGCACACCCGGAGATCGAGCTGATCGTGATCTACGCGGCTCAAACGGTCGCTTCACGGGAGTGGACGGTCGACCTCGGCCACGAAGCGGTGTTCCTCCGCGGCGTCTCCGTTCCCGGCGCGCGCCACGTCCTTCGTCACGATTACCCGCTGACGCCGGGCATCTTTCGCGCGCTCGGCGACGCCCGACCCGATGTCGCCGTCGTCTCCGGCTGGAGCACGCTCGCAGCGCAGGGCGCGCTCGCCTGGTGCCGGGCGCGGCACGTTCCGTACGTGCTGCTCGTCGAGAGCCACGACACCGGGCCCAAGGCGGGCTGGCGCCGCCGCGTCAAGACGACGGCGGTGCCGCCGATCGTGCGTGGCGCCGCTTCGGTGCTCGTCGTCGGCTCCCGCGCCCGTGACTCCGTCGTCGCGCTCGGCGCTGATCCGGAGCGCGTGCGCGTGTTCGCGAACACGATCGACGTCGGCGAGTACGCGGCGCTCGTCGACGGCCTGCTCGCGCGCAGGCTCGATCTTCGGGCGGCGTTGGGGCTTCGGGCGGACGAGGTCGCGGTCGTCTCCGTAGCGAGGCTCGTTCCTGACAAGGGTCTCGACACGCTCCTGCGCGCGAGCGAGTCCGCCGGCACACGTGCCGTTGTCGTCGGCAGCGGATCTGAGCGCGACCGACTCGAGGGCCTCGGCACTCACGCTATCTTCACGGGCGAGCTCCCGCACGACCGCGTCGCGGAGGTCTACGCGGCTGTCGACGTGTTCGCGCTGCTCTCGCTCCACGAGCCGTGGGGTGTTGCCGTGAACGAAGCGGCCGCCGCCGGGCTGCCGCTCGTCCTCTCGGACCGCGTCGGGGCTGCGGAGACCTACTCGTCGATGGCGAGAACGGGATCGTCGTGCCGGCGGGCGACGTTACGGCCGCCGGAAAGGCGCTGCGTCGGCTCCTCGATCCGGATCTCCGCCGCGGCTACGGCGCGCGTTCGCGCGAGCTCGTCGCGGCGTGGGGCTACGAGCCGTCGGTGGACGCGCTGGTCGAGGCCTGCCGCGAGGCGATCGCCTCGCGGTAGATCGCCTCCTGCGCTTCGGTCACCTTCGCCCACGATGTCCGCCGCGCTGCGACAAGGCCGCCGGCAGAGAGCGACGCGCGGAGGTCCGCGTCCGAAAGAACGCGTCGCAGCGCGTCCGTCACGGCCTCCTCGTCGTACGGGACGACGAGAGCCTCGCTCTCCTCGAAGAAGCTGGCGATTCCACAGCGGTCGGTGACGACGACCGGCGTGCCGGCGGCTGCCGCCTCCGCCGCGGCCATGCCAAAGCTCTCGCCCGCGGACGGAAGGCAGAGGACGGTCGCCTCACGGTAGAGGTGGAGCGGCGGCTCGTCGGTCGCGCCGAGCGCGTGGACGCGTCCGGCCGTCCGAGGCTCCACCTGGGCCGCGCGCACGGCGTCGATCGCCCCGTGGCGGTCGTCCGGGCCGACGAGCACGAGGTGGATGTCGGGCAGCGTTCGGGCCGCCGCGAGCAGATGCTCGATCCCCTTCCCCGACGCTATCCGCCCGACGTAGAGGACGACCGGCGCGTCCGCCGGGAGCTCGAGGTCACGCCGGAGCACGCCGTGCGACGGCGGCATCGAGCCCGGGTCGGGGAAACCGTTCCCGCGAACTCGGACGCGCGCGCGGGCGATCCCGCCGGCGACGACGTCGTCCGCCTCGCGCTCCGAGCTGACGACGACGACCGCGGCTCCACCGGCGACCCCACGGTAGAGCGTCGCGTCGAGCGTTCGCTTCAGCCCGACCTTGCGAAGTCGCGGACGGAACATCCCGAGCGGCTCGAACACGTACGGGACGCCCCGGACGCGCGCCCAGCCGGAGACGACCGTCGAGACGACGTCGCGGAAGCCGAGCACGTGAACGACGTCGGGCCGCTCGAGCCGCTCGAGCTCGACCGGCAGCGTCGGCGTGAGCCCCATCCAGCGGTAGCTGAACGGCGTTGCGAGGTAGTGGACACGCACGCCGTCGACGATTTCGGTGCGCGAGCGCGCGCTCGGCCGCCGATGGAGGTCGACTAGCCCGGTGGTGACGACCTCGACGGTGTGGCCGTCCGCGGCAAGCCGCGTCGAGAGCGCGCGAGTGACGGGGATCGGCCCACCGAACGCGACCGCCGGCCACCAGGCGGGAGCCGCGAAGAGGATGCGCAGGCGTGAGCCCTCCATCGCGGTGGACGGTAGCGTTCTGCCGCGTGACGGACACTCGAAAGCCGCGCCTGCTCGTCGTCAACCAGTACTACTGGCCGGGCGTCGAGGCGACGGCGCACCTGCTGACCGAGCTCTGCGAGGCGCTCGCCGACGAGTACGAGATCCGCGTGCTCACGGGCGTCCTGCGCGGCCACGAACACGCGCCTAAGCAAGAAGCGCGGAACGGCGTCGAGATCGTGCGCGTCCCGTCGACGGCCTTCGAGCGCGCGAACCTCGGCCTCCGCGCGCTCAACTACGTCTCCTACATCGGTAGCTCGCTGCTCGCCGGGCTCACCGGCCCACGCCCGGACCTTGTGCTCTGCATGACCGACCCGCCGATGGTCGGAGACGTCGGGCTCGCGGTCGCGAAGCGATTCGGCGTGCCGCTGCTCGTCATCTCCGAAGACGTGTTCCCCGAGATCGCCACGCAGCTCGGCCGCCTGAACAACCGCGTGCTCGTCGCGGCGCTGCGTCAGATGATCGGCCTCTATCTAAAGAACGCCGACCGCGTGGTCGCGATCGGCGACACGATGCGGCTTCGCCTCGAGGCGAAGGGCGCGCCGGCCGAGCGCATCCGCGTGATCCCGAACTGGGTCGACACGGATGCGATCACGCCGCAGCCGCGAGACAACCCGTGGGCGCGGCTCAACAACCTGACGGACGCGTTCGTCGTCATGCACTCCGGGAACATCGGACATGCGCAGAACCTCGAGATGCTCGTCCGTGCGTCGACGTTCCTCCGCGACCTCGACGACCTGCGAATACTGATCATCGGCGGCGGCGCCCGCTACCTCGACCTCGTGCATCTCGCGCACCGGCTGGAGGCGGACACGCTGCGCTCGCTGCCGTATCAGGCGCGCGACGTATTGCCGATGTCACTCTCGAGCGCCGACCTCCACTTCGTCGGGCTCGCCGAGGGGCTGTCGGGCTTCGTCGTGCCGAGCCGCCTCTACGGGATCATGGCCGCCGGTCGCCCGGCCGTCGTCGCTGCCGACGCGGACTCGGAGACGGCGCAGGTCGTCGAGCGGGTCGGCTGCGGGATCGTCGTGCCGCCTAGCCGGCCCGAGCTGCTCGCCGAGGTGATTCGCGACGCTCATGACGGCCAGTACGACCTGGCGGCGATGGGCGCGCGTGGGCGCGCGTACGTCGAGGAGGACGCCGACACGCGCGTTGCGCTCCGCCGCTACCGCTCCGTGCTCCGCGAGCTCGCTCCTGCAGGAACGGCCTGATGCGCAAGATCTTCTGGGGCAGCCTCGCGGCGCTCGCGTGGACGCACGCCGGCTATCCCGTGGCGGCGGCCGTCGCGGCGCGGGTTGCGCCGCGCCCGGTGCGGCGGGAGGACGCCCTGCCGACGGTGACGGTGATCGTCGCCGCACACGACGAGGAGGACGTGGTCGCGCGCCGCGTCGAGAACCTGCTCGAGCTCGACTACCCGCCCGAGCTCGTCGAGATCGTCGTCGCCTCCGACGCGTCGACCGACGGTACGGACGCGATCGTCGAGGAGATCGGCGCGCGCGAGCCGCGGGTGTCGCTGCTCGCCTGCCCGCGCGGCGGGAAGGTGGCGGCGCAGAATCTCGCCGTCTCGCGCTCACAGGCCGAGCTCGTCGCCTTCTCGGACGCGAATGCGACCTGGGCGCCCGACGCCCTGCGCGTGCTGGCGCGCAACTTCGCCGATCCCGAGGTGGCGTATTGCTGCGGGCGGCTCGTCCTCGAGACGGCCGACGGGACGAACGTCGAGGGGGCGTATTGGAAGCTCGAGACGTGGCTCCGCGAGCAGGAGGCGGCGACGGGCTCGATCACGGGCGGCAACGGCTCGATCTACGCCGTGCGTCGCACGGACTACGCCGACGTTGACCCGCGGTTCGGCCACGACCTCTCGTTCCCGTACCTCATGGTCCAGCACGGCCGGCGCGCTGCATACGACCCCGGGGCGCTCGCTTTCGAGAAGCCGACGCCGGACGTCGAGGACGAGTACCGGCGCAAGGTGCGGATGTTCGAGCACGGATGGCTGATGCTGCACGAGGGCCGGATGCTGGAAGACCTGCCGCCGGGCTACCTCGTCAAGCTCGTCTCCCACCGCCATCTCCGCTACGGCAGCGGCGTGCTGCACGTTGCCCTGCTCGGCTCGAGCTTCCTGCTCGCGAAGCGCGGCGGCATCTATCGGCTCGCGTGGTGGGGGCAGCTCGGGCTGCTCGCGGACGCGGCGCGGCGGCCGGGCATCGCCCGCTACTACACGCTCGTCACGTGGGGAACAATCGAGTCGCTCAAGAACTACGCCGAGCGCGGCGTCCCGGCGGTCTGGGACAAGGCCCCGGGCACGCGTTAGTCGCCGCGGAATCTTGACGGAATAGCGACGGTGTGGCTACCCTCGAAACATGGCAACCGCATTCGCGACGGAGGTACTCCGAGTCCATGAGCTCGGGCACCTGTCGGATGCCCAGATCGCCGAGGCCACCGGCGCCGCCCCGAGCACGGTACGCGGCTGGCTCGCGGGCCGGAGCTCTCCGACCGGTACCCGCGCCGAACGCGTTGCGGAGCTTGCAGAGATCGTCGACCGGCTCACACGCATCGTCCGCCCCGAGTACATCCCCGTTTGGATGTCGAAGCCGATCGAGGCTCTCGACGACCGGAAGCCGCTTCAATTGATCGCTCGCGGCCAGGCGCGGAAAGTGGCAAAGCTCGTGTCCGGTCTCGAGTCGCCAGGCGCGGTGTGAGGAATACGCCCTGGCGCTCGACGTCGATCCTCTAGACGTCGTCGGAACCTGGCTGCGTCACGCGCCGCACGGCGCGGACCCTCGCGCCCGCCCGTCTCCGCCTGACGACAGTCGCTGGCAACGTGGCGAGATCGTAGACGCCGTCTACCTGGCTGACGACGAGGCGACCGTGTGGGCGGAGTGGTATCGGTACCTCGCGGAACGGGCCCTTCCTCCGCTCCAGCGACTTCCGCGAGACCTGTGGCGATTTCGCGTGGCGGCCACCTCTGTTGCAGATCTCGCCGGCGAGGAACGGCTGAAGAGAGTGGGGCTCGCCATGCCAACGCCCGGGGGTTCGACCTGGCGTCGGTATCAGGACGTAGGTGAGAGGCTCTGGCGCGAAGGGTGGCCGGGGCTGATCGCGCCGAGCGCGGCACGTCCGGAGGGCCGCGTGCTCTGCCTCTTCGTGAGGGCCGGCGAGGTTCCCACCAAGCCTTTGGGTCGTCCGCGCGTCGTGACGGAGCCCCCAGTCCCCCCGACCGGCATGCGCACGTGACAGTGATGCATGTAGCGCCGCGCTAGAAAGCGAGCAGCTTCGGCAGGTTCCACAAGGAGAACGTCGGGGCCGAATTCAGCTTCGATCGCCTTCTCCCATCTCGGCACGCGAGGAATCGGGCCGGGCAGCGGCCGCCGCCGACCCACCTGGCGCGCGACCTCTGCGAGCTGATGCAGATCTCGATCGGTGTCTTCCACGACTACACGCGGTACGCGGGGAAGAAGCCGTCGAAGTCGACGGCCACTCCGCCGGAGAGCTCGCGATACGCGGCCTCGTCGTGGACTGCCTTCCCGGTCCAGAACTCGCGCCGGCCCTCCGGGCTGAAGCGCTGCTTGAACGCGTAGAGCGACTCGCGGCCGCCGGCGCCGCCGCCGAGGTGGAACTCTTCGAGACCCTCGGCCTGCCCCCACGTCGCCGCTTCGTAGAGGAGGAGATTGCTCGCGCCGAGGTCCCGCGCGCGGTCGTCGGTCGCGCCGAGGTGGTAGTGGAGCCAGCGGTCCCCGCGCAGGCAGAGGGCAGACGCGACCGTCTCGCCCTCGTGTTGCGCGTCGAATAGAACGAGCCCGTCGCCGAGCGCAGCGAGGCGCTCCCAGTACGCGGGAGAGAAGAGGTAGTAGTCCGCCGCGCCCTGCCGCTCCATCGTCCGCTCGTAGCGCGCGACGAACTCGCCGAGCGCCTGGTGCCCCGGTCGCGACGACTGAGACGCCGGCTTTCAGTGCCTTCCGCACGGTGTTCCGGTGCTTGCCGTGCATCGATGCGAGGAGGTCGCCCTCGAGTCGCCAGCCGACGGTCGGATTCGAGAATGCGGCATGAACTCCCGGCCCGGCCTCGCGGTAGTTCTCGAACAGCGGGTGGTAGCGGACGAAGCTCGAGACGACTCCACGATCGGCGCACCACGCTCCGTACGCGTTCCAGAAACCGAGCAGCCCCGCGCCGACCGGCCCGCCGTAGCCGTAGGGCGTGATCACGTCCACGCGCTCGCTCCCGGGGATCTCGCGAACGATCGCGGCCATAACCGCTCGCTCGTGATGGAGCAGTACAGGCTCGCCGGGGTCGAGCACGGCGCTCGCCTCGACGTACGCGCGGAGGTAGTAGGGGTCGGCGCAGCCGAGCTCCGCAAGCACGGAGTCCCACTTCGCCGCCGGAACCTCCCTCACGAGTCCGAGTCGGCGGCGCGGGCGCGCTCGATGTTGAGCTCGTCCTCGATCGGCTCGGGCTCACCGCGGAATAGCTCGCCGAACGTCATGAAGACGATCTTGACGTCGAGCCAGAGCGACCAGTGGTCGATGTACCAGAGGTCCATCGCGAACCGGTCCTTCCAGGGCACGGAGTCGCGGCCGTGCACCTGCGCCCAGCCGGTGATGCCGGGCAGGACGACGAGACGGCGCCGTTCCTCGTCCGTGTAGTGCGCCGCCTGCTCGACGAGGTCGGCGCGCGGCCCGACGAGGCTCATCCGCCCGGTCAGGACGTTGAAGAGCTGCGGGAGCTCGTCGAGGCTCGTCTTGCGGAGCCAGCCCCCCGAGCGGGTGATGCGCGGGTCGTCCTTGACGAGGCCGAACGGGTCGGCGCTGATGCCCAGCTCCCGCCCGACGGCGACTGCGTCCTTGACCATCGTCCGAAACTTCCACATCGCGAATGGCTTGCCGTTCTTCCCCGCGCGATCGTGGACGAAGAGCACCGGGCGGCCCGACTCGACGAGGACCCAGATCGCGATCGCGAGCAGCACCGGCGAGAGCACGACGATCCCGACGACCGCAAGGATCGGGTCGGCGATCCGCTTGACGAATCTCACCGGGCGAGCTTACGCCGCAAGACGTGCCGCACCTCGCGGCCACGCTCCTGGACGAGCCGCAGTCGGACGAAGTTGACCGTCCGCATCGCGGCGTCGTGTCCGGCGTAGGCCGGCGCGCGTAGCCCGGCGCCCGCGCCGTGCCGCGCGTCTCGTAGCCGAGCGCTGCGAGCTCGGAGCCGGCGACGCTCTCGAACAGCGCCTCGTCCTCGGCCGACATCTCGCGCCGCCACTTGCCGACCGCGTCCGTGTTGATTCCCGCCCAGACGCTGGTGAACCACGCCGCCTGGTCTTCGACCACCTTCGACGGGTCGGTCTCCTCGATCGCGAGCAGCTCCGGTGCGTACGCGAGCTCGAGGAAGTCGCAGACCCGGCGAACCTCCTCCTCGGGGCGCTCGACGAGATCCTCGTAGCGGACGGTGAGCACGCGGCCGGGATACCGCTCGGCGGCGTCCTGGCCCAGCCGGATCGCGTGCGCCCACGAGCGGGCGGCCGCCCAGACGTTGTTCGGGCCGAAGGGCACCTTCATCACGGAGAGCGCGACATCGCGGCCGTCGCGGACGAGGACGACGAAGCGCGCGTCGGGCCAGATCGTCGCGAGCCGATCGACGTAGCCGAGGTACGCCGGCGTCTTGTCGCCCCAGCGCGTCTTGCCCTCGCGCGCGGCGTAAGCGGCGTATGGCGCGGTGAAGGCGAAGCGGTACGCATCGACGCGCTCGAGCCCGGTCGGGACGTGCGGCGGCGCGCCTTCGAGGCCCCAAAGCGCGACCCGCGGATGAGCCCAGATGTCCGCGAGCACGTCCTCGGCCGGCTTTCGCACGTCGGCGTCGATCACGTACATCGACTCGGACGGGATCGCGACGTCACCCCGGTCGAGGATCAGCCGGAGCATCGTCGTCCCGGAGCGATCGTGGCCGAGGAGGAAGAAGGGAAACGGCGGATGCCACGGACAGTCAGACTAATGGCGTGCGCGTCAGCCTTGCCGACCCTGTCAGCTACACGATCCCGTACGACCGGAGCCTCGCCGGCGCGCTCGCCGCGCGTGGCAACGAGGTCGACTTCTTCCGCGGCGCCTTCCTGTTCGCCGATCTGGCCCCGCCCGAGGGCTACCGCGAGCACGAGATCTTCTTCCGGCACAGCGCGCCGCTGCTCCGCGGCCGCCCGCGCTCGCGCGCTCCGCTTCGTCGCGAAGGGGCTCGAGTACGCGCCAAACGCGCGCAAGCTCGCGAAGGAGGTCGAGCGCGCGGCGCCCGACGTGCTCCACGTCCAGTGGCTCGGCGTGCCGCGCTACGACCTGCGCTGGCTGGAGGCGAGCGCGCAGGTGCGGCCGGTCGTCTTCACCGCGCACGACGTGCTCCCGCGCGCGAACGGAGAAGAAGGTCGAGCTCTGGAAGCGGGTGTTCGCCTCCGTCGACCGCGTCGTCGTCCACGGCGAGGGCGCCGTCGAGGAGCTCGTCTCACTCGGCGTGCCGCGCGAGCACATCGTTCGCATCCCGCACCCGGTCTTCGAGCCGCCCGCAGGTCGCACGCTTCGGCCGCCCTCCGGAACGACGCTCCTCTTCTTCGGCCTGATCCGCGAATCGAAAGGGCTCGACCTGCTCGTCCGGGCGCTGCCGCTGATCGCAGACCAGGTGCACGACGTGCGCCTCGTCGTCGCCGGCGACGAGATCGAGTCGGCGAAGCCCTACCGGAAGCTCGCGCAGGAGCTCGGCGTCGCCGAGCGCATCGACTGGCGGCTGCGCTTTGTCGCCGACCCGGAGATCCCGGAACTGCTCGAGGAGGCAGCGGTCGTCGTGCTGCCTTACCGGAAGATCGAGTCGTCCGGCGTGCTGGCGACTGCGCTCGGGCATGGGCGCCCCGTCGTCGTCACGGATGTCGGCTCGCTCGGCGACACGGTACGGGAGTTCCATGCCGGGGTCGTCGCGCACCCGAACGACCCGAGCTCGCTCGCCGCCTCCTGCGTCGCATTGCTGCGCGAGGACGCGCTCGCCGACGCCGTCCGAGGGACCGAGGCCGCGCGCGCAGAGCTGAGCTGGGAGCGTGCCGCAGAGGCGCACGAGCAGCTCTACGAGCAGATCCTCGCCGAGCGCCGTCGTTGACAACCCGTCTCTCGCGTGACCCCCACTGGGCGCTCGGCGTCGGAGCGACGCTCGTCGTGCTCCTCGACTTCGGGCGCGTCCACTCGGGCGAGCGCGACTACGTCTGGCTGATCGCGGAGGCGCTCGCCGCCGCGGCGGCGTTGCTCCTCGCCTGGCGGGCGCAGGAGCGGCTCCGGCTCCTGCCCCTGCTCGTCATCGGCGGCGGGTTGCAGGCGGCCCTCGTCGGCGTGCATCTCGCGCAGGAGATCCCGATCGACTACGACGTCATCGTCTTCAGGACGCAGGGGCAGTCGTTGCTCGACGGCCACTACCCGCGCTCCGAGTATCCGACGGGCGCCGTCTCGCTGTTCGCCTTCGAGACGTGGATCGGCGGGGGATCGGCGAGGACGGCGAACGCTTGGCTGATGATCCCCTTCCAGCTCGCGACCGTCGGCGCGATCTGGTCGCTCCGCACACGATGGTCGGCCTGGCTGGCCGCCCTTGTCGCGCTCTGGCCGCTCGACGCCTACGCGTGGGAGTTCAAGTTCGACCTCGTGCCGGCGGCGCTGCTCGCGGTCGGGCTTGCGCTCGCCTACAGGGAGCGGTTCGGGCTCGCCGGTGTCGCGCTCGGGATCGGTGCGGCCGTCAAATGGACTCCGGCGCTCGCGGCGCTCGCGCTCGTCGTTTGGCTTGTGTCGTCGAAACGGAGTCGGGAGGCCGTGCGCCATGCGGCCGGCTTCCTCGCCGCCTTCGCGGTGCTGACGCTTCCGTATCTCGTCTGGGACCCGCGTCACGTGCTCGACGCCTACTCGATCCAGGGTGGGCGCACGATCACCGGCGAGTCCTTCTGGTACCTGCCGCTTCACTGGCTCGGCGAGGCGCACCTCGGCGACGACTTCACCCACGCCGCCTCTGTGCCCGGCTGGGCCGACCCGACCGCGACTGTGCTCCAGCTCGCGCTCGTCGCGGGCCTGCTCGTGCTCGCCGTGCGTGTCCGCGGCGCGCTCGCGTGCGGCGTCGCCGTCGCCGCGCTCGCCCCCGTCGCCTTCCTGCTCTCGAACCGCATCTTCAGCCCGCAGTTCCTCGTCCCGCTGCTTGCGTGCTGGGCGATCGCGACGGCGCTCGTCGCCCGCAGCGCGCCGGGAGCAGCTGTGGCTCGGCGCCGCGGCAGCGGCTGCGTCGCTCAGCAACGCGTTCGTCTTCCCTTACGTCCTGCCGGGCGGCTCGTGGACGTGGGAAGCGTGCTCGACGCTCCTCTTCCTCGTCGGACTGGCGCTCACGGGCTGGCTGCTCGCGGCAGCTGCGACGAGCGCGCAGACCGCCCGAGTACGCTAATTCGCCATGCGTTACGCAGTCACAGGCGCAGCGGGCTTCATCGGCTCGCATCTTGCGGACGCGCTCGTCGCGCGTGGCGACGACGTGGTCGGGATCGACAGCTTCAACGACTACTACGACCCGGCCCTCAAGGAGGAGAACGCAGCGGCGCTCGACGTGCGCAGGCTCGACCTCGCGCGCGACGAGATCGACCTCGCCGGCTTCGATGGCGCCTTTCACCTCGCCGCGCAGCCGGGGGTACGGAGCTTCGGCGACGTCTTCGGCCTCTACGTCGAGCGGAACGTGCTCGCGTCGCAGCGCCTGTTCGAGGCCGCTGCGCGCGACGGCGTCCGCGTCGTCTTCTCGTCGTCCTCCTCCGTGTACGGCGAGGCCGAGAGCTACCCGACGCCCGAGGACGCACCGCCGGCGCCGCTCTCGCCGTACGGGATCACGAAGCTCACCGGCGAGCACCTCGTCCGTGCCTATGAGCGGAGCTTCGGGCTCGACGCGGTGGTGCTCCGCTACTTCAACGCCTTCGGGCCGCGCCAGCGGCCGGACATGGCGTTCGCGAAGGTCGTCAGTGCGCTTGCTTCCGGCTCGCCCTTCGACCTCTACGGCGACGGCGAGCAGACGCGTGGGTGGACGTACGTCGCCGACGTCGTCGACGCGACGATCCGCGCGATGGAGTCGGGAAGCGGGACGTACAACGTCGGCGGCGGGCTGGAGGCGTCGCTACGCGACGCGATCGGCGTGCTCGAGCGGCTCGGCGGGACGGAGCTCGAGCTCCGCGAGCACCCACCTGTGCCGGGCGACCAGCGGCGGACGAACGCCGACACGACGCGGCTCCGGACGGAGCTCGGCTGGGCGCCGGAGACCTCGCTCGAGAACGGCTTGCGGGCTCAATGGGAATGGGCGTCGGCTAGAGTCGGCGCCCGATGAGCACAGCAGAGCAGCGCTCGAACGTCGAGCTGGAGACCGAGGGGGAGGTCGATTTCGGCCGCTACTGGCGTGCGATCGCGCAGCGCTGGTGGCTGCTCGCGATCGGCGTCCTGCTGGGCGCACTCATCGGCTTCCTCTTCTCGCTCCACGGCGGGCAGCAGTACAAGGCGACCGCGCAGATCTATCTCGGCCAGCCGCTCGCGCCGGACAGCGCGAGCCCGGTGACTACACCGCCGACGACGCTCGGCCTCGTCACTGCATTCGTCACGAGCGAGGACACGATCCGGAAAGCCGCCGCGCTCGCGGGCATCCGGCCGTCGAAGCTCCGCGGCAACACCACGGCCCGGCCGATTCCGGGCGTGTCGAACACGAAGCAAGCGCAGCCGGCGCCGCTCCTCTCGATCAGCGTCTCGGGCTCGTCGAAGGCGAAGACACAGGTGGCGGCGAACGCCCTCGCGCGCTCGGCGGTAGCCGTCGTCGACACGTACACGAACACGAAGGTCCAGACGCTCGAGCAGCAGCTCGACTACATCGATCGTCAGCTCGCGATCGTGGATCGCCGGATCACGACCGCGCGCGCCTCGCAGGCGCAGATCGTCGCCGACAAGAGTCTGAGCGCCACGGAGAAGCTCGTCGCGCTCACGAACATCAACGCGGAGCTCGACCTCGCCGAGACGCGGCAGTCGACGCTCGAGCTCAACCGCTTCAACACCCGCCGGGATCTCTCGCTCGCGCAGGACGTCGAGCAGGCGCGCATCACGTCGTCGGCAATCGCGGTCAAGACGACGCCGAAGAGCCGGACGACCGACGTCATCGTCGGCGCGTTCATCGGGCTGCTGCTCGGGATCATCGCTGCGCTGCTCTGGGATCCGGTCATCGGGCGCACGCGCGCGACGCCTGCACCCGCTTAGGTCCCGTGCTCGACGGAAAGACCGTCGCGGTCGTCGTCCCGGCGTTCGACGAGGAGAAGCTCCTCCCCGAGACGCTCGCCGGCATCCCCGCCTTCGTCGACGCGATCTACGTGGTCGACGATGCGTCGCGCGACGGCACGGCGGAGGCGGCCGGTGCGTCGAAGGATTCCCGCGTGCGGTTGCTCCGGCACGAGAAGAACCGCGGCGTGGGGGCGGCGATCGTCACGGGCTACGAGCAGGCGATGGCGGACCGCATCGACGTCACGTGCGTGATGGCCGCGGATAACCAGATGCCGCCGGAGGACCTCGAGGCGATCTGCGCGCCCGTTGTGGCCGGCGCCGTCGACTACGCGAAGGCGAACCGGCTCGTCACCGGCGAGGCCTGGGAGCTGATCCCGCACGCGCGCTACCTCGGCAACGCGATGCTTTCGTTGCTGACGAAGATCGCGTCGGGGTACTGGCATGTCGCCGACTCGCAGTCGGGCTACACGGCGATCGGCCTGTCGGCGCTCCAGAAGCTCGACCTCGATCGCGTCTACCCACGCTACGGCTTCCCGAACGACCTGCTCGTCCACCTGAACGTCCGCGACGCACGCGTCCGCGACGTGCCCTCGCGGCCCGTCTACAACGTCGGCGAGCAGTCGGGGATCCGCTACTCACGCGTGGTCCCCTCGATCTCGTGGCTCCTCTTGAAGGCGTTCTTCTGGCGGCTGAAGGAGAAGTACGTGATCCGCGACTTCCACCCGCTCGTGTTCTTCTACGTGCTCGGGCTCCTGATGTTCCTCGTCGGGCTCGGGCTCGGGATCGCGGAGGTCGTGCTCCGGATCCTCGGCAACCCGATCCCGCCCGCGACCGTCGTCCTCGTTGCCTTGTTGCTGCTCTTCGGCTCGCAGTTCATCCTGTTCGCGATGTGGTTCGACCTCGAGCGGAACAAGGATCTCCGCTAGCCCACGCGAACCCCACGACTACCATGAGCGAGATGAGCACGTGCGTCGTCACCGGTGGCGCGGGCTTCCTCGGCTCGCACCTTTGCGACTACCTCCTGGCGAAGGGCAACCGGGTGGTCTGCGTCGACAACCTTACGTCGAGCTCGCTCGAGAATCTCGAGCACATCCGCTCCGACGACTTCGTGTTCGTCAACCACGACGTGATCGAGCCGATCGAGATCGACGGTCCGGTTGACATCGTCTACCACCTCGCCGCGCTCGCGAGCCCGATCGACTACCTCCGCCAGCCGCTGCATTCGCTCAAGGTCGGCTCGTACGGGACGCACCACGCGCTCGGGCTCGCGAAGTGGAAGCGGGCGCGCTTCCTGCTCGCGTCGACGAGCGAGGTCTACGGCGACCCGCTCGTCCACCCGCAGCCCGAGAGCTACTGGGGGAACGTCAACCCGATCGGCCCCCGTGGGGTCTACGACGAGGCGAAGCGCTATGGCGAAGCGATGACGATGGCGTACCACAGCCAGCAGGGCGTCGACACGGCGATCGTCCGGATCTTCAACACGTACGGGCCGAGGATGCGCCCGCACGACGGCCGCGCGATCCCGACGTTCATGCGCCAGGCGCTCGCCGGCGATCCGCTGACCGTGTTCGGCGACGGGTCACAGACGCGGAGCTTCTGTTACGTCGACGACCTGATTCGTGGCCTCTACCTGCTCGCGACTAGCGAGGAGCACCTGCCGGTGAACATCGGCAACCCGGACGAGTTCACGCTGCTCGAGCTCGCGCACGCGGTGCTCAAGGTGACGGGCTCGTCGAGCGAGATCGTCTTCGAGGCGCTGCCCGTCGACGATCCCCAGGTGCGCCAGCCGGACATCACCCGCGCGCGCCAGGTGCTCAGTTGGGAGCCGGAGATCGCGCTCGAGGAAGGGCTCCGCCGGATGCTCCAGGCGGTCGGCCAGCCTGTTACCTCCGCGTAGCTAGGCGATCCCCTTCTCCTCGAGCAGCCTGCGGTAGAGCGCGTCGACGTCGTCGACGAGCCGCGTCGACGGAGTAGCGCTCGAGCACGCGCGTCTTGCCGGTCTCGCCCATCGTCTGCCGCAGCTCGGGGTCCGCCGCCAGCTCGCGCCAAGCGTTCGGCCAGTCGCCTCGACGTCGCCCGCCTCGACGAGGAAGCCGTCGATCGCCGTCGCGGACGACGTCCGGCACCCCGCCGACACGTGTCGCGACGACCGGCGTGCCTGACGCGAGCGCCTCGATCGCGCTCACCGGCGTGCCCTCGTTCGCCGAGGGAAGGACGAGAGCGTCGAACGCGGCGTAGTACGGCGCTACCTCGTCCTGGTAGCCGAGAAAGAGGCAGTGGCGGACGATGCCGAGCTCGTGGGCGCGCTTCTCGAGGCCGTCGCGGTCGGGCCCGTCGCCGACCATGCAGAGCACGGCATCGACGCCTTCGTCTCGCAGGAGCTTGCGACGCGAGCAGGATGTCGTCGGTTCGCTTGACCGCGGTCATGCGTCCGATCCAGCCGACGACGAACCGGTCGGACGCGATGCCGAGCAGCCGGCGCGTGCGCTCGCGCGCACCGTCGGTCGCGCCGACGCGCTCCTCGAGCTCGATGCCGAGCCGGATGACGGTGAACTTCTCCGCCGGCGCGACGCCGAGCGACACGAGGTCGTCTCGTACCTCGGGGCTGACGGCGACGAGCGCGGTCGTCGATGCGCGCGAGCGAGCGCTCGAGCAGCCGGAAGAGGCTCGCCGCGCACAGGGTCGAAGTAGCCGCGAAGGACGTGGCCGTGGAAGGTGTGGACGACGATCGGCGGCCGTGCATCGCCGCGCGAGGAGCGCCGCCACCCGTCCGACGGCGCCCGCCTTCGCGGTGTGCGTGTGCAGGATGTGCGGGCGCTGACGCGGCGGATGATGGCGGCGAGCCGGAAGGCGGCACGCAGGTCGCGGAGCGGCGAGATCTCCCGACTGAGATCGGGCAGCGTGCGCGACCGCGACGCCGAGCTGCGTCGGCGACGTAGCGCCATCGACCCCTCGCCGCGTGCGAGGCTGCCCGCGACGAGCGTCGTCTCGTAGCCGCGGCGGCGAGGCCCGACGAGAGGTACGCGACGTGGAGCGCCGGCCCGCCCATGTTCAGGCGCGCGATCACTCGCAGGACTCGGATCGGCTCAGCCGACGCCGAGGCTGCTCGACCGTGCGCGCGGAGGCCCTCCTCGAGATCGACCGCGGCTCCTAGCCGAGCGATGGCTCGCGCCACGGCTGACGTCTGCCCAGGAGTCGCGGATGTCGCCCGGCGCGCGGGCGGCGTACTCGCTGCTCGACTCGGCTTGCCGAGAGGATCCGCCCGATCGTCTCGGCGAGCTCGTTCACGCTCGCCGGCTGGCCGGCGGCGATGTTGAAGATCCGCACCGTCGCGCCGGTCGCCGTCGGCGGCCGCGAGGCGTCGCGTCGACGACGTTCCGACGTACGTGAAGTCGCGCGACTGCTCGCCGTCGCCGTAGATCGTCACCGGCTCGCCCGACGGCGATCGCCGTGATGAAGCGCGGCACGACGGCCGCGTACTCCGAGTGCGGGCTCCTGGCGCGGCCCGAAGACGTTGAAGTAGCGGAGCGACGACGGTCTCGAAGGACTCGTAGACGCGGCTGAAGCTGACGCAGTAGCGCTCGGCCGCGAGCTTCGCGACCCCGTACGGCGAGATCGGGTCGAGACGCGCTCGTCTCGTCGAGCGGCAGCGTCTCCCGGTTTCCGTAGACGGACGACGACGACGCGAAGACGACGCGGCGCACGCCCTCGTCGCGCGCCGCGAGGAGGACGTTGAGCGTCCCCTCGACGTTGACCGCGCTCGTCGTCAGCGGGTCCTGGACGGAGCGCGGCACCGACCGCAGCGCGCCCAGGTGGAAGACGAGCTCGACGCCGCGGACGGCGTTGTGCACGCGTTCGTAGCTCCGCAGCTCGCCCTCGACCACCTCGACGCGCCTCGAGCCCGTCGAGGTTGGCGCGGCTTCCGGTCGAGAAGTTGTCGAGCACGCGGACGTCGTCGCCGCGCTCGAGCAGCGCCCGCACGAGGTTCGAGCCGATGAAGCCCGCCGCCGCCCGTGACCAGAACCTTCACGCTGGCTTCTCCGCGACCACGTGGTAGTTGACGAAGAGCGAGCCGGGGATCGGCTCCCGCAACGAGGCGACCGCGGCGGTCGAGAGCGCCGCCGGCGGAGTTGAGCGCCCAGACGAGCCCGCGCGCCGACGGGCGTCAGATGCGCGCCGGAAGAGGAGGTCGACGTAGACGCGCGGACATCGCGCCGAGGCAGGTCGCCGTCCCGCCGCCGGGCGTCACGGTCACCGAGCGCCCAGTCGCCGTTCCGCGGCGAACAGCCGCTCGAGACCGGTGTGCGTCCAGCGCCAGTAGTCGGCCGGCGACGGGTGGTAGACCTGCACGCCGTGCGTCGAGGCGAGCACGCGCCCGCCGGGCGCGGTCACGCGCGGTGCAGCTCGCGGACGGCGACGTCGGGGTCGCGTCACGTGCTCGAGCACCTGCGTGCAGAGGACGAGGTCGAACGAGCGCGTCCTCGACCGGCAGCGCCTCGACCGAGCCCTCGAGGTCGGCCGCCGGGTTCGTCGATGTCGACGCCGACGTACTCGGCGGCGTACGGCTCGAAGTAAGGGTAGGTAGGGCTTGATGCCACAGCCCACGTCGAGCACGCGGTAGCGGCCGAGGTCCGTGCCGGCGCGTGCCGCCTCCGCCGGCGAGCCAGGCGGAGAGCGCGGCGCGGACGAGGTAGGTGATCCCGCTCTTCCGCGGGTCGCCGGTGCTCGCTGCCGGGCCGCTCAGTCACGGGCAAGCGCGCGCTCCGCCCGCGGCGGTGGCCGCGAGGCCGAGCCCGAGCCACGTCAGTGCGTCGAGCGGGAGTCGCCGGCGACGAGCCCGACCGCCGTCCACGACCCCATCGCGACGAGCAACCAGGCTGCCGCGATCAGCGCCCGCCGCGGCCGTCGCGGGTGGTGCCGCGAAGCGCCGCGCGCCCGCCGACGAAGAGGCCGGAGCGAACGTGCGCCAGCAGGAGCGACGAAGCCGATCGCGCCGAGGTCGGCGAGCGCCTGGACATAGGCGTTCTGGACGCCGTACGGATGCGTCGGCGAGACGGAAACGCGAGCGGCGGCGCGTCGGGGAACTCGCGCTTCGCGTCGGCGAGGTAGTCGCCGTAGACGTGCGCCTCGGTCGACGAGGCCTGCCAGCCGGCGCCGGCGACCGGGTGGTCGAGGAAGATGCGCCAGCCGATGTAGACGAGCATCGTGTGCTGGACGTAGGTCTGGACGTTCTCCGCGGTCGACGCTTCGCGGCGCCGATGCCGAGCGAAGCGGAGGAACTGGTTGAAGTCGCCGCCGCGCTGAGTACGAGGATGCCGCCCCGACGACGGCGATCGACGGCGAGCGCCGGCGAGCCCGCGCCGTGGCGCCAGCGCCGCGTCGATCCCGATGACGAGCGCGGCCCCGCCGCGGCCGCGAGCCCGATCGCCCCGGCGGCTCGATCCCGAGACGACCACTCCGACGCGCTCCGGCGATGCCCGCCGATCGCGAGCAACCGCGGTCGGCCGGTCGAACCGGCGCGCCGAGCGCGACACAGACGAGCGCGGCGACGAGCGACGCGCCGCGAGAGCGCGGCGAGGTCGTGGTGGCCGAGGAACGACGGCTGGCGCCGTCCGGGCGGCCCACGCGTCGAGGATGTCGACGCCGAAGATCTGGATCACGCCGACGACGGCTGCGACGGCGCTCCAGGCGACGAGCGCGACGAGCACGATCTCGAGGTCGCGCGCCGCCCGGAGCAGGAGCGGGACGGCGAGCGCGAGCAGCCCGTACTCGGCGAACTTCGCCGCCAGTCACGGCGTGCGTGGACGACGGCGTAGTCGCCGTCCCAGATCCGCGGATAGAGGCTCGACGGCGCCGACGATCGCAGATACAGCCCGCCTGCGAGCCAGACGGCCAGCCGGCCCGGAGGGGCACGAAGCCCTGCCGGAGCCCGCGACGGCGGCCGTGATCGCGACGGCGAGCACCGCGAAGTCCGAGAGGACGACGTGCGCCGAGGCCGAGCCAGCGTGCACGGTGAAGCCCGGCTGGAAGTCGACGTGGAGAAAGAGGATCGGGAGACAGACCGCGAGGACGGCGGACGCGGGAAGGGAGAACGAGGCCGTGCCGGCGCCCGATCCGCTCCGGGAGGGCGTTCGGACCGCCACGGGCGGCCACTATACTGGCTGCCGTTTGACGGCCTGGCCGCTTGAGAACCCGAATCACGTCGAAGCCTTGTGCCGCCGGTCCGTGCTGAACGGCGCGCTACGGCGTCCTCGGTCGCCCCAATAACGCGCTGTTATTGGGGCTCCCTGTGTCCTTGTATCGCATCCGTCCAGCACGCACCGTCGGCGAAGCGTCCTTGTGATGCGAGTCCCCAGGCGGCCGCTCGAACGGCTCCTCAGACCTCTCCGCGCGATCATCTTTCGCCACTCGGCGACGGCGGCGGGGATCTACCTCTCGGTCGCTTTCGGCTTCCTCGGGACGCTCTTCGTCGCACGCCAGCTCACGCCCGAGGAGTTCGGTCTCTTCTCGATCGTCATTGTCACGACGGGCTTCTTCCAGAGCCTGCTCGACCTGACCGCCGAGGAGGCGCTCGTCAAGTACGGGTTCGACTACATCGCCGCGGAGTACTGGGGGAAGCTCCGTCGGCTGTTCGGTCGGCGCTCGTGATCAAGGCGCAGGCGGATTGCTCGCCGGAATCGTGCTCGTCGCGCTCGCGCCGTTCGCGGACTCGATCTTCGGCGGGGAGCGGCCTGCGGATGCCGTTGCTGATCGCGGCCGCCCTGCCCTTTCGCGCAGAGCCCGGAGGGCGTCTCGAGCGCCGCTCTGATCATCCGCGAGCCGCTACGACGTGCGCGGCGAGCCTGCTCGCGACGTCGATGGCGCTGCGCATGACGGGCCTAGCGTCGGCGCGCACTTCGGTGTGACCGAGGCGGTCGTCGGGATGGTGATCGCGCAGGTTGTGGCGACGGTCCTCCTCTACGCTCGTCGGCGCTCGCTGCGTTCCGCCGCTTCCCCGAGCGCCCGTCGAGCACCTCGGCGAGCATCGACGCGGCGTGCTCCGGTTCGTCGTCCAGTCGAGCCTCGCGACGGGCGTCGTGTCGCTCCGCTGGCGCGCTCGCCCCGCTGCTGCTCGGCATCGTCTCGAAGCCCGTCCAGGTCGGGCTACTTCCGCATCGCGCAGGCGCCGATGCAGGGCCTCGCCTCGCTGAGCGCGCCGGCGCGGCTGATCCTGCTGACCGAGCAGACGCGCGACTGGTCGCGCGGGGCCTTCGACGTGGTGTTCGCGGGCGTCCGGCGTTTCACGATCGGCGCGGCGCTTGCTGATGGCGATCGTGATGCCGCCGCTGTTCGTGTTCATGCCCGAGCTCGATCCGCGTGCTCTACGGGCACGAGTACGCAGGCGCGGCGGACGCAGCGCGGCTGATCCTTATCGCCGGCGGCGATCCAGTTCGTCATGAGCTGGTCGAAGTCGCTGCCGGTCTCGATCGGGAGGCCGACCTGCGGGTGCTCGCGCACGGGATCGAGACGGTCGTGCTGATCCCGCTCGTCGTCGTGCTCGGGGCTAGTGGGACGCGACTGGCGCCGGCGGCGGCCGTGCTCGCGTCGACCGTCGTCTTCGCGTCGTCTGGGTGGGGTGGTGCTCGGCGCGCAGTGCAAGCGGCGCGCGAAGCGAGCATGAGGGTCCTGATCGTCGCGGGCATCTGGCCGCCGGACGTCGGCGGCCCGGCGAGCCACGCGCCCGAGCTCGCGGACTTCCTGCGCGACCGGGGACACGAGGTCGCGGTGGTCACGACAGCGGACACCGAGCCAGCGCCCGAGCCGTACCGGGTCGACTGGGTCTCGCGCCGCCTGCCGGTCGGTGTGCGCCACCTCGCCGTGGCCGAAAGGGTCAGGTCGCGCGCCCGCGGCGCGCGAGGTCGTCTACGCGACCAGCATGATCAGGCGTGCTGCCGGAGGCACGGCCGCGGCCCGCCGGCCGCTCGTCGATCAAGCTGACGACGGACGAGGCGTACGAGCGCGCTCGCGGCGGGGCCTCTTCGACGGCGACATGGACGCGTTCCAGCGGTCGACGGGGGCGCGCAGATCGCAGGTCTCAGGCGTTCGCGGGACGCCGCGCTCAGGCGCGCAACACGCGTCGTCTGCCCGAGCGCGTATCTCGGCGAGATGGCGGTGTCGTGGGGCGTCCCGAGAGAGCGGACGCTCGTGGTCCCGAACCCCGCGCCCGAGCTCCCAGCGCTTCCGTCCCACGAGGACGCACGGCAGAAGACGGGCGTCGAAAGGCCCCCTGCTCGCGTTCGCCGGACGGATCGGGCGCCAGAAGGCGCTCGAGGTCGGCCTCGAGGCGGTCGCCGAGGCGGACGACGTGACGCTGCTCGTTGCGGGAGACGGCCCCGAGCTCGACCCGATGAGGATCCGCGCGGCGCAGCTCGAGCTGGGTGCGCGGATCCGGTTTCTCGGCCCGCTTCCGCGTGAGGGCGTGCTCGAGCTATTCCGCGCTGCCGACGCGTCGCTCCTCTCCTCCGTCGTGGGAGAACTTCCCGCACACGGTCGTCGAGTCGCTTGCCGTCGGCACGCCGGTGATCTCGACGGACGTCGGTGGTGTCGCCGAGGTGGTGACGGACGGCGAGAACGGCCTGCTCGTGCCGGCGGGCGATCCAGCGGCGCTGGCGGCCGCGATCCGCCGCTTCTTCTCGGAGGGCGGGCTCGCGAAGCGGCTCGCGGCGGCAGCGGTTCCCTCGGTCGCCGGTCACTCGCCGCGACGCGATCCTCGGCCGGATCGAGGCCGTGCTCGCAGAAGCCGCCCGATGAGAAGTCTTCTGATGGTGGGGCGGACGCGCTACAGGCTGCCCCTCTCGGAGAGCCTCGAGCGGAAGTTCGCGGCGCTCGGCGCAAAGCTCGACGTTCACGTGCTCGCCTCGGCGGCGGACGGCTCGACAAGCGACGCGAGGTTCCGCCTCTGGCGCAAGCTTCCGGTCCTCGACGGCCCGGCGTTCTACGCGACGCTGCCGTTCCGCCTCGCGTTGGAGCTCCGCCGCTTCGGCCCCGACGCGATCACGACCCAGAGCCCGTACGAGGCGATCGCGGTGGTCGCCGGCCGCAGCCTCGCGCGCCGGAACGCGGCGCTGATCGTCGAGCTGCACGGCGATTGGCGGACCTTCTCTCGGCTCTACGGCTCGCCGCTTCGCCAGGCGCTCGCGCCGGCGACTGACCGTCTCGCGCCGTGGGCGCTGCGCCACGCGGATGCCGTGCGCACGCTCTCGGCCTACACGACCGGGCTAGCGCGCGAGGCCGGCGTCGAGCCCGCGGCCGAGTTCATCGCCTTCACCGATCTCGAGGCGTTCACGGACACGCCGCCTGCGCCGCTCCCGGAGACGCCCGAGGCGCTCTTCGTCGGCGTGCTCGAGCGCTACAAGAACATCGAGAGCCTCGCCGCCGCGTGGCGGATCGTCGCGGCCTGGATGCCCGAGGCACGCCTGCGGCTCGTCGGCGACGGTCACCGCCGCGACGTAGTGAAGAGCCTCGTCGCGCAGCTCCCCGAGCGGGTCTCGTGGACGCCGTCGCTGTCGACGGGGGGCATCGTCGACGCACTCGACGCCGCGACGCTGCTCCTGCTCCCGTCTCGCGCGGAAGGGACGCCGAGAGTCGTCCTCGAGGCGTTCTGCCGCGGTCGCACCGTCGTCGGCGGACGCGTCGGCGGCGTGCCCGATGTCGTCGAGGACGGTGTCAGCGGTCTACTGGTCGACCCTGACGACGTCGAGGGGCTCGCGGAGGCGATCATGCGCGTGCTCTCGAATCGCGCGCTCGCCGAGCGCATGGGACGAGCGGCGCGCGAACGTGTGGAGACGTTCCTCTTCACGCCCGAGGAGTTCGCGGAGCGGACCGCCGAGCTCGTCGAGAAGGCCGTGACGGCGCGTTGAAACCGCGCGTCCTCTTCGTCGGCCGCACGCGCTACCGGCTGCCCCTCGCCGGCTGGCTGGAGCGCAAGTGGTCGGCCGTCGGCCGTGAGCTCGACTTCCACGTGCTGGCGAGCGAGGATCCTGCGAACACCGGATCCGACCCCCGCTTCTCGCTGATCCCGCCATCGGTGGTCGCGGAGGGCATGCTCTTCTACGCCAGGCTGCCGTTTCGTATCCGCCGCGCGATCCGGGCGCTCCGCCCGCAGGCGATCATCGCCGAGGATCCGCGGACGGCGACGCTGGCTCTTCTTGCGTGCGCCGTCTCGGGCGCCGCGAAGCCACGCGTGATCTGCGAGGTACACGGCGACTGGCGCCATTCGACGCGGCTCTATGGCTCCGAGGGGCGGCGCCTGCTGACGCCGCTCGTGGACGCGCTCGACCGCTACGGAGTTCGTCACGCCGACGCCGTGCGCGCGCTCTCTCCCTACACCGGCCGGCTTGTGGAGGACGTGCGTGGCCGCGCACCCGACGCGGTCTACCCGACCTTCACCGACCTCTCGCTCTTTACCGAGCGCTCGGTCACGCCGCTGCCCGAGCGGCCGACCGCGCTCTTCGTCGGCGTGCTCGAGCGCTACAAGAACGTCGACGGGCTGGTCGCCGCTTGGCGGCAGGTGGCGAAGGAGCTGCCCGACGCGCGGCTCGTCGTCGTCGGGAGGGGGCCGCTGCGTGCCGAGGTCGACGCGCTCCGCGCGGAGGTGCGAGGCGTCGAGCATGTGCCTGAGCTTGCTCCGGAGCAGATCGCGGCTGCGCTCGACGACGCGACGCTGCTCGTCCTCCCTTCGCGGCACGAGGGGCTCGGCCGCGTCGTGATCGAGGCCTTCGCCCGCGGCCGGGGCGTCGTCGCGAGCCGGGCCGGCGGCGTGCTCGATCTCGTCGACGACGGCGTCGAAGGCCTGCTCGTCGACCCGGAGGACACGGTCGGTCTGGCGGCCGCGCTCGTCCGTGTGCTCGGAGACCCAGAGCTCGCCGGGCGGCTCGCCGCCGCCGCGTCGACGCGCTCCGCGGCCTGGAACCAGACGGCCGAGGACTTCGCGAGTCGCACGAAGGAGCTCGTCGCCTCGACTCTAAACTGACCGCGAGGTGAGAGCGGACCAGCTCAAGCAGCTACTGAAGAACAGCGTCTACCGCACGATCGGCGAGGCGACGACGGGCGCCGGCGTCATCAACGGCGCCGACGACCGGGCGCTCTGCGTCCTCATGTACCACAAGGTGAACGACACGCCGGCGAACTCCGTGACCGTGCCGGTGACGCTGTTCGACGAGCAGATGACGCAGCTCCGCGAGCTCGGCTATACGGCAGTCTCGCTCGACGACGTGCTCGCGTACTACGTCGACGGTGTCCCGCTGCCGCCCCGTGCGGTCCTGATCACGTTCGACGACGCATACCGGGACAACCTCGAGAACGCCGTGCCGATCCTCGTCGAGCACGGCTATCCGGCCGTGCTCTTCGCGCCGATCGGCTATCTCGACGGGTCGCGCCCGCTCCCGCACGACGAGCACCTGGCGACGCACGGCGTCCTCAACCGCACGATGCAGTGGAGCGACCTGGCGCAGCTCGAGGCCGCGGGCGTCCGCGTCGAGTCGCACGGGATCGGCCATCGCCCGCTCGCCGACCTCGAGCTGGACGAGGCGACGCGCGAGATCACGCTGTCGAAGCTCAAGCTCGAGGAGGCGCTCGGCAGGCCGGTTCGCACGTTCGCGTACGTCAAGGGCTCGGAGGCGCACTACCGGCTCGTCCACCTGAGCCTGCTCAGGCAGGCGGGCTACGAGCTCGCCTTCACCTCGATCTCCGGCGCGAACGGCCCGAGCACCGATCCGCTGCAGCTGCACCGCTACAACGTCGAGCCGTACCCGGAGCGGACGTTCGAGCTCGTCCTTGCAGGCGCGTGCGACCTGATCGCGGTCAAGGACACAGTCGCCGGCACGCACGCGCGGCGCTGGTTCAACGCGGCGCTCGGCACCAGCTCGAAGTGAAGGATTACGAGCTGGTCACGTATGGCCCGGAGCATCGGGCCGACTACCTCCGGCTGCTGCGCGAAGCCTGGGGCGAGGGCTCGATGTCCGGCGACGAGTTCGACTGGTGGTTCGACGGGAACCCGGCGGGCTCGCTGCGGTCCGTCGCGGTCATGGACGACGGTGTCGTCGGCGTCGCCGCCCACTCTCTCTACGCGATGGTGCTCGACGGCGAGCCGCAGACGGCGAGCTTTTCCGTCCACGCGACGACCGACGAGGTGGCGCGCGGGCGTGGGATCTTCGTCGAGCTGGAGCGAAAGCACGAGCGCGAGGCGCAGGAGCTGGGCGTCGCCTGCGTGCTCGCCTTCGCGAGCGCGCCCACGATCCCGCTCTTCCTCGGCCCGCTCGGCTGGACGCGGATCGGGGAGCTGCGGATCTGGGCCCGGCCGGTCTCGGCGACCGTTTCTGGAGAAGCCGCACATCGTCTCGACGTCGACGGAGATGCAGCCGCGAAGTGGCCGAACCACGTCGTGCGGAGCGCCGAGTACCTCCGCTGGCGCTACCTCGACTCGCCGCGTGGATATGAGGCGGTCGCCGGCGGCGGGGTGTACGCCGTCGTCTGGCCGGCGAAGGAGCATCGAGGTCGGACGATCTCCGTCGTCGCCGACCTGACGAGCACGTCGATGCTGGCCGCTGCGAAGCGCCGTGCGCGGGCGCGCTGGCTGTTTGCTCTGCCGGCGCCCGAGCAGCGAGGCGCGTACCTCGCCGCGGGCTTTCTGCCGACGCCGCAGAAGCTCCACTTCATGGGCAAGGCGCTCGCCGGCCGGCTGAACCCCGACCCGTCCGCGTGGCGCTTCACGCTCGGCGATACGGACTTCTTCTGATGCGGCGACTCGTCTTCATCACCCAGCAGGTCGACCCGGGGCATCCGGCGCTCGCCGCCACGATCCCCAAGATCCGCGCACTCGTCCGAGCGCGTGGACGAGGTGGTCGTGCTCGCAGACCGCGTGCTGCCCGGAGTGCTGCCGCCCAACTGCCGCAGCCTGAGCTTCGCCTCGCGGACTAAGGCCGGGCGCGGCGCGAAGTTCCAGGCCGCGCTGACGAGGGAGCTCGCGCGCAAGCCACGGCCGATCGCGGTCGTCGCGCACATGTGCCCGATCTACGCCGTGCTCGCCGCCCCGCTCGCGCGGCCACTTGGCGTCCCGGTGCTCCTCTGGTTCACGCACTGGAAGCGGACAAGGACGCTCGAGGCGGCCGAGAAGGCTGTGACCGCAGCGGTCAGCGTCGATGTGCGCTCGTTCCCGATCCCGTCCAGGAAGGTGGTCGCGATCGGGCACGGGATCGACCTCGACGAGTTCCCGTGCCGTCCCGAGGGACAGCAGGCGACCGACTTCCGCGTCGTCGCGCTCGGGCGCTATTCGCGAGCGAAGGGGCTCGACACGATCGTGCGTGCCATCGGGCTTGCGACACGACGCGGGTTGGACGCGCGGCTCGAGGTGCACGGACCTGCGCTGAGCGCAGCCGAGCGCGAGCACCGGGGCGAGCTCAAGGGGCTTGTCGGCGCGCTCGACCTTGCCACGCGCGTGCGGCTGGACCCTGCCGTGCTCCGCGCGGAGGTGCCCGAAGTGCTGGCTCGCGCAGACTGCCTCGTCAACAACATGGAGGCGGGAGCACCGGACAAGATCGTCTACGAGGCCGGCGCGAGCTGCCTGCCCGTCGTCGCGTCGAACCCGGTGTTCGACCAGCTCCTCGACGGCCTCACCGTGCCGCTCCAGTTCCGGCGCGACGACCCGGAGGAGCTGGCGCAGCGCCTCGAGCGGCTCGCGATGATGACGCCCGAACAGCGCGCGGCGATCGGACGCGTGCTGCGCGACCGCGTCGCGAAGGGACACTCGGTCGAGCACTGGGCCGACGGGATCCTCGAGGTGGCGGAACGATGAGAAACGGCACGGCGAAGGTGCTTCATATCCAGAAGGTGGCGGGCATCTCCGGCTCGGAGGCGCATCTGCTTTCGCTTCTGCCGCGGCTCGCCGAGCGTGGCTGGGACGTGCGGCTGCTGATGCTGCACGAGCACGAGGCGGGCGCCTGGGACTTCGCGCGCGAGCTCGAGGCGCGCGGCGTCCACCTCGATGCGATCCCGATCTCCGGCGACGTCGACCCGGTGGCGTTCGTGCGGCTCTCGCGCTACCTGGCCGGCGAGCGGCCCGACATCCTCCATACGCACCTCGTCCACGCGGATGCGTACGGGCTGATGGCCGGCGCGCTGGCTGCCGTCCCGGTTCGCGTGTCGACCAAGCACGGGTTCAACGAGTTCCGCGAAGGGCGGGCGTTCGCGCTCGCCGACCGTGGCGTCGCCAGCCTCGCGCACCTCCACATCGCGATCTCCCGCGGGCTCGCGCACTACCTCGCCGAGACGGAGGGCTTCGACGAGGAAGGCTTCGAGATCGTCCACTACGGGATCGCGCCACGCGGCGAACCGCCGCCGTACGCGGGAGTCGCGCCCCATCTCCTCTGCGTCGGCCGCCTGATCCCGATCAAGGGCCACATCGTCCTGCTGCGCGCGTTTGCCGAGGCGAGGAAGGCGGTGCCGGGGCTGACGCTCGACATCGCCGGCCGTGGGCCGCTCGAGCCCGCGCTCAAGGCGCTCGCACGCGAGCTCGGCGTCGACGACGCGATCCGCTTCCTCGGCTACGTCTCGCCGATCCAGCGCGCGATCGAAGAGGCGGCGGTGATCGTCGTGCCGTCGATGGGCGAGGGCTTCGGGATGGTGGCGCTCGAGGCGATGGAGCGCGCGCGGCCGGTGATCGCCGCTTCGATCGGCGGGCTCGGCGAGCTCGTGCTCGACGGTGAGACGGGCGTGCTCGTGGCGCCGGGCGAGGCCGAGCCGCTCGCGGCAGCGATCGTGCGTGTCGCAGGGGACCTCGAGCTGGCGACGAAGATGGGCGAGGCGGGTCGCCGGCGTGCTCTCTCCGAGTTTCTCGAAGAGCGCTGCACGAAGCGGACGGACGCACTCTACCGCGATGCGTTGGCGGCCCGCTCCTAGGCCTCGGGCCTAGGACAGGTCGTTCCAGGCGCGCAATCGTGCCCTGGATCGGCACGGGCCTCGATTCGCTACAGAGTGGCCCGTTCGTAGACCTCGAGCGTTCGCGTCGTCATCCGCTCGACGGAGAACTCCTTCTCCGCGCGGGCGCGCCCGAGCTCGCCGTAGCGCTCTCCCTGAGCCGCCCCCGCGAGGAGGGTACGCACGTTCTCGGCGAGCCTCGCCGCGTCGTCGGGAGGGGAGAGGAGGCCGGTGATGCCGTTCAGGACGAGCTCGGGCGCGGCGCCCGCATCGACCGCTGCGATGGGCTTTCCCGCCAGCATCGCCTCGAGCAGGGCGAGCCCGAATCCCTCCCAGCGCGCGGGATGGACGATGACGTCCGAACGGCGGTAGAGCTCGGCCACGTCCCCCACGCGCCCCGGCATGAGCACGCGATCGGCGACGCCGAGCTCACGCCCGAGCGCCTCGAGCGCTGCGCGCTCGGGCCCCTCGCCGAGCACGACGAGCGTCGCGCCGGGAACCTCGGGAAGCGCGCTGATCGCGACGTCGACACCCTTCTGCTGCGTGAGTCGAGCGACGCAGAGGAGGAGTGGGACGCCGTCGTCGATCGCGAGCGGAGGGTTGGGCGCCCACGGCTCGGGCAGCGCGTCGAGGCCGTAGTGGACGACGTCGATCTTCTCCGCGGGCAGCCCCACGTCTTTGACCGAGAAGCGGCGCACCGCCTCGCTGATCGCGACGATCCGGCGCACGCGGCGCGCAAGCGTCCGTTCGGCGTGGCGCCACGGGCCGGTGCGGAACGGATCGGGGTTGTGCTTCGTGGAGACGATTGGCGTGGCGGTCGTGAGCGCGCCGTAGACATCCGCATGGACGAGATGCGTATGCACGAGGTCGGCTCCCGACCGGCGCAGCGCGCGACCGAGGCCCCAGGCGTGCTTTCGCCGCACGAATGGGATGTCGGCGTCCTCGAGGGCGTCGTAGAACGGGCCCGCGTTCGCCATGTCGAGCCCGACGAAGCGGGCGTCGACGCCGCGTGCCGCTAGGGCCGGCAGCAGCGTCAGCAGGTGCCGCTCCGACCCTCCGATGCCGCCGATGCGATGGACGTGGACTACGCGCACGCCGGCTCTCTCGGTCTCCAGCGTTCCAGCAGCCAGACGACGGCTGCGCCCGCTGCCAGCGCAAGCAGGAAGTCCCACGGGACGCGGTAGCGTGTCGCGCCGGCGAAGACGAGCGCGGCGAGCGTGTTGTACGCGAGCAGCGCGAGGAATAGCGCCGCGATCCGCCGCGGGATCACGCAGAGCCCGATCACGGCCAGCAGATAGAGCGGGATCGTGTAGAGCGGCTGCACCCAGGTACGTGCGTCGTCCACGAAGCCACCCGCTTCGGCGCGGCCCTCGGTGCGGATCGAGCGCGGGTCCCAGAGCATCCGCGCCGCCTGTCCGGCGAGCCGTGCCTTCTCTCCCGGGTGCTGGCGCCAGAACCGGGTCACCTCGTGGCGATAGAGCCTCATCTGAGCGCACTCGTCCACCGTCGTGGGTGTGCCTGCCTGCGTCAGGTCGGCGGCGAGCTCGGGCCAGGGTGGCGCGCCGGCGAGGTTCGGCACGTCGTCAATCCAGCCACCGCGATCGAGCACGGCGTACGTGCTGAGGTTGTTCGCCTTCCACAACGCCCGCGCATCCGTCGTGAGCGTGAAGCAGCCGACGTTGACGTCGTTCCGCACGAGCCAGGGGAGGAGCGAGAGCGCGCAGACGCCGACGACGATGAGCGCAGGCGCCCAGCGCCGGAGTCGCCAGCCGACGAAGACGGCGATGACGAGCGGCAGCAGAACGAGCCGCGAGTTGCCGAGGATCGCGAGACCGAGCGCGACGCCGAGGAGAGCGGGCACCGCGATCCCGCGCCTTCCCGTTCGCTCGGTCGCGAGCAGCGTCAGGTAGACGACGAGCGCGGCGAGCAGCTCGTCGAGGATCTCGCGGTTGACGTGGACGTCGTGCCAGACGAGGTACGGGTTGAGCGTCGCCACGAGGGCGGCGATCAGGCCCGCCCGCCGGGAGAGGAAGCGCCGACCGGTCTCGTAGACGACGAGCGCCGTAGCGGCGGCGACGACGATCTGGGCCATGCCGACCGCCCACCACTCGCGGCCTGCGACCCAGTAGATCGGGATCAGGAAGAACGAGTAGAGCGGTTGCGTCCAGGCGGACGGCTCGCCGGCGATGAACCCGAACGTGCCGCTGTCGACGAACGTCTTCGCGAACCGATCGCTCTTCTCCGTGAAGGACGCGAGGATGTCGCCCCGCTCGTGGAGGAGGACGACGAGGCGTGGCACGACAGCGACCGTCGCGACGAGCGCGTATGCGCCCCTACGGCTCACGCGCGCTTCACCCGGTTGCCGGGACTGCGGTGGTGGCGACGGCTGCAGGCTGGTCGAGGTGCGTCCGCTGCCAGAGCTCGAGCATCAGCAGGCACCAGAGCCGGTGGCCGTGGTCGACGCGTCCTGCGACATGGTCGCGGAGCAGCCGCTCCACCCTGCGGACGCGAAGCTGGCCGCGCTGCCGCGTCCGCTCGCCGAGCAGCACGTCGCCCGCGATCGTGCGTAGCGGCCCGCGAAACCAGTCGCCGACCGGAGTGCCGAAGCCGGTCTTGCCGCGCGCCGAGACCTCAGCCGGCAGGTCCTCGGCAAAGGCCCGCCGCAGCGCGAGCTTGCCGCTCCGGCCCTTGACCTTCAGCGAGTCGGGCAGCGAGACGCCGACCTCGAGCACCTCCCAGTCGAGGAGCGGCGAGCGGAGCTCGAGCGAGTGGGCCATCGACGCGATGTCGGACTTCACGAGCAGGTCGCCGGGGAGATACGTGCGGATGTCGAGCAGCTGGAGACCGGCGATTCCCGGGCGAGGCGGCGGTCCGAGCAGCTGCCACGTCGGCGCTGGGCGCGCGACGAACGACGGCTCGAGGAGCTCTGCGCGGAGGTTCGAAGAGAAGACCTCCATCAGGCCGCCGTAGCGCTCGCCTGGCCTCGCCGCCGCCGCCTCGAACAGCCGCGCGGCACGGGTCGCCGTCGAGCGGCGCTCCTTGCCGAGCGGGCGCAGCGCACGGGCGGCGAGGCCCGCGCCGGGCACCGCGAGCTTCCGCGCGAGCTCGTGCGCCGCGTAGCGCTCGTAGCCTGCGAACGACTCGTCACCGCCGTCACCGGTCAGCGCGACCGTCACGTGCCGGCGCGCGGCCTCGCAGACGAGAAAGAGCGGCAGCGCAGCGTCGTCGCCGTGCGGCTCGTCGAAGGCGGCGGCGAGCCTCGGCAGCGCGTCAGCGACGTTCTCGTCGACCAGCAGCTCCTCATGGTCCGTGCCGTACCGATCTGCCACGGCGCGCGCGTACCGGCGTTCGTCGTAGCGGTCGTCGTCGAAGCAGACGGTGAACGTGCGCACCGGGTGCGTAGACGCCTGCGCCATACGGCTGACGACGATGCTCGAGTCGATGCCACCAGAGAGGAGAGCGCCGAGCGGGACGTCCGAGATCAGGCGCCGCCGCACGGCGGCGTCCACCCGTTCGCGGACGAGCGCGAGCCAGTCGCCTTCGCTCTCGGGTCGCAGGTCGTCGAAGTGGGCGTAGCGCTCGACGCGCACCGCGCCTCGCTCGGCGACGAGCACGTGGCCCGGCGGCAGCTTCTCGACGGCTGCGAGGCCCGTCCCGCCCGGGACGTACTGGAGCGCGAGGTACGCGTCGATCGCCGTCGGGTCGATCTCGGTCGAGACGCCCGGGACGCGGAGCAGTGCCTTCAGCTCCGACGCGAAGACGAGCGAGCCATCGGCGAGGCGCGTCCAGAGCAGCGGCTTCTTCCCGATGCGGTCGCGCGCAAGCACGAGCCGCTCCCGGGCGCGATCCCAGAGCGCAACCGTGAACATTCCCGACAGGCGATCGGCGAACGCGACCCCGTGCTCCTCGTAGAGGTGCGGAATGACCGGTGTGTCGCCGGTGCCGCGCACGTCGTGACCGCGCGCGGCCAGGTCGTCACGAAGCTCGTGAAAGTTGTAGAGCTCGCCGTTGAAGACGGCCACGACGTCGCCGGACTCGTTCGCGACCGGCTGGCTGCCGGTGACGAGGTCGATTATTCGCAGGCGCCGGTTGCCGAGCACGCAGCGTCCGAACGCGTCGACCGAGCCTTCGTCGGGCCCGCGGTGGACGAGCGCATCGTTCATGGCGGCGACGACAGCGGGGTCCGGCTCGCCCGAGGGTGCTAGGAATCCGCAGATGCCACACACGGACGGCAAACGGTACGCGGTGGTCTCCTGCCACGTCGAGCGACCGCTCGACGACGCGTGCTGGGAGCTCTTCGCCTCGTTCCAGGCGTCGCGGCCGGGCGGATTCCGCGTTGCTGCGCTCATGCGGCCGCCCGACGCGACGGCTGGTGAGGACGAAGGAGTGTGGCTCGATCGCGCCCGGATCGCGGCTGCGCACGGCGCGTTCGGGCAGCACACGCACTTCGTCGGGCCGCGGCACGCGCGGCCGGACATACCGTCGCCGGAGCACGCCGCGAGGGTGCGCGCCGAAGGGGCCCGGCTGCGCGAGCACGGGCTCGAGGCGCGGTTCTTCTGCGGCGGTGGCTGGTACATCGACGAGGGCGTCGCCGAGGCGATCGCGGAGCTCGGCTACGTCGACTGCACGGGCACGGCCTTCCGCCCGTCCTACCTGGCTCCCGACGCGCCCCGGCTCGCCGCCTCGACGCCGGTCTGGCTCGAGCTGCCGAGCGGCGCGCGCCTGCTCGAGCTTCCGGTGACGCACACGATCGGCATGGTCGCGCGCGCCGCTCTCGGCAGCCTGGGCCGCTACCTCCACATCTACTTCCACGACACCGACCTGCTCGAGAGGCCGCGCAGGTCCGCGTTACGAGTAGCGCTCGAGCTGCTCTCCCGCCGCGCCGACGTCACCGACCTCGCGTCGCTGAGCCAGGCGCAGGACGCCGCTCCAGTCCAGCCGTTCGGCCAGGCGGCCGAAGGAGCCTCGGCACGAGGAGCGTAAGATGGAGGCTCCCGTGGCAACACCGGAGCCATCCGCCGTCGCGCCGGAGAGCCCTCGCGAAGTCGGCGACATCAGGCGCAGCAAGCCGTATGTCCTCGCCCGGGCGCCGCGTCGCTGGTTCCTGCTCCGCGCCGCCAGCGTCTGCGTCCTGATCTTCCTCGACCTCTGCGGGCTGGCGCTCGCGCTCTACGGGGCGCTCGCCCTGCGCGAGGTGTACTACGGGAACACGCCGATCCTGTGGGGCGTCCTCTGGGACGCCGAAGGCGAATGGCTGCCGTTCGTGGCGTTGATCACCGTCCTCGTCTTCTCGCAGGGGCGGCTCTACGCGAGCCGCGAGCGGCGATCCGGCTTCGGCCGTGTGGTCTCGTCGCTGCTCGTCGTGGCGCTGCTCACGTTCGCCTTCGGGCTCGGGACCGGCCACGAGTTCTCGACCTTCGGGTTGATCCCGACGACGGTCGTCTTCGCTGCGGTGCTGATCGGGCTGTTCCGCGCGAGCTACGACGTCGTCACGCGCGAGATGTTTCACGCGCTCGGGCGTCCATCGGCGCGCGGTGCTCGCGGGTGAGGGCGAGCACCTGCTCGAGCTCTACCGGACGCTCGGCACCGGGCGCGGCGGGATCGACTACGAGCTCGTGGGGCTCGTGTCGGCCTCGGAGCCCGAGCTGCCGCTGCCGTTGCTCGGGAGCCCGGACACGCTGCGGGCCGTCCTCGAGGCGAATGCGGTCGACGAGCTGATCTTCACCGACTCCGACTTCGACGAGCGCGAGTTGCTCGACATGGTCGACCAGGCACATCGAGCGGGGGTCCACGTGCGAATTGCGCCGCGGACGACGGAGCTCCTGACGAAGCACGCGGACTTCGTGCCCGGCCAGGGGATCCCGCTGTTCGAGATCCGCCCGCCGGTGCTCGTCGGCTTCGACTGGGTGCTGAAGCGCGGCTTCGACATGGTCGTGTCGGTCCTCGTCCTCGTCATCGGCCTGCCGATCTGGGTCGCGATCGCCGCGGCCGTCAAGCTCACCTCCCGCGGGCCTGTCTTCTACCGCGACCTTCGGGTCGGGCTCGGCGAGCGCGAGTTCGCGATGCTCAAGTTCCGGACGATGTACGCGGACGCCGCGATGCAGCAGCCGAAGCTCGAGGACGCGAACGAGGCGCCAGGCGCGCTGTTCAAGATCCGTGACGACCCGCGCGTGACCCGCGTCGGTGGCTTCCTCCGCCGCTTCTCGCTCGACGAGATCCCGAACATGGTCAACGTCCTGCGCGGGGAGATGAGCCTCGTCGGCCCGCGGCCGCTGCCGACTCGCGACTACAACCTGCTCGAGGAGTGGCACCTCAAGCGCTACCTCGTGCTGCCAGGGATGACGGGCCTCTGGCAGATCTCCGGCCGCTCGAATCTCTCGTTCGACGACCTCGTCCGGCTCGACTTCTTCTACCTCGACAACTGGTCGATCTGGCTCGACATTACGATCCTCGCGCGGACGATCCCGGCCGTCGTCTCCCGGCGCGGAGCGTATTAGGGCCCTGTAAGGAGTGCGGGCGCGCGCAGGTCGCTCCGCAATACTGATCCGCGATGAAGGCGCCGAAGATCCTCGCCGTCGCGTCCGCGATCGACCTCGACTTCAAGTACGGCTGCACTCCGGCCTGGTGGCAGCTCTGGAAGGGGCTCCACGAGGCGGGCGTCGACCTGATCGTGACGCCCTACCGGGGCCGGCCGGTTCAGGCGCCCTGGTGGCGGACGGAGCCGAACCCGTGCTACCGCGAGGGCGAGCTGTTCGCCGGCGGGCGGGATCTCGTTGCGCGCGCGAAGGGCGACACGCACATCCGCCGTGCCGAGGAGGAGCCGCCCGACACGGCCGTTGACAAGCTCGTCCGCGAGACGATTTGGCGCTGGGTGACGCCGCGCTGGCAGCGCCACCTAGAGCGGATCCTCGAGCGGGAGCGGGACGTCGACGCCGTCATCGTCTTCACCGTGCCGATGAGCCACCTGCGCGGCGTCGCCGCGGCGCTTCGTGAGCGGTTCTCTGTCCCGGTCGTCTTCTACGACGGCGACGTGCCGATGAGCCTGCCGGAGTTCGGCGGCATGGACACGGGCTTCAACTACTACCACGGCGCCGATCCGGGTGAGTACGACCTCGTCGTCTCGAACTCGGAGGGCGGCCTCGAGCGGCTCCGCGAGCTGGGCGCGCGGCGTGCCGAGGCGATCTTCTGGGGCGCCGACCCCGAGCTCTTCCGGCCGCTGCCAGGCGAGAAGACGACGGACGTCTACTTCTACGGCTACGGCGAGAAGTTCCGCGCCGACTGGATCGAGCGGATGGTCGTCGAGCCGAGCCGGCGGCTGCCCGACGCGGACTTCTCGCTCGGCGGCAACGATTTCCGGAGCGACCTCGGCGCTGCTCGCTACGCAGGCGACGTGCCGTTCAACGTGTTCGCGAGCGCGATCTCCGCGGCGCGCATCAACCTCAACATCACGCGTAAGCCGCATGCGACCGTGCCGCTCTCGTCCACCTCGCGGCCGTTCGAGCTCGCGATGGCGGGCGCGACGGTCGTCTCGAATCCACACGAGGGGATCGAGCGCTGGTTCGAGCCGGGGAAGGAGCTGCTCGTGGTCGAGAGCACCGATGAGGCGGTCGCGGCGTACGAGGAGCTGCTCGGCGACACGGGGCGGGCGGACGACCTGGGCCGCGCCGCTCGCGAGCGCGCCCTTGACGAGCACACGTACGTCCACCGCGCTCGGCAGCTCCTCGAGCTCGTCGGCATCGGGTCGCAGTCACCGGTGGCGGCGCGTGGCTGAGCGCGACCCGAGGCTCGCCTCGCTCCGGCGGCTCGCGATCGTCCCGGCACTCAACGAGGAGGAGAGCGTCGCGCAGGTGATCTCGGAGATCCGCGCCTTCGATCCCGGCTTCGAGGTGATCGTGGTCGACGACGGCTCGGTCGACCGGACGACCGAGGTGGCGCGCGAGCACGGCGCACGCGTCCTTCGGCTCCCGTTCAACCTTGGCATCGGCGGCTCGGTGCAGACTGCGTTCCGCTACGCGCTCGAGAACGGGTTCGAGCTCGCGATTCGTCTGGACGGCGACGGCCAGCACGACGCGGCCAATCTCGCCGCGCTCGTCACGCCGGTTCTCGACGACACGGCCGACATCGCGGTCGGCTCGCGCTATCTGGGAGACGGCGGTTACAAGCAGGCGGCGCACCGCCAGATCGGCAACCGAGTGCTCGCCGGCGCCGCCTCGCTCGTAACGCGCCAGCACGTGACCGATCCGTCGTCGGGCTTCCAGGCTCTCAACCGCCGCGCGATCACGCTGTTCGCCAACGACTATCCGCACGAGTTCCCGGAGGTGGAGGCGACGGTGCTCGTCGCGAAGCACCGGCTGCGCCGGGTCGAAGTGCCCGCGGCGATGCGCGACCGCCTGGCGGGTCACTCGTCCCACGGCTTCTTCAAGTCCGCGTACTTCCTGGCGAAGGTGCTGCTCGCGCTGTTCGTCGCCCTCTTCCGCCGTGAGCCGCCGATGCGGGAGGTGTCCGAGTGACGCCGCTCACCTTCTCGATCGCCGGCGCGGTTGTCTCGGTCCTGCTCGTCCTCATCATCCTCGAGCTGATCCGCAAACGGCGCCTGAAGGAGCGCTACGCGTTGCTCTGGCTCGTCACCGGTCTCGCCCTGCTCGTGCTCTCGGTCTGGCGCTCGGGAACGGCGACGATCGCCGGCTGGTTCGGCGTCGAGACGTATCCGCCGGCCGTGCTCTTCGCGGTGGCGACGTTCTTCATCCTCTGTGTGCTCCTCGACTACTCGACGGTGATCTCGAAGCTCGTCGACCAGAATGTCGTGCTCGCGCAGCGGATTGCGCTCCTCGAGGAGCGGCTCAACCGGCGGGACGGAGATACAGAGTGATTCCGTCGCGCTCGATCCGCTTCGGGTAACGGGCGCGGAGCGCACGGACGAGGGCGGGACGGTCGGCGAACGTTCGCCCGACGGCGACGGCGCGGACGTCATCTCGTTCGAGCGTTGCAACGATGTCCGAATCCGTCAGCGAACCGATCCCGAGCCGCACGTATGACGTATCGACGAACTGCCCGGGTACGCGCCGGTCGGCGAGGTACGCGACGATCGGCAGGTCCGTGCCGACGAGCTCGGCCGGCGTCGTGCGCGCGCGTAGCTCATCCGCGATCGACGTGATCGCAGCCGGCTCGCCCTCCTGTCGCGCCAGCCGACGTTCCTCCTGCGCAAAGCCGGCAACGAGGAGGAGCGCGCCGACCCCGACGACGGCGACCCGCGCCGGCTTTGGGACGCGCTCGGCAGCTGCCCCGAGTCCTGTCCCGGCCGTGATGGCGAGCACGGTGGCGATCAGCACCATGTGGTGGTCGAAGAGCGGTTGCTGGTAGACGAGGAACACGGCGGAGGCTGCGATCCACGAGAACAGCGCGAGCGTCTCGAGCCGGCGCGCGAAGAGAACGGCGCAGACAACCCCGATCGGGACGAGAATCCCGGCCGGCGTCCTCCACTCGATCGGGTGCTGAAGGACGCGGTGGACGTTGTCTGAGATCGATGGCCCGAGCTCCCGGGCGAGCCGGTGATCGGTGACGACGGAGTCCCAGAGGTCGGGCAAGGCGCCGGCGTACGCGATCAAGAGGCCGGCCCAGACGGTCGCCGCACCCACCGCGACGGCGCCGGCGAGACGCCACGACCGCCAGCCGATCAGCAGCACGGCTATCGGCACGACGACGGGCAGCGCGAGCAGCTTCACGGAGACAGCTGCCCCGGCGATCGCCCCGGCACCAGCGGCCAGGCCGGGATTCCTTCGTGCGTAGACGAGCAGCGCGAGCGCGCAGAGCGCGAGCACGACGGACGCCGTGTCGGCCTGGACGCGCGCAGCCTGCACGGGAAACGGAGGCGCGATCGCGAGCACGGCAGCCGCGCCGATGCCGCCCCACGTGCCCGCGATCTTGCGGCCGAGCGCGAACGCCCCGCCGAGGCCGAGTAGCGCGATCAACAAATACGGGACGCGCAGGGCTGTGACGCCGTCTCCAGGCAAGAGCGAAACCGCGCGCAGTAGCGTGTAGAAGCCAGGCGGCTGCGACGCGTAGACGTCCGTCCCCAGCGACTGCCCGTGGACGAGCGCGTCGAGCGACGACAGGTAGACCTGCTCGTCGTAGTTCGTCGCCGCGTGGAGGCTTCGCCCGTAGAGGAGCCCCGCGACGACGAGCACGGCGCAGAGCACGAGAGCTCCCCCGAGCCGGCCGCGGGCCATCTACGGGATGACGACGGTGACCGGGTTCGAGAGCTGGAAGACGTCGCCGAGCGTCGGGTCGTCCAGCCAGTTCGCGCCCGCGCCGACGCGGTACGTCCACGTGCCGGCGCCCGGGCGGTCGACGAACGATGTCCGCCGCAGCGTGTGCAGCTCGACGCTGACGAGCGGGCACTCGTCCGCGCCGGGGTGATGCGAGAAGCACAGGTAGTCCGTGTCGGCCGGGCTCCGGTAGAGCTTGTAGAAGACGTCGGTGCCCCGCGTTGTCGGAGAGGTCCAGTCGAGTGAGACGAGCTGCCCGCGGGTGGCCGCCGTCAGCTGCATCCCGTGGCCGACGGGCACGGCGATCTCCGCGTTCTGGAGCACCTCCTCGCCCCCGTGCACCGGCGTTGCGGCAGCTGCGCCGACGATCGGCACGAGACCGAGCAAGACAGCCGCTGCGATGAGCGCACGGCGGCCGATTGCGGTGGGCTTCGGAAGCGCCGTGCGCGCCGCCAGTCTCATGCCCAGCTTCGGGATCAGGAGCGGCAGCGCGACGGCGAGCAGGAGATACGCGGGCATCGCCGGCAGGAGGAAGCGGAAGAACGACCCGCTGTCGACCGACGCCTCTATCGAGGAGCCCTTGAGCACGAAGTACGTCCAGAACCACGTCGAGAGGTAGAGCGCGAGCGGCACCGAGCGCCGCGCGACGGCGATCGCGCCCGCGAACGGCAGCCACTGCACGACGCGCATGCTCCAGAACACCTCGCGAAGGCTCGCCAGGTTCGCGCGCAGCGTGTCCCAGTCGATGCTCACATAGCGGTCGTACGGCTCGCGGAACGTGCCGGTGCCGAGCGCGACGTGGCGCTCGGGCGCGGCGAACGCGGGCAGGTAGCCGAGGCTCCGGTACTTCCAGAGCGTCAGCGCGACGAGGGCAGGCAACGCGGCCGCGCCGACGATGACGAGCTCGCGCCACCGCCGCGCGGCGAGCAGCGCGACGAAACCGGCGAGGAAGTAGATGAGGTTCGACGGCTTGATCACCGCCGCGAACCCCATCGTCAGCCCAGCGACTGCCGCCGTCCTGGGGTCGCGGCTCTCGATCGCACGGAGCGTGAAGACGGCCGAGACGAGAATGCAGACCGTCCCCGCGTAGTCCGCCATCCCCGTCAGCCCGAGCGGCAGGGGCAGGAACTGGTCGACGTAGCGATCGTGGTAGCGGTGGACGAAGAGCGGGACGACGAGATACGGCCCGAGAGTCCAGGCGGCCGCGGCGAGGTAGCCGATCACGCGTCCGCCGATGCGCGCGCCGAGCTCGTACATGCACCAGAGGGCGAGCGGTGCGAGCACGAGCGCCTGGAGGAGCACTACGAACGGCAAACCGCCAAGGAAGCCGGCGCCGCCGATCCACGTGAATGGCACAAGGATCGTCGACCAGCCGTGGGTTACGAACGCGTCCGTGATCGACCCGTGACCTAGCAGCCAGCCTGTCGTCCAGTACCAGATCTGGTCGCCGCCCTGGTAGAAGAGCCAGCCGTTGTGATGGACGCGCGTCGTGAAGACGAGAAGCGCGATCCAGTGGACGAGGAGCAGCGGGCCGAGAACGCGCCACGGCTCGCGAGCCGGGATCCGCTCCCACGTCCGGGCGATCGTCGCGCGGGCGCTCGCTGTGTTCACGCGCCGGCGGGCGCGTGCTCGCGATACCACGCGATCGTGCGCTCGAGGCCCTCGCGCAGGCTCGTCTCCGCCCTGAAGCCGAACAGAGCCTCGGCTCGCGTCGTGTCGAGCAGCCGCCGCGGCTGCCCGTTCGGCTGCGTCGAGTCCCAGGCGATCGAGCCCGAGTAGCCGGTCAGCTCGGCGACGAGCGCGGCGAGGTCGGCGATCGCGATCTCCTCGCCGGAGCCGAGGTTCACCGGCTGGTCGCCGTCGTAGCTCGCGCCCGCGAGCGCGATCCCCTCTGCGCAGTCCTCGACATAGAGGAACTCGCGAGTCGGCGAGCCGTCCCCCCAGAGCACGATCTCGGGATCGTCCTGCTCCTGCGCCTCGATCATGCGGCGGATCAACGCGGGAATCACGTGCGACGTCTGGAGGTCGAAGTTGTCGCGCGGGCCGTAGAGGTTCACGGGGAGGAGGTAGACGACGTTCGTGCCGTACTGCTCCCGATACGCCTGCGCGCCGACGAGCAGCGCCTTCTTCGCGACGCCGTAGGGCGCGTTCGTCTCCTCCGGGTAGCCATTCCAGAGCTCGTCCTCGCGGAACGGCACGGGCGTGTGCTTCGGGTACGAGCAGATCGTCCCCAGTAGGACGAGCTTGCGCACGCTGGCGAGCCGGCTTTGCTCGAGGACATGCGTGCCCATCAGGAGGTTCGCGTACCAGAACCGGCCGGGCTCGGCGCGGTTAGCGCCGATGCCGCCGGCGAGCGCGGCGAGGTGGTAGACGATCTCCGGCTCTGTGTCGCGGAAGAGGCGTGCGGCCGCGTCCTCCTGCGTGAGGTCGTAGTCGGCGCTGCGGGGGACGATCACCTCGTGTCCCTCGCGCTCGAGCCGCTCGACGAGGTGCGATCCGAGGAACCCCGAGCCGCCCGTGACGAGCGCCTTCACTTCCTGCCCCAGTCGACGCGGCCGATCCAACCCGCGCGGTTCGCCGCGTACCAGCGGATCGTCTGCCGTACGCCGTCCTCCCAGGAGACGAGGGGCTTCCAGCCCGTCTCCGCGTTCAGCTTCTCGTAGCCGACCTTGAGCGCGAGCACCTCGCTCGCGCCCGGCCGGTAGCGGGCCTCGAGGCTCACGAGCTCGCGGTCGCCGGGCCAGTGGCCGTCCTCCTCGCCGACGCGCAGGATCAGCTCGGCCCAGTCGCGCATGGAGATGTTCTCGCCTTGGCCGTAGACATAGACGTCGCCGGGGATGCCGTGCGCTGCGACAGTCAGGTGCCCGCGGACGCCGTCCGTGCAGAAGCAGAAGTCGCGCATCGGCTCGAGCTGCCCGAGCTCGATGTGGGAGCGCTCGAGGGCCTGCGTGATGATCGTGCCCGTCACGTAGCGCGGGTTCTGGCGCGGGCCGTAGTTGTTGAACATCCGCGTCACGACGCCCGGTACGCCGAACGCGTCGTGGTAGTTCATCGTCAGGAAGTCGGCCGCCACCTTCGACGTCGCGTAGACGGACTTCGGGTTGATCGGCGAGCGCTCGTGGAAGACGACGCCGCCCTCGCGATCGAAGTCGTGGTGGTGTGCGACCGCCTCGCGCGGGTTGCCGTACTCCTCGGACGTCCCGGCCGTATCGAGCTTCTCGACCTCGAGGCCATGGTCGACGATCGACTGCAGGAGGTTGAGCGTGCCGACGACGTTCGCCATCACCGTCTCGTACGGCCGGTGCCACGACTCGCCGACGTGCGCCTGCGCGGCGAGGTGGAAGATGTACGGCTTGTCCGGCGCCTTCACGAGGTCTTTCACCAGGTAGTCGACGGACGTGCGATCCGTCAGGTCGGCGAAGACGACGCGGAGCTCGTCGCGCAGGTGGCCGATGTTGTTGAGCGCGCCGCTCGACGTCGCGCGCACGAAGGCGGTCACATCCGCATCGAGCGCGACGAGCGCCTCCGTCAGGTGCGAGCCCATGAAGCCGTCGGCGCCGGTGACGACCGCAGTGCGGCCGGCGTAGGCATCGCCGAGGTCGCGCCGGAGATCGGTCAGCGCAGCCTCGGTCCAGATCGGATCGGAGCCCGGGGCCGCCATGGCGGCAAGAGTAGCCCCTCTGCATGCAGGAGCTGTAAGGGTGTCGCCCTAGACTTCCGCCGTGGCCACATGCGCTGTCTGCGGGTACGAGGCTGGCGGTGCGTTCAGGTTCTGCCCCGAATGCGGCACACCGGCTGGCGAACAGGGACGGGAACAGCGCCGCATGGTCACCGTGCTCTTCTGCGACGTCGTCGGCTCGACCACGCTCGGGGAGTCGGTCGATCCAGAAGCGCTCCGTGCGCTCCTCGCGGGGTACTTCGAGCGCATGAAGACGATCGTCGAGCGTCACGGAGGCGTCGTCGAGAAGTTCATCGGCGACGCGGTGATGGCGGTCTTCGGCCTGCCGGCGACCCACGAGGACGACGCCGCGCGGGCGCTGCGGACCGCGATGGAGATGCAGGCGGCGCTCGCCGAGCTGGGCATCGAGGGAAGGATCGGCATCACGAGCGGCGAGGTCGTGACGGGGACGGAGGAGCGGCTCGCCACGGGGGACCCGGTCAACGTCGCCGCCCGGCTGCAGCAAGCAGCGGAGCCCGGCGAGATCCTGCTCGGCGAGGCGACGCTTGAGCTGGCCGGCGACGCGGCCGACGTCGAGCCCGTCGAGTCGCTGAAGCTGAAGGGCAAGCGCGAGCCTGTTCCGGCGTGGCGGCTTGTCGGGGTTTCCCACGCCCCTGTCGAGCGGGCATTCGACTCCCCTCTCGTCGGCCGGGCCAACGAGCTGGCGCAGCTCGCAGCGGCGTGGGAGCGCGTTCGTACGGGTTCGAGCTGCGAGCTCGTCACCGTCGTTGCTGCTGCGGGCGTGGGGAAGTCGCGCCTCGTCGCAGAGTTCCTTGCCTCCGCCGACGCGACGGTCGTCCGCGGGCGCTGCCTCTCCTACGGAGAGGGCATCACGTACTGGCCCGTCGTCGAGGTGCTGAAGCAGCTCGAATCGCAGCGCTCGCGGCTCGAGTTCGATCCGCTGGCAGCCGAAGCACTCGACGCCGTGCTTGGCATGGGGGAAGCGTCGTCCACGGACGAGATTGCCTGGGCGTTCCGTAAGCTGCTCGAGGGCGTCGCCGCAGAGGAGCCGCTCATCGTGGTGTTCGACGACATCCAGTGGGGCGAGGACGTCTTCCTCGATCTCGTCGAGCACGTGACCTTCCTGTCGACGGGCGCACCGATCTTGCTGCTTTGTATGGCACGACCGGAGCTTCTCGATGGCCGCAGCGGCTGGGGCGGCGTGCTCCGTCTTCAGCCTCTCTCTTCAGAGGAGGCGGCGACGCTGATGGACGCGAGGATCGACGGCCACGAGCTCGACGATGACGTGCGCCAGCGGATCCTCGCGGCGGCTGGCGGCAACCCGCTGTTCGTCCAGGAGATGGCGGCGATGGTGCAGTCGGGGGACGGCGAGGTCGACGTGCCTCCGACGCTCCAGGCGCTGCTCGCGGCGCGCCTTGACCAGCTGGACGCGCCCGAGCGGTCGGTCCTCGAGCGCGGCGCCGTCGAAGGCGAAGTGTTTCACCACGCGGTCGTACAGGCGCTGATGCCCGACGACGCACGGCTCACGCCACAGCTGACCGCGCTCGTGCGGAAGGAGCTGATCCGGCCTGACCGCCCCCTGTTCGCGGGGGAAGATGCATTCCGCTTTCGCCATCTCCTCATGCGCGATGCGGCCTACGAGGGCCTCGCGAAGGCCGAGCGCGCGGAGCTACATGAGCAGTTCGCCGGCTGGCTCGAGGAGCACGGCACCGAGCTCGTCGAGCTCGACGAGCTCGCCGGCTACCACCTCGAGCAGGCGTACCGCTACCGGCTCGACCTCGGGCAAAACGACGATGCCCTCGCGACACGCGCAGGGAAGCGACTCGCCGAAGCGGGCAGCCGGGCGGTCGCACGCAACGACTTCGGCGCGGCGCTCAAGCTGCTCGAGCGTGCGTCTGACCTCCTGCCCGGCGACAGACCTGATGTACGGCTCGAGTTCGACCTCGCGTGGGCGCACTTTCATGCAGGCAACGGACACGAAGCGATGCGAAGGTTGGCCCTGGCCGCGGATCGCGCCTCGGCGGCAGGTGATCACCTGGGGGCGCTCTCGCTGCAGGTCGAGCAGGCGACGTATGACACCGTTCTCAATCCTCCTGTCAAAGGAAGCGGAGAGCGGCTTCGCCTCCAGGCGGAGCAGGCGCTCGCTGTCTTCGAGGGGGCTGGAGACGAGTGGGGCCTCACCGTTGCGGGGGCTTCGCTCATCGTCGCGGGCGAGCTCGAAGGGCGCTCCTGGGCGGAGCTCGCTGCGAGGGCGGAGTTCCTTCTCGAGCACGCGCGCCGTGCGGACTCTCGCCTCTACGAGGCCTGGGCCGAGGAGGAGCTCGTGATGGCGAACTACTTCGGCGAGACCCCCGTGGAGGTCGCTCTTTGTTGGCTGGACGACCATCCGCACATCGAGCGAGGCGGCGCCACGCCCCAACGGGAGGTGTATTTCGCGATGCTGGGCCGGTTCGACGAGGCTCGCGCGTTGCTCACACAGGCGGAGGAGCGAGAGAAACAGCTCGGCGCCAACCGGGTGGAGATGGGTATCGGAAACCGCCGATTCCGTATCGCCATGCTCGAGGGCGACGTGGCGGTCGCAGAGGCCGCCGCGCGGAAGGCGTGCGAGGCGGCCGAGAGGCTCGAGTACCTCGGCAACTACATGGCGTACTGCTGCAACGTCGCCGAGGCGCTGCTCGAGCTCCGTCGCGACGGCGAAGCCGAGCAATGGCTCCGACGCGGCCGAAAGAGGGCACCGAGCGAGGAGCCGGCACCGCAGATTCAGTGGGCGCATCTGTACGGCAAGGTGCTTGCGCGTCGCGGTGAGCTCGAGGAGGGCGAGCGGCTCGCACGGGAAGCGGTTGCGCTCGCCGAGCGTACCGACATGCCGAACTTCCACGCAGCCGCGCTTGTCGACCTCTCCGAGGTGCTGACGCTTGCAGGCAAGGAGGGACGCTGCCGAGCTCGAGCAGGCGCTCGCGCTCTACGAGCAGAAGGGCAACCTCGTCATGGCCGAGCGGACGCGCGGGAAGCTCGCGCAGCTCGGCTGAGTCGTGCGCGGGTGGGGATCCCTCTATGCGACGAGCGTCGGGCTCGGCGTGCACGACGTCTTGCGCCACGGCTACCGGCGCGAGGCGCTGCGCTGCGTGCTCATCCCGCTCGACCCCAGCCGCTACCTCGAGCTGCCGTGGGCGCTCGAGACAATCGGCGCGAGGCCGGGCGAGCGCGTGCTCGACCTCGCGAGCCCGAAGCTGCTCGCCGTCCAGCTCGCGCGGGGCGGCGTGCGGGTGACGTGCGTCGACGAGCTGGAGTCGGAGATCGAGACCTGGCGGGCGCTTGCCGCGGACTCAGGCGTCGCGTTTCGCGTGGCCGACGGGCGAGCACTTCCCTTCGAGGACACGAGCTTCGACCACGCGTACTCGATCTCCGTCCTCGAGCACATCGAGGGCGACGGTGCGGAGGCGGCGCTTCGGGATCTCGCGCGTGTAGTGAGGCCGGGCGGTCGCGTGCTCGTCACGCTGCCGTACGCGTCGACCTACAGCGAGGACTGGCGCGACGCGCCGATGTACGCGGCGCACGAGCCGGTCGACGGCCGTTACTTCTTCCAGCGCTGGTACGACGACGCGCACCTCGACGCGCTCGTCGAGTCCGTGCCCGCGCTCGAGCTCACGTCACGGGAGGTCGTGCGTATGGAGCCGAACTGGAACGCCGCCTACACGCGGACGTTCCCTTGGCTTCTGCCACTCGGCCCCGTCTATGGGCTGATCGCGCGCGAGCGCACCGGCGCGGGCGGCGACGTCGTCCGCCTCGCTTTCCGCAAGCGCTGAGCGGCAGGGAAGTTCCCGCCTCCGCAGAACCCGCGCACATGGAGAGTACGAGCGAGCTACGGGACGCGACGCGCCGTACCCGCCTCGCGGGCGAGCGGACCTACCTTCGCGTGGTGGCGCACGGGGCTGACGACGATCGCCGTCAGTCTGGCGGCCGGGAGGCTCGTGCCAGAGCTCTCGTCAGGAGCCTCGTGGCCGTACGAGGTGATCGGCGTCGCCTTCGGCGCCGTCGGCATGCTCCTGATCGCGTACGCCTATCTCCGCCAGAAGAGAGTCGAAGAGGCGCTTGCGCGCGGCGAGTACGCGCCGTTCGACACGCGGGCCGGCCTTGCGTTCGCGGCGCTCGGCATGCTGCTCGGGGCCGCGACGATCGTCCTCGTGATCGCGCACCCCGGGTAACCGCCGCTCAGGCGGCCGTGAGGTCGGTGTAGACCTTGTCGTGCGCGCGGGCGGTCGCGTCCCATGTGAACTGCGCGGCGCGCGCGATCCCTCGCTCCGCGAGATGCCCGTCGAGCGCTCGAAGGATCGCGGTCGCCATGTCCTCGGCCGACAGCGGGTCGAAGTACTCCGCCGCGTCGCCGCACACCTCGGGCAGCGACGTGGCGTTCGCGACGGCGACGGGGCAGCCGCACGCCATCGCCTCGAGCGGCGGCAGCCCGAAGCCTTCGTAGAGGCTCGGGAAGACGAGGCACGCCGCAGAGCGGTAGAGGTCGACGAGGGCGTCCATCGAGACGTGCCCGCGCGCCTCGATACCCGGCGGCAACGTCGCCCGGTCGTGGCCGGTGCCCGTGAGCACGAGGCGAAGCTCGGGCCGTTCGCGGCGGACGAGCGCGAACGCCTCGAACAGCCGCTCGTGGTTCTTGTGCGGCCAGCGGTTCGCCGGGTAGAGGAGGAACGGCTCGCGCGGCCGTTCGTCGGGCGTGAAGCGTTCGTGGTCGATGCCGAGATGGATCGTCCTGACGCGCTCCGGGTCGAGCCGGTAGCGCTCGATCAGCGTCTGCGCGCGTGCTCCGAGATCGCGATCACGATGCGGCTGCGCTCGATCGTCCACCCGTAGACCAGGCGGCGGTAGGCGAGCTCCGCGCGCGAGAAGAACTGCGGGGTACAGCTCGTGCTGGAGGTCGTGGACGGTCGTTGCAGCCGGCGGCCGGTCGACGCGGGGGATCATCACGCTGAGCGGGAAGTGGATCGCGTCGAGCCCCGCCGAGTCGAAGCGGCGGCGGATCGGGGCTGGGTGGAGCGAGGCGAGCGACATCGCCGCGACCCTGCCCGGCGTCGCTCGTGCGCGCGCGGTACTCGGGCACGACCCCGTCGGCAAGCCCGTCGCCGGCGTCTGGCGCGATCGTCGGGACCGAACACCCGGTAGTCGTGCTCGCCGACTCGCGCGAGCGCGCGCGTGAGCTCGCGCGCGTACGTCTCCGAGCCCGCCGACGACGCCCTGGCACGAGCGTCAGGAGGCTCAGCCCGACCCGCATCGCGCGAGCGTACCTGCCTCACAGTGCCGTAACAGGCGCCGGATACGATGCTCCGATGGCCGGAGAGCGGCGGAGGACGACGGTGCGTCAGCACGGGTTTTGCCGGTTGCGAAGAGGTCGATCGCCGTCGCGCTCTTCGAGCAGCTCCAGCGAGGAGCTGACGCCGCGGCGGCACGGACGGCTCGAGGCCGCCCGCACGACGTGGCGCGCGACAGGCCGAGCGCATGTGGCCCGTCTCGGCAGAGCGTCCGCTCGTGCGGCGTCCTGGTCTCAAAGGCGCGATTGCCTACCCGGTCAAGCGGCTCCTGCGGCCGTTCATGCGCTGGTACGTCGAGCCGCTCGCGGCCGAGCAGCGCGCGTTCAACGACGCGACGCTGAAGCTGATCGACGATCTGTACGAGGCTGCCGACCGCGCTGACTCCGGTCGAGGAGGCGGCTGAGCGAAGCCGCGATCGAGCTCGACGAGCGCCTGCGCCGCGTCGAGCGGCGCCCGTCTGGTGACGGTGGCGCCGCACCCGTGCAGACCGTCGCCGCGCAGCCCGCCGCCGTCCGCGATTCCCGACTACTTCGCGTTCGAGGCGCGGATGCGCGGCTCGACGAGCGCCGTCCGCGAGCGCCAGCAGGCTCTACGTCGACGACTTTCGCGAGGCCGCGCCCGTGCTCGACATCGGCTGCGGTCGCGGCGAGTTGCTCGCTGCTCCTGCGCGACGCCGGCGTCGACGCGCGGGGGATCGACGCCGACGCCGACATGGCGGCGTACGCGCGCGGGGAGGGCCTCGACGTCGAGCAGGCGGACGCCGTCGCCGCGCTCGAGGCGCTGAGGACGGCTCGCTCGGCGGCATCTTCATGGCGCAGGTCGTCGAGCACCTGCCGCCGGCGACGCTGCGTGCGCGTGCTCGAGCTGGCCGTCGCGAAGCTCCGGCCGGGAGGAGTGCTCGTCGCGGAGACGATCAATCCGCTGTCGCCGCTCGCCCTCCGCAACTACTTCGCCGACCTCACGCACGCGCAGCCGCTCGTCCCGGAGACGCTGGCCCTCCTCGCGGAGCAGGCCGGCTTCCGTGAGGTCGAGACGCGCTTTGCGAACCCGCCCGACGAGCGGCTCGCGATCCCCGACGATCCGCTGATCGCCGGCAACGTCCGACGGCTGAACGAGCTCCTCTTCGCGCCGCTCGACTACGCGATCGTCGCGCGCAGATGAGAATCGCTGTCTGCCGACCGCAGGTGCCGTTCGACCGCGGCGGCGCCGAGATCTTCGCGGACGAGCTCGTCGAGCAGCTGCGTGCTCGCGGCCACGAGGCGGATCTCGTGACGATGCCGTTCAAGTGGTATCCGGGCGAGCGTGTGCTGACGCAGGCGCTCCTCTGGCGGCTGCGCGACCTGACGGAGGCAGACGGCCGGCGCATCGACCTCGTCGTCGCGACGAAGTTCCCGTCGTACTGCGTGCGCCATCCCGAACAAGGTCGTGTGGCTGCTCCACCAGTTCCGGCAGGCCTACGAGCTCGACCGCACCGAGCTCGGGCAGTTCTCCGAGTCCGCGCGCGACCGCGCGACTCCGCCGCCAGGTGCAGCGGCTCGACAAGAAGTGCCTCGGCGAGGCGCGCAAGGTGTTCGCGACGTCGGCGAACGTCGCCGACCGGCTCGAGCGCTCGACGGGGATCGCCGCCGAGGTGCTTCCGCATCCGCCGCAGGCGCTCGCCTACCGCTGCGAGGAATACGGTGACTTCGTGCTGCTCCGTCGGCCGGCTCGACCGGGCGAAGCGTGTCGACCTGATGCTCGACGCGCTGGCGGAGAACGCGTCGCTCAACGGTGTCGTCGCGGGCGAGGGGCCGGACCGCGAGCGGCTCGAGGAGCGTGCCCGCCGTCTCGGCCTCGACGGCCGCGTGACGTTCGCGGGTCGCGTGGCCGACGACGAGCTGACGGATCTCTACGCACGCTGCCTCGCCGTCTACTACGCGCCCGTCGACGAGGACTTCGGGATGGTGCCGTACGAGGCGTTCCTCTCCGAGAAGCCCGTCGTTACGACGAAGGACGCCGGCGGGCCGCTCGAGGTGGTCGTCGACCGGCGGACTGGGCTCGTCTGTGAGGCAGAGCCCGCGGCCGTCGCGCAGGCGTGCGCGTGGCTCCGCGAGCACGAGGCGGACGCGCGGGCGTGGGGACAGGCCGGGAGGGTCGTCGCCGAGCAGGTGACGTGGGACCGCGCGATCGAGCGACTGCTGGAAGCCGTATGAAGGTCGCCTACTACAGCCCGATGCCTCCCTCGCGATCGGGGATCGCGGACTACAGCGCACTGCTCTTGCCGACGCTCCGGAAGCACGTCGAGGTCGAGGTGGCAAGACCGGGCCGCTTTCGGCGCATGCCGTCGGCTGACGTCGCCCTCTACCACGTCGGCAACGATCCCGAGGCGCACGGGTGGATCGTCGAGGCGCTGCGGAAGCGGCGCGGAGTCGTGTGCCTGCACGAGATCGTGCTGCATCATCTGGTCGCGGGGATCACGCTCGCGCGCGGAGATGCGGCCGGCTACCTCGACGCGATGGAGCGCGACTACGGGCTCGCCGGTCGGCTGCTTGCGTACGGCGTTCTCGACAACCGCATCCCGCCGCTCTGGGAGACGCGGCCCCAGGACTTCCCGCTCGCGGGCGAGGTGCTCCGCCTCGCCGATGCGCTGATCGTCCACTCGGCGTACGTCGAGGATTGCGCGCGCGAGGCGGGTTACGACGGGCCGATCGAACGTATCCCGCACCCGGCCTGGCCGGCGCCGGACGTCCGTCCGGCCGACGTCGAGGGCGCGCCGCTGATCGGTTGCTTCGGCCACCAGAACGAGAGCAAGCGGCTACCCGAGCTGTACGCGGCGTTCGCCCGGCTCCGCGAGCGACACCCCGGCGCTGGGTTGCTCGTCGTCGGCTCGGCGACGCCTCGGGTGGCCGCGCTCGAACCGCCCGAGGGCGTCGTTCGCGAGGAGTACGTCGACGAGGCGCGGCTGTGGTCGCTGATGGCCGCCTGCGACGTTCTCGTCTCGCTGCGCTCGCCGACGATGGGCGAGACGTCCGGCTCGGTCGTCCGCGCGCTCTCGCTCGGACGCCCGCTCGTCGTCTCGGACGTCGGCTGGTTCTCGGAGCTGCCGGACGAAGTGGCAGTCAAGGTAGCGCCGGACCGAACACGAGGCCGGGAGCTTGGACGGCGCGCTCGAGCTCCTCGCCTCGGACGGCGCGCTGCGCACGGAGATGGGGCTCGCCGCCGGAGCCCTCGCGCGCTCGAAGCACGACGTCGACCGCGTTGCAGAGCTCTACGCCGGCGCCCTCGAGCGCGCGGCCGGCAGCGACGTCGTCCGGGACGCAGTCCTCCGCGAGGTCGCCGACGCTGCTGCGGAGACCGGCATCGCGGGCGACGACCCCGAGGCCGCGGAGCTTACGAGCCGGCTGCGAGAGGTCGGGCTTGGCGAGTGAGGCGGCGACCGAGCGGCACGACGCCCGCTCGATCGTCCGCGCAGTACCGGTCTGGGCCTGGCTGACCGGCATCGTCGCGCTCGTCCGCGATCGTCCGCTACGTCTTCGGGCGCGGGACGCCGGCCCCCTGGATCATGGTCGACGAGCTCATCTACTCCGAGCTCGCGAAGAGCTTCGCGGAGTCGGGCCGCTTCCTCGTCCGAGACCAGGCGACGGCCGCCTACGGGATCGTCTACCCGATCCTGATCGCGCCCGCGTGGGCGCTGTTCGACGCCGTGCCGCACGCCTACGCGGCGGCGAAGGCGATCAACGCGGTCGTGATGTCGCTCGCCGCGGTGCCGGCGTACTTCCTCGCGCGCCGCGTGCTCTCGTCCGGGTACGCGCTGGCCGCCGCTGCGCTCTCCGTCGCGATCCCGTCGATGGTCTACACGGCCACGCTGATGACGGAGAACGCCTTCTACCCGCTGTTCCTGACCGCGGCGCTGATGCTCGTGCTCTGGCTCGAGCGGCCGACCGCGCTGCGAACCGCGCTGCTGCTCGGCGTCTGCCTCGTCGCCTACCTCACGCGCCAGCAGGCGCTTGCGTTGCTGCCGGCACTCGTCACGGCGCCCTTCCTCGTCGCCGGCAGGCAGGCGATCCGCCGCTACGCGCTGCTCTACGGCGTCGCCGCGGCCGGGGTGATCGGCGTCGTTCTCGTCCAGGTCGCGCGCGGCGCGTCGCCGCTCGGCGTCTTCGGCGCCTACGAGGTTGCGGGGAAGACGCACTACTCCGTCCGCGAGGTGGCGAAGTGGTTCCTCTACCACGTCGCGGAGCTCGATCTCTCGCTCGGCGTGCTTCCGTTCGCCGCGCTGCTCCTGCTCGTCCTGATGTGGCGGCGGCTTGCCGAGCGCGATCGGATCTTTGTCGCGGCGGCCGTCTCGCTCTCGGCCTGGCTCGTGCTCGAGGTGGCGATCTTCGCGTCCGAGCAGACGTTCCGGATCGAGGAGCGGAACATGTTCTACGTCGCGCCGCTCTTCCTGATCGCGCTCCTGCTATGGATCGAGCGGGGCGCGCTGCGGCCGGAGCCAGCGACGGTGATCGCGGCCACCGTGGCCGCGGGGCTCCCGCTCGTCGTGCCGTACGAGGACTTCATCGGCCTGAACGCGGTGTCTGACACCGCTGCGCTGCTGCCGCTCGGCTGGCTCGTCGAGCGAGGGCTTGCCCTGAGCGACGTCGACCTGGTCGTTCTCGCCGGCTGCGTGGTCGCCGGCGTCGCGTTCCTGTTCGTGCCGCGCCGTTACGTGCTCGTGCTGCCGGCGCTCGTGCTCGTCTACTTCGCCGTCTCGCAGCACCCGATCGTCGCCGAGCACCGCTTCCGGGCGGCGCAGCATCTCTTCGGTGGCATCACGAACCCGCACCGCGACTGGATCGACCGTGCCGTCGGCCGCAGCGGCGACGTCGGGATCGTCTGGACGGGCACGTCCGACAAGTTCACGGTCTGGGAGAACGAGTTCTTCAACCGGAGCGTCGGCACGATCTACACGACAGGGCCGGCAGTGCCCGGCGGCCTCGCCCAGACGCCGCTCGTCGTCGACCGCAGGACGGGATTCCTCCGCCGACCCGACGGGACGCTTGTCCGCTCGCCATTCGCCCTGACGGACGCGTCGCTCGAGTTGAAGGGCCGTCTGGCCGCAGAGGACGTGAAGAAGCAGATGTTTCTCTACCGGCTCGACGGACCGCTCCGGCAGCTCGCATTCGTCGGCGGCATCTACCCCGGTGACACGTGGTCTCGCAAGCGCGTCAGCTACGTCCGCCAGGACTGCCGCGACGGCACGCTCTCCGTCGGCCTGCAGAGCGACACGGCGCTCTTCATCGAGCCGAACCCCGTCGTCGCGCGGATCGGCGACCAGGTCGTGGCGCGTACGCAGGTCGATCCCGACGAGTCGAAGACGATTCGCATCCCGCTCCGGCCGGAGGGCAACACGTGCACCGTGCGCTTCACGGTCGGGCGAACGGCTGTGCCCGAAGTCGTCACCGGCGGCCTGAACCCCGACACGCGGCGGCTCGGCATGCACTTCACCTTCCGCTACCGGCCATGAGGATTGCCTTCGACGTCTCGCCGCTCTCGCACCCGCGGTCGGGGATCGGGACGTATCTCCGCGGCTCGCTGGCGGGGCTCGCAGAGGCGGTGGCCGACGAGCACGAGATCGTCGCCTTCGCGCCGACGAGCCCGCAGGGGAGGAAGGCGATCCCGGCGGCGCTCGAGGGAATCCCAGTCGACGTTCGGCTCCAGTTCCTGCCCTTCGCGCACTTGTGGCGCCAGGGGTGGAGCAAGCTCGGGCGGCCGGGTATCGAGCGCTTCCTGGGGCCGGTCGACGTCCTGCACTTCTCCGACTGGATGTACCCGCCGCAGAGCGGCGGCGTCAGGGCGACGACGATCCACGACCTCGTGCCGATCCGCTTTCCCGAGTGGGTGCAGGGCCGCACGCGCCGCATGCACACCGCGAAGTACCGGAACGCGGCGCGGACGTGCGACGTCCTGTTCGCCAACTCGGCGTTCACGGCGCGGGAGACGGTTGAGCTGCTCGGCGTTCCGGAGGAGCGCGTCCGTGTGGCGTTGCCCGGCGTCGACGGGGTCTTCAGCACGGACGGCGACGCGGCCGACCTCGGCGCGCCGTACGTGCTGACGGTGGCGACGCTCGAACCGCGGAAGAACCTCGCAACGCTCGTCGACGCCTTCGGTCAGCTCGGGCGCGACGACCTCCGGCTCGCCGTCGTTGGCGCCGAGGGCTGGGGCGAGCAGCCGGCGCTCCACCGGCCGGGCATCGTCCGGCTCGGCTACGTCGACGACGACGAGCTCGCACGGCTCTACCGCGGCGCCGCGGTGTTCGTTTACCCATCGCGGTTCGAGGGCTTCGGGCTGCCGGTGATCGAGGCGATGGCCTGTGGCGCGCCCGTCGTCTGCTCGTCGCACGAGTCGATGGACGAGGCGGGCGGGGACGCGGCGCTGCGCGCCGATCCCGACAGCCCCGAGGCGATCACCGCGGCGATCGAGCAGGCGCTCGGACGGCGCGACGAGCTCCGGGCGAGCGGGCTTGCTCACGCGGCGATGTTCTCGTGGCTAAAGACCGGCCGCGCGTTTCTGGACGGCTACCTGGCGGCGATGCGATGAAGGTCGGGCTCGACGTCTCGCCGCTCGACCAGACGCGGGCCGGCACCGCTCGCTACGTCTCGAGCCTCGAGGAACGAACGGGCGTCGAGCTCGTGCCGCTTCGTCGGGGCGGCTCCGGCCGGGTAGCCGCCGTCTATCGCGACGCGGTCTGGTACCCGCTGACCTTGCCGCGGCTGGCCCGGAGCGCCAATGTCGACGTCCTCCACTGCCCGACGTTCCGCGGGCCCCTGCGGCGGCCGGCGTGCCCGCTAGTCGTCACGGTCCACGACCTCGCTGTCCTTCGCTACCCCGAGGCGTTCAACATGTGGACGCGCTGGTACAGCCGCGTCTGCGTTCCTCGCGTCGTGACGGCGGCAACGCGGGTGATCGCCATCTCCGAGTTCACGAAGAGCGAGGTCGTGGAGGTGCTCGGGGTGCCGGCGGACAAGGTCGCCGTGATCCCGAACGGGATCGAGACCGTGTTCACGGCAGACGGGCCTGCGGCGGAGGGCGACTACCTGCTGGCCGTGGGCACGCTCGAGCCGCGGAAGAACCTCGCCCGCGTGCAGGAGGCGGCGGCGAAGCTCGGGATGGAGCTCCGCATCGCCGGGGAGCCGGGCTGGGGCAACGTCACGGCCGAGGGTTGGCTCGGACGTGTCCCCGACGACGAGCTGGCTGCGCTCTACCGAGGCGCAGCGTGCGTCGTCTACCCGTCGCTGTACGAGGGCTTCGGGCTGCCGATCGCCGAGGCGATGGCGTGCGGCGCGCCGGTCGTGACAAGCCGTGGCGGAGCGACGGAGGAGACAGCCGGCGGTGCAGCCGTGCTCGCCGACCCGCTCGACGTCGGCTCGATCGCGCGCGGGATCGAGGAGGCGCTCGCGCGTCGTGACGAGCTGCGTCGCCTCGGCCTCGAGCGCGCGCAGGCCTTCAGCTGGGACGAAACTGCCCGCGCGACCGTCGCCGTTTACAGGGAGGTGGCGAACTGACGCAGACGCGACACGAAATCGTTGCCCGGTGTCTGACACCTTCGGGTAAAAGGTCATGAGAATCGAGCCGCGTATCGTCATCGACGCGGACGTTCTCGGCCGCCAGCGCACCGGGGACGAGACCTACGTCGAGAACCTCCTGCGCGAGCTCCCCGCTGCGGGAGGCGATCTCCGCTTCGTTGCGTTGACGCGGCGTCCCGACCTCGTGCCCGATGGCGTCGACGCGGTCTCGCTCCCGGCTCGCTCGCAGGAGTTGCGCATGGCGTGGTCCGTGCCCCGTGCGCTCGATCGGCTGAGGCCCGCACTCGCCCACTTTCAGCACGCGCTTCCGCTGCGCTGTCCCTGCCCGGCGCTCGTCACCATCCACGACCTCTCGTTCGAGCGCGACCCGACCGCGATGTCGCGCCGGGACCGCGCGATCTTTCGGCGGATGGTGCCGCGCGCGGCGCGCAAGGCGGCCCGCGTGATCGTCGTCTCCGAGCGGACGAAGGTGGACGTCGTCGACCTGTACGGCGTGGCGCCGGAGAAGATTGTCGTCACCCCACACGGTGTCGACTCCGTCTTCGCTCCCGGCGACGACGCCCTAGGGTCATACCTTCTGTTCGTGGGGGCGATCCAGGCGAGGAAGGACCCGCTTGCCGCGGTCGACGCGGCGAACGACGCCGGGCTCCGGCTCGTCGCCGTCGGGCCGATCCGCGACCGCGGCCTCGCCGACGAGCTCGCACGGCGCGGAGCGGACGTCCGTGGGTATGTGGCGAAGGCCGAGCTCGCAGAGCTCTACCGCAGCGCTGCGTGTCTCCTGATGCCGTCGCGTTACGAGGGCTTCGGGCTCCCAGTGCTCGAGGCCATGGCGTCCGGCACGCCCGTCGTCGCGTCACAGGATCCAGCGCTGCGCGAGGTGGCGGGCGACGCGGCGGTCTATGCCGCGCCAGGGGAGCTGGGGTCCGCGATCCGCGAGGCGATCGCCCGGCGGGCGGAGCTTCGGTCCGCCGGCCTCGAGCGCGCCCGCGGGTTCAGCTGGGCGGAGACGGCAAGGCGGACGGTCGCCGTCTACCGCGAGGTGCTCGGCAGGTGAAAGTGTCCGCCGATCGTCATCTCGCACGGGCACCGCGACGAGCTCGCGAGCTCGCTGCCCGCGCTCGTGCCTCAGGTCGACGAGGTGCTCGTGATCGTGAATTTGCCAGGCTCGGAGCCTGTCGATCCTCTCGGCGCCCGCGTCGTTCGGAACGCGGGTGCGATCAGTTTCGCGGCGAACATCAACGCCGGCGTGGCCGCTACGTCGGGCGAGCTCGTGCTCGTCGCGAATCCGGACGTTGTGCTCGAACCGGGAGCCGTCGAGAAGCTCCGCGCCTTCGTGGTCGGCCATCCGCGCTGCGGCATCGGTGGGCCGCAGCTGACGGATCCCGACGGCGCGTGGCAGCCGTCCCGCCGCCGCTTCCCGACCGTCGGCGGCACCCTGGTTCGCCGTACACCGCTCCGCCGCGCTGCGGCCGCCGCTCGAGCACCAGCGCGGGCACTACCTCCTCGACGAGCGGCCGGCGGAGCCGGTGCGTGCCGACTGGATGCTCGGCGGCTGCCTCCTCTTCCGGCGGTCGATGCTCGAGGAGCTCGGCGGATTCGACCAGGGCTTTCGCATGTACGGCGAGGAGATCGACCTCTGCTACCGCGCGGCGCGCGCGGGCTGGGAGTGCTGGTACGTCCCGGCCGCCGTCGCACGGCACCGCTGGGACGCGGAGACGGACAAGAGCTTCTTCACGCGGCGGACCCTCTGGCACTGGCGCGGCATGCTCCGCTATGTCCGCAAGCATCCCGAGTCGCTCCGGTCCCTGTGACGACCGAGAAGTACGACGCCCAGGCGGCCGGGTGGACCGACGCGGCCTATGCCGACCCCGAGCGCTATCTGCGGCACCGGGCCGACCTTGTCGTCGCCATCGGTCCCTCACTCGAGCCCGGAGACGAGGTGCTCGATCTCGCCTGCGGCGACGCGGGGCTCGCAGCGCCGCTGCTCGCGCACGGTCTGCGCTACACGGGCGTCGACCTCTCCGAGCCGATGGTCGCTGAGGCGCGCGAGCGGCTCGGCGACCGGATCGCCGTCGTCGAGGCGGACCTGAACGACTACGAGCCACCCGCGCCCGTCGCGTGCACGACGTGCTTTCGCGCCGTCTACTACGCGCGTGACCGGTCGGCGTTCTTCCGGCACGTCGCTTCGTTCACGGAGAAAAAGCTCGTCTTCGACCTCAACCCCAGGCAGTTCCCGCTGGAGGGGATCCTTGCCGAGCTCCGTGCGGCGGGTCTGGGAGCGGTGTCGCTCCACCCGTTCTTCTCGCCACAGCGGGTCGGGCTCCCTGGCCCGGTCGCGGGCGGCTTCGAGGCGCTCGAGCGAACCGGGCCGCTGGCCCGCGCGCTCCTCCGCTTCCGCTTCACCTATCTCGTGGGCGCCTCGCCGCGCTGATAGAAGCGGTAGCCCACGACCGCCCCGAGCTCACGGCGGTCTGACTGGCCCGGGTAGTCCGCCGGCGAGAACGTGGGGTCGATCGTCACCTCGACACGGAACGGCGGCCGCGGTGTCGGCATCACGAACGTCCCTCGCTCGCCGCTGTGGATCGTCCACCGCCGGCTCGCCGTGACGTGGCCGATGTGCGGCTGCTTGTCCGCGCCCCTGACGAGCGGGCCGACCCTGATCACGACATGGCCCGGCTTGTCCGGCCCGCCCCACGTCTTCCGGGACAGCGAGACGAGGACGTTGCCGCCCTGTCCGGTTTGCGTCGCGTACTGGTTGTAGGCGCTCTCCGAGCCCATCCAGCCGTCGGTGAAGACTCCGGTCTGCGCGTGCGCGAGACGAAGCGGCCCGTCGAGCTTGTACACCGTCCAGCGCCCGGACGCGGGCGGCCGCGCCACCACCTTGCCGTCGAGATCCGTACCGGGCTCGACGACGACGTAGCGCGCGCCCGGGTCCGGCGACAGGCGTCCGTTCGTCGCGACGAGGTTTGGCGTGAGCACGGGGCCTGGCCCCGGAGCGGTGCCGTCGAGGCTCCAGACGTTCTTCAGCGACCGGTTCCAGAACTCCGTCAGCCAGATGCCGAGCGCCGCGCCCGGCTCGATGTTCTGGCCCAGGTACAGCGCCGGCTCGCCGCCTGTGATCTCGTCGAGCCACGACAGGGGGCGCGGGAAGTTGTTTGTGATCAGCTTCCCCGAGTCGTTCGAGTACTTCGCGGCCGAGATCTCGCCGGTCAGCGTCCAGGCGAGGACCAGGGCGCCGGCCGCGACGACCACGCCCATGGCGGCACGCGGACGTCCACGGAGGAAGCGCGGCGCTACGAGCAGGCCGACGGAGACGGCGAGCACGACGATCAGCGCCCACTGGACGTCGTTGTCGGTGAAGCTGAGGTTGCGGTTCGCCATCTGCGCGATCGCGAGGCCGAGGGCGTCCGAGTACGGCACGTTCGAGAGTGCGTAGTTCGAGGCGACGAGGATGTAGGCGACGGCGCCGGTCGCGACGGCGAGCGGAGCCCAGAGGAGGCGTGGGCGCTCGAGCCAGAGCGCCATGCCGCAGAAGACGAGAGGCACGAGGTAGATGAGGTTGCGCTCGACGATCACCGTCCCGAAGGCAGTCGAGAGATAGGAGGCCTTGACGGCCGTGTAGAGCCCGAACCCGAGCACGGCCGCGCCGAGGAGCGCCGTGAACGCCCTGAGCGGCGGCGTCCTCGGCTCGTCCTTCGGCCGGACGAGCCCGGCGAGCGCGGCCACGACCGGCAGGACGCCGAGGCCGATCGTGAAGGCCCCGGCAGCCCAGACGCCGTAGTCGAGCATCCGCTCGCGGTAGTGGCCGGTCGCGATCGACCAGCTCTGTGAGAAATTGCCCGCCGTCGCGGAGAAGAAGACGAGGAAGCCGGTCGTGAGCACGACCGCGCCGACCCAGTCCCACGCTCCCCAGCCCGAGCGCCAGCGGCTCCCGGCCTCGCTCGTGAGGAAGAACAGGAAGGCCGCGAGGCCGAAGACGACGGGGATCACCGCCAGCTCGCCCCGGACGAGCGGCGCCATGAGCGATGCGACGACGGCGCCGCCGATCCACCAGCGCGTGCGCTCGGCGAGCGCTTTGGCGATCAGGAAGAAGGTGAGCGCGGCGTACGGGTACGCGAGCGCCTCCTCGACGATCATCTGCGAATAGGCCATCGCCGGCACCGCCGCCGCCGCCGCCGCCGCGAACAGCGCCGCCGGGCGTCCGGACGATCGTGCGCGCGAGGAAGTAGGTCGGAAAGACGACGGCCGTCATCGTGAACACGCCGATGTAGCGGACGACGTCGTACGCCTGGGCAGTCGAGCTGAGCCACCAGGCGGGCGCCGTCAGGTACGTGTAGAGGGTCTCGAAGAAGTGCGGCTGCCCGCGTCTCGCCGCGTGACCCGTGTCGGCGATCGCTCCGCGACAGCTGGGTCAGCTCGAGCTCGTCCGTGAACAGCCACGGAGAGCTGTGGTGCCACGACTGCCACGCGTAGAGCGCGAGGAGCCAGATGAACACGGTGGCGAGGGGGATGGCTGCGTACACGCGGTCGAGCCACTTGCGATCTTCGACGACCGCCGGATCGGCGGCGCCGGCTGCCATCAACGCACGGCCGCTGCGCTGCGGCCGTTCACTCCGCCGTCGCTCCGAGGGCGATCACCGGATCGAGATCGAGCTCCCGTCGCACGAACCGGCAGGGTACTCCCGCCGCCTCGCATGCGCGCACGACGACGTCGAGCCGCTCGCGCGGGGCGTTCGGGATCGTGACGAGGACGACGTCAGGCCGGCTCCGTCAGGACGAGGACGCGCTCGATGTCGTCGAGCCCGCCGAGCACGGAAACCCCCTGCATTCGGCGGCCTTTCAACCTTCGGTCGTCGTCGACGAAGCCGACGACGTGCTCGCCGGGGGTTTCGCGAAGCTCGCGCAGGAGGCTTCGGCCGCTGCGCCCAGCGCCGACGATCAGCGTGCGCCGCCGGCCGCTCCGGTCGATGAAGCGTCGAGTGCGCCCGGAAGAGCGCTCGCTCGCCGAAGCGGGAGGCGCCGATCAGGACGATCGCGAGCAGAGCGTCGACGACGTAGATCCGCGCAGGGAAGTCGCCGAACGGCCCGCTCGAGAACCAGACGATGCCGACGGCGAGCGCCTCGGAGACGACGACAGCGACGACGATCGCGAGGGCCTCATGCGCGCCGGCGAAGCGCCAGACGCCGCTGTAGAGGCCGAGCGGAATGAAGCAGAGGTAGCGCGGCGAACAGGATCACGGGCAGGGAGACGAGGAAGATGTGCTTCTGGTAGTCGGTGCCCGAGCCCTGGACGAAGAGCAGGTAGGCGATCGTGAACGAGGCGATGATCAGGGCGAAGTCGACGATCAGCTCGACGAGGCGCCGGGGCGAGAGGAGGATGCGGCGCAGCAGCACCGGCCTGCCGGCCGTCGCCTCGCCGGTCTCGTCGAGGTCGGTGAGGAAGCCGGCGAACTGGACGAGGAGCGCGAAGGTGACCAGCACGCCGACGAGCGTCACCCAGCCGTTGTCGAGGCCGCTGTAGGCGAGGCTCGTCGCTGCCGAGCCCGGCGGCGATCGCTGCGAGCAGGACGACGGTCCCCTTCTCGGAGAGGCCGCCGCGCACGAGCCGGTGGGAGGTGTGGTCGCGACCGCCCTGGCGTGATCGGTCGCCCCTCGACGAGGCGCACGGCGGTGACGAGCGCCGTGTCGAGGATCGGCACGGCGAGCACGAGCAGCGGCAGGATCAAGCGTCGCGATCGTCGACTCCGCCACCTTCCAGCTCGTCGCCAGCCCGAGCGCGGCGAGCGTGAGCCCGATCACCTGACTGCCCGAGTCGCCCATGAACACGGCGGCCGGCTTGCGCGGCCGGAAGTTGAAGGGGAGGAAGCCGAGCAGCCGCGAGCGCGAGGGAGAGCGAGACGACGAGCAGCAGGTCGTCGGAGTGGATCGTCACGGCGTCGATCGCGAAGAAGGTGGCGGCGATCACGGCGAGCGTGCCCGGCGAGGCCGTCCATGTTGTCGAGCAGGTTGAAGGCGTTCGTCATGCCGACGAGCCAGAGCAGCGCCGATCGCCGTCGGCGAGGACGCCGTTCGAGACGATCTCGACCCGTAGGCCGGCGGCGATCACGATCGCGGCCGCGCCGATCTGGATCGCGAGCTTCGCGAGCGGCGGCAGCGAGCGCAGGTCGTCGACGAGACCGAACGACGAAGACGATCGGCGCGCCGCCGACGATGCCCGCGAGCTCCCACGTCGGGGTCGATCTCGCCCGCGAGCAGGCAGGCGGCGACGCCGGCGACGAGGCCCGCGTAAGATGCCGATCCCGCCGAAGGACGGCGTCGCGCTGCTCGTGCCAGCGGTCGCCGGACGGTGTGCGACGAACCGTCTGCCCGACCGACGAGCGGAGCAGCGCCCAGATCGTCAGCGCGGCGACGGGAAGAGCGACGATGCGCGGCGAGCGCGCTCATCGTGCGAACGCTAGTACGTGCCTGTTAAGCCGCTGTGTGGCCGTCCTTTCAGGTACAGACGTACGGGCTCGCTGTGACGATTCCCCCGCTCGACATCCTTCGCTGTCCCGGTGTGCCGCGGGCAGCTCGCACCAGGCGGGGACGGCTCGCGTGCGCAACGTGCGGCGGCCGCTATCCCGTCGAGGACGGGATCGCGCTGATGCTCGACGACCGGCTGCCGGGAATCGCCGAGAAGCGCGCGCGAGATCGAGGGCTGGGCGGCCATGGCGCGCGAGCAGGGCTGGTACGAGCCCGACGACGAGGTCGACGCGCACCTGCCGTTCCTCAACCGCGACCTCGGGCTGGGAGGACAAGACCTGGCGCGCGAACGAGCATTCGTTCTCGCTGCTCCTCGAGCGCTACGTGCGCCCGGGGATGCGCGTGCTCGAGGTCGGCGCGGCGAAGGGCTGGGCCGCGCAGCACCTCGTGCCCGCGCGGCGTGCGAGTACGTCGGCGACGGACATCCTCGCCGACCCGAAGATCGGGCTCGGCCGCGGCGCGTTCTACGAGCACCGCGTCGGGCCTTCGGCGCGTGCAGGCCGACGGCGAGCATCTGCCGTTCGCCGCGGGCGTCCTTCGACCTCACGTACTGCGTCGCGACGCTCCACCACGCGCTCGATCTCGGCGCGATGGTGCGCGAGATGGCGCGCGTCACGCGCCGCGGCGGCGTCGTCGCGCGCTGAACGAGGGGACGCGGGCGCTCGGCCGGAGCCGGCGAGGTCCCCGATCAGGCCGAGGAGAAGGGGCTACGGGATCAACGAGCACGTGCACACGCTCTAGGCGTACCTCTGGGCGTTCACGCGGGCGGGCCTCGTCGTGCGCCGGGTCGAGCAGGCGGAGGGCTACGACGATCTGCGCCAGCGGCGGATCGCCGGCGCGGCTGCTGCGGCTACCGGGCGTCGGTCGCAGCGCCGTCGACGCTGGTTCACGCAGACGCTGCCACGGGTACTCGGGCGTCTCGATCTACGCCCGGAAGATCCCTAGGCAGACTTCGCAGGCGCGTGTCCGTCTACGCCGACCTCGTCCAGCTACCGCGAGCTCTTCGCGAGCCTCTTCCGGCGCGATCTCCAGGCCCGCTACAAGGGCTCCGTCCTCGGCGTCGCGTGGTCGCTCGCGAACCCGCTACTGCTGATGGGGATCTACCTGCTCGTCTTCTCCGTGCTGTGGAAGGTCTCGACGATCGACCACTACCCGCTGTACCTGCTCGGCGGGCTCGCGGTCTGGGTCTTCGTCTCGACGTCGCTGACCGGCGCCTCGCGGTCGATGCTCGACTACGCCGACCTGATCAAGAAGGTGCAGTTCCCGCGCCAGCTCGTGCGCGTTCTCCGTCGTCGCGACGCAGCTCGTGCCGTTCACCGTCATGCTCGCCGTGCTGATCGTGGTCGATGCGATCGTCCTCCCGCGGACACGCGCGACAGGTGCTGGCTCTCGATCCCGATCGCAGCCGTCATCGTCTCGTCGCCGGCGGTCTTGCGCTCGCCGTCGCCTCGGCGAACGTCCTCTTCCGTGACGTCGAGCACCTCGTCGCGGCGCTCCTTCTGCCCTGGTTCTTCCTGACGCCGATCCTCTACTCGCTCGAGGAGCTGCCCGGAGGTTTCGAAGACCACCAGACGCTCATCGACCTCCTTCACTGGGCTAATCCGCTGACACCGCCGCTCTAGGCGCTTCGCGCGCCGCTCTTCTACGGCGAGCTGCCGGCCGCCTCGGACACGCTCTACCTCGTAGGGGCCGCGATCGTGTCGCTCGCGCTCGGCGCGCTCGTCTTCCGGCGCATCGACGATCGGATCGCAGTCGAGCTCTAGGTCACGCGCAGGACGAGCGACGCGTCGTAGACCCACGGCTCGTCGGCTGGCGGCCGGAATGCCGGCAGACCCTCGACATCAGCGAGCCGCTCGAGCTCGAATGCTGTCGAGGACCGACGGGCAGAGGAGCGGATGCGCGAACCCCGGAACGCGGCCCGGGCCTGGTGCCCACGGGGCAAGCGCGCGGCGAGCCGACCGGGGAGCCTCGATCGCACCCGCTACGACGGCGAAGCCCTCCGCGTGCAGGGCGAGGGCGCGGGCTCTGCCACGCGGGATCGGGAGCGCGGCGTGCACGGTCGGCGACGTCCGCGAGCAAGGACGCCTCGACGCGTGGCAGCACGTCGACGATCGCGCCAGGCGGCTCGCTGCCGAGCTCGCCGAACCAGGCGCGGTGCTCCGCGACGAGGTCGATTGCCAAGCCGTACGAGCCAGGAGGCATCGGCGCGCGCACCGCGAGCTCGACCTCGACACGCTCTCCCGGAGCGACCTCTCTCCCGAGTGGCGTGCGCACGCCGTCCCAGACGATCGCGTTCCCATGCTCGTCGAGCCAGTGGTACGAGAAGGCGATGTCACTACGCCACGTCGCCGTGCCCGCGTTCTCGACGGCAACTTTCGCCTGGCCGAGCGCGCCGGCACGCGGCGGGTCGAGAGACCACGAGCGCCAGCGTGCGACGAGCGGCCCAGGCACCGGGCCAGTCTAGGCCTGAAAACGCCGGCGCCCGACAACGACCGGGGACAGTCGCAGTGACTGTCCCCTGTACTAAGCGGGCCGTCGTCCGAAGCGGGCTAGTGTAGGCCGGTGTCCGAGCCGCTTCTCGTGCGCGCCTGCAAGCGCGAGCAGGTCGAGCGAACGCCGGTGTGGTTCATGCGCCAGGCCGGCCGGTCCCTGCCCGAGTACCGCGAGCTCCGGGAGAAGCATTCGTTCTTCGAGATCGCCGAGACGCCGGAGCTGTGCGCCGAGGTGACGCTCCAGCCGGTTCGCCGCCACGACGTCGATGCAGCGGTGCTCTTCGCCGACATCGTCACGCCGGTGATCGCGATGGGCGCGCCGGTCGAGCTCGTCGAGGGGGTCGGTCCGGTGCTCGACCCGCCGATCCGGACGGCGGACGACGTCGAGAAGCTCCGCGTGCCGTATCCGGAGCATGCGTTCGCGCCCGTTCTCGAGGCGATCCGACTCGTGCGGGCAGAGCTGCCAGGGGAGAAGGCGCTCGTCGGCTTCTGCGGCGGCCCGTTCACCGTCGCCGGCTACCTCGTCGAGGGACGCGGGAGCCGGGAGTTCCTCCGCGCCCGCGAGTTGATGCTGCGCGAGCCCGGAGTGTGGCACGCGCTCGTCGGGCGGCTCGCGGACACGTTCGCGGGCTACGTGGCGGCGCAAGTGGCGGCGGGAGCGGACGTGATCCAGCTGTTCGATTCGTGGGTGGGCATCCTGTCGCCGGCGGACTACGAGGAGTTTGTCGCGCCGTACTCGGCCCGAGTCGCTAGGCGCGGTCGAGGCTGCCGACGATCCACTTCGGGACCGGGACGGCGGGCATCCTCTCGGCATATGCGCGATGCGGGCGGCGACGTGATCGGGGTCGACTGGCGGATCGAGCTCGACCGTGGCTGGGCAGAGATCGGCCTCGATCGCGGCGTGCAGGGCAACCTCGACCCGGCCGTCCTGCTCGGCCCATGGGAGCGTGTCGAGGAAGCGGCGCGCGATGTCCTCGCGCGGGCAGCGGGCCGCCGCGGCCACGTCTTCAACCTCGGCCACGGCGTGCTGCCCGACACCGATCCAGACCTTCTGACGCGGCTTGTCGCGCTCGTCAAGGAGGAGACGGCATGACGGAAGTCGCCGTCGTCCTGATGGCGTACGGAAGCCCCGACCGGCTCGATGACGTGGCCGCCTACTACGCGGACATCCGGGGCGGGCGCCCGATCAAGCCGGAGCTGCTCGACTCGCTCGTCGAGCGCTACCGGCGCCTGGGGATCGAGGACGTGAACCCTTTGAACGTGATCACGGAGGAGACCCGGGCCGCGCTGGAGGTCGAGCTCGAGACTCCGGTGTTCACAGGCATGAAGCACTGGACGCCGAGGATCGCGGACGCAGCAGAGCGCGCGGTCAAGACCGGTGCGACGACCGTTGTCGGGCTCGTGCTCGCGCCGCACTACTCGCGCGGGTCGATCGCCGGCTACCGGCACCAGCTCGACAACGGGGTCGAAGGCCGGGCGGAGCTCGTGTTCGTCGAGAGCTGGCACGACGACGCCGGCTTCGTCGAGCTGCTCGCCGAGCGCATTCGGGAGACGGAAGCTCACGTCGTTTTCACGGCCCACTCGCTCCCCGCGCGGGTGCTCGAAGGAGGAGATCCGTACGAGGACCAGCTCCTCGAGACCTCGCGTCTCGTCGCAGAGGCGGCCGAGGTCGAGGACTGGTCGTTCTCGTACCAGTCCGAGTCACCGACGGGCGAGCCCTGGCTCCAGCCCGACATCCTCGACCACCTCCAGGCGCTGCACGGCGAGGGAGTGAGCTCCGTGCTCGTGTGCCCCGTCGGGTTCGTCTCCGACCATCTCGAGATCCGCTGGGACATCGACGTCGAGGCGGCCGGGCGCGCGCGAGAGCTCGGCATGACGTTCGACCGGATTCAGATGCCCAATGCCGACCCTGCGTTCATCGCCGTCCTCGCCGGCGTCGTCCGCCGGAGGGCCGCGCTACCGTCTTCGCCGTGACGGACGTACGACCCGGCGAGATCCAGATCGAGGACGCCAGTCGTCGCTTCCGCGTCTACGCCGCAGCCCGTGCGCACGCTCAAGGAGGTGCTCGTCGCGCGCACGCGCGAGCGCGGCTCGGACGTCGACGCGCTCTCGGACGTCTCGTTCTCGGTCGAGCCGGGCGAGGCCGTCGGCCTGATCGGCCGGAACGGCTCGGGCAAGACGACCCTTCTCCGCCTGATCGCCGGGATCATGAAGCCGACCGACGGGCCGGGTCGCGGTCGGTGGGCGCGTCGGGTCAGCCTGCTCGAGCTCGGCGCCGGCTTCCACCAGGAGTTCACGGGGCGCGAGAACGTCTATCTGAACGGCTCGATTCTTGGCCTCAAGCGGACTGCGATCCGACAGGCACCTGGAGGAGATCGTCGCGTTCTCGGAGCTCGAGCGGTTCATCGACGTGCCCGTGCGAACGTACTCATCGGGCATGGTACATGCGGCTCGGCTTCGCTGTCGCCGCGCACCTCGAGGTCGACGTGCTGCTGCTCGACGAGGTGTTCGCGGTCGGCGACGAGGAGTTCCAGCGCAAGTGCTTCGGCAAGATCTTCGAGTTCAAGCAGCGTGGCGGGACGATCGTGTTCGTCTCGCACGACGCGGCGGCCGTCGAGCGGCTCTGCGGGCGCGCCGTTCTCTTGAGGGAGGGCGAGGTCGACTTCGACGGGCCGACGCGTGAGGCGGTCACCCGATACCACCGGCTGCTCGCCGACGAGCGCGATCCCGACGAGCGAGGCGCCGGCCTCAGCGAGTACGGCAGCGGCGAGTGCGGATCACGGCGGTCGTCCTCGGGCTCGGACGACGAGCAGCGCCTCCAGTTCGCGCCCGGCGAGACCTCGCTCTCCGCGCACGTCGCGATCTCGGCAGATCCCGGCCGTGCGCCACCGCGACTCTCATGGGAGCTTCACGACGAGGCGGGGCTTGTGCTCGCGTCGGGCGCTGTGGCGACGGACGAGATCGGCTGGCTTCCGGGGAAGGCCGAGCAGCGCTTCGCGCTTCGACATCGACAGCCTGCCGCTTGCCGACGGCCGCTTTCGATTGCGCTTCGAGCTCTCGGACGCCGCAGGGCCGCACCTCTACCACTGGGTCGACGACGCGGTCCGCTTCGTCGTCTATCCGGCGGACGGCGATGCCGGACTCGTTCGCCTCGACGGACGTGGTCGCTCGACGAGCGGCGCCGTGCGACAACGAGGCGAGCGATGAGCTACCGCACCTGCCCCGACTGGCCCGAGCTGATGGAGATCGCGCCGGACCTCCAGTTCAAGCACTACACGGTGCGCGAGGCGCAGCTTCCCGGGGAGTGCGCTCGTCTCGCTGGACCTCGCCACGTTGGAGACGGTGTCGATCTGCTGCGACCTCGAGCGACACGTCTACTTCGCCGGTCACACCGATCCGCAGGTCGTCGACGCGCTGAAGGCGTCGCACTGGTTCGACCTGACGGAGTGGACGACGACGGCCCCGGGACCGGTGGGAGCGCGCTCTGACGCCGAACGCGAGTGAGGGCCGTCGTGAGGCGGGTCGCGGTGCTCTCGGGAGGTGTCGGCGGCGCGCGCTTCCTGCGCGGCCTTGTCGAGGTCGCCGAGCCGGCGCGGGTCACCGTCGTCGGGAACGTCGGCGACGACGTCGAGGTGCTCGGTCTTCACGTCTCGCCGGATCTCGACAGCATCCTCTACGCCCTTGCCGGCGTCGCGGACGACGAGCGCGGCTGGGGGCGGGCCGACGAGTCGTGGCGGGCGATCGGGAGGTGGCCAGGCTGGACGGCGAGGCGTGGTTCCAGCTGGGCGACCGCGACTCGGCGTCCATCTCGTCCGGACGCAGGCGCTCCAGGCCGGGGAGCCTTTGTCGGCGGTCACGCGCGCCTCGCCGATGCGTTCGGATCCGCGTCGCGATCCTGCCGGCGACCGACGACCGTCTCCGGACGTGGATCGACACTCCGGCCGGGTCGTTCGCCTTCCAGGAGTGGTTCGTCGGCCGCCGGCACGAGGACGACGTCGACCGAGTGCGGTTCGACGGCGAGGAGCCGATGCTCGACCGGCACCTGGGGTGTCGAGGCGATCGCCGACGCCGAGCTGATCGTGATCGCGCCGAGCAATCCGTTCATCCGATCTGGCCGATCCTCGCCGTTGCCGAGATCCGCGCGGCGCTCGAGCGGCGCTCGGTTCCGTGTGTCGCCGTCAGCCCGCTCGTCGCGGGGCGGGCCGTAAAGGGCCCGGCCGATCGGATGCTCGACCGGCTGGCGGGCGGCACGAGCCCGAGGCGCGTTGCCACCTGCTACCAGGGCATGATCGACGTGCTCGTGATCGACGAGTCGGACGCAGGAGGCGCGGCCGAGGTCGAACTGGACGGCGTGCGGCGCCGTCGTCACGCGGCACGCTGATGCGCGACGCGGCGGCACGCCGTGCGCTTGCCGAAACCGTGCTTGCCTCGTGCCTGAGCTCAGGGTGATGCCCGTCGAGGGCATCCCCGAGATCGTCGAGGGAGACGACCTCGGCGCCCTGATCGCCGAGCGCGTCGACGCTCGAGGACCGGCGATGTCGTCGTCATCTCGCAGAAGGCGGTCTCGAAGGCGGAGGGTCGCGTGGTTCGGCTCGACGGCGTCGAGCCGTCGGAGCGTGCACGCGAGCTCGCAGCCGGAGACGATGCCCGCCGCCTGGAGGTGATCCTCTCCGAGGCAGCCGAGGTCGTCCGGACGCGGCCGCCGCTCGTGATCGCGGAGACGCGGCACGGCTTCGTCTGCGCGTCGGCGGGCGTCGACGCGTCGAATGCGCCGGAGGATGGCATGCTCGTGCTCCTCCCCGTCGATCCCGATGCCTCGGCCGCGCGGATCCGTTCGGGTCTCGCAGAGCGCACCGGCCGTGAGCTCGGCGTGGTGATCAGCGACTCGTTCGGCCGACCTTTCCGGAACGGGATCGTCGACGTGGCGCTGGGCTGCGCCGGGATCGCGCCGCTGCTGGATCTTCGTGGCGTGACCGACCCGGTCGGCCACGTTCTCCAGACGACGATCGTCGCCGTCGCAGACGAGATCGCTTCCGCTGCGGAGCTCGTCATGGGAAAGCTCGCGGGCATCCCGGTCGCCGTCGTCCGGGGGCTCGACGTCGCCGGCGAGGGACGGGCGCGGGATCTCGTCATGGATCGCGAGCGCGACCTCTTCCGCTAGCGCGCAACACATCTCAAGAGAGCTATCCGCCGTGCCGATATTCGGGGTGTGGCGGTGCCAGAGGTTCCCCCTGCCCAGGTGCGGGCGCATCCGAACGGGTCCTCTCGGCATGCCGACGCGTTGGTCGAGTCGTATCGGCGGCTCGCGGAGGTCTTCCACCACGTGCTCTCGGAGCAGAGCCTCGACACGCTTCTCGACCGGATCGCCGACACGCTCCGTGAGCTGATCCCGTACGACGCCCTGCACATCTACGAAGCCGATACGACGCGCCGTGAGCTGATCCCTGTCCTTGCCCGAAGCGACTGGGAGAAAGAGATCATGCGGACGCGTCCCGCCTTCGGCCAGGGGATCACCGGCTGGGCGGTCGACAAGCGCGAGCCCGTGCTCGCGAACGACGCGCACCTCGACTCGCGCGTCGCGTTCATTCCCGGCACGCCGCCCGAGCCGGAGGCGCTGATCTCGATCCCGCTGATCGCCCGCGGCTCGCTCAAGGGAGCCCTCAACGTCTACCGCGTCGGCGCCGGTACGTCCTTTGCGGAGGACGAGTTCGAGCTCGCGAAGTGGTTCGGCGACGCGGCAGCACTCGCCCTCGACAACGCGCAGGTGCGTGCGCGCCTCGAGCACCAGGCGCAGACGGACTCGCTGACCGGCCTCTTCAACCACCGCAACTTCCACGAGCGGCTCCGCGCAGAGCTGACCCGCGCGAGCCGTGCACGCGACTCCGTCGCCCTGCTCATGTTCGACATCGACGAGTTCAAGCGCGTCAACGACATCTGCGGGCACGGCGTCGGCGACGAGATCCTCGTCGCGCTCGGCGAGATGACCTCGTCGCTCGTGCGCACGAGCGACGTCGTCTGCCGCGTCGGCGGCGAGGAGTTCGCCGTCATCCTCCCCTCCTGCGACGCGGGAGACGCGCTCGGTCTCGCACGCCGCCTGATGGAGCGGCTCGAGGCAAGGCCCGTCGACGCCGCCGGCGAGATCACGATCTCGGTCGGCATCGCACATGGCCCGGCGAATGCTGGAAACTCGCGGGAGCTCGTCGGGTGCGCGGAGTCGGCGATGATGGCGGCGAAGGCGCGCGGGAAGAACCGGATCGTCGTCTACAGCGGCGAGGCGGGCGAGAGGCCGGATCACGACTCCGCCCGCGACGTCCGTTCGATGGCACACCTGAAGATGCTCCAGAGCGTCGCCGGCAGGCTGAACCGGCTGAACAGCGTCCGTGAGATTGCCGAGGCGATCGTCTCAGAGCTCCGCGGCCTGATCGACTACCACTCCTGCCGCGTCTATCTCGTGGAGGGAGACGAGGTCGTCCCGATCGCGATCAAGGGCGACGGGATCACGGAGGAGCAGGCCGTCCAGGCGACGAGGATCAAGCTCGGCGTCGGCGTCACGGGTCACGTGGCGGCGACCGGGAAGTCTGTGTTGGCCGCGAACGCGCTCGAGGTCGACTTTGCGATCCAGATTCCCGGAACGGAGACGGTCGACGAGTCGGTGATCGCCGTCGCGCTCCGCTACGGCTCGAACGTCACCGGCGTGGTCTTCCTCTCGAAGCTCGGCGTCGGCCAGTTCGACGAGAGCGATCTCCGTCTGCTCGAGGTGCTCGCCGGCTACGCGGCGGTCTCCCTCGAGAACGCCCGACTCTACGAGAGCCTGCGCCGGGAGGCCGACCACGCGAAGGCGTGGCTCGACTTCACGGATGCGGTCTCGGACGCGACGTCCTCGGAGCAGATTGCCTCGGAGACGGTGAGCGTGACAGCGAGGCTCGTCGACTGCGAGCTCGCCTATCTCTGGCTCGAGGAGAAGAAGGACGGGGACTTCGTCTGCGTTGCGTTCACGGGTGTGGAAGGCGACGGGGTCGCCGAAGCGCTGACGCGATATCGCCTACCGCGCCTCGAGGCCGAGGCGCTGATCGAGATGACGGTCGAGCCTCGTCTCGTCCCCGCGGGCGAGCTGAGCCGCTTCTTCCGGCAGGCGGATCTTCGCGACCTCGGCCCGCTCGCGGTTGCGTCTCTCCCGCCCGGTCACGGCGTTCGGGGCTGGTTGGCGATGGGCCGGCCGGCCGCGCTAGGCGGCGGCTTCAGCGGCGAGCGCTTGCGGTTGCTCGAGGGGCTCGCGTACCGCACGGCGATGGCGCTCGAGCGGGAGCGGCTCGCCCGGTACCAGCAGCAGAGCCTCGAGGTCGCCGACGCGTTGCTCGACTACGCGCGCGCTCTCGCGCGCATCGAGCCTGGCGACGACCTCGAGACGGCGGCCGTCCGCCAGGCGGCCGCGATCCTCGGCGCGCCGGACGTGTCGCTGTGGCTTCAGGCCGAGGTCGGTGGCGAGCTTGCTCCAGTCGCGATCTCGATGGACGACGAAGCCGACCGCGAGGCAGTTCTGCAGATGCGAATCCCAGCAGTCGTTGCAGAGCCGTTCGGGGATGCCCAGGAGTCGATCGTCCTGAAGGCGGAGGAATACCGTGACGTCCCCGGCGCCGCCGAAATCGGCCGGGGCCGCGACGTCGCAATCGCCGCATTCGCGCTCGACGGTGGCCGGATGGGCTTCCTTGTCGCCGGCGCACGCGAAGGCGAAACGTTCGGCGAGCTGCAGCTGAAGCTGCTCACAGGGTTCGCCGACCAGGCGAAGCTCGCCGTGTCCGCCTCGCGTTAGCGAAGCAGCGGCACGACGTCCGAGCAGAACTGCTCGAGGAACCGGCGCTGGTCCGCGCCTGGGGCGTGAAAGACGAGGTGCGTGAAGCCAAGCTCCGTGTACCCGCGGATCTGCTCGACGACCTCTTCGGCGTCGTCGGAGACGATGAACCTCGTGTGCGCGCGATCGGCCGCGGCGTCGGCGAGGCGCTCCATCTCGACCGGATCCTCGACGCCCGATTTTTCCTCCGTCGTCAGCGCGAGGGCCGCCCACCACCGGCAGGCGTCGCGTGCGTAGTCGCGGTCGTGATCGTAGGAAACCTTGATCTCGATCATTCGGACGATCGAAGCTGGGTCGCGCTCGGCCGCAGCGGCGCCCTCCTCGAGCGCCGTGAGCAGCTCGTTGTAGAGGTCCGGCTGCTTGCCGCTCGTGCAGATGAAGCCGTCGCCGATCCGGCCGGCGAGCTTGGCGGCGATCGGACCGGAGGCCGCGACGTAGACGGGAACGGGCTCGTCCGGCCGGTCGTAGACGGTCGCGTGCTCGGTGCTGTAGTAGTCGCCCTCGAACGTCACGCGCTCCTCGGTCCAGAGCTGCCGCATCAGGCGAACCGATTCGGCGAGCCGCGCTCGGCGTTCCTTCGCCGGCGGCCACGGCGTGCGCGTCGGCGGCGTCTCGTTCAGCGCCTCGCCGGTACCGACGCCGAGAAAGACACGTCCCGGTGTCAGACACCCGAGTGTCGCGAAGGCCTGCGCCACGACGGACGGGTGGTACCGGAGGATCGGCGTCAGCACGCTCGTCCCTAGCAGCGCGCGCTCCGTCCGCTGGCCGAGCGCGCCGAGCCAGGGGAGAACGGCCGGGCTGTGCCCACCCGCGTGGCGCCAGGGCTGGAAGTGGTCCGAGACGCCGATCGCGTCGAGGCCGAGCTGCTCCGCGAGGACGGAGAGGTCGAGAAGCTCCTGCGGGCCGAACTGCTCGGCCGAGGCCTTGTAGCCCAGAGTCAGTGGCACATCAACCACGCGCAGCCTGGGCGCGCGTGCGTTCTCGTGGCAGTGGCTCCCATCAGGACTAGCTCCGCCATGCGGCGAGATCCTCCGGTGTGTCGACGTCGAAGGCGAGGCCGGGCAGGTCGAGCACGATTGCGTCGTAGCCGGCGAGGAAGGCGGCCCGCTCGTGAACGGCGGCGCTGCCAGCTTCGCCGAAGTGCGTGGCAAGGGCTCCGGGCGGCCGCATGGCGACGCCGTTCGTCCCTCCGTCGCGGGCGCGAGCGATGGCGATCCCGCGACCCGGGGCGGCGGCGACGAGCGCCCGGACGTCCTCTGCGGAGAGGTGCGGAAGATCGGCCGCGATCACGACGACGGCGTCCTCCGTGACGACGGCGTGGGCGGCGGCGGCGAGAGCGTCGTTCCAGGCCGCTCCGCCGTCATCGAAACGCGGAATGCCGTTCGCGGTCACCGGGTCCTGCGAGACGATCGTCACCGGCCCGACTGCCGCCTCCTCGACGACGGCGAGCACGTGCGCGAGGAGCTCCTGCATGAGCGCCGCCCGCGCATCCGGGCCGAGGACGTCGGAGAGGCGGCTCTTCGCGTCGTCGAGACGCTTGACGGGGACGAGCACATGGACGGACACGCTGCGTATTCTCACAGCGTGCTGCGGCTTGAGGACGCCCGGGCGCTGACCGCGCTGCCGGCCGAGGAGCTCCTCGGACCGGCCCAGCGCCTGCGCGAGGAGGGGAAGGGCCGCCTCGTCACGTATTCACCGAAGGTCTTCATTCCCCTCACGAAGCTCTGTCGCGACGTCTGCCACTACTGCACCTTCGCCGCGCCGCCGCGCAAGGGCGAGCGTGCGTACATGTCGGAGGAGGAGGTGCTCGAGGTTGCGCGAGCGGGCGCGGCCGCCGGCTGCTGCGAGGCGCTGTTCACGCTCGGCGACAAGCCGGAGCTTCGCTACCGCGCAGCCCGCGAGGAGCTCGCCGAGCTGGGCTGCGAGACGACGATCGAGTACCTCGTGCGCATGTGCAGGCTCGTCCTCGAGGAGACCGGCCTGCTTCCTCACGCGAACCCGGGCGTGATGGCGCGCGACGAGCTCGCGGCGCTGCGCGAGGTGACGGCGTCGCAGGGGATCATGCTCGAGACGTCCGCCGACCGGCTCTCCGAGCGGGGCAGGCCCCACTTCGGGTCGCCCGACAAGCAACCGGCCGTTCGGCTCGAGACGATCCGCCTCGCGGGTGTGCTTGCGATCCCGTTCACGAGCGGGATCCTGATCGGGATCGGCGAGACGCGCGAGGAGCGCATCGACGCGCTCCTCGCGATCCGCGAGCTCCACGAGCGCTACGGGCACGTCCAGGAGGTGATCGTCCAGAACTTCCGCGCCAAGCCGGGGACGAAGATGGTCGACGCGCCCGAGCCGCCGCTCGAGGAGTTGCTCTGGACGGCCGCAGCCGCGCGGCTCGTGCTGGGGCCAGAGATGAACGTCCAGGCCCCGCCGAACCTCTCGTACGACGATTTCCCTCGGCTCCTCGACGCGGGCATCAACGACTGGGGCGGCGTCTCACCCGTGACGATCGACCACGTCAACCCCGAGGCGCCGTGGCCGGAGATCGAGCGGCTCGCCGCGGCGACGCAGGCGGCGGGTCTCGAGCTCGCGGCGCGCCTCCCCGTCTACGCGGAGTTCGCGAACGATGGCTGGATCGACCCGGCCGTGATGCCGTTCGTCCTTCGCTCCTCCGACGCGGTCGGGCTCGCGCGCGAGGGCTCGTGGACGCCCGGCGCCGACACGCCGATCCCGTTCGTTCCCCGGGACGCATTGCCGGTCGACACGCGCGACGAGCTTGGCGAACAGGAGATCGTGCGGCTGTTCTCGGCGCGCGGCTCCGAGCGCGATCGCGTCTTCGCCGCCGCAGACCGGCTTCGCCGCGAGGTCAACGGCGATGTCGTCACGTACGTCGTCACGCGGAACATCCAGTACACGAACGTCTGCTACTTCAAGTGCGGCTTTTGCGCGTTCTCGAAGGGGAAGCTCGCGGAGAACCTGCGCGGGCCTGCCTACCTGACACCTCTTGTCGAGATTGTCCGGCGAGTGGAAGAGGCCTGGGACCGCGGTGCGACGGAGGTCTGCCTTCAGGGCGGGATCCATCCGGCGTTCGACGGCGGCTACTACCGCTCAGTGGTGCGCGCGATCAAGGAGGCGGTGCCAGGCATCCACGTCCACGCTTTCTCCGCGCTCGAGATCTGGCAGGGCGCAGCGACGCTCGGGCTGCCGCTCGAGGAATATCTCGCGATGCTGCGGGACGATGGCCTCTCGTCGCTGCCCGGGACAGCCGCCGAGGTGCTCGATGACGAGATCCGGCGAGTCATCTGCCCGGACAAGGTGACGACCGATCAGTGGCTGGAGGTGCACGACACGGCGCACCGCCTCGGCCTGACGTCGAACAACACGATCATGTTCGGCCACGTCGACGGACCCGAGAACTGGGCGCGCCACCTGCTGCGCGTCCGCGAGCAGCAGGCGGAGACGGGCGGCTTCACGGAGTTCGTACCGCTTCCGTTCGTCCACATGGAGGCGCCGATGTACCTGAAGGGGCTCGCGCGGCAGGGGCCGACGTTCGGCGAGTTCCTGCTGATGCACGCGGTCGGCAGGCTCGCGCTGCATCCCCGGATCACGAACGTCCAGGTGTCGTGGGTGAAGGCGGGGCCGGACGGGGTCGCGGCGGCTCTGCGCGCCGGCGTCAACGACCTCGGCGGGACGCTGATGAACGAGTCGATCTCGCGCGCTGCCGGGGCGGGCTTCGGACAGGAGATGCCGCCCGAGCGGATGGAGGAGCTGATCCGTGCGGCGGGGCGCGTCCCGCGGCAGCGGACGACGACGTACGGCGAGCCCGATCCCGAGCGGGTCGCCGCGTCGTTCGGCGCCGCGCCGCTCGCCGAGCCGCTCAATCCGCCGGTCGACACGAGCGGCATGCGCAGGCCGGAGGCGCTCGTCAGGCCAGGCCTTGTCCCGGCCTGACGACACCCGCACAGCTGGCGCCCGCGTAGCCCGGCTCGCGACGATCCGGCCTGACGGCTCGCCGCGCGTCGTGCCGATCTGCTTTGCGCTCGACGGCGACACGCTCTACTTCGCAGTCGACGAGAAGCCGAAGCGCACGCGACGGCTCGCGCGACTCGCGGACATCGAGCGAGATCCCCGCGTCGAGGTGCTGATCGACCACTACGACGACGACTGGTCGCAGCTCTCGTGGGTGCGCTACGCGGGCGCGCGCGCGTCGTCGAGCGCGACGAGCGCGCGCTCGAGCTCCTGTGCGCGAAGTACGAGCAGTACCGCGAGCAGCCCCCGTCCGGCCCGTTCGTCGTGGTCGAGATCGTCGAGCGACGCGAGTGGCTCGCAGACAGCTAACCCTTTTCGCCTAACCGCGAATGGGAAACTACGGCCATGCGCGGTGCGCCGGTGCCCGAGGTTCGTTATGCGCGCAGCGGCGACGTGGCCATCGCGTACCAGCTCACCGGAGATGCGCCGCGGGATCTCGTCTTCGTACCGACGTTCAGCAATCTCGTCTATCCGTGGTGGAATCAGGCCTACCGCAGCTTCTACGAACGCCTCGCAGCGTTTGCGCGGCTCATCCTGCTGGACAGGCGTGGGACGGGTCTCTCGGACCGTCCGCGCGACCTCGGCACGCTCGAGACGCGGATCGACGACATCCGCGCCGTTCTCGACGCCGCGGGCTCGGAGCGGGCGACGTTGTTGGGGACAGGCGAAGGAGGCCAGATCTGCGCCTTCTTTGCGGCGACCTATCCCGAACGGACAGAGGCATTGATCCTGTACGGAACCCCCGCCCGGGCCGTTCGAGCTGCCGACTACCCGTTCGGGCCGGCGATCGAGGACTGGCACGCGCTGGTGCGGGAGGTCCGCGAGCGCTGGGGTGAGCGAGACTACTTCGAGCAGCAGGTGCGCGATGCGTTTGGATCGGCTGCCGACGACGAGGTCATCGAGTGGTTTGTCGAGTGCCAACGTTTCTGCGCAAGCCCCGGCGCCGCCGTCGCCTTGTACCGCACTTATGGGGAGACGGACATTCGCGACGTGCTTCCTGCGATTCGCGTGCCGACCCTGGTCTTGCACCGGGACTGGAACCGCGACCAGTCACTCGATCTCGCCGGGCGGATCCCAGGTGCTGAGGCCGTGGAGCTCGAGGGAAACGTTCGAAGCGTCGTGATCGGTGAAGCGCCGACCGAGATCGAGCGGTTCATCGTCGGCACGTCGCAGAACCAGATTCCTGACCGCGTGCTGACCACCGTGCTGTTCACCGACATCGTCGGCTCCACCGAGCAGGCGTTGTCGCTCGGAGATAGCGCCTGGGCCGACCTTCTCGCGCGGCACCGGGCCGCCGTCCGTAGTGAGCTGGCCCGCTTCCGGGGCGCCGAGGTCGACACGGCCGGCGACGGGTTCTTCGCCACCTTCGACGGCCCGGCTCGGGCGATCCTCTGTGCCCGTGAGATCGTGTCCGGCTCGCAGGCGCTTGGCCTGAGCCTCCGCGCTGGCGTCCACACAGGAGAGTGCGAGGTACGTGGCGAGAAAGTGGCAGGCGTGGCTGTGCATATCGGTGCGCGTGTCTCGGCAGAGGCGAGCGCTGGCGAGGTTCTCGTCTCGCGGACCGTGAGGGACCTCGTGGCCGGATCGGGGCTCGAGTTCGAGGACCGCGGTATCCGGTCTCTCAAGGGAGTGCCGGAGTCGTGGCAGCTATTCGCTGTCCGCTGAGCGCTCAGCTCGAGGCGGAACCCAGGAGCCGCTCGACGATGACGACGTCACGCCACTCGCCGTCGAGCTGCGCGTGGCGGCGGTAGACGCCGACTTCGCGGAAACCGAGCGAGTGGCAGAGCGCGAGGCTCGCTTTGTTCTCCGGGAAGACTCTTGAGATGAGCTTCCACAGGCCCCGACGCTCGCACTCCTCGATTAGCGCCTCGAGCGTGACACGACCGAGGCCGCGGCCGCGGGTGCCGCGTGCAACGTAGATCGAGAACTCGCCGACCCCCGCGTAGGCGGCGCGCTCACGGTAGTGGTGCGCGACGGCCCAGGCGACCACTTCGCCATCCTCCTCGGCGACGACGAGCGGCAGGCCCTCCTCGAGCCACGGCGCGATGCCGGCCGCTGTCCGGGGCTCGGTCTCGAACGTCGCGAGCCGGTCCTCGATCCCCTCGTTGTGGATCCGCGCGATCGCTGCGGCGTCGTCCGGTCGGGCGGCCCGCGTCGTCATGTAAGCACGCGCCGGAGCGCCTCGACGCAGAGGATGCCCATCGCCTCTCTCGCGTCGTGCGTCGCGGAGGCGATGTGCGGCGCGAGGACGACGTTGTCGAGCGCGAGGAGCGCCTCCGTCACATCCGGCTCTCGCTCGTAGACGTCGAGCGCCGCGCCGGCGATCCGGCCGGTCGCCAGCGCACGGGCGAGCTCCGCCTCGTCGACGACGGGCCCGCGGCTCGTGTTCACGAGATAGGCCGTCGGCTTCATCAGCGCGAGCTCGCGCTCGCCGAGTAGGTGTCGTGTCTCGGCGGTGAGCGGCACGTGAAGCGAGACGACGTCCGCTTCCGCGAGCAGCTCGTCGAGCGAAGTCTCGGGCGTGTGCACGACCTCCATGCTGTGTGCCCGTGCCAGACCCGCGACTGCCCAGCCGATCCTGCCGAAGCCGACGATGCCGAGCGTCTTCCCGGCGAGCCCCTCCCCGAGCATGAACGTCGGCGCCCAGAGCCACGGCTGTCCGGCCCGCACGAAGCGGTCGCCCTCGACGACGCGCCGGGTGAGCGCGAGCACGAGCGCGATCGTCATCTCGGCGGTCGCATCCGTGAGGACGTCCGGCGTGTTGGAGACGGCGATGCCGCGCCGGTCGCACTCCGCGAGATCGACGTTGTCGAGGCCCACGGCGTAGTTGGCGACCACTCGCAGCTGAGGCCCGGCGGCGTCCAGCAGCTCGGCGTCGACGCGGTCGGTGAGCATCGTCACGAGCCCGTTGCGGCCGGCGACCCGCCCGAGCAGCTCGGCGCGCGCCGGCGGCAGCTCCTCGTCGTGGATGGCGACGTCGAACGACTGCTCGAGCTCCGCGCGCACCCGCTCGGGCACGCGGCGCGTGACGTAGACGCTCGGCCTAGCCGTAGTACTCGTCGGCGATGGCGAGCGTCTCGTCGAGGATGCCGAGGCCCTCGTCGAGCTCCTCGCGCGTGGTGTTGAGCGGCGGCGCGACGGCAAGGACGTTCCAGTGGACGAATGGGTAGAGGCCGCGCTCGAGACACGCCTTCGTCACGCGCGTCATCGGCTCGGCCGCCTCGCCGCCCGCGTTGAACGGCACGAGCGGCTCGCGCGTGTCGCGGTTGCGAACGAGCTCGAGGCCCCAGAAGCAGCCCTTCCCGCGCACGTCACCGATCGACGGGTGCCGCTCGGCGAGCTTCGGCAGCTCCTCGGCGAGCACGTCGCCGGTGGCAGCAGCCTGCTCGACGATGCCCTCGTCCTTGAACGTCTCGATCGACGCGACGGCAGCGGCACACGCGAGCGGGTGCCCCGAGTACGTGAGGCCACCGGCGAAGAACCGGTCCTTGATCGCGTCGTAGACGTGGTCGCGCACGGTCATCGCGCCGAGCGGGACGTATCCCGAGTTGATGCCCTTAGCGGTCGTGATGATGTCCGGGACGACGTCCCAGTGCTCACATGCGAACCAGCGGCCGGTCCTGCCCCAGCCCGCCATCACCTCGTCGAGGATCAGGAGGATCCCGTGGCGGTCGCACACCTCGCGGATCGACTGGAGATAGCCGTCCGGCGGGACGATGATCCCGTTTGTGCCGACGATCGTCTCGAGGATGACCGCGGCGACCGTGTGTGCGCCCTCGTACTCGAGGATCTCCTCGAAGTGCGGGCCGCCCGAGCAGACGGGGCACGGGTCGGGATGGCCGGCGGGGCAGCGGTACGTGTACGGGTCGAGCATGCGCACCACGCCCGGCAGCCCCGGCTCCGCGAACCAGCGCCGTGGGTCGCCGGTGAGCGTGATCGCGCCGCCGGTCGCGCCGTGGTACGAGCGGTAGCGCGCGACGATCTTGTGACGGCCGGTCACCCAGCGTGCCAGCCTGATCGCGTTCTCGTTCGCCTCGGCGCCGCCGTTCGTGAAGAACGTGTGGTTGAGGTCGCCGGGCATCACCTCGGCGATCAGGCGCGCGGCCTCGGAGCGCTTGTCGTTGGCCATCGGCGGCCCGATCGTGCACAGCAGATCTGCCTGGTCCTTGATCGCCTGCACAACGCGTGGGTGCTGGTGGCCGATCGAGACATTGACGAGCTGCGACGCGAAGTCGAGATAGCGCTTCCCGTCGTAGTCCCAGAAGTAGCGGCCCTCGGCCCCGGCGACCGCGAGCGGCGCGAGCGCCGACTGCACGGACCACGAGTGGATCAGGTGCGCGCGGTCGTCGGCGACGACGCGATCTCGCTCGTCCGTCCGGTCCTCGAGCGTGGCCACGACTCGATGGTAACGCTGCCGGATGGTGACGCGCTACGCTTGCCCGATGACGGAAGTCGTGGCGGCTCCCGCTGGTCAGGCATCGAAAGCGCTCCGGCAGATCGATCACTGGGTCGGCGGCGAGCGCGTCGCGGGGACGTCCGGGCGCAGCGGCCCGGTCTACAACCCGGCGACCGGCGAGCAGACGAAGGAGGTCGCCTTCGCGTCTGTCGAGGAGATCGACAAGGCGGTGCAGACGGCCGCCGCGGCGTTCCCCGGCTGGCGGGCGACGTCGCTGTCCAAGCGCGCGGAGATCTTCTTCCGCATCCGGGAGCTAATCAGCGAGCGACGCGGAGAGATCGCGAAGCTCCTCACCGAGGAGCACGGCAAGGTCACCTCGGACGCGCTCGGCGAGGTGCAGCGCGGCCTCGAGGTGGTCGAGTTCGCCTGCGGCATCCCGACGCTGATGAAGGGCGGATTCTCGGAGCAGGCGGCGACCGGGATCGACGTCTACTCGATCCGGCAGCCGCTCGGCGTCGTCTGTGGCATCACGCCGTTCAACTTTCCGGCGATGGTGCCCATGTGGATGTGGGCGCCCGCGCTCGCCTGCGGGAACACGTTCATCCTCAAGCCGTCCGAGAAGGATCCGTCCGCGTCGCTCTACACCGCCGAGCTCTTGCAGGAGGCCGGCGTGCCGGACGGGGTCTTCAACGTCGTCCAGGGCGACAAGGTCGCGGTCGACGCGCTGCTCGAGCACCCGGACATCGCTGCGGTCAGCTTCGTCGGCTCGACGCCGATCGCGCGGTACATCTACGAGACCGGGACGAAGCACGGCAAGCGCGTCCAGGCGCTCGGCGGGGCGAAGAACCACATGATCGTCCTTCCCGACGCCGACATCGAGATGGCGGCCGATGCCGCGGTCAGCGCCGCGTACGGCTCGGCCGGCGAGCGCTGCATGGCGATCTCCGTCGTCCTGGCCGTCGGTGATGTCGCGGAGCCGCTCGTCGCGGCGATCGAAGAGCGGCTGCCGAAGATCAAGGTCGGGCCGGGCTTCGACGAGAGCTCCGAGATGGGGCCGCTGATCACGCGCGAGCATCGCGACAAGGTCGCCTCCTACATCGAGTCGGGCGCAGAGCAGGGCGCGAAGGTCGTCGTCGACGGACGGGAGACGGCGCCGGACAGCGACGGCTTCTTCCTCGGCGTGTCGCTGCTAGACGACGTGACGCCCGAGATGGAGTGCTACCGGAACGAGATCTTCGGGCCGGTGCTCGAGGTGGTGCGGACGGAGACGTACGACGAGGCGGTCTCGCTCGTGAACGCGAATCCGTACGGCAACGGCGTCGCGATGTTCACGCGCGACGGCGGCGCCGCACGGCAGTTCCAGTTCGACGTCAACGTCGGCATGGTCGGGATCAACGTCCCGATCCCCGTGCCCGTCGCGTGGTACTCGTTCGGCGGCTGGAAGTCGTCTCTCTTCGGCGACCTCCACGCCTACGGCCCGGAGTCGATCCAGTTCTACACGGGCGGGAAGGTCGTGACCGCGCGCTGGCCCGATCCTGCGACGAGCTCCGTCAACCTCGGCTTCCCGCAGACGCGCTAGCGCACGCGGAGTGCGTTGATGGAGGAGTTGGCATCGCAACAGCTGTCGGCACTTCGGGCGGGTCCACGCACTGCTGGAAGAGGCGGGAATCGCCTATTGGCTGTTCGGCGGCTGGGCGGTCGACTTCTACGCCGGCTCGGTCACACGCGTGCACGACGATCTCGACATCGCGGTGTGGCTCGAGGACATTCCACGCATCGCGGAGCTGCTCGAGGCCGACGACTGGCATCACGCACCCCTTGACGACGAGGACGGAGGTACCGGCTACGAGTGCGGAGCCGTCCGCCTCGAGCTGACGTATCTCGTACGGGACGGCGACGGCCGCATCGTCACGCCCATGCGCAACGGACAGGCTCCATGGTCTGACGAGGCGCTCGCGAACGACGTCGGCGAACTGCGCGGCGTGCGTACGCGCCTCGTTGGGCTGGCGCCACTCACGCGTGGCAAGTCGTCGCCTCGCGATGAGCCCGACGAAGCGATGAAGGATCGTGCCGACTTCGACCAGCTGTCCAGGCTCGGGACGTGAGTCGCGCGTGACGGGGCCGCCGTATCGCCCGATCGACGCGCGTGTCTACCCGCGCTTCGCCGGCGTCCGGACGTTCATGCGGCTGCCGCATGTCACGGAGCTCGCGGGAGTCGACGCGGCCGTCTACGGGATCCCGTTCGACACCGCGGTCACGTACCGGCCGGGGACGCGCTTCGGGCCCGAGGCGATCCGCTCTGCGTCGGCGCTGCTCCGCCCATACCACTCCGGCTTCGGGATCGACCTGTGCGAGGCACTCTCGATCGTCGACTACGGCGACCTGCCCGTCGCGCCCGGCGACACCGAGGGGACGTACCGGCGCGTCGAGGAGGGGCTCGCGCCGATCGTCGACGCGGGCATCTTCCCGCTCGCGCTTGGCGGCGACCACTCGATCACCCTGGCCGAGCTGCGCGTGCGTCGCACGGAAGCACGGCCCGGTCGCGCTCGTCCAGCTCGACGCGCACGGCGACACGTGGGACGAGTACTTCGACCAGCGCTACTTCCACGGCACGACGTTTCGCCGGGCGGCGGAGGAAGGGCTCGTCGATCCGGGCGCGTCGGTCCAGGCCGGGATGCGCGGGCCGCTGTTCCAGGGCTCGGATCTCGACGACGCGCGGGCGCTCGGCTTTCACGTGCTCCCGAGCGAGGAGCTGCGCGCGCTCGGCCCGGTGGCCTATGGCGATCTCGTGCGCGAGCGGGTCGGCTCGAAGCCGGTATTCCTGAGCTTCGACATCGACTTCCTCGACCCGGCGCACGCTCCCGGCACGGGCACGCCGGAGATCGCCGGCTTCTCGACTGCCGAGGCAGTCGCCTTCCTGCGCTCGCTGCGTGGGATCGCGCTCGTCGGCGCCGACGTCGTCGAGGTCTCGCCGACCTACGACGGGCCGGGCCAGATCACGGCCCTCGCCGCCGCCAACGTCGCGTGGGAGCTGCTCGCGTTGCGGGCCGCCATATAACCTCGAGCACAACCCACCGAGGAGGTCATCGATGAGAACCGTGCTTGCGATCCATCACCGCGTCGCCGACTTCGACGCCTGGAAGGCGGTCTATGACGACGTGCAGGCCGATGCAGGCGGCCGGCGGTGTCCGTTACCAGCAGGTGCTGAACCAGCCGTCCGACCCGACCATGATCTACGTCACGCACACGTTCGACTCGCGGGAGGAAGCGGAAGCGTTTCTCGCCAATCCGGAGTTGAAGGAGAAGATGGGCGCGGCCGGCGTCGACCCGTCGTCGCTCAACACGATGTTCTTCGACGAGATCGAGTCGGGCAGCGTCTAGCTCTTAGCGTGAAGATCACGGTCTGCGACGTCGGGCCGCGTGACGGCCTCCAGAACGAGGCGGTCACGCTGGCGCCGGCGACGCGGGCCGAGCTCTGCAACCGGCTGGCGGCCGCGGGCGTGCCGCGGATCGAGGCGGTGAGCTTCGTTCGCGACGACCGCGTGCCGCAGATGGCCGGCGCCGAGGAGGTCGTCGCCGCGCTCGACCGCCGTCCGGGCGTCGTCTACGCGGGCCTTGTCCTCAACGAGCGAGGGTACGAGCGCCTCGTAGCCGCAGGGCTCGATGAAGTTCACGTCACGCTCGCGGCCACTGAGAGCTTCAGCCAGCGGAACGCGAATGTCTCGCTGGAGGACGCCGTGGCTGCTGCCAAGGGAATCGTTCTGAGCGCTGCACAGGACGGGATCCGCCCGACGGCGACGATCAGTGTCGCGTTCGGCTGCCCGTTCGAAGGCGCCGTCGACCCCGGTCGGGTGCTCTCTCTCGCGGGCGAGATCGCGGCGGTGGGCGCGGCCGAGATCGTCTTCGCCGACACGATCGGCGTGGCCGTCCCTTCCCAGGTGAAGGAGATGGTCACGGCTGCTGGGCACCTCGACGTGCCGATCGGCGTCCACCTCCACAACACGCGGAACACGGCGATCGCGTGCGCAGTGGCGGCGCTCGAGGCGGGCGCGACCGTCTTCGACGCCTCGGTCGGCGGCGCGGGCGGCTGCCCGTTTGCACCTGACGCGACGGGGAACGTGGCGACGGAGGATCTCGTCTACACGCTTCACGGCGAGGGGGCCGAGACGGGCATCGACCTCGACGCTCTCATCGACGTCGCCCGCTGGCTCGAGGGCGAGCTCGGCCACGCGCTCGACGGCCTCGTCCACCGCGCGGGGCCATTCCACTCGGCTCGTTAGGCCATGTCCAACCCGGTCCTGTCCCAGGGACAGGCCCCGGGACCTGTCCGAACGGCCAGCGGACGACCGTTTCAAGCCAACCGAGACCCGTGACTGCACCGAATGGACAGGTCCCAGGGACTGTCCCTGGGACATGGCCAGATTCGACCGGGCCAGACGGGTCAGGCCGTGGTGGCCGCGGTGGGCTTCAGCTCTTCGCCGAAGCGGGCGCGGGCGACGTACTGGCCGAAGCCGGGCTCGACCTTCAGCTCGTCGCCGGCGACGACGATCGTGCCTCGCACGAGCACCGTCTCCGGCGAGCCGGTCACCTCGGTGCCCTCGTAGAGGTTGTAGTCGGTGCGCGACTTCTGCGTCGCCGCGGAGATCGTGACCTTCTTCTCCGGGTCGAAGACGACGATGTCCGCGTCGGAGCCGACCGCGATCGTGCCCTTGCGCGGGTAGAGGCCGAACAGTCTCGCGGGATTCGTCGCGAGCAGCTCGACCATGCGGTTGAGCGAGATCCGCCCCTCGCGCACGCCGAACGTGTGGATCATCTGGAGCCGGTTCTCGATGCCCGGCCCGCCGTTCGGGATCTTGGAGAAATCGTCCTTCCCCATCGCCTTCTGCTCGCCCCACGTGAACGCACAGTGGTCGGTCGAGATCGCCGACAGCACGTCCGTCCGGACGGCGTTCCAGAGCACGTCCTGGTTCTCCTTGGCACGCGGCGGCGGCGTGTACACGTACTTCGCGCCCTCGAAGTTCGGCCGCTCGAGGAACGTGTAGTCGACGAAGAAGTACTGCGTGCACGTCTCGCCCCAGACGTTCCAGCCGGCGTCTCGCGCCCGCTGGATCGGCTCGACCGACTCGCGGCACGAGACGTGGACGACGTAGAGCGGCGCGCCGGCGACGTGAGCTAGCTGGATCGCGCGGTTCGTCGCCTCGCCCTCTGTCTCGGGCGGACGCGTCAGCGCGTGCCAGTGCGGCTCCGTGTGACCCGCGGCGAGCGCCTTCTTCACGAGCACGTCGATCGCGTCGCCGTTCTCCGCGTGCACCATCACGAGCGCCCCGGTCTCCGCAGCGACCTCCATCGTCTTGAAGAGCGTCTCGTCGTCGACCATTAGCGCGCCCTTGTACGCCATGAACAGCTTGTAGGAAGTGACGCCCTGGTCAGGGAGCGAGGCGAGCTCCTCGAGCGAGCCGCCCTCCGTGAGATCGGTGACCGCCATGTGGTAGCCCATGTCGATCAGGGCCTTGCCCTCGCGCTTGCCGTGCCACGAATGGAGGGCTGCGGCGAAGCTCTCGCCCGGTGATTGGATGACGAAGTCGACGTGGCACGTCGTGCCGCCGAACGCGGCCGCGGTGTGCCCCGACTGCACGTCGTCGATCGTGGTCGTGCCGCCGAACGGCATGTCGAGGTGCGTGTGCGGGTCGATGCAGCCGGGGAGGAGGAACTTCCCCGTCGCATCGATCACATGATCGGCCGCAAGGTCGAGCGATTCGCCGATGAGGGAGATCCGCTCGCCGTCCACGAACACGTCTGCGACGTAGTCGTCGGCCGCGGTCACGATGCGGCCCCCTTTGATGAGAACGGTCATACGGATCCCCCTCCTTCGGCTCGTGTCTTCTACTTGCCGCCTTCCTTCAGCGCCACGACGGCCGGCTTGTAGCTCTCGCCGGTGACGTCGACGCCCTGCGCCTTGAGCGCAGCGACGGCCTTCTTGGACAGGTCGGTCCGGTACGCGGCCGAAGTCGCCGGCTTCTTGATCACCTTGAACTTGTAGGCGATCCCGGCCGTGCGCTTGAACGCGGCGCCGCTCATGATCCCGACCCCGCCGGTCTTGTTCGGCCAGATCAGCTTGTTGACCTCGTTCATCTGCCAGGTCTGGTGCCCCTTCGGGAGCGCCGTGCCCTGGCTGACGCACGATGTTGACGCACTCCTTGAAGTGGTCGCGGCAGTACGCCCAGCCCTTGGAACGAGGCCGTGAGGAACTTCACCGCGGTCGCCTGGTTCGCCTTGTCCTTGATCCAGTCGCCCCTGACGAAGATGCCGTCCTGGAGCATCCCGGTGCCGAGGTCCTCGTACTTGAAGACGTTCAGGTCCTTGAGCGTGTAGAGCTTGCCGGTCTTCGGGTTCTTCGACTCGAGCACCTGCGCGAGCTCGTTGTACGTCATCGCCGACGAGGCGTCGACCTGACCCTTGAGGAACGGGACCATCGTGAAGTCCTGCTTGATCAGCTTCACGTCCTTCTTCGGGTCCATGCCGTTCTTGACGAGCGCGGCTTCCTGCTCGAACTCGTTGCCGAAGATCCAGACGCCGAACTTCTTGCCCCGCATCTTCTTGAACGTGTTGATGCCGCTCGACTTGAACGTCACCTCGGTCGTGCCGCTCCGAGAGTAGACCTGCCCGATGTTGACGAGGTCGTTGCCCGTGTCGCGGTTCGCGAGCAGGCTCGGCAGCCAGTCGATGCCGAACTGCGCGCCGCTTCGCCGAGCACGACCTGCTCGGGGACGATGTTCGGGCCGCCGGCCTTGATGTCCACGTCGAGCCCGGCCTGCTTGTAGTAGCCCTTGGCCTTGGCGGCGTAGTAGCCGGCGAACTGCGCCTGGACGACCCACTTGCTCTGGAGCGTCACCTTGGTCAGCTTGCTGCTCGACCCGCCTGCGGTCGCGAAGCTCGTCGCGCCGCCGCATCCCGGCGAAGACGGCCACACCCGCTAGTGCGAGGTACCACGTGCGCTTCCTCATTCGCCCTCCCTCCGGTTACTCCCTGGTTCCGCGCGTTGACGGATGCCAACTCAACACGAATCGCTCGACGAGCGCAATCGAGGCGTAGAACGCGATACCCAGGATGCAGGCGATCAGGATCGCGGCCCATGCCGTCTCGTATTGGCCGATCGAGACGGCGACTCGGCATCTGGACGCCGAGCGCCTCGGTATTGCCGCCGAAGTAGTCGCCGACGACGGCGCCGATCATCGCGAGCACGCTCGCGATCTTCAGCGCTGTGAAGACGAACGGCAGCGAGGTCGGGATGCGCACGCGGCGGAAGATCTCCCGCTCGGACGCCGCGTACGAGCGCATCAGCTCGATCGACTCCGGCCGCACGGACGTCAGCCCGCGGAGCGTGTTCACGAGCACCGGGAAGAAGCAGAGGACGGCCGCGATCGTGATCTTCGACCACGGGTTGAGGATCCCGAACCACGCGTTCGTGATCGGGGCGAAGGCGATGATCGGGATCGCGTTCGCGGCGATCATGTACGGCATCAGTGCGTTGCCGAGTGGACGCCAGCGCGCGAGCAGGAGCGCGAAGCAGAAGGCGACGCTGCAGCCGATCGCGAACCCGGCGAGAGCGTCCTTGAACGTGATCCAGCCGCCGTGCCAGAGGTAGCCGCGCTCGTTCCAGAACGAGCTCATGACCGCCGAGAACCGCGGCAGAAGCGACTTGTCGACGTTCAGCGCGTCCGGGAACAGCCACTGCCAGGCCGCGAGCCCGAGGCAGAAGACGACGATCGCCGGCAGCCACTCGACGAGCTTCCTCGCCGTCCGGTCGAACGCGCCCGACCGGACGGGCGCCGGCGTCGTGGCGACGCTCACTCCGTCACCTCCTCGACGACCTCGTCCGCGCCCGAACCGTGCAGCCGCTCGCGCACCTCGGTCACGAGCTCGAAGAACCGCGGCTCCTCGCGCGTCTCGAACGTCCGCGGCTGCGGCAGGTCGACGTCGACGACCGACGTGATGCGGCCCGGCCGCGGCGACATGACGACGACGCGAGTCGAGAGGAAGACCGCTTCCGAGATCGAGTGCGTGACGAAGATGACGGTCGACTGCGTCTCCGCCCAGACGCGGAGCAGCTCCATGTTCAGGCGCTCGCGCGTCATCTCGTCGAGCGCGCCGAAGGGCTCGTCCATGAGCAGCAGCGCGGGCGCGAACGAGAACGCTCGCGCGATCGAGACGCGCTGCTGCATGCCGCCCGACAGCTGCCAGGGATGGTGGTTCTCGAAGCCCTTGAGCTCGACGAGCTCGACCATCTCGCGCACGCGCTCAGCACGCCGGCCGCGGTCCCAGCCGAGCATCTCGAGCGGCAGCGCGATGTTCTTCTGCACCGTGCGCCAGTCGTAGAGCACGGGCGCCTGGAAGACGATCCCGTAGTCGCCGTCGAGCCGGGCCGCCGGGCCGCCTTGCCGTTCACGATCACCTCGCCGACCGTCGGCTCGACGATGTCGCCGACGATCCGCAGCAGCGTCGACTTGCCGCAGCCGGACGGGCCGATCAGCGAGACGAACTCGCCCTTGCCGACGTCGAGCTCGATGTCCTCGAGCGCGGTCACGCCGGCCTTGTCGAACATCTTCGACAGGCCGCGAACAGAGACGACGGTGTCCGCGCTCATACGAGGTGCTCCGGGGCGCGCCGGACGACGAGCTTCTCGACGCCGACCACGGCGAGGAAGAAGGCGATCCCGAGCAGCGCCGCGATCAGGTTCGTCGCCCAGAGGCTCTTCGGGTCGAGCGAGTAGTACTGGTTGAAGTTGACGATCGCGCCGCCGAGGCCGTCCTGGATCGACGAGGCGGGCTCGGCGATGATCGCGCCGACGACGCTCGCGGTCGCGCGCGATCTTGAGCGCGGAGAAGAGGTACGGCAGCGACGCGGGAAAGCGCAGCTTCCAGAGGATCTTCCAGCTCGCTCGCGGCGTAGGAGTGCATCAGCTCGAGCGCGCGCGGGTCGACGGACTGGAGGCCGCGAATCGTGTTGACGGTGACCGGGAAGAACGTCAGATAGGCCGCGATCACCGCGACCCGCTCCCAGTCCGTCATCGTCCAGCCGAAGAAGGAGACGTTCCCGAGCCCGACGACGACGATCGGGGCGATGGCGAGGATCGGGATCGTCTGCGAGGCGACGACGTACGGCATCACTCCGCGCTGCAGCACCGCGGAACTGCGCGAGGAGCACGCCGAGGAGGAAGCCGACGACCGCGCCGAAGAGGAAGCCGACCACCGCCTCCTTCGCGGTGAAGAGCGCGTGGTGCCAGAGGTAGTCGAGCAGCAGCTGGCCCGTGCTCGTATGGGAGAAGAGATGGCCGACGATCTTGTGGATGTGCGGCATCGTCAGGTCGTCGACGGTGAACGGGTGCGTCCAGCCGGTCGTCATCCAGATCCAGCGGTAGCCCTCCCAGAGCCCCCAGAGGCAGAGCAGGACGACCGGAAGCATCGCGATCTGGAACGCGCGTGAGCGGGTCGTCGCCAAGCACCCGCGTTTCGTACCACGTTTTAGGATCGGCCGGGTGCCGCTGCCAGCCAGCCCGCACCGTCGCCGAGCTCCGCGAGCTCCAGGAGCTGACCGGGGACGACAACGGCGCGCAGCGTGTCGCCTGGACGGAGACCTGGGAGCGGGCGCGAGAGTGGCTGCGCGGCAAGCTTGCCGGCTGCCCGGCCGACGAGGAGATCGACGAGGCCGGCAACCAGTGGTTCACGCTGCGCGGCGCGTCGGAGCGGGCGCTCCTGATCGGCGGCCACATCGACTCCGTCCCGAACGGCGGCTGGCTCGACGGCTGCCTGAACGTCATCGCCGGCGTCGGAGGTGCTGCGCCGGCTGGCCGAGGAAGGCGAACCTCCCGTGACCGTCCGCCTCGTCAACTGGGCCGACGAGGAGGGCGCGCGCTTCGGCCGCTCGCTGTTCGGCTCGAGCGCGGCCGCCGGCTCGATGGCGGACCAGGACGACCTGCGTCAGCGGAAGGACGCGGACGGGATCGCGCTGCCGGATGCGCTCGCGAAGCACGGGGTCGACCTCGACCGCGCGCTCGAGGCGCGGAGCCAGCTCGAGAACGCTGTGGCGTACCTCGAGCTGCACATCGAGCAGGGCCCGGTGCTCGAGTCGATGGATCTTCCGCTCGGCGTCGTCCTCGGGACGTTCGGCGTCGAGCGCCACCTCGTCACGTGGACCGGCCAGGCGGCGCATGCCGGCTCGACGCCGATGGATCAGCGGCGCGACGCTCTCGCCGGTGCGGCGAAGCTCGCGCTCGAGCTGCGGCACATCGCCGCTCGCGCGGGCGGAGGAGCCGTGTGCACCTCCGGTGGCGTTGTGTGCAAGCCGGGCATCGTCACGTCCGTCGTCGAGACCGCAGAGCAGCTGCTCGACCAGCGCCACCTCGACGCGGCGAGCCTCGCGGTGCTGCTCGCCGACGCCAAGTCGTGCTCCGAGCGCTTCGCCGAGGAGGAGTCGATCGACGTCGCCTTCGACAAGATCTGGTCGATCGAGCCGATCCTCTTCCACCCCGAGCTGATCGAGCTCTGCGACGAGGCGATCCTCGAGGTTACGGATACGTCGCACCGGCTCCCGTCGGGGCCCCTGCACGATGCGGCGGAAGTAGCGCGCGCCGGGATCCCGACGGTGATGCTCTTCGTCCAGAGCCTCCGCGGCCTTTCGCACACGCGGCTCGAGGACACGAAGGAGGAGCACCTCGAGCTGGCCGTCGACGCCCTCGACCGGCTGACGACGAAGACGATCGCGTGGCTTTCGTGACCGACGGGCTGCGCTTCGGCATCCACTCCGGACAGCAACACACGGACTTCGCCGGCTATCTCGAGCTCTGGCGGGCTGCCGAGGAGCTCGGCCTCGACTGGGCCTCCGCCTTCGACCATTTCCTGCCGATCCAGAGCGACCCGACGGGCCCGTGCTTCGAGGGCATGACGCTGCTCGCTGCAATGGCGGCCCACACGACCCGGATCCGCTGCGGGATGATCGTCGTCGGCGTCACCTACCGGCACCCGGCCGTGCTCGCGAACATGGCGGCGACCATCGACCACATCTCCGGCGGCCGGCTCGAGTTCGGCCTCGGCGCCGCGTGGTACGAGCTCGAGCACGACCAGTACGGGATCGCCTTCCCGCGGATCGGCGACCGGATGGACATGCTGGACGAGGCGTGCCGGATCTGCCGCAGCCTCTGGACGGAGCAGACGACGACCTTCGAGGGGCGCCACTACCGGTTGCGGGACGCGTGGTGCGAACCGAAGCCGCTGCAGGAGCCGATGCCGCTCTGGATCGGCGGCTCGGGTGAGCGGAGGACGCTTCGCATCGTCGCCGAGCACGCGACCGGCTGGAACACGTTCCTGATGCCGCACGACGAGTACCGGCACAAGCTCGACGTTCTCGAGCGGCACTGCGCCGACGTCGGTCGCGACCCCGCGGAGATCCGAAAGCAGCTCGTGTTCCGCGCGGCGCTCGGCGAATCGGAAGCCGAGGCGGACGATGCGCTGCGCGAGCGCGCCGAGGTGCTCCGCGGCGATCTCGAGACGATGCGACGCGACTGGATCGTCGCTACGCCCGAGCAGTGCGTCGAGCGCCTCGCCCCGTACGTGACGGAGCTCGGCGTCTCGGACCTGATCCTCTTCTCCCGGCCACCGGCCGATCTCCAGACGATGGGGTTGCTCGCGCGTGAGGTTGCGCCGGCGCTTCGAGCTTTCTGAACGATTCAGGTCAGTGGAGCCAGCGAACGACGCTGAGGATGTTCGAGAACTGGTCGGTCCACACCGCGCCGCCCGCCTGAACCGGCTGCCAGCGCTTTGAGTGGGCGAAGGCCTGGAGGGTCTCCGGCCGCGGGGCGGCCACGACCCACTGAGAGGTGGCCGCGCCGCGCTTCGCGGCGCCGGAGGAGACGTTGTGCATCTGGTAGTAGGCAGTGAGGCCGAGGGAGCGGGTGATGCCGCCGACGACCGGCTGCAGCGTGAAGTAGCGGCTGGAGATGTGGTACGCGAGGATCCCGCCCGGCTTGAGCTTCTGCAGGTAGAGCCGCGATGCCTCACGCGTGAGCAGGTGGACGGGGATCGAGTCGGAGCTGAAGGCGTCGAGGACGATCAGGTCGTACGAGTGATCCGGCGCCTTCGCGAGCTCGAGGCGACCGTCGCCGACCACGATCTTCACGTTCGCCTTCGACTCGGGCACGAACGTGAAGTAGCGCGGGTCCGACGCGATCCGCACGTCTGCCGGGTTGATCTCGTAGAATGTGAAGTCGTCTCCGGACCGTCCGTAGGCCGCGACCGCGCCCGCGCCGAGGCCGATCACACCGACGTTCGAGATCTGGTTGCGGTAGGTGTGGAAGATCTGTCCGAGTGGGCCCTGGCGCGTGAAGTAGCTCAGCGGCACGTTGCGACGTCCGGGTGCGAAGCTCTCGATGCCGTGGATGGTCGTGCCGCTGACGAGCACGTGCTTCGCCCCTGCCTGCTCGACGCGTAGCACGCCGAAGAATGTCCGGTCGGAAGTCAAAGCCGGAGGCGGCCAGGCCGTGATCAGGAGCAGCGCGCCGACGCCGAGCGCGAAGCGCAGCGGCCGTCGGGCGAAGAGCGCCACCGCCAGCACTGCAGCGAGCGGCAGCAGGCGAACCGGCCCCGTCGTCATCTTCGCGAGGAAGAGGGTTCCGATCAGGACCGCGAACGGGAGCAGGAGGTCGGCGTTGCGGCGGAGCGGTCCGGCCTTCGGCGGCCGGAACGCGCCGGGCCGCAGCAGCAGCGCGAGCACGATCGCGAGTGGGTACTCCGCGATCGTGGTGAACAGCTGCGGTGCGATCAGCGCGGCGAAGATGCCGCCGATCACGCCGCCGATCGAGAGCAGGAGATAGAACTCGGTCAACCGCTCGGCCGGCGGCCGCTCGGATGCGAGCCGGCCGTGGACCAGCAGCGCGATGAAGAAGAGGTTGGCGCCATGGACGCCGACGAGAATCCAGATTGGCAGCGCGACCGTGGGCTCGAGTGCCGTCAGCAAGAGGCTCGCCGCCACTGCGAGCGACGAGCAGACCGCTGCACGGCTGACGAAGGCGACCGAAGGGGGCCGGCGGGCGAACGCCGCGACGAAGCTGAGCAGGTAGAGGGCGAGCGGGATCACCCAGAGCAGCGGGACGGCGGCGATGTCGGTCAGGAGGAATGTCGTCGTGCCGATCATCAGCGCCGATGGCAGCGCCGCCATGGCGATCCAGCGCACGCGAACGGCCCAGCGAATCGCCGGCGTCGTCAGCGCAGGGCGGGCGCGCGCCGTCGTCGCGGGCGCCGCGACGAGCACGCGCCGCGCGCAGAAGCCGGCGACGAGGACGAAGCACGCGTAGCCGATCGTCCACATCGTCGCCTGCTCGTGGAGCGTCAGCTGCGGCTCGATGAGAACGGGATACGCGAGGAGTCCGATGAGGCTTCCGACGTTGCTCGCCGCGTAGAGGAAGTAGGGGTCATGTGAGCCCTTCTCACCCGTCACGGAAAACCACCGCTGGAGCACCGGGCTCGCGGTCGTGACGGCGAAGAACGGCAGCCCGACCATGAGCACGAGGATCCAGAGCAGCCAGAGCGACGGGTCTCGCGAGCCTGGAGCGGCGCCTGCCGGCAGCACGATCGGCAGCAGGAGGAAAGGGGTCAGAAGCAGACAGATCTGGAGCACCGCCTGCCGTCGGACGGAGAGCAGGCGAAAGGAGACATGCGCGAACGCGTAGCCGACGAGCAGAGATCGCCTGGAAGAAGACGAGCGAGATCGCCCAGACGGCGGGCGTGCCGCCGAACGACGGCAGGAGCATCTTCGCCACCATCGGCTCGACGACGAAGAGCAGCGCGGACGCAGTGAAGATAGCGACGCCGTGTAACCAGAGCGTGGCGTTGCTCGCCGTCGCTTCGACGGCAGGGGCGAGGTCCCGGCTGCGAGCTTCCACGGCCTCTCTATCGGCACCGGCTCAGCCCCTCATGAGAGGTGTGTGCATAGGCTTACGTGGTGCTCAGCTTCGGCGTCACCGTCCTGCCCGACCCGCCTGCGAGCCGCGTGGTCGAGCTGCTCGCGCTCGCCGAGCGACAGCGGCTTCGACTACGGCTGGACGTACGACTCGCACGTCCTCTGGCACGACCCGTACCCGCTGTTGACGATGGCCGCGCTCGAGACGTCGACGCTCAAGCTCGGCCTCAACGTCACGAACCCGGGGACGCGGGAGCCGACGGTGACAGCGAGCGCGTTCGCCACGCTGCAGGCGATCTCGGGCGGGCGGATGGTGATCGGCATCGGGCGCGGCGACTCGGCGCGCAGGACGATCGGCCAGAAGCCCGTCAAGGTGGACGAGTTTGAGCGCGCGACGACGATGATCAAGGAGCTTGCGAACGGGAAGCCCGTGCGCTGGAACGACTTCGACGTCCAGCTCGAGTGGGCGCAGGGGCAGCCGGAGATCCCTGTCTACGTCGCCGGCTACGGGCCGCGCGTGCTCGCGGTCGCGGGCCGCGTCGCCGACGGGATCATCATCCAGCTCGCCGACGCGGAGATCATCGAGTGGATCGTCGGCCAGGTGCGGGCAGCTGCTGAGGAGGCTGGCCGCGACCCCGCCGCGATCAAGGTCATTGCCTGCGCGCCCGCGCACGTCTCCGACGACATGGCCGACTCCTGCGAGCAGGTGCGCTGGTTCCCGGCCATGGTCTCGAACCATGTCTTCGACGTGATCTCGAAGCACGATCCCTCGACGCTCCCGCACGGGCTCGTGGACTACGTCGAGCGGATGGAGCGAGCGAGCTACGACTACTCGGAGCACAGCCGCGTCGGCGCCGAGCATGGCAAGCAGATCGACGACGAGACGTGCGAGCGCTTCTGCATCCTCGGCACGCCCGAGCAACACGTCGAGAAGCTCCGGCGGCTCGAGGCCGCGGGCGTCGACCAGTGGAACATCTACCTCATGACCTCGGGCCAGGAGGCGACGCTCGAGGTCTACGGCCGCGACATCATCCCCAAACTCCGGTCGTGACCGAACGCCCGGCCGACGCCGAGGAATCCGTCCGCGAGGTCGAGAGCCTCCGGGAGCAGCGGCGCGCGATCCACGACGTTCTGCGCCAGGTGGCGCGGTCGGAGGGTCTGCAGCCGGTCCTCGACGAGATCGTCAATGCCACGATGCGCCTCTGCCGAGGAGAGGATGCTGAGCTGTTCATGGCTCAAGGGGATCTCCTCTACCTCCAGGCCTATACCGAGGCCGTGGGGGAGGCTCACGTGCAGTACGACCGTGACCATCCACACGCGCGTGACCGGACGACCGTAGTCGGTCGCGTCGCCCTCACAGGTGAGACGGTGCAGATCCCGAATCTCGTGGACGACCCCGAATACTCGTACGGCGGCCAGGAGATCATCCCCTACGGGGCGCTGCTCGGGGTCCCGATCCTTCTCGACGGTGAGCTGATCGGCGTAATAGGCGTAGGCCGAACCACCCCGGGGCTGTTCGCAGACGACGAGGTCGAGCTCGTCCGCACGTTCGCCGACGAGGCCGCCATCGCGATCGCGAACACCCGACTGATCGAGGCGGTCGAGCGCCAGCGGACGGAGCTGGCGCGCTTCCTTTCTCCTCAGGTCGCCGAGCTCATTTCCTCGGAACGAGGGGAGCAGTTGCTCGCCGGCCACCGCTCGTACATCACGTGCCTATTCTGCGACCTTCGCGGCTTCACCTCGTTCGCGGAGACTGCCGCGCCGGAAGATCTCTTCGAAGTCCTGCGCGAGTACCACGACGCTCTCGGCCGGCTGGTCTGGAAACACGAGGGCACGCTGGAGCACTTCGCAGGAGACGGCGTGATGGTCTTCTTCAACGATCCGATGGCGGTCTCCGACCACGAGCTCGAGGCGGTCCGCTTCGCCCTCGCCGCCCGAGAACGACTTGGCGAGCTCGGTGAGACTTGGCGGAAGCGGGGCATGACACTCGACCTCGGTGTCGGGATCGAAGCCGGGTACGCGACGCTCGGACGCATCGGGTTCGAGGGCCGTTACGACTACGGAGCGCTCGGTCCCGTGTCGAATCTCGCGTCACGGCTCAGCACGGTCGCCGAGGGTGGCCAGATCCTCGTCGGCCAGCGCGCCTTTGGCGCAGTCGAGGAGGCGGTCGACGCGGACCCGGTCGGCGAGCTGGAGATCAAGGGGTTCGGCCGCCCGATCTCCGCCTACGCGGTTCGCGGCCTCCGCTGAGCCACGTCCTCGGCGCGACCGACTCGAGCGGCAACACCGGGAAGGCGGCTTTCACGGTCACGGTGAAGCGACGGCGAGGAACCGTGTAACGGCCATTGGTGTTCGCAATCGGACGACCGTGAGGTTCGGGAGGGCGCTGAAGCGCTTGGGCCAGCGTCGCTGTCGGGAGCGGTGATGGCGGATCGTCCACCAGAAGAGCGACTCGCGGCCCCAGAACGCGCCGCGCCAGGTCTCGCGGTTGCCGCTCCAGAGCTCGACGTCGTCGCGGTTACGAGGGCTCGACGGCGACGGGCGGCGCCGTGCGGTGCCACGCGTCCCTGAGCCGGTCACGGTAGAAGAGCCAGAGGACGCACGCGACGAGAAGCAGCACGGCCTCGTCGAAGGGCCCGGGGATCGGCGCCACGCCGACGGCACCGCCCCACCGCAGCAAGCGGGGGATCTTGCCGTCGAGGAGGACGAGCTTCACCGCCCTCAGCGTCCGCGTAAAGAAAGCGCGCATGCCGCCCCGCGGCTCAGACGACGGTGACGGGCACGCGCTGGATCGCGTTATTCACATAGCCACCCAGGTTCCAGACGGGTCCCAGGGGTTGCTCGTTTCCTGCTTCGTCGCGTGTGCGGCAGCAGAGCTCGTACGCGCCTGGCGTGGCATCCCAGTCGATCGTCCACCTCTGCCAGGCCCAGTCGGAGTCGACGTCCCGCTCGAGCTTGGCGGCGCGCCATGTCTCGCCGCCGTCGGCGGAGAAGTCGACAGCCGTGATCGCGCCCTGCCCCGACCACGCACGGCCGGCGATCGTGCACGGTCCGGCGTGCAGCCGCCGCTCGCGGGTCATGTACTCGGGATAGCCGGGCGGGATCATCAGCGAGCGGGGAAGCACGCGCGAGACCGGCTCGCCGGGGTCGTCCTCCGACGTCCGGACCCGGTACGAGGACGTGTGGTAGTAGCCCTCGAACGGCGTGTCCGTGGCGGTGATCGAGCGCAGCCACTTGACGCTCGTCATCCCGTACCACCCCGGAACGACCACGCGGAGGGGGAAGCCGTGCTGGGGCAGGAGCGGCGCCCCGTTCATCTCGTAAGCGAGCAGGACCTCGGGCCGGCAGGCGTCGTCGAGCGGCAGCCCGCGCTGGTAGTCCTGCTCGGACTCGCCCTCGAAGCCGTGGTCCCAGCCGGTGAAGACGACGTCCGTCGCCGTCTCCGTCACACCTGCGAGACCGAGCACGTCGGCGAGGGCCGCGCCGCGCCAGCTCGCCGTTCCGACCGCTTCCTGGACCCACGGCTGGCTGACGACGGCCGGCTCGATCAGCGCGCGACCGTTGCCGGCGCACTCCATCGTCGCCGCCACCTCGATCGCCGGCAGCCCGCGCAGGTCGTCGAGCGATAGTGACAGCGGTGATGCCACGAGACCTCCGACCTCGAGGCGGTACGTCTGCGCGTCGACGAGCGGGATGTCGTAGTGGATCAGGAGGTAGTGGAGCCCGGTCGGCGTGATCGGGTAGCGGAGCGCCTCGAGCGGCAGCGCGTGGTTCCGGGCTGCGAGCCGAAGCTCGTCGAGGCTGATCCGTGGCCCGCCGACGTCCACGGCCCGAGCCTACCCCTTGAATGCTGCCCAGATGCGGTTCCGCGCGAGGATGCCCGCCTGGGTGAGCGCGCTCGGCTCGAGGCGTTTCATCGTCGCGGGTGCCGGGAACACGTCCGGGTTCTCGAGGATCGTCGGGCTGAGGACATCGTCGAGCAGGCTCCGCCGGAGCGGTGAGCCGAAGAAGGTGAAGGCCGTCTCGTATGCGTTGTTGGTCGGCTTGTAGACGAAGTCGATCCACGCGTGCGCGCCCGGCGCGTTCCGCGCGCCGCGGGGGATCACGTACGCGTCGACCCAGAGCTCGCCGCCCTCCTTGGCGACGACGTACTCGGCCTTGTTCTCCGGCGTCTTTGCGATCACCTCGAGACCGTCCCCGTTCCATGCAAGGCCGCCGTACGCCTTGCCCTTGATGATCGACGCCGTGTACGCCGTCGAGTCGATCGAGTGGACGAGCGGCCGGAGGTCGAGCAGGAAGCGCTTCACCTTCTGGAGCTCGCTCGCGTCTTCAGTGTTGAACGAGTAGCCCATCATCAGCGCGACGGCGCCGACCACTTCCGCCGGCGCGTCGAGCAGCGTCAGCTTGCGCGGGTGCTTCTTGAACAGCGCGAAGAACTGCGCCCACGTGCGCGGCCGCTCCTTGATCAGGTCGGTGCGGTAGACGAAGCCCGTCGTGCCCCAGTCCTTCGGCACCGACCATTCGTCGCGCGGGTCCCACGGCAGGCCGCGGAACTGCGGGTCGATCGTCTTCTTCACCGTGGGCAGCTTCGTCCAGTCGATCCGCATGAGCATCTTCGCGGCGGCGAGCGTCTCGACCATGTAGCCCGTCGGGACTGCGAGGTCGTAGGCGTGGGGCCCCGCCTTCAGGCGTGCCTCGAGCGCCTCGTTCGACGTGTAGTACGAGCGCTCGACCGCGAACCCGGTCGCCTTGGTGAATGCGGTGTACGTGCGCGGGTGGACGTAGCCGATCCAGTCGTAGAAGCGGAGCGTCTTCGCGGGGGGCGCGGCGTACGCGCGTGGTCTCCGCGCGCCGATTGCTGCCGCCGCGAGCGTCGCGCTCGCGGCGATCACGCCCCGTCTGCTGTACATGCGCATCGCCGAAAAGTGTGACGGACGGTAGCGCGGCGCGAGTGCGCATAGAATCCTGCCTTCGCGGAACCAGGCGTGGCGACGACAGAGCAGACAGAGACGCAGCGCATCCTCGCCGAGCGGGCGCGGTACGTCGCGCGCGGTGTGTCGCCTCGCCACTCGTCGTCGACCGCGCGGAGGGCGCCCGGATCCGCGACGTCGACGGCAAGGAGCTACATCGACTTCGCCGGCGGCATCGGCTGCCAGAACACCGGCCACGGCTTCGCCGCGCGCCGTCGCGGCGATCCACGAGCAGGTCGACCGCTACCTCCACCAGTGCTTCATGGTCGGGGCGCTACGAGCCGTACGTCGACGTCTGCCGGCGGCTTGCCGAGCTCTCGCCGTGCGCGGGCGAGCGAGCAGAAGCGCGTCCTCGTCAACTCGGGCGCCGAGGCGATCGAGAACGCGGTCAAGATCGCGCGCGCCGCCACCGGCCGGCCGGCGGTGATCGTCTTCGACCGACGCCTTCCACGGCCGGACGCTGCTGACGATGACGATGACGAGCAAGCTCGTCTACAAGCAGGGCTTCGGGCCGTTCGCGCCGGAGGTCTACCGCGCGCCGGCGCCGTACCCGTACCGCGGCGTCTCGATCCGACGACGCGATCGACGGCGCTCGAGGACGCTCTTCCGAGCGGACGTCGACCCGGAGTCGGTCGCCTGCGTCGTGCTCGAGCCCGTGCAGGGCGAGGGCGGCTTCATCCCGATGCCGCGCGACTTCCCGGCCGGCTGCGCGAGCTGCTGCGACGCGGCACGGGATCCTCTACGTCGACGACGAGGTGCAGACGGGCGTCGGCCGCACGGGCCCGTGCTGGGCGATCGAGCACTACGGCGTCGAGCCGGACCTGCTCGTCTCCGGCAAGTCGCTCGGCGGCGGCCTGCCGCTCGCGGGCGTCACCGGGCGCGCCGAGCGTGATGGACGCCGTCCCACCCGGGCGGCCTCGGCGGCACGTTCGGCGGCAACCCGCTCTCGTGCGCGGCCGCCGTCGCCGTGCTCGACGAGGTCGCGACCGCCCGAGTTCCGGCGCGCGGGCGGACGAGCTCGGCGAGCGGATCTGCGCCGCCGGCTCGAGGAGATCGCGGCGCGCGTCGCGACGGTCGGCGAGGTGCGCGGGCTCGGCCCGATGCTCGCGCTCGAGCTCGTCGACGGACCGGGAGACGAAGGACGCCGGCGGCGAGCGTCGCGAAGCGGACGACGGAGCTCGCGCGCGAGCGAGGGCTCGTCCTGCTCTCGTGCGGCCTCTACGGCAACGTGATCCGCATCCTCGTGCCGATCCTCGTGGCCGACGAGGACGTGGACGAGGGCTCTCGATCCTGGAGGAGGCGCTTGTCGACGCAAGCGACGGAGCGTCCTAGCGGAGACGCTCCGGAAGCCGGCGAGCAGGCGCCCGACGTCCGGCTCGTCGGCGTTCGCAAGACGTTCGGCGACGTCGTCGCCGTCGACTCGATCGACCTCGAGATCGAGCGCGGCGAGTTCTTCACGCTGCTCGGCCCGTCGGGCTCGGGCAAGACGACGACGCTGCGCCTGATCGCGGGCTTCGAGCACGCCCGACGAGGGGCAGATCTTCCTCGGCGGCGAGGACGTGGCGCGCAATGCCGCCGTACGACCGCGACGTGAACACCGTCTTCCAGGACTACGCGCTCTTTCCGCACATGACCGTGGCGCGAGAACGTCGAGTACGGCTTGAAGGTGAAGCGCGTCGCCGAAGGCGCGAGCGCGCGACGCGCGTCGAGGAGGCGCTCGAGATCGTCCGGCTCGCCGGAGTACGGCGAGCGCAAGCCCGGCGCAGCTCTCGGGCGGCCAGCGGCAGCGCGTCGCGCTCGCGCGCGCGCTCGTCAACCATCCGCGCGTGCTGCTGCTCGACGAGCCGCTCGGCGCGCTCGACCTCAAGCTGCGCCAGGAGATGCAGATCGAGCTGAAGCGCATCCAGCAGGAGGTCGGGAATCACCTTCATCTACGTCACGCACGACCAGGAAGAGGCGCTGACGATGAGCGACCGCATCGCCGTCTTCAGCCACGGCCGCATCGACCAGATCGGCACGTCCGGTCGAGGTCTACGAGCATCCCGCGACCGCGTTCGTCGCCGGGTTCGTCGGCGTCTCGAATGTTCTCGAGCGCGCGGCGGCGGTTCACGGTACGACCGGAGAAGATCCGCATGCTCGCGGCACGGGGCGAAGCCCGATGCGGGCGACGAGACGGAACGCGGCGTCGTGCGGGAGGTGGTCTACATCGGCTCGGTCACGCGGTACATCGTCGACCTCGACTGCGGGCGGCACGCTTGACCGTCGTGCGGCAGAACGTCGAGAGCTTCGCCGGCGACTCGACAGAGCGAGCGCGGTCGCCACGTCGAGCCTCGCCTGGCGGCCGGAGCACATGTACGTCATCGAACAGGAGGAAAGGGAGGGAGACGAATGAGGAAGGTTCGACGGAGACACGTGGCGCACGCGGCCATCGCGGCGGTGGTCGGCGCGCTCGCGTTTGCGGCCTCCGGCTGCGGCGGGGGAGGCTCGAGCTCGTCCGCGACTGGCAGGTCGCGGGCCTCGGCTCGTCGCTCGACGAGATCCAGCAGAAGGCGAAGGACGAAGGTCAGGTCAACCTCGTGGAATGGGCCGGTTATTCGGACAAGTCGTGGGCGACCAGTTCACGAAGGAGACGGGCTGCACGGTCAGGACGAAGGACGGCGCGACGTCGGACGAGATGATCGAGCTGACATCTCGACCGGCCAGTACGACGGCGTCTCGGCCTCCGGCAACGCGAGCGTCCGGCTGATGGAGCGCGGCGACGTCGCGCCGATCAATACGGACCTGATCCCGAACTTCGCCGACGTCCCGAAGGGCATCAAGAACCAGGACTACAACTCGCGGGACGGCGCAGCCGTACGGCGTGCCGCACGGCCGCGGCTGGAACGTCCTCGCGTGGCGGTCGGACGACGTCAAGCCGGCGCCCGACAGCTGGTCCGTGATCTGGAACGCGAACAACCCGTACAAGGGGAAGATCTCGATCTACGACGATTCGATCTTCATCGCGGACGCCGCCGTCTACCTCAAGGCGACGCAACCCGACCTCGGGATCGACAACCCGTACCAGCTGAACGAGGAGCAGTTCAACGCCGCCGTCGACCTGCTGAAGACCCTGAAGCCGAACGTCGGCGAGTGGTGGGGCGACTACGCGAAGCAGATCCAGTCGTACGCGAACAAGGACGTCGTCGTCGGCACGACCTGGCCGTACCAGGTGAACATCCTCAAGGGCGACAAGAAGCCGGTCGAGATGACGAAGCCGAAGGAAGGGACGACGGGCTGGTCGGACACCTGGATGATCTACTCGAAGGCCACCCATCCGAACTGCATGTACCTCTGGATGAACTACATCATCTCGCCGCAGGCGAACGCGAAGGTCGCGGAGTGGTTCGGCGAGGCGCCCTCGAACCCGAAGGCGTGCGACTACACGACGGACAAGAACTTCTGCACGGACTTCCACGCAAGCGACGAGAGCTTCTGGAAGGACATCTACTTCTGGACGACGCCCACGGCCGACTGCGGAGGGCAGGGTGGCACCTGCAAGACGCAGCAGGACTGGGTGAACGCCTGGACGGAGATCCGCGGGTAGAGGGCGAGAGCTCGCCCGGCCGTGACTCCGGCCTCGTCTGAGCAGTCGCCGCCCCGGCAGACGCTGGGGCGGCGACTCTCCACGTACTTCTACGGGCATCCGCGCCTGACGCTGGCACTGCTCCTCGCATTGCCGCTCGGACTGTTCGCTGTTGCCTACCTCGGCTCGCTGCTCGTGCTCCTGATGGCGTCCGTCTGGAACGTCGACCCGTTCACGTCCGAGGTCGTGCACACGTTCACGCTCGACAACTTCCGGCGGGTCTTCGGAGACTGGCTCAGTCTCGACGGAAACGTCTACCGCGAGGTTGCGTGGCGCACGATCAAGATGGCGGCGCTCGTCACGGTCGCCGACGCCGTGCTCGCGTTCCCGATCGCGTACTACATGGCCCGCGTCGCGACGCCGCGGCGGCGGAACCTCCTCGTCGTCGCCGTGCTCGTGCCGCTCTGGGCGAGCTACCTCGTCAAGGCGTACGCGTGGCGGACGATCCTCTCCGGCGCGGGCGTGTTCAACTGGGCGCTCGATCCCGTTCGGCCTCTCGTTCGACGGCTACTCGACGACGGGCCTCTGGCTCGTCTTCACCTACCTCTGGCTGCCGTTCATGATCCTGCCCGATCTACGCCGGGCTCGAGCGGATCCCACAGTCGCTTGCTCGAGGCGTCGGCCGATCTCGGCGGCCGGTCGGTCCGGACGTTCTTCAAGGTCACGCTGCCGCTCGCGTTCCCGGCAGTCGTTGCCGGCTCGATCTTCACGTTTTCGCTTACGCTCGGCGACTACATCGCGCCGAAGCTCATCACGAGCGAGCAGTTCATCGGCACGGTCATCTACGACAACCACGGCACGAACCTGCCGGTGGCCGCGGCGTTCACGCTCGTCCCGATCTGCGTGATGATCGCGTACCTCGCCGTGGCGAAGAAGCTCAAGGCGTTCGAGGCCTTGTAGCGATGGTCGAGTCCCGTCTGACGCGTGTGCTCCTTCGCCTCGGCGCGGGACTGACGCTGCTCTTCATCTACGCGCCGCTCGTCCTTATCGCCGTCTACGCCTTCAACAAGAGCGTGACGCAGAGCTGGCCGATCGAGAACTTCACGACGAAGTGGTTCTCGGTCGCCTACCACGACGAGGGCGTACGTGACCGCGCTCTGGCTATCGGTCAAGGCGGCCCTCGGGGCGACGGTTCTGGCGCTCGCGCTCGGGATGCTCGCGTCGCTTGCCGTCTCACGCTTCAGCTTCTTCGGGCGGGACACGATTTCACTCGTCGTCATCCTTCCGATCGCGCTGCCCGGCATCATCACAGGGCTCGCGCTCCGCACGACGTACCAGACCGTCGGCATCGACTTCGGTCTCCTGACGATCATCATCGGGCACGCGACGTTCTGTGTCGTCGTCGTCTACAACAACGCCCAGGCACGTCTTCGCCGCGTGTCCGGGTCGCTCGAGGAGGCCTCCGCGGATCTCGGCGCCGACTCGTGGCAGACGTTCCGTCACGTGACGTTCCCGCAGATGCGCACTGCGCTCCTCGCTGGCGGCTTGCTCGCCTTCGCGCTCTCGTGGGACGAGGTGGTCGTCACGATCTTCACCTCGGGCGCGCAGCAGACCCTGCCGATCTGGATCTTCGCGAACCTCTTCCGCCCGGTCGAGCAGCCGGTCGTGAACGTCGTCGCACTGTTCGTGATCGTGCTCTCCATCATTCCCGTCTGGATCGCGCAGCGGGTGACGGCGGGAACGCGAGACGACCGTGGGCGGCCGAGGCTAGGCTGACGGCGTGCGGGGGGTGCGTATCGCTCTGGCCGCCGCGTGCGCCGCGGCGCTCTCGATCCCGGCGGTCGGGCATCGGATCCGCTTCTGCTCCGCCCGTGACCGGCAAAGGGGAGGGCGCACTCGACCTGCTTGCAGTGGCCCGGCTACTCGCGATCCGAGCTTCGCGCGCGCCTACGAGAACCAGACGCACTGCACGATCACGCGCACCGTCGTCGGCTCGTCCTCCGACTTCGAACGGCTCCTGAAGTCGAGGCGATTCGACCTCGCCTCGCCGTCCGGCGATGTCGCCGGAACGCTGATCGCCGAGAAGCTCGTCCAGCCGGTCGACGTCGCCCGCGTGCCGGCCTGGCGCCAGCTCACGCCATCCCTTCGGTCGCCTGCCTTCAACACTGTCTCCGGCAAGCACTATGGGATCACCGTCCTCTGGACGCCGAACGAGCTCCTTTACCACCGCCAGCGTGCGAAGCCCGCGCCGTCGACGTGGCGCGCCGTCTACGACGACCGTTTCAAGGGCAGGATCTCGATTCCGGACAACCCCATGCAGATCGCGGACGCGGCGCACTACCTCCGCGAGCACCAGTTCCGGGTCTGCGGATCGGCGATCCGTACGAGCTGACGAAGCCGCAGTTCGACGCGGCCGTGGCGCTGCTCAGGCGCCAGCGGCCGCTCGTCAGGCGCTACTGGGAGTACGCGACCGAGCAGATCCAGGACTTCCGCACCGGCGCGGCGGTCGTCGGCGCTGCGTGGCCGTACCAGGGTCAGGTGCTGCAGGCCGCGAACGTGCCCGTCGGCCGAGCTCGTGTCCCGCGGGAGGGCTCGACCGCCTGGGCCGACAGCTGGATGCTCGCGGCGCAAGGCGGCGCATCCGAACTGCGCGTACAAGTGGCTCCAGTACGTCCTGACCGCCGACGGTCCAGGCGACGGAGTCGCTCGCGCTCCGCGAGTCGCCGGCGAACCCGGGCGCCTGCACGCTGCTGGAGGCGGCCGAGGCGGGGCTCCTGCGCGGCGTACCACGCCGCAGCGCCGCCCGTCCTTCATCAAGCGCGCTCGCGCTTCTGGAAGACGCCGGTCGCGCGCTGCGGCTTCGGCGGCCGACGAAGAAGTGCGTTCCGTACGCGGTGGCAGAAGGCCTGGGCGAATGTCGCTGGGTGAGCGTAGGGTTTCGGGCAAAGGCGAGGAGGTCGTCGAGATGGCGGTGACGGTGACGAAGCACAAGAACCTCGTCGGCGGCGAGTGGGTCGACGCGGCTCGACGGCGAGACGATGGAGGTGCTGAACCCGTCGACCGGCGAGGTCATCGCGGAGGTGCCGCGCGGCTCGGAGGACGACGTCGAGCGGGCGATCGACGCGGCGAGCGACGCCTGGGACGAGTGGCGCAACAAGACGCCGAAGGACCGGATGGAGCTCCTGCTACGCGCTCGCCGACGTCATGGAGGAGAACGCCGAGGAGCTGTGGCAGCTCGAGTCGCTGAACGTCGGCAAGCCGGCGTCGATCGCGCGCGACGAGATCCCGTTCTCCGCCGACAACCTCCGCTTCTTCGCCGGCGCAGCGCGCAACCTCGAGGGCAAGTCCGCCGCCGAGTACGTCGAGGGCTACACGTCGATCGTCCGACGCGAGCCGCTCGGCATCGTCGCCGGGATCACGCCCTGGAACTACCCGCTGATGATGATGGTCTGGAAGCTCGGCCCGGCGCTCGCTGCCGGCAACGTCCAGATCCTCAAGCCCGCCGAGCAGACGCCGCTGACGACGCTGCGCTTCTTCGAGCTGGCGCAGGACGTCGTGCCGCCGGGCGTCGTCCAGGTGGTCACCGGCGACGGCGTACCCGTCGGCGACAGGCTCGTCCGCCATCCAGAGATCCGGCTCGTGTCGCTGACCGGCGACGTCGAGACGGGCAAGACGATCGCGCGCAACGCCGCGGACAACCTCAAGCGCGTGCATCTCGAGCTGGGCGGCAAGGCGCCGATGGTCGTGCTCGACGACGCCGATCCGGCCATCGTCGCAGAGGCGGTCAAGATCGGGGGCTACTGGAACACCGGCCAGGACTGCACCGCGTCTTCGCGGATCATCGTCCACGAGGGCGTGTACGACGACGTGCTCGCCGAGTCGGTGACAGCCGTCGAGGCGATGAAGGTGGCCGACCCGACCGAGGGCGAGGACGTCGACATGGGCCCGCTCATCTCGGCCGAGCAGCGCGACCGCGTCCTCGGCTTCCTCGAGCGCGCGGTCGACGCGAAGGCGACCATCGTCACCGGAGGCGGTACCGTCGGCGACCGCGGCTTCTTCGTGCAGCCGACGATCGTCACCGACGTCGACCAGGACTCGGAGATCGTGCAGCAGCGAGGTTTTCGGCCCGGTCGTGACGATGCAGCGCTTCTCGTCGGACGAGGAGGCGATCGCGATGGCGAACGGCGTCCGCTACGGCCTCGCCGCCTCGGTCTTCTCCGAGAACGTGGGGCGAGCGCTGAAGGTGGCCGCGAAGCTCGACTTCGGCACCGTCTGGGTCAACGAGCACCTGTTCCCGCTCACCTCGGAGATGCCGCACGGCGGCTTCAAGGAGTCGGGCTACGGAAAGGACATGTCGATCTACTCGATGGAGGAGTACACCCGCATCAAGCACGTCGCGGTAAAGCTCGCCTAGCCGGACGGCCCGGTCCCCGTTGACGCAACGCGTGGAAGGTGATAGGTAGCACTTCGCATTGCGAGGAGATGCGGCCTTCTCGATCAGCAACACGCAGGCGCGGCGAGGGCCCGTCTCGACGCCGCGGCAGCTCGACGCCGTAGACCGCGCGATCATCGAAGCGCTCCAGCGCAACGGGCGGGAGCCGTTCCGTCGCATCGCCGCCGGCCTCGACGTGTCCGAGGCCACTGTGCGCGCTCGCTACGCACGGCTCTGCGACGACGACAATTCTCCAGGTCACCGGCGTCACCAATCCCCTCGGGCCTCGGCTTCGACGCGAGGCGATGGTGGCAGTACGCACGGTCGGCTCGCCTGAGCCCGTGGCGGAGGAGATCGCCCGCTGGGACGAGGCCGGCTACGTCGTCGTCACCGCGGGCCAGTTCGACGTGCTCGTCGAGCTCGTGTGCGTCGACCGTCGGCATCTGCTCGACCTGACGAGCCGCATTCGAGGCCTTGACGGCGTTGCGTCCACCGAGACCTTCCTCTACCTCGAGCTTTGCAAGCAGGTCTACGACTGGGGTGCCAACCCGGTCGACGCGGACGAAATCGAATAGGGAGGAACGATGGCGGCCTTGGCACACCCTCAGCCCGTCGAGCACACGACAGCGCTCGCGCTCGAGGAGAAGAAGAAGCTACAGAAGGCCTTCCGGCGCTTCGACATGCTCTTCTTCACGATCTGCGCGTTCGTCGGGCTCGACACGCTCGGCATCGTGGCATCGAACGGAGGTCAGGGCTTCACGTGGCTGATCGTGCTGGCCGTCGTCTTCGTCCTCCCGTACGCGTTGCTGATGTCCGAGGTCGGGAGCGCGTTCACGCAGGAGGGCGGGCCGTACGAGTGGTCGAAACTCGCGTTCGGGCGCTTCTCTGCGGCGATCGCGGCCGTCTACTACTGGATCACGAACCCGCTGTGGGTCGGTGGCTCGCTCGCGTTCATCGCGACGGCCGCGTGGGTGACGTCGGACCACCTGCCGAACATCGGCACGGGCACGCCGGGCGACTACGCCTTCAAGCTCGCCTTCATCTGGTTCTCGATCATCGTCGCAATCGCGTCGCTTCGCTATGGCAAGTGGATCCCGACGGCCGGCGCATTCATGCGCATCGCCGTGCTCGGCTTCTTCTCGATCTCGGTGATCGTCTACGCCGGGAAGCACGGCGTCCACGGGATCGCGGCGAGCGATCTCAAGCCGATCGAGTGCGATCTTCCTCGCGCTCGTGCCGCTCCTCCTCTTCAACTACGTCGGCTTCGAGCTACAGAACGGCGCCGCAGAGGAGATGGTCAATCCGCAGCGCGACGTTCCGATCGCAGTCGCCCGTAGCGGCGATCATCGGGCGTAGCCCTCTACGCGATTCCCGTCTTCTGCATCCTCCTCGTGCTCCCGATCGACGCCGTCACGGGGCTAGGTGGCTTCATCGACGCGATCGCCGCGGTCTTCACCGTCTACGGCAGTGCGGGCACATGGCTGTTCATGCTCACTGCGCTCGGGTTCATCTTCACGCTGATGACGTCGGGGGCGGTCTGGATGATCGGCTCCGACCGCGTGCAGGCGGTCGCGGCGTACGACGGTGCTGCGCCGGGCTTCTTCGGCGTGTTCCACAAGAGGCTCGGGACACCTGTCCGCGTGAACCTCATGTCCGGCGTCGTCGCATCGATCTTCACGGTCTTCGCGATCAAGCTGCTCGAGAACGAGTCGACCGCGGCCGCGTTCAACGCCGTGCTCTACATTGCGATCTCGACGACGCTGATCTCGTACCTCTGGGTCTTTCCGGCCGCGATCGTCCTGCGCCGGAAGTTCGGTGACGTCCACCGGCCGTACCGCATGCCGCTCGGCGAGATCGGAATGTGGGTCGCCGCCGGCCTGTGCACGGCGTGGGTTGCGCTCGGCTCGTGGGTGGCGATCTTCCCCGGGACGATCGAGAAGTGGGCCGACATCCCGTACGACTTCGAGGACACGTGGGGCCTGTCCCGCACGCGCTTCGAGGCGTTCACGCTCGGCACGCTCGGCGTGATCACGCTCCTCGCCGTCGTCGGCTACGTGCTCGGCGCACCCGTGCGGCGCCAGCAGGTCGACATCCCGCTCGACGTCGACGAGGAAGGTCTCGTGCCGGCCGGAGCGGAGGCGTGACGACCCCGACGGAGGGACTGTCGCCCGAGCAGCTCCAGCAGGCTGCGCGTGACCACCTCTGGCTCCACTTCACGCGCATGGGTGGGGCGAGGCAAGACGTCCCGGTCATCGTGCGCGGCGAAGGCTGCTACCTCGAAGACGTGCACGGGAAGCGCTATCTCGACGCGCTCGCCGGGCTCTTCTCCGTCAACGTCGGCTACTCGTTCGGCGAGGAGATCGGCCAGGCGGCGCTCGAGCAGATGCGCGAGCTGCCGTTCTACACGAACTGGTCGTACTCGCATCCTCGCGCGATCGAGCTCGCAAGCGAGGTGGCGCTACGCTCGCGCCGGGCGATCTCAACCGCGTGTTCTTCTGCTCGGGCGGCTCGGAGGCCGTCGAGTCGGCGTGGAAGCTCGCGCGGCAGTACTACGTCGCGAGCGGGCAGAGCAACTTCCGTTCCGTCGTCACACCGGTGGCGCGGGCAGGCGTCCAGGAGCCCGAGGTCGAGCACGACGCGATCGTCGCGGCGGCGAAAGCCCGCCCGCGGCGCTACAAGGCGATCGCGCGACACATCGCGTATCACGGCACGACGCTCGGCGCGCTGTCGCTGAACGGGATCCCTGCGATCCGTACGCCGTTCGAGCCGCTCGTCTCCGAGGTCCGCCACGTCCGCAACACGAACCGCTACCACCGCCCGCCCGAGGAAACCGAGGAGGAGTTCACCGCGCTCCTGCTCGAAGATCTCGAGACGACGATCCTCGCGATGGGCCCGGAGACGGTGTGCCTGGTGCACATGGAGCCCGTCCAGAACGCGGGCGGCTGCTTCACACCGCCGGAGGGCTACTGGCGCGGCGTCCGCGACCTGTGCACGGAGTACGACATCCTCCTCTCCGCGGACGAGGTGATCACCGGGTTCGGGCGACTCGGCTACTGGTTCGGGTCGGAGCGCTACGACATCCGCCCCGACCTCGTCACGTGCGCGAAGGGCCTGTCGTCCTCGTACGCTGCGATCGGCGGCGTCGTCGCCACCGACCGCGTGATGGAGCCGTTCCTCGAGGACACGTCGATGTTCTCCCACGGGATCACGTTCGGCGGCCACCCGGTGATGTGCGCGATCGCGCTGAAGAACATCGAGATCATGAAGCGCGAGCGGATCGTCGAGGGCGTGCGCGAGCACGAGGCGCGGTTCCGCTCGACGCTCGAGCAGCTCCTCGACTTGCCGATCGTCGGCGACGTGCGCGGCGCCGGCTTCCTCTACGCGATCGAGCTCGTGCGCGACAAGGACACGCGGACGACGTTCTCCGACGACGAGTGCGAGTGGCTGCTGCGCGGCTTCCTCTCGCGTGCGCTCTACGAGCGCGGGCTGATCTGCCGCGCCGACGATCGCGGCGATCCCGTGATCCAGATCTCGCCGCCGCTCGTCGCGCGCCAGGAGGAGTTCGATCGTATAGTCGCCGTGCTCGGCGAGACGCTCGCCGAGGCGTGGAAGGAGCTGGGACAGATGAGGGCGGCGATCGAGGCACTGCCGCCAACCGGACGATCTCCACGGCGCCCCGCTCGAGAAGGGTCTGAAGACCGGCGCGATCGGGTTCGTCTCGAGCGTCGTCATCGGCGTCGCCTCGACGGCGCCCGGCTACAGCCTCGCCGCCTCGCTCGGGTTCGTCGTGATCGCGGTCGGCTTCCAGGCGCCGGCGGCGCTGCTGGTCGCGTTCGTCCCGATGTTCCTGATCGCGGGCTCGTACTACTCGATGAACCGGGTCGACCCGGACTGCGGGACGACGTTCACGTGGGTGACGAAGGGGATCGGGCCGCGATCCGGCTGGATCGCCGGCTGGGCGCTCCTGCTCGCCGACATCCTCGTGATGGCGAGCCTCTCCCAGATCGCCGGCCAGTACACGTTCCTCCTCTTCGGCGCCGACCATCTCGCGAACAGCACGTTCTGGGTGACCGTCGTCGGCGTGCTCTGGATCGTCGTGATGACGCTGGATCTGCTACATCGGCATCGAGCTCTCGGCCGAGACGCAGTGGTTCCTGCTCGGCGCGGAGATCATCACGCTCGCGCTGTTCGTGGTGATCGCCCTCGTGCAAGGTCTACAACGGCGACTTCCCCGACTCGGTCGACCCGAGCCTGAGCTGGCTCAATCCGTTCGACGTCTCCGCGACGGCGATGACCGCCGGGGTGCTGACGGCGATCTTCATCTACTGGGGGTGGGACACGGCCGTCGCCGTGAACGAGGAGACGGAGGACGCAACGCGGACGCCGGGGATCGCCGGCGTCGTCAGCACGCTGCTCCTGCTCGGCGATCTACATCGGCGTCTCGTACGCGGCGCTCGCCGTCCACGGGACGAAGTTCCTCGAGGACAACGCGGACGAGGTGCTTGAACCCGCTCGGGCAGGACGTGATGCCGTACGGCCTGGACAAGCTCCTGATCATCGCCATCCTCACGTCCGCCTCCGCCTCCACGCAGACGACGATCCTCCCCGGCACGCGCGCCGCGCTCTCGATGGCCGCCCACGGCGCGGCGCCGAAGCGCGTTCGCGTCGATCCATCGCGAGCATCTGACGCCGGGCTTCGCGACGATCGCGTTCGGCGTGATCTCGATCGTCTACTACGTCCTTCTGACGCTGGTCAGCTCGAACATCCTCAACGACTCGATCACCGCCACCGGCCTGATGATCGTCTTCTACCTCGGGATCACCGGCGTCGCCTGCGTCATCTACTTCCGCAAGGCGCTCTTCAACGACCTGCGGACATTCGTGCTCGCCGGCCTCGGCCCGGCGCTCGGCGCGATCATCATGGGCTACATCTTCGTGAAGTCCGTGATCGACCTGAACAACCCCGAGAACTCGTATTCCGGCAAGTCGTTCCTCGGCATGCAGCCGCCGCTCGCTATTGCGGTGATCGGCCTGATCCTCGGCGTGGTGCTGATGCTTCTCCAGTGGAGATCGAGCCCCGACTTCTTCCGCCGCAAGCGGGAGACGGCTGACGCGGAGATGCGGCTGTGAGCGGCTCGATCGTCCTCGGCTACGACGGCTCGGAGTCGGCCAACGCCGCGCTCGCGGAGACGACGCGGGTCGCGTCCGGCCCTCGGCGCGAAGGTCGACGTCGTCTACGCCTACCACGTCAACCCGCTCGGGGGCATCCAGGAGGGGACGATCGGCGAGCGCGCTGCGAGCAATGGTGGGGGAGCACGCGGTGCACGCGCCGTCGCCGCTCTCGAGGCGGCGGGGATCGAGGTCGAGTCGCACGATCGTCTCCGGGAAGCCCGCCGAGGCTGATCCTGCTCGTCGCCGAGCGACGTGGGACGCGAGCATGATCGCCGTCGGCACCGTCGGCGAGGGCGCGATCACCGGCGCGCTGCTCGGTTCGGTCGTGCTCAAGCTCGTCCAGCGCTCGACACTGCCGCTGCTCGTCGTCCCGGCGAGAAGTGAGCCTGCCGACGGTCGCGCCGGGGCTCGACGAGCCCTGGTGGCTCCGTGAGGCGCCGCTCGATCCCGAGCGAGCCTGCGCTCGACGATGAGACGACGGCCGACGTCGCGATCGTCGGCGGCGGCTTCACCGGGCCTCTGGACAGCGATCGCGCTGAAGCGGCGCGCGCCCCGGGCTGGACGTGCTCGTGCTCGAGGCGGAGCGCTGCGGCATCGGCCCGAGCGGACGGAACGGCGGCTTTCTCCACGGCTACTGGTCGAGCCTGCCGCGGCTCTCGCGACCTACTCGGCGGGGACGGCGCGCTGGCGATCGCACGCGCGTCTGACGGAGCTAGTCGCGGCCGTGCGCGCGCTCGGACGATGACGTGTGGCTCCGCGAAGGCGGGCTGCTGCGCGGTGTCGACGGCCGCGGCGCACGATCGGAATCGTCGACCGGGCTGGCAGCTGGCTGCGCGAGCTCGGCGCCGGGGACGAGGCAGTCCCGCTGAGCCCCGCCGAGGTGCGGCGCGCTGCCGCTCGCCGCTCTTCCGGCGCGGCGTCTTCTACCGCGACGGCGCCACGGTGCAGCCGGCGCGCCTCGTCCGCGCGCTGCGGCGGGCTGCGCTCGCCGCAGGCGTCCGCCTCCACGAGCGGACGCCGCCGTCACGCGGTCGCGCGACGGGCGCTCGAGACGGCCCGCGGCGCCGTGCACGCGCGAGGAGATCGTCGTCGCGACGAACGCGTGGAGCGCGGGTTGGAGGCCGCTCGGCCGGCTGCTGACGCCTTTCGGCAGCTACGTCGTCCTCACCGAGCCAGGCCCGACCTGCTCGCCCAGATCGGCTGGACGGGCGGCGAGGCGATCACCGACTGTCGGATGTTCCTCCACTACTTCCGGACGACGCGAGGACGGCCGCGTGCTGATGGGCTCCGGCTCGGGCCCGATCGGCTTCGGCGGGCAGAATCGACGAGCGTTTCACCTCACGACCGCGGGACGGGCGCGCGCGCCGAGGCCGGCCTGCGCGCGCTGCTCGCCGGGCCTCGCCGGCGCACGCGTCGAGCACGCGTGGGGCGGGCCGATCGACGTGTCCGCCGATCACCTGCCCTGTCTTCGGGCACCGTGCCCGGCACGCGGATCCACTACGGCGCCGGCTACACCGGAAACGGCGTCGGCCCGAGCTGGCTCGGCGGCCAGATCCTCGCCTCGCTCGCGCTCGGGCAGGACGACGATTGGACGCGGCTGCCGCTCGTCGACGCGCCGATCAGGAAGCTGCCGCCGGAGCCGATCAACTACCTCGGCGGCAGCCTCGTGCGGAAGGCGATGCTCGCGGTCGAGGAGGCGGAGACGTCCGGGCGCCACGCCTCGGCGCCGGCGCGCTCGTCGCGTCGCTGCCACAGAAGCTCGGCCTTCGAGTCGGAACGCGCTGAGATCGGGCCGGTCGGCCTTCTTCGCGCCGACGAGGTACGGCACGCCCTTCACGACCTGACCGCCCGTGAGCGCGAGGCGGCGGGCGACGTTCTTCTTCGGTGCCGGCGCCTGCTCTGCAAATGCGTGGATGTCGAGATAGTGGAGCGTGTGCTCGCCCGAGTCCCTCGAGGTCCTCGGCGATCGGGACCACCGCCGTACGAACGTCCTCCGAGCAGCGCTCGAGGACCGAGTCGGTCAGCAGGAGGTACTCGGAGACGGGCACGCTGTTCTTCAGCATCCGGTGGACGAGGATCACGTCCGACGCCGGCGAGCGTCGTCCGCGTGTGCACCCTCTGCTCGACCACCTCGCCGAGGTGGGCGACGACCTTCACGGTCAGCTGGCCGATCTGATTGCACGCGCTGCACGGGCAGAGCGTGAGGTCGCCGAGGCGCCGCTGCTCGGTGTGGAAGGCCAGATGGATCGCCTGGGCGAGGCTCGCGATCGAGCGCCGCCACCTCATCGTCCTCCGGCTCGGCCACGTAGAGGAAGACCGCGTCGCCCTCGATCTCGACGAGCTCGAGCCGTGGCGCGGCGTCGATCATCGCCTCGAGCAGCTTCGCGGTGTTCTCCTGCGCGTGCGCGAGGCTGAGCTTGTGGAGGCGCATGAAGCGCGTGTAGCCGCCGATGTCGCCGATCAGGAGAAGGGCGCGCTCCGTCACGCCCCGATCCTAGCCACCGTCAGGAGGCGGCGAGAACCTCCGCCGCGGCGTCGAGCGAGACTCGGCTCGCGCCGTGCGTGACGACGTACGCCGTCGCGCGCTGCGGCCGCCACTGTGGCACGCCGGTCTCGACGACGATCGTCCGCCCACCGAGGGCAGACAGTCTTTCGAGAGCCTCCCGCTGTGACGCGTGCCGGTGCGCGTCCTGGACGACGACCACGCGATCGCGGCTGTCGAGCGCCTCTTGCAGATCGACGGTCTTGATCGACGGCATGCGTCGCCCGAGCGCGTCGCCGAGGCCGTATGGCTGCGCGCCGACCGCGATCGACGGCTCCGGCCGGAGCTCGACGACGACGGCGTCGTCGAGTGCGAACGTCTGACCCTCCACGTCGAGCGCCCGGCGCGCGGCCCCCGCGCCGACGCTCGCGTCGGGCGCCTCGGCATGCGGCTGCGCATTCGCCCACGTGCCGAGCTCAGCCACGCGGCTCGCTGCCTCGGCCAGCCGTTCCTCGGCCAGCCGCCCGTCGCGTACCGCGGCTGCGATCTCGCGGACGAGCCGGTCGGTCGCCTCCTCGAACAGGTCATGCCCGAGACAGAGCGCGTCCGCGCCGGCGGCAAGCGCGAGCACCGCGCCCTCCTCGACGCCCACGGTCGCGCTGATCGCGCGCATCTCGAGCGCGTCCGTCATCACCATGCCCGTGAAGCCGAGCTCGTCGCGCAGGAGCTCCGTCAGCACGCGGCGGCTGAGGGTCGCCGGCTCCTCGCCGAAGCGCGGCCACGCGGATGTGCGCGGTCATGATCGCTCGCGTCCCGGCGCTCGATCGCGGCGCGGAACGGCCTCAGCGCGCGCCTCGCTCGAGCGTCTCGCGACCGAGTCGGCAGCTCGAGATGCGAGTCCTCGACGGTGTCGCCGTGCCCGGGGAAGTGCTTTGCGCAGGCGGCGACGCCCGCCTCCTGGAGACCGCCGACGAACGCCGCCACGTGGCGCGCGACGAGCTCGGGATCGGAGCCGAACGAGCGGATCGCCGATGATCGGGTTCTCCGGGTTCGTGTTGCACGTCGGCGACCGGCGCGAGGTCGAGGTTGACTCCGACGCCGCGAGCTCGCGCGCCGATCGCCAGAGCGACGTCGCCGCGTCAGCTCGACGTCGTCGACGCGCCGAGCGCCCAGTTCCCCGGATACGAGCTGCCGGTCTCGGCCTCGAGCCGCGTCACGTCGCCGCCCTCCTCGTCGATCGCGACGAGCACGTCGTCGCGCACGCCGCGGAGCGTCTCGTTCAGGGTCGCCGAGCTGCTCGCGGTCGACGACGTTGCGCGCGTAGAGCACGACGCCGCCGAGCCCGTCGTCGAGCCGGCGCAGCACCCAGTCGGGCAGCGTCGGCCTCCTCGAAGCCGGGGAAGAGCGTCGCCGCGGCCAACCGTTCGAGCTCGTCACGCACGGCGGTTCAGCCCTTGACCGCGCCGGCCGTCAGCCCGAACGCGATCTTCCGCTGCACGATCAGGAAGAAGACGACGACCGGGATCGCGATCGAGCGTCGAGCCCGCCATCAGCCCGCCCCAGTCGGTGTGGCTGCTCGAGCCGTAGAAGTAGGACAGCCACACCGTCGGCGTCTGCTTCGACTGGTCGGTGAGCAGGACGTTCGCGAAGATGTACTCGTTCCAGGCGGTGATGAAGACGAAGACCGACGTCGCCACGAGCCCGGGAGCGACGAGCGGCAGGAGGATCCGCGTGAACGCGCCGAGGCGACTCGAGCCGTCGACCATCGCCGCCTCCTCGAGCTCCTTCGGGATGCCGAGCATGAAGCCGCGCAGCATCCAGACGGAGAACGGGAGCACGAAGGTCATGTACGTGATCGATCACGCCGGTCAGCGCGTTCACCAGGTGGTATCGCGCGAGCACGACGTAGAGCGGGATGATCAGCCCGGCCTGCGGCAGCATCTGGATCCCGATCATCAGCACGATGAAGAGCTTGCGGCCGGTGAAGCGGAACTTCGCGAGCGCGACCGCCGCGAGGAAGGCGAGCACCATCGACGAGCGACGACCGTCACGCAGACACGATGATCAGGCTGTTCTTGACGCTCGTCCCAGAAGTACGGCCGGTTGATCGCGTCGCGGAAGTGGTCGAAGCGTCGGGTGCAGCGAGAACCACGTCGGCGTCAGGCCGTTGATCTCGTCGTCCGGCTTGAACGCCGTTCGCGACCATCCAGTAGACCGGGAAGATCACGACGACGAGCAGGGCGAGGCCGAGAAGGTTCCAGCGTCCGGCGGAGACGTGATGTCGTCTTCCCCGTGGCGCTCGAGCCCCGCCGTGCTCAAGTGGCGTCACCCTCTCGCACCATCTTCCGCACGTAGAAGATGCTGAGCACGGCGACGATCAGCAGCATCAGCGAGCGAGATCGCGGCGCCGCGGCCGAAGTCGGTCTTGAAGTACCCCTCCTCGAACAGGTAGATGCGCCATCAGGTAGTTCCCGGCGTGGAGCTGCGCCTGGCCGATCAGGAGGTACGGCTGCGTGAAGACGCCGAAGTCCCAGATGATCGAGAGGCTCGTCAGAATGAGGAGGATCGGCTTCAGGATCGGGAAGGTGACGTCGCGGAAGATGCGCAACGATCCCGCGCCGTCGACCTCGGCGGCCTCGACGAGCTCGCGCGGCACCTGCGCGAGCCCTGCGTAGACCGTGATGGCGACGAACGGCATCGCTCCCCAGACGATCAGTGCCGTGATGAGGCCGAGTTGCGAGAATGTCGTCGCGTACCAGTCGTGCTGGCTGTAGTCGCCGACGTGGAGCTGGGTCAGCGTGTAGTTGACCACGCCGTTCTGGAAGTTCGTCATCCAGTACCAGACCTGCACGGCGACGACCACCGGCATTGACCAGACGAGCACGAGGCCTGCGGTGAGCAGGATGCGCACGACGGTGCTCACCTGCACGAGCAGCAGCGCGATCAGCGTCCCGAGCCCGATCGTCAGTCCCACGTTGACGATCGTGAAGACGACCGTCCGGATCAGCGTGTCCCAGAAGACGCGGTCGTGCAGGATCGAGCTGTAGTTGTCGAGGCCGACCACTGCCCCTGGTGCTGGATCAGCTCGAAGAGGCCGTACTGCTCGAAGGAGAGCCGGACGAGCTTGTAGATCGGGTAGCCGAGGATCGCCCCGATGACGACCGCGACCGGGAGGATCAGGCAGGTACGGCCCCGCCGCGGTGAGCGCGCGCCGAAGCGTAAGACGCCGCCGCCGGCCCGGCCCGAGGGCCTGTCCGGCGGCGGCGTCGGTGCTGGTCGGGAGCTGGCTACTGACCACGCCGCCCCGACTCTGGCGTTATCCGTTCAGTACTGACGCGATGTTGTCGCTTGCCGACGACGCGGCCTGCTTGACCGTCAGCTTGCCCGTGAGGATCTGCGTGAGCATGTTGCGGAGGATGTTGCCGTTCTCCACGTTGACCCAGTTCTTCGCGGTCGGCACGAACCAGCTGCGCACTGCAGCCCTCTCGTTGACGCTGTTGCCGAGCAGGTTCGTGGCGTTCGGGATGTTCCCCTTCGCCTGGAGGGCCTTCTGCGACGCCGTGTCGGTGAACGCCTGGATCCAGTCGACCGCGAGGGCCTTGTTCGCGCCGATCGGCACGGCGAGGTCTGAGCCGCCGAGGAAGCCGGGCATCGGCTTGCCCGACGTGTGGCTCGGCATCACGAACTGACTCGTGACGTTCGTGTACTTGTCGCCGACGCAGCAGCTGAACCACGCAGGAGCCGATCATCGATGCGGCCTGGCCCTGTGCGTACACGTCGAAGGCCACGGCTTCGTCTCGATCGTCGTCTTGCTCGCGCGCGAGGCCGTGTCGAAGAACTTCTTGAACGCGGCGAGGCCCGCAATCGCCTTCGGCCTGTCGAGCGTTGCCTGACCACTGACCGCGGAACGGCTTGGCGATCTGTCCGCCGTAGTCGTAGACGAAGCCCATCGCCACGTACCAGTCCTGACCGGCGATGTACACCGGCGAGAAGGTCTTGGCGCTGTTCTTCGCAGCGAGCTTCTTCGCGTCGGCGGTGTACTCGGCGAGGCTCGTCGGGGTCTTTGCGATCCCGGCCTTCTTGAACAGGTCGGTCCGGTACGTGACGACGCGCGAGCCCGGCGTAGTACGGCACGCCGTAGATCTGGCCGCCGTACGTGGCGGAGTCCTTCGAGGCCTTGAGCCAGTTCGCGGAGTTCGCGAAGGACGCCTTCTGGTCGGTGATGTCCGCGAACGCGCCCGCCGCCATGTACTTCGTCATCTCGGTGTTCCCCATCTCGATGACGTCAGGTGCGTTGCCGCCCGCGAGCGTCGCGTCGAACTTCTGCAGGTGCGTCGGCCACGTCTGGTACTGGACGTTGACGTTCGACGCCTGGATGCTGCTTCTGGAACTGCTGGTTGACGGACGCGACGAGGTCCGGCCAGCCGGTCTGTGCGTCGTTCTGCAGCCAGACGGTGATGCTGGCTGTCGATCGCTGTGTGCCGCCGCCCGCGGACGTGACAAAGATGCCAAGTACCGCGACGAGCGCGAGGGCGGCAACGGTGCGTACTTTCATATCCGATCCCCCAGAGGCTCGATGGACGGCCTAGCCGGCGTCTCTCTTCGTGGCGTCGAACGCGTCAGGCTGGCCGCCAATTGGTTTAGACCACTCGCCACGGGCAGGAGATTTGCACATAACCACTCTGACTGTCAAGCGCAGCTGATGTCATGGGCGGGTGTGACTCCAGTCGTCGTTTCGTGCGGCGAGGGCGATGGGCGATGCGAGCCCCCGCGCGCCGCGCCGGAGCTCCGTGACCAGACGGTACCGGTCGCCGCGATAGACCGAACGGACGTACTCCACGATCTCGTCGGAATCCGAGCGCGTCACCCGCTCGAAGACGAATGCTGGCGAGTGGAGCGGCACACCGAGAGCGGCCGACTCCTCCTCGCCCGGTGACCGTCGGCTCGACGGTCTGCAGCCCGGTGACGACCTCGATTCCGTAGCGCTCCTGGAGGAGCTCGTAGAACGAATGCTCCTCGAGATCGCGCGCGCTGAGATCGGGAACGAGCGATTGGCGGACGTGGAGCGCCTCGATCGCCATCGTCTCGCGATCGGCGAGCCGGAGGCGCGTCGCGACGACGACCGGCTCCGACGGTGAGACGTGGAGGATGCGCCCGAGGCGTGCACCGGCGGGAACAGAACGGAGCTCGAGAGTGCGGCTCCCCGGGCTCAGACCGCGCTGCCGCATGTCCTCGGTGAAAGAGGTCATGGTCAGCTCCTGGGCGATCTTCGGCTCGCTGACGAACGTCCCGGCGCCGCGCCGGCGGACGAGGTAGCCCTCGCGGACGAGCTCGTCGAGCGCAGCTCGCACGGTCAGCCGCGAGACGCCGAGGTCCGTGCTCAGCTGTCCGCTCGGACGGGATCGCGTCGCCGATCGACAGCTGCTCGATCAGGTCGAGCACCTGCTCTCGTGTCTCCGCCTGCTTCGTCATTCGGTACTCAGCGCGGGCTCGCGCGGGGCGGGCGCTTCTTCGTCCGTTCGGCCCATCAGCGTCGCCCCGGTCTCCGCGTCGAAGAAGTGGAAGCGCGACGGGTCGACCGCGAGGCGGATCGTGTCGCCGACGGCCACGGACGCGCGTGGGTCGACGCGAGCGTTGAACAGCGATTTGCTCTCGGCGAGCATCGTCGCATCGTCGCCCGCCTCGAGGCTCTCTGCGCTGATGCGGGGTGCGTCGACCGGGAAGTAGACGTGCGCCTCGGATCCGATCTCCTCGAGCACCTCCGCGTGGACGTCGATCGTTGCAGCCGCGTTGGGCGCGTACGCGATCTCCTCGAAGCTCTCCGGCCGGATCCCGAGCACGACGTCGGCGGTCCCGGAAGGCGGTCGCCGACGGTCGTCGAGCGGTATGCGGAACTGGCCGAACGTGACGGCGCCGTCCTCGATCTGCGCCTCGATGAGGTTCATCGCCGGAGACCCGATGAATGCGGCGACAAAGAGGTCGCGTGGCTCGAGGTAGAGCGTCTGCGGCGCGTCGACCTGGAGGATCTTTCCGTCGCGCATGACTGCTACCCGCTGCCCTAGCGTCATCGCCTCGACCTGGTCGTGCGTGACGTAGACGGTGGTCACGCCGAGCCGCGCGTGCAGCTGCGAGAGCGACGCGCGCATGCCGACCCGAAGCTTCGCGTCGAGGTTCGACAGGGGCTCGTCCATCAGGAACGCCTGCGGCTCACGAACGATCGCGCGACCCATCGCCACCCGTTGCCGCTGGCCTCCGGAGAGGTGCGCCGGTCGCCGGTCGAGGAGCTCCTCGAGGCCGAGCAGCTTTGCGACGTCTTCGACACGCCGTCCGATCTCGCTCTTCGGCGTGCGCCGCACCTTCAGCCCGTAGGCAAGGTTCTGGCGGACGGTCATGTGCGGGTAGAGCGCGTAGCTCTGGAAGACCATCGCGACGTCGCGATGGCGCGGGGACAGCTCCGTCACGTCCCGGTCGCCGATCGAGATCGTCCCGGCGGTCGGATCTTCGAGCCCGGCGATCATGCGGAGCAGCGTCGATTTCCCACATCCCGACGGCCCGACGAGCACCATGAACTCCCCGTCGGCGATCGTCAGGTTGATCTCGTCGACGGCGCAGACACCACCGGCAAACACCTTCGTGATGCTCTCCAGCTCGATGTGTGCCATGCGACTCCTTGCCGTGCTCGCCGGGGTGGCAGAGCATAAACGTGATCATCCAGAGACCGGACCAGCATATAGAAGCTGTGCCAACTGGTATTGACCACCACCCGGCGCGTCGCTTACACTCACGCGACGATGAACGAGCTCGACGGCCTGGTCACCGAGACACAAGGGGAAGAGGCCGACCTCGACCTTGCGTCCACGCGCGAGCTCGTCGAGTTGATGAACCGGGCGGATCGCACGGTGCCTGACGCCGTCCTGGCGGCTGCGCCAGAGCTCGCCGCCGCGATCGACGCCATCGTCTTTCGTCTCGAGCGCGGCGGACGCCTGATCTACGTCGGCGCTGGCACCTCGGGTGCGATCGCGGCGCTCGACGCGGCCGAGTGCGAGACGACGTTCTCGGTGCCGCCGACGCAGGTGGTCGCGCTCGTGGCGGGCGCCGCGTCGGCGACGGCTGCCGAGCGCGATGCGGTCGAAGACGACTTCGCCGCCGGCGCACGGGATGTCGAGGCAGCCTCGGTGGGGCTCGACGACGCCGTCGTCGCGATCAGCGCGAGCGGGCAGACGCCGTACGCGGTGGGTGCACTTGAAGCAGCGGTCGACGCAGGCGCGCTGACGATCGCAGTCGTCTGCGTCGCCGAGTCCAGGCTCGGCGCCAAGGCGGAGCACGAGATCCCCGTGGTTGTCGGTCCGGAGGTGCTCGCCGGCTCGACCCGGCTCAAGGCCGGCACGGCGCAGAAGCTCGTGCTCGAACACGATCTCGACGGTGGCGATGGTTCGGATCGGGAAGACGTTCAAGAACCTGATGGTCGACGTGCGCGGGACGAACGCGAAGCTCCGCGGGCGGATCGAGCGGATCGTCCGACTCGCGACCGGCGCCTCGCCGGACGAGGCGGACGCATCGCTGGCAGCTGCCGACGGCGATGCGAAGGTCGCCATCGTCTCGCTCCTCGCAGACGTCGACGCGAAGACGGCGCGATCGCGGCTGGATGCGGTCGGCGGCAACGTGCGATTGGCGCTCGACGAATGAGGCTCGGCGTCCAAGCCGCCCTGGTCGGACGTGAGCTGATCCCGGGCGACGTCGAGGTCGTCGACGGTCTCGTCGCGAACTACGGGCTCGAGTCCGAGAACGGTCGCGGGATCGCCTGCCCGGGCTTCGTCGACCTCCAGGTCAACGGATTCGGCGGCGTCGACTTCCTCGAAACGGACGAGGCGGGCTACCGCACGGCCGGAGAGGCGCTGCTCGCAACCGGTGTTACCGCGTTCCTGCCGACGCTCATCACCGCTCCCGAGGAGCAGATCGTCGCCGCGCTCTCCGAGGTTCCGCTGAACGGCACCGTGCCGCGGATCCTCGGCGTCCATCTCGAGGGCCCGTTCCTCGCACCGAGCCGCCTCGGTACGCATCCGGCGGCCTCGCGCCGCGATCCCGACCCGGCGCTGCTCGAGCGGCTGCTCGCGGCCGGGCCTGTGCGGCTGATGACCCTTGCGCCCGAGCGCGACGGGGCGGACGTGCTGATCGACGTCCTCCAGGCGCACGGCGTCTCCATCTCCTGCGGTCACACGGACGCGAACGCGCAGGAAGCGAACGCCGCCTTCGACCGCGGCGTGCACACCGTCACGCACCTCTTCAACGCGATGCGCCCGTTCAACCACCGCGATCCGGGCATTGCCGGTGTTGCGCTCGCCCGCGACGACGTGATCATCCAGGTGATCGTCGACGGCGTCCACCTCGCACCCGACACGGCGCGGCTCGTGTGGCGGAGCGCCGGCGGCCGCGTGGCGCTCGTCACCGATGCGATTTCCGGCGCCGGGACGGGAGACGGGTCGTACAGCCTCGGCGGGCTCGAGGTGGAGATGCGCGACGGCGTCGCCCGAGGGCCGGACGGCGTGCTCGCCGGCAGCTCGCTGACGATGATCGAGGCAGTGCGCAACCTGCACGAGCTCGGCGTTCCGCTCGCAGACGTGCTCGACGCAGCGACCGCGGTGCCGGCGAGCGTGATCGGCGCCACCGACGTCGGGCGGATCGAGATCGGTGCGACCGCAGACCTCGTCGTGCTCGGCGACGACCTCGAGCTCGAGCGCGTACTCGTCGGCGGGAACGTCCATGCCGTCGTCTGAGCCCGCCCGGCTCTGGCAGCCGGAGAGCGCGTCCGGCGAGCTGTTTCGCGCCGAGATCCGCGAGCAGCCGGCCGCGATTCGCCGCCTCGTCGACCAGGAGGCGGAGTTCGGGGTCGTCGCGAAGCGGCTCGCGGCGTTCGCGCCCGAGCTCGTGCGCCTCGTCGGCCACGGCTCGTCCGACAACGCCGCTGCGTACGGCGTGTACGCGTTCGGGCTGCTGCCGCGTTGGACTGCGCTTCGCGACTCGATCTCGCTCTCCATCTACTACGGGGCCGAGCTCGACGTCTCGCGCTCGGCGGTGCTCGCGCTGTCCCAGTCGGGGCGCACACCCGACGTCGTCGAGTACGTCGCTCGTGCTCGCGCGCGTGGCGCGCTGACGATCGCCATCACGAACGAGCCCGCGTCGGAGCTGGGGCGCGCTGCCGAGCTCGTCCTTCCGCTCGCCGCGGGTGAGGAGCAGGCGGTTGCCGCGACGAAGACGTACCTCAACCAGCTCGCCGCGCTTGCGCTGCTGGCGGGCTCTGCGGCCGGCCGGGGACGCGAGATCGCGGACGGCCTGCGCGCCGTCGCAGACCTGCTCGAGGCTTCCCTGCCTGCGACCGAAGCGTCCGTCGCCGCGCCGGCCAACGCCTTCGCGTTCGTCGGCCGCATGTTCGTCGTCGGCCGCGGGCTCGAGTTCGCGACTGCGCGGGAGGTCGCACTCAAGCTGACCGAGACCTGCCGCGTGGCGGCCGAGCCGTTCACTTCCACCGACCTTGTCCACGGCCCGATCGCCGCCCTCGACCCGCTCTTTCCGGTCTGGACGATCGCGTCGCGTGACGAGGCGCTGCCGGCCGTGCTCGAGGCCGCCGGCCGTGCGCGGGCGGCGGGAGCGGCGATCGTCGCGAGCGGGAACGCGGCCGCTGAGGTCGCGGGCGCCGCCTACGTCCTGCCGGTTCCGACTCCCTCGAGCCCGCTCTTCAGCCCGATTCTCTCCGTCGTTCCCGGGCAGCTGTTCGCCGCAGCGCTTTCGCGCGTGAAGGGCCTCGATCCGGACCAGCCGGACGGGTTGAGCAAGGTCACGCTGGCGCTCTAGGAACCGTCTGACCTAGCGCCCGGCGACGAATTCGACACACTCTTTTCTCACTTTCAGTGCCTGGCACTGGGGTGTTGCAAGAGTGTGCCGGTTTGTCCCCAGGACTTAGAGGACGCCGTCGCCCTAGCCGAGCGAGAGCTGGCGGAACGCCTCGATGTTCGAGAGCGTGACGCCGACGAGCCTGAGCGGACCTGGCCTGTCGCTGAGCGCTCGATCGAGGAGGCGACAGGCGACGTCGCCCATCATCTCGCCGTCGTCGACCCCGGCGGGAAGCGTCGTCGAGCGGCTGCGGATCGTGAAGTCGGGATAGCGGACCTTCGTCGCCACGGTCCGGGCCGCTTCGCCCTGACCGCGCAGATGCTCCGCGAGTCGCTCTGACATGCGCCGGAGCTCGGCGTAGAGCACTGCGGTGTCCTCGACGTCCCGGTCGAACGTCTCCTCGGTACTCACGGAGACACGCTCGACGGTCGTCTCGAGCCAGCGGGTGTCGATCCCCCGCGCCCGATCCTGGAGCAGGCGGCCGACCTTGCCGGGAAGAAGCCTCTTGAGCGTCGCCTCGTCGAGCTCGGCGAGCGCGCCGATCGTCTCGACGCCGGCCGGGCGGAGCCGCGCCTCGGACTTCGGGCCGACGCCTGGCAGCTTGCGCACGTCGAACGGCGCGAGGAACGCCGCCTCCCGCCCCGCTGGAACCACGGTCAGCCCGCCCGGCTTCCGGCGGTCGCTCGCCACCTTCGCCACGACCTTGCACGATGCGACGCCGAGCGAGCACGTGAGGCTCGTCGCCCCGCGCACCGCCGCCTGCACCGCTTCCGCGACGCGGCGCGCCCGGAGATAGTCGCTCGCCACCTCGCCGACGTCGAGGTAACCCTCGTCGAGCCCGGTGCGCTCGACGGTCGGCACCACCTGACGCACCGCATCCCAGACCGCCGTCGAGTAACGGCGGTACACAGGATGGCGTGGCGGCACGAAGACGGCCTGCGGGCAGCGCCGGAGCGCCTCGGCGCAGCTCATGGCCGAGTGGATTCCGAACTTGCGCGCCTTGTAGTTCGCCGTGGCGACGACGCCACGCCCGCGTGGGTCGCCGCCTACGACGAGCGGCACGCGGCGCAGGCTCGGATCCTCGAGCTCCTCGACGGCGGCGAAGAACGCGTCGAGATCGAGATGGGCGACGATCACGCGTGGGTCACGCCGATGATGATGCCGCCCGTGACGATCAGCACTGCCCCTGCGATCACGTGGCGGCCGACCAGCTCGCGGCGGCCGAGGACGATGGCGGCGAACAGGACGCCGAACAGCGCCTCGGTCGCGACGAGAGGGCTGACGACGGTGACGCGCGCTCGGTAGAAAGCCTCGTAGAGCGTCGCGTACGAGAGGCCCCAGAGCAGCCCGGCCGGCGCGAACGGCGCGAACGCCCGCCGGACGTCCGAGATGACGCGCCGGCGACGTACGGCGCAGAGGTATGCGGCCATCACCGCCGTCCCGGAGAGGATCGTCGCAGCGGCGGCGAGCTGCGCGTCGACGGTCGTGTCCTGCGCGAGGTGGCGGACGACGTTGTCGCGGGTCGCGAAGAAGGCCGCCGCGCCGAACGCAAGGACGAGGCCGATCCCCCGTGCGTGCTCCGGGCGGTCTCGCTCGCCCGCGAGCGCGAGCCCTCCGAGCACGATCAAGATCGCCCCGACGAGGAGCCACGCCTGGACGGGCTCGTGGAATGCGACGAGCGCGATCGTGACGGCGACGAGCGGCGCCGCCCCGACAACGACGGCGGCCCGCGAGGGCCCGACCTCACGCACGGCCCTGACGTAGAGGAACTGCGAGCCGCCCGGCGCCAGCAGCCCCGCTAGGAAGAACGGCCAGACTGCGCCTTGCCACGGTAGCGAGGCGAGCGCGAGCACTCCCGTGATCCCGAGCGCGACGATGCCCGTGACGACGGCGCCCGCCTCGGCGTCGGCGTCACCCCGGAAGGCGAGGCCCAGCGCGACTGCCGTGCCGCCGAAGAGAACTGCCGATGCGAGCGCGAGGAGGACCGCAGCCATCGACGCCGCGGAGCTGCGCTCAGCCGCCGTCTCGCGCTTCTGCGACCTGTTGCTCGAGCGCGTTGAGTACGTCCGTGACCTGCTGGTTCACGATCGGCTGGAACACGCGCTGCCCCATCGAGCCGATCGGCCCAGCGATGCGCACATCGGCCGCCCAGCGCATATGCGTCCGGTCCGACCCGTCGGCGTCGAGGTGGAACTCGGTCTGCATGTTGACGATCGCGCCGACGCCCTGGCCCTTGGAGCTGAGCTTCGCGTACTCGGTCGGGCGCCTCTCCAGCTGCTCGAACTGGAACTTCAGCTTGAGGCCGCCCATCCCGAGCGGCACCTTCACGGCCGCGCTCCAGTGATCGTCGTCCTGGACCTCGAAGCTCTCCACGCCAGGCAGGAGCTTCGCCATCTTCGCCGGGTCCATGAGCACGTCCCAGACGACGGCGACGGGCGCCTCGAAGTCCTTCGTGCCCTCGACCTTCACGCTGAGAACGCTACCTTGACGCCGCGCCCTGTTTCCTCGGCACGTCGCAGGAGGTACTCGGCGGCGAAGAGATCCTCAACGGCGAGCCCGAGCGAGTCGAAGACCGTGAGCTCGTCGTCGGACGCGCGGCCGGGCGCGCTGCCGGCGAGCACCTCGCCCACTTCGGCCCGGATGTGGCCCGGGGCGATCGCGCCCTCCGTGAGCGCGATCAGATATTCGCCCGACTCGGACTCCGCCGACTCGCGTCGGTCGACGAACAGCGCTGCGTCCGCGATCGTCTCGGAGTCGAGCTCTCGCGTGTGTGGGAAGCACGCGCCCATTGCGTTCACGTGCGCGCCGGGCTTCAGCCACTCGCGGCGGATGACGGGCTCCTCCGACGAGGTGGCGGTGACGACGACGTCGGCCTCACGAACGGCATCCTCGATCGACGAGGCAGCCTCGGCGCCATGGGCCGAGGCGGTCTCCGCCGTCTTCTCCGCGTTCCGGCCGCCGACGAGCACGCGCTCGTAGCCGCGAATGGCCGGCAGCACGTGCAGGTGCGCATGGGCCTGATGGCCGGTGCCGACGACAGCGAGCACACGCGCGTCCTTCCGCGCGAGCGCCTCGGTCGCGACGGCGGAGCAGGCGGCGGTTCGGATGGCGGTGATCGGCGCGGCGTTCATGACCGCGATCGTCTGGCCCGTCTCACCGTCGAACAGCGTCACCGTGCCCTGGTGGGGGTCGAGGCCGCGCGCGGCGTTCGACGGCACGACGCAAACGGTCTTGAGCGCGTAGAGCGGCCGCTCGCCTGCGCGGTGCACGGGCATCAGCCCGATCAGCGACTCCTCGCCGGGCGGGCGGATGAGCGAGCGCAGCGGCTGATGCACGTCGTGCCGGGCGAGCGCGAGGAACGCATGGGTCATCGCCGCGACGCAGCCGGCCGGGTCGAGGAGCTCCTCGACTTCCCTATCGTTGAGCACGAGCATCTCGGCCACGCCCGGTCGATTCTATGGAGGGTCTGGTGGAAGGGTGCTCGTTGTCGGGTCGCGATAGACACCGCGAATGCAAGGACGCAGGGAGCCCCGATAGTGAGGAACTATCGGGGCGACTGAGGACGCCGCAGGCGCGACGTCGAGCGCGAGTCCGACGGCTCAGCCACTCTTTCGCCAGACCCTCCTACAATCGAAGGGACACCCACAAAGGAGATCCGCATGCCGTTCGAGCTTCCCGAACTGCCTTACGACCACGCAGCCCTCGAGCCCCACATCGACGCACGCACGATGGAGATCCACCACGGCAAGCACCACGCCACGTACGTGACGAATCTCAACGCCGCGCTCGAGGGGACGGAGTGGGCCGACCGCTCGCTCGACTCGATCCTCGCCGACCTCGACCTGATTCCCGAGGACAAGCGGATGGCCGTCCGCAACAACGGCGGCGGGCACGCGAACCACTCCCTCTTCTGGCAGATCATGAGCCCGGAAGGCGGCGGCGACCCCGAGGGCGAGCTCGGTGACGCGATCGCCGAAACGTTCGGCTCGGCCGACGAGCTGAGGGCGGCCGTCAACGATGGGGGCGTGAAGCGGTTTGGCTCCGGCTGGACCTGGCTCGTCTGGGACGGCACGGGCCTCGCCGTCAAGTCGACGCCGAACCAGGACGCGCCGGTAATGGACGGCGACGTCGCGCTGCTCGGCATCGACGTCTGGGAGCACGCCTACTACCTCAACTACCAGAACCGCCGCCCCGACTACCTCGCGGCCTGGTGGAACGTGGTCAATTGGGACGAGGTGGCGCGCCGCTACGCGGAAGCAGCAAGCAGCTAGCCGCAACGTGGACTCCGTGGTCGTCGGCGGCGTCGAGATCGTCCCCCTTCTCGACGCCGTGGGCGATCTCTGCGAACTGGCTCACGCATACCCCGACGTGCCGGCAGAGGCTTGGGAGCCCTACCGGCCGCTCTACCCCGAGTTGTTCTCAGGGACGAAGTGGCGCCTGCCGGTGGTCGTTCATCTCGTTCGCGCGAAAGGTACGACGGTGCTCGTCGACACGGGCGTCGGTCCTGCAGGCCTCTGGGACTTCTGGGCTCCCGAGCGCGAAGGGCTGCTTCCGGAGGAGCTCGAGAGGCTCGGCGTGCACAGGGAGGCGGTCGACGTCGTCTTTCTCACGCACCTCCATGTCGACCACCTAGGTTGGAACACCGACGAGCGCTCTGACGTCCTCTTTCCGCACGCGCGATACGTCACGCATCCCGACGCGCTCGCCTGTGCGCTCTCGAAGCCGAACCGACCGCACATCAGGCGCTGCGTCGAGCCTCTTGCCGATCGATTCGAGCCCGCCGAAAACGGCGCGGAGCTCGCCCCGGGAGTGATCGTCAGGGTGTTGCCCGGCCACTATCCGGGCCACACAGGCATCAGCGTCCGATCGGAGGGTGTCCGCGCGGAGCTGATCGGCGACATAGCGCCACACCCGGCCCTGCTCGACCAAACGGCGTGGGCCTTCGCGTACGACGACGTCGAGCAGACTTCGACTCGGGCGGGGCTCGTTGAGGACGTGCTCGACGCCGACTGCATCGTCGCCTGCGGCCACTATCCGGGTAGCGGCATCGGTCGCGTCGTCAGACGCCATGGACGCGTCGTCTGGGAAGAGCTCGGCGCCCCACGTACGTCCGACCGATAGCTTCGTGGAACGCAGAAAACGACCGAGGGGAGCCTGACCGCGGCTCCCCTCGGCGCTGCATCGAGCCTCAGTGGCTCATCGTTCCGGGCGGGTTCCCGACCTTCAGCAGACCGACCTGGCCCATGTCGACGCTCGCGAAGGAGTGCGACACGAAGGGGTAGAGGCCTTCCTGGTCGATCTTGACGTCGAAGACGCCGCCTCCACCGGCGGGGACGGGCACGGTCTGCACGCCCCGCTGGTACTGGCTCATGTCGCCGTTGACCCAGGCGCGGTTCAGGATCGTGCCGACGACGTGGAAGTCTGTGTCGAACGATGGCCCGGCGGCGACGACCCAGAAGCGGACCGTCTCACCGGGATTCGCGGTCAGCGGGTGCTTGACGTACTGGCCGGCGTACCCGTTCCAGGTCACCCAGTCGGGGTTCATCTGCTGTGCCTTGGCCATGTCGAGCGACGCGACGTTTCCCAGTCCCGAGGAGGAGAGGTACCACTCGCTCGAGACGAGGACGTACTGGTGGTCGACCGGCGGCAGCGCCTGCTTCGGCTCGACGACGATCGCGCCGTACATCCCGTTCGCGATGTGCGCGAGGACGGGCTTCGTGCCGCAGTGGTACATGTAGACGCCGGGGTCCGAGGCCACGAAGCTGAAGGTCTTCGTCTCGCCCGGCATGACGTCCGTGAAGGCGACGTTCGGCGCGATGCGCGCCGCGTGGAAGTCGACCGAGTGCGGCATCGGCGCGTTGTTCTTCAACGCCACCTTCACGGTCTGACCCTGACGCACGTGGATCACGGGGCCGGGAGCGCGGCCGTCGAACGTCCAGGCGCCGTACTCGATGCCGGGGGCGATCGAGATCGTGCTGTGCTCGATGCCGAGGTTGACCGTGGCAACAGGCCCGGGCTGGACTGCCGGCATCGCTGCCGGGTACGCCTGGTGGGCCGTCGCGATCGCGTCGGCGTTCGCCGGAGCGATCCCGACGAAGCTCGCCGACGCCGCGGCCGCCGCGGAGGTGGCGCCGTGGTGGTGCTCGGCCATCGGGGCCGTCGCCGCGCCTGAACCTTCTACCTTCGCGAGCGCAGCCTGTGCGTCGTCGCGCGCCTGGCTCGCGGCGATGGCGAGCCACAAGCCGATGATCGCCATCACGCCGACGGCGATGCCGAGGAACGTCGCGACGAGCATGAGCCAGACGGGGGAGTTACCGCGGTTGGACGTGCGCTCCGTCTTAGCCGGAACGGATGGGGACGCTTGGTAAGCCACGGTCTGCTCCTTCTCTCTAGGTCGTTTTCACGATGATCATCGGATGAATGCAGCACGGCGGCGTCGGGGTGGAACCGCAGCCCGGCTACGGGAATTCACGGACTCGGCGCGACACGAGGTCGCTGATGATCCGATGGTCATGGGAAAAACGGACATCGCGGAAGCCGCCTCCGAGCCGGCACACCTCCACCGAGCGCTCGCGGACGAAAGCCGGCGCCGCGTCGTCGAGGAGCTCCGCGCAGCGCCGCACGGTCTCGACGCGCAGGCGCTCGCGCTCCGGCTCGGCCTCCATCCGAACACCGTCCGCTGGCATCTCGGCGTGCTCCGCGATGCCGGCCTCGTCGAGGTCCGGCGCGCCGAACGGACGACGCCCGGGCGCCCGCGCTCGCTCTATTCACTTCGACCCGGGATTTCGAAGCCCGAGCGCGACGAGTTCCGGCTGCTCGCAGCGATTCTCACCGGTCTTGTCGCGGGCGAGGAGGATGTGTCAGCGAAGGCCGAGCGGGCGGGAGTGAAGTGGGGCCGGTACCTGGCGCCGCGGCGCGCGCCGCTCGCCGCGCCGCCGAGCGACGAGCAGGCGACCAACGATGTCGTCGCGATGCTCGATGAGCAGGGATTCGCACCCGAAGTCGAGGACGACGGTGTCGCGTTGCGGCGGTGCCCCTACTACGACCTCGCGGAGCAGCATCCGCACGTCGTGTGTGCCGTCCACAAGGGACTGATCGCGGGAGCGCTCGAAGAGCTCGGGTCCGGTCTCGACGTCGAGCTGGAGCCGTTCGTCCGTGCAGATCTTTGCCGCGTCAGGCTGCGCCCACGTGCAAGGGCGGCCTAGGCACGCGATAGTAGGCGGGTGATCCTGCCGCTGACGATTGACGAGCTGCTCTCGACGACGCGCGCCGTGCGCCGGCGGCTCGACCTCGAGCGGCCTGTCGAGCGAGACGTGCTCGAGGAGTGCCTCAGGCTGGCGCAGCAGGCGCCCGTCGCGAGCTACAACGAGAACTGGCACTTCGTGGTCGTCACGGATCCCGAGAAGCGGGCGGCGCTCGGCGAGCTCTGGCGGGAGTTCGGGCTCCGCTACCTCGGCCCGCGCCCGGAGCCCGACGCGGATCTACCGGCCGGGGCGCAGCGACTCCTCGACTCCGTCTGGTTCCTGATCGACCACATCGGCGACGTGCCCGTCCATGTGATCCCGTGCATCGAGGGGCGAACCGACGGAAAGGGCGTGCCGCAGCAGGCGTCGCGGTGGGGGACGATCGTGCCCGCCGTCTGGAGCTTCATGCTCGCGGCCCGCTCACGCGGGCTCGGCACGTGCTGGACGACGTTCCATCTCGGGCACGAGCGAGAAGCCGCTGAGCTGCTCGGGATCCCCTTCGACGACGTCATGCAGGCGGCGCTGATCCCGGTCGCATACACGGTCGGCACGGACTTCCGGCCGGCGCGGCGCAAGCCGCTCGACACGGTCGTCCACTGGGACGCGTGGTAGCCGTTCAGCGAGCCTTCGCGAACAGCGCCGCCCAGGCGCCGGCGAGCCACGTGTAGACGAGCGCCGGCCCGACGATGCCGAGCAGGCCGGCGAAGCGCCACCATGAAGGCGAATCGCTGTGCACCATGACGAAGGCGAGTTGAAGCAGGGCCAGCGCGAGGATCGCGTGCAAGACCACTGCGGCAAGGTTCGGCGGCCTCCATGGCCAGCGAACGACGAACCACGCCGCTAGTGCGGCTGTGGCGACGACGAAGCCCACTCCCCCGATCGCCTCACTCATCTCGCCCGGCGAGGCTAATAGCTCCGGGGCGGTCTGCATACCCTCGGATGGGGGATTCGTCGCGAGTCGCCTTACCCTCGTATTACATCGCTCGGGCGCGTGCCTTACCGGTGGGCCCTACCCTCGAAGCTCGACGTTTTGTGCAACGCGTCGTTGGGCACAAGACGTAACAGGGGGTGGCACACGTGGTACGAACCTCGCCTTGCTCGAGCGCGGCCCGCTTCGCGCTGGTCGCGATTCTGGCGGCACTGGTCTGCGAGCTCACCAGCCCGTCATCCTCCCGCGGGGCGACGCCCTGCTGGCAAACGGTCGTGACGGACTGGAGTGACGGTCGCATCGACGGCACGTACCCGATCGCGTGCTACCGGCACGCGCTGCGCGCGCTGCCCGAGGACATCAGGCTCTACTCGAGCGCGGTCGACGACATCAAGCGTGCGCTCGCCGACCGGGTGCGGACGACGACGCGCAGCCTCGCCGGCGGGATCGTCGCGAACCGCCGCGCCGCGCCGAGCACGGCGGCAGCGGGCTCGGGAGGCGACTCCCTCGGACCCCCGCTGCGTCTCGGCGGGGCGCTCGCGCTTCTCGTGGCCGTGCTTGCCGGAGGCACGTTCGTCGTCCGCCGCAAGCTGCCCTCCAACCGGACGCGCTGACCCGGGGCCGATGGCAACCAGGGTTCGCAGCCTTCTCGTCTGCCTGCTCGTCGTGTGCGCCGGTGCCTCCTCGGCTGCGCCGGCGAACGCGTCCGCCGGCGCGCGGTACGGGATCAAGGACGACGCGTGGATCCTCTACGGCCCCGGCACGCTCAACTCACGGCTGAACCAGCTGGAGGATCTCGGCGTAGACATCGTCCGCTTCACGTTGCGCTGGGACGACGTCGCGCGCAGGGCGCCGAACAACCCCCAGAACCCTCGCGACCCGGCGTACCACTGGGGGGCGAACGACCGCGTGCTGAAAGGACTGCACGCGCACGGCATCGCGCCGCTCGTGACGCTCGTCGGAACGCCGGGCTGGGCAAACGGCGGAAAAAGCGCCGCCTGGGCGCCGCTCGACGGGGCCTGGTTCGGCGACTTCGCGTACGCCGTCGCCCGCCGCTACCCGTTCGTCCACTACTGGACGATCTGGAACGAGCCCAATCATGCCGCCTCCCTCCAGCCGACGACCGCTGCGGTCTATGTCAACAAGCTCCTGAACCCGGCGTACGCGCAGATCAAGCGTGCGATCCCGACCGCGCTCGTCGCCGGGGGCGTGACCGCCCCGCGCGGCAACGCCGGCGGCGTTTCCCCGCTCGCATGGATCGCCGGCATGGGCCGCGCGGGAGCCAAGCTCGACGCGTACGCGCACCACCCCTACCCGCTCGTGCCGAAGGTGGAGACGCCGACGTCCGGCGGCTGCACCCATTGTCAGTCCGTGACGATGGCCACGATCGGCAAGCTCGTGAGGGCGGTCCACAAGTACCTCGGCCCGAAGCGCATCTGGCTGACCGAGTACGGCTACCAGACGAGCCCGCCCGACCAGTGGCTCGGGGTCTCCTGGGCACTCCAGGCGCTCTACGTCTCCGAGGCGAGCCTGCGCGCGTGGATGGAGCCGTCGGTCGACATGCTCATCAACTTCATGTTCAAGGACGACGTCAGCGACTGGCAGAGCGGCTTCTACAGCGCCGCCGGCGTCGCGAAGCCGTCGCTTCGCGCCTTCACGCTGCCGTTTGCACAGGTGCGGCGCTCGGGCGCCCGCACAACCGTCTGGGGCCAGATCCGCCCGCGCACGGGCAGCCAGCCCTACCGCCTTCAGGTCAAGCGCCCGAGCCCGGCCGGCAACGGGAAGTGGGAGTGGGACGGCCGGCTCACTAGCACGCGCGCAAACGGCTCGTTCACCCGCGTCGTGACGGCGAGCGCCGGCACGCTTGTTCGGGTCTGGTCTCCGCTCGACGGCGAGTACAGCCTCGAGCTCAAGGTTCGCTGAGCTCGAGAACGTCCTCGAGCAGCGTCGCGCGGTCATCTTGTGCCAGCACCACGCCGACGACGCCCGGCTCGCCCGGCGCGATGTCGAGCGGGATCTCGTTCGGGCCGAGCCACGTGGTCAGGCGATCTCTGTTTCCTCTGAGCGCGATCTTCGCGATCGAGACACCGGCAGGGCCGGACGCGCTCGGGTGCGTCGTCGCGGGATCCCATTCGATGAAGAAGGGCAGCGACGGGTCTTCTGCCGCGGCCTCGATCCCGGCGCCCCGCCAGCGGAGCTCCGCGCCGTCGGGCGTCAGGCGTGCTCCGGGATGCACGGTCAGCCCGAGACGCGCCGCGACGGCGTCGACGTCGTCGGTGCGCACAGCCCAGCCGAGCGGCCCGCCGGGAGGCGCTGCCGTGATCCAGTGGCCGAACGGCGCCACGGCCGCCTCGGCCGCGTCGACGACCGCGATCAGCTCGATGTACGTGCCGGCCAAGGGCACGATCCGGTTGGCCGTGCCCCAGCCCGGATGCCGGCCGCCCTCGACGGACGCGAGGCCATGGCGGCGTTCCAGCAGCGCGGCCGCCTCGTCGAGGTCCGGGACCGCAAAGAGCACATGGTCGAGCTCGACAGTGCCGACGAGGGTCTCCGCTACGAAGGCACCTGCAGCGGCGCGACGACCGGATCCTGGACGCTCCACGGGAAGTCGATCCAGCGGTCGGTGCGCCGCCAGACATACGAGCAGCGGAAGACCGACGGTGGCTTCTCGTAGAGGACGGCGAACCGCGTCTCACCGACCTTGCCGCGCGAGGAACTCCTCGACGAGGACGAGCGTCTGTCCGGTGTCCGCGACGTCGTCCGCGACGAGCACACGCGCCTCGGCGAGGTCGACGAGGCTCGGCACGGGCGGCAGGATCATCGGCATCTCCAGCCGCTCGTCGATGCCCGTATAGAACTCGACGTTGACGGTGAAGGTGTTCTTCACGCCGAGCGCATAGGCGATCGCGCCACCGACGAGCAGCCCGCCGCGCGCGATGCCGAGCACGATGTCCGGGTACCAGTCGTCCGCTGCGACCTGCTCGGCGAGCGCGCGGGTGCCTGACCCGAGCTCGTCCCACGTCATCCGCTCGCGTGACTCCACGGGACAACCCTATGAAGTCTCCCCACAAAACGCCAAGTCCCCGGCGATCCGAAGATCTCCGAGGACTTGACGTCACGACTCTTTCACACCGGCGATCGTCTGTCAAGCAGGTGCGTGTACCTCCGTTCTGACAGTCTCAGCGACCTCGTCGGCCCAGGCGCGGATCGTCTCCCAGTCGCGGGCATCCGACGCGGGCATGCGGCTGAACGGGAAGTGGAGCTTGTCTGGAACGACGACGCCGCCGAAGATCGCGACGGCGACCGGCTCGAGCTCGGGGGTCTTCTCGAGCGCGTGGTCGAGCTGCTTCCGGGCACCTGCCACGTCTTCGTCCGAGGTCGTCAGCGGGCCGATCGCGAAGACCGCAAGCTGCATGCCCGCGAGCGGCTCGCGGAACTCCTTGAGGAAGCGGCGCGCGTCCGCGTGCCACCTTCCCGTGTAGAGCGCGCCGCCGATGACGACGGCGTCGAAGTCGCCCAGCTCATCGATCTCGGCGGCTGGGAGCAATGTCGTCGTCAGGCCATGGCCCTCGAGGCGAAGAGCGATCGCCTCCGCGACCTCCCTGGTCGAGCCCTTCTTCGTCGCGTAGGTGACGAGAATCCGAGTCATCTCGCCCTCCTTTCGCTCTCTGTATCGCACGCAAGACGCCGGCACGCATCCGCGGCCGTGCCGAGCCGTGCTCCGTAGAAGCCCGCTATCGTTTTGCCGCCGTGTGCTTCGACCTCGACTCGCTGCCGCCGATCCCTGTCATCTCGGGCGCGGCCGTCTCGCACGACGAGCTCGTGCTCGAGGCGGCGGACGGCAACCGGTTCGCAGCGTTCGGGCGCATTGCCCGACGAGGGCGGCGACGACCGGCGTCGTGATCCTGCCGGACGTGCGTGGCCTCTACCGCTTCTACGAGGAGCTCGCGCTGCGCTTCGCCGAGCGCGGCTACGCGGCCGTCGCGTTCGACTACTTCGGGCGCACCGCCGGCGTCTCGAAGCGCGACGACGACTTCGACTACATGGAGCACGTCCGCATCGTCACGCCGTCCGAGGTTCAGGCGGACGTCGCGGCGTGCGTCGCCTGGCTGCGCTCGCAGGGCTGCGCGACGGTCTTCACGGTCGGCTTCTGCATGGGCGGCCGCCACTCGTGGCTGTCCTCGGCGGGAGGTCACGGGCTCGCCGGCGCGGTCGGCTTCTACGGCCGGCCTGGAGAGGGCGCCGACGGCTCGCCCGGCCCGACGCAGCGCGCCGGCGAGATGGTGGCGCCGATCCTCGCGCTCCAGGCCGGCGACGACGCGAACATCTCGGCCGACGACAACGCCGCGCTTCGCGGCTGCGCTCGAGGCGGCGGGGGTCGAGCACGAGCTCGTCACGTACGAAGGCGCGCCGCACAGCTTCTTCGACCGGAAGCACGAGGAGTTCGCGGACGCGTCCGAGAACGCGTGGCAGAAGACGCTCGCGTTCATCGAGCAGCACGCCTGAGTCGGCGCGTCGCATCTCCTCGGACCAAAGAATTCGCCGAGCCGGTGGCGGTTTCGTCCACCTCACCGGGTGACCTTCCGCTGAGCGCCTCCCGAGGGAGTCGCCCCGCGTACGGCCGCCATGTGAAGCTTCGGTCTACTTCCGCTCCGTGCTCGGCGCAGTCACGACATTACGGATCGCGGGGGCGCCTTGCAAGGGGTCCCGAAGACGAAATCGTCCGCTATTTGCGAACTCTCGCGGCGAGTGCGGCGGTCAACACCGGATCGCGCTTGCGGAGGAAGTCGGCGAAGCGCACCTTGACCGGGATCTCCGGCGCAACGGCGAGCCGGTTGTCCTTCGGGCCCTTGCCGAAGTCCCAGTAGCGCGCCGGGATGTGCGCCTCGAGGCCTGAGTTCGGGAGAAAGACCCCGAGCGTGTCGCCGTACATCTTCACGCCGCCGCCCGTCGGCTCGCCGACGAAGATCGCCTTCGTCGAGCGGTCGACCTCGGCCGCGAAGTTCCCGGCGGCCGAGAACGTCGCACGGCCGATGAGAACGAAGAGGTGGCCGCTGCGATTGATGCGTGGTGAGCGCAGCGCCGCGACGAGTGGGCCGAACGTCTGGTTGTCGCCGCCGCCGTTCAGCCGCAGATCGACGATCACGCGATCGACCTTCGGCTTCTTCGCGAGCGCGAGCAGCCGCTTCGCCGGACCCTCGGTCGGCACCGTGACCGCGTTGTAGCCGACAAAGACTGCGCGGCCGCCGGCGAGCGTCCGCATCCACAAGAGCTCGCGGTCGTGCGCGATGTACATGGGCGCAGGCGCGTGCGGAAGCAACGAGGGGTAGTGCCCGTAGTGCGGGTTGGGGAAGAGCGTGACGTAGCGCGCGGCGACGACGGGGGTGAGCGTGACGTCGAACTGCGAGCCGTCCGCCCGCGCGAACGTGAAGGCGAGCGGCCCGACGCCGTCCGCCACCCCGAGCCCGTCGAGCACCTCGGCGCTCAGGAGGAAGTGCGGCAGGAGACCGCGCAGGCTCGATCCGTTGTCGTGGGGGACGAGCGGCCGTACGAGGGCGGCTACCTCCCCGTACGGCCGGCCGTTGATCGCGACGGGCCGGGTGCCGATCAGCGTGCCGCCGGCGTCGTCGTCGACCACGAACGTCCCGTCGTCGAAGTCGTAGAGGCGAATCGGGTAGAGATGCATCGTCCGCCGGTGCTGTGGGTCGCCGGGGAAGATGCCGCCGTGGCCGTTCCGGTTTCCCGGAAGGGCCGCGACTCGCATCAGCCCGACGAGCAGCTCGTTCTCCGAGAGTCCGTTCGCCCGCGCCGCGAGGTCGTCGACGACCGCGCGGAACCGTGCCTTCGACACCGTCGCGAACAGGTCCGGGTGGATCTCCTCCATCTCGCTTGCGAGCTGGCGCACATCGGTCGCCCCGCCCGGCACGGCGCCGGAACCGGGCACGCCGAAGACGGCGAGCGCAGCGACGACGGCCGCCAGCACGGCTACGCCGCGCGCAGCTCGTCCTCGACCCAGTCCGCCCATCGCAGCATGTGCTCCTGGCGCTCGATCCCGAGTCGCAGCAGGAGGTAGTGGAACGCGTCGTGACCCGTGCGCGAGTTCGTCTGCTCGAGCGCGCGGTACTCCGCGAGTTGGTCGGTGATGCGGCTCCGGAACCACACGAGGTGCTCCTCGAGAGCTTCCCGCGGCACGAGCCCGCCGACAAAGAGCCGGAGGAAGAACGTCTCGGGCGAGTCCGGGCTCCGCGGCAAGCCAATGCGTCGAGGACGGTGGTGCCGTCGGCCGTGATCGCGTAGAGCCGCTTCTCGGGTCGTGCACCGTCCCGCGTCACTCGGCTCGAGACGAGCCCCCGCTCCGCGAGCTTCGGGAGCAGGGCATAAAGCTGCGTCTTCGCCGGAGCCCAGACGTAGCCGATCGCCTGCGAGACGAACTTCATCAGGTCGTAGCGCGACCGCTCGCCCTCGATCTGGAGCAGCGCGAGCACGGCCGCCTCGGTCGTCGTCAGCTCCTCCCGCCATCTGGCGATGATAGTCCGTAGCGGACTATTCCGCAACGAACTAATTAGCCGATTATCAGCCCAGCGCGGAGGACGGGACGAGGGCGAGCGTGCCGACGACGAGGATCGCGCCGAGCAGGCCCGTGCCGAGCGCAGCCTCGAGCCGCGGCCGCGGCCGGCGCGTGCGCATGGCTAGGCCTGCGAGGACGGCCGTGACCGCCACGATGTAGAGGGCGAGCAGCCAGCCGTCACGACGGTCGCTGCCGGTGAGCAACCCGTGCGCTGTCGCTGCGCCCCAGACGCCGAAGCCGCCGTAGTGGAGCGTCCGCCAGAGGCTTCGCGAGAGACGAGACCGGAGGGCGTTCGTGATCGCGACGGCGACGAGCAGTTCGAGCGCGACGGTGCCGAGCCCGGTCGCGACCGGCTCGTAGCTGGCCGTGAACGGCACGAGGATCTGCGACACGCTGAAGGGCACGAAGGTGTCGATCGCGATCAGTCCCACGTGGAGCGCGACGAACACGCCGGCGAGGATGCCGACGAAGCGGTGGACATCCTCGATCGCGAACGCCGGCCATGCGCGCGTGCGGACGCGGTTGGACAGCGCGAGGCCGAGGACGACGAGGGCGGTCAGGAGGAAGTACGCGACGATGCCGGCGGCGCGCTCGGCGTACCAGACCTGCGTTGTGTGAGCCGCGATCATGCGGCGCGCGCGTGCGGCGGAGCCTGGCGCTCCCAGGAAGCCGTGAGCACGACGCGGCCGTCCGTTCCCACGAGTCGGCCCGGAAGCTCTCTGTCGTCGAGCCACGCCGGGCCGGTGTCGCCGAGGAGGAAGGCGGCCTTCGCTGCGACGTCCGCTTCGATGCACGTACGCGCCGCGACCGTCACGCAGGCCCACGGTGATGCGGCCGGCCAACCCGTCGCCGGGTCGACGAGATGGTGAAGGCGCTCGCCATCACGTAGCCATGAGCGGGTCAGCGTGCCGCTCGTGGCAAGCGCCCCCGCGTCGAGGCGGATGGCGTCACCGCCAGGGAGCGCGACGTCGAGCGGTCCTCTCGCCGCGAGATCGCCGCCCGCCGAGACGAACCCCGGCCCGGCGAGCAGCGCAAGCGCGTCGTCGACCGTTCGGCTCTTGACGACGCCGTTGAGGTCGAGCTCGACACCGACCGGGCGCTCGAGGATCCGCCCCCGAATGCGGATCTCACCCGAGCGCCCGCCCGGGACCGGCCGAACCGGGCCGCCGTCTGCGTCGAGCTCGGCGAAGTCCCGGTCGTAGCCGAGCGCGGCCATCGCCGCACCCACCGTCGGATCGATGACGCCCGCCGTCACTTCGCTGGCCCGGAGCGCGAGGCGGAGCATCTCCGCAAGCTCGTCGGAGACGACGAGGATCCGGGAGGGAAACGCGTTGACGCGCGAGAGCTCGCTCTCGGCGCGGAACCGGCTGAACGTCCGGTCGCGCTCGGCGAACAGTTCGGAGACCTCGCCGATCTCGTCGGCGGTCGCGCCGCCCACGACGATCTCGCAGCCCATCGAGCGGAAGCGGCCGGTCACGACGTCCCCGTCGAGGCGGAGGGAGCGGTGAGCGAGGGGGTCGGGCTGATCGTGGCGCCGCCGAACCCGCTGAAGCTCTCGTCGTCGTCCTCGGTCTCGTCGTCATCGAACGTCAGCTCGTCGGTCGACGACGAGAGCCCCGTGTTCGTCTCCTGCGCCTTGCTCGACGCGCTCGCGCCCGGATGCGTGGTGCGGGCGACGATGCCGACGACGGCGAACAGCGCGACGGCGCAAGCCGCGGCGGCGGTTTTTGCGCGCCGCGCCCGAAGCCGGACGTCGTCGAATCTCGAGGCCATTGCTCGACCGTACGCAGCGAGCCTGAGAGCGGCATGAATCGATTGTTGAGGGCCGGTTAACCTGCCCGCGATGGAGCGATCCGGCGCAATGCACGCACACGACGGCTATCTACCGATCGCCGAGCACGGCGTGATCGGCGACCTGCACTCGATCGCGCTCGTCGGCACCGAGGGGACGATCGACTGGTTCTGCCCCAACCGGTTCGACGGACCGAGCGTCTTCGCCTCGATCCTCGACGCGGAGCGCGGCGGCTACTTCCGCGTCGCGCCTGCCACCGAGGGCTGGACGTCGAAGCAGCTGTACGTCCCCGACACGAACGTCCTGATCACGAGGTTCCTGTCAGAGGAGGGGATCGGCGAGGTGCTCGACTTCATGCCCGTCGACGACCGGCGGGTCGGACACAGGCAGAGGCTGATCCGGCGCGTGCTCTGTGTGCGGGGCGAAGTCCACTTCCGCGTCGAGGTCGAGCCGCGGTTCGACTACGGCCGCGAGCGTCCGGAGCGGGAGCTCGTCGAGGGAGGGGCCGTGTTCGCCTCGCCGAGCCTGACGCTCTCGCTGTCGAGCGCCGTCCCGCTCGAGCAGACCGAGCTCGGCGTCCGCGGAGATTTCACGCTCGCGACGGGGGAGAGCGCGACGTTCGTGCTCGAGGAGGGCGAGTCGCCGTACCCGTGCAGCGAGGAGCACTGGCGCGACCTCTTCGGCGGCACGATCGACTACTGGCGCCGCTGGCTCGGGCGCTCGACGTACCGCGGACGGTGGCGCGAGATGGTGATGCGCTCGGCGCTCACGCTGAAGCTCCTCACCTACCAACCGACAGGCGCTCTCGTGGCCGCGCCGACGACGAGCCTGCCGGAGATCGTCGGCGGCGAGCGGAACTGGGACTACCGCTACACGTGGATCCGCGACGCCTCGTTCACGGTGTTCGCGCTGCTCAGGCTCGGGTTCGTCGAGGAGGCGGGCGCGTTCGGCGACTGGCTGACCGACCGGTTCCGCGACGGCAGCGAGGGCGTCTGCGGCCCGCTGCAGGTGCTGTACGGGATTGACGGTCGCTCCGATCTCCAGGAGGAGACGCTCGACCATCTGTCTGGCTACTGTGGCTCGGCGCCAGTGCGGATCGGGAACGGCGCCGCCAAGCAGCTCCAGCTCGACATCTACGGCGAGCTGATCGACTCGGTCTACCTCTATAACAAGTACGGCCGGCCGATCTCGCACGACGCCTGGATGGACCTGACGGAGATCGTCGACTGGGTCTCGAAGAACTGGGACCAGCCGGACGAGGGCATCTGGGAAGTGCGCGGCGGCCAGCAGGAGTTCACGTACTCGCGCCTCATGTGCTGGGTCGCGATCGAACGGGCGATCCGTGTCGCGCGCCAGCGCGGTCTGCCCGCCGACATCCCCGCGTGGGCGCGGACGCGCGACGACATCTACCGCCAGATCATGGAGCGCGGTTGGAACGAGAAGCGCAACGCGTTCGTCCAGCACTTCGACACGGACGTGCTCGACGCATCCGTGCTGCTGATGCCGCTCGTGAAGTTCATCTCGCCGACCGATCCGCGCTGGCTGTCGACGCTCGAGGCAATCGAGAGGGAGCTCGTCTCGGACACGCTCGTCTACCGCTACAACGTCGCGGCGTCGCCCGACGGCCTGCACGGCGAGGAAGGGAGCTTCTCGATCTGCTCGTTCTGGTACGTCGAGGCGCTCGCGCGCGCCGGTCGGCTCGACTACGCGCGACTCGCGCTCGAGAAGATGTTCACGTACGCGAACCACCTCGGGCTCTACTCGGAGGAGATCGGCCCGAGCGGCGAGCAGCTCGGCAACTTCCCGCAGGCGTTCACGCACCTCGCGCTGATCAGCGCGGCAACGAACCTCGATCGCCAGCTCGGCTAGCGGCATGACCCCGGTCGTCCAGGCACGAGGCCTGACGAAGAGCTACGGCTCGCGCCGCGGCGTCGTCGAGCTCGACTTCGCCGTCGAGCAGGGTGAGGTGTTCGGCTACCTCGGCCCGAACGGCGCCGGCAAGACGACGACGATCCGGCTGATGCTCGACCTGCATCCGGCCGACGGCCGGTCGTGTCGAGGTGTTCGGGATCGGACGTCCGGCGCAGACGCGTCGCGGTGCGGCGGCGACTCGGCTACCTCCCGGGCGATGCTCGGCTCTACGAGCGGCTGACCGGCTGGCGAGCTGATCGAGTACTTCGCCTCGCTTCGCGGGTCTCACCGATCTGTCCGAGGCGAAGGCGCTCGGCCGACCGCTTCCAGCTCGACCTCGACGTGCCGATCCGGACGCTCTCGCGCGGCAACCGGCAGAAGGTGGGCATCGTGCAGGCGTTCATGCATCGACCCGATCTGCTCGTGCTCGACGAGCCGACGTCGGGCTCGACCCGCTCATGCAGCAGGAGTTCGCCGAGCTGCTTCGCGAGACGACCGCCGACGGGCGCACGGTGTTCCTCTCGTCGCACGTCGCTGCCCGAGGTGCAGCGACGTGGCCGATCGTGTCGCCGTGATCCGCGACGGACGGCTCGTGACCGTCGACACCGTCGACAACCTCCGCGCGCGTGCACCAGGGCGGATGGAGGTGTCGTTCGCAGCGCCGCCGCCGCCGGACGCCTTCGACGGCCTGCCGAGCGTGCGCGAGGTCGAGCGGCGCGGACGCGACGGTCGTCGTTCGTCGCTCGAAGGGCCGGTCGATCCGCTCGTCAAGGCGCTCGCCCGCTACGAGGTGCTCGGCATCGACAGCCACGAGGCCGACCTCGAGGACGTCTTCCTCAGCCTGTACGGGAAGGACGAGTAGTGCTGCGCGGCGTGCTCCTGAAGAGCCTGCGCGACGTGCGGCGCGCGTTCGCCTGGTGGAGCCTCGGCCTTGCGGGCTACTGCGTGCTGATCGTCGCTCTCTGGCCGACCGTGCGCGACAACCCCGCGCTCGCAAAGCTCGAGGAGTCGTATCCCGAGGAGCTGAAGGCGTTCTTCTCGTTCGGCGGGTTCGACATCTCGACGGCGGACGGCTTCCTCGGCACGGAGCTCTACTCGCTCATGGTGCCGCTGCTCCTCGTCGTCGCCGCCATCGGCGCCGGCGCGCGCGCGATCGCCGGGGAGGAGGAGCAGGGGACGCTCGACCTGCTGCTCGCCAACCCGATCTCGCGGACGCGCCTCGCGCTCGAGAAGGCGGGTGCCCTCGCCCTCGAGCTGCTCGGGCTGGCCCTCGTCCTCTTCGTGACGCTTGCGATCGGCACGACCGCCGCGGGCATGGACGTCTCCGTCGGCAATCTCGCTGCCGCGACGACGAGCGCGTTCCTCCTCGCCGTCGCACTCGGGTGCCTCGCATTCGCCCTCGGTGCCGCGACGGGTCGACGCTCGCTCGCGATCGGCCTCAGCGCCGCGACCGGCGTCGCCGGGTACCTGATCAACGGGCTGGCGCCTCTCGTCGACGCGATCCACGCCGTCCGCTGGCTCTCGCCCTGGTACCACTACGCGGCCGGGGACCCGCTGCGGAGCGGACTTTCCACCAGTCACGCCGTCGTGCTCGCGGCGATCGCCGTGGTCGCGGTCACGGTGGGCGCCGCCGTCTTCGATCGCCGCGATGTCGGCGTCGCGCGGGCGTGACCTCGTCGCCTACTCGGCCGTGTCGAGCTCGAGCGTCGCGAGGCCCCTCGTGTCGAGCCACGTACGCCTCGGCCCCTCGACGATGCGAATGAGGACCGCCTCGCACGCGGGGCAGCGTGCGACGAGCCCGGCGCCGACGTAGACGTGGAGCTCGGCGACGACCGCAACGTTACCGCACGAGCCACAGACGCTCGAGGCGAGCGTCATTTCCCGGCCGAAGATGGCGAAGGCGGCGCCGGCGAGGGCATTCCCGTCGAGTCGCTCCGTCATCCCGTCGCTCCGAAGCGCTCGGTGCGGATCTGTGCGGGATCGTGGCCGAGGCGCACGAGCGCCTCGGCGACCGCCTCGACGAACCCCGTCGGGCCGCAGACGTAGACGAGCGGCCGGGCGTCCGGTGACCAGCCGGCCTGTGCGAGCAGCTCGTCGTCCACCCGGCCGGTGTGGCCCTCCCAGTCGGGGGGCTGCTCGCGCGTCAGCGTGTGCGCGACCTCGAGCCCTGCATCTTGGGCGACCAGGTCCATCAGCTCCTCGCGGTAGACGATGTCGTCGAGCGTTCGCGACGAGTAGACGAGACGTGCGGGAACCGACCGCCCCGACACGGCGCGATGGCGGAGCATCGACATCAGCGGGACGATGCCGGACCCGCCGGCGACGAGGAAGAGCGGCCCGCCGCGCGCCGCTTCCCAGACGAAGTAGCCGCCGACCGGACCGCGGATCTCGAAGCGCATCGCCGATCTCGGCGACGTCCGACGAGATACGGGCGAGACCTCGCCGTCGGGCAGCCGCTCGACCGAGATCGCGAGCGGCTCGCCCGGCGCAGACGCGATCGAGTAGCTCCGCGAGGCCTGGTAGCCGTCCTCCGCGGTCAGGCGTACGTCGACGTGCTGTCCCGCGCGGTGGCCCGGCCAGCCACGAACGGCGAGGCCGAGCGTTCGCACGCGTGGCGTCTCGGGCGTCACGGCCGCCACCTCGGCGGCCGTCCAGCTCAGTCCCCCAGTAGCGCTGCTCGAGCCACGGATCGCCGCGCAGGTGGTAGCCGTTCGACTCCCAGAACCCCGGCTCGTCGTCGTCCCGGAGTGCGAGGCCACGCACCCATTTCGCGCTCTTCCAGAAGTAGAGGTGCGGCACGAGCAGCCGCGCCGGCCCGCCGTGCTCGGGGTCGAGCGGCTCGCCGTCGTAGCCGAAGGCGACCCACGCCTTGCCGCCGGTGACGTCCTCGAGCGGGAGGTTCGTCGTGTAGCCACCGTCGGAGAAGGCGAGGACGTACTCGGCCGAGGTCTCGATGTCGTCGAGCAGCGTGTCCACCGATACGCCTTCCCAGACGGTGTCGAGCTTCGACCAGCGCGTGACGCAGTGGATGTCGCGGGTGATCTCCTCGTGAGGCAGGGCCTGGAGCTCTTCCCACGTCCAGACGACGGGCTCGTCGCCGCCGAGGATGGAGAACGTCCACTCCTCGAGCGGCGTATGCGGTGTCGGCCCCGCCGAGAGAACCGGGAAGTCGTCGGTGAGGTACTGGCCGGGTGGGATGCGCTCCGCCTCGTCCGTCTCGCGTCGCCGGCCTCTGAAGCCGCGGGTTATCGGTGTCATGACGGAACGATTCCCCGACGGCTCTCCGTGCGCAAGAGCGCGATCCCCATCACGAGCATCCACAGGAAGAAGCCGGCGAAGCCGACGAAGGTGATCCCGTCGATCACGCCTGACGTGGGGCTGAGGGCGCCGAGCCAACCCGCCACGACGGCGACGAAGATGCCCAGCCAGCCGATCCAGCGCGCCAGGAGCCTCGTCTTGAGGATTGCGAACGCGTACATCGGCACGACGACGCCCCAGAGGATCACGTCGCCGACGTAGTTGAGGACAAGGCTGGTCGCGGCGAGCGTCTGGGTTGTCGTCTCGAGCGACGTGCGCGTGGCACCGGTCGCGTCGACGACGTCCGGGACGAGCTCGTACGCCTCGCGATCGGGATCAGGTGCGAGATCGTGACGAGCGTCAGGCCGACGATCGAGAGCACCGGCGCGAGGATCATCAGCTCGCCCGCCTCGCGGAGCGCGTAGTAGAAGCCGACGAGCGCCACGAGCCCGACGACACCGCCGAGGATCACGAGCCACGCGCCGGCGAAGAAGGCGCCGCTCGCGTCGTCGACGTCTTTGATCCACTCGATCGCGTCGTCGCCCGTGCCGGGGATCAGCTCCTGGACGCCGCTGCCGACCATCAGCGCGATGCCGGCAACGAACGAGACCGTCGTCAGGATCGCGCATACCGCGCCGACGCGCACCGTGTCGAGCCGCTGCACGGAACGATCATCTGCCCGGCGTGCGGCAGCAGTCAAGCGGCCAGTACGCTTGCCGGGCCGTGAAGCGGAGGGCCATCCCGTTCGTCGTCGCGATCGTCGCCGGAGCGCTCGCCGCACCGGGCGCTACGCCCTCGTCCCAGGCACCGGCCGACACGCTCTACGTCGCCAAGTCGCAGTACGGGCAGATCCTGTTCGCGGGCAAGGGACGGGCGCTGTACGCGTTCACGAAGGACCCGAAGCACCGCAGCGTCTGCTCGGGCGCGTGTGTGAAGGCGTGGCCGCCCTTCCTCGTCAAGTCGTTCCCCGAGGCTAGGAAGGGGGCGAGCCGCACGCTGCTCGGAACGATCACGAGGCCCGACGGCAAGAGGCACGTCACGTACGGCGGCCGACCGCTCTACTACTACGTCGGCGAGAAGAAGCCGGGCCAGGTTCTCTGCCAGGGCGTGAGTGAGTTCGGCGGCCTCTGGCTCGTCGTCCGCGGCAGCGGCAAGCTCGTGCGCTAGACCGCGCTTTCCACGGTGCCCGGCCGCCACGGCTCGTGCTCGTGCGCGAGCCAGACCAGCTCGGGGTCGAGCGCGCGCACCCGCAGCTGGCCTTCGGTGTGCGGCTCGTCGAGCTCGCCGAACCAAACCGCCACGTCGCCGCCGACGACGACCGGACGCCCTCCAGTCTCGACGACGACCACCTGCATGCCGCGCGTGTGACCCGGCGCCGGGACGAGCCGGAGCCCGGGAAGCAGCTCGAGCTCGCCGTCGAGCGGCACGTACCGCACGCCGGGCGCCTCGACCCACTCGCGAATGGTGTAGTCGTCCTCGCTACGCGCGTCGTCGAGCTCCCGACGCTGGACGTAGATCGGCCGGCCGGCGAAGAGGTGGTTGCCGCCGCAGTGGTCGAAGTGCAGGTGTGTGTTGACGACGATGTCGATGCCGGCGAGGTCGAAGTCCTGCTGATTCAGTGGGCGGAGGCGGGGATCGAGGTCGGCCACCGCCGGGTGCAGCTCCGTCATGCCGGTGTCGACCAGCACGCGCGCATCGGGATGGTCGATGACGTGCGCGTAGACCGGCATCCGGTCGCTTTCGGCGAGCAGGTCGGCGACGAGCACCGGCGTGATGGTGGTCGGCGCCGGCACCCGGCCATCTTCCCACAGCCGCCGATTGATCCTCAACTCGCTCTGCTGGCGCCGACTCAGCCGAGAGTCATCCTGAAACCGGTCTCTACGGACCCATTGGCTCGGGCGACGGGCTCATCGGCGACGGGCTCATCGGCTCCGGCGACGGGCTCATGGGCTGCGGTGACCCGCCCATGTGCATGCCCGGCGAGCCGGGTCCCGGGATCGTGAGGCCCGGTATCGCATCCGGCGCCGAAAGGAGCAGCACGCCGAGGCCGAGCAGGACCGCCGCAGTTCCGTACATCGCCACTCGTCGCCACGGAAGGAGCTTCTCCAGGGCGATCAGCCCGGCGACGAACGCCATCCAGGCGATGCTCATCACCCCGAGGGCGAACAGCGACGCCATCAGTGCCCAGCAGCAGCCGATGCACCACAGGCCGTGCCTCGCTCCCATGTCCACGGCGCCTCGCAGTCCCTCCCTCCAGGAGCCGAGGAGAAAGCCGAGCGGGCTGCGGCACTTCCCCAGGCAGACGTCCTTGAGCGGCGTCAGCTCGTAGATCGCCGCGACGACGAGCGTCGCCCCGGCGATCCAGCGACCGGCCCGATCCCATGCCAGCACGTCGCTCACCGCCCATCCGCCCGCCGCCGCGACGGCGAACGCGAGCGCGCCGACGGCCGCCCACATCAGGAGATACCCGGCCGTGAAGAGGAGCGGCGCGGCCGGCGAGCGTGACTTCGTCAGCTTCGAGTAGAGGGCGACGGTCGGGGCGACCGACGGGAACATCATCGCGGCCATCATCACGATCCACACTCCGACGAACCAGCCGAGCGTCCCGAGGTCGGTCCACGGCCCGCCGTCCATGTCCTGCATCTCGTCGTACGTCCACCACCAGCCGATCGCGGCGAGGACGAACAGCAGCGCCACGAGCCCGACTCGCGTGCGCACCGCCGCGAACGCCGGTGCGAGCCCGCCGGATTGGCGCGGCGCTTCCGCGTGGGCCGAGGCGGTCAAGCCGTCGTCAGGCGGCCCAGGAGAACTCGGACGTCGACAGGCCCGTCTTCCCCTCGTACTCGATCCCGAACGCGCTGATCTTCGACCGCTTGGCCTCCGCGGCCGTCAGCGTCGAGCTGACCGGATGGAACATGCCGACGAGCCGGACGGGCTCGCCCGTCTCGACACCGAACGGCACGATGTCCTCGATCTCGAAGTCGATCGCGTCGCCGATCTTGACGCTGTGGCTCAGGCCGTCGTCGATCACCTCGATTGGCGCACGCTCGACGCCGAGCACCTCGCCGACCAGCGGCCCGAGCGCCGCCATCGGCCCGCCCATCTGGCCGCCGAAGACGGCTCCGAGCTTGTCCGCCTGCTCGTCGGTCGCGTTCTCGTCGATGAACATCCCGAGCTTCCAGTTGCCTTCGGTCATGACCTTCGGTGTGTCGGCGATCACCGCGGCTTTGAGCCCGGACACGTCCGTGCCGTCGATCTCGCCCTCGCGAATGTTGAAGACGAGGGTCACGCGGCAGTAGTCGTACGTTGCCCCGTGGTCGAAGGACATGTTGCACGGGCACATGAGCTCACAGGAGCATGTCTCGACGTAGCTGCCCTTGATCTTCCAGGACATGCGGACCTCCTTCTCTGGCGTGGCAACGTGGATTGTCCGCCCCCCGGCGGGCGCCGTCAAGTTCGGGGTAGCGTGTCGCGAGATGCCGACGACGCACGCATTCGCCGCCGACCGCGTCCACTTCAAGTGGGACACAGGCAACGATCCGGTGCTGACGATCGCGAGCGGCGACACGGTCACGTTCGAGACGCGCGACGTCTCGGACAACCAGATCACGCCCGAATCGGCGTCGGACGTCGTCGCGGCGCTCGACTGGGACCGCGTGTACCCGCTCGCCGGGCCGGTCGCGGTGGAAGGCGCGGAGCCCGGCGACACGCTCGCGATCGAGATCCTCGACCTGCAGACGCGCGGCTGGGGCTGGACGGCGATCATCCCTGGCGCCGGCCTCTTGCCGGACGACTTCCCGGACGCGTACCTCCGCGTCTTCGACCTCTCGGACGGCGAAGTTCGCGTACCTGCGGGACGACGTCGCGATCCCGGTCGAGCCGTTCTTCGGGACGATGGGCGTCTGCCCGGAAGGCGCCGCGGCGCAGGAGGTGATGCCGCCGGGCACGTTCGGCGGGAACCTGGACACGCGCCAGCTCGTCAGGGCACGACGCTCTACCTGCCGGTGCAGGTCCGGGCGCGCTCTTCAGCTGCGGCGACGCGCACGCGGCGCAGGGCGACGGCGAGGTCTGCGTCACCGGCATCGAGGCGCCGATGTACGGCGAGCTTCGCTTCACGCTCGAGAAGGGCCGCTCGATCCCGGCGCCGCAGTACCGGACGTCGGGCCGGCTGACGCCGCGCGTCGACGACGGCGGCTGGTACGGCACGACCGGCGTCGGCCCGGATCTCTACGTCGCTGCGCAGGACGCGGTACGCGCGATGATCGACCATCTCGCGGCCGAGTACGACCTCTCGCCGCGAGGACGCGTACGTGCTCGCGAGCCTGTGCGTCGACCTGAGGATCTCGGAGATCGTGGACGCGGGCGAGTACGTCGTCAGCGCGCTGCTTCCGCTGGCCGTGTTTCGCGGTTAATCGGCTCGCGCCTTTGGATGATCAGACAGCCTGACGGAGCGCGTTGGCTGCCGCTTGAAGGCGATCACTGACGTCGGTCAGCTCTCGCGCCGCGAGCTCAATACGCTCTTGCTGGGTGTCCGTGCGCTCTCGCTGGTCATCGGCGCGACCGAGAAGCTCGTTCACCTGTCCCGCCATCGCTTCCACCAACTGAGTGAGATCGGCCAACTGGCGAGCGACAGTGGCGATGTCCTCCTGAGTCGTCATGGCGAACCCCATTCTAAGTGGTGTGTTTCCCGCTTCGAGCGGACGCGCCACTCGGATAGGCTCGCGCAGCGATGGACGTGTATGAGTGGGAAGGCACGCCGATCGAGTGGATGAGCGAGACGCTCGGCCGGCAGTTGATCCACACGGAGACGATGACGCTCGCGCGCGTGACGCTGCTCGAGGGTGGCTCGGTTCCGATGCACGAGCACGAGAACGAGCAGATCGTCACCGTGCTCGAGGGCCGCGTGCGCTTCCTCGCTGACGGCGAGGAGCGCGTCGTCGAGGCGGGGTCGAGCGTGCCGCTGCCGGCGAACGTACCGCACGAGGTCGAGGCGCTCGTCGACTCCGTCCTGCTCGACGTCTTCTCGCCGCGCCGCGAGGACTGGATCAGCGGCGACGACGCGTACCTGCGCCGCTAGCGCGCGGCGACCTTCTCCAGCAACGCGTCGATGCGCGCGAAGCCCGCCTTCGCGCCCTCCTCGACGCCGTACTGCATCGTCGTGTCACGCTCCTCGGTCGTGGCGAAGCGCATCGTCTGCGTCAGCTTCGTCTGGTCGCCGAGATCCTCGAATTCGAGCGTCTGCAGGTGATTCTGAAACGTCTGCACGAGTCGCTCCGGCGGCTCGACCTCGCGGAACTCTCCCTCGACGACGCCGAACGCCGTGCGGAAGCGGTACGTGCCGCCGGGGCGAACGTCCATCTCCTCGACGACCGTGCCGTCGCCCCACCATTCGGGGATCAGCTGCGGATCCGTCCAGACGGAGAAGACATGCGCGCGCGGCGCGTCGAAGACTCGCTCGACCCGGATCTCGAGCTCGCTCGGGGTGGTGACGATCGTGTCGCCCATCAGCTCACCGCCCTCTTCACAAGCGCGCCGATCTTCTTCTCGTCGGCCGGGGTCAGCGCCTTCAGCGCGAAGGAGGTCGGCCACATCGCGCCCTCGTCGAGGCTTGCCGCTTCCTCGAATCCGAGTGTGGCGTACCTCGACTTGAACTTTCCGGCACTCTTGAAGAAGCAGACGATCTTGTCGTCCTTGGCGTACGCGGGCATCCCGTACCAGGTCTTCGGGGTGAGATCAGGTGCGGCGGCCTTGATGATCGCGTGGAGCCGCTCGGCCAAGGCGCGATCCGCGCCTTTCATCTCCGCGATCTTCGCGAGCACCGCGCTCTCGCCATCCGCCTTGCGCGCTTCCGCCTTCAACTCCGCGGCGCGCTCCTTCATCGCAGCCCGTTCCTCGGGTGTGAATCCCTTCGACTTCGTCTCAGCCATCTCAGGCTCCTTTCGTCCGTTCGACGACCTGCGCGAAGCGGTCGAGCCGCTGCAGCCACGTGCTGATGCCCTCGAATGCGTAGGGCACGAGCCTGCAGCTGCGGACACGACCGATCTTCTCCGTCGTGACGAGCTCCGCCTCCTCGAGCAACCGCACATGCTTCCTCATTCCGGTCAGCGACATGCCGAAGGGCTCGGCGAGCTCGCTGATCGTCGCGCTGCCGGCGCCGAGCCGTTCGAGCACGGCGCGGCGGTTCGGGTCGGCGAGGGCCGCGAACGCGCGGTCGACGGTCGTCTTATACTGAACCATTAAGTTCAGTATGACATACCCCGTGCGGGAGGGGCAAACGCGTCCAGTTCGCGTGCTCGACGTGGCAAGATCGGCTGCGGAAGGGACCACTTGTCTGAGCCATCTGGAAACCCCGCTGACGATCCGTTCGGCGGTCGACAACCAACGAGTCATGAGCAGATGACGGGACTGCCGTGGGATGCCTCGTACCGCGACGGCCGTGCGCCCTGGGATATTGACGAGCCGCAGCCGGCAATAGTTCGTCTGGCGTCCGAAGGTGGATTCGCAGGAGCCGTGCTCGATGCCGGCTGCGGGACCGGCGAGAACGCTCTTTACGTCGCATCACTGGGATTGGCGGTCATGGGCGTCGACGTGGCCGAGACGGCATTAGCGATCGCCCGAGCCAAGGCCGACGACCGTGGGATCGAGGTCGAGTTCGCTGTGGCTGACGCGTTCGAGCTGGGGCAGTTGGGGCGAAGATTTCAGACGGTGCTGGACTGCGGGCTGTTCCACACGTTCGACGGCGACGAGCGACCTCGATACGTCGCAAGTCTGGCATCGGTGACCGAGCACGATGGAACCCTGCAGGTGCTGTGCTTCAGTGACGACGGTCCCGAGACCGGCCCGCACCCCGTCGGTCAGGCAGAGCTAAGAGCGGCGTTCGACCCCATCAGTGGGTGGAATGTCGCCGCCATCGAGCCGGACCGAATTCACACGAGGTTCCACGCCGACGGCGTGCCGGCCTGGCTCGCGACGATCAAGCGGATCTAGCTCCTCGCAGACCCCGAGGGCAACCGCTTCTGCGTTGTGGACGTCAGCCGCTAGCCAGCGGTTCGGCCCGGACAAGCCCGATGCGGTTGCCCGATCGGATCGCGGAAGATGGCGAAGACAACGCGTCCCGCTTCCGTTGGGGGCATGTCGACCTCCGCACCGAGCTCGACCACCTGCGCGAGCGTCTCCGCCACGTCCGGAACCTGGACGTAAAAGGTGACGAAGTCGTCGCCCGGATCACTGGGGCCGATGCCTCCGTCGATCCCGGGAGCGCCCGTTCCTGCGCAGACGCCGTTCGTCTCGATCCCGATGTAGCCGTCTCCGTCCGGTCGCGTCGTCCAGCCGAACGCCTCGGCGTAGAAGCGCGCGAGGTCAGGCCCGGGAGCGGTGTTGATCTCGAAATGAACGACGGGATAGCCCATGCGCTCGATAGTAGGTTTTTGGCCGAAACCGCGCGGTCCTCTCCCAGCCCGCGCGGCGTAGACTCGCTCGCACGTGAGCGAGTACGCGATCAGGTCGCTTGACGCCTCGACGTGGGATGCGTTCGCGCGTCTCGCTGAGAAGCACAACGGCATGGGCTTCGGCGGCTGCTGGTGCACCTGGTTCCACTCGCGACTCGGCAGGCCCGAGGGCGAGATGGGCCGCCCCTGGAAGGAGCGTCTCGTTCGCGAGGGGACAGCGCACGCTGCGCTCGTCTTCGACGGGGACGCTGCGGTTGCCTGGGCCCAGTACGGCTCGCCGGACGAGCTCCCGAACATCCATCATCGAAAGGACTACGAGGCGAACCGCGCGGAGGAGCTGCCCGACTATCGCGTCACGTGCATCTTCGTCGACAGGGACTATCGACGGTCAGGCGTCGCAGGTGTGGCGCTTCGCGGAGCCCTCGACCTGATCGCGAAGGCGGGCGGTGGCGTCGTCGAGGGCTACCCGCAGGACACACAGGGCAAGAAGATCTCGGCCAAGTTTCTCTACAACGTCACGCGCAGCCTCTACGAGCAGACCGGTTTCACCTACCTGCGGCCGAAGGGCAAGAACCACTGCGTGATGCGCAGGACCCTGGCGCCGCCTGCCAAGGCGTCTCGACGGGCTCGCGCCGGCTAGCGCCGCCGCTGGCCGCGGCGCAGGGCGTCGAGCCGTCGGCGGTCGCGCTTCGTCGGTCGGGCGCCGAGGTCGGCGCCGAGCGGACGGCTCGCCTTCGCTTCTAGGCGGCGTTGGTCGCGGGCGGCCGTGGACTCCGGCGTCTCGTCGTAGAGCTCGCGCGCGGCAGCCGCTGTGCCGCGGCGATCGGCGAGCGCCCGCACGTCGACCGTCCAGCGCTCGGCGCTCGTCCGTACCTCGACGCGGTCGCCGACGCCGACCTCTCGCGAAGGCTTGGCGCGCACGCCGTTCACCTTCACGTGGCCGCCGGCGACGGCGTCGGTGGCTGCCGAGCGGGTCTTGAAGAAGCGCGCCGCCCAGAGCCACTTGTCGATGCGAACACGTTCCACGGCCTAGACTCGGCCCGTGGCCGTCTGCCCTTCCTGCGGCACGGAGAATCCCGAGGGCGCAAGGTTCTGCAACGAATGCGCAGCGCCGCTCGGCGACGCACCGCAGGCGCCGGCCCTGGAGGAGCGCAAGGTCGTCACGGTCCTCTTCTGCGATCTCGTCGGCTTCACCGCCGCCTCGGAGGCCGCCGATCCCGAGGACGTCCGCGCCCGCATCCGCCCGTACCTCGCGCGCCTCCGCGGAGGAGATCGAGCGCTACGGCGGGACGGTGGAGAAGTTCATCGGCGACGCGGTGATGGCCGTGTTCGGCGCGCCGGTCGCGCACGAGGACGACGCCGAGCGTGCCGTCCGGGCCGGCCTGCGCATCCTGGAGGCGATCGCGGAGCTGAACGAGCAGGACCCGGCGCTCTCGCTGCAGGTGCGCATCGGGATCAACACGGGCGAGGCGGTCGTCGCGCTCGGCCCGCGGCCGGGCGGAGGGCGAGGGGATCGTCACCGGCGACGTCGTCAACACCGCCTCGCGCCTGCAGGGAGTGGCGCCCGTCAACGGGATCGGCTGCTCGGAGACGACGTACCGCGCGACCGAGCGCGTCTTCGACTACGAGGAGCTCGAGCCGGTCACGGTGAAGGGCAAGACCGAGCCGCTCCGCCTCTACCGCCCGCTTGCGGCCGCGCGCCCGCTTCGGCACCGACGTGACCCGCACGCACACGACGCCGCTCGTCGGCCGGGAGCTGGAGAAGGCGCTCCTGATCGGCACGTTCGAGCGCTCGAGCGCAGCAGCGCTCCTGTCAGCTGGTGACGATCGTCGGCGAGCCGGGCGTCGGCAAGAGCCGCCTGTGCGCGGAGCTGTTCGCGCTACGTCGAGCGAGCGCCCCGGGCTCGTCCGCTGGCGCCAGGGCCGCTGTCTTCCCTACGGGGACGGGATCGCCTTCTGGGCGCTGGGGGAGATCGTCAAGGCCGAGTGCGGCATCCTCGAGTCGGACTCGCCCGCGGAGGCAGCGGCCAAGCTCGACGCGGGCGCTCCCTGCGAGAGCGACCCGACCTGCGCCTGGCTCAAGGCTCGCCTGGCCCCGCTCGTCGGTGCGGGCGGCGAGCCCGCCTCGCAGGAGGAGTCGTTCACGGCCTGGCGCCGCTTCCTCGAGTCGCTGGCGGCACGGGGCGCGAGACGGTGCTCGTCTTCGAGGATCTGCACTGGGCCGACGACGCGCTGCTCTCGTTCCTCGAGCACCTGGCCGACTGGACGGAGGGCGTGCCGCTGCTGCTGCTCTGCACCGCCCGGCCCGAGCTGCTACGAGCGAGCACCCGACTTCGGCGCCGAGGCGCAGGAACGCACAGCGGATCAACCTCGCGCCGCTCACCGACGAGGAGACCGCTCGCCTCATCTGCGTCGCTGCTCGAGCGGGCGGTCCTGCCCGCGGAGACGCAGCGGGCGCTGCTCGAGCGAGCCGGCGGCAACCCGCTGTACGCGGAGGAGTTCGTGCGCCTGCTCGCCGACCGCGAGGCAGCTGCGGCGAGCGACGTAGGAGGTCCCCGACTCGGTGCAGGCGCTGATCGCCGCCCGCCTGGACACGCTCTGCCCCGGAGCGCAAGAGCCTGCTCCAGGACGCCGCTGTGCTGGGCAAGGTCTTCTGGGCGGGTGCGCTGGCCGAGATGGGCGAGCGTGACCCGCGCGAGGTCGAGCAGGCGCTGCACGAGCTCGTCGCGCAAGGAGCTCGTCCGCCCGGCCCGCACGTCGTCGATGGAGGGCGAGAGCCGAGTACGGCTTCTGGCACGTGCTGGTCCGGGACGTCTGCTACGCGCAGATCCCGCGCGCTGCCCGTGCTGCCCGTCACCGGGCGGCCGGCGGCATGGATCGAGCGGAAGGCCGGCGGAGCGGGCCGAGGACCTGGCCGACGTGCTCGCCTACCACTACCTGACGCGCGCTCGAGCTCGACCGCGCCGCCGGCGCGAGACGCGACGAGCCGAAGAGCTCGAGGCGCAGGCGATCCGCTACCTCGCCCTGGCCGGCGAGCGCGCGCTCGCGCTGGACGTCGACCGCGCGGAGCAGCACCTTGCCCGCGCGCTCGAGCTCGCTCCGCCCGGCCATCCGGAGCGTGCGTTGCTGCTCGAGCGCTGGGCGCAGGCGCGTTCAGCAGCAGGGTCGGCCGCAGCAGGAGGCGAAGCAGGCGTTCGAGGAGGCGCTTGCCCTCTATCGCGAGCGGGACGAGCCCGTCGCTGCCGGACGCGTGCTTCTCCCTCTCGGCATCGTGCGTCCACCGTACTCGGGGACGAGCCACGATCAAAGGCGCTGCTCGACGAGGCAGTCGAGCTCCTCGAGGCGCAACCGCCCGGCCCGGAGCTCGTCTCGGCCTACGCGCACTCGGCCGGGTGGTACGCGCTGACCGACGCACTACACGGAGGCGATCGCGGCCGCCGAGCGGGCGATCGTGCTCGCCGAAGAGCTCGGCCTGCCCGAGCCGGCATTCGCGCTCCAGTGGCGCGGGTTCGCCCGCTCCGAGCTCGGGGATGCAGACGGGCTCGAAGACATGCGCCGTGCCCTCGAGCTCGCTCTCGAGCAGGGCCTGGGACGCGAGACCGCCGTGCATCTACGGGAACCTCGCCATCGCCCGATGGGTCCACAAAGGGCCGGCGGCCGCGCTCGTCTACGGCACGCGAAGCGATCGAGTTTTGCGAGCGGCGCGGCATCACCGAGCTCGCGCTGCAGAATCGCGCCAACAGCCTGAGCTTCCTGTCCGAGCTTGGACGCAGCCGAGGAGGCACTAGCAGAGCTGGGGCCGACCGCCGACCGCATCGAGGCGATGGGCGACAAGGCGTTCACGCTATGGCGCGGCGACGCAGATGCGCTTGCTCGCGGAGCGCGGCGCGCCGGACGAAGCGCCCGACCCCGACGAGCTCGTCGCCGCCGCCCGCGCAGTAGTGGCCACGCAAACGATTCAGGCACTCGGAGACGCCGCCCGGCTGCTCCTTGCGCTCGGCGAGCGACAGCGCGCGCAGTCGTTGCTGCACGAGCTCGATGGGCTGACCGCAAGCCGCGCAGACCTCTTCGCGGCATGGCGGCTCCCATCCCTCGTGCCGCGTCGCGCTCGCCCTCGACGACGCGCCGCTCGTCGAGCGGCTCGTCCAGGGCTTCGAGCCAGCCACCGTCCCCTTCGACGAGCACGCGCTCGCCTCGGCGCCGGGCCCAGCTCGCCGAAGCCGCCGGCGACCGCGCGGCCGCGGCGGAGCTCTATCGCGAGGCGGCCGAGCGCTGGCACGAGTTCGGGAGCGTTCCCGAGCTGCGCGTACGCCCTGCTCGGCCAGGGACGCTGTCTCGCCGCGCTCGGCCAGCCCGGGGCGGAGGAGCCGCTACGCGAGGCGAGGGAGCTGTTCGCGTCGATGGGCTACACGCCCGCGCTCGCGGAGACGGAGGCGCTGCTCGCCGAGACCGCCGCGGCCGCGTCGTAGGAGCTGTCAGACGGAGCGGAGATGGGCTCCCTGCCCGACCGCGTATGCCTCGCACAACCACGCGCCGAACTCGTCATCGAGCTCATCGAGAGCGACCACCCGGAAGCGATTGACGAAGAGACGCTTCGTGTACGGACTAGACCGCAGGATGCGAGGGTCGACGATGCGGCGCTGGAGGTCGAGATATCCCGTCAGCGATGACTGCTTTGGCGTTACGCCTGCGAAGCCTCGGCGGCTGCCCTTGAGCGTGATCGCGGTCTTCGCAACCGCGTAGACGAACGGGCCGCAGTTCTCAGCAAGCTCAATGAACTGCTTGTAGAGCGCGACGACGGGCGCCGGCTTGTCCCGCAGGTGCCGCTCGATTGTCCACTCCTCGGCCACCGGGCGACGTTACCCAAGCCCTGCGGGTGGCCGGGAGCCTCTACTCGTCAGCCCACCAGTCGCGCTGGCCATCGACGTCGTCGCGCGGAGCGTCGCCGAGGTTGGGCGCCCCGACGACGAGGATCTCGAGGCCCTCCGGCCCGGCCTCGTAACCTCGCCACGTACCTGGCGGGACGCGCACCGCGTCCCACTCCTTGAGCTCGACGATCTTGTCGTCGACCTTCATCCGCCCGCCCCCGCGCACGACCACGTACACCTCCTCTTGCTTCTTGTGCGTATGGCCGTATGGAAAGCGATAGCCGGGCGGGACGTACTGGTAGCTCAGGCCGGATTGCTCGAGCGCGAGAGCCTTCGTCGCGGCGCGAAACTCCAGGTCCGGCGCGCCGTCGAACTTGGAGCCGATGTCCTCCAGATCGTCCTTGATGTTCCTGAGCGTGAACGGCACGGCGAAATCGTCAACCGATGCGAATCAGCTTCTTGTTGACGAACTCGTCGGCGCCGTAGCGGCCGAGCTCGCGTCCGAAGCCGGAGCGTTTCGTGCCGCCGAACGGCGTCTCAGCGGCGTCTGCGCCGACGATATTCACGTAGACCATGCCGGCGTCGATCCGGTCCGCGACGCGCTCTGCCTGCTCCGGGTCGTTCGTCATCACGTACGAGCCGAGTCCGAAAGGCGTGTCGTTTGCGAGCGCGACCGCCGCATCCTCCGACCCCACGCGATAGACCTGCGCGACAGGCCCGAACAGCTCTTCACGGTAGATGTCGTTCTCCGGCGTGATGTCCGTCAGCACCGTTGGCTCGAAGTAGTTGCCGTTGCGCTCGCCGCCGGCGACGACGGTCGCGCCCTGCTCGACCGCGCGCCGGACCTGATCCTCGAGGCGGTCGGCCGCGGCCTGAGAGGAGAGCGGCCCGCACTCGATCCCGCGCTCGCGTGGATCGCCCTGCTTCACGGCGGTCAGTGCGGCCGCGAACTTCTCGAGGAACGGCTCGTAGAGCTCGTCGATCACGATCATCCGTTTCGCGCCGTTGCACGACTGGCCGGCGTTGTCGATCCGGGCGGCGACGGCGTCCTCGACCGTCTTGTCGAGGTCGTCGGTGCCGAGGACGATGAACGGGTCGGAGCCGCCGAGCTCCAGCACGACCTTCTTCAGATGCCGGCCGGCGATCTGCGCGACAGCGGCGCCGGCGCGCTCGGAGCCGGTGACGGAGACGCCGCGGACTCGCGGGTCGGCGATCACCGACTCGACCTGCTCGTTCGTGGCGTAGATGTTCACGTAGGCGCCGTCGGGGAAGCCGGCGTCGGCGAACATCTGCGCCATCGCCTCGGCCGACTGCGGGCACTGGGGCGCGTGTTTCAACAGGATCGTGTTGCCGATGATCAGGTTCGGCGCCGCGAAGCGTGCGACCTGGTAGTAGGGGAAGTTCCACGGCATGATCCCGAGCAGCACGCCGAGCGAGCTGCGGCGGACGACGGCCGACCCCTCACCCTGGAGGTGCTCGATCGGCTCGTCCGCCATCAGGGCCTCCGCATGGTCGGCGTAAAACTCGTAGATCGAGGCGCAGAAGTCGACCTCGCCCCGCGCCTGACCGACCGGCTTGCCCATCTCGGAGACGATGATGTCCGCGAGCTCCTTTCGCCGTTCCGAGTACAGCTCGCCTACGCGCCGCACAAGCGAGGCGCGATCGGCGACAGTCGCAGCCTTCGACCATTCCCGGTGAGCCCGGTCGGCGCGGGCGACCGCGTCCTGCAGCTCGTCGTCGGTGATCGTCGGGTACTCCTTGACCGTTTCGCCGGTCGCGGGATCGACGACTGCGTACATGCTCGTCATTTCGCTCCTCCGTCGGTTCGGACTGCGGCGACTCTAACGCTAAGGCCGCGGAAGCTGTCGTTGACGAGGCAGTCGCGAGTGGAGTCGGTCTACTCTTCGCCTTCCCAGAAATCGAGCTCGGGGCCGGGCTTGCCGAACATGATCCGCTCCCCGGCGACGCTACGAGCGCCGACCTTGCCCGTGTCGATGTACTCCACGACGTCGGGTGCGATCAACGTCGAGAGCACGAGCACGCGGATCGGGGTATCGGTGCCGTTCCGGACCTGGTGCGCTCCCTCCCTGCCGCGGGGGAAGGCGACAACGTCCCCTTCGTGTAGCTGCTGCTCGCCCTCGTGCGTGCGGAGCGTCGGCTCGCCGCGTAGGACGATGACCCACTCCTCGTTCGCGTGGTGCGTGTGGAACGGCCCTTGCTTGTTCCCCGGCTCGACCTCGTACATGCTTGCGCCGATCAACTCTGCGTCGATGTGCGCGCCGACCCAGGCGTCCTTGAAGCGCCAACCCTCGCGGTCTTCCGTGAGATCCCAGTCGTCGCCGTGGAGATTGAAGACCTTCATGCCTGGGGAGCGTATGGTGTCGAGCCCGCGTGGCCACGTGCTACCGCTCGTTCTGGAATCTTCACCCGGGCCACGAGGCGACTCGGGGTCGCCGCGGGGTCAGGCCGATTGGTGCCTGACGATGTCGACCGAGATCTCGACCGCCGGGATCGTTCCTCTGTTCTCGAGCCAATGGGTGGTGTTCCGATCCTCGGGCCAGCCCAGTCCCGGCCCGTAGTCCGTCGCAACTCCGTTTCGATGGTCGGTGATCGTCCCTTGCAGGATGTAGACGATGCCCGGTCGGTCTATGTGGTCGTGAACCGGTCCGAAGACCCCTCCGGGCTCGATGGTCACCATGCGCATCCGGAGCTGGCGGCCGGCCATGCCCTCGATCTCGGGGCCGAGGTCGACTGTTCCGAGTACCTCGGTCGTGACGCCTTTCGTCTCGGGCTCGTCGCTCATCGCGCTCTCCTCTCGGACCTTACGCTCTGGTGGTGGCCGACTACGCCCAGGGCAGGCGGGACCAGTACGGCGGCCGCTCTCGCCGGAACCACTCGGCTGTCGCGTATGCCTGCGCCGGATCGGATGTCTCCTCCTCCACGCTGGCGCCGTAGCGCGCGGCGAGCTCCGACACCGGGTACCGCACCTGCAACTCGTCCGGCTGCGTTGCGAGCCCGCGTGCCCCCGCCATCAGGATCGCGCACGGCCCGTCGCCCGCGCCGACGAACGCGTGCTCGGTCCACGGCGGCGAGTGGACGAAGTCCCACGGTCGCAGCAGTCGCTCCTCGCCCTCGACGAGCAGCCTGCACTCTCCCGACAGCACCAGGAACGCTTCCTGCGAGGACTCTGCGTGGTAGAGGGAAGGCTGTCCCGGCTCGAGCACGGTGACGCGGATCCCGAGCTGCGTGAACTCGACCGGCGGTTCGCCGTACTCGCTCTCGAACCAGCACGCCGCGCCTCTACTGTCCGCGAACCACCACTCGGCATCATGGACGTTCACCACGAACCAGCCCTCCGTGGCCGGTGCAAGCCCTGAGCCAGAGTCCTTGAGCTGCGCCTCAGGCATCCGGACGGCTCTCCTAGTCGCCCACCAGTCGCGCTGGCCATCGACGTCGTCGCGCGGATCCTCGCCGAGACTCGGCGCGCCGATGACGAGGATCTCGAGGCCCTCCGGCCCGGCCTCGTAGCCTCGCCACGTACCGGGCGGGACGCGCACCGCGTCCCACTGCTTGAGCTCGACGATCTCGTCGTCGAGCTTCATCCGCCCGCCCCCGCGCAGGACCACGTACACCTCCTCTTGCTTCTTGTGCGTGTGGCCGTACGGAAAGCGATAGCCGGGCGGGACGCGCTGGTAGCTCAGGCCGGACTTCTCGAGCTCGAGCGCCTTGGTCGCCGCGCGGAACTCGAGGTCCGGCGCGCCGTCGAACCTGGGGCCGATGTCCTCCAGATCCTCCTTGATGTTCCTGAGCGTGAACGGCACGACCCAATCCTACGGTTGGCCTCTCTAAAGACCGCGCCGTCAGGCTGACGAGGCACGCACACCGAGGTCGCGGAGGCCAGATGCTGTCGAGGTACTTGTAGAGGATGAACTTGTGCGTCATGTCGAGCCACGAGTCGGCTGAGAGGACGGCCATCGCCCCGAAGACGTCGGGATTGCGTGAGGCGAGGTTCCAGGCGCCGAATCCGCCCGACGAGAAGCCAAAGACGCCGCGGCTTCGCGGAGCTGGAAGCGTGCGATAGGCGCCGTCGACGTACGGGATCACGTCGTGGAGCACGTACTGCTCGAAGTGGCCGGTCACGGGCGAGTCCACCCACTGGCCGCAGCCATAGCGTGAGGTGCCGTCGGGCATCACGACGACCATCGGCGGCACACCCATACGACCGAACACGGGGTCGAGAACGTCCTCGATCGGTGGCCTCCATCGCTGCTCGTCAGTTGCGGGAGTCACCATTTGTTCGGCGGTCTCGCCGTATGCATGCAACAGGTAGGCCGTCGGATACCGGCGCTCCGATTCGTCGTATCCGGGTGGCAGGTAGACGAACAGATCTCGCTCTGTGGGATCGCTCAAGAGGTTTCCGGCGAGCTGCGAGCCATCGATGCGAGTGTGGATGATCATCCCCGTCTCCTCTTCCGCCTCGTACGAGCGACCCTACGCACCGCACGGCTTCGTTTCCAGTCGGTGCCCGGCGACGATCGTCGCGAAGCGTCAGCGCACCCAGGCTCCACGACAGTCCGTGGCGAGCCGCGTCTACTGGTGCCGCGCGCGCAGCCGGTGGAGCTCAGGGAGCGCGACGATGGTCCGACTCGCGGCTCGCTCGCGGACGGTCGTGCCTTAGCCCGCGACGACGTCGCCCGAGGTGCGTTCGGGCGGCGACGCGAGCAGCGGGGTGACGTGCTCTCGCATCCACGGGCCGCCGATCTCGTTCTTGATCCGCTCCTCGGTCTCGGCGTCGGGGAAGCCGAGGAGGAGAAAGGCATGCGTCGCGTCGACCTGGACGAGCCGGCATTCGCCGCCGGCCTGCTCGACGGCGCGCGCGGCATCCCGCGCCGACGCGATCACCGCTTCGGGGATCGGCTCGGCGAACGTGAGCGTGGTTGACGGCGACTCGCATGAGCCTCAGCTGGCGGGTCGAACTGGAATGCGCGCAGCTCCTGCGCGCACCGGCAGGCAACCGCGATCTTCGCGGCCCATTCCAATGCCGCCTCGCGGAGCACTAGTCCTCGTCTTCCCAGTACTCGACCGCTGGCCCGGGCCGCGCGAACATGATGTCCTCGTCATCGGCGCCCTTGGCGAGAACCTTTCCGGTGTCGAGGTACTCGATGATCTCGCCGGGGACCATCGAGGAGAGCATGAGCACGCGGATAGTCGAGTCCGTGCGGTTGATGATCTGATGAGCGCCGTCCTTGCCCCGCGGAAAGCAGACGACGTCACCCTCCTTCAACACCTGCTCACCTTCGGGCGTGCGCACCGTCGGCTCGCCGCGGAGCACGATCACCCACTCCTCGTTCAGGTGGTGCGTGTGGTACGGCCAGAGCTTGCTGCCGGGCTCGATCTCGTACAGGCCCGCGCCGATCAGCTCACCGCCGATGCGCCGGCCGACGACCAGCCCGCTGATGCGCCAGCCCTCGCGGTCCCTCGTCCCGTCCCACTCGTCGCTGTTGAGGTTGAAGATCTTCATGCCGGGAGCCTAGTCAGGGAGCCTGGCCGCCGCCATGTCGTCCCAAAGCGCTGATCGTCATTAGGCTCACGCCAACTTGGCGACTCAGACGTCCCAGCAGACACACATTCTCCTCACGGAGTTTGTGCAGGAGGCGTGGCGTGAGTCGGCCGAGTACGCAGAGGTTCAGGCGATCGCGCACGCGTTGCATGGCCGGATGAATCGAGCAGCCACAAGGGCACTGATCCTCGCGGCCAACCAACCGGGGCAGTCGAGTGCGCTCGTGCAAGACGCCTTCGTCGGGCATGCGCGAGCGCTCGGATTCATCAATGAGTCGAAGGGGCTGTTCGCGAGCTACGAGACCAGTGCGCTTCGGCCCGACTACTACCGGTCGTTGGATGACACCGGGATCCTGCTCGAGGTGGAGCGAGGGAAGACCACGATCAACAACATGGATCTTCTCGACTTCTGGAAGTGCCACCTCTGCGAGCACGCCAACTACCTCTTCTTGATGGTGCCGCTTGAGCTTCGGCAGAACGCTTCGATGCCGCCGCGCCGCGAGTACGCGACGGTGGTCAGGCGGTTGAGTTCGTTCTTCGTGCCGCGCAACTACACGAACGTCCGCGGGCTATTCGTCTTCGGCTACTGACGAACCTGGTGCACATGCCCGCCGGGCCATGTGGAGAGTTGGTGCCGTACCGACACACACAAACGAAGAGGCCGCGTTGGCGGCCTCTTCGTTAGCTCTGTTGAGGTCTCGTATCTACGAGCAGCCGGTGTTGGTGCCGCAGTCCCTGCACGTGTAGCAGGAGCCTGTCCGCACCATCCGGCCGCCGCACCTCGCGCACTCGGTCGAGTCCTCGTGCGCGTTGAAGAGCGCGGTCTGGCCGGGCGGGGGCGCGTCGAGCGGCACGGCTGCCGACTCCATGCCGGCCGGCTTCGACTCGCCGTTCGCGTAGCGCTCCGCCATGCGGGCGCGCACTTCGGCCGAGAGGATGCCGAGCTCCTCCTGCTGGTCGATCGTGAGGAACTTCTTCCCCATCCAGCGGAAGATGTAGTCGACGATCGACTTCGCGACGCGGATGTCCGGGTCGTTCGTCGGGCCCGACGGCTCGAAGCGCATGTGGGAGAACTTCCCGACGTAGACGTCGAGCGGCACGCCGTACTGGAGGCCGAGCGAGACGGAGATCATGAAGGAGTTCATCAGGCCGGCGAGCGCCGTCCCCTCCTTCGCGATGTCGACGAAGATGTCGCCGGGCGTCCCGTCGTCGAACAGGCCGACGTGGATGTAGCCCTCGTACTCGCCGACGCGGAACTTCCGGCCGACCTCGGTGCGGTCCTCGGGCAGCCGCCGCCGCTGCGGCGAGAGCGCGACTCCGGGGGCGAGCGCGGCGATGCTCGCCTTGTCGCCCGAGGAGAGCGGCTGCGCGACCTTGCAGTTGTCGCGGTAGATGGCGATCGCCTTGACGCCGAGGTTCCAGGCGTCGACGAACAGGTCGCGCACCTCCTCGACCGTGACCGACTCCGGCATGTTCACCGTCTTCGAGATCGCGCCGGAGATGAACGGCTGGACGGCGCCCATCATCTTCACGTGGCCGGAGTAGTGGATCGCGCGGTCGCCGATGGCGCAGTCGAAGATCGGGTAGTGCTCGGTCTTCACGAACGGCGCGCCGACGACGGTGTTCCGCTCGTCGATGAAGGCGACGATCTGCTCGACCTCCTCCGGCGCGTAGCCGAGCCGGTCGAGCGACATCGGCACGGTCTTGTTGACGATCGTGATCTCGCCGCCGCCGACGAGCTTCTTCGACTTGACGAGCGAGAAGTCGGGCTCGACCCCGGTCGTGTCGCAGTCCATCATGAAGCTGATCGTCCCGGTCGGTGCGAGCACCGTCGCCTGGGAGTTCCGGAAGCCGTTCACCTCACCGGCGTCGAGCGCGTCGTCCCAGGCCTTGCGCGCCGCGGTGAGCAGGTCGTTCGGCACCGAGTCCGAGTGGTCGATGTTGCCGACGGCCGCGCGGTGCTTCGCGATCACGCCGAGCATCGCCGCCGCGTTCGGCTGGTAGCCGGCGTACGGGCCCATCCGTGAGGCGACCTCCGCCGACTTGCGGTACGCGCGCCCGGTCATCAGCGCGGTGATCGCCGCCGCGTAGGCGCGACCCTCGTCGGAGTCGTACGGGAGGCTCCGCGCCATCAGGAGCGCGCCGAGGTTCGCGTAGCCGAGGCCGAGCTCGCGGTACGCGCGGCGCGTTCTTCTCGATCTCGGTCGTCGGGTACGACGAGTAGCCGACGAGGATCTCCTGCGCGAGGAACATCACGTCGACCGCGTGCTCGAACGCCTCGACGTCGAGCTCGCCGTCGTCGCGGCGGAACTTCATCAGGTTGAGCGAGGCGAGGTTGCACGCCGAGTCGTCGAGGTGCATGTACTCCGAGCACGGGTTCGACGCGTTGATGCGGCCCGAGTTCGGGCACGTGTGCCACGCGTTGATCGTCGTGTCGTACTGGACGCCCGGGTCGGCGCACTGCCACGCCGCGTCGGCCATCTCGCGCAGCAGGCCGCGCGCGTCGAGCGTGTCGACGACGGCGCCGTCGGTGCGCGCCGTGAGGCTCCACTCGGCGCCCTCGGTCGCCGCCTCCATGAAGGCGTCCGTGACGCGGACGGAGTTGTTCGCGTTCTGGTACTGGATCGAGCCCCAGTCGGGCGAGTCGAGCGACATGTCGTAGCCCGCCGCCTCGAGGACGCGCGCCTTGCGCTCCTCCTTGGCCTTGCACCAGATGAACTCCTCGATGTCCGGGTGGTCGACGTCGAGGACGACCATCTTCGCCGCGCGCCGCGTCTTGCCGCCGGACTTGATCGTGCCGGCGGACGCGTCGGCGCCGCGCATGAAGGAGACCGGGCCGGAGGCGTAGCCGCCCTTCGACAGCTGCTCCTTCGAGGAGCGGAGCTTCGAGAGGTTGACGCCCGAGCCCGAGCCGCCGCGGAAGATGACGCCCTCGCGACGGATCCAGTCGAGGATCGACTCCATCGAGTCGTCGATCGAGAGGATGAAGCAGGCGGAGCACTGCGGCTTCTCCTCGAAGCCGACGTTGAACCAGACCGGGGAGTTGAAGGAGGCGAGCTGGTTGACGAGGATCGCCTTCAGCTCGGCCTCGAAGGCGTCGGCCTCCTCATCGTCTGCGAAGTAGCCGCCCGCGCGGCCCCACTCGCCGATCGTCGTGACGACGCGCCCGATCATCTGCTCGGACCGTCGTCTCGCGCTCGGGCGAGCCGAGCTGTCCGCGGAAGTACTTCTGCGCGACGATGTTCGTCGCGGTCTGCGACCAGAACTTCGGGAACTCGACCGCCTTCTGATCGAACGCGGGCTTGTCCTTGCCGGGGATGAAGGCGTCCCGGATCTCCCACTCGATCTCCTCGAACGGGTCGCGGCCAGGGATCGTGAAGTACCGCTTGACGCCGATCTGCTTGACGGCGTCGATGACGGCGTTCTCCAGCTGCTCGTCGGTGATCTCGTGGGTCTTCACGGTCGCCATATTGTGCCTCCCGGGCATGGTGTGACTCTATGTCGCTCGCACCGTCCCCCGAAAGGGCTCATGACCGAGCGGACCGACTAGCGTAGGGTCCGCTTCGGACGGTGCGGCCTAGCCTTTCGTGCTGGGCTGCGGGCGCGGTTTTCGCGACTGCACACGCCGCGCGACGAAGCCCGCCGAGCCGAGCGCTAGCAGCAGGATTGCGAGCGATCCGAGGATGATCAGAGGGAGCGGAACGGCGTCCGCGCTGTCCGATCCGAGCGAGCCGAGCGCGTGGCCGAGGGGGCCGCCGCCCTGATCTCTGCCGTCCGACGCCGAGGCCGCCAGCACGAGCCCCGCTTTCGGGCCTCCGTGGAACGTGCTCGACTGGCCGCCGCCGGAAGGCGTCGACCCGCCGCCCGACGAGCCGCTCGTCCCGCCGCCGCCACCGGCTGCGATCGCCGCCTGGAGCGCGCGGTTGATGTCGTCGCGCATGCTCGAATACTGGGCGACGTCCTCCGGCATGTGGATCAGCGCCTGGCGGTAGCAGTCGACCGGGTAGACGCGATCGATGCGGCCGTCGTACCAGTCGTTGATCAGCTGCTGCCAGCAGGGCTGCGCAGCCATCGCGGTGCCACCAATAGAAAGAGCCGCCACTGTGGCGGCGCCTGCGAGCAGCATGCTGGTGATCAGGCGTTTCACGAGAGAGAGGCTCTAGGCCCGGCGAGAAGGAATGTGTCCGTACCGGTCATCATCGAGTCTACGCAAAGGCCCACCCCCGACGGGGAGGACCTGTCCCAAGTCTTCACTCTGCGCATGACGAGCCAATCATCGGGCTGTTAGGCCTTTGTAAGGGTGGCTCCGGGAAGGCGCCGTGCTAGCGTCATCGCGATGCGAGCAGCCCCGGGGCTTCCCGTCGTCGGAGCTGCTGGGGCGCTGCTCGTTGTCGCACTCTTCTTCGGCGAAGGCTCGAGCGACGGCCGCCTGTTCTGGATCGGCGCCTTCGCGATCCTCGCCGCGCTGGCCGCGTTGATCGCAACCTTCGCAGGCATCGCGCCCCGGCCGGCGCCGTCCCGCGCGGGCACGGCTGCACTCGCGCTGTTCGCCGCGCTCGTCGTGTGGGTCGGCGTGACCATGGCGTGGTCGATCGCCGCCGACCGCTCGTGGGCATACCTCGACCGCTCTCTCGTCTACCTCGCGTTCGCCGTGCTCGGCGTATACGCGGGCACGCTCGTCGACCGCCCGGCGCGGACGACGGCGGCCGTGCTCGCGGCGCTGCTCGGCGGCGTGTTCTGCTGGGCCCTGCTCGGCAAGGTCTTCCCGGGGCTGTTCCCGGACGGTGCCCGCGTGGCACGCTTGCGCGATCCAGTGGGCTACTGGAATGCGCTTGCGCTGCTCGCGGCCGTGTCGCTTCCGCTCGCGCTTTGGCTCGCCGCAGGGCGTCGCCATGCCAAGGCCTTTCGGGCCGGCGGGGTGCTTCTCCTCTATCTCGGCGAGGTCGCGCTCGTGCTCACGTACTCGCGCGCGGGGTTCGTCGTCGCCGCGCTCGGCGTCTGTCTCTGGCTGGCGCTGACGCGCGACCGGTTCGAGGGCCTCGCGATGCTGATCGCGGGCAGCGTGCCCGCGGCGGTCGTTGGGGCCTGGGCGTCGACGCAGGACGGCCTCGTCGAAGATCTCCAGACGCGTGCCGCGCGCGACCGCGCGGGCGCGTGGTTCGCCGTCGCGCTGGTGCTCGGCGCCGCGGCGGCGCTCGGGCTCTCGCATCTCGCGGCTCAGCGCGGCGAGCGGCTCTCGGACGCCGAGCGCTCCCGCTGGGGGAAGCGGCTCGGCGTCGGGATCGCGGTTGCGGTCGTCGCCGGCGCGCTCGTCGCCTCGGTCGCCGTCGGAGGCCCGGGCAAGTGGCTCGACGAGTTCCGCGGGTCGAGCGAGGTCGTCCAGGGCTCCGGGCGGCTCGGCGAGCTGAGCTCGAACAACCGCTGGACCTGGTGGAAGGAGGCGTGGTCGATCTTCGAGGACAACCCCGCTGGCGGCACCGGCGCGCACACGTTCGAGATCGCTCGGCGGCCGATCCGCGTCGGCTCGATCGTCACCACGGAGCCGCACAACATCGGCGTCCAGTTCCTGTCCGAGACGGGCGTGCTCGGATTGCTGCTCGGGCTCGGGGCTGTCGTTGCCTCCGGGGTCGCGTGCGCCGAGGCGTTTCGCCGGCTCGAGGGGGAGGAGCGCGCCGCCGCCTGCGCGCTCGTCGCGGCGCTACCGGTTTACCTCCTGCACGCGCTCGCGGACATCGACTGGGACTTCGTCGCGGCGTCGGCGCCGGTCTTCTTCGTCGTCGGCGTCCTCCTCACCGCGGGCCGTGAGCCGGTGGCGGCGCGGGGCCGGCCGGCGCTTGCGATCGCGGCAGCGGTCGTCGGGCTCGTGGCGCTCTACTCGCTGACCGCGCCGTGGCTGGCCGGGCGGAAGGTGGACGATGCTTACGAGGCTCTCGGCCGTGGCGACGGGCGCGGCGCGATCGACGCCGCGCGCCAGGCGCGCGACCTCAACCCGCTGTCGGTCGACCCGCTGCTCGTCTGGGCGCTGACGGAGGAGTCGGGCGGCCGCGTCGCCGCGGCGCTCCGGCGCTACCGTGACGCGACGAGCCTCCAGCCCGAGAACTCGGAGACGTGGTACTCACTCGGCGCCTACGAGTTCTCGCTCGGCCGCTTCCGCGCCGCGCTCACGTACCTCGATCGCGCGTACGGCCTCGACCCGTACGGCCCGGCCGGTCTGCCCGGCGGCCTGCTCGACCAGGCGCGCGCGAAGGTGAACGCCGGGCTCGGCTGATTCGAAGTCCTCGCGGCGCGTAGGGTTGAGAGAGAGCGCAGCAAACGTCCTGCGCCGACCGAGCGACCGAAAGGATCCAGATGAGCCCCGTCTCTCCAGAGTTCGCCATGAGGTACAGCCAGGCTTGGGCGGAGCGCGATCCCGACGCGATCGTCGCCATGCATACCGACGACATGGTGTTCCACGTGCACGGTTACGCCGAGCCGGTGACCGGGCGTGACGCGGTCCGAGACGCCATCGCGGGAGTCTTCGGCCAGTCGCCGGACATACGGTTCGAGAAGCGGCGAGTGCACTTCGGCGAGGATCACTTCGTCTCGGAGTACGACGTCAGCGGCACGTTCAACGGCAAGCCGTTCGCGTGCGATGGCGTCGATGTGTTCACTCTGCGCGACGGGCTCATCGCGCGGAAGGACACGTACATGGACTGGTTGTCCGTCCAGAGCCAGGTTGGGATCGAGCTGGCCGCCACCCCGAGCTGACAGCCGCTCGAAGAGGCTTGCGGTTGGCGCGGCGCTAGCGCGCGCCGATGACGATCGCGACGTGCGCGCCCATCAGGTCGCTCTTCCGCAGGCCGTCGAGCGGGGAGACGATCTTCACGCGGAGATCGCGGGCGAGGCGGGCGGCTTCGGGCTTGAAGCCCGGGCGGTACATGACGATGCTGCGCGGGTAGTCACTGCGTCCCGCGTTGCCGACGGCCGCGACGACGTAGCCCTTGCGGTGCAGGCGATCCGACTCGGTGGCGGCGGCGCCGGAGACGCCGTTGCCGTTGAGCACGAGCACGGAGGTCTCGGTCCGGGGAAGGCGCGGCGCTGCGGAGGTCTCGTGCTCCTTCGCGGGGCGGGTCGTATGGGCGGTGGGCGTCCGCTGCGTGTGGCTCTTCGTCGACTGTGCGTGCGTCGTCGAGCCGGTGGTCGCATCGAGGATCGACTGCCCGTAGGTGGTGATGCCGAGCGCAAGCAGCACGAGCAGCTCGGCGACGGCGATCGCCGCGACGACGATCGTCGCCGTCCGCCACGGCCGGACGAGGGCGTCGGAGGTCGAGATGGACTGCACGGCCCCTGTTCCTTCGCGCGAGCAGCTGCCACTCCTCCCAAACAGACAGGGACAGTCAGAGGGACAGTCACAGGGACAGTCAGCAGGGACTGTCCCCTGTCGGTTTCAGAGGCTGCCGTTGAAGGTGTCTGCAGGCGCCGGCGTCCCCCGACCGGTAACCGTCTGCGTCAATCCGCTCCGGACGACTCCCACGTCTTCCGCAGGCCGTCCTCGAGCGACGTCTCCGCGCTCCAGCCGAGCTCGCGCGCCGCGTGGCTCGCGTCGAGGACGCTCCGGCGCGCATCGCCAGCCCGCGGCGGCCCGTGCTCGGGGAGCGCGTCGGCGCCGGTCACCTCCCGGCAGAGCTCGTGCAGGCGGTTGACCGTCGTCTCCTGACCGGTGCCGATGTTGAAGATCCCCTTCCCGCGCGCAGCAGCGGCCAGCAGCGCGCGGACGACGTCCTCGACGTAGACGAAGTCGCGGCTCTGCTCGCCGTCGCCGTAGATCGTCGTCTCGCGGCCATCGGCCATCCGCTCGAGAAAGATGGCCACGACGCCGCCTTCGAGCGCGGCCGACTGGCGCGGCCCGTAGACGTTGGCGAGCCGCACCACCGCCGTCTCGAGGCCGTGCGTACGGCTCCAACCCGCGACGTAACCCTCCGCTGCGAGCTTCGCCATCCCGTACGGAGACACGGGCCTGAGCGGCGCGTCCTCCGGAGCCGGCCGCTCGACGTCGCCGTAGATCGCGCCGCCCGTCGACGTGAAGACGACGGCGGCGCCCGTGCCGCGCGCCGCCTCGAGGACGTTCAGCGTTCCGAGCACGTTCACCTCCGCGTCGAAGATCGGCCGTTCGACGGAGGTGCCCACGTCCGCCTGCGCCGCGAGGTGGAAGACGACGTCGGCATCGACGTCGAACGGCTCGCGGATGTCGTGCTCGACGAGGCGGGCGCGGGGGTCGAGGTACTCGCGCCGACCCGTGGAGAGGTCGTCGACGACCGTCACCTCGTCACCGCGGGCGAGCAGTGCGTCGACGACGTGCGAGCCGATGAACCCGGCGCCTCCGGTCACGATCGCCCGCACGCC
>CAWGXP010000011.1:0-132599 GCA_963826585.1 uncultured Actinomycetes bacterium
ACATCCGTGTGGTCAGCAGCAGCCCATCTTTCGGCCTGCGGGTCATCTGCACTGAGGGCTTCGAGCATCTCCAGGGCACGCGTTTGTACGGAAGCGCGCGCTCGGCATCGCCTCGGTACCTCGGGAACTCACCCGCGAGTGCGACCGCGTTCGATACTGGACGGAGAACTCCGACGGAAGCGCCGCGACCGCCGCGGCCATGCGTCTCCCTCCACGGCCAGCCCGGCGGTGATCCAGTAGAACCACGCTCCGATCAGGATCTTCTGCGCCGCGTCGGCAGCGCGGGCGTCCAGGGCGCGGTCGATCGCCACGACGATGTTCGTCTGCTCGTCGCGAAGAAACGCCCACGCAGCTGGGTCGCGGTCCCGGGCGGCCCAGCCGAGCTCGTCAGTCGCCTCGCGTAGTACTCCATGTGCGCCTCGGCGACACTCGTGCGCTCGGCGTCCGAGAGCGTCTCCGCCGCAAACTCACGGATGGTCTCGAGCATCCAGTAGCGTGGCCGAGCTCCGAGTCGCGGCGCCGGAGGAGGCTCTTGTCGAGCAGCGACTGGAGCGTGTCCGGGTCCGCCCGCACACGACCTCCGCCGCCTCGTACGCGCAACCTCCCGCGAAGACCGAGAGCGCGCCGAGGAGCCGCTGCTCTCCGCCTGAAGCAGGTCGTACGACCACTCGATCGTCGCGCGCAGCGTCTGCTGGCGCGGATCGACGTCGCGCGCACCCTTGAGCAGGTCGAGCCGTTGGGAGATCCGCTCGACGAGCTGCTGGGGCGAGAACACGCCGTCCGTGCGGCGGCCAGCTCGAGCGCGAGCGGCAGGTTGTCGAGCGCCGCGCAGAGGTCACCGACTGCACCGGGCTGCGCCGGGATCGACGGCCCGCGCACGGGACACGAACAGCGCGACGGCATCCGACTCCTCCAGCGTCGGCACCGGATACACGTGCTCGACCTGGAGCTGGAGACGCTCGCGGCTCGTCACGACGAGTCGCAACCCTACGGTCGACGCGAGAGAAGCGACGGCATCGGCGGCGGCCGGCAGGAGATGCTCGATGTTGTCGAGGACGAACAAGGATCGCTCACGCCCAGTGCGCCGTGGAGCGTCTCTGCGAGCGGCCCCGGTTGCTCGTGACGTCGAGCGCCTGGGCAATCGACGGTAGTACGAGCGGCGCGTCACGGATCGCCGCCAACGGCACCCACCACACGCCGTCCGGGAAAGGCCTCCGCGACTCGGCGGCCGCCTGCAGCGCGAGCCGCGTCTTCCCGTCCCGCCCGGGCCCGTCAGGTGAGCAAGGCGTGCCCTCCGGCGAAGGAGCGCCGACGACCTCGCCGAGCTCGCGCTCGCGGCCGAGGAAGGGCGTGGCCGGCACGGGCAGGTTCGTTCGGTAGAGCGACTTGAGGGCGGGGAAGACGTCGACGCCGAGCTGGTAGACGCGCTCGGGTGCACGAGATCCTTGAAGCGGTGCTCGCCGAGGTCGGCGAGCTCGACCTCCACGAGCGCGCGGTCGACGACGACACGAGCACCTGGCCGCCGTGGCCGGCGGCGGCGATCCGGGCGGCGCGGTGGACGTCGTCGCCGACGTAGCCCTCCTCGGTCAGCTGCGGCGTGCCCGTGTGCAGGCCGACCCGCACGCGGATCGGGCCGGCGCGAGCGCTTCGGTGATCGCCGCGGCCGCGGCGATCGCCCCGGCGCCGTCGGGAAGGCGACGAAGAACGCGTCGCCCTGCGTGTCGACCTCGACGCCGTCGTGCCGCGGCGCACGCGTCGCGGATCACGCGTCGGTGCTCGGCCAGCGCCTCCGCGTACGCCTCGGCCCGAGCTCGTGCAGCAGCTTCGTCGAGCCCTCGACGTCGGTGAAGAGGAAGGTGACCGTGCCGGACGGCAGATCGCGCATTGACGTCGCGCGGTGACGACGAGTACGGGGCCGCCCGCGCCGCCGCGAGCCCTCGGCCAGCGCGAGGCTCCGGTCGGGAACTTCTCCTGGCCTCCGAGAGACGCTCGAGGGTCCTCTGGAGCATCACGGGTTGTGCGCTCACCGATCCGACGCCCGGCTTGAGCGTCAGCGCAGCGCGTCGAGAACAGCCGAGGGCGTCGTCCCGGCCGCCGCCAGCGCCGTCCAGCTCCGCGCATCGGGCTCGCCGAGCGCGACACGAGCGCGTCCTTCGGCTCGCGCGTCCGCGTCGAGCGCGAGCAGGAGCAGGCGCCGGCGCCACGCCGTCTGCGTAGGTGCTGCCGCCATCGTCTTCTGGTACGTGGCCGCGGCGATCCCCTGCAAGGTCTCATCGTCCTCGAGCTGAGCTTCGAGCTGCGGCCGCACGACGTCTGCCGAACCCCTCGGCATGAGGCCGCATCTTGCCAAGATCGCCGATGAGGGCCTACGTCACCGGCGCGAGCGGGTTCATCGGCGGGCACGTCGCCCGCGAGCTGCGTGAGGCCGGGCACGACGTCGGCGACGAGTGGATCGACCTGCTCGACCGCGACGCGGCTCCGCCGCGCGATGGCCGGCTGCGACGGGGTCTTCCATCTCGCGGCGCTCTACTCGTACGACGCTCCCGCCTCCGAGCACGAGCGGGTCAATGTCGAGGGCACGCGCGTGGTCGTCGAGCTCTGCCGCGAGCTCGGCGTCGGCCGTCTCGTCCACACCTCGACGTGCGGGACGTGTGGGCCGGTGCCGGGTCGGCCGGCGACGGAGGACGACGAGCCACCCGGCTACGAGCTCGCCGTGCCGTACAAGCGTACGAAGCTCGAGGCCGAGCAGATCGTGCTCGCCGCCGCGCGGGACGGGACTCGACGCGGTCGTCGTCAACCCGACGACGCCGGTCGGGGACGGCGACCGCTTCCCGACTCCGACGGGACGGATGGTCGAGGGCGTCGCGACCGGCCGCTATCGCGCGTACCTCGACACGGGCGTCAACGTCGTCGACGTGCGCGACGTCGCGCGCGGCCACCTGCTCGCGCTCGAGCACGGCCGGAGCGGCGAGCGCTACCTGCTCGGCGGCGTCGACCTGACCTTGCGCGAGCTGTTCGGCGCGATCGCCGACCTCGCCGGACGTCGGCGGCCGCGCGTGCGGATCCCGTACGCGGCGGCGAAGGCGCTCGCGCGCACCGGCGTCGCGAACGCCGAGGAGGTCGTGCTCGCCCGGATGCCGATGTACTTCTCCTCCGACAGGCCCGCCGCGAGCTCGGCTACGAGCCCGGGCCGGTCGAGCCCGCGCTCGCCCGCGCGGTGCACGAGGCGCTCAGTGCTGGCGATGGCCGAGCCACTTGAAGGACTGCCCGATCGCGATCACGGCGATGAAGATCAGGCCGACGACAAGCATCGAGAGGACGATGTCCCTCCCCTCCTTGGCGACATCTCCGGCCGCGAGGAGCGCAGCGATCACACGGCGACTTTAACGGACTCGGCGGCGGTGCGCGTCGAGCGCCGCCGCCAGCGCGTCCTCGCCAACCTCGCGCACGACAGAGGTCCCGCAGCTCCCACGCCTCGCCGCGCAGGCGGAGCGTGTCGCGCGCGCCGTTGAGCTTGCCCGTGCCGAGCAGAGCGGCCGTCGCCGCCCAGGCGATGCCGTCTCCGTCCGCTCCCTCGGCTCGCAGTTGAGCGCAGACGGAGATCAGTGCCGCGAGATCCGCAACGGCCATGACGTCGTGGAGCGCGGCGACGCGAACGAGACCGTGGGCATACAGGTAGTCGCCGAGCAGGAGGCCGTCCTCCGCTTCGGTGGGGGCGAACAGCCTGGGGCGCCCGTAGTGGAGAAGGTAGCCCTCGTAGATCGTCTCGACGCCAAGCGCAGTCCGCTCGGGCCCTAGCGGCGAGAACACCGGCTCGAGCTGCCGCTTCCCGGGCGGCAGCAGCGCCGCCCCCCACAGCGGGCTCTCGCGCTGCGCCTCCTCGGCGATCACGTCCCAGAGGGTCACACCGATTGGCGGCAGAGGTTGGAGCACGCGCTCACGACAGCCACGCTGCTGCCTCCTTGGCCCAGTACGTGATCACGACGTCAGCGCCCGCCCGCTTGATCGAGGTCAGCGACTCGAGGGCAGCCACGCGCTCGTCCAGCCAGCCGGCGTCGGCCGCGGCTTTCACCATCGCGTACTCGCCCGTGACGTTGTACGCGGCGACCGGGCAGTCGACCGTGCACGAACGGCCGCGATCACGTCGAGGTAGGACAGAGCGGGCTTGACCATCAGCAGGTCCGCGCCCTCCTCGAGGTCGGCGCGCCTCGCGGAGCGCCTCGCGGACGTTCGCGGGGTCAAGCTGGTAGCCGCGGCGATCGCCGAAGGCGGGGGCCGAGTCGGCGGCGTCGCGGAACGGGCCGTAGAAAGCGGACGCGTACTTCGCGGCGTACGAGAGGATCCGACCTCCGCGTACCCGGCATCGTCGAGCGCTGCGCGGATCGCTCCCACGCGGCCGTCCATCATGTCGCTCGGGCCGACGACGTCTACGCCGGCGTCGGCGTGGCTGACGGCCGTTCGGGCGAGCAGCTCGACCGTGAGGTCATTCGCGATCTCGCCCTCCTCGAGGACGCCGCAGTGCCCGTGCGTCGTGTACGAGCAGAGGCAGACGTCCGTAAGCAGCACGAGCTCGGGGAACCGCGGCCGGAGAGCCCTGAGCGCCTCTTGCACGATGCCGCCGTCCGACCAGGCGCCCGACCCCTCGTCGTCCTTCTCCGTGGGGACGCCGAACAGGATCACGCCCGGAACGCCCGCTTCGACGAGCGTCTCCACCTCTCGCAGGAGCCCGTCGACCGTGTGCCGGCCGAGCGCCGGCAGCCCGTCGTTCGTCCACGCGTCTGCAGCCACGAACAGCGGCATCACGAGGTCGGACGCGACGACGTCGGTCTCGCGGGCCAGGCCGCGCAACGCCCCGGTACGGCGCAGTCGCCTTAGCCGTGTCGCGGGATACGGCACGGCGCGAAGACTACGCATCTTCCGCCACCCGACGGATCCGGCGCTTCGTCGCTGCTACGTTGAGCCCATGGCTACGCCCCGTGCGACCACGAGGCCGCTGTCGGACCGTGCGAGCCGCAGACGCCGGCAACGCACGTGGAGACGCTGGAAGATCGTCGCCGTGCTAGCAGGCACGGCGGTGCTGGTGACGCTCCTGCTCGCCGCCTTCAGCGCCCCGACTCCGTCCTTCCAGTCCGGCCTGCCGGCGGACCCGACGCTGCTCGAGACCGACCGGCCCGACCTGCTCGACGTCGCACACCAGGGCGATCTCGCGATCCAGCTTCCCGTCTCACAGCAGTCGGTGACGGCACTCGCCTACCACGGCGCGAACACGTTCGCCCTCCCGCTCGAGCCGGTCGGGCGGCAGGTGAACCAGGGGATCCTCTCGCGCATCTACCACCGCCTCGTGGGCGACGACCAGAGCGGCGTCACCTACTACCAGCTGACCGGCGGCGAAGGGTCGCGGACGGGCGCGCTCGACGTCGGGTCGCCGACCGGCACAGCCATCTACGCGCCCGTGACGGGGACAGTGGTCAGCATTCGAGACCTCGTTCTCGCGGGCAGGCGGCACGGGCAGCGCATCGACATCGTGCCCTCCGAAGCGCCATCGGTTGTCGTCTCTTTGACGCGCCTCCGGGCGGATCCCTCGCTGACGGTCGGCTCCCCCGTGACGAAGCTCACGTCCAAGATCGGCGTCGTCGTCGACCTCTCCCGCGTCGAGGAGCAGGCACTCGCCAAGGTCACGCACGACCCCGGGAACCACGTCACGCTCACGGTGCAGCCGGCTGCGACGCTCGCCTATCGCTAAGCCGTGAGGATCCTCTTCGTCGCGGACGTCTTCGGCCCGCCGGGCCGGCGTGCGATCGAAACAGAGCTGGAACGGCTCCGCGAGGAGCTCAGCGTCGACTTCACGGTCGTCAACGGCGAGAACGTCGCGGACGGTCGCGGCATTACGCCTCGCCTCGCCGACAAGATTCTCGCCTCGGGCGCCGACGTGATCACGCTCGGGAACCACGTCTGGGCCCGTGACGAGATCCGCGACTACCTCGCGACGTCCGAGCGCGTGATCCGACCGGCGAACCTCGCCTCCGGGCTACCCGGCCGGGGGCTCACCGTCGCCACTGCGGCCGACGGAACGCCCGTCGCCGTCTGCAACCTCATGGGCTGGCTCTTCCTCGAGACTCCGGTGACGCCGTTCGAGGTGATCGACGAGCTGATCGCCGAGGCGGCAGAGAGCGCGAGGGTGATCGTCGTCGACTTCCACGCCGAGGCGACGAGCGAGAAGATCGCGCTCTCCCGGCTGCTCGACGGCCGCGTGACGGCCGTGATCGGCACCCACACGCACGTGCAGACAGCCGACGCGCGTGTTCAGCCCGGTGGCACAGCAGCGATTACGGACGCGGGGATGACCGGGCCGCACGACTCCGTGATCGGCGTGGAAGCCGACCTTGCGATCGCACGGATGAAGACCGGCATGCGCGTTCGCTTCTCGCCCGCGAAGGGCGGCGTGCGGCTCGAGGGCGTGACCGTCGACTGCGATCCGGCGACCGGCCGCGCGACCGCGATTACGCCTGTGCGGGTCGAAGTCGGCTGACAGCCGCTCCGAGCAGCCCCATACAGCGTGCGCAAACGCTGCCCTTGCGGCATGTGCAGCCGGGTGTTGTAGCGCGGGTCACGCAACAAGCATGCGTCATTTCGCGGGTCGGCGTGGAGAGGATCGGGAGAAGAGGTGGCGAAGGCGCGAGCTACGCCTTGGGAATGGCTTCGAGCTTGTAGCCGACGCCGTAGCGCGTCTGGATGAACGTGTGACGCGGTGCGCGGCGGTCGACCTTGTCGCGAAGCCGGCGGACGAACACGTCGACCGTGCGATCGCGGTGCGACTGGCGCCTCCCCCAGAGACGTTGAAGCAGCTCGTCGCGCGTGACGACGCGGCCCCGCTCGAGCGCGAGCGCGTACAGCAGGCGGAACTCCGTCGGCGTCAGCTCGGCGTTCTCGCCGCCGATGTACGCCTGCACGTCGTCCGGGTTGATCAGCAGCTCCTCGATCTCGATCGGCTCACCGCGCGCGACTTCCTCGGCCCGGACTCCGCGTCGGGCCGCTGCGCGAACCCGGGCGACGAGCTCCTTCATCGAGAACGGCTTGACGAGGTAGTCGTCGGCGCCGATCTCGAGCGCGTGCACGCGGTCGTGCTCGGTCCCGCGCGCCGACACGACGACGATCGGCGTTCCGATGCCCTCGGCACGGGCCGTCTCGATCACGCCCCACCCGTCGATGCCGGGAACCATCAGGTCGAGCACGCAGACGTCCGGCTTCTCGTAGCGAAGCCGTGCGAGCGCGATGTCACCGCGCTCGAGACTGACGGCGTCGAATCCGGCTGCCCCGAGATGCTCGGCCATGCCGCGCGCGATGACAGCGTCGTCCTCGACGATGAGGACCTTGGCCACGGCGCCTACGATAGTGCGGATCGCGATGTGCCTCTGGTGAACAGCTGGTGAATACATGGTGACAGGGCTTTTCAGACGGCGGCGGCAGACAGAGCATGCCGACGTGACGGACGATCCCGGTCACGAGGCAGAGCGGACGCGCATCCTCATCGAGGAGTCACGGGAGAGCGTCGTTGTCCTCGATCCGGACCGCCGCGTGCTCGCCGCGAGCAGGAGGGCCCGCGAAGCCGTTCAGGGGCTGGTCGAGGGTGCGCCGTTCCCCGACGCCGTGCTGGGATCACGGCTCGGGCAAGCAGCGATCGAGATCCCCCTCGACGTCGGCGGGAGGTCGGAGACGCTGCTCTATCTCAGCTCCCCCGGCGACTTCGCCGCTTACGAGGAGCTGCGGGCCGGCTTCACCGCCGCCGTCTCACACGAGCTGCGGACGCCGCTGGCACGGCTCATGGCGCTTCTCGACAGCGCATCGTTGCCGGGCGCGGATCCGGGCGCGCTGATCGACGAGGCACGGAGCGAGGTCGTACAGATGGGCGAGCTGATCGACGACGTGATGTTTCTCTCGGAGCTCGAGAGCGGCCGCGCCGTGGTCGGGCTCGGAACGACGCCCGCTCTCGGCGTGCTCGAGCAGGTCGTCCGCCGGCTCGAGCCGCGCGCCGAGACAGCCGGCGTGAGGATCGTCCTCGACTGCCCAGCAACCATCGAGCTCCCAGTCCGCCAGCGAATGCTCGACGTGCTCGCGTCGAACCTCGTCGAGAACGCAATTCGCTACGCCGGCGAAGGAACGACGTGCAAAGTCGCCGTCGAGCTCGGCCCCGCCGGGGAGACCGTGCTCGCCATCTCTGACGACGGCCGCGGCGTCACCGACGAGGATCTGCCCCGCCTCTTCGAGCGCTTCTACCGGGCGGACCGTGCTCGGGCGTCCCGCGGAACGGGCCTCGGCCTCGCGATCGTCAAGCACATCGTCACCTCCGCGGGCGGGACGACGGAAGCGGGCCGCGCGCCTCAGGGCGGGCTCGAGATCCGCTGCGTTTTTCCCGTGGCGCAGGTGTAACCCGTTCGTTACCGGTCGTTCACCAGCAAGCTACGAAAAAAGGGCCGAGCGTCACAAATGCAGGGGTATGCTCGGTCGACGATGCGCCTGACGTTCCAGGAAGAGCTCGATCGACTCGAGGCTGATCTCCAGGAAGAGTCGCAGCTCGTGATCCGCTCGCTCCGAGGCGTCATGGCCGCGCTCCGCAGCCAGGACGTCGAGCTGGCCGACGAGGTGATCGCGTTTGACGACGAGGTCGACACGCGCTACCTCGCGCTCGAGCAGGGCATCGAGGGGCTGCTCGCACGCCAGACGCCGGTCGCGGTCGACCTTCGCCTCGTGCTCGCGATCCTCCACATCAACCTCCACCTCGAGCGGATGGCCGACCTCTGCGTGACGATCGCGAAGCTGATGAAGCTCGTGGTCGGCACCGAGGGCGACCCGGCGGTGCTCGAGAGCATGGACGAGATGGGAGAGCGCGCCGAGGAGATGATCGGCGCGGCGATGGCCGCCTTCGCCGAGCGCGACCTCGCAGGGGCGGAGTCGCTCGTCGAGCTCGACGAGCTGATCGACCGGGCGAACCGCCGCTTCGTCCGCCACGTCCTCGAGCTCGGCGGCGACGAGGCGTTTCGCGAGTGGGAGCTGCGCATGCTTCTCGTCTCGCGCTGCCTCGAGCGGGTCGGCGACCACGCGGTTGACATCGGCGAGCAAACCGCCTACCTGATCACGGGCGAGCTGCGTGAGTTCTCCGACGCGTCGCATCCCCAGCTCGACGCATAGCTGTCGCGCTCGCACAGCAGCGCAAACGCCAGCAGGGGATAGAACCACACGACGTAGAGGTAGAACCAGTGCGTTAGCACGAGCTCGAACCCGATCAGTAGGGCGGCGCTGAACGCTGCGAGCTGGAGCGGTGACTTCTCGCGCGGCCGGAACGCGAGCACGAGGGCCGCGATGACCAGCAGGGCTTCCAGCACCCACTGCACCGCGTGCAGATCCGGCAGCCCGGCGTGGTACTGCCGCCAGTCCCAGAGCGAGAAGGGCGAGTCACGCGTCACCTGGCTCGCGACCGTGCGGTGCCAGAACGCCGACGCGGCGCCGATCGGATGCCCGTCGAGCAGGAGGATCGAGAACGCCGCAAGCGTCGCGACGACGAACCCCACGACGAACGCGACTACACGCCGCGGACGTTCGAGCCGCGGATAGGTGAGCCAGAGCGGGAACAGCACGAGCGAGGAGAACTTCGTCCAGCCCGCCAGCCCGAACAGGCCACCCCGCGTCCAGGCAGAAGATGCGAGCCAGAACGCGAACACGAGCAGCGCCGCCTGGACGGCGTCGTTCGAGTTCGAGCTCGCGACGTACTGGGTGAACGGATACGCGGCCCACGCGAACGCGAGCGTCGCCGCGAGCCTCCTGCCGCCGTAGCGCCACCCGACGAGCGCGAGCCCGATCAGACAGGCGAAGTCGAAGAGGATCGACGTGAAGCGTGCCGCGTTCAGGCGGTCGCCCTTCCCCTTCCAGCCGAGAACGAGGTATCCGGGAAGGTACGCCTCGTAGATGACCGGGCCATACGTGTCTCCGTGGGCGTTGGCCGACTCGCAGCGGCCGTTCGGCTGGATCCGGAACGTCTGCCGCCCGTCGCGGTCGGGCGGCGCGCACGGCTTGCCGACCTCCTGCGGGAAGTGGCCGTACGGCCGCTGACCGCTCGCGATCCGCTGCGCCCCGATCACGCCTGCGTAGCCGACGTCGATCACGTTCGAGTCGGCGATGTCGAGGCCGACGCGGAACCCCATCACGAACACCGTCGCGCCGATCAGCAGCCAGACCGGCCAGACCGGCCGCGTCACCGGCGCCGCGCGCCCTCGCCAGCCGATCCACGCAGCTCGGGCGAGCAGGTACAGCAGGACCGGGTACACAAGCGGGACGCTCGTGAAGATCCGGCCGGCGTTGAAGTACCAGAGCGAGACGGAGAGGGACAGCAGGACGAGCAGGTCGAGGTTCCGGAGCGCAAGCGGGCGCCTGAGATCAGCGAGGCCGAGGAAGAAGAGCGCACACAGACCGAGCCAAACCGGGTAGCTGTTGATCGCTTTACCGCCGAACGCGCCGTCATGGCCGCGGGCCATCGGATATGCGACCTGCGGCCCGGTCCACGCCTCCTCGACGACGCCCGTCAGGTCGTCGACACGGCCGAAGGCGATCTCGCCGGCCGGTCCCGACCAGACACGAACCGTCCAGTCGCCGTGCCTCTTGTCGTACGAAGCCTGCTTGACGAGCGAGCCCTTCGGATAACGGCCGACCCAGTCGGCCACCTTGCCCTTCGCGAGGAACGCCGCGATCGCGCTCTGCTCGTCGAGGCGCGATGACGGGGGCGTAGCGGCCGCGGCGGGATGGGCGACGGCGAGCGCGCCGAGCACGGCAGCGACGCACGCCCACTTTCTCATCAGGAGGGCTTGGCGGAACAGTGCTCGTCGGCGGGGCGCGATGGACACTGTGATCGCCAGGACGCAGGGAGCTTCAATAGTGAAGAACTATTGGGGCGACTGAGGACACCGCGAGCGCAGTGTCCAGCGCGATTCCGGCGGCTTAGTCACTGTTCCGCCAAGCCCTCCTACTAGTGGCGGAACGACCAGAGCTTGTTGCCGAGGAAGTTCACCGGCGTGACGACGAGGATCGCGATCGCCTGTGCCGCGACCTCGTCCAGACCCAACGCGACGAGCGCGCGGAGCACGAGCAGGTTGGCCCCCAGCGCGCACCACGAGACGAGGAAGAACCTCAGTCCCTGGTAGAAGAAGTGGCCACGCGACCCGCGGAACGTCCAGAGCCTGTTCCAGAAGTAGTTGTTCGCAACGGCGACGACGAACGAGCACACCGCCGCGAGGAGATACTGGACGTCGAAGCCACGAACGAGCAGCGCGTAGACCGCGAGGTTGAGGACATACCCCGCCGCGCCGACGGTGCAGAACTTCAGCAGCTGCGTCCAGTTCTGCGGCCGCCGCAGCGCCTTTCCGGCCCGCGAGTGCAGCACGCTCGATTCGTTCACGCCCGCGCCCGGTCCATCGAGTCAGCCTACCGGCGTCGGCGGCGGCTCAACCCGGCGACCGTTCGAGCTCCGCGATCACGGCGAGCCCGAACTCGGCCGCTCTCGCCCCGTCGATCACGCGGTGGTCGAACGTGACGGCGATCGTGCCCGTTCGCCGGACGGCGAGCTCGCCGTCCTTGACGACCGGCCGCGGCGCGACCCGGCCGATCGAGAGGATCGCCACCTCGGGATGGTTGACGATCGGCGTCGTGAACAGGCCGCCGAGCTTGCCGGCGCTCGTGACAGTGAAGGTCGACCCGCGGAGCTCCTCGGGCTTGAGCGTGCCCGTGCGCGCCGCTTCGGCGAGCCGGCCCAGCTCACGGTCGATCTCCTCCACGGACAGCTGGTCGCAGTCACGAACCACCGGAACGGCGAGACCCTGGTCCGTCTGCACCGCAACGCCGACGTCGATCCGGTCGAGGTAGACGATCGCGTCGTTGTCGAAGCGTGCGTTCAGCTCCGGGAATGTGGGCAGCGTCGCCGCGCACGCCTTGGCCACCGTCGCCACGAGCAGCTTCATGTCGATCTGCTCGAAATCGCACTCCTCGACCCACGTCACGGGCGGCACCTCGCGATGAGCCCGGGCCATGTGCTCTGCGATCACGCGCCGCACGCCGCGGAGCGGCTCCCGCCGGCCCTCGGCTGCACCGCCACTGGCCCCGGCCGCCGCGCGAACGTCGTCCTCAGTGATCCGCGCCTGAGGCCCCGTTCCCGTCACGTGCTCGATGTCGACGCCGAGCTCCTGCGCGATCCGCCTGACGAGCGGCGTCGCACGGCCGCGGCCGCCCGCGGCAGCCACTTCCGCCATGTCGTTCTTTGGGGGTTCGGTGTCTGACACCGGAGTGGTCGATTCGGACACGGATCCTTCGGCGCCGCCGATCACGACGAGCACGGTCCCGACCGGAACCACCTCCCCCTCGGCGACGAGGATCTGGGAGACGACGCCGGCCGCAGGAGAAGGGATCTCAACCGTCGCCTTGTCCGTCTGCACCTCGACGAGTGGGTCGTCCTCGGCGATCTCTGCCCCCTCGGCGACGAGCCAGCGGGCGACCTCGCCTTCCGTCAGCCCCTCCCCGAGATCCGGCAGCTTGAATTCGTACGCCATCGTCAGCTGATTGTCGTAAACCGGATCGCGTCGTGGGGAAGCATCGCGTGCACGCCGCGGACGCCGTTTACTAGCTGCGTCACGCGCAGGTCGACGCTGATGCTCGAGAGCGCGAGCGCGTCGCGCCGCTCGAGCCCGTGCTCCCTGGCCATCAGCTCCAGCATTCCGTCGATCGCGATCGCCGCCGCCTCGTCGAGGTCTTCGTCGAACCCGAACGTGATCCACGCCTCGGCCGTGTGCGCGGCCGGCCATCGGAGTGGCAGGTCGTCGCGCACGCTCAACGTCAGCTCGGCGCGCTCGACAGGGCACTCGATAGCTAGCTGCGAGACCTCACCGTCACCCTGTGCGGCGTGGCCGTCGCCGGCCGAGAACAGCGCACCGTCGACGGGAATTGGCAGGTAGAGCGTCGTCCCGGACACGAGCTCCGTGCAGTCGATGTTCCCACCGGATGCGCGTGGAGGAGCTGTCGGATGCACGCCGGCTTCGATTGGCGGCATCCCGAGCACGCCGAGGAACGGCCGTAGCGTCACCTCCCGGCCTAGCTGGTCGCGGCCGATGCCCGCGTCCGCATCGAGCGTCCAGCGCAGCGACCACTGCTCGAGCTCTGAGACGCCGAGCCGATCGTTGAGCGGCGTCTCGAAGCCGCCCGCCTCCGTGACGCCCCACGGCCCGACGCGAATCGGCCCGATCCCGACCTCGAGCGTCTGTCCCGCCCTCGCTCCGCGCACCTCGACCGGCCCGATCAGCGCGTGCCCGGCGTCGAGCGGCTCCCACGAACGTCTCTCGGCGAAGCGCTCGTTCTCGAGCGTCCACCAGCCGGCGTTGAGGCACGAGATAGCGATCGTGTCACCCGAGTCGACCGCCGACACGGCTTCCAGGTCAGGCGAGAAGTGGCCGTGAAGCGTCCGCCGCTCGAGCGGGAGCTCGTGGACGGTCACGCGAAGTCGAGGAGCGTGCGAGCGGCGTCGAGGATCCGCTCCTCCGAGGGCATGTAGACGTCCTCGAGCTGCCAGAACGGATAGGGCACGTCGTAGCCGGTCACGCGCAGCACGGGCGCGCGGAGGTCGAGGATGGCCTTCTCCGCGAGCACGGCTGCCACCTCCGCGGCGAACCCGCAGACGCGCGGTGCCTCCTGGACGACGACTACGCGACCCGTCTTCGCGGCGGACGCGAGCAACGCTTCCTCGTCGAGCGGCTTCAGCGAACGCAGGTCGAGCACCTCGACAGACGCCTCGCCCGCCAGCGTCTCCGCCGCCTCTTCCGCAAGCGGCACCATCGACCCGTACGCGACAAGCGTCAGATCCGTTCCCTCGCGCGCGATCCGCGCCTTCCCGAGCGGGACGACGTGCTCGCCGTCGGGCACTTCCCCGCGAATCGTCCGGTAGTGGAGCTTCGGCTCGAGGATCACCACAGGATCCGGATCGCGGATCGCGGCTGCGAGCAGGCCCTTGGCGTCCGAGGGCGTCGAAGGGATCGCAACCTTCACGCCCGGCGTGTGCACGTAGTACGTCTCGGGGGAGTCGTCGTGGAGCTCCGGCGCACGCACGCCGCCTCCGTACGGCATCCGGATCGTGATCGGGAACTCCATGCCGCCGCGCGTGCGCCAGCGATACCGCCCAACGTGATTGATCAGCTGGTCGAGCGCCGGGTAGCTGAACGCGTCGTACTGCATCTCGCAGACGGGCCGCCAGCCGGCCATGCAGAGGCCGATTGCCGTGCCCATGATCCCGGCCTCCGCCAGCGGCGTGTCGACGCAGCGGTCCGGGCCGAAACGGTCAAGGAGGCCCGCCGTCGCACGGAACACGCCGCCGGCCCGGCCGACGTCTTCCCCGAGCACGAGCACCGACTCGTCCCGCTCGAGCTCCACGTGGAAGCAATCGTTGATCGCCTCGACGATCGACTTCTCAGCCATTCCGCATCCCCGGCGGCGGGTCGACGTACGCGTGCTCGAACACCTCACCCGGGTCGGCCGGCGGCTCGGCCTCGGCTGCGGCGATCCCTTCTTTCATCAGTGCCAGCGCCTCCGCGCGAGCCTGCTCGACAAGCTCATCCGTCAGCAGGCCGCGGCGGCGGAGGTAGGCCTCGTACCGCCCGACGCACTCGTCCCGGCGCGCCTCCTCGACACGCTCCGGGTCGATGTACGCCGATGGGTCGTCAGCCGTTGCGTGAGGCGCCGCGCGATACGTGACGGCCTCGATCAACGTCGGCCCGTCTCCTGCCCGCGCTCGCTCGACCGCCTCGGCCGTCGCCTCGTAGACGGCGAGCACGTCGGCGCCGTCCACACGCGCGCCGGGCATGCCGTAGCCGACGGCCTTGTCCGCGAGCGTCGCGGCCGCCGTCTGCGCCTCGATCGGCGTCGAGATCGCCCACTGGTTGTTGTTGCAGAGAAGGACGAGCGGCGCGCGCATCACCGCGGCGAAGTTGGCCCCCTCGTGGAACGCGCCCTCGGAGGTGGCGCCGTCGCCGAAGTAGGCGATCGCGCAGGCCGGCTCGCCGCGCAGCCGCATCCCCCACGCGAACCCGGCGGCGTGCGGGACGTGTGTCGCGATCGGCACGCAGATCGACGCGACGCCGTAGTCCGCCGGGTTCCACCACCCGGTCGGATGGCCCCGCCACCACGAGAGCACCGTCGAGACGGGGATGCCGCGCAGCAGCCCGATCGCCGACTCGCGATAGCTCGGAAAGATCCAGTCACCGCGATCGAGCGCATATGCCGACCCGACCTGCATCGCCTCGTGCCCCCAGTAGATCGCGTACGTCCCGATCCGTCCCTGCCGGTGGTAGACGACCGACCGCTCGTCGTACGTCCGCAGGAGCACGAGTTGGCGGTACAGCTCGAGAAGGTCTCGGTCGTCGAGGCCGGAGACGGTGGCGTCCGGCGTCACGCCGTCACCGATCACCCGCCGTAGACCGCCCTCAGCCGGAACGACCTGGGCCATCGCGAGACGATGCTAACGGACAGGCCCGCGCGGGCGGAGCGAGTGCACGAGCCAGAAGACGGCGCCGACGATGGCGGCGATCGCGACCACGCCGGCGATGCCGAGCGAGGCGCCTCCGCCCTGCGGCGCGGCGGCCACGCCCAGGAGCAGCGCCGCGAGCACGACCGCTCCGGTCGCAAGCCCGATGGAGAACAGCAGCCGTCTCAGCGTCGCTTTGCGCCCGATGCGGACGGACGCCCCCGGCTCGAGCGCCCAGTACGCAAGCTCCGCGACGAGCAGGAAGGCCCCGGCGACGAGCGGCGCGCCCGGATCGAGCGCCCTGCCGGCGAGCGAGAAGCCGTAGCCGGCGCCGATGAGCGTGAGACCGATCGTTGCCGGGGCGGCCCGCCGCAGCAGCAGGCCGGCGAGCAGGCACCCCGCACCCGCCAGCGCAACGTAGCCCGCAAGCCTCGGCACGTCCTCGGCAGTCTCATACGCGAGGAGCGCGAGCAGGAGCGCGCCTGCCACGGAAGCGGCTCCTGCGGCTACGCGCGCATCGCCCTGGCGTAGCGCCGAAATGCTGTCACCTCCTTGACGACAGGCTCGAGCGGCTCGCCCGGGCGCCAGCGCGCGAGCGGAACGCCGAGACGCAGGAAGCGGCTGCGGAGCGCGGCGCGCCGCAGCTGCCAGATCCGGTACGCGAGCTGGTCGGCGTCAGAGCGCCCCGCGACGACATACGGGTCCGGGATGATCTCGATGACGGCGATGTCGGCGCCGCGGCCGCGGACGTCGATCAGCGCATCGACCATCCGATCGTCGAGCAGCGGCGTCAACGCGACGACGAGCGCCTGAGGCGGAAGCGCGCGGACCGGGATCACGCGAATGTCCCGCCAGACGTACGAGAGGACGACCTCGGTGTCGAGGATCGCCTCCACGATTCGGTACAGCTGGAGGCCGCCCATCGCCGGCTCGAGCCAGTTGACGCTGCCGCCGAAGCTGAGCAGGCCGACCTGGTCACGGCGCGACACGTAGCTCTCCGCGAAACCGGCGGCTGCGCGCACAGCCAGGTCGAGCGTGCCCTCCTCACCGAGACGGGCGTCTGCAAACGAGTCGAGCATGAGCACCGTCGCCGAGTTCCGCTCGGGATGCTCCTCGTTGACGATCAGCTGGCCGCTCCGTGCGGTTGCCCGCCAGTTCACTCGCCGCACGCGGTCGCCGCGGGTGTAGGGACGGAGGTCCGCGAACTCGATCCCCTCCCCCTTCGTCCTCGCGACGATGTTCCCGACGTACGGTTGCGTCTCGTGCGGCCGGACGATCTCGCGGAGACGCTCCGGCCGGGGATAGACGCGCAAGCGGGTGGCCGCCGGCAGCTCCTGCTCGAAGACGAACAGGCCGAGCCGATCGAAGGCCGCGAGGCCCACCCGCCCGAGCCGGTAGATGCCCCAGCGGGAGAGCCGCAGCGGTATGTCCAGCGTCCGCTCCTCGCCCACTCCGAGCGAGAGCCCGAAGGACGTGTCACCCTCGATCGCAACCCCCCCCGGTGCTGCGATCGCGATCTCGAGCCGCTCGACAGCCGTTCCAGCCCCGAGGGCGAGCGTCGCGGGAAGCACATCGCCCTCGAGCGCCCGATCGCGCTCGAGCTGGAAGTCGACCGTCAGCTCGAGCGATCCGGCGAGCGCGAGCCCGAGCGCGAGCACGAGCAGAAACGGCGCCGCGACCGCTACGAGCTCGACGCGGCCGAAGGCGACGCCGGCGGCAAGACCGAGCGTGCCGAGAGACGCATAGCCGACGAGCTTGGGTGTCGCCGCACGCGTCCAGCGATGCGCCTGCAGGACAGGGTCACTCGTGTTCGTCATGCCGGTCGAGCTCCTCCGCCCGCGGCGTAGGCACCGCATCGAGGCACTCCGCAACGACGTCCTCCGCCCGGATCCTCTGCACCCACAGCTCGGGGTTGAGCGTCAGCCGGTGCGCGAGCGCGGGAACGGCCACCGCCTTGACGTCCTCGGGCGTGACGAAGTCCCGGCCGCGGAGCGCCGCAAGGCCTCGCGAGAGCTTGAGCAGCGCGAGCGAGCCGCGCGGGCTAGCGCCTACCTGGAGGCGCGAGCTCGCACGCGTGGCCGCGACGACGTCGACCATGTACAGGCCGATGCTCTCCGACACATGCACGTCCTCGACAGCACGCTGGAGGTCGAGCACAGTCTGATGGTCGACGACCGGCTCGAGCTCGACCTCGTCCGTCCGGCGTGAACGCCGGCGCTCGAGCATCTCCCATTCGTCCGTGCGGGCCGGGTAGCCGATGCCGATCCGGAGCAGGAAACGGTCGAGCTGCGCCTCGGGCAGCGGGTATGTGCCCTCGTACTCGATCGGGTTCTGCGTCGCGAGAACGAGAAACGGCCGCTCGAGCTGTCGGGTCTCACCTTCGAGCGTCACCTGCCGCTCCTGCATCGCCTCGAGCAGAGCAGCCTGCGTCTTCGGCGGCGCGCGGTTGATCTCGTCGCCGAGCAGGAGGTTCGCGAAGACCGGGCCCGGCCAGAACTCGAACTCGCTCGTCCGCTGGTTGTAGATCGACGAGCCGGTGACGTCGGAGGGCATCAGGTCCGGCGTGAACTGGATCCGCGCGAAGCGAAGGTCGGTGACGGCGGCGAACGATCGCGCGAGGAGCGTCTTTGCGAGCCCCGGCACGTCCTCGATCAGGACGTGTCCGTCGGCGAGCATCCCGAGCAAGACGAGCTCGAGCGCCTGGCGTTTGCCGACGACCGCCTGCTCGACCGCGTCGAGGATCCGGTCGCAGTGGCCCTTGACGTCGGCGACGGCGATCATGACGGCAACAGTCTGTCGAGCTCGGAGACGGTTGCGTCCAGCTCGGTTGTCGAGATCCCGCGCACGTGGGGACCTCCGGCCGCAGCCGGTCGGGCCGGAGCAGCGACCACGCCTCGGGCGACAGCAATGGCTCCGCGCGTGCTGGCTCGTTCTCGAGCTCGACGCCGAACGCCGTCGCGAGCCCGTCGCCGGCGATCTCCTGCAGCAGCGGGCGGAGCTGGAAGTGCAGGTCGTACACGTCCGCCTGCGCGAGAGCGACGATGCCCTCGATCGTCCGCAGCGAGTCGGGGCGAGCCGTCCGGCGCGGTCGCAGCGCGAGGGTAGCCGGGACGACCCCCGGGGGCGAGGGAAGGCCTGCGCCGTCACACGCCCCGCAGCGAGCGCGAGCAGAGCGGCGACGAAGACGAGATAGGCGTCGAGGACGAGGTCTGTCCGGTCGACGCCGACTAGCACCGCCGTCAGCGCCGCGAGGCCGCCGAGGATGGCGAGCATGACCGGCGGCCTGAGCGCTCGGATCATGCGCTCGACCGTACCTCGTCTCGAACCTCGGTCAGCGCGGCGATCGCGCGCTCGCGCATGCTCTCCCCGATCGCGTGCTCGGAGAACTTCGCTTCCTCGAAGGACTCCGTGAGCGACGCCATCGAGCTCTCCGTCTGCAGCTCCCGGCCTGCGCGCCCGAGATACTCGAACGGCGCCTCGGCCGAACGGCGCGGCAGCCCGACAAGGGTGAGCGCCGATTCCATCCGTGCGTATGCGGCCACGACCGCCTTCCTCGGGTCCGGCTCGCGCCGCAGATCGTCGATCGCGTCTTCTAGCTCGGCGGCGGCCGCCTCGGCGGCGCCCGTCGTGCTCCCGATCGCCTGTTTACGCCGACGCGACATGACGTACAGGGCGATCACGACCGCCGCAGCGAGCACGCCCGCGCCGATCACGATCGGCCAGCACGATCTCCGGCGTCCGCGTGTGACCGACGACCGGCGGCTGGTGTGCGCCCGGCTCGGTCGGCGGGAACACCGTGTCGCTCGTGTCCTGCTTCGGGCCAATGTGGAAGGGCCGCCGCGCGACATGCTGGCCGATCGCGACCGCGAGGACGATGAACAGGAGGTAGGCGGTCAGCCCCTGCAAGGACGCGCGGCCGCGCCGCTTCTTCGTGCCGCGAAGAGACGGCAGCGAGACGAGGGCAACGATCGCGAGACCGGCGATCAGGCAGAGCACGAGCGTGAACGTCGAATCGACGAACGCGGTCGAGGGCGCGCGACCGCTCGCACTCGCCTCGTCGGCAGCGAACGGCCGGTACGAGCGCGCGGCCACCGCCGCAACGCCGAGCGCGGCAAGAACGATCCCGACGAGCGCCGCGCGACCGGCTCTAGCCGTCAAAACGCCGGAGGATGATGCAGGCGTTGTGACCTCCGAACCCGAACGAGTTGTTCAGCGCCACACGAACGTCCGCATCCCGGGTGGCGTTCGCGACGTAGTCGAGGTCGCACTCGGGATCGGGCACCTCGAGGTTGATCGTCGGCGGCAGCTTGGAGTCGCGGATCGCGAGGATCGAGAAGATCGCCTCCACCGCTCCGGCGGCGCCGAGACAGTGCCCCGTGGCGCCTTTCGTCGACGAGATGGGCGTCGAGTACGCCTTCTCCTCGCCGAGCGCCCGCTTCAGCATCTCCGTCTCGGACGAGTCGCCGATCGGCGTCGATGTCGCATGGGCGTTGATGTAGTCGATCTCGTCCCCGCTGATGCCCGCGTCGTCGAGCGCCATCCGGAGCGCGCGGCCCGGCCCGTCGGGATCGGGCTCCGTGATGTGGTTCGCGTCCGAGGAGACGCCGTAGCCGATCACCTCGGCATAGATCTTCGCCCCGCGTGCCTGCGCGTGCGCGAGCTCCTCCAGCACGAGCATCGCGCCTGCTTCACCCATCACGAACCCATCGCGCTCGGCATCGAACGGGCGGCTCGCGTGCTCGGGGTCATCGTTACGACGCGACAGCGCCCGCATCGCCGAGAACCCCGCGATACCAACCTCCGCAACCGGCGCCTCCGTGCCTCCACACAGCATCGCGTCCGCACGGTCGAGCCTGATTGCGTCGAGCGAGTCGCCGATCGCCATGTTCGATGCGGCGCACGCAGTGCACTGCGAGGACAGCGGCCCGCGCGTGCCGAGCTCGATCGAGACCCAGCCCGCGCCGAGATTGCGGGATGATCGAGGGGATCGAGAACGGGTTCACCCGGTCCGGCCCGCGGTCGCGCAGCGTGTCGTAGCAGTCCTGGAAGGACTGGAGCCCGCCGATGCCGGTGGCAACCGATGCCCCGATGCGCGTCGACTCGGCGGCGATGTCGAGGCCGGAGTCCGCCTCTGCCTGCCTCGCCGCCGCTAGCGCGAGGTGGGTGAACCGATCCATGCGCCGCGCAGACCTTACGGTCGATCCAATCCTCGGGCTCGAAGTCCTTCGCCTCGCAGGCGAAGTGGACGGCGTAGCCGGTGGAATCGAAGTGCGTGATCGGCCCCGCGCCGCACTCGCCGGCGAGCAGCCTCGCCCAGCTCGTCTCGACGTCGTTCCCGAGTGGCGTCACGGCGCCGAGACCGGTGACCACGACGCGGCGGCTGCCGTTTACGGCGCCGGCCATCGCTACATCCCCAGCCCACCGTCGACGAGCAGGACCTCGCCCGTGATGAAGGAGGCCGCATCGGAGCAGAGGAACCGGACCGCGGAGCCGACGTCCTCCGGGCTGCCCATCCGCTGGAGCGGCGTGTTCTGAAGGATCGCCTGCTGCGCCTCGTCCGGCAGCACGTCGGTGAGAGCTGTCTTGATGTAGCCCGGCGCGACCGCGTTCACGCGCACGTTCCGCGACGCCAGCTCTCGGGCGAGCGACTTAGTGAAGCCGATGATCCCGGCCTTCGAAGCCGCGTAGTTCGTCTGTCCGGGGTTCCCGTGCACGCCGACGACGCTCGTCAGGTTGACGATCGCGCCCGAGCGCCTCTTCATCATCCCGCGCGCAGCCGCACGGCAGGTGTAGAAGACGCCGCCGAGATTCGTGTTCATGACGACGTGCCAGTCGTCGTCGGGCATTCGCGCGATCAGCCCGTCCCGCGTCAGCCCCGCGTTGTTGACCAGGATGTCGAGGTCACCCGCCTGCTCGACGAGCCCGGCCGCCTCCTCCGCCACCGATACGTCCGCCTGGAGCGCCTCGCCACCGATCTCCTTGGCCACGGTCTCTGCCTCCTCCTTGCCGGTGCGGTAGCCGACGACGACCTCGGCCCCGGCGCGCCGCGAGCTCGACGGCGATCGCCCGGCCGATGCCCTTCGAGCCGCCGGTCACGAGCGCCCGCTTGCCGCCGAGCTCCGCGAAGCCACCCACGTCAGGCGGTCGCCAGCGCCTCGTCGATCTTGTCGAGCGCGGCGAGGCTGTTGACCGGGATTGCCTTCACGCCGCGGTCGATGCGCTTGACCAGGCCGGAGAGCACATTGCTCGGCCCAACCTCGACGAAGGTCCGCGCACCCTCCTTCACGAGCTCGGACGCAGCCTGCGTGAAGCGAACGGGCGCGGTCAGCTGGTCGACGAGCAGCGGCGCGATGCGCGGCGCGGACTCGAGCCGCGCCGTGACGGTCGACATGAACGGGGCCATCGGCTCGCCGAAGCGGACCTTGTCGACCGCGGGTCGCAGCCGCTCTGCTGCGCGGGCGACGAGCGGCGAATGAAACGCGCCGGAGACGCGAAGCTTGACCGTCCGGCGCGCGCCTTCTTCCTCAGCTCGCGCACAGCACTCGTCCACCGCCTCGCTCTCACCGGAGACGACAAGCTGGCCCGGGCAGTTGTAGTTCGCCGGCCACACCCCGCGGATCCGGCGGCACAGGCGCTCCACGACGTCGTCGTCGAGCCCCAGGATCGCCGCCATCGCGCCCGGGTGCTCGCGCGCCGCCTCGGCCATCGCGAGGCCGCGCTCGCGAACGAGCGCGATCGTCTCGGAGACGCCGATCGACGCGGCCGCTGCGAGAGCGGCAAACTCGCCGACCGAGTGGCCGATCACATAGTCCGGCTCGATGCCTCGCGCCTTCAGCGCGGCGAGCACGGCAAGGCTGGTGGCGACGAGCGCGGGTTGCTGGACGTCCGTCTCGACGAGCTGGTCGAGCTCGGAGTCGAAGCAGAGAGCGCGCAGGTCGAGCCCAGACGCCTCGCTGCCCAGGTCGAAGACGCGCATCGCCTCCGGCACCGCCTCCGCGATGTCCCGTCCCATCCCCTTCTCAAGCGACCCCTGCCCGGGGAAGCAGAACGCGATCTTTCCTCGTGTCACGCGGCCATCTCCTTCGTCCATTCCATCACGCCCGAGCCCCAGGTGAGGCCCGCTCCCATACCGGTCATCAGGACGATCGTCCCCTCGCCGATCATGCCAGCAGCGACGGCGTCCGCGAGGGCGAGCGGGATCGATCCGGATGACGTGTTGCCGTAGCGATCGACGTTGACGATCACCTTCTCCTCGGGGACGCCGAGCTTCTCGGCCGCGTGCCGGATGATTCGGATGTTCGCCTGGTGGGGCACGTAGACGTCGACATCCGCGATCGTCATGCCGACCTGGTCGAGCAGCTGCTCGGCGGACGAGACGAGCACGCGCGTCGCGAACTTGAACACCTCGCGGCCGTTCATCCGCGCAAAGTGCTCGCCTGCCGCCACCGTCTCGGCAGTCGCAGGGGCGCGAGAGCCGCCGGCTTTCATGTACAGGTCCATCCCGCCGCCACCGTCGGCGCCGAGCTCGAAGCCGAGAAATCCTCCGCGCTCTACACGCTCCAGCACGACCGCGCCCGGCGCCGTCGCCGAACAGCACGCACGTCGCGCGGTCATGCCAGTCCACCACCTTCGACAGGAGGTCACCACCGATCACGAGCGCGCGGTTCGCGAGACCGCCCGCAAGCATCGCGTATGCCTGGGCGATCGCGTACACGAATCCCGTGCAACCCGCGGAGAGATCGTAGGCGCCGGCGGACGTCGCCCCGAGCTCGTCGGCGATCAGCGCCGCGGTCGCGGGGAAGGCCATGTCGGGGGTCACCGTCGCCACGATCACGAGGTCGATGTCGGCGCCAGCGAGCCCTGCCTGCTCGAGCGCGCTCCGCGCCGCGGGGAGCGAGATGTCGGACAGCGCCTCTTCCGGGCCGGCGACGCGCCGCTCGTGGATCCCCGTCCGTGCCACGATCCACTCGTCCGACGTGTCCACGATCTTCGCGAGCTCGCTGTTCGTGAGCACGCGCTTCGGGACAGCCGCGCCGAGACCGGTGATCGAGACGTGGAGGCCAGTGACCGAGCCGATCACGGACGGCTCCTCATGCGTCGTCCGTCGCCGCGAAGATCATGTTGCCGCGCACGGCGAGCTCGCCGTCCACGCGCGCGACCACCTTGCTCTTGCCGATCGGGCCGCGGACACTGTGGATCTCGCACTCCATCGTCAAGGTCTCTCCGGGCGTCACGATCCGCTTGAAGCGCACGTCGTCGATCCCTGCGAACAGCACGAACTTGCCGCGATGCTCCGGCACGGACAGCGCGGCGACACCGGCCGCCTGGGCAAGCGCCTCGACCATGATCACACCGGGAACGATCGGTCGACCGGGGAAATGGCCGCGCACGTACCACTCGCCTTCCGGCACGCGGTACTCGGCGACGACACGCACGCCCGGGTCGAGCTCGAGCACCTGGTCGAGGAAGAGGAACGGATCGCGATGAGGGATGATCGACTCGATCACGTCGCGCCCGAAGGGGGCCTCGACTCCGTCGATCATCACTCGCCGTTGGATCCGAACACGATCGGCGAAGTCTAATCGCGGTCTTGTCAGCCAGGCCGTTGCGTGACAGCGAACGGGACCACCTCCGAGATCGTCCCGATCTCGTCGCTCGCAGTCACCCACAGCTCGTACGAACCGGGCGCGATCGTCCCGCCGGGCAGGCGACCGTCCCACGTGATCGCGTGCGGGCCTGCCTCGAACCACGACGAGGCGACGAGTGCGAGCGGGCGCCCACCCGCGCGCACCTCGACCGCGACCTGCACGCCCTTCGTGGCCGTGAAGGAGAAGAGAACCGTGTCGTCGATGCCGTCGCCGTCGGGGGAGAACGAGACCGGGTCGGCCCGCGCCCAGCCGACAGCGCGCATCACAGTCAGCTCGGCGGTCTGCCGCGCGGTCTGACCGCTGTCGGCGCGGACGGAGACCGTGACGCTGTAGCGCCCGTCAGGCACCGCGTCGAGCAGCCACTGCAGCGAGCGCTTGCCCGCGGATTGGCGCTCGTCGACGAGCAGCGTCGACGCCGGCAGGCCGTACTCGTCGTCGAGCGCGACCGTCACGCGAGCCGCCTTCCCGAGCCGGTAGCTGACGGTTGGCACGTCCGCGTAGCCGTCCTCGTCGGGTGAGACGACCTCGGGTGAGACGGAGACGCCGGAAAGGAGAGGCGGCGGTGGGGGCGGGGGTGGGGGCGGCGAGACGGGTTTGGCCGTGCCGATCACGCCTCGCGCCGGGCGGACGTTCGCGGCTTCGATCGTCCACCTGTACCGGCCGGGCGCGAGCCCGGCGCTGTTCCAGCTCCACGCGATCCGGTCGCCGACCCCGGATTTGCGGGCGACGGGCGTTCCGTCGGATGACGTGACCGTCACGGTCCACGCGAGCGGTTGGGACAGGCGGGCCGCGAAGCGCACGACCTTCCCGAGCGCTCCCCGCGCCGAAGGCGCGTAGAGCTTCGGGAGGCCGGTCGTCCCGGCCGCCTCGATGAGAAACGGGAGCCGCGCGTAGAGGGCGTTCCCGGGGCACGACGTGAAGCCCGTGTCGCGATGCCCGATGACTGCGCGGAGGTACACACCCTCGCCCACATGGAAGCGCGGGTTGCCGCCAGAGTCGATCATGGCCGACGACGACGGATCGAGGTGACCGACGTCGAGCCGCCAAGCGAGGAGATTGGCGAGTGCCCGCTCGGCCGCCTTGGAAGGCTTCGCCGAGGAGTACGTTCCGATCAGGGCGATGCCGACGGCGCCAGTGTTGAATCCCTCCGCGTGCGCGCCGATGACGTTGTTCGTCATCCCGCCAAAGCGGCCCTCGAAGACCTGGCCCCAGCGGTCGACGAGAAAGTTGTAGCCGATGTCGTTCCAGCCGTTCGCCTTCACGTGGTACAGCTCGATTCCTCTGACGATGGCCGCCGAGTCCTCCGGCCCGGACCCCGTCGCGCCTGCCGTGTGATGCACGATGGCGAGCTGGAGCAACGGCGCGTAGCGCGGTGCCGCACGGCGGATCTTCTCGTTCGCCGCCCACCCCTGTCGCGTGATGATCTCGGGTGAGCCGGCGATCGACAGACGGCGAAGAGGAATGCGCGCAGCCGAGCTCGAGATCAGCCACGCGCGGGCAAGCGTCACGCGGCCGCGGGACCGGAGCTCGAACCGGTCAGACCAACCCGTCCACCACGGATTGCCGAGGTGCCAGCCCGCCGCGCCGCTGCTCGCTGCCTGCATCGGGCAGGTCCTCGGCCTCGGGGGCAGCCCGATGCCAGTCGCTCCACCTGCCGGCGAGGCTCCGCGTCCGGAACTCGACCGTGCCAGCGCCGCGCCAGTGCACCCCGAGCATGTCGAACGGCTTTGTCGCCCCAGACAAGGCCGCCGTGCTCCGGCCACCGAACGCCACGTCGCGGTGTGTGATCGACGGGTCGGCTGCAAGCGCCGCCGCAGGCGTCGCGAGCAGAAAGAGCGCTGCGATGCAGACCGTTCTCATCACCATGATCTCGGCCGATCCCCCTTCGCCCTGCAGTCGCGAGACCCTGCGATGGTACGGTGTCGCGTGCCGTGACAGCAGGGGTTTTGCGGGGATTTTTCACCGCGCTCGCCGCGACCGCTGCCACGCTCGTCTTCGCCTCGCCGGGCTCCGCCGCCGCGCCACGCGTGCTCGCGGTGAACCTCGACAACGACATCAACCCCGTCACGGCCGACTACGTCACGGGCGAGATCTCCCGCGCATCGAGGGACGGCTACGACGCCGTCGTCATCGTCCTCGACACGCCGGGCGGCCTCTCCGAGTCGATGCGGAAGATCGTCAAGGCCGAGCTCGCATCCGAGGTACCGGTCGTCGTCTACGTGGCCCCCGACGGAGCGCGCGCTGCGTCGGCGGGTGTTTGGATCGGCGAGGCGGCCGATGTCCTGGCGATGGCGCCGCAGACGAACATCGGCTCGTCGACGCCGATCTCGATCGGCGGTGAGGACATCCAGAAGGATCTCCGGCGCAAGGTCGTCAACGACGCCGCGGCTCAGCTTCGCGCGCTTGCGAAGGAGCACGGGCGGAACGTGAAGTGGGCGGACGCGGCCGTGCGCAAGGCGTCCAACCTGACGGCTCGCGAGGCGCTCGCGCAGAACGTCGTCGACGTCGTCTCACCCACGCTGCCAGCGCTGCTCGACCGGATCGACGGCATGAAGACGGTCCCTCGTGGCTTGACGCTGAACACGAAGGACGCCGACGTGACCGAGGTGCAGATGTCGCTCTGGAAGCGCATCCTCGACACGCTCATCGACCCGAACATCATCACGCTGATGCTCTCGCTCGGCGCGCTGGGGATCATCGTCGAGCTCTACCACCCCGGCCTGATCTTTCCGGCAACGCTCGGCGGGATCTGCCTGATCATGGCCTTCTACGGCCTCCAGGTGCTGCCCGTGAACTGGGCCGGCCTCCTCTTGATGCTGCTCGCGGCGGGCTTCTGGGCCGCCGAGCCGTTCGTAATGACACACGGGGCGCTTGCGCTCGCCGGCGCCGTCTCGTTCGTCTTCGGCGCGCTGCTCCTCTTCGACCCGGCGGGCTCGGCCTACCAGGTGTCGGTGCCGGTCGTGATCGCGATCGTCGGTGTGATGTCCGCGCTGCTCCTGTTTATGGTCGTGAAAGTCGTGCAGGTTCGCCGGCGGCCGGCGGGAGGCGGCATCAGCAACCTCGCCGGCGCGTCTGGTGTCGTCCGCCGTGGCGGGCTCGTGGCAGTGAAGGGTGAGCTGTGGCAGGCGCGCTCCGCCGACGGAGTGCCGCTCCAGACGGGCGAGGCGGTTGTCGTCGAGGAGGTCGAGCGGGGCCTCAAGCTCATCGTGCGCCACTCGCACGGCATCGAGCATGCATAGGATCCCCCTGCAGTCCGCGAAGGGAGCGCAGTCCCCGAAAGGAGCGCGATGCTTGCTGCACTGATCGTCGTTGCCATCGTCGTCGTCCTGCTGGTGCTGCTCCTCAGCGCGGCGATCAAGATCCTCCGCGAGTACGAGCGCGGCGTCATCTTCCGGCTCGGGCGCCTGCTCGGGAAGCCGAAGGGGCCTGGGCTGATCTTCCTGATCCCGATGGTCGACAAGATGGTGCGCGTCGAGCTGCGCACGATCACGCTGATGATCCCGCCGCAGGAGGTGATCACGAAGGACAACGTTCCGGTCCGCGTGAACGCCGTGTGCTACTTCCGCGTCGTCGACCCCTCCGACTCCGTCGTCCAGATCGAGAACTTCATGGTCGCGACTTCGCAGATCGCGCAGACGACGCTCAGGTCCGTGCTCGGCCAGCACGTGCTCGACGAGCTGCTCTCCGAGCGCGAGAAGATCAACGCGATCCTCCAGGGCATCATCGACGAGGGCACCGCTCCATGGGGCATCAAGGTCTCGATCGTCGAGGTGAAGGACGTCGAGATCCCGAGCGACATGCAACGGGCGATGGCGCGCCAAGCGGAGGCCGAGCGCGAGCGCCGCGCGAAGATCATCAACGCCGAGGGTGAGTTCCAGGCCGCCGAACGGCTCAAGGAGGCTGCCCTGGTCATGGAGCAGGCGCCGATCGCGCTCCAGCTCCGCTACCTGCAGACGCTGCTCGAGATTGGCTCGTCCAACAACTCGACGATCGTCTTCCCTGCCCCGGTGGACCTGATCCGACCGTTCCTCGAACGCTCCGACGCCGAGAAGGCCGAGAAAGCGGAGAAGGCCAAGGGGCCGAGCTGAACGGCGCGGCGCCCGAGCTGCGCCGCGATCCTCTGTCCGGCCGAACGGTCGTAGTCGCACCCGGGCGCGCGCTCCGGCCAGGCGCGTTTCCGGACCTCGAACCGCCTCCGGACTCCGACGAGCTTGCGCGCTGCCCGTTCTGCGCCGGCCGCGAGGACCAGACGCCACCCGAGACGCTCCGGCTTCCGGCCGGCGGCGACTGGCAGGTTCGCGTCTTCCCGAACCTCTACCCGGCATTCGAGCGCCAGGAGGTCGTCGCCCACGTGCCAGATCACCGGCGCTCGATCGCAGAGCTCGACGATCGCGAGCTCGGCCTCGTCGCGGAGGCGTGGCGCCAGAGGTCGCAGGCAGCCGCAGTGGCTGGTTACCCGTACGTCCACGCCGTCGTCAACGAGGGGCGATCGGCGGGCGGCCAGCCTCGCCCATACGCACTCGCAGCTCGTGTGGCTCCGCGAGCCTCCCCCGGCGGTCGCCATCGAGACCGGGGAGGGCGTACTCGACGGAGAACTCGCGTTCGAGACCGACGGCGTCAGCGCCGTCTGCCCCACAGCATCGGCGGTCCCCTACGAGCTCCGCATCGCGCCGAGCGCGAGAGAGGACGGGGCGTTCGCGAGCGACCTCCTCGCAGCGGCCCTCGGGGCAGCAGCCGAGCTGGCGCGGCGACTGCGCGCGGTCGAGGGCAGAGCGGTCCCGCTCAATCTCTGGCTCCACGACGGGCCCTGGTGGCACCTGCACCTGTTCCCGCGCCTGACAGTGGCCGCGGGGATCGAGCTCGGCGCTGGGATCTACGTGAACCCGCTGCCGCCCGAAGAGGCGGCGGCGCGCCTGCGCGACAGCTAGCTCTCTTCTTCGGCTTCCGGCTCGGCGGGAAGCTCGGTCTCTGCCTCCGTGGGAAGCTCCGCTTCTGCCTCCCCGTCGACCTCCGGCTCGTCCGACTCCACGACGGGCGCGAGGCTCGACACCTTCTCGCCCTCCTCACGTAGCCGCATCACGATCACGCCCTGCGTCGCCCGGCCCGCACGGCGGATCCCGTCCGTCGGCATCCGGATCACCTGGCCGCCGGTCGAGATCAGCATCACCTGATAGCCATCACGAACGTCCTGCGCGCCCGCCAGCTGGCCCCTCGCTTCCGTCAACTGGACGGTCTTGACGCCCATCGTGCCCCTGCCCTTGCGTGGGTACTCGGAGATGCGGGTGCGCTTGCCGTAACCGTTCTCCGTGACAACGAGGAGGTCGGCGTTGTCGTCCGCGATCAGCGCCGCAATCACCTCGTCCTCGCCGCGAAGCTTCATCCCGATCACGCCACCGGTCGCGCGGCCCATCGCACGCGCCTGCCCCTCAGAGAAGCGGATCGCCTGCCCCTTCCGTGAGACGAGCAGCACGTCATCCGTCCCTGAGGTCAGAAACGCGGCTACGAGCTCGTCGCCCTCGCGGAGATTGATAGCGATGATGCCCTCGGACTTGAGCGGCGTGTTGTACTCCCCGAACTCCGTCTTCTTGACGATCCCCTTCCGCGTGGCCAGCACCAGGTACTTCGCCTCCGAGAAGTCGCGCGTGCGGATCACCGTCGTCACCTGCTCGTCCTGGCGGAACGGCAGCAGATTCACGATGGCCCTGCCCTTGGACTGGCGCGTGCCAAGCGGCAGCTCGTGCACCTTCAGCCGGTAGACCTTGCCCCGCGTCGAGAAGAAGAGGATGTAGTCGTGTGTCGAGGCCACGAACAGGTGCTCGATGTAATCCTCGTCCTTCAGGTCCATCCCCATCACACCGACGCCACCCCGGCGCTGCTCGCGGTACGTCGTGACCGGGAGGCGCTTGATGTAGCCGGAACGCGTGATCGCGATCACCATGTCCTCCTCGGCGATCAGGTCCTCGAGATCGAGCTCGCCCTCGGCGGCCACGATCTCGGTACGACGGTCGTCACTCCGTCCGTAGATCTGCTTGATCTCGAGCAGCTCCTCCTTGATCACGCCGTCGATTCGCGCCTCGTCACCGAGGATCGTCCGTAGCTCGGTGATTCGCTCCTGCAGGTCGGCGTACTCGCTCTCGACCTGGTTTCGCTCGAGCGCCGTCAGCGCGCGGAGACGAAGGTCGAGGATCGCCTGCGCCTGGATCTCGGACAGCTCGAATCGCTTCATCAGGCTCTCCCGCGCCTCGTGCTGGTCGGCGGAAGCCCGGATCAAGGCGATTACCTCGTCGAGGTTCTCGAGCGCGATCAGGTAGCCGGCGAGGACGTGCGCGCGCTCCTGCGCCTTCCGAAGCTCGAACTTCGACCGGCGGACGATCACCTCCCGCTGGAAGTCGAGGTAGTGGACCAGCATGTCGCGGAGGCCGAGCGTCCGTGGCACCCCGTCGACGAGCGCGACGGCGTTGTAGCCGAACGTCGCCTGCAGCTGCGTGTGCTTGAAGAGCTTGTTGAGGACGACCTGCGGCACCGCGTCGCGCTTCAGCTCGATCTGGATCCGCATCCCTGTGCGGTCCGAGTGGTCGGCCAGGTTCGAGACCTCCGTCAGCACCTTGTCGTTGACGAGATCGGCGATCTTCTTGATCACGCCGGCATCGCCGCCCTTCTTCACCCCGTACGGCAGCTCGGTGACGACGATCGCCGACTTGCCGCCGCGCAGCTCCTCGATGTGCGCGCGGGCGCGCATGATGACGCGGCCGCGGCCGGAGCGGTACGCCTCGCGGATGCCCTCACGCCCGACCACGATCGCGCCGGTCGGGAAATCGGGGCCCTTGACGTGCTTCATCAGGCGATCGATGTCGATCGTCGGATCGTCGATCAGCGCGATCACGGCGTCGACCGTCTCGCCAAGGTTGTGCGGCGGGATGTTCGTTGCCATGCCAACAGCGATCCCGGTAGAGCCGTTGACGAGAAGGTTCGGGAACCGGGCCGGGAGCACCGAGGGCTCCGTCGTCGACTCGTCGTAGTTGGGGATCCGGTCGACGGTGTCGGCCTCGAGGTCCCGGAGCAGCTCGGTCGCGATCTTCGCCAGGCGGCACTCGGTGTAGCGCATCGCGGCGGCCGGGTCGTCGTCGAGGTTGCCGAAGTTGCCCTGCCCGTCGACCAGCGGGTAGCGCAGCGAGAACGGCTGCGCCATCCTGACGAGCGTGTCGTAGATGGCGGCGTCGCCATGCGGGTGGTACGAGCCCATCACGTCTCCGACGACGCGTGCGCACTTGAGACGCGGCCGGTTCGGCTGAAGACCGGCGCGGTCCATCGCGTAGAGCACGCGGCGGTGCACGGGCTTCAAGCCGTCGCGAACGTCGGGCAGGGCGCGCGAGACGATCACGCTCATCGCGTAGTCGAGGAAGCTCGAGCGCATCTCCTGCTCGAGCTCGCGCGGCTCGACGCGGCCCGGGTTCAGCGGCTCGACGTTAGACACGCTTCACATCAGACATCGAGGAACTTCACGTCCTTCGCGTTCTGCTCGATGAAGTTTCGCCGCGGCTCGACCTGATCGCCCATCAGCATCGAGAACACCGCATCGGCTGCGGCCGCGTCCTCTACCTGCACCTGGATCAGCATCCGCTTCACGGGATTCATCGTCGTCTCCCAAAGCTCGTCGGCGTTCATCTCTCCGAGGCCCTTGAAGCGCGACACCTGCATGCCGTCCTTCGCGAGGTCGAGGGCACGCGAGCGGAGGTCGGAGAACGTCTCCGCATGAGCGCGCTTCTTCCCGAGCGCGAGGTCGAACGGTGGCGAGCCGACCCGTTCGACGAGGTCGGCATACGTCTTCTTCAGGCCCTCGTAGACCGGTGAGCCGAGGAGGTGAGCAGGCACGCGGACATGCTCGGCCGCACCGCTGTCGCGCTCGACGACGCGCACGGTCACCTCGTCCTCGGCCTCGCCGGCGACCGAGAGCTCGTACCCGTTCGCGGGCGTGGCGTTGATCGCCTGCACCGCCTCTCCGATCGTCGAAGCGTCCGTCTCGACGAGCCGGTGCGCGATCACAAAGTCCGCCGCCGCGTGCCCGTAGTCCGCACGCAGTCGCGCGGCCCAGCCCTCGAACGTCGCGAGCGCGCGGGCGAACGCGTTGTAGCGCTTCTCAGTGAGGCCCGTCTCCGACCCGTCGCGCGCGGCCACGGAGATGTCCTTGACGCGTTCGCGCGCGAGGAGATCCTCGAACTGTGACTCCTTCTCGACGTACAGCTCCTGGTTGCCGACCTTCACGCGGTAGAGCGGCGGCGCCGCGATGTAGACATGGCCGCGCTCGACGAGCTCCTTCATGTGCCGGTAGAGGAACGTGAGGATCAGCGTGCGGATGTGCTGACCGTCGACATCGGCGTCGGTCATCACGATCACGCGGTGGTAGCGGAGCTTCTCGAGGTCGAGCTCGTCGCCGATACCCGTGCCGATGGCGGTGATCATCGCCTGGATCTCGGTGTTCGAGAGCACCTTGTTGATCCGGTTCTTCTCCGCGTTGATCACCTTGCCGCGGAGCGGGAGGATCGCTTGGAAGAGCTTGTCGCGCGCGTCCTTCGCCGTCCCGCCGGCGGATTGGCCCTCGACGAGGAAGATCTCGGCCGACTCCGGGTCGGCGATCTGGCAGTCGGCGAGCTTGCCGGGCAGGGACGCGCTCTCGAGGGCGCTCTTGCGACGTGTCAGCTCCCGCGCCTTCCGCGCGGCCTGCCTTGCGTGCGCCGCCTCGATCGCCTTCTGGATGATCTGCCGCGCGTCGGTCTTGTTCTCTTCGAGGAACTCCGCAAGCTTCTGGTTCACCGCCCGTTGGACGAGGCCCTCCACCCACGGGTTCCCGAGCTTCGTCTTGGTCTGGCCCTCGAACTGCGGCTCGCGAAGCTTCACGGACAGCACCGCCGCGAGACCCTCGCGCACGTCCTCGCCCTCGAGGTTGTCGTCCTTCTCCTTCAGCAGGCCGTTCGCGCGGGCGTAGTCGTTGAGGGTGCGCGTGAGGGCGCTCTTGAACCCCGTCAGGTGGGAGCCGCCCTCGTGCGTATTGATGTTGTTCGCGAAGGAGAACACGGACTCGACGTACGAGCTGTTCCATTGCATCGCGACCTCGACGGAGCCCTGCTCGGTCGTCTCGCCGTTGGAATGCGCGTCGAAGTACACGACGTGCTTGTGCACCGGCTCCTTCGCCGCGTTCACGTGGGCGACGAAGTCCTTGATCCCACCCTCATAGTGGAACTCGACCCGCTCCCCGCCGGCGCGCTCGTCGCTGAAGACGATGCGCAGACCACGCGTCAGGAAGGCGGTCTCACGAAGGCGCTGGACCAGCACCTCGCTCGACCACTCGAGGTCGTCGAACACCTCGGGATCAGGCGCGAACGTGATCGATGTCCCGGTCTCGTCCGCCGAGCCGATCTCCTCCATCTCGCTCGTCGGCTCGCCCCGGGAGAACTCCTGGCGCCAGACGGAGCCATCACGCTTCACGGTCGCCGTCAGTCGCTCGGACAGCGCGTTGACGACCGAGACACCGACGCCGTGCAAACCGCCTGAGACCTTGTAGCCCTCGCCGCCGAACTTGCCACCCGCGTGAAGCTTCGTGAGAACGACCGTCAGCGCAGGCAATCCCTGCTCCGGCATCACGTCCACGGGGATGCCCGATCCGTCGTCGGTGACCGTCGCCGACCCGTCCGGATGGAGAGTGACCTCGATCAGGTCACAACGGTCCGCGAGCGCCTCGTCGACGGCGTTGTCGACCACCTCGAACAGGAGGTGGTGGAGCCCGCGGGACCCCGTCGAGCCGATGTACATCCCGGGTCGCTTGCGCACGGGCTCGAGGCCCTCGAGTACCGTGATGTCCTTTGCGGTATAGGCTGCTTCTGCCATAAAAAAAGCCCTGCAAATCAAACCTTTTCGGGCACCCTCCAGTCTATCAGAAACGGCGGTCGGCGCGGGCCCGTTCGAGACTCAGCGAAGCCGCTCTCGCGACCTGTTTTCGGAGCTCCTCGTCGTCGATCCCAGCGGCGACCGCGTCACCCGCCGCGCGGCTCTCAGGCGTCGGCTCGACGCGTGGTCGCTGCTGCTCCGCCTGCACGTCAGGCGGAGCCTCGGGCAGGAGGCCAGGCGCGAACCTGAGACCTCGCGGCGCGCGGTCGCCGAGCGCTGCGCGCAGCTGCGCGACGACAGTCGCGGCGAGCTGCGTCAGCTCGAACGCCCATGCCGACGAGCTCGTGTGCACACGAAGGACGCCGTCTCGATCGACGCGGGCGGGCCACGCGTTTCGCGCCACTTCGGGCCCAACCGCGGCCGGCCAGGCGCTCACGATCGCGGGCATCTCGCCCTGCGGTCCGCTGAACCGGCGAAGCTCCGACCGCACTCCGTCGCCAAGGCGCTCCATCACTCGACCCGTGCCAGGCCGGGCGAGACGACGAGGGTCGCGTCCACGTCACCGGGTAGCGCTCCGCGCGTGGTCGCCGTCACGAGCACCTGCCCCCCGGTTCGGAGACGATTGGCCAGCGCGGAGCGGCGCTCGCCGTCGAGCTCGGACAGGACGTCGTCGAGGAGAAGGAGCGGCTGAACCCGGCGCGTCTCGGCAAGCAGCTCGGCCTCCGCGAGCAGGAGGGCGAGAACGGCTACACGCTGCTCGCCCTGCGACCCGTGTGTCCGAAGCTCGCGATCGCCTGCCAAGATCCGAATCTCGTCGAGGTGCGGGCCAGCGCTCGTCGTTCCCCTGCGTACGTCGCGCGCGAGACGTGCTTCGAGCACATCCGCCGCTGCGCGGGAGGGCTGATAGCGAAGCAACGCATCGTCGAGGCCAAGGTCAGCGGCCCGCTCGGCGAACGGCACGCGGAGCGCCTCGGTCGTCATCGCCCGCGCCGACGTCAAGGCTGCTCCCGCCTCGACGGCCCGTACCGTCCAGGGCTCGACGGCGTCGAGGCTCGCCACGCCCTCCGCGACACGGCGGAGCGCCGCATTTCGCTGGCCGAGGGCCGCCGAGTAGTCCGCCGGCAGCGCCGCGCGAGCCGGATGCGTGCGGGCGAGCACTCGGTCGACGTAGAGCCGCCGTACCGCAGGCCCTGCCTTGACGACGGCGAGCCGGTCGGGGGTGAAGACGAGCGTCGCCGTGTCGCTCCGCAACCGTTCGAGCGACTGCGCCGGGACGCCGTTCACGTGCACGCTCTTCCCCTCCCCCGCCTGCCATTTGACTTCGATCGCCGCAGGGCCATCGTCTCCCTCACCTTCGATCGCCGCAACGAACCGGTCGCTACCGAAGCGGGCGAGGTTCGCGTCATCGCGAGTGCGTGGGGAAATCCCCTGCGTCGCCACATGCACGGCCTCGAGCAGATTCGTCTTGCCGGCGCCGTTCGGCCCGACGGCGAGCACGAGCCCGGACGGCAAATCGAGGTCGAGCGTGGGGTACGACCGGAAGTCCGTGAGCTTCAGGCGCGCAACGATCAGATCGCGTTCCCGCGACCTAGCCGGCGAGGCGGATCGGCATGATCAGGTAGCGGAAGCTCTCGTCGGATCCCTGGATCAGGCCGGGTCGCAGCGGGTTGATGAGCTTCAGGACGACGTCGTCTCCGTCGACCGATTCGATTCCGTCTCGAAGGTAGTCCGCGTTGAAGCCGATCTCGAACGTGTCCCCGGAGTGGGCGGCGGGCAACGACTCGCGCGCCTCACCGACGTCCTGCGTCTGCGCGGACACAGTCAGCTCGCCCTCCTCGAGCTTCAGCCGCAGCGGAGACGCACGGTGCGCCATGACCGCGATCCTCTTGACGACGTCGAGCAGCTCGCCGCGGGGAAGCGTCAGGGAGATCGAGAACTCCTCAGCGGCCGGGATCAGCTTCGTGTGGTCCGGGAACTGGCCGTCAATCCGCCGCGTGGTCAGCCACACGCCCTCGACGCCGAAGATCACGTGGTTCTCGAGCATCCCGATCTCGATCGTGGTGCCAGTCGTCGCGATCCGGCGCAGCTCCTCGAGGGCCCGGGCAGGGATGATCGCCTCGAGCTCCGCCCCCGCCGCGTCGACTTCGCTCTCCTTCGCCGACAACCGGTAGGAGTCGGTCGCCACCATCACGAGGCGGCCGCCGGAGAACCGCGCGAAGATGCCCGTGAGGACAGGTCGCGATTCGTCGCGGCCCGCCGCTCGGCCGACGCATTCGATCGTCTCGAGGAAAGGCTCGGCCTCGACCGTCGACAGTTGGGCGCCCGTAGCTTCTGGAAGCCGCGGGAAGTCCTCGACCGAGTACGAACGCACGCGGTAGTCCGCAGAGCCGCCCGTCACGCGCAGCGTGTTCTCCTCCGACTGGTACTCCAGCTCGACCTCACTCGACGGCAGCAGGCGAACAATGTCGGTCAGCAGCCGACCCGGCACGGCGGCACTTCCCTCGCCGAGCACTTCGACGTCGAGCCGTGCCTTCACCGACAACTCCATGTCGGTCGCTGAGAGCTCCAGGCTGTCTCCCGACGCCTGAAGGAGCATCCCACCGAAGATCTGCACCGAAGGTCGGGCGGAAAGGCCGCGGCTGACAACGCCGAGTTGCGCTGCGAGCTGGTCCTTCGAGCACCGGATCTTCATGCCTGTGTCTACTGCTGTTTCTGAAGTCATTTAAAGAACCTCGTCGTAGTAGTAAGGCGTGTGGAAGACGGGGATCATCCGGAGAACGCCTGCTCCGCGGGGGTTTTGCCGTGTGGGTGGCGGTGTGGGCTACGAACAGGCTGTACACACACGGTTAGGGCACGGTACAAGCGGTGGGGATTCATTGCACTTGCTTCACACGCGCGGTGAGTTCTTGCACGAGGTTGTACACAGAGCGGTCCTGCTTGATCAGACCGGCGATCTTCGACGTCGCGTGCATGACGGTCGTGTGGTCGCGACCACCAAAAGATCTGCCGATCTTCGGGAGTGACGAGTCGGTCAGCTCTCGCGAGAGGTACATAGCCACCTGGCGTGGGTAGACGATGTTCTGAGACTTCTTCTTACCGCAGAGCTCGGTGATGCTGAGACCGAAGCGCTGCGACACGACCTCCTGGATCCGCTCGATCGAGACCTGCGCGACGTCGCCTTGCGGGAAGACGTCCTTGAGCACGTCCTGCGCGAGCTCGCTCGTCATCGGCCGGCCGGTCAGCGACGAGAAGGCGACAACGCGCGTGAGCGCGCCCTCGAGCTCGCGGATGTTCGTCGAGATGCGACTTGCGATGAATGTCAGCACCTGCGGATCGGAGATCTCGATCCCGTCCGTGTGAACCTTCTTCCGGAGGATCGCGATCCGCGTCTCGAGGTCGGGCGGCTGGATGTCCGTGATCAAGCCCCACTCGAAGCGCGAGCGCAGGCGAGCCTCGAGCGTCGCGATCTCGCGCGGCGGCCGGTCGGAGGAGATCACGATCTGGCTGCCGCTCTCGTAGAGGCTGTTGAACGTATGGAAGAACTCCTCCTGGATCCGCTCCTTGTGCTCGAAGAACTGGACGTCGTCGATCAAGAGCACGTCGTAGTTCCGGTAGCGCTGCTTGAAGCCCTCGATCCGCCGGTCGCGCAGGGAGTTGATGAAGTCGTTCATGAACGTCTCGCTCGTCACGTAGCGGACGGAGAGTCGACTCGCGTGCTCCATCACGTAGTGCGCGATCGCCTGCATGAGGTGCGTCTTGCCGAGACCGGTGCCGCCGTAGATGAAGAGCGGGTTGTACGCCCGGGCGGGTGTCTCCGCCACGGCGAGCGCGGCTGCGTGCGCGAAGCGGTTCGAGGAGCCGATCACGAACAGATCGAACGTGTATTTCGGGTTGAGCCCCGTCGCAGGGGTGGGGGCGGGGGCCGCCTCGTCGTCCACCACCGACAGGGAGTCGTCGACGACGAGGCGAACGACACGATCGCGCCCGGACGCATCCCGCGCGGCGGCGCGGATCAGGTCGAGGAAGTGCCCCTCGATCCACTCACGCGTAAAGTTGTTGGGGACGGTGAGAACGAGAGCGTCTCGTTCCTCGCCTGCGCGGACTTCGCCGAACCACGTCCGATAGGTCGATTCGTTCAACGCGCCTCGGAGGCGACTGGAGACCTCGCTCCAGAGCGAATCAGCGGTCGGTTCGAACGGTTGCTCCACGCTCCTGGGTCGTGCTCCTCGGTCGTCGGCGGGGGTGCCGAGCGAGCATAGCACCGGGTTTTTTGCCCTACAACGGCTGGAAAAGCGCAACCAGAGTGGTCAAAAAAACCCTCGATTTACAGGGTGTTTCGGCCACATCCACACCACTCTCCACAGGTGTGGAAAGTGTCAGTTGTCTTGTCGGAGAACGAGATTCCGTCCGCTCACTGCCAAGGCTGCCGACCGCGCGTGCGCCTCCCAGACGCCTGTGGACAACTTTCGCCGGAGCTCGTTGTCTATACTCCGCGGCCCGGCCGAACCTCTTTCCCGGGCCCTCTCGAATCGATGAAGCGGACCTATCAGCCGAACGTGCGCCGCCGCAAGCGGAAGCATGGCTTCCGCTCCCGCATGGCGGACCGGGCTGGCCGGGCGATCCTCAAGCGCCGGCGAGCTCGTGGTCGCAAACGGCTGTCCGCCTGACCGCACTCGAGCTCCTCGCTACGGTCTAGGCTGACGGGCGATGGAACGCCGGTACCGGCTCACCCGCTCGCAGGACTTCGACGCCGTCTACCGCAAGGGCCGCTCGGTCTCGACGCGGTTCCTCGTTCTGCACTGGTTCCCGCGTGACGAGGAGGAGGACGAGCCGCGCCTCGGGCTCGCCGTTCCGAAGAGCACCGGGACCGCGGCCAGGCGGAACCGGATCAAGCGACGGCTGCGGGAGCTGTGGTCGGCACGCCTCGAGAGCGTCCCGCGGGGCAACGACTACGTGCTCGTCGTCCGAGATGGGCTGATCGAGGCCGCGGACGCGCAAGGGGCGACATGGCTCGGTGAGCGCGTTGACGACGTGATCAGGCAAGCGGGCGCATGAAGCTGCTGAGCCTGGTTCTCCGGTCGCTCTTCCCGTCGCCGGGCGTCCCGGGCGCGCCGACCTGCAAGTACCACCCGAGCTGCTCCCAGTACGCGTCGGACGCGCTGCGGAAGCACGGCCCGGTCAAGGGCTCGCTCAAGACGGCGTGGAGGCTTGCCCGCTGCAACCCGTGGAGCCGCGGGGGAGTGGACTACGCATGATCGTCGCCAGCCCGATCACGCCGATCGAGCATGTGCTCGCACACATCCTCGACTGGCTGGGCCCGCACGGGACCGTCGGCTTGCCGTGGCCGTGGGCGATCGTCGGGCTGACGATCATCGTCCGCATCGCGCTCGTCTGGCTGACGGTCAAGCAGATCCACTCGATGCAGAACCTCCAGCGGCACGCGCCGGAGATGAAGGAGATCCAGCGCAAGTTCAAGCACGACAAGAAGAAGATGAACGAGGAGTTGATGAAGTTCTACAAGGAGAACCGCATCAACCCGGCCGCCTCCTGCGTGCCGATCCTCCTCCAGATCCCCGTGTTCATCTCGCTGTACCAGGTGCTGAAGCACTTCACCTCGGTCACGAACTACCAGCCGGGGGACAATCTCGAGTGGCTCGGGCTGATCAACATCCTCGAACCGGCCAACGTCGGCTGGGGGCCGGTCCTGATCGTCATCTACATCGGCAGCCAGCTTGCGTCGACGTACTTCATGTCGGCGACGGTCGACCGGACACAGCGAATCATCTTCTTCGCCTTGCCGTTTCTCTTCGTCCCCTTCGTGATCCACTTCAAGGCGGGCCTCGTCCTCTACTGGGCGACGACGAACCTCTGGACGGTCGGCCAGGGTATCGTCACCCGCCGGCTCGTCCCACGGACGAAGGTCGCTCCACCGAAGAAGAGCTCACGGACGCCACCACGCGGCGAAGGAGAGGGCGACGACGCGAAGGCGAAGGCGCCCGAGCCCGAGCCCACGCCTACCGCTGCGGCGGAGCCTGCACCCCCACAGCGCGTACGGCGGAAGAAGAAGCGAAGCGCCCGTCGATGAGCGACGTGCCCGAGCAGGCTGAGCTCGAGGCCTCCGGCGAGACGGTCGGCGAGGCCAAATGGCAGGCGATGCGCGAGCTCGAACGGCTCCATCCCGGCCTCGACCGCGATCGGGTGACCTTCGAAGTGCTTGCGGAGGGGGAGCGCGGCCTCCTGGGCGTCGGCACCGCTCCCGCGCGCGTGCTCGCCCGCGCGGAGCTGGCTCCCGACTCTGCTCCCGACATGCCGGCCCCGCCCTCTACATCCCAAGCGGCCGGCTCGCTCGCGGAGCTCGTGCGAGGGCTCGTGGCAGAGATTGCCGACGAGATCGGGCTCGACGCGAACGTGACGGTTTCGGAGCGGGACGACCTGATCGAGGTCGACGTGTCCGCCCGCGACGTCGGCCTTCTGATCGGTCGGAACGGCCGCACGATCGACGCTGTGCAGCAGGTGTTGTCGGCGGTCGTACATCGAAGCGAAGGAGCGGAAGGGCGCCGCATCGAGGTGGATGCGGGGGGGTATCGAAGGCGTCGGAGGGAGCGCGTGGAGTCCGAGGCGCAGCGAGCGAGCCGGCGCGTGCTCGACACGGGCAGCCCGGTGTCGCTCGAGCCGATGACGTCACTCGAGCGCAAGCTCGTCCACACGGCGCTTCAGGACGTGGAAGGCGTGGAGACGAGCAGCGAGGGCGAAGAGCCGTCGCGGTACGTGGTTGTCACGCCGGCGGCAGCTTCGCAGGCGGAGTGACCGATCCGCGGCTCGAGCGCTGGCTCGATGCCCTGCTCGAAACGCCCGGCCTGACGGGAGTCGCAGACCGCGAGGAAGCGCGCCGCGTCCACCTCGAGGGGAGCCTCGCCGCGTTGCCGGTGCTCGCGCGCTTCCCCGGCCCGATCGTCGACGTCGGCTCGGGCGGCGGCTCACCCGGCATCCCTGTCGCCGTCGCGCTGCCGGACCGCCCGGTGACTCTGCTCGAGGCGAATGGGCGCAAGGCGGCTGCGCTCGAACGCTTCGTTCGCGACATCCCGAACGCGGAGGTCGTTCGCGGCCGCGCCGAGGAGCAGCCGCTCGAGACCTACGGCGCCGCTCTCGCCCGCGCACTCGCACCGCCTCCCGTCGCCGCCGAGTGGTGCCTGCCGCTCGTGGCCACGGGCGGCGCGGCAGTCCTCTACGTCGGCCCGACCGCCGACGCCGAGGCGACCGAGCGGGCAGGACGCCAGGTCGGTGGTGGTGCGCTCGTAGAGACGCCGGGGCTGTTCGTGATCCCGAAGGTGGCGCCGACGCCGGATGGGTTTCCACGCCGTCCGGGGATGGCGAGAAAACGCCCGCTGGCCTGATCGCTGACCGTCCGCCCGCGCGAGGACAATGACTGCGTGCCCGGACGCATCTTTGCGGTTGCGAACCAGAAGGGCGGCGTCGGCAAGACGACGACCGCGGTCAATCTCGCCGCCTGTCTCGCCGAGGCGGGAGAGCAGGTGCTCGTCGTCGACCTCGACCCCCAGGCAAACGCGACGTCTGGGCTCGGCGAGCGCGCAAACGGAACGTCGAGCTACGACCTGCTCGACGGCTCTCCGCTCTCCGAGCTGGCGCGCCCGACGAAGTTCGTCAACCTGCACCTCGTCCCGTCGAAGCCCGACCTCGCAGGCGCGGCGATCGAGCTGAGCGGCATCGACGGCGGCGAGCGCTTCCTCGCGCGCTCCCTGACGGGTGCGGCGTCGGAGTTCTCCTACGTCTTCCTCGACTGTCCGCCCTCGCTCGGGCCGTTGACCGTGAACGCACTCGCCGCAGCCGACGGAGTGCTCGTGCCCGTCCAGGCCGAGTACTACGCGCTCGAGGGCCTCGCGCAGCTGCTCGACTCGGTCGAGCTCGTTCGCAGGCGGCTGAACCCACGGCTCGCGATCACGGGCGTGCTCCTGACGATGGTCGACCGCCGGACGCGACTCGCCGCCGACGTCGAAGGTGAGGTTCGCCGCCATCTCGGCAGGCTCGTGTTCGACACCTCAGTGCCGCGGTCCGTGCGCCTCGCCGAAGCGCCGAGCCACGGCGCTCCCGTCATTGCCTACGACCGCCGGTCGGCCGGCGCCGAGGCCTACTGGAAGGTGGCGATGGAGCTTGTCGAGCGTTCCTGACTCCCACGACGGGACGCGGCGCGGGCTCGGCCGCGGCCTCGACGTCCTGATCGGCGGCGCGGCGCAGCCGAGCGATCTCGCCGTGTTGCCCGTGGACGCGATCCATCCCAACCCTCGCCAGCCGCGACGCCGGATCGACGGCGAGGCGGTCGGTGCGCTGGCCACGTCGATTCGGCAGCAGGGTGTTGTCCAACCGGTCGTCGTCCGGCCGAGGCCTGCCGGCGGCTGGGAGCTGATCGCCGGCGAGCGCCGGTGGCGCGCGGCGCGCGAAGCAGGGCTGACGACGGTTCCGGCGGTCGTGCGTCAGGCCGACGACCGTGAGTCGCTGCTCGTCGCTCTGGTCGAGAACGTCGCGCGGGAGCAACTGTCTCCGGTCGAGGAAGCACGCGCCTACGCTGTGCTCCTCGACGAGTTCGTCCTCTCCCTCGGCGAGATCGCCGATCAGGTCGGTCGTTCGAAGCCTGCGGTCGCGAACCGACTTCGCCTGCTCGATCTTCCGGAAGACGTCCTCGGAATGGTCGAGCGGGGTGAGCTGACGGAGGGCCACGCGCGGGCGGTGCTGTCGGTGCCCGAGGACACCGCACGCCGCGAGCTCGCACAGCTGATCGTCAAGCGAGGGCTGTCCGTGCGAGCCGCCGAGCAGGCCGCGCGCTGGGCCGGGGCCAGGCAGCGCCCCCGGAAGCGGGCGGCGGCCGTCGATCCCGCCCTGGCGGCGCGCGCGCGAGCGGCCGTCGAGGTCGCGCTCGGTAAGCCGGCGAAGGTCGGCCGAGGGAAGATCGAGATCGCCTACGAGGACGAGCACGACCTCGCGGAGATCGTCGAGGGGCTCGAGCGCATCGCCGCCGCGGACGCTCGGTAGAATCGCCGCCCTGGGGGCGATTAGCTCAGTCGGTTAGAGCGCCGCTCTGATAAGGCGGAGGTCCGTGGTTCGAATCCACGATCGCCCATCTCCCAGGCGCCTGCGCCGCTACCATCGCAGCGAGCGATGACGGAGATGGTCATCTACGGCGTCAGCTTCGACCTGGTGGGAAAGCAGCCCATCGTCCTGCTCAAGACGACGGGGGGGAATCGCTATCTCCCGATCTGGATCGGCCAGCCGGAGGCGGCGTCGATTCTCATGAAGCTCCAGGGCACGAGCTCTCCGCGCCCGCTGACGCACGATCTGTTCACGGACACGCTCGCCCAGCTCGATGCAGAGGTCGTCCGCGTCTGCGTGACGGAGCTCCGCGAGAACACCTTCCACGCGACGATCACCATTCGGCAGAACGGCTCCGAGCTCGAGATCGACTCGCGGCCATCCGACGCGATCGCGCTCGCCGTCCGCACGGACGCGCCGATCTTCGCGGACGACTCGGTGATCGAAGAGTCGGCGATCGAGTTCGAGGGCGACGATGTCAACGAGGAAGATCTCGTCGACGAGTTCAAGGCCTTCCTCGAGGAGGTGACGCCGGACGAGTTCGCGGCGCAGGAAGAGGAAGAGGCGTAACGGCGCTGCGCTTCTCGCCTCAGTTGTAGACGATCACGACCTCGCCGTACGGCTCCGAGACGAAGAGCCGCTCGATCACGAAGTTCGGCACCCGGACGCACCCGTGCGACGCGGGGTACGGCGGCACGGAGGGGTTGCCGTGGATCGCATAGCCGCCGTAGAAGTACATCGGCTTGTACAGCACGCCCAGCGGGCTTGTGTCGTAGCCGTTGATCTTGCGGCCGATCGCGAACCGCCCGACCGGCGTGTAGTAGCCGGCGATCCCCGCGGTCGACACGGGCACGACGAGCGCCACCTTCCCGTTACGCACGACGAGGAGGATCTGCCGCTGCTTGTCGACCTCGATGTGGTTCGCGGGTGACGTGTAGCGCGGCGTGATCTCTGCCGGGGCCGCGAGCCGGTTCCAGAAGGCCGTGTCGGCGACGCCGGTTCGTGGCAGCCTCTGCGCCTTCTCGAATGCGTAGACAGCCTCGAGCACGTCGCTGTCGAACACGGTCCGCTCGCTGGGCGCCGCGTACCCGAGATCGGCCAGGCGGCGGACGAGACCGGCGACGAGCGGGCTGGTCGAGCCGTAGGTGAGCGCCGGAGCCCGCAGCGCGATTCGGACGTTCTTCGAGACCGGCTCGTAGCCCTTTGCCGGCAAGCTCTCTGCGCGCACTTCGAAGGGATCGAGGTTCTGCGTCGCGAGCTTCACGCGCGCTCGCCCCGCGAAGCCGCCGCGGTAGGTCTCCTTGCCGCTCCGGATCACGCGGACCCGCAGCGTTCCCGCCTCCTTCGGCTCGAGCCTCGCGCGGAACGCCAGCGGGCTGCCGGCGAGGCGCTTGCCGGCGAGCGAGGTCACGAGCCTTGGATAGATGCGAACGGTGATCGGATTCGACGAGACCGTCCCGTACGTCGTGTGGAACGGGCCTGGGCGGCCCAGGCTGACGGTGAAGTGATACGTCCCGTCTGCGTGGAGGTCCGTACCTGCGATCAACGTGGTTCCTCGCCAGAGGCGAATCCGCGCGCCGCTCGCCTTCGGGCTCAGGCGGCCGATGAAGCTCACCTGGTGGCCGTATGTCGTCGCTTTGGGACCGCGGAGCGACAGCGTCTCTGCCTCGTGGGAGGCCGCAGCGGCCGAGGTTCCGAGTGCCAGCACCGCGCCGAGGACGGCAAGCCGCGTGCTCACACCGTCACCGCCACGACGAGCGCGATCGCGTTGAAGAGACTGTGGACGGCCATGCCTGGATAGACGCTCTCCGTCCGCGAGCGGAGCCACGCGAGGGCGATCCCGAACATGGACAAGACGAGGAGTCCCTCGATCAATCCGTGCACGAGACCGAACAACAGGCCGACGCCGACGATCGCCACGATCTGTCCGTACGGTGCGAGCAGCGAATACCCTGCTCCGCGGAACGTCAGCTCTTCCACGATTGGGGCCACGACTGCGATCAGGACGAAGTTCGCCGCGTACGCCCCGGCGTGCGCGGGCTCCCAGTGATCGGGTGTGTAGCCCTGCTCCTTGCCGCCCTGGAGAAACGGCTCGATCGCGGCGGAGACGGCGTAGATGGCGACGATCACGCCGGCGGCCAGGGCGACCGCTCGCCCGAGCGCGCGAGGTCGTCGTAGCGCGAGCAGGTCACGCTGCGAGGGCCCGCGCGTGATCAGCAGGATCAGCCCGAGCCAGACCGCGTACCAGAGCAAGCCGCTGAGCGCCGTCCCGTACTGGTAGAGGGAGTCCTTCGGTGGCTTGCCCTCGGCGGCACGGCTCGCGTACGCGAGCACGATGAAAGCGCCGATCAGCGTCAGCCACGCGGCGAGCCGCTTCTGCATGCTCGACATGGCCGGTTGCCTAGGGGACGGCCTCGGGATGAAGTGCCCGCGCGAGCTCCACGAGCCCGCGGCCGATCGCGGGGCTCGGCTCGAGCAAACGGTCGTCGACCACCACGACCCGGCCGTTCTTGACCGCAGCTAGCCGCTTGGCCTTTGTCTTCCGTAGCGTGTCAAGCGTCGTGCCGCTGCTTGCCACCGCGACGTAGACCTCTGGATTGGCTCGGACGATCTCTGAGATGCCGGCGATCGGCGAGATTCCGCCTCGGCCCGAGACGTTGCGGCCCACGAGCCTCGCGAATCAGGTCGCCCGCGAGCGATTGGTCGGTTGCCCCCTGGTAGCCGCCGAGATCGAGGAAGACGCTCGTGAGTCGGCGGCGGTCGAGCTCGGCGGCGACGGCACGCCGCGTCTGCTCGATGCCGTGCACGAGCCGGCGCGCCGCGAGCGGGTGGGCGGTGATCAGCCCCGCCTGCGTGATTCCCCGCTCCACGTCCCGGATGGACGCGCCCGGGAGGATGTAGACGGGCGCCTTCGCGATCGCGTGGGCACGCGAGAGGAGAGTGTCGTCCGCCCCCGCCGGCGCGACGACGAGATCTGCGCGGAGACGCGCGAGCCGGTCCGCGCGCAGCGCGCCTCCCGGCGTCACGGGCGTCCCGGCGACCTGCGAGCGGGCCCCGAGCGCGACGAAGAGCCCTTCGAGCGAGGGGTCGAGGAGTGCGATCCGCCGGGCAGGCTCTGCGATCGTCACCGGGCGATCGCTGTCGTCGACGACGGTCAGCGGGTAGCCGCTCGCACCGGCGCCGACCGGCTCGCTCCGCTCCCCGCACGCGGCGAGCAGAAGGCCGAGAAGCACGGCCAGGGTGGCCAGAACGCCCGCACGCCGGCCGGAGAACACGCTCGCGATCATAGAGCGACGCCGCTCTCCCACTGCAGAGGACGCGCGACGGAGCGCTCGAACTCGGGGCTAGCATTCCCGGTCGTACCGAGACACCACCGTGAGCCCGCCCCGCAAACAGAATCGTGCCGATGCCGCCCGCACCGTTCGCAAGCGGCGGCGTCGGCGCGCCGACCGGGCGAAGCGGCGCAAGAGAGTCGGCGCCGTCTTCGGCGTGCTCGTGATCGGGGGCGCGATCGCGCTCGTCGCGGGCACGTTCACGGCCGCTGGGCTCGTCAGGTCGAGGTGTGACCTGACGTCGCTCAAGCGGATCCCGATCGGGCAGAACAGCTTCGTCTATGCGGCCGACGGCACACCGCTCGGCTCCATCCCGGCCGAGCGCAACCGGCAGCCCGTGACGCTCGCGGAGATCAACCCCTGGATGCGGAAGGCGACGATCGCGATCGAGGACCGGCGCTTCTACAGCCACGGCGGTGTCGACTACGAGGGCATCGCCCGAGCGCTCTGGCACGACGTGACGGAGGGAAAGGTGGTCGAAGGCGGCTCGACCCTGACGCAGCAGCTCGTGCGAAACCTCTACATATCGCGGGAGCAGACGGTCAGCCGCAAGCTCCGCGAGGCGTGTCTCGCGATCCAGCTCAGCCGCAAGTGGCCGAAGCACCGGATCCTCCGCGAGTGGATGAACACCGTCTACTTCGGAAACCACGCGTACGGCATCGAGGCGGCGGCCCAGACGTACTTCTCGAAGCATGCGAAGTCGCTCAACCTCCGTCAGGCCGCGCTGCTCGCGGGTCTGCCGCAGGCGCCGTCGATCTACGACCCGTTCGTCGATCCCGGAGGGGCGATTGCGCGTCGCGACGAGGTGCTACAGGCGATGCTCTCGAACGGGGACATCACCCGGCGCCAGTTCAACTGGGCGATCCGGCGGAACGCGCTCGACCTGGACCCCGGCAAGCTGTACACGACGATTCGCGAGCCGTACTTCTTCGGCTACGTGCGTGACCAGCTGATCGAGCAGTACGGGGCGAACACCGTTCGCTCGGGGGGCCTACAGGTCTACACGACGATCAACCCGCGCTACCAACGTATCGCGGCGGCTGCGATCCGGCACACGCTCGACCGCGTCGACGATCCGGCATCGGCGGTCGTCTCGATCAACCCGGCGAACGGAGCGATCCGGGCAATGGCCGCCGTGGCGCCGGGACGGAAGGGCCTCGAGTTCAACCTCGTCGCACAGGCGCGCCGCCAGGCGGGCTCGACGTTCAAGATGTTCGTCCTCGCGACCGCTGTCTCGCGAGGCGTCGACCCGTCCTCCACGTCCTACGTGTCCGCGCCGTGGCACTACCAGCCGGACCCGAACGTCCCCGCGTGGGACGTGACGACGTACGACCACTCGTACTCGGGCTGGTCGACGATCCGCAGCGCCACGTTGCGCTCCGACAACACGGTCTACGCGCAACTGACGGTCGACCTCGGCCCCGCGAACGTCGCGGCGATGGCAAAGCGGATGGGCGTGCAGACGCCGCTGCTCCCCGTGCCGTCGCTCGGGCTCGGCTCGATCGCCATCTCCCCGCTCGATCTCGCCTCGGGCTACGCGACACTGGCGGGGCGCGGCGTGTACTCGAAGCCGATGGCGATCCGCAAGGTCGTGCTGCCGGGTGGGCGCGTGGATACCCAGGCGGGCTGGGGCGTCCCGCAGCGAAAGCGCGTGCTCACCGAGGGTGAGGCGTACGTCGTGACGAAGATCCTCGAGGAGAACGTGCAGTACGGCACCGGCACGGCTGCCGCGTTCGGGCGGCCGGCGGCCGGGAAGACCGGCACGACCGACGACCATGCCGACGCGTGGTTCGCCGGCTACACGCCCGACCTCACGACCGTGGTCTGGGTCGGCTATCCGCAGGGCGAGATCCCGATGGAGAACGTGCACGGCATCGCGGTGTTCGGCGGCAGCTTCCCCGCCGAGATCTGGCACCTGTTCATGGAGCAGGCGCTCGTGTCCTCTCCGCCGCGCGATTGGGTGGTGCCGGACGAGCTTCCGACCTGGACGCCCTGGCATCGCGGCCCTTACAGCCTGTCGTACGACCCGTACGTGCCGCCCGCAGCGCCGTCGACCACCGAGACGACCGACACGACGACGGAGCCGGCGCCGGCGGAGCCGTCACCTCCTCCACCGACGCCCGGCGAGTCGCCGGCGACGCCCGGCCACGATTGACGGCGCTCGGACGGTGAGCGCCCGCCGCCGCGCGTTTCGTGCGTGGCTCGTCGCGGCGCCGGTCTACGTGCTGACGGCGGTGGCGCCGGCGGGTGGTCTGTTCCGCGGGCGTGCCTACGTCGACCTCGAGCTCTATCATCGGTACGCGCAGGGCTTTCTCGACGGCACGATCCCGTACCGCGACACGTTCGTCGAGTACCCGCCGGGGGCGTTCGTCGTGCTCCTGCCGCCGGCGCTCGTGACCGAGGGGCACTACCGCTTCCTGTTCAAGCTCCTGATGGCGGCAGTCGCGCTCGGTGGGCTCTGGTGCGTCGCGCGCCTGCTCGTGGAGCTCGGCGCCGGTACGAGACGGCTTGCGCTTGCGCTCGGCTTCATCGCCGTCAGCCCGCTCCTGCTCGGCAGCGTGTGGCTCAACTCGTACGACGCGTGGCCGGCCGCGCTGACGGCCGGCTCGCTGCTCGCACTCGCACTCGGTGCTGCTGTCCCCGCCTTCTTGCTGCTCGGCCTGGCGGCTGCGGCGAAGGTCTACGCGGTCTTCCTCGTCGTGCCCGCTGCCCTGTACGCCCGTGCGCGGCTCGGTATGCGCGCAGTCGTCGAGGGCGCTGCCGCGTTCGTCGTCACCGTCACTGTCGTCATCGGGCCGTTCGTCGCGCTCTCCCCCGGCGGCGTCTGGTCGAGCTTTCGCTCGCAGCTCGAGCGAGGCCTCCACGTGGAGAGCCTCGGGGCATCCGTCCTGCTCGCGCTCGACCGGCTCGGCCTCTACGACGCAACGGTCTCCGGTGGCTCGACCGCTGCAAAGTCGCGGGATCTCGCAGGCCCGTTGCCCGATGCTCTCGCAACCGTCTCGTCGCTCGTGCTGCTCGCCGCAGTCGCCGCAGCTTGGCTTCTCTTCGCGAGGCGAACCGGAGAGCTCGAGAGACTGGCCACCGCCTTCGCCGCGTGCGTGGCTGCGGTGCTCGCCGCGAGCAAGATTCTCTCGCCGCAATACGCCGAGTGGCTCGTGTTCCTCGTCCCGCTCACGGCCGGGGCGCCAGGCGTGGCGGCGACGCTTCTGGCCGCAGCCGCGCTCGTGCTTGCCGAGACCTGGTTCCACCACTACGCGTCGATCTACGCCGTCGGCGACCGCGTCTGGCTGCTCCTGCTCCGGAACCTCGCCTTCGCAGCGTGCTACGGAGTGCTCGTCTGGGCGCTCGTGACCTCGTCGCGGAGCACCCGGGATACGGTATGAGCGTGGCCGCTCTTCTCTCGCTCGACGAGGCTACAGCGGCTGTTCTGGCCCGGTGCCGCCGGCTGCCGACGGAGGAGGTGTCGGTAGCCCAGGCCGCGGGACGCTTTCTCGCCGAGACCGTGCTCGCCCCGGTCGACCTGCCGCCGTTCCCGGCGTCTGCGATGGACGGGTTCGCGCTGCGTGCGGAGGACACGCCGGGGACGCTGCCCGTCGTCGGCCGGGTTGCTGCTGGCCGTCCGGCAGATCGGGCGCTCGCGCCAGGCGAGGCGATGGGTATAGCCACCGGAGGTGTCGTGCCCGAGGGCGCGGACGCTGTCGTCCCGATCGAGGACGTCGTCGACCGTGAGTCCGAGGTCGAGGTGCCTGCGCCTGTCGACAAGGGCGGCAACATCCGTCCGATCGGCAAGGACATCGAGCACGGCGCGGAGCTCGTGCCCGCTGGGAGCCGGCTCGGCGCGGCAAGGATCGCCGCTCTCGCCGCGGCGGGGGTGGCGACAGTCGTGTGTGCGCGGCGCCCGCGTGTCGCCGTGCTGACGACGGGCACCGAGCTGCGGCCCGCCGGCGCCACGCTCGGCCCGGGCGACGTCTACGAAGCGAATGGCGTCATGCTCTCGGCTCAGCTGCGTGAAGCCGGCGCGCTCGTCGAAGTGCTCGCATCCGTCGCCGACGACGAGGCGCAGCATCGCGAGGCGATCGAGGCCGGTCTCGAGCACGACGTTCTCGTCACCTCGGGCGGCGTCTCGGTAGGCCCCCACGACCTCGTGCGGGCGATCGAGGCTGAGCTCGGGGTGGAGGAGGTGTTCTGGGGCGTCGCGGTCCGGCCCGGGAAGCCAGTGTCGTTCGGCCACCGCGGCGACACGCTGACCTTCGGCCTTCCGGGCAACCCCGTCTCGTCGTTCGTCACCTGCGAGCTGTTCGTTCGTCCCGCCGTTCTCGCGCTCCAGGGCGCGGCTGCTCCCGAGCCACGGTTCGAGGTCGGCAGGATCGCCGCCGATGTGCGGAGGAATGCGCGCCGCGACACGCTGCTGCGGGCGCTGATGTCGACGGACGACGAAGGCGCGTGGCTCGAGCCGGTGGACGGTCAGGAGTCGCACATGGTCGCGCGCGCGGCCGGCGCAGATGCGCTCGTGCTGGTCGAGCGTGGCGAGGGCATACTGGCCGCCGGGTCGCCGGCGCGCTACGTGCGAACGGCGTAGCCAGGCCCGCCACGCGGTACGACCCTCACGGGCGTTGCGTAGACGAGATAGCGCTCCGTCGCGAAGAAGCGAGGATGGCAGGCCTGGAGCACGACCACCTCGTTTCCGTGCGAGCGCAGTCGCCCGACCTCGTCGGAGGGGACGATCGCCGTGTTGCGGACGCGGTAGAAGAACGTCGCATACGGGAGCTCGAACGTGACTGGATCTCCCTTGTGCAGCCGCTCGATGTGGGCGAACGGCGCGCCGTACGTCGTGCGGTGGCCCGCGATGTACACGAGCTGCCCTTCGCCGGGAACGTACGACTTCTCATAGCGTCCCGGTCCCTTCGTGAGCGAGTCGTGATCCGTGCCGTCGACGACGATCGCGTTTAGCCCCAGCCGGGGCACGCGCAGGCGACCGACGGGGCCGCCTGTCTTCAACTGATGCCGGTAGCGCTTTGCAGCTCGCAGCACGTTCTGCTCCTCTTCCGCGACGGATACGTCTGAGCCCTGGTGCGACGGTTCGGAGCCGACCGCAAAGGCGTTTGTCTGCCGCTCGAAGGCGGCCGCGAGACGCCGTTGTTGCTGATGTGTGTAGAGCGCCGTGAACGGGTCCTGCCACTGCCAGACGACAAGCGCCCAGAGCACAGCGAGGATGCCGGCGGCCGCGCAGATAGTTCCGAAGATGCGAAGCGGTGTTCTCACGACGGCATCGCCTCGTCGCGGCGGTGGCTTCGCGCAGCGGCGACGACACGCCCGATCGGCCCGCGTGCCGGGCGCTCCGCGCGCGTCGGGTAGGGCCCGTAGCGCTCGCTGATCACCGCGAGCACCTGGCCGGCGGCGGCGAGCCAGCAGAGAAAGAGGAGAACCCCCATGTGCGGTACGTAGCCGATGGCTGCGAGCTCCGCAAGGTACCAGGGGGCGTCGAGACCGAGCCCGTAGCGGACGGCGAACGACAGGAGCAGGACGGCTGGACCGAGGAGCCCGACGGCGTAGACGATTCCCTTCACGAGGGCGCGTCGGCGGCGGAGCTCGATCAGCCAGAGCCACGCGTGCGCGGAGGGTAGGACGAAGATCAGCGCATACATATTTGTGGCAATCAGCACGAAGCTGATGAGCCCGACCGCAGCGAGCGCGACGGCCAATCCCGCGACCTCGTCCTCGTCGGTGACCGGGCCGCGGCGCACGAGTCGCCCGCGCGCGATGACCCAGCTTGCCAGGCCGATCACGGCGAGCGCCGCGAGGCCGAGGCGCGGCCAGTGGCCGGCTGCCTCCGCAGCCGGGTTCACGGCTACGGCTGCCCCTGACGGCCAGGCCCCGACCAGTCCGAGGAGGAAGAACACGGCACCGATCCAGAGCCAGAACGCGAGCCGTCTCACGTAGCTCCTGACGGCCGGGGAGACGGCGAGACCGCGCCGGCGCAGCCGCACGAGGAGGTCGACGAGCGCCAGCAGGAACGGGAGGAGGAGGGCGACGTACAGGAAGGCGATCGCCCAGCCCTTGATCACCCTCCCTCCTGCGTAGACGTACGTGCTCGTTCCCTGTGCGAGCTCGAGCCCGCGGGTATCGAGGGAGCCGAGCAGCCGCTCCGCAGCGCGGCCGACCCTGCCGAGCTGCGCCTCGTCGATCCCGTCGGCCGCTCCGCCCTCGCCGGGCCGGCCCCCCTCGCTCGTCAGGGTGACCGCGGGGATCCCCTCGGAGAGGAACGCGTCCTGCTCGTAGAGGCTGAACGGCAGCGCGAGATCGATCAGCTGGGCGACGACCGGAGCCGTCTTCGCGGCGTGCCCGGACTCGGCGGCGATCCGGGCGCTCGCCGTGACGACGATGCCCGGTGCAGGTGACCGCGGGCCGTGGCCGGCGATCTCGAGTCGAGGCGGGCGCCGGGAGCCGATCGAGTCGAGATCGATGACGGCGACGATCCGGCCCGCGTAGGGCGAGCTTCTCGCCAGCTGCCTCGCTCCCAGCAGGCCGTACGCCCCCGCATCGGTCGACGCGAAGACGATCGTGTGGTTCGGGCTGACACCGCCGGCGACGCCCGTGCGTGTCGCGGCGTAGGCGCGCGCGAGCTCGATCAGCGCTCCCGTGCCGGATGCGTTGTCGTTGATCCCGGGCTCGCCGCGTGTCGAGTCGCGGTGGGCGACGACGAGGATCGTGTCCCGCATGTGCCCGGGCACGACGGCCGTGACGTTGCGAAGGTCGGCCCGCCCGCGGCCGGGAATCGTCTCCGAGAATGTGGTGGTCGTCGTCTCGAGGCCGAGGGCGCGGAGCTCGTCTGCGACCCAGCGCGCTGCAGCGCGCGAGCTGTCGGAGCCCGGCGAGCGGTCCGGATAGACACCAGCGAGCTCGACGGCCAAGCGGTGCGCCGAAGCGGCGTCAAAGGTCGACTCGAGCGTCGCCGACGCGTCGGGCCAGGGCGCGGGCCGTGCGATCGTGAAAGCGAGAGCGATCAGCGGGACGACGACGAACAGCCAGCCGACGCGATACAAGCGGGCGTTGAGCGGTCGGTCGACGGTGCTGCGTGTGCGGCGAGGTGGCGGGGACGGTCGACGGGAAGGGGCAGGAATGGCGCGGCTATAGTAGGTCGCGCCCACACGCGGCCATGCCGAACCCCGCCACCATTCTCCTTGTGGACGACGAGGAGGCCGTCCAGAAGCTCCTCACGTACCCGCTCGAGCGCGACGGCTATCGCGTCGTTTCTGCACGCGATGGCGACGAGGCGCTCAGGCGCTTCGGCGAGCAGCCAGTCGATCTCGTCGTCCTCGATCTGATGCTGCCGCAGCTCGACGGCCTCGAGGTCTGCAAGCGGCTCCGTGCCACGAGCCACGTGCCGATCATCATCCTGACGGCGCGCGACGACGAGGTGGACAAGGTGCTCGGTCTCGAGCTCGGCGCCGACGACTACATCACGAAGCCGTTCTCGATTCGGGAGTTCCGAAGCCGCGTCAAGGCGGCGCTGCGCCGGGCATCGGCGCCCAAGCACGAGGCGGTGGGCTCGGAGACGATCTCCATCGACGGCCTCGTTGTCGATCCAGCGCGTCGGGCGGTCGAGCTCAACGGCGACGCCGTCGAGCTGACGTACGTCGAGTTCGAGCTCCTGTCGACGCTCGTGTCGAGACCGGGTCGGGTCTATAGCCGGCGGGCGCTGCTCGAGGCGCTCTGGGGGGACGCGGACTACCGCGACCCGCGGACGATCGACGTCCACGTGCGACATCTGCGCGAGAAGCTCGAGTCGACGCCCAGCGAGCCCGAGTTCATTCTCACCGTGCGCGGCGTCGGCTACCGGTTTCGGGACGCGTGAACCCCTTCCGTAGTGTCGGCGCGCGCCTGTCGCTTGCCCTGCTCGTCGTCGTCCTCGCGGCGCTGACGATCGTCTACCTCGCGGTCGCGCCCTCGCTCGAGAGCCGGCTGATCAACTCTCGGCTCAGTGATCTCGAGCGCAGCGCGCCGACGCTCGCGGCGCAGCTTTCGGAGCGTCCGCACAACCCCGACTTCTTCGAGTCGGCCTCCGCGACGTCGGGCGCTCGCGTGGTGCTGTTCCGCCCGCTGTCCCAGTCGCCGCAGGCGCTGATCGTCGGCGGCGATTCCCGCGGGAGTGGCAGCTCGGCCGACGTGCTCGACGACCCGATTGCGAAGAAGGCGTCGCTGTTCCTCGTGCCGGAGAGCGGTACGACACACCGGAACGGCGAACGCTTCGTCGAGGCTGCCGCTCCGGTTGGCGACGACGGCAGCGTTCTGCTCCTGTCCGCGTCGCTCGATCGCGCGCTTGGCGACGTCAATCTCGTCAAGCGGCGGCTGCTATTCGCTGGTGCGCTCGTGCTCGGCCTCGTGTTCGTGGTCGGCTACGCGCTCGCGTGGATGTTCGCGCGGCGCATCCGGCGGCTCGAACAGGCGGCGGAGCGGATCGCGGACGGGCAGTTCGACGAGCCGGTGGCGGATCTCGGAAACGACGAGGTCGGCGAGCTCGCGCGGGCGTTCGAGCGCATGCGGCGCCGGCTGGTGCAGCTGGAGCACGCGCGCCGGGAGTTCATCGCGAACGCGTCGCACGAGCTGCGTACGCCGGTCTTCGCGCTCGGGGGCTTTCTCGAGCTGCTCGATGACGAGGATCTAGACGAGGAGACACGCCTCGAGTTCCTGCAGACGATGCGCGAGCAGGTGCTGCGGCTCGAGAAGCTCGCGACCGAGCTGCTCGACCTCTCCCGTCTCGACGCCGGCCACCTGGACCTGCAGCGCGAGGTGGTGTCGCTCGACGAGGTCGCGCAGACAGCGGTCGCGGAGTTCGCGGCGGTCGCGCTGCAGACGGGCCACACGCTCGACGTCTCGGCAGACGGCGGCACATTCGCCGTTGGCGACGAGCAGCGCATGCTCCAGATCGCGCGCGTCCTCGTCGAGAACGCTCTCGTGCACACGCCGACGGAGACGCATGTGCGCGTGTCGACGGCCACAGAGAACGGTCTTGCGCGCTTCGCGGTCGCCGACGACGGCCCCGGCATCGACGCGAGCCAGGCGACGCAGGTCTTCGACCGCTTCTACCGGGTTGACGGCACCCAGGCGTCAGGCAGCGGTCTCGGGCTCGCCATCGCGCGCGAGCTGGCGCGGCTGATGGGCGGGACGCTCGCGCTCGAGTCGGCGCCAGGATCGACGACGTTCGTCCTCACGCTCCAGGCCGCCGAGGCTGCGGCACCGGTGGCGGAGGCTGCGCTGTCCGCTCCGCAGTAGCCGTTTTCACGTGAAAACGCGCGCCGAGGGCGTCTGTATGCTCGCGCAGGGGTGCCTGGAGCATGCTGAGCCTCGTCAACGTGGGGAGAAAGTCGCTCGTCGACTACGCGTCGATCGCTGCTCGCGGGATGATGGACGAGATCGCTGCTCTCGCAGGACCGCTCGAGGGGAAGCGCGTGCTGCATCTCTCGGCCACGGCGTTCGGCGGCGGCGTCGCCGAGATCAACTACACGCTCGTGCCGTTGATGGCCGACGTCGGGATGCACGTCGAGTGGCGGATCATCGAGGGCACGGACGGCTTCTTCGACGTCACGAAGGCGATCCACAACGCTCTCCAGGGCAATCCGCAGGGCCTGACGGAGGAGCAGCAGGGGACGTTCCGGCGCTGCAATGCCGTCAATGCGCGCCAGCTGACGGACGACTACGACTTCGTCGTCGTCCACGACGCGCAGCCGGCCTCGATGATCGACACGGCCGTCGGGTCGTCCGCACGGTGGATCTGGCGCTGCCACATCGACCTCTCGACACCGAACCGTGACGTGCTCGACTTCCTGCTTCCGTCGGTCGGTCGATACGACGCGGCCATCTTCCACCTGCCCGAGTACGTCCCGGCGGATGCCGGTCTTCCGACCTCCTACATCTGGCCGCCGGCGATCGACCCGCTTGCGCCGAAGAACATGGCCCTTCCGCCCGAGGAGGCGGTTTACATCGTCGACCAATTCGGGATCGACACGTCACGGCCGCTGCTCACGCAGGTCTCCCGCTTCGATCCGTGGAAGGACCCGCTCGGCGTGATCGACGCGTACCGCCTCGTGAAGGAGACGCATCCGGGCGTGCAGCTCGCGCTCGTCGGCTCGATGGCGCACGACGATCCCGAGGGCTGGGACTTCTACAACCAGACGGTCGCATACGCGGGCGAGGATCCGGACATCTTCGTGCTCTCGAATCTCAACAACGTCGGCTCCGTCGAGGTGAATGCCTTCCAGGTCTACTCCCACGCGGTGATCCAAAAGTCGATCCGCGAGGGGTTCGGGCTAACCGTCTCGGAGGGCCTCTGGAAGGCGCGGCCGACCGTCGCGGGACGGGTCGGCGGCATCGTCACGCAGATTGACGACGGCGTGACGGGCTGGCTCGTCGATTCGTCGACCGAGTGCGCGAACGCCTGCCTCGAGATCATGGCCGACCCGCAGCAGGCGCGAGAGCGGGCTCTACGCGGGAAGGAGCACGTACGCAGGCACTTCCTGACGCCCCGGCTCCTCCGCGACTGGCTGGCGCTCTTCAATCGGCTATCGGGAGACGAGAGCGCGGGCACCGAGCTGACGACCGTCGCAGCGGCGTAACGTGAAGACCTGGATCGGGATCGGTTGCTCGTTCGCAGCTGCCGTCGTCCTCGGGATCCTCCACCACGCCGACGTCAGCGCCGTCACGCAGTTCGTCGTCGGCATCGTCGCGCTCGCGCTCCTCGCTTGGACTGTCGGTGTCGGCACGGAGTGCGTCGGTGCTCGTTTTGGAGCGGGCACGACGGGGCTGCTCCAGTCGACGCTCGGAAACCTCCCAGAGCTCTTCATCGTCATCTTCTCGCTTCGCGCCGGCGAGATCGTCGTCGCGCAGACGTCGATCCTCGGCTCGCTGCTCGCGAACGGGCTGCTCGTGCTCGGCCTCGCGATCGCTGTCGGCGCGTGGCGTTCGGACGACGGCGTCATGCGTTTCCACCGCCGGTTGCCGAACGACACGACGATGCTCCTCCTGTTGACGGTGTTTCTGATCGCGATTCTCTCCGTGTCGCTCACCGTTGCGGACAACGCAAGCAGTCACGCGGTCGAGATCTCCTCGATCGGCGCGCTGTTCATCCTCGTCGTCTACGGCGCCTGGCTCGCAAGCTATCTCCGCGCAGGAGCGAGCGACGCGCCGGCGATCGAGCACGAGCACGGCCCGCCGCTCGCGTTCCGCACGGGTCTGATCGTGCTGGCTTTCGCCGGCGTCGCGGCGGCCTTCGTCTCCGAGTGGTTCGTCGCCGCGATCGATCCCGCTGTCCAGGAGCTCGGCATCTCGAAGGCGTTCACGGGGCTCGTGATCGTGGCCATCGCCGGCAATGCTGTCGAGAACGTCGTCGGGATCCAGCTCGCGTGGAAGCGGCGATACGACGTCGCCATCTCCGTCGTCAAGAACTCCGTCGCGCAGATCGCAGCGTTCCTCTACCCGGTGCTCGTCCTCATCTCGCTGCTCTTCGACCAGCGCCTGACGTTCGCGGCGCCGGGCGCCGGCCTCGTGCTCGTCGTGGCGCTCGTGTTCGCCGCTCTGTCGATCTGGCAGATCACGGGAGACGGGGAAGCGCTCGTCTACGAGGGGCTCGCTCTCGTCGCTACGTACGCGGTGCTCGCGACGGTCGCCTGGTACGAGTAGCCGCGTCCCTCGCCTGCCGGGCGCATACGCTGACGGTGTGGGCGAGCGCGGACGCCTGATCGTCGTCTCGAACCGGGGCCCGGTCGTCCACGCGCGCGACGCAGGCGGTGAGATCGTCCCGCGCCGCGGGGGCGGCGGTCTCGTGACCGCGCTCGACAGCCTCGCCGAGCACTACGACGTCGTCTGGATCGCGAGCGCTATCTCCGGCGCGGACCGGGAGGTGGTGGCGGAGGCAGCGGGCCAACCGATCGTCGAGCGCTCGCGGGCCGGATCGCCCTACGGGCTCCGCCTCGTCGCGCACGACCCCGAGGCGTATCGGCGCTACTACGACGTCGTCGCCAATCCCATGCTCTGGTTCATCCAGCATCGCCTCTGGGACCTGACGCGGAGCCCGTCGATCGACGAGAGCTTTCGCGAGGCATGGGAGAAGGGCTACGCCGCCGTCAATCGCAACTTCGCGGCGGCAGTCGGTGAGGAGCTCGAGCGCTGGCCCGGCTCGACCGTCTTCTTTCACGACTACCACCTGTATCTCGCGCCACGCTTCGTTCGCGACCGGCATCCGGAGGCGCGCTTGGCGCAGTTCGTCCACATCCCGTGGGTCGGCCCGGACTACTGGGGCGTGCTGCCCGACGACATGCGCCGGGCCGTGCACGCCGGCGTGCTCGCGAACGACCTGCTCGGATTCCACACGGAGCGGTGGCGCTCGTCGTTCGTCGACGCTGCGGTCCGCTTGCTGGGCGCGACGCGCTCCGGCAAGGACGTCGAGCTCGAGGGGCACAGGACACAGACCGTCGCCTGTCCGATCTCGGTGGACGCGAGTGAGTTCGAGGCACTTGCCACGAGCGACGCCGTTGTCGCCCGGCAAGCCGAGCTGCGACGCGATCGCCCCGAACGGCTGATCGTCCGCGTCGACCGGACCGACCCGTCGAAGAACATCCTTCGCGGCCTACGCGCGTTCGAGCTGCTGCTCGACCGCCATCCGGAGCACCGGGGCCGCGTCGGGCTGCTCGCGCTCCTCGACCCCTCCCGCCAGGAGATCGCCGAGTACGCCGTCTACACGGCTGAGATCGTGGCGGCGGTCGCTGCGATGAACGCGCGGCTCGGTCACGAGGCGGTCGACCTTCGGCTGGCCGACGACTTTCCGCTCTCGGTTGCTGCGTACAAGGAGTACGACGTGCTGTTCGTCAACCCGATCCTCGACGGACTCAACCTGGTCGCGAAGGAGGGGCCGCTCGTGAACGAGCGCGACGGCGTGCTCGTTCTCTCCGAGGCCGCCGGCGCCGCCGAAGAGCTCGCGCCGTGGTCGCTCATCGTCAACCCGTTCGACATCGCCGACCAGGCGGCCGCCCTTCACCGTGCGCTCGAGCTGCCTCTGGAGGAACGCCGCCGCCGACTCGACGGCATCCGCGGGCATGTGGCGAGCCACGACGTCAACCGTTGGGCGCACGAGCTGCTCGCCGGCCTCGCCGACGTGTGAGCAGGGCCACGCGGCTACGATTGACCGCCGTGGCGACAGGTAACGTTTGCCAACAGGACAACGGATGAGCGACGAGCTGTCGCATGTCGATGCCTCCGGCCGCGTGCACATGGTCGACGTAGGCGCGAAGCCCGTCGTCCGCCGCCGCGCCGTCGCCCGGGCGACGGTGCGCATGCGGGCGGAGACGACCGACCGCCTCCGCTCGCTCCCGAAGGGCGACGCGCTTGCGAGTGCCGAGCTGGCCGGGATCATGGCCGCTAAGCGGACCGGTGAGCTGATCCCGCTCTGCCACCCGCTGCCGTTGACGCACGCGAGCGTCGCCGCCGACGTGCAAGACGGTGCGGTGGAGATCACGGCCGTCGTCGAGACGGTCGCGCAGACGGGCGTCGAGATGGAGGCGCTGACGGCCGCGGCCGTCGCTGCGCTCACCGTCTACGACATGACGAAGGGCGTCGATCGGGAGCTGGTGATCGAGCAGATCAGGCTCGTGGAGAAGACGAAGCTCGAGGCCGAGTGAAGAGGGCAGCCGTGCTGACGGTCTCGGATGGCGTCTCCGCCGGCGTGCGTGAGGACACGAGCGGCGACGCGCTAGGGGCTCTGCTCGAGGAGGATGGCTATGCCGTCACCCGCCGGGTCGTGCCAGACGAGACCGATGCGATTGCCGCCGCGCTGCGCGAGCTTGCTTCAGACTCCGCCGTCGTGCTGACGACCGGCGGGTACCGGCATGGGACCGCGCGACGTGACGCCCGAGGCGACCGCCTCCGTTCTCGATCGACCGGCGCCCGGGATCGCCGAGGCGATCCGCGCCGACTCGCTCTCGAAGACGCCGCACGGACTGCTCTCGCGTGGCGCGGCCGGCGTCCTCGGCAGGACGCTTGTCGTCAATCTCCCCGGTTCGCCGGGCGGCTGCCGCGATGGGTTCGCCGTTCTTCGGCCTGCCCTCCCGCACGCCGTCGCGCTCCTCGCCGACGAGGAGACGGCGCACCGGCAGACCTGATGGACGCCGTCGTCTCGTATCCGAGACGGTTCGCGTCGCTCGTCAAGGTCGAGCACACCGTCTTCGCGTTGCCGTTCGCGTACGTCGGCGCGTTCCTCGCCCTCGACGACGTGCCGAGCGGAGCGGATCTGCTCTGGCTGACGGTGGCGATGGTCGGAGCCCGCTCGCTCGCCATGGCGCTGAACCGGCTCGTCGATGCGGAGATCGACGCGCGCAACCCACGCACCGCGGGCCGCGAGCTCCCGAGCGGCGCCCTGCACCGCCCGCAGGTGATCCTCTTCTGCCTGCTCTCACTTGGGGTGTTCCTCGTCGCCGTCTGGCAGCTCGACCCGATCGTCCGCTGGCTCTGGCCGATCCCCGTCGCGATGTTCGTCGTCTACCCGTACCTCAAGCGCTTCACGTGGCTGTCGCACTTCTGGCTGGGCGCGGTCGACGGCCTCGCCCCGGTCGGTGGCTGGGTGGCAGTGACGGGAGAGCTGCCCCTCGGGGCCTGGTTGCTCGGGGGCGCAGTGGCGACGTGGGTGGCAGGCTTCGACGTGCTCTACGCGTTGTTCGATCTCGAGGTCGACCGGCGAGAGGGGCTGCACTCGTTCCCCGCTCGCTTCGGCGTTCCCGCGACCTTTTGGCTCTCGCGCGCGCTCCACCTCGCGACCGTCCTGCTGCTTGTCTGGACGGGCGCGGAGCTCTCGGTCGACATCTGGTACTGGCTCGGCGTTGGAGCCGTCGCCTCGCTCCTGACGTACGAGCAGCTGCTCGTCTCACCGCGCGACCAGCGCCGCCTGAACACGGCGTTCTTCACGATGAACGGCGTGATCAGCCTCATCTTCTTCGGCTTCGTGCTCCTGGACGTGCTCGCGTGATCCGGGCGCGCGGCCTCGTCAAGCGCTACGGCGACCGACGGGCGCTTCGCGGTGTCGACCTCGAGCTACCCCAGGGTGGCTTTCTACTCGTTACCGGGCCGAACGGCTCGGGAAAGACGACTCTGCTCCGGCTCTGCGCTGGTCTTTCCACACCCTCCGGCGGAGAGCTCGAGCTCGACGCCCCGCGCGAGGCGATCGGGTTTCTCGGCCACGAGCCGCTCTGCTACCGCGAGCTGACCGCGCTCGAGAACCTCGATCTCTACGGCCGCCTCTACCGGGTGCCCGAACGCAAGGAGCGCGCGGGCATGCTTCTCGAGCGATTCGGGCTCTGGGAAGCGCGAAACGACCGGGTCGCGGCGCTGTCGCGCGGCATGACACAGCGGCTCGCGCTCTGTCGCGCGCTCCTCCACGAGCCCGAGCTGCTGATCCTCGACGAGCCGCATTCGGCGCTCGACGCCGAAGGGATGGAGCTTCTCGACCGTGAGCTCGCGGAGCGCCGTGGCGCCGGAACCTTCCTCGTTGCAACCCACGATCCGGGACGGCTCGAGGAGCTCGCGAGCGGGAGGCTCGCGCTCGCGTGATCACCTACGTCCGCGACGTCGGGACGCTCGCCCGCAAGGATCTTCTCCTGGAGCTGCGCGGCCGCGACACCCTGCCGGCGATGGTGCTGTTCGTCCTCGGCGGGCTCGTGCTCTTCCACTTCGCCGTTCCAGCGGATGCGACAGATCGCGTGACGGCCGGGCTCCTCTGGATCGTGATCCTGTTCACTGCGCTCCTCGGGCTCGTGCGCGCGTTCGTGCCCGAGCGCGAGCAGCGGCTGATGGACGGCCTGCTGCTGGCCCCGTGCGACCGGAGCGCGATCTGGTTCGGGAAAGGGCTGGCCGTGCTGGCCTTCCTCGCTGCGGCCGAGGTGGTGGCCTTGCCCGCGTTCGCGCTGCTCTTCGGAGGCATCGGCTGGGCTACGGTCGCGGGCGTAGCGCTCGCGGACATTGGCATCGCCGCCGTCGGGACGTTGCTCGCAGCGATGGCGACGGTGACGCGCGCCCGCGAGCTGCTGCTGCCCCTGCTGTTCCTGCCGCTGGCCATGCCGATCGTGGTCGGCGGTGTCGGCGCGAGCATCGCCGACGAGCCCGCGCGGTACCTCGGCTTCCTCGTTCTCTACGACGTCGTCTTTGCGATCATCTCGTGGGCCTCTTTTGAGTACGTCGTCTCGGACTAACCCGTTGCTCGCGCTTGGCGTTCTCGCGTCGGTGCTCGTGGTCTCGGCGATCGTCCTCGTCTTCTTCTACGCCCCTGTCGACCAGGATGGCCTCAACCAGAAGATCTTCTACTTCCATGTGCCGATCGCGCTGACGGCCTATGCCGCGTTCGGCTTCGCGGGCGTGAAGGCGTTCCTCTATCTCTGGAAGGACGAGGAGGCGCGAGACGTCGAGAGCTACGTCGCCGTCCACCTCGGCGTCATCTTCGGGCTGATGACCCTGGTCACGGGCTCGATCTGGGCGAAGATCAGCTGGGGCGAGTGGTGGGAGTGGGGAGATCGCCAGCTCGTGCTCTTCCTCGTCCTCTTCCTCTTCTACGCGGCGTACTTCATGCTCCGCTACTCGATCGAGCCCGGGCGCCAGCGCGCCGCGATCTCGGCCGTGTATGCGTTGTTCGGCGTCGTCTTGATCCCGATCAGCTTCCTCGCCATCCGGCTCGCCGACAGCCTGATCCACCCCGTGACCTTCACCCGCGACGGGCCGCAGATGGCGGACTCGCAGTTCGCGACCTTCTGTGTGTGCCTCGCGGCGATGCTGTCGCTCGGCTACCTGCTGTATCGGATCGAGCTCGCCGGCAAGCGGCTCGACGCCCGCCTGCGCGAGCTCCGCGAGCTGCTCGCATGAGCGCCGAAGAAAAGTATGTCGCCGCGGCGTATGCCGTCGTGTTCGCCGTCTTGCTCGTGTACATCGTCATCATCGCGGCGAAGCTCGGGCGGCTCGAGCGCGAGCTCGAGGAGCTGACCGCGATGGCCGCAAAGCGCGCCAAGGAGTCGGCCGATGGCTGAAGTCCTTGCGTCCGACGATGCTCGTTCGGGTCGGGACACGCGGGAGTAGGCTCGCGCTCACCCAGGCCGGCAGCTTGGCGGAACTGCTGCGTGGGCCTGGGGTCGAGATTGCGCTGCTTCCGATCACGACGACGGGCGACCGCGACCGCCGGTCTCCGTTCGGGGAGATCGGCGACCGTGGCGTGTTCGTCAAGGAGCTGGAGGAGGCGCTGCTCGACGGCCGCATCGACGTCGCCGTCCACTCGGCGAAGGACATGACGTCGACCGACGTGGAGGGACTGGCCGTTGGCGCCTACCCGACTCGCGAGGACCCTCGCGACGCGCTCGTCGGCGCCGCGAAGATCGAGCCAGGGATGCGGATCGGCACGGCGTCCGTACGGCGAACTGCGCAGCTGCTCGCGCTGGAGCCATCGCTGTCTGTCGAGCCGCTGCGCGGGAACGTGGACACGCGGCTCAGGAAGCTTCGCGAGCGCGGTCTCGACGCGATCGTGCTCGCCGCCTGCGGCCTCGACCGTCTCGGTCTCGGCTCGGAGATCGGCTGCAGGCTGGAGCCCGACGTGATGCTGCCCGAGGCGGGCCAGGGAGCGCTGGCCCTGCAGGTGCGTGCCGGCGAGGAGGAGCTCGTGGCGCGACTCGACGACGGCGAGACCCGCGGTCGCGTCGAGGCTGAGCGCACCTGTGTGGCGGCGATCGGCGGTGGCTGCCTCGCGCCGGTCGCCGCGTATCACGACGGGCGCGAGCTAGAAGCCCTCATTGCCGACGAACAGGGGCGCTGGATCGAGCGTGCGCACGGAGACGATCCCGGCTCGCTGGCCCGAGCCCTGGTCGAGGCGGCTAGAAGGAGAGGCGCATCGCCCGCGTAGTCGTCACTCGCGCCGCCGAGCAGGCGGAGCCGCTTGCCGGGCGGCTGCGTTCGCTCGGGCACGAAGTCGTGTTGTGCCCGCTGATCCGCATCGAGCCGGCTGGCGACGATCCGGTCGACGTCACGGGCTACGACTGGGTGATCGTGACGAGCCCGAACGGGGCGAGGGAGCTGGCCCGACGTATTCACGGCATGCCGCAGCACCTGGCAGCAGTCGGGCCTGGTACCGCAAGCGCGCTGGCGGCAGCCGGCTTTGCGCCAGAGCTCGTCGGCCGTGTCTCGACGCAGGAGGGGCTGCTCGCCGAGCTGCCACAACCGGCTGGCCGTGTGCTGTTCGCTGGGGCCGAGGACGCGCGCAGGCTGCTCTCCGATGAGCTCGCCGCCGACGTCGTCGTCCTCTACCGCACCGTCCCGCTTTCGCCCGAGCCTCCCGACGGCGACGTCGTCGTGCTCGCGTCCGCTTCCGCGGCCCGCGCTTTTGGCTCGCTCGGCGCACCGATCCCGGTCGTCTCCATCGGGCCGCAGACGTCGGCGGCGGCCCGCGCAGCCGGTCTCGAGGTGATCGCCGAAGCGGAGTCGCACGACCTCGACGGTCTCGTCGCGGCGGTCGCTACGCTCGCCCTGTGACGCGGCCGGTGATCACGTTTCTCACCGACTTCGGCGTCGCCGACGACTTCGTGGGCACCTGCCACGGCGTGATCAAGCGGATCACGCCAGAGGTGGACATCGTCGACATAACGCACGCGATCGAGCCGCTCCAGGTCCTGCAGGGCTCGCTCGTGCTCGCGAACACGCTGCCCTACATGCCGGAAGGGGTGCACCTCGCCGTCGTCGACCCGCAGGTCGGGACGGAGCGGAGGGCCGTCGTGCTCCAGACGGGGGACGGCCGGTTGCTCGTCGGGCCAGACAACGGCCTGCTCGTGCCTGCCGCGGAGCGGACCGGAGGCATCGCCGCGGCCTGGGAGATCACCGATGCCCGGTTCAGGCTCGAGCCGCTCTCGCGCACGTTTCACGGCCGCGACGTCTTCGCGCCGGCGGCTGCGCACCTTGCCGCCGGGATCGATCCAGGCGAGCTGGGAGCGGCGATCGATCCGGTGACGCTCGTCAGGATCGACGTGCCGGTTCCGCGGATCGGGCCTGACGAGATCGTTGCGCACGTGCTGATCGTCGATCGCTTCGGGAACGTCCAGCTCAACCTCACGACCGGAGACGTCGACGGCTTCGGCATCTGGCCCGGGAGCGACCTCGAGCTCGCGATCGGGCTCGAGCGGTTCTACGCCGTCGCCGCCGAGACGTTCGCAGACGTGGGGCCGGGCGACATCGTGCTCTACGAGGACTCGTACCGGAACATCGCGATCGCGATCAACGAGGGAGACGCGGCGTCCGTCGTGCTCGCGCGCCCCGGCGATACCGTGCGCATCCGCATCCGCCGCTAAAAACGCTTGCGGGACCGCCGATCAGGTCTTAGGGTGCGGGTACGTCGCCGGCACGGTCGCACCGGCCGCGACGGTCCCTCCGAGAAGAGACTCAACCCTCTACTCGGAGGGTGCGGTGCTCTCGCCCGGCACCGGGTCGGGGCTAGACTCTGGAGTCGCCCTGGCGAGGTAGCTCAGTCGGTAGAGCACACGGCTGAAAACCGTGGTGTCGTCGGTTCGATTCCGACCCTCGCCATCTCACGACGCAGGCTCCCATGGACGGAACGTCTCCACAGCAACCGGTCGCCGTGATCGGCGCGCCGCTGGATCTCGGCCAGGACCGGCGCGGCGTCGACATGGGACCCTCGGCGATCCGCTACGCGGGTCTCGACCAGCGGCTGGAGGAGATCGGCCGCACGTGCAACGACTGGGGGAACGTCGGTACTGCCGTGGCGGAGGCGGTCTCGGAAGGCACTGAGCAGCTGCGGTTCCTCGACGCCATCAAGACGACGTGCGCTCACGTAGCGACGCTCGTGCGCCGCGCCCGGGCCGAGGGCATGCTTCCGCTCGTGCTCGGCGGCGACCACTCGGTCGCGCTCGGATCCCTGGCCGGCCTCCATGACGACGTCGCGGGCGGCGTTCTCTGGGTGGACGCGCACGGGGACGTGAACACGCCCGAGACGAGCGTGTCCGGGAACGTCCACGGCATGGTGCTCGCAGCTGCGCTCGGGCTCGGCGGGCCGGCTTTCGAGCATGACGAGTGGACGCTGCCGGCGGTCGACCCGTCGCGCGTCGCTCTCCTCGGTGTCCGCTCGCTCGACGAGCCGGAGCGCTTGCTGCTCGGCGAGCTGGGCGCGCTCGTCTTCACGATGAGCGACCTCGACAAGCTCGGGGTCGAGCAGGCGATGGGGCAGGCGCTCGCGCACGTCGCCGGCCCCGGCTTCGTCCACGTGAGCCTCGATCTCGACGTCGTGGATCCCGACGTCGCCCCTGGCGTCGGCACCCCGGTCCGCGGCGGGCTGACCTATCGCGAGGCGCATCTCGCGATGGAGCTCGTGGCCGAGTCCGGCCTCGTCGGGTCGCTCGACGTCGTCGAGGTGAACCCGATCCTCGACCGCGAGAACGAGACCGCGCAGCTCGCGGTCGAGCTCGTGGCGAGCGCTCTCGGCGCTCGGATTCTCTAGCTCTTCGCGTTCCGGGTCGTAGTAGCGTCGGCCCTTGAGCTCCTCGGGGAGATAGTCGACCTCGAAGCCGGCGGGATCGTCGTGCGGATAGACGTAGCCCTCTCCGTGGCCGAGCGTCCTCTGGCCCGGGTGGCCCGTGCTGCGGAGCGACTTCGGCGGCCGCGCAGTGCCGTGCTCGCGGACGTCCTTCCTTGCCGCCGTGAGGGCCGCCAGCACCGCGTTCGATTTCGGCGCAAGCGCGAGGTAGATCGCCGCTTCGGCGAGGTTCAGCTGCGCCTCGGGCAGGCCGACGTGCTCGACGGCGCCCGCGGCCGCCACCGCCACGACGAGGGCGTTCGGATCGGCGAGGCCGACGTCTTCGGACGCGAGGATCACCATGCGGCGAGCGATGAAGCGCGCATCCTCGCCGGCCTCGAGCATCGCCGCGAGGTAGTAGACCGCCGCATCGGGATCGGAGCCGCGCATCGACTTGATGAAGGCGGAGGCGAAGTCGTAGTGCTGGTCGCCGGCCCGGTCGTAGCGCAGCGGCCGCTTCCGTGCTGCGTCCTCGACGTGCGCCGGGTCGAGCGGCTGCCCGGCGGCCGCTGCGGTCTGCGCCGCGAGCTCGAGGATGTTGAGCGCCGTGCGGCCGTCGCCGCCCGCGCGGGCCGCGATCAGCTCCACGACCTCGGTCGTCGGCTCGGCGCCGATCAGCTCCCCGCCGCGGCGGATGATCGTCGACAGGTCGTCCTGCGAGAGCGGCTCGAGCTCGTAGACGGCACAGCGTGAGAGCAGGGCGGCATTGACCTCGAAATACGGGTTCTCGGTCGTCGCGCCGATCAGCGTCAGGATGCCCTCCTCTACGGAGGGAAGCAATGCGTCCTGCTGTGCCTTGTTGAAGCGGTGGATCTCGTCGAGGAAGAGGATCGTCCGCTGACCGTGAGCGCCGAGACGCTCGCGCGCGCCCGCGATCACGCCGCGCACCTCGGACACGGACGCGGAGACGGCGGATAGTTGCTCGAACGCGGCGCCGGTGCTCGAAGCGACGATCCTGGCGAGCGTCGTCTTGCCGCTGCCTGGCGGCCCATAGAGGACCATGGAGCCGACACGGTCCTCTTCGATCGCGGCTCGCAGCGCCGATCCGGGGCCGAGGACGTGTTGCTGGCCGACGAGCTCGTCGAGAGCCCGCGGCCGTACGCGCGCGGCGAGCGGGGCGTTCGCTGCCGCGCGCTCCATCGCCGCGTCGGAAAAGAGATCTCCCATCGGCGAAAGTATGCTCCCGCGATGCCGGCCGCCGTTCGTGACGAAGTCGTCTCGCTGCTCCGGGACCTGATCCGCCTCGACACGGTGAACCCGCCGGGGAACGAGACGGTCGCGGCCGAGCTTCTACGCGGGTATCTCGAGGAGAACGGCGTCGCGTGCGAGTTCTACGCGCGCACCCCGGACCGCGCGAACCTCGTCGCGCGGATTCCTGGACGAGGAACCGGGCCGTCGCTCCTCCTGCTCTCGCACACCGACACGGTGCTCGCGGATCCGTCTGAGTGGTCGGTCGATCCGTGGTCGGGCGAGGTCAAGGACGGCTGCATCTGGGGCCGGGGCGCTCTGGACATGAAGGGCCAGGTGGCGGCGAGCGCTGTCGCCATCGCTTCCCTTGCGCGGGAGGGGTTCGCGCCGGCCGGCGACCTGATCTTCTGCGCGACGGCCGACGAGGAGGTCGGCGAGGGCGAGTACGCCGGCCTTCGCTGGCTGTGCGAGACACACCCCGACGCCGTGCGTTGCGACTACGCGCTCAACGAGGGGTCGGGCGACCGGCTCGAGCTCGGCGGCCGCGTCTTCTACCTGTGCGCGCCGGCGGAGAAGATGTCCGCCCCTTTCACCCTGGTCGTGCACGGGCGGAGCGGCCACGCATCGCTGCCAGGCATCGCGGACAACGCGCTCGTCAAAGCTGCCAGCTTGATCGAGCGCATGGCGGAGTTCCGCGAGCCGCCGCAGCTCGGGCCCGAGACGGAAGCGTTCCTGTTCAGGCTCACCGGCGAGACGCCGTCCGCGGAGAGCGCTCTCGGCGCCGCCCGTGCCGTCGACGAAGCCGCCGCGGAGGTGGTCGAGCCGCTGCTGACCATGACTGTCTCGGCAACGCAGATCACTGCCTCGCACAAACGCAACGTGATTCCGGGCCGCTGCGAGGTCGTGGTCGACTGCCGGCTCCTTCCGGGACAGACCGAGGAGGAGGTCGACCGCGAGCTACGCGAATGGCTTGGGCCGGGCGACTACGAGCTCGTCTGGCGCCGCGGACAGGGCGGCACCCGCTCGTCTGTCGACACACAGCTCTGGCGGGCGGTCGAGGAGTTCGTCGCAGCGTGCGGAGCCCGGCGCGACCGTCTTGCCAACGTGCGTTCCCGGCTTCACCGACAGCCACTGGCTCCGCGAGGCGTTCGGCACGGTCGCGTACGGGTTCTTCCCGATCAAAGAGATGAGCGCGGAGCTCGCATCGAGGCTCGTCCACTCGGCCGACGAGCGAGCCGCGATCTCGGACGTCGAGCTCGGCGTCGACTTCCTGCGCCATGCCGCGCTGTCGATCGGCGCTGCGTAGCTAGCCTGTCCTCTGGTGGGCGAGAAGAAGATTCGACTCGGCGGGATGGCACTCGAGAACGGCGTGCTGGTGCACGGGCCGACGGCCTGGGCCTGCGCCGTTCGCACGGATGAGGGCCGGCTCAAGGTGGCGTCCGGGCGCAAGCGGGTGCTGCCGGCCGAGCAGCCGCTTCTCCGGGGGCCCGTGAAGCTGCTCGAGTCGTTGCTCGTCCTCCCCCGGGCGCGGCGGTCGCTGCCCGAGATGCGATTCGCCTTCCAGCGGCCGCGCGTGCTCGCCACCATGGCGCTCTCCGCCGGCGTCACCCGTGTTATCCGAGGCACGCGGCTCAAGCCGGCCGTGCAGGAGCTCGCCGCCGGCGCGGCCGCGCTCACGCCGGCCATGCTCGCCCTTAGGCAGGGCGAGCTCGCGGGCTACCACGGCGCCGAGCACATGACGATCGGGACCTACGAGCATGGCGAAGGCGCGACGAAGGAGCACGAGCGCTGTGGCTCGCACCTCGTCGGCCCGCTGCTGCTCGCGAGCGCCGCGGGCGCGACGCTCGCGGCTCGCGCACCCGAGAAGCTGCGCCGGCCGGCGTCGCTCGCCGCCGCGCTCGGCGCTCTCGCAGCCGCCACCGAGGTCTTCGGCTGGATGGTGCGAAACCCGGGACATCCCGTCGCCAAGGCGCTCGCCAAGCCGGGCCAGGAGCTTCAGGAGCGGATCGCCACCGCTGAGCCGACGTCCCAGCAGATCGAGGTCGCCGAGGCGGCGCTCCACGCCTGCCTCGAGCTCGAGTCTCCCCTTACGACCGACGCGTAAAGCGCCCTAAGGCTTTCGGCGAGGAATGCCGATGCGAGCGTCGTGGGCGATCTGTTCCACCAGATACCCCAGGTCCTACTCCTGTGGCTGCCGCTCGTCCTCATGTGCCTCATGGTGTACTTCCTGTGGCGCGTGGTGAAGCTGACGCCGCGCGTATCGACCTCCCGCGCCGAGACACGCTCTGACATCTCTGTCTCCTGGTCGGATGTCGCCGGTCTGGAGGAGGTGAAGGGAGAGCTGCAGGAGGTCGTCGACTTCCTCCGCGACCCGAAGCGCTTCGAGCAGCTCGGCGCGCGCGTCCCGAAGGGGATCCTCTTCTACGGCCCGCCGGGAACCGGGAAGACGCTGCTGGCCAAGGCCGTCGCCCACGAGTCCGGCGCGTCCTTCTATTCGCAGAGCGCGTCGGCCTTCGTCGAGATGTTCGCCGGCCTCGGCGCCGCGCGCATCCGGAAGCTGTTCGACGAGGCGCGCAAGCACGCGCCCGCGATCGTGTTCATCGATGAGCTGGACGCGGTCGGCGCAGCGCGCACCGGCCACGGGTTCAACCGCGAGCAGGACCAGACGCTCAACCAGCTGCTCGTCGAGTTGGACGGGTTCTCGACGAGCGAGCAGGTCGTCGTCATGGGGGCGTCCAACCGGCTTCAGGATCTCGATCCGGCTCTCCTCCGCCCCGGCCGCTTCGATCGGCAGGTGCTCGTGCCTCCGCCTGACCTCAAGGGCCGCATCGAGATCCTCGGCGTCCACACGAAGGGCAAGCCGCTCGATGCCGACGTCGACCTCGAGATCGTCGCGCGCCAGACCGCCGGCCTGACGGGCGCCGATCTCGCGAACATCGCCAACGAGGCGGCGATCTTCGCCGGCCGCCGCCGGGCGCAGACGATCTCGGCGGAGGACTTCGACGCTGCGATGGAGCGCGTGGTCGCCGGGCTGCAGCAACGGCGGGTGGTCTCGGAGAAGGAGAAGCGCATCCTCGCCTACCACGAGGCCGGGCACGCGCTCATGTCCCATCTGATGGGCGACGCCCTCCCCGTCCACAAGGTGACGATCGTGTCGCGCGGCCAGGCGCTCGGCTACACGCTCAACGTCCCGGTCGAAGACCGCTACCTCCATACGAAGGAGGAGCTAAGCGACATGATGAAGGTGTTCCTCGCCGGCCGAGCGGCCGAGCAGGTCGTGTTCGGGCGCGTGACGAACGGGGCCGCAAACGACCTCGAGCGGGCGACTGACCTCGCCCGCGCGATGGTGTTCGACTACGGGATGTCGGAGATTGCGTCGCGGACGATGCGCGCCGACAATTACTCGCTGTCCGAGGAGACGAAACGGGTTCGCGACGGCGAGCAGGCCCGTCTGACCGACGAGGCGTACGGGGACGCCGCGCGGTTGCTCGTAAAGCACCGCGCTCCGCTCGACCGGATCGCTCAGGCGCTGCTCGAGAAGGAAACGCTCGAGCGCAAGCAGCTGGACGAGCTGCTCGATGGCGTGCAGCAGGAGTCCCGGAACTCCGAGACGGTCGGTACCGTCCGCGCTCTTCCCGTCGGCGACTGAGGCCGACTCGACTAGCATCCGCGGCGTGCCGCCGCGGGGGATCCATCACATCGGGCTCGCTGTCGAGGACCTCGACGACGCCGTAGCGACGTATGAGCGGCTGTTCGAGGCACGCGTAGAGGCACGCGAGACGATGCCGTCCCAGGGCGCCCAGGCAGCCGCGCTGCTCGTCGGAGACGACCGGCTCGAGCTGCTCGCTCCGACCGGCGAGGACACGCCGATCGGCCGCTTCCTCGCCCGGCGCGGGCCCGGTATGCACCACGTGGCCTACGAGGTCGACGACATCGTGTCCGAGCTGGAACGTCTCGGAGCGGAAGGCGTCGACGTCGTCGACCGCGAGCCCCGGCCCGGGCTGTACGGGCTTCAGGTCGCGTTCCTGCACCCGACCTCGATCCACGGCGTCCTCAGCGAGCTCGTGAGCCATGCCTGACGCGGACCTGATCCTCGTCCACATCGGCTTTCGCGGCGGCGAGGTGCTAGCGGCGCGTGTTTCCGTGGCTGGCGCCGACGCGCTCGAGACGGCGTTCCGCGCACGGACCGACGAGGTCATCGAGCTCGAGGCGGAGGACGGGAGGCTGCTCGTAGCCGTCTCCATGGTCTCGTACGTGAAGCGGCACGCGCGCGAGGGTCGGGTCGGCTTCACGAGTTGAGCCTCGAGGCAGGCATCGTCGGGCTGCCGAAGGCCGGAAAGACGACGTTCTTCAACGCCCTCACCCACGCCGGCGCGCCAATCCACGACGCGAAGCCGCACGTCGGGATGGCGCCGATCGCCGATCCTCGGCTCGACGCGGTTGCAGCGGTCGAGGGCTCCGCGAAGGTGACGCCGGCGGCGATCCGAGTACAGGACGTGCCGGGGACCGGCGCGGCCCTGCTCGGGAACCTACGTCGCGTCGACGCGCTGCTCGCCGTCGCCGCGGCGTTCCAGCCAGGATCGGATCCCCGCCGTGACCTCGAGCAGCTCGAGCTGGAGCTGCTCGTCGCCGATCGAGATCACGTCGAGGGTCGGCTCGAGCGCGTGCGGACCCAGGCCAAGTCCGGTGACGCGAACCTTCGCGCCGAGGCGGCCACGCTCGAGGAGCTGCTTGCGCACCTCGACGCCGGCGGTCGGTTCGCCGACTTCGCCGGTGACGTGCCGGACGAGCTCGAGCCGCTGACGACGAAGCCGCTGATCCCGATCGAGAACGGGCCTGCGGGCATCGATCTCGCCCTCGAGCTCGAGCTCGCCGATCTCCCGGACGAAGAGGCGGCAGCCTTCCGCGACGGGCCTCCCGTGCTCGAGGACGTCGTGCTCAGGCTCAAGGAGGCGCTCGGCGTGATCGCCTTCTTCACCGCCGGCGACACCGAGGCGCGGGCGTGGACGCTTCGACGCGGTCAGACGGCGCTGGACGCGGCCGCGGAGATCCACACGGACATCGCCCGGGGCTTCATCCGCTGCGAGGTGATCCCGGCCGCCGACTTCGTCGAGTGCGGGTCGCGCGCGGAGGCGGCGCGCCGTGGCCTTCAGCGGCTCGAGGGCAAGGAGTACATCGTCGAGGACGGCGACGTGCTCAATGTTCGGTTCAGCCCTTCGTCGTAGCGAGGCGCCGCTCGAGGTTTGCCTTTACCTTTGGCCAGTCGTCGTCGACGATCGCGAACCATGCCGAGTCACGCAGCCGGGTGCCGTCGTTGCCGACGAGCATGTGCTTGCGGAAGACACCCTCGAAGGTAGCGGGCAAGGCAGCGAGCGCACGGCGCGAGCGCTCGTTGAGCGCGTCGGTCTTGAACTCCACGCGCATGCAGCCGACCCGCTCGAACGCGTCGGTGAGGAGAAGGAGCTTCGCCTCGACGTTGTCCCCGGAGTCCCAGCGCGAGCGAGTGAGCCAGGTCCAGCCGATCTCGAGGCCGCGGTGCTCGGGCCGGAGCGAGAGGTACCGCGTGCTGCCGATCGCCCGGCCCGTCCCCGCGTCGAGGACGGCGAAGGGTTGCTGCTCGCCGCGGGCGGCGAGCGCGAGCGCATCGTCGAGCCAGGCGTGGAAGAGGGCTTCGTCGCCGGACGGGTCAACGGGCATTAGAGACCAGTCCATGTCCTGCGCGGCTTCGTAGAGATCGCGCTCGTGCGCGGGGGCCAGCGGCTCGATGGTCACGCGGCTGCCTTCGAGCGTCGCTGCGAGCCCGTCCCACACGGTTCGAGAGTAGCGCTACGGCCTAGCTGTCCGGTGTCTCTACCGGCCGGGTGGCGGCGACCGCGTCGAGCTGGTTGGCGTGGTAGAGGCACGCCGCCTCGGCTGTTCGTGTGGCCCGTGCGTCGTGGTGCGCAGAGACTGCGTGGAGGAGCTCTGCCCGGACGTCTGCCTCGAGCGGGGTCGCGCGCTCCTCGATCAGGCGCAGGCCGAGGTGGACGTGCCCGAGCAGCCTTCCCTCCGGCGTCTGTGCGTATGCCGGCGCTGGCCCGAGCTCCTTCGTCCTGCCGACATCATGGAGCAGCGCTGCGGCGCCGAGCAGATCGCCGCGCAAACGTGGATGCAGCTGGGTCAGCTCACGGCAGATCGTCGCCACGCCAACCGTGTGCTCGAGCAGGCCGCCCCCGTACGCGTGGTGCCCGTCGACGGTGGCTGGAAGCTGTCGGAACGCCTGCCGAATCGCCCGGTCTCCTACGATCGCGCGTACGGTCGCGTGCAACCCGGGGTGGGCGATCTCGCCGGCGAGGAAGTCGAGGAAGCCCTCGAGCTCGTCGAGATCGCGCCGGACGGTCGGCGCCAGCGCAGCGGGATCCGTCTCCTCCGCCGGCTCGATCGTCCGGACGTCCAGCTGCAGCCTGTTCCGGAACCGCTCGACCCGTCCGAGAACGCGGACGGCGTCGCCTTCCGCAAAACGTCCGTCCAGGAGGTCGACGTCGTTCCAGACGCGAGCCTCGATGCGCCCGCTCGGGTCCACGAGCTCGAGCGCGAGGTAGTCCGAGCCCGAACGGGTGCGCAGCCGCCGCTTGCGCGTGACGGCGTAGATCCCTTCGACGACGCGGTCTTCCGCAAGCTCGGCGATAGCGCTCACGGAGTCGAGTCTAGGTCCGGAAGCGGCTGGTAGGGTCCGGGTTCGTGGCCGTCGTCAAGCCGTTTTGCGCCGTCCGCTACGACGAGCGCAGGGCCGGCCCGATCTCGACCCTGATCGCTCCTCCGTACGACGTGATCGACGGTGCGGCCCGCGCGCGCTACCTCGCGTCGAGCCCCTACAACGTCGTCCACCTGACACTGCCTGACAGCGAGCAGGCCGCGGCGGAGACGTGGCGCGCGTGGCTCGGCCAGGGCGTGCTCGTGGAGGACGACGACCCGACTCTACGGTGGCTTGCACAGGACTACGTCGGGCCTGACGGCATCGCGCGACGGCGGGACGGGCTCGTCTGCGTGCTACGTCTCGAGCCATACGCGAACGGGGTCGTGCTTCCGCATGAGCGCACGCACTCAGGGGCGAAGGAGGGACGCCTGCGCCTGCTGCGCGCTCTACGCGCGGAGGTGGAGCCGATCTTCCTCCTCTTCGACGGGACGCTCGAAGGCCCCAGCGGTGACCCCGACGTCGACGTCGAGCTCGACGGCGTGCGCAACCGACTGTGGCGGATCGAGGCGGAGGCGCCGCGCGAGCTCGCCGGCGCCAAGCTCGTGATCGCGGACGGCCACCATCGCTACGAGACCGCCCTTGCCTTCCACGAGGAGGACGGTACGGAGGAAAGCTCCTGGATGATGGTTGTCGTGTGTCCGACCGGCCAGGAGGGGCTGACGATCTTTCCCACGCACCGGATCGCGGAGCGGCTCGGCCCCGTCGCCGGCGAGCCTGCTGCGTCCGTCCAAGCCGGGCTCTCCGCCCTTCCCGGCGGCCGCTCCGGCGCCGTGGTCTACAGGCATGACGGGGCGACCACGGTTGCGGGTGAGGTGGGCGAGCCGGACGCGGCGCTTGTCGAGCGCCTCGGGCCGGAGGGCGTGACGTATACGGCCGATCTCGGTGAGGCGACGGCGGCCGTGGATCGCGGTGACGCCGAGGCTGCGTTGCTCGTCCGCCCGACGCCGATCGACCTCGTGCTCGAGACCGCGCGGCGCGGGGAGACGATGCCTCAGAAATCGACCTACTTCTTTCCCAAGCTGCCCTCCGGCCTTCTCTTCCAGCCGCTGTGACCGACTGGCTCGAGATCTGCCGCGCCGCGACGGAGGACGTGAAGGGCGCCCTCGAGCGCCTGCCGACGCGCCTCGAGCGCGAGCCGGTCGTCGGCGACGGAGAGGGAGGGGACGAGACGACGGCGATCGACCATGCGGCCGAGCTCGCGGTGGTCGAACGACTCGACGAGCTGGGAGGGGACTTCACGCTCGTCTCGGAGGAGCTTGGGCACCGCCCGGCGTCGGGTGACAGCGCCGTCACCGTCGTCCTCGACCCGATCGACGGCTCGATCAACGCCAAGCGGGGCATTCCCTTCTTCTCGCTGTCGATCGCGGTTGCAGACGGGCCGGCGATGAGAGACGTCCATTTCGGCTACGTCTACGACTTCGGCGTCGGCGAGGAGTGGGCTGCGGTGCTCGGCAAGGGCGCAACGCTCGACGGGGCGCCCCTGGATGCTCCGCCGCCGAAGGAAACGATCGAGCTGCTCGGGCTGGAGGCGACGAAGACGCATCTCGTCGCGGAGCGGTCGCCGAGTCTCGTCGGCGTTGCCGAGCGCCTGCGGATCATGGGCTCTCTCGCTCTCTCGCTCTGTCACTTCGCCGCCGGCCGTGTGGACGCTGTCTGCTCCCTCCGCCCTGCGCGCTCGGTCGACATCGCTGCCGCGCAGCTCGTGGTCCGGGAGCGGGGCCTGATCGTGGAGCTCTGCGACGGAGGAACGCTGCTCGACGCGCCGCTCGACCTCGGCCAGCGCTCGCGCGTTGCCGCTGCGGCGACCCCGGACGCGTACGCGCTGCTCGCTGACGCGCTCCTCGCCGACACGCTGCGCTGACGCACGATTTCGACGACTACCATGCTGCTGTGCGACTGCGGATGTTCCTCGCGGTGCTCGGTCTCGTGGTCGTCCCCGTGGCTCTTGCGGCGACCGGGTGGAGGGCGACGCTGAAGGCGCCTGCCGCGAATCCGAAGGTGAACGTCAAGTGGCACTACTCGGTCACCGCCAAGGATCTGAAGGGGCATTCGTTGACGGGGACCGTGACCGCGACGCTGACCGATCCGATCGGCGGCGTCCACCCGATCGACTACGGGCCGTCGAAACCGGTGAGGCCGATCACGAACTGGCCCTTCAAGGGCACGTTCCGCGACTACGTCACGTTCCCTCCGGAATCGCGGGGATTCCCACTCACGCTGCGCTGGGCCGTGAAAGTGAAGGTCGGTGGGAAGGTGCAAACGAAGGTGCTCACTCGCAAGGTCACGCCGAAGTGACGGGAAACGGCGGCGTCGCAGTCGCCGTCGACCATGTATCGAAGGTATTCGACAACGGTGCGATCGAGGCGCTCGACGACGTCACGCTGAAGCTCGAACCGGGGGACTTCGTCTCCGTCGTCGGTCCGTCGGGATGCGGGAAGAGCACGCTGCTGAACCTGATCGGCGCGCTCGACCGTCCGGACGCGGGGACGATCCGCGTCGGCGGCGTGGAGCTGGGAGAGCTTCGCGACGCGGCGGAGTACCGTGCGGCGACCGTTGGCTTCGTGTTCCAGTTCCACCACCTGATCGCGACGCTGAACGCTCGCGAGAACGTCCAGGTGCCGATGATCGGCCGCGGTCTCACGCGTCACGCGCGCGTCGCGAAAGCGGACGAGCTGCTCGGTGCGTGCGCGATCGCGCAGCGCGCAGCTGCTCGCCCGGAGACGCTCTCCGGTGGGGAGCGCCAGCGTGTCGCGATCGCGCGGGCGCTCGCGAACGACCCGAAGCTCCTGCTCGCGGACGAGCCGACCGGCGCGCTCGACTCCGCGACTGGCGCCCAGATCGTCGACCTGCTGCACCGCCTCCGCGACGAGCGCGGGATGACGATCCTGCTCGTCACGAACGACGCGGAGGTTGCCGCCGCCGCTGATCGCACGCTCCGGATCCGCGACGGCCGGATCGAGACCGACGCTGCTACCCCCGCCGCAACGCCTCGATCGGGCTGAGCCGGACGGCGCGCCAGACGGGATAGAGCGCACCGATGACTGCGACGCCGAGCGCGAACGCGAGGCCCCAGGCGAAGACTCCGGCCGTGAAGTCGGGCTCCGCGAGCTCCGACAGGCCACCCTCGGACGTGAACAGCTCCGCCGCCATATAGCCGAGCGCGAGCCCAACGCCGAGCGCGAGCAGGCCGATCCCGATCGCCTCCGAGAGGATCAGCAGTCCGATCCGCCACTTGCGCCAGCCCACGGCGCGCATGATCCCGATCTCATGGATCCGCTCGATCACAGACATCGCCATCGTGTTCATGACGCCGATGCCGCCGACGATCAGCGCGAGGAACGAGAAGATCCAGCCGGCACGGATGATCAGGCGGCTGGACGTGTCGACCTTGACGACTGCGCCGGGCTCGGTGACCGCCACAGCCCCCGGCAACCGCCGCTCGACGATCTTTGCCACGTCGCTCGGCTTCCTGCCGAGCTGAACGGTGACGCCGAACGTCGTCACCTCGCCGGGATGGCCGGCGAGTCCCTGAACGGCGGTCAGCGGCAAGACCGCACCGCCGTCGACGAAGCGGTTGCCGGAGTGGTAGAGGCCTGCGATCGGGAAGCGTTTTCCTTCGACCGTCAGCACATCGCCAGGTCCCAGCCCGAGCGGGCCGGCGGCGCTGTCGCCGAGCATCGCCTCGCGGCCGAGCGCTCGGTGGCCCTCGACGATCACGAGTCGGCGGGACGGGAACTCGTTCGGGGCGTAGCCGAAGACGAGGAACGAGTCGCGCTTCGGGATCTTCGTCACGCGCAGGAAGATGCCCGCCACGTCGGAGACGCCGTTCGTATCGGCGACCGTCTTCTCGGCCGACTGCGGCAGAAGTGACCGCGTGAGGTCGGACGCGTCGGCCTGGAAGACGCCGAAGTCCGCTCGCCCGACGTGGATCAGGTCGCCAGCCGTCTTGCGCACGCCGGCGGCGATCGAGAGCAGCGCGACGATCAGCCCGACGCCGAGCGCCACGCCGGCTGCGGTCAGCGCAGTTCTCGCTGGCCGCCGGAGGAGGTTCTTCCAGACGAACCCGATCCAGGTCACGCGCCTATCTTCCACCCACGGGTACCCTCCGGGCGATGGAGATTTCCCGCAGTGAGGTGCTCGCGGCGCTCGAGCGCGTGATCGATCCCGAGCTTGGACGGCCGGTGACGGAGCTCGACATGGTGCGTGACGTCGAGATCGACGGCGGCGACGTCTCGGTGACGATCGCGCTCACGATCGCAGGCTGCCCGCTTCGCTCGAGCTTCTCCGACCAGGTCGCCGAGCACGTGGGCGCTGTGGCCGGAGTCGAGCGGACGCGTGTCGGCTTCGATGTGATGACGGCGGAGGAGCGCGCGGCGCTGACGGAGAAGCTGCGCGGTGGCGTCGCAGCACGCTCGAAGGGGATCGCCGTCGACCGCTCGACCCGCGTGATCGCGATCGCCAGCGGCAAGGGCGGCGTCGGCAAGTCGTCGCTCACCGCCAATCTGGCCGCTGCCTTCACCGCGCTCGACCAGCGCACGGGTCTCGTCGACGCCGACGTCTACGGCTATTCGATCCCGCACCTGCTCGGGATCTCGCAACGCCCGGTCGCGGTCGACCAGATGATCGTGCCGCCGGTCAAGAACGGGATCAAGCTGATGTCGATCGGCTTCTTCCTCGACGACAACGCGGCTGTGATGTGGCGCGGGCCGATGCTCCACCGAGCGCTGGAGCAGTTCCTCTCCGATGTCCACTGGGGCGACCTCGACGTGCTGCTCGTCGACATGCCTCCCGGGACGGGCGACGTCGCGATCTCGCTCGGGCAGCTGCTGCCGCGGGCCGAGGCGATCGTCGTCACGACGCCGCAGCCGCTCGCGCAGGAGGTGGCGATGCGCGCGGCGCTGATGGCGCAGAAGACCGAGATGCGTCTGCTCGGCATCGTCGAGAACATGACGTCGGAGGTATTCGGGTCGGGCGGCGGGGAACGCTTGGCGGATGCGACCGGGGCGCCGCTCCTCGGCTGCGTGCCGCTCGATCCGGCGCTGCGGAAGGCGGGTGACTGCGGAGAGCCGCTCGTCTGGAGCGATCCCGACGCCCCCGCGAGCCGGGCGATCTTCGAGATCGCGGAGGCCGTGCTCGCGATCGAGCCCGAGCACACCGCCAGGATCGTCAAGGAGCTTCCCCTCGTCGGCTGATCGTGCTGCAGTGGTCGAGCGCCTCCGCGGGCTCGGCTTCTCGGACGAGGACGTTCGCGTCCTCGCGGATCACTTCCTCGACGCCGAGGCTCGCGGCAAGCGAGGCCACGGGATCGCCCGTGTCGAATGGCTCGCCGCGCTGCCCGATCTCGACCCCTCTGCTCGCCCGAGGAGGCTGTTCGCCGACCCTGGCTACGAGCGCTGGGAGGGAAGAGGAGCGCTCGGCTACCTGACGCTCGCTGCGATCTGCGACGCGCAGCTCGCAGATCCGCCTGCGCGGGCGCGGGTGATTGTCGCCGCCGACTGCTTTCCGACGGGGATGCTGGGCTACTGGGTGCGCCGCCTGGCAGAGGGAGGTTTCGTGGCCGCGCTGACGGCGACGTCGCCCCCGCGGCTCGCGCACCCGGACGGCTCGGAGCCGCTCGTCGGCACGACGCCACTCGCGATCGGGATCCCGAGCTCGGACGGAAAGCCCCTCGTCGTCGACGTCTCGATGGGCGCCGTCACGCACGGCGACGTGATCGCAGGGCTCGCGTCACCGGAGGACCTCGTCCCGTTCGGCGGCGAACAGGCGTACAAGGCGTTCGCTCTCGCGGCGGGCCTCCAGCTGCTCGTCGAGGCCCTCGCCCCGGGGACGTTCGGAGCCGTGCTGATCGTCGCGCGGCCGAAAGCCGATCCCGTCCCGGCGTTCCGGCGGGCCGCGGCAGGCCTCAGGCTTCCAGGCGACTCCTAGACCTCGGTCAGCAGCGGCGCGAGATCCTCGTCCCTCTCCGCGTGCTCGCGGAGGTCGGGGCGGAGCTCGAGCGCCTTCCTGAGGTGCCCGACGGCGTCGTCCCGCCGTCCGCCCTTCGCCTCGAAGCGGGCGAGGTGGTAGAACCCCGGCGCACTCTCTCCGAGCTCGCGGATCCCTTCTTCCATGATCGCGATCGCCTCGTCGTGACGGCCCTGGTCGGCGAGCGGCGCCGCCTCGAAGGGCCATTCCCACCCCGAAGGAGCGAACGCCTTGTCCGGCCAGCCTCCGACCGCGAGCACGAGCGTGCCCTCTTCCGCGGAGTGGGCTACTCGCACGATCTCGGGATCGGGCAGGTAGACGAGCGTGCCGGCGGGCGCGTCGATCGTCTCCTCGCCGAGCGTGAATCGTGCGCGGCCGCGGACGACGACGTAGACCTCCTCGTGGCCGGAGCCCTCGTTGTGCTCCTCGACGACGACGTCGCCGACCTTCTCGGCCGTGTACGCGTTGATGCCGAAGGCCTTGATCCCGAGCCGGCGCCGGATCGGCCGCCACTCGAGGCCGTCCCCGACGGGCAGCCGGTCGAGCTCGTCCAGCGAGATGACGTGGAAGGAGGTCATTCGCCTCGCAGCCGCGCGAGCACGACGGGATCGATGCGGTCGATGCCGTTCGCACGCTCCTCGAGGTTCTCGGCGCCGCACCAGCGGTCGAAGGCGTCGCCCAGGTCGCCGGTGTAGCCGAGCCGCGCGAGCAGGTATTGCACCTCGGCTGTCAGCTCCTCGTCCATCTCCATCCACTTCTCAGGAGGCGTGCGTCCAAACAGCTCCTGGTGGAGATCGTAGAGGCGCCGGAGCTCCGTCAGCGGGAGCTCGTGGTCGTCGACGCGAAGGTCGACGACCGAGTCGGAGAGCCCGGCATAGCCTCCGCCCGGCGAGACGACGAGCAGGCTCGCAGACTGCTGGCCGCGCGAGTCGCCTCCAGCCTGCTGGGCGGCGTCAAGGCAGTCGAGCAGCCGTTCGGCCAGCGGCCGGCCCGCCGCCTCCTCGAACGTCGAAGCGAGGGCGGCGACGGTGGCCTGCGAGCGGAGGATGTTGCCCTGGGCGGCATAGCACGGACCTGTCTGGCCGCCTGCCCATGCGTTGCACTCCTCGCCCGTGTAGGTCGCGGCGTTCCCGTGGCGGTCGACGACTCCGAGCTGCCGTTGGGCGCGGCCGTCGTCCGCGTCCGTCAGCCGTGCGACCACTTCGGAGGCGGCCAGCCCGTCGCGCAGCAGCGCGAGCCCCTCGGGCCCATAGCGGGGATTCGCGTACGACTGCGTGGCGACGGCCCCGGTGTGCGGCTCCGCCCATGGAACGACCGATCCGACGGCGAGGAACTTCGACTGCACGGCGACTCCCCACTGCTCCGCGTCGAGGTCGCAGGCGACGATCGAGTAGGTGGAGACGAGCGGCTCAGTCATACGTGAGCGCGGGAAGGTCGAGCTCGAGCAGCTGCCGCTTCGCCTCCGGGACGAGGGCGCAAGAGACCTCGGGGCGCGCAAGCGCCGCACGCACCTTGTCCGCCGTGTCTGCCCGTACGGCGACGGGCCGCCCTTCGTCGAAGGCCTTCCGCATCGCCTGGAGGTCGGGCTCGTCGAGCACCAGCGTGGTGTCGGGCAGCTCGAGCTCGCCCTCGACCGCGATCTCGGGCACACGGCGGCCCGTCGCGCCAAGCCAGCGCTCTCTCAAGCGAGGAAGGGGACTGCGATCAAAGATCGATGGAGTCGCCGGGCTCGAAGTCGACGATCTCGACGCCGGCGGGCGCGAGCTCGCGGAGGTCTGCGGGCGTGCCTTTGAGGATCGGGAACGTTCCGAAGTGGCACGGCACGCACCTCTCGACGCCCAGCAGCTCGAGCGCGACGGCCGCCTCGTTGGGGCCCATGGTGTAGTGCCCGCCGATCGGCAGCACTGCCACCGTCGGCTTGTAGAGCCGTGCGATCAGTGCCATGTCGCCGAAGACGTTCGTGTCCCCAGCGAAGTAGACGCGCGTGTCGTCCTCGAGCGCGATCACGAGGCCGCACGGCTCGCCGGTGTACGTCCCTCCGTGCGAGCTCGAGTGGTTCGCGTCCGTAAACGTGATGCGGACACCGTCCTCGTCGACCGTCCCGCCCTTCGAGGGGTCTGCCCCGTCCCAATCTCCCACGCCCTGCTGGGCGAGGTGGTCTCGAAGCTCGACCTGGGCGATCACCCGGCACTTGAACTTCTCGTACAGCGCGACGGTGTCGCCGACGTGGTCCTCGTGCCCGTGCGTGATCGCGATCAGGTCGACGCGCTCAGGCTCGAGCTCGCTTTCGGGGCACTTCGGGTTGCCGTTCAGGAATGGGTCGACGTAGATCCGCTTGCCGCCCGGCGAGTCGATCCGGAAGCTCGCGTGCCCGAGCCACGTAAGGGTTCCCGCCATCGGCTGCAGCCTAATCTACGTGCGCGCACATGGAGCGAGCGGTCTACGACGAGCGCGATCCGCGGCGAGAGATGAGCGCGCCACACCTCATGGCGCTCCTCGAGCTCTTCGATGCAGAGGGGATTCCCGTCTGGCTCGACGGCGGTTGGGGTGTCGACGCGCTTCTTGGTGAGCAGACGCGCGAGCACGACGATCTCGACCTCGTCCTGGCCGCAGACGATGTGGCGCGGATCGTCCGCGTTCTCGAGGCGAGTGGCTACGAGGTGGCGAAGGGCCGGCTGCCGACGTGCATCGTGCTTCTCGATCCCGAAGGGCGCCAGGTCGACCTCCATCCCGTGGTCTTCGACAACTCGGGCGACGGCATCTACGTGATGGAGGAAGGCGGAACCTGGCCGTACCCGGCGCGCGGGTTCAACGGCTCGGGCAGCGTTCTCGGCCGCGCGGTCCGGTGTCTGACACCGGAGGTGCAGGTGCTGTGCCACGCGGGGTACGAGCTCGACGACGAGGACCGCCACGACCTGGCGGCACTCGCGGAGCGTTTCGGCGTTAGGGTCCCGCTCTGATGGTCGTCCTGGGTGGCATCGTCGGCGCGATTGTCGGGTTCGCCGTGAGCGTGATCATCACCGAGGTGATCTGGGTGAACGACTACGAGTGGACGGCGATCATCAACGTCGCTCTGACCGTCATCGGCGTCTCCCTCGGCGCTACGCTCGCGCGCCGGCTGCAGAGCCGTCGCTAGTACGGGAAGGGAATCGCGGCGACCGCCTTCTCGCAGAGGTCGATCAGCGGCTCGACGGCGAAGAAGGTCGCGACGACGATCACGAGGCTCGCGCCGACCGCCGCCGAGAGCGCGAGCTCGCGTGGTGGCTGGCCACCTACCGGCGCCACGCGTGCGGGCGTCGCACGCATGTACATCGCCCGGATCACCGCGAGGTAGTAGTAGAGGCTGAACGCCGTCGCGATCACGCCGACGATCACGAGCCACGTCCAGCCGCGGTCGTATGCGGCCGTGAACGCGTAGAACTTGCCGACGAAGCCGCCGGTGAACGGCAGGCCGGCGAACGAGAGCATGAACACCCACATGGCGGCGCCGAGCGCCGGCCGCTCCCAGCCCATGCCGCCGATCGTCTCGAGCGTGACGGGCTGGCCGAGCTCGCGCTCGCGGGCGGCGACGACGGCGAACGCGCCGAGCGAGGCCGCGCCGTAGGGCACGAGGTAGAAGAGGAGCGCCTTGCCGCCCGTCGCGTTCGCGGCAGCGATCGGGATCAGCATGAAGCCGGCCTGCGCGATCGACGAGTACGCGAGCAGCCGCTTGACGTTCGTCTGGACGATCGCCGCGAGGTTGCCGACCGCGAGTGACACGCAGGCGATGACCGCGAGGGCAATCGTCCACAGCCGCGCCTCGTCTCCGAATGCGGTCGTCAGCAAGCGCAGGGTGACGACGAGCGCCGCGGCTTTGGTTGCGGCGGCCATGAACGACGTCACGGGTGTCGGCGCTCCTTCGTAGACGTCGGGCGTCCACATGTGGAACGGCGCGGCGGACGCCTTGAACGCGAGCCCCGCGATGATCATCGCGAGCCCGGTCACGAGAAACAGGTCGTCGCTCAGGCCCTGGGCGGAGGTCGCGTGGGCGATGCTGGCAAAGTCGAGCACGCCGGTCGCGCCGTAGACGAGCGCCGACCCGAAGAGGAGCACGGCCGAGCCGAAGCCGCCGACGATCAGGTACTTGAGCCCGGCCTCGAGCGAGCCGGCGACGGAGACGTCGATCGCGCAGAGGATGTAGAGCGAGATCGAGAACCACTCGAGCCCGAGGAACAGCGTCATCAGGTTGTTGGCCTGGAGGAAGAAGATCATCCCGGCGGCTGCCGCCGCGAGCAGGCCGTAGTACTCCGCGCTGTGGCGGCGCATCCCGCTTCGCCAGGAGACGAAGGTGGCAAGCAGCCCCGCGCCGCAGACGACGAGCGCCGCGAAGTAGCCGAGCCGGTCGCGGACGACGGCGCCGGCGACGATCCCAGCGGGCGTCTCGGAGTCGTCGAACAGGAACGCCGAGAGGACGAACGCGGCCACGAACCCTCCGCCCGTGACCACGGCTGCAACGGGGCGCTTCCAGCTCGCCGGCAGCAGCACGGCGACGAGCAGGCACGCGGCGGTGACGCCGAGCAACACGAGGATCGGCGTGAGCGCGTACCAGTCGACCGACGGCGTGGCGATCTTCGCGAGCATCACTCGAACGGCTTGAGGATGTCGTAGAGGCCTGGTGAGCGGTCGCTCTGGCCAAAGCTATGGCTCGTGATCGCCGCCGGCCAGGCCGACAGCGCGAGCAGGCAGGCGACGAGCGGGACGAGAAGCGCGAGCTCGACCGGGCGCAGGTCGCGGGCCTCATCCGTGACGGCGCTCCCCTGCTGCCGGTGGAGGACGGCGGAGATCAGTCTCAGCATGTACATCGCCGCGAGGACGATCGCGATCGCTCCGACGACAGCCCAGCCCCAGCCCGAGACGAAGACGCCGTTCAGGATCAGGAACTCGCCCGCGAACGCCGTCGAACCGGGCACGGCGAGCGCGATCACGCCCGTCACCATCAGCACCGTCGCGAGCGCGGGGCGGCCGCGTGCCATGCCGCCGAGGCGATCGAGCGAGCCGGTGCCCGTACGCAGCTCCACGATGCCCGCGAGCATGAACAGCGTCGCCGAGAGCAGCCCGTGGTTCACCATCTGGAGGAGCGCGCCGTTCCAGCCCGAGAGGTTCGTCGCGAACACGCCGAGCACGATCAGCCCGAGTTGCGCGAGGCTCGAGTAGGCGATCACGCCTCGGATGTCGCCCGCCCGGAACGCAAGCAGCGACCCGTAGACGAGCCCGGTCGCTGCGAGGGCCAGGATCGGCACGCGGAGGTCCGCGGCAGGACCGGGAAAGAGGACGATGGCGATGTAGAGGAAGCCGTACGCCGCCGCCTTCGAGACCACGCCGGAGAGGACGCCGGCTACCTCGGCCGGCGCCTGGCTGTACGCGTCACGAAGCCAGCCGTGGAACGGGAACAGCGGCGCCTTGACAGCGAAGGCAGCCACGAAGCCGAGGAAGAGCCACGTCGACGTCCCCTCGGTTCGCAGTTGCGTGATGTCGAACGTGCCCTCCGAGACGCCGAAGACGATGATCGAGGCGAGCATGAGCAGCGAGCCCGCCATCGTGTAGATGAAGAAGACGAGCGTCGCGCGCTGCCGGCCCTCGCCACCCCACACCCCGACGAGGAGGTAGAGCGGGATCAGCATCGCCTCCCAGAAGACGTAGAAGAGGAGGAGATCCTGAGCCGCAAAAACGCCGACGATTGCCCCCGTGAGCAGGAGCATGAGGCCGAAGTACGCACGGGGACGCTCCCTGCCCACGCGAATCGCGTAGACGATCGCAGCCCCCTGGACGACGACGGTGAGACCGGCCAGCCAGAGGCCGATCCCGATGAACCCCACGTGGTACGAGATGCCGAGGTCCCCGAACCAGGTGGCGGTGTCCTGGTACTGGAGCGTGTTCGTCGCATGAGCGAAGTCGAAGTTCGCGAGCGCGTAGATCCAGAGGCCGATCTCCGCCAGGCTGACTGCAACGGCGATCACGTAGGCGGCGATCCGTGGCCACGGCACGATCCAGAGCGCGATCGCCGCCCCGATCGGCAGCAGGATCAGCGTGTCGGTGAGCCAGCCGTGGTCCATTCAGCGGACCGCCACGAAGACGAGCACGAGGATCGCGAAGCCGGCCGCCACGCCGAGCACGTACGTCCGCACGACCCCGGTCTGGAGCGCCCGAACCCACCTGCCGAGTTGGCTCGTCCCATCGCCGATGCCCGAGAGCGAGCCGCCGACGAGTGGCCCCTCCACGAGTGCGTACAGGACCTTCGACGTCGCGACCGCGGGGCGGTAGAAGACTGCGTTGTACAGCTCGTCGAAGTAGAGCTTGTGCTCGAGTGCGCGCCACGGCCGCGGCACGGCGACCTTCCTCGCCGAGTACAGGAGCCACGCGACGAGGACGCCGGCGAGCCCGAGGCAGAGCGCGACGATGCTCCCTACCGCCTCCATCCGGCGCGTCGGGTCGGTCAGGGGCGCCGCGACCGGGTCGAGGAACGTGTCGACCGGATCCCAATAAGGGGTGAACTGGAGGAAGCCCGCAACGGCGGCGAGGACGCTGAGGACGGAGACGACGAAGACCATCGAGTACGGGCCCTCCTTGCCGCCGTGGGGGTGGTAGCGGGCGCGGAGCTCCTCGGTCGGCTCGCCGCCGAAGGCGAGGAAGATCATCCGGAACGTGTAGAGGCCTGTGAGGAAGGCGCCGAAGGCCGCGAGCCCGAAGAGGACGTAGCCGAGGTTCCCGTCGTCGAGCGCGTTGGCGAGGATCGGGTCCTTCGAGAAGAAGCCCGAGAACGGCGGCACGCCGACCAGCGCGAGCGCGCCGACGAGGAACGCGCCGTACGTGAACGGCATCAGCTTCCGCAGGCCGCCCATCTGGCGTAGGTCCTGCTCCCCAGCGAGGGCGTGGATCAGGATCCCCGCGGCGAGGAAGAGGAGCGCCTTGAAGAACGCGTGTGTCAGCAGGTGGAACATGCCGGTCGCGTAGGCGCCGATGCCGACGGCGACGAACATGTAGCCGATCTGCGACATCGTCGAGTACGCGATCACGCGCTTGATGTCCGTCTGGACGAGCGCGATCAGTCCGGCGACGACGAGCGTGACGGCGCCGAGCACGGCGACGGTGTCCTGCACCTCCGGAGCCGCCTCGAAGATCGGCGCCGCGCGGAAGACGAGGTAGACGCCGGCGACGACCATCGTCGCCGCGTGGATCAGTGCGGAGACCGGCGTCGGCCCCTCCATCGCATCGGGGAGCCAGGTGTGGAGCGGCAGCTGGGCCGACTTCGCGACCGCGCCGCCGAGCAAGCCGAGCGCGATGAGCGTCGCGACCGTCGGCGACAGGGTCGACGCCTGTGCGAACGCCGGGACGTAGTCGAGCGTCCCCGTCTGCTGGACGAGGAGGAACAGTGCGAGGGCGAACGTCGCGTCGCCGAACGCGTTGACGATGAACGCCTTCTTCGCCGCTGCGATCGCGGCCGGCCGCTCGTGCTCGAACCCGATCAGGAGATACGAGGAGAGCCCGACGAGGCCCCACGCCGCGAGCAGTATCAGGAGGTTGCCGCTCTCGACGAGCAGGAGCATCGAGAAGACGAACAGCGACATGTACGCGAAGAACCGCCGCTCCTCGTCGACCGCGTCCATGTAGCCGATCGAGTACGCGACGATCAGGGCGCCGACGCCGGCGACGATCAGCATCATGAAGACCGCGAGCTGGTCGATGTACAGCGTGAGCCCGAAGTCGAGGTTCCCGGCCGTCAGCCAGCTCCATGCGGTCGACGACTCCCCGCGGAGGGCGACGGGGCGGGAGAGCATCTCGAGGAAGGCGACGAGCGCGGCGACGAACGACGCTGCGACTGACACCGTTGCGATCAGCGCGGCCGCACGCCGTGGAACGGCCGTCCCGAGAAGGGTGATCAGGACTGCGCTTGCGAGCGGGAGGAACAGGCAGATCCAGGCGGCCGCGATCATCGGCTCATCCGTGGAGCGAGGTCAGGCGGTCCGTGTCGAGCGCGAGCTGACGCCTCGCCATGGCGACGATCAGCCCGAGGCCGACGACGACCTCGGACGCGGCGACGGCCATCACGGCGAGCGCAAAGATCTGCCCGTCGAGCGAGCCGTGCTGGCGCGCGAAGGCGATCAGGGTCAGGTTGGCCGCGTTCAGCATCAGCTCGAGCGAGAGGAGGACGATCAGCGGGCTGCGCCGCAGGAGGACGCCGAGCGCGCCGATAGTGAACAGGGCGCCCGCGATGCCGAGGTACCACCCGACTCCTGGGCCGAGCATCACGAGTAGCGGAGACGGTGCCAGACCAAAGTCAGGCACCGTCGCGCCCTTCATCTGCGCTGCGCGCGTGGCTGCCGAGGATGACGCCGCCGACGGCAGCGACGAGCAGCACGACCGACGTCACCTCGAAGGCGAGCAGGTGATCCGTGAGGAACAGTTCTCCGATCGCCGCCGGGCTTCCGAAGGCGCCGCTGACGTCGCTTGCCTCGGGGAGCTCGCCCCCGGCCTGGATGCCGATCACGACGACGACCTCGACGAGGATCGCGAACGCTGCGACGACGGCCGCGATCGCCTGCCACGCCGGCCCGCCGCGCCACGGCGTGTCGGCGCGGCCGCCGAGATAGGCGATGACGAACAGGAACATGACGACGATCGCGCCCGCGTAGATCAGGACCTGCGCTGCGGCCACGAACTCCGCGGACAGGAGCAGGAAGAGCACCGCAAGCGACGCAAGGTTCCCGATCAGGGCGAGAGCGGAGTAGAAGGGGTTCGCGAAGCTGACGACAGCGACCCCGGATGTGAGGCAGGCGGCTGCGGCGACGATCCAGACGATCCAGACGAGGACGTCGGACGCCGAGGTCGCGAGCAGGCCCCCGCTCATGAGAGCCCTCCGCTCACGAGCGCGTCTTGTAGAAGGGATCGGGCGTGTCGTACTCCGCGGGATCGGCGACGGGGACAGTCTTCACCGGGGGCTGGAGCAGGATGTCCTTCGTGTAGATCAGATCTTCGCGCGAGTACTCGGAGATCTCGTACTCCGTGCCGAGCGTGATCGCGTCGAACGGGCAGGCGAGCTCGCAGTAGCCGCAGAAGATGCAGCGGCTCATGTTGATCTCGTAGATGCGTGCGTACCGCTCCCCAGCCGAGACGCGGTTCCCGGGCTCGTTCTCCGCCGCGACGACGCGGATGCAGTCCGACGGGCAAGCAGCCGCACAGAGTGAGCAGCCGACGCACTTCTCGAGCCCGTTCTCGTGCCGGTGAAGGCGATGCCGGCCGCGGAAGCGCGGGTAGACAGGTCGCACGACCTCGGGGTACTGGACGGTGATCGGCTTCTTGAACAGCTGGCGGAAGGTGACGCCGAACCCTTTGAACGTCGACAGCGGCCTCGGCATCAGGTGGCTACCACGACGGCGGCAGTGACGATGGCGTTCAGGGTCGCGATCGGGAGCAGCACCTTCCACCCGAACCGCATCAGCTGGTCGTAGCGAAGGCGCGGCACGGAGGCGCGGATCCAGATGAAGACCGTGATCGCGAGGAAGAGCTTGATCACGAACCAGAGCGGGCCGAGCGGTTCCCAGGGCCCGTCAAAGCCGCCGAAGAACAGGGTCACAGCGAGGGCGCAGAGGACGATCATGTTCACGTACTCGGCCATCTGGAACAGGCCCCAGCGCATGCCGCTGTACTCCGTGTGGTAACCGGCGACGATCTCCGAGTCGGCCTCGGTCAGGTCGAAGGGCGCCCGCGCCGTCTCGGCGACGGCGGCGATGAAGAAGACGAGAAAGCCGACAAGCTGCGGGACGACGAACCAGATCGTGTCGATCTGCTTGCCGACGATCGCGGACAGGTCGAGCGAACGGGCGATCATGATCACGCCGATCACGGACAGGGACAGCGACACCTCGTACGAGACGAGCTGCGCGCACGTGCGCATCGAGCCGAGCAGGGAGAACTTCGAATCGGAAGCCCACCCGCCGACGATGAACCCGTACACCCCGATCGAACCGAGGGCGAAGATCACGATCAGCCCGATCGGCACCTCGGCGACGGCGCCGTTGATCCGGTAGCCGTCGACCTCCCACCCCGCGCCGAACGGGATCACGCTGAACGCGAGCAGGGCTGTGAAGGCGGAAAAGGCCGGCGCGACGATGTACGGCAGCGCCTCGACCTTGCGCGGGAAGAACGCCTCCTTTCGGACGAGCTTGATCAGGTCGGCGATCGGCTGGAGCAGCCCGAACGGCCCGGCGCGATTCGGCCCGTAGCGGAGCTGCATGCGGCCGAGCACCTTGCGCTCGAGCAGCGTCGTGTACGCGAACGAGAGCAGGAGGACGTTGAGGACGAGGAACGCCTCGACGAGATAGATCAAGACCTGCCACGTGATCACGGCCGCACCTCCACGAGGTCGCCGGGCAGATCGCGAACGTGCTCCTCAGCTGCGCGTGCGGCGCCGTCGACGAGACGCCGGTTGATGCGCGCACGGAGCTCGATCGACGTGCCGTTCGCGAGCACGGTCACCGTGTCGCCGTTTCCGACCGAGCGCCGGCTCGCGTCCTCGGGCGACAGCTCGATTACCGCCTCGGGTCGCTGGAACGCGAGCTGTGGCACGCGCTCGACGAGCGCACCGGAGAAGAGGGGGCGGTAGCGGTGGAGGCGGAGCTTCGGCGCGACCGCAGGTGCGAGCGCCCCCACCTGCTCGCCGCGCTCGGGCGCGGTGACGGCCGGTCGTGAAGAAAGCTCGGCGCGCACGCCGCCGGTGGGCAGCGGGAGGCCTGCCGCTGGTCTCGTGTCGACGCCATAGCGTCCCGCGAGCTCGGCGATCCAGTCGAGGTCGTCGCGTCCCGGCGGGTTGCTCGCGCGGCGCGTCCGCTGCGCCCGGCCCTCGAGGTTGACCATCGTCCCGTCGCGCTCGAGCGCATGAGTGCCGGGGAGGACGAGGTGGGTCCAGCCGCGGACGTCGTCGGAGAACATCGTCACGGCGACGACGGCGTCGGCCCGCTCCGCGAGCGCTCGCACGGCGGGATCGGCGACCGCCTCCTCTCCCGAGACGATCAGCAGGCCGACGTGGTCGAGCGGGGTGGCATCGCCTTCTCCGGCGGCCGCCCAGGCTTCCGCGACAGCGCGGCCGTTCGCGGTCGCTGGCAGGTAGAAGGCGCCGCAGCCCTCCTTCTCGTGGAAGCCGCAGGCATGGGCAAGCCGGGCCAGCTCGGCCCCGCCGTGGCCTCCCGGCCCCGACCAGACGATCGCCGCGCGCTCGGCCGAGTGCAGCCGCTTGCCGAGCGCAGTCCGCCGGTCGGCCAGCTCGCGCGCGACCGCGGCGCCGTCTCCCGGTGGTCGTGGGCTCGTGCCGGCAGGGCCGAAGGTGACGATCTCAGCGCCGTTTCGGCGGGCGGCACGGATCCAGAGGTCGACGACCGGCGCCCGCTCCACGACCGGGTCGTCTCCGATCACGACGACGAGCTCGGCATCGCGGATCGACGAGAGCGGCGCGCGGTACGCGTCGAGCTCGGGGCTCACCTCTTCGGGCAAGACGACGTGGTGCGAGCCGAACGCGCCCCGCACGAGCTTGGCGAGCGCGTGCGCGACCTCCACTGTCTCCGAGCCGGAGAGCGCCAGCACGATCGCATCGCCGGCACGCTTGGCGAGTCGCTCGAGCTCGTCGAACGCCTCGTCCCAGGAGACTTCGTCGAAGCGCCACGCTCCTTCGACGCGCTTCATCGGCGCCGTTACGCGGTCGGGTGCGTAGAGCGCGGGATAGGTGAAGCGGCCGCGGTCGCAGATCCAGCCCTCGTCGACCTCCGGGTGGTTGCGGCTGAGGATTCGCCGCACCTTGCCCTCGCGGATCGTGGCGCTTGTGTTGCAGCCGGCCGGGCAGAGCCCGCAGACGGTGGGGACATTCTGGATCTCCCACGGCCGCGCCTCGAATCGGTACTGGGTCGAGGTCAGCGCACCGACCGGGCAGAGCTCGATCACGTTGCCGGAGAACGGCGCGCGGTACGCCTCGTCCTCGAACGTCGCGATCAGCGACTGCGCGCCGCGGTTCCGCGCGATCAGCTGGCCGTCCTCCGCGATGCCCTCGGAGAAGCGCGTGCAGCGGTAGCAGAGGATGCAGCGCTCGCGGTCGAGCGCGATCGTCGGCGAGATCGGGATCGGCTTGTCGAACGTCCGCTTGTCGAACGTCATCCGTGTCGAGCCTGGCCCGTAGCGGAACGTCAGGTCCTGCAGTGGGCACTCGCCGCCCTTGTCGCAGACGGGGCAGTCGAGCGGATGGTTGACGAGGATGAACTCGAGCGTCGCGTTCTGGGCCTCCGCTGCCATCGGCGACGTGTGCGCCGTCTTCACGGACATCCCGTCCGCGGCCGTGAGCGTGCAGGCAGCCTGGGGCTTCGGCGGGCCGGGGGCCACCTCGCACAGGCACATGCGGCAAGCGCCCACCGGTGGCCCGAGCCGCGGCTCGTAGCAGAAGATCGGGATCTCGACGCCCGCCAGCGCAGCCGCTTCGACGAGCCCCGTCCCCTTCGGCACGGAGATCTCGATCTCGTCGATCGTGAGGGTGACCATCTCCGGCGCGCTCATGGCAGCTCCTGCCGGATCGACGACGCGACCTGATCCAGCTCGTCTCTCTCCGCGAGGACGTTCCCGCCCGCCCGCTCGATCCGGAGACCATCGCCAGTGAACCGCGGGAGGACGTGGAGGTGCGCGTGGAAGACCTCCTGTCCCGCAGCCTCGCCGTCGGCGAGGAAGAGGTTGATCCCATCGGGCTGGATGGGCGACCGGCGAAGAGCTGCCGAGACCCGCATCGCGGTCGCGAAGACGCGTGACCCGGTCTCGTCATCGAGGTCCTCGAGGCCGACAGCGTGGCGCCTGGGGATCACGAGCACGTGTCCACGATTGACCGGCGCGATGTCCATGATCGCAACGCACGTTTCGTCCTCGTAGACGAGGCTTCGCTCCGCATCGCCGGCCGAGATCGCGCAGAAGATGCACTCGCTCACGCTGGCACCGCCTCTCGCTCGTGCGCGTGGGCGTGCTGGGCGACGGGGGCGAGGATGCCGTGGATCGGTGATGTGTCTCCGAACGGGCAGCCGCCGCGGTCGACGTGCGCCTGGAACTCGTCGCGGAACTTGTCGACGTACGACGCGACGGCCATCGCGGCCGTGTCGCCGAGCGGGCAGAGGCACTTGCCGATGATCCGGTCGCAGACGGAGAGGAGCAGGTCGAGCTCGCCCTGCGTCGCGTCGCCGGCCTCGAGCTTGCGCAGGATCGCCGTCATCCACCGCGTCCCCTCGCGGCACGGCGTGCACTTGCCGCACGACTCGTGCTCGTAGAACTCCGAGACGCGGATGCCGAGCTGCACCATGCAGACGCGCTCGTCGATGCAGACGATCCCTGCCGAGCCCATCGCCGTGCCGGCCGCAGATAGCGAGTCGAAGTCGTAGCCGACGTCGATCTCGTCGCCGGTGAGGATGACCGTGGACGAGCCGCCAGGGATCACCGCCTTCAGCTTCCGCCCTTCCGGCACGCCGCCTCCGAGCTCCTCGATGATCGCGCGCAGCGACATCCCGTTCTCGATCTCGTAGTTCCCGCCGTTGACGACGTGCCCCGAGACCGAGACGACGCGCGTCCCCGTCGAGTTCTCGACCCCGAGCGCCGCGTACTCCTTCGCGCCGATCTCGATCACCGGCGGCACCGTCGTCATCGTCTCGACGTTGTTGACGACGGTCGGCGACGCGTAGAGGCCCTGGACGGCTGGGAACGGGGGCTTCGTCCGCGGCTGGCCACGCTTGCCTTCGAGCGACTCGAGGAGCGCCGTCTCCTCGCCGCAGATGTACGCGCCTGCGCCTCGGTGCACGAGGATCGAGACGTCGCCGCGGATGTCAGGCCTGCCTTCGAGCTCCTCGAGCGCGGAGACGAGGATCGCGTACGGGCCTGTGTACTCACCGCGGACGTAGACGAAGACCGCCTTCGACTCGACGGCGTGCGCGGTGATCAGGCAGCCCTCGATGAAGCGGTGGGGGACGCGCGAGAGGATCTCGTTGTCCTTGAAGCTGCCCGGCTCCGACTCGTCGGCGTTGACGACCAGGTAGTGCGGTTTCGGGATCGCGTCCGGCTTCGGGACGAAGCTCCATTTGAGGCCGGTGGCGAAGAACGCGCCCCCGCGACCGCGCAGCTGCGAGCCCTTCAGCTCCTCGATCACGGCGTCCGGGGTCATCGCCCGCGCCTTCGTAAGCGCCTGGTAACCGCCGATCGACTCGTACTCGGAGAGCTTCGTCAGGTCGTGGTCGTCGGCGCCCGCGAGGACGAATGCCCTCCGTGCCAACATCGGCTTATCCGGCAATGCGCAGCTCCTCGACGATCGCAGGCACGTCGTCCGCCTGGACGTGAAGGCGGTAGGCGTGATCGACGGCGACGACCGTCGCCCAGCCACAGCCTCCCAGGCACTCGATCGTCCGCAGCGTCACCTCGCCGTCCTCGGTCGTCTCCCCGGCGCGGCACCCGAGCTCGGACTCGAACGCCTCGACCACCTGCTGCGCGCCCGACAGCGCGCACGAGACGTTCGTGCAGACCTCGACCATGTGCTGCCCGACGGGCTCGAGGTTGAACATGTCGTAGAACGAAGCGACGGAAAGGCAGTAGGCAGGCGTGTAGTCGAGCGCGTCGGCCACGTCCCGGAGCGCCTCCGGCGACAGCCAGCCGTAGCGCTCCTGCGCGAGCCGGAGCGCGGGCAGCACGGCCGACTGCCGGTCGGGATACGTCGCGGCGACGTCCTTGATCTCCGTCGCCAGCGTCATCTATCCACCTCGCCCATGACCGTGTCGAGGGAGCCGACGACGGCGATCATGTCCGCGACGAGCGCGTCCGACATGCACGTCGCCGTCGCCTCGAGCGCGACGAAGCTCGGCGCCCGGAAGCGGACGCGCCAGGGCCTCGAGCCGCCGTCCGAGCAGATGTAGCAGCCGAGCTCGCCGCGCGGTGACTCGACGGCCACGTACACCTCGCCCTCCGGCACGCGGAAGCCCTCGGTGACGAGCTTGAAGTGGTGGATGAGGGACTCCATCGACGTGTGCAGCTCCTCGCGAGGCGGCAGCACGACCTTCCGGTCGTCAGCGATCCACGCGCCGGGCGGCATGCCCTCGAGGGTCTGTTCGACGATGCGCACCGACTCGCGCATCTCGTCCATATGGACCTTGTAACGATCCCAGACGTCGCCGTTCTCCTTCACCGGGACGTCGAACTCGACGTCGCCGTACGCGAGGTACGGCGCCGCCTTCCGCAGGTCCCAGTCGACGCCCGAGCCGCGAAGCACGGGGCCTGACTGGCCCAGCGCGATCGCATCCTCCGCGGAGAGCAGGCCGACGCCCTTTGTCCGCGCGAGCCAGATCTCGTTCTGGTCGAGCATCGCCTCGTACTGGTCGACGGCGCCGGGCATCACGCGGCAGAACTCCTCGCACTGCGGGAAGAACCCCGGCGGGATGTCGTCGGAGAGGCCGCCGACCTGGAAGTAGCGCGTGTGCATGCGCACCCCGGTCACGAGCTCGAACAGGTCGAGGATCCGGTCGCGCTCGCGGAACGTGTACCAGAAGGGCGAGATCGCTCCCAGCTCGAGCGCCGACGTCCCGAGCCAGACGAGGTGGGAGTGGATCCGGTTCAGCTCGAGGAGCAGCGTCCGCATCCAGACCGCCTTCGGCGGGATCTCGATCCCGAGCATCTTCTCGACCGCCTGGACGAAGGCGAGCTCGTTCGCCTGGAACGCGAGGTAGTCCATCCGCGGCGCGTACGGGATCGCCTTCCACCACGTCTTCTGCTCCATCGACTTCTCGAAGCCGGTGTGGAGGTAGCCGATGACGGCACGCACACCGACCACCCGCTCGCCGTCGAGCGAGACGACGAGCCGCAGCACGCCGTGCGTCGAGGGATGGTTCGGGCCGAAGTTGATCTCGAGGATGTCCGAGCTGGCCGGGACGTCTCGCGGCACCTCGAGCACGGTCGGGATCGGCGAGGGGATTCGCGTGCCCTTGTAAATCGGAGCGCCTCTTTGCTCGGAGATCGCCATCGCGCCTAGATCTCGTCGGAGAAGCGGACGGGCTCGCCGCCGATCGGGTAGTCCTTGCGGAGCGGGTGGCCGGCCCAGTCGTCGTCCATCAGGATCCGGACGAGGTTGGGATGGCCGTCGAACTGGATCCCCATCAGGTCCCAGACCTCACGCTCGTGCCAGTCGGCGGTCGGCCAGACGGAGACGACGCTCGGCGCGGCCTCGTTGTCGTTCAGCCAGATCTGGACGCGGACACGGGGTGTCTCGCGCGCGCCCGAGTCGACGCGCAGCAGGTGGTAGTTGACCGCGAAGCGCTTCGGCTTCGGCTCCGGCTTGCGGGCGAGAGCCGACGTGCCTGGAGTGTTCAGGTCGCGTCCGCCGCGGCCGCCCCAGTAGCCGGCCACCTCCTCGTCGCCCCAGCCGAGGTAGTCGACTGACGAGAGGTCGGAGAGGAAGTTGAAGCCGAGGGCGTCGCGCAGGTGCATGCACGCCTCGACGAGCCGCGCCGGGTCGACGACGAGGGTCGTCTCGTCGTGAGCCTCCTTCGTCTCGACGACTCCCGGTACCGACTCGAAGGTCACTCGGCCACCCCGCGGATCTCGTACGCCGGCGGGACGCCGGCCTGGATCTTCTCGTGCAGCCGAACGATTCCCTCCATCAGCGCCTCCGGCCTGGGTGGGCAGCCGGGGACGTGGATGTCGACCGGGACGATCTTGTCCACGCCCTGCAGCGTCGTGTAGTTGTTGAACATCCCGCCCGACGACGCGCAGGCGCCCATCGCGATCACCCACTTCGGCTCGAGCATCTGGTCGTAGATCTGGCGTAGCGGCCCGGCCATCTTGTGGACGACGCGGCCCGAGACGATCAGCAGGTCGGCCTGGCGCGGCGACGCGCGAAACGCCTCCATCCCGAAGCGCGCGATGTCGTAGCGCGACGAGACGATCGACATCATCTCGATTGCGCAGCAGGCGAGCCCGAACGTATCGGGCCACATCGACTTTGTCTGCGCCCAGGCGACCGCGCGGTCGAGCGTCGTCAGCATCAGCCGTTCCTCGAGCGCTTCCACCTCGCGCTCGAAGACGCCGGGGCCTTTGCCGACCCAGAGCACGCGCTCGGACTTCAAGCCGTACTCGCGGAGAGGCTTGCCGTTTACTGCCACTCGAGCGCTCCCTTCCGCCAGATGTAGACGTAGCCGAGGCCGAGGATGGCGATGAAGGCGACGAGCTCGGCGAAGCCGAACCAGGCGAGCTCGTCGAGCACCACGGCCAGCGGGTAGAGGAAGACGATCTCGATGTCGAAGACGATGAAGAGCATCGCCGTCAGGTAGAAGCTGACCGTGAAGCGCTGCTCCGGAGGCGGGCCGAGCGAGACGCCGGACTCGAAGGGCACGCCTCTCGCGCGGGTGCGCGCAGCAGGACGCGTCGAGAACAGGAACGACATCACGATCATCGACGCGGGAATGGCTGCCGCGAAGATCCCGTAGATCAGGAACGGAAGCCAGCTGTCGAGCACTGCGATTGCCTCCCTGCGTTCGCCACGCGGAACCTAGCAGGTCGCAGGTGCGCACGAGGACGGGTGAAATCGGCTCAACGGTGCCTGAGACGACTGTCACAAAGTCGCCCGTTCGACGGGGTGCGGCGACCGGGAGGGCCGCTGCTACCATCGGCTTATGGCGACCCTCGAGCGCGCGGACATTCTCGTCTCCCTCACGGAGACGGCGGCCGCGAAGGTGAAGGAGCTGCAGGCCGGCGAGCCGAAGGGCGAAGCCGACGTGCTCCGCGTCGCGGTCCAGGGCGGGGGCTGCTCGGGCTTCGAGTACGCGCTCGGCTTCGACCGCGGAGTCCAGGAGGGCGACGTCGTCGTCGAGGAGCACGGCGTCACCGTCGTCGTCGACCCGTTCAGCGCGCCCTACCTACGCGGGGCGCGAGATCGACTTCCTCAACGGCATCCAGGAGTCCGGCTTCAAGATCTCGAACCCGAACGCCGCCTCGTCGTGTGGCTGCGGCCACTCGTTCCAGGTCGAAGAGGGCGAGGAGCTGCCCGAAGGCGCCGAGATCGGCGGCTGCGGCTCTGGCTGCTCGCACTGATGCGCAAGCGCATCAGTGGTGGTTGTTCGCACTGATCGCCGGCGCGCGCTAGCCGGCGAGCCGCCCATCGCTTAGGGTTGCGACGGTGAGGGCCGTCTACAAGTGGTGGTCGACGCTGCTTGTCGCTGCGGTGATCTTCCAGATCGGCCTGGCGGGTTACGGGGCGTTCTTCGTCGCTGGCAAAGCAGAAGATCCCGGCGACTTCGTCACGCACAAGCAGTTCGAGGACGGCTGGGACTTCCATGCCGGGTTCGGGTACATCGTCGTGCTCGGCGGGCTGATCGCGCTCGTCCTCGCGCTCATCGCCCGGCTCGGAAGGCCACGCGTGTTGCTCGCTCTCGGCGTTGCGCTGCTGTTCGTCGTGCAGGTCGTTCTCGCGTGGGGCGGTACCGAAAACGCAGTCGTCGGGGCGTTTCACCCGATCAATGCAATGGTGCTCGCCGGCCTGACCGGGGCGATCGCGGCGCGCTGCTGGCGAGAAGGGGCGTAACCGCCGTGCGGCTCTGTGCCGCGCGGACCGTGGAGTAGAGTCGCTCTCGTGAAGCTCGGGCGTACGCTCTACCGGTACTGGGCGGCGCTCCTCTTCCTCGCGGTCGTCCTCCAGATCGGGCTTGCCGGCTACGGCGCCTTCTACACGGCGGGTAAGGCGGAAGACGAAGGATCGATCGTCACGCACGACGAGTTCGAGACTGGTTGGAACCTCCACTCGGGCGTCGGCTGGGGCGTCGTGCTCGGCGGGGTGATCCTCCTCGTGTTCGCGCTCCTCGCACGCGTCGGGCGCCCGTGGTCGATGCTCGCCGCGGCGCTCGCGGCGCTGTTCGTCCTTCAGGTGGCGCTCGCCGAGATCGGCTTCGGCACGGCGTTCGTCGGCGCCTTCCACCCGATCAACGCGCTCGTGATCCTCGGCCTATCCGGGCTGTTGGCTCGCGCCGCGTGGTCGATACCCGACGAGACGAGCGGCTCCTCGGCCAGGTGAGCGGCCTGCGCGTCGCGATCGTGGGCTCCGGCCCGGCGGGTTTCTATGCCGCCGCGAGCCTGCTCGGGTCCGATCTCGTCGCCGGGGTGGACATGCTCGACCGGCTGCCGACGCCGTGGGGGCTCGTCCGCCTGGGCGTCGCGCCCGACCATCCCAACATCAAGGCGGTGTCGCGGGCGTTCGAGAAGACCGCGCGCCTGCCGGGCTACCGCTTCCTCGGCAACGTGGACGTCGGGCGGCGACGTCTCCCATGAGGAGCTCGCGAGCCTCTACGACGCGGTCGTCTACGCATTCGGCGCGCAGACCGACCGGCGCCTGGCGATCCCCGGCGAGGACCTCGACGGCTCGTGGGCGGCGACAGAGCTCGTCGCCTGGTACAACGGCCACCCCGACTTCCAGGATCTCGCCTTCGACCTGTCGAGTGAGCGCGTGGTCGTGATCGGCAACGGCAACGTCGCGCTCGATGTTGCGCGGATGCTTGCGCTGACCGAGGAGGAGCTGGCACCGACGGACACGACGGATCCGGCCATCGCCGCCATCGTTGGCTCCGGCATCGAGGAGATCGTCGTCGTCGGCCGCCGCGGGCCGGTGCAGGCGGCGTGGACACCCCCGAGCTGGCGGAGCTCGGGGAGCTAGCGGGCGCGGATGTGATCGTCGACCCGGCGGAGGTCGAGCTCGATCCTGCGAGCCAGGCCGAGCTCGACGCTGCCGATCACATCGTCAAGCGGAACCTCGAGGTGCTGCATGGGTTCGCCACGCGCTCGCCCGCGGAAAAGCCGCGCCGCGTCGTGCTCAGGTTCAGCCACTCGCCGACGGCGATTCTCGGCAGGGAGCGCGTTGAGGGGATCGAGCTCGCGCGGAACACGCTCGAGCCGGACGGTCGAGGCAGCGTCCGTGCTGTTGCGACGGACGAGGTCGAGACGCTTGCGTGCGGCGCCGTCTTTCGGAGCGTCGGGTATCGCGGGCTGCCGCTCGACGGCGTCCCGTTCGACGAGGCGACGGCCACGATGCCGAACGACGGCGGTCGCGTGCTCGGAGAGGACGGCGCTCCGCTTCCCGGCGTCTACTGCACCGGCTGGATCAAGCGCGGCCCGACCGGCGTGATCGGGACGAACAAGAAGGATGCGTCCGAGACGGTTGAGCTGCTGCTCGTGGACGCCGAGGCGGGCGCGATCGGCGGCTGCGAGGCGGGCGCAGCGGACGTCGACGCGCTGCTGGCCAAGCGTGGCGCCGACGTCGTCAGCCAGTCGGGCTGGGAGGCGATCGACGAGGCCGAACGCGCGCTCGGCGAGCCCCTGGGCCGCCCGCGGGTCAAGCTCACCTCCTGGGCGGAGCTGCTCGCGGCAGCCCGTGGCTAGACTCGCTTCGTGGCCGCGACGGGAGCAGCAGCTGTGGGGAGCCGAGACGACGAAGGCCGTTGAGAACTTCCCCGTCTCGGGTGAGCCGATCCCTGCGCCCGTCGCCCGCTGGCTCGGTCGTATCAAGGCGGCTGCGGCCCGTGTAAACGCAGAGCTCGGGCTGCTCGACGCCGACAAGGCCGAGCGGATTGCTGCCGCAGGCGATCGCATCGCAGCCGGGGAGCTCGACGACCAGTTCCCGATCGACGTCTTCCAGACCGGGTCGGGGACGTCGTCGAACATGAACGCGAACGAGGTGATCGCCGCGCTCGCCGGCGCGGACGTCCACGCGAACGATGACGTGAACATGGGTCAGTCGTCGAACGACGTCTTCCCGTCCGCCGTCCACCTCGCCGCGCTCGATGAGATCACGCACGACCTCGTTCCCGCGCTGGGCCGGCTTGCCTCCTCGCTCGAGCGGAAGGCCGAGGAGTTCGACGATGTCGTCAAGTCCGGCCGCACGCACTGGATGGACGCCGTCCCCGTCACGCTCGGCCAGGAGTTCGGAGGCTATGCCGCGCAGGTGCGGCAGGGCATCTCGCGCATCGAGCACGCGCTGCCGCGGCTCGGCCAGATTCCGCTCGGCGGCACGGCGGTCGGCACAGGTCTGAACACCCACCCGGAGTTCGCCGAGCGCGTGCGTGAGCGACTCGGCGAGAGCTCGGGCCTGCCCATCGCTCCGCCCGTCGACCCGTTCGAGGCTCAGGCCGCGCGCGACAGTCTTGTCGAGGTGTCAGGCGCGCTCAAGACCGTTGCCGTGTCGCTGACGAAGATCGCCAACGACCTTCGCTACATGGGGTCCGGCCCGCGCGCCGGGCTCGCCGAGATCTTTCTCCCCGAGCTCCAGAAGGGCTCGTCGATCATGCCCGGCAAGGTCAACCCGGTCATCCCAGAGGTCGTCACGCAGGTCGCCGCCCAGGTGATCGGAAACGATGCCGCGATCACGGTCGGCGGGCATGCAGGGGCACTTCGAGCTCAACGTCTTCGTGCCCGCTCATGGCGCGCAACCTCCTCGACTCGATCGAGTTGCTAGCGAGCGCATCACGTCTCTTCGCCGAGAAATGCGTCGACGGCATCGAGGCGAACCGCGAGCAGTGCGAGCGCTATGCGGAGCTGACGCTCTCCGCGGCGACGGCGCTCAACCCGTACATCGGCTACGACAAGGCGACGGAGATCGTGAAGGAGGCGGCGGCGTCAGGCCGGTCGCTGCGCGAGGTCGCGCGCGAGGCCGGGGTTTCGGACGAGGTGCTCGATGAGGCGCTCGACTACCGGAAGATGGCCAAACCGCACACCGCGGCCCCGTAAGGGTCGACGCCGGGCGCGGCCCAGCTAGTACGCGACCGCGCCGCGGCCGTCTCGGCCGCGTGACGCTGCTCGTCCGCGCGGTAGCTCGAGCGCACGAGCGGCCCGGAGAAGACCGAGCCGAAGCCGAGCGCCTCGCCCTGCTCGCGGAACCAGCGGAACTCGTCGGGGTGCACCCAGCGGTCGATCGGCGCGTGCTTCGCCGACGGCTGGAGGTACTGGCCGATCGTGACGACGTCGACACCGTGCGCGCGCAGGTCGCTCATCGTCTCGACGACCTCGTCGTTCGTCTCGCCGAGGCCGACGATGATCCCCGACTTCGTCAGCACCGGGTAGTCGGCGATCTCCTTCGCCCGTGCGAGCAGCCAGAGCGCCTTGTCGTACGACGCCTTCGCGCCGCGCATGCGCGCGTGGAGGCGGCGAACGGTCTCGATGTTGTGGTTGAAGACGTCGGGGCGCTCGGCGAGCACGGTCTGGAGCGCCTCCTCCTCGACGCCGAGGAAGTCGGGCGTCAGCACCTCGACCGAGCAGCCGGGCAGCTTCGCGCTTCAACGCGCGGATCGTCGCCGCGTAGTGGCCGGCGCCGCGATCGGCGATGTCGTCGCGGTCGACGGAGGTGACGACGACGTGCTTGAGCTCCATCTGCGCCGCCGCGTGCGCGAGCCGGAGCGGCTCGAGCGGATCGGGCGGCGCGTCGGGCCTGCCCGAGTGGACGTAGCAGTAGCGGCACGCGCGGGTGCACGTGTCGCCGAGGATCTGGAATGTCGCCGTGCCGCGCCCCCAGCACTCGGCGATGTTCGGGCAGCGCGCCTCTTCGCAGATCGTGTGCAGGCGCTCGCCGTGGATCAGCTTCTTGACGTCGAAGTAGCGCGTGTCGGCGCTCGGCGCGCGCACCTTCATCCACTCGGGGCGACGCGGGCGCTCGGCGACGGGAAGCGACGGCTCCATCGTGTCAGCCTAGACGCTCGATCTGCGGCTGTGCTCGCGCGCCTGATCCTCGAGCATCCGCTCCGCTTCTTTGAGATGGCCGAGCGCCGCCCACGCATGTGCAGCCGCGCGCGGCACGTCCTCGTTGCGAAAGTGCGCGGCCGTCACTTCACAGTGCCGCGCGGCGAGGTCGAGCTGCTTTGCCGCTTCGTCGTAGAGCGCCGCGGCCTCCTCGAGCGGGGTCACCGCGCGCCGATCTTCTCGTGGAGCGGCTGCGGCCAGAGACCGGCGCCGTCCTCGGCGGGCAGCGCTTCGAGCACGAGGTCGAACACCTCGGCGATCGCCGCTGCGGCGACCGGGCGGACATCCGCGACCGTCGGCGGGTCGGCGAGCTCCCGCGCCATCGTCGTAAAGGACGTGTCCTCGAGCCCGCAGGCCGTGATCCAGCTCGTGAACGGCGCCGGGTCGAGGTCGACGTTGAGCGCGTACCCGTGCGTCGTCACCCAGCGTGAGACGCGGACACCGATCGAGCAGATCTTGCGAGGCGGCGGTGTCAGCCAGACGCCCGTCAGCCCTTCGATTCGCGTGCCCTCGAGTCCGAAGCCGGCGAGCGTGTGAATCACTGCTTCCTCGAGGTCGCGGCAGTACTTCTTCACGTCGCGGCCGTGGCGGTTGAGGTCGAGGATCGGGTAGCAGACGAGCTGTCCCGGCGCGTGGTACGTCGACTTGCCGCCGCGGTCGGTCTCGCGGACCTCGATGGCCGCGCCGTCCGGCACGTGGAGCTCGCCGTCGTCCGTCCGACGGCCGACCGTGATCACCGGCGGGTGCTCGAGCATGATCACCGTGTCGGGGATCGCGCCGTGGAGGACGGCCGCAGCCAGCGAGCGCTGGAGGTCCCAGGCCTCGTCGTAGGGTGTCACGCCGAGGTCGAGGAGGTACGCGGGCTTCATGGCCCAGGAGCCCCCTGCGGGTAGCGGTCGGCGCCGTCGTCGGGGAGCGTCTCCCAGGAAGCGACCGACTGCACCCAGATGTGCATCTCGGGCTTCTCCGAGGGCGGCTCGTCGAGCGCGCTCAGCCGCACGCCCGTGTATGCCGACGCCGGCCAGCCCGAGCCGAAGAGATTCGAGCCGCAGACGCTGCAGAAGCTCTTGCCGGTGCCCTCTTCGGGGAGGTACGTCGTCACGAGCTCACGCCCCATCAGTACGTCGACCGCATCCGTGTGGACGCGGCCCGTGACCGTGCCGACGCCGCCGGAGATCGCCTTGCACGTCGTGCAGTGGCAGTGCGAAACGCGGATGAACGGCTCGCCGAGCTCGAACGTGACGGCGCCGCACAGACAACTCCCGCGCATGCCGCCGTCGCCCATGGCGTGAATCTAGCGGTCGCGGGACGGGCGCTCGCGCGCGCCGTCCGCCTCGGCCCAGACGTCCCGGTGCTCGACGACGAGCCCATCGCCATCGAATCGCAGGAAGGAGACGCCCGCGAGCGTCACGTCCTGTCCCTTCACGTGGATCGTCGCCCAGTACTCGACCGCCGCCCGATCGCCCGACGTCACAGGCTCACCGAACCAGACCTCCGGCACCCCCTCTTCCTCGCCGAGCACGCGCTCGACATAGGTACGCGGGTCCTCCGGCTCTCGGAACGGGTGCGAGAAAAAGTACGCGTCGTCCGCATACAGCTCACCGATCGCCGCGGCGTCGTGCTCGCGCCAGCCCCGTGCCCACGTCTCGCGCCAGCGCCGCGCGGCGTCTTCCGTCTTCAGATCTTCTCTCCGAACATCCAGCGGTGGCCCTCCAGGTCCTCCGCCGTGTAGATGCGAAAGCCGATGCCGGGCTCCTCCGGGTCGCGGAGCACCTTCGCGCCACGCGCCACCGCTCGCTCGTGGTGCGCGGCGACGTCGTCGACCTCGACGAACAACCCGTCGACGACCCACGGGTTGTCGAGCCACTTTCGCGCCTGCTCGCACTCCTCTGCATGGCGCCGCGGCCCGCGATACTCGGGGCTGGGCGTGGCGAGCATGATCCGCGCGCCGTCGAGCTCCATCTCGGCGTGCCCGACGACGCCGTTCTCGTCGGTCATCCGCTCGGCGCTCTCGCGGAAGCCGAAGGCCTCCGTCAGCCAGTCGATTGCTGCAGCGGCGTCCTCGTAGGCGATAAACGGGACGATGCGCTGCGCCATGGCCTAGTAGCGCTCTTCGCCCCAGGTCTCGAGCCGGTGGCGGAGATCCCGGAGGAACCGGCCGGCGAGCGCGCCGTCGACGAGCCGGTGGTCGTACGTGAGGGTCAAGTTCATGATCGGGCGGATCGCGATCACGTCGGCGCCGCGGTCGTCCTGGATTACCCACGGGCGCTTGACGACGGCGTACGTGCCGAGGATCGCCGCCTGCGGCTGGCTGATCACCGGCGTGCCGTGGAACGTCCCGTAGCCGCCCGGGTTCGTGATCGTGAACGTGCCGCCCTGGACATCGTCGGGAAGCAGCTTCTTCGTCCGCGAGCGCTCGGCGAGGTCGACGACGGCGCGTGCGATGCCGAGCAGGTTGAGGCCTTCCGCATTCCGGATCACCGGCACGATCAGGCCCTTGCCGTCCTCGAGCTCGACGGCGACGCCGAGGTTGACGTAGTTCCGCGTCACGATCGACTCGCCCCGAATCTCGCCGTTGATCCACGGGTACTCGCGCAGAGTGTCGATCGTCGCTCGCGCGACGAACGAGAGATACGTCGGGTTGACGCCGTAGCTCTCGGCGTACTCCTTCTTCAGCTTCTCGCGGAGCGCGACGACCGTCGACATGTCGACCTCGATCGCGCTCGTCACGTGAGCGGACGTGTCGAGCGATCGGCGCATGTGCTCCGCGATGCCGCGGCGCATGGCGTTCATCGGCTCGACGGTTTCGCCTCCGACGGCGGGTGCCGGTGCCGGCGCGGGTGTAGGTGCGGGCGGCGGCGCGGCGGCAGCAGGAGCCGGTGGCGGCGGTGGAGGCGGGGCTGCTGCAGGCGCCGCAGCTGGCGACGTTGCAGCTGCTGGCGCGGGCTCGACGGCGGGAGCCTCGGCAGGAGCCTCGGCGGGAGCGAGGGCGGGCGCCGCAGCGGCTCCGCCTGACTCGACGAACGCGAGGATGTCCTTCTTCGTCACGCGTCCGCCGGCGCCGGTGCCGGCGACCTGGCCCACGTCGACGCCGTGCTCGGCTGCGATCCGTGCGACGACCGGGGAGACGAACGTCCGCTCGCCGCCGCCGTTGCCCGCCACGGCAGGCGCGGGTGTCGGAGCCGCCGGTGCCGGGGCTGCTGGTGCTGGGGCGGGGGGCGGCACCTCGGCGGCGGGTGTCGGCTCTGGCTCGGGCTCGGGCTCGGGCTCAGCCTCCACCTCCGCGCCTTCCGGCGCGATCACGGCCAACCGGGTCCCGACGTCGACCGTCTCACCCTCCTGGACGAGGATCTCGCGGACCACGCCTGCGCCCGGGCTCGGCACCTCGGTGTCCACCTTGTCCGTCGAGATCTCGAGCAGCGGCTCGTCGGCGGCGATCGTGTCGCCCACCTGCTTCAGCCACTTGAGGATCGTCCCCTCCGAGACGGAGACGCCCATCTGGGGCATGACGACGTCGACGACGGCCGTGGCCAAGGCCTAGTACTCCGCGAGCTCTCTGACGCCGGCGACGACGTCCTCGACCTGGGGGATGTACGCCTTCTCGAGCGGGGGTGAGAACGGCACTGGGCAGTCGGGTGCGGTGATCCGGCGCACCGGCCCGTCGAGGTCCTCGAACGCTTCCTCGGCGATCGTCGCCAGGATCTCGGCGCCGAAGCCGCCGGTGTGCGTGTCCTCGTGAAGGACGAGCACCTTCGAGGTCTTCCGCACGCTCTGAAGCACCGCCTCCTTGTCCCACGGGAGGACGGTGCGGAGATCGACGATCTCGACCGAGATCCCCTCCGCCTCGAGCTCGGTTGCGGCCTCGTCGGCCGTGTACACCATCGCCCCCCACGTGATCACGGACACGTCGTCGCCCTCGCGGTGAATGCGTGCCTTTCCGAGCGGCACCGTGTACCGCTCCTCGGGCACCTCGCCCTTGATCCGCCGGTAGAGATGCTTGTGCTCGAAGTAGAGGACGGGGTTCGGGTCCTCGATCGCGGAGATGAGCAGTCCCTTCGCGTCCTCGGGCGTCGCGGGGCACACGCACTTCAGGCCGGGGATGTGCGCGAACGAGCTCTCCGGGTTCTGCGAGTGGAACGGCCCGCCGGAGAAGCCGCCGCCTGACGGGAGGCGGACGACGATCGGCACGGGCGTCCCCGCCCGGTAGCGCTGCTTGGCGGCCACCGTGACGAGGTGGTCCCAGGCGCACGAGACGAAGTCCGCGAACTGCATCTCGGCGACGGGACGGAGCCCCATCATTGCTGCACCGGTGCAGCCGCCGACGATCGCCGTCTCGGACAGCGGCGCGTCGATCACGCGCCAGGGCCCGAACTCGTCCTGGAAGCCCTGGGTGACCTTGAAGGCGCCGCCGTAGACGCCGACGTCCTCGCCGATCACGAACACGCGCTTGTCGCGCTGCATCTCCTGCCGGAGCCCGTCGGAGATCGCCTGAAGGTAGGTCAGCTCGGCCATGGGCTCACTTGTGGTGAGGGGTATCCAATTCTTCGGCCGTCGCGTAGACGCCCGCAGTGAGCGTGGAGGGATCCGGCATCGGCGATTCCTCCGCAAGTCGGATCGCCTCGTTCAGCAGGCGCTTGACGTCGGCCGAGATCTCGTCCTCCTCCTCGTCCGCGAACGCCGCGTTGTCCCTGAGCCAGGCGCGGAAGCGCTCGATTGGGTCACGGCGCGCCCACTCCTCGAACATCTCCTTGGGTACGTAGAAGGCGTCGTCGTGCACCGCGTGGCCTTCCATGCGGAGCGTGATGCACTCGACAAGCGTCGGGCCGCCTCCCTCGCGTGCCTTCTCGATCGCGTGCCGCGTTTCGCGGTAGACAGCGAGGACGTCCGTGCCGTCGACGACGACGCCGTCGAAGCCGTAGGCCTGCGCGCGGTCGGCGATGTGCTCGACGCCGTACTCGAGATGGCTGGGCGTCGAGTACGCCCACTGGTTGTTGTCGCAGATGAACACGACCGGCAACCGCCGGACGCCGGCGAAGTTCATCGCCTCGTGGCAGTCGCCGCGCGCGGAGGCGCCCTCGCCGAACCAGCCGACGGCGACGCGCCGCTCTTCGCGGATGCGGAAGGCGAGCGCACAGCCGACCGCCACCGGCAGCATCGCTGGCAGGTGGCTGACCATCGCGATCATCCCGAGGTTCATGTCGGCCATGTGGACGTTCCCGTCCTTGCCCGCGGTCGGGCCGCCCGCGCGCCCCATGTACTGCGCGAAGATCCGCCACGGCTCGACGCCGCGGGTGATGTGGACGCCCATGTCACGGTGGAGCGGCGTGCCGACGTCCTCGGCGCCCATCGCCATCGCGACGCCGACGGAGGCTGCCTCGTTCCCGCGGCCGGTGTAGAACGAGCCGGGGATCTTGCCTTGCTTGTAGAGGATGTGGCCGCGCTCCTCGATCCCGCGCGTGATCAGCATGTTGCGGTAGATGGCGAGGAGATCCTCGCGGTCGAGGCCCGCTTCCCGGACCTCGGCAAGTGAGCCGACCGGCTCGGCTTCGCGGGCGATCGCCATCGGGCGCACACTCTATCGCTCGGGGTCGTCGGCGATCCGAGTCCGACCGCTGCACACAACGCTGGCGCCCGCCGGTGTCAGACACCGTTTCCTGTCAAGGGGAGACAGCAGCAATTTTGTGCCGATGTCTCCACAGCGCGATCGTTGTGACGCACTCTGGTGTCCGACTCGTCCGCGTCTTTGTTGCGCGTGGCTGTTTCGACGAGCGATCCGAGTGGTGTCTGACACCGAGGGTGGTGCGCGGCCGCTGGTACGATCGCCCGCCAATGAGCCCGAAGACCGTCAAGATCCTCGCGATCGTCCTGCTCGTGTTGTTCCTACCGGTGGCGCTCGGGATCGTGCTTGCGATCTTCGTCCACCCTCTGTTCCTCACGCTGCTCCTCTGCATCGTCTTCGCCGTACCGCTGATTCGCGCGGCGCGAGGCTGAGGGCCACACAGCTCGAGCTGAGCGCCACACAGCTCGACTAGAGTCATCCGCATGGGCAAGGCGGCGGACTGGCTTCGCGAGGAACGGCGGAAGGTGCTCGGTGACTGGGTGGCCGTCTGCCTGCGCTGCGGCTTCGCCCAGCGCTACTTCGACGATCTCGAGGCTGAGCTGCCGGACGCGTGCCCTCAGTGCGGAGGAGAGATCCGGTCACGCTGCCCGACGTGTGACGCGCGCTTCTCCTCGGCCTTTGCCGTCACGTGCGAGGCCTGCAGCGGAGCTCTTCGCCCGGCGGAGCAATTCGGCATACCGATCCGGAAAAGCTCATAGGATGCGCAAGATCACGACGAAGGAGGGAGCTCGATGAGTACCGGTGGCTATGACGCAGCGGACGTAGCACGGAGCGTCTCGAAGGCGTGGTGGGTGTTCCTCGTCGCAGGCGTGCTCTGGCTGATCATGTCGCTGATCGTCTTTCGGATGGAGCTGTCGACGGTGTACGCGATCTCGATCCTCTTCGGGGTGATCGCGATCGCCGCTGGCATCGACGAGTTCCTCTCCCTCTCCGCCGTGCAGGGCGGTTGGAAGTGGTTCCACGGCATCCTCGGAGTGATCTTCGTGATCGCCGGGATCGTGGCGTTCGCGAACCCCAACTGGACCTTCCTCGCCCTCGCCTCGATCATCGGCTGGTGGTTCCTGTTCAAGGGGACGTTCGACGTGATCATGGCCTTCGCGCTGAAGCGCGAGAACGAGCTCTGGTGGATCCAGCTGATCGTCGGCCTGATCGAGCTCGGCCTTGCTTTCTGGGTCGCCGGCGACTTCAACGAGCAAGTGATCCTGCTCGTCGTCTACGTCGGCGTCATGTGCCTGTCGAAGGGGATCACGGACATCATCCTCGCGTTCCGCCTGCGGGGTCTCAAGCAGGAGCTCGCGGCCGCGTGACACGCGTCGCGATCGAGTAGGGTCCTTCCGTGGCTGGCCAGCACCTGTCCCGTGGCCGAAGCATCGCGGTCTGGGCGTGCATCTTGCTCGCGGCGCTGATCGGCTTCGTGTCTGCGCTCACCGTCTGGGTCAAGCGGCAGGCGCTCGAGACGGACAGGTGGGTTGCGACGAGCTCGCGCCTGCTCGAGGATCCCGAGATCCGGCAGGCGCTGTCCGTGTACATGGTCGACCAGCTGTACGCGAACGTCGACGTCGCAGCGGAGCTCCAGCAGAAGCTACCTCCGGACGTGAAGCCGCTCGCCGGTCCGATCGCAGGCGGTCTGCGTGAGCTCTCGATCCGCGCGGCGGACAGCCTCCTCGCGAGGCCGGGCGTTCAGACGCTCTGGAGGGAGGCGAACCGCAAGGCGCACGAGGCGCTGATCAACGTCGTCGAGGGGCACAGCGACCGCCTTGTGACGACGAACGGCGACGTTGTGCTCGACCTGAGACCGCTCATCGAGCAGCTCGGTGACCGGATCGGGCTCGGCGCGGGGCTCCAGCAGCGCCTCGGCCCGGACGCCGGAAAGATCGTGATCATGCACTCCGACCAGCTCGACGCGGCGCAGAAGGGCGTCAAGATCATCCGTGCACTTTCGATCTTCCTGGCGATCGCCGTTCTGTTGCTGTTCGCGGCCGCGGTCTACATCGCGAAGGGCCGGCGCCGCGAGACGCTCCGAAACGTCGGCTTTACGTTTGTGATCGTCGGCGTCCTCCTGCTCGTTGTGCGAAAGCTCGCTGGGAACTGGATCGTGGACACCTTGACGAACTCTCAGGCGGTTCGCGTGCCGGCGAGCCACGTGTGGCTGATCGGAACGGATCTTCTCTCGGGGATCGCATGGTCGGCCATCGGCTACGGGGTCGTGGTTGCTCTTGCTGCGATTCTTGCCGGCCCGACGCGGCCCGCCACGTGGGTGCGTAGTCACCTCGCCCCTGCAATGCGCGAGCGACCAGGCATGGTCTACGCCGTCGTCGGCGTCGTCTACCTCCTCGTTGTCCTCTGGGGGCCGACGCCGGCGTTCCGCCAGCCCCTCTGGATCGTGATCTTTGCCGGACTGGTCGCGCTCGGGACAGAAGCGTTCCGCCGCCTGACGGTGCGCGAGTTCCCTGCCGGCCCCGCTCGCGCCGCCTAGCCGGGGCAGAGCAATGACACAGTTCGGCAGCCGTCTCCAGCGGTCGATCGGCAAGGCCGTCGGTCGCCGCAGGATCTTTCCGTACCTCGCCGCAGTGACGGTGCTGCTTGGGCTCGGCTCCGGGCTCCTCGTCCACATCATCGACAAGAAGGACTTTCCGACCTTCGGCATCGCCGTCTGGTGGGCGATCGTCACGCTTGCGACCGTGGGCTACGGCGATGTCGTTCCGCACACCGCCTGGGGTCGTGTCGTCGGCAGCGTGGTGATCATCCTCGGCGTCACGTTCCTCTCGTTCCTGACCGCAACCGTGACGTCGTTCTTCGTCTCGAGCCAGCAGCAGGAGGCGCAGGAAAAGGAGGGCAAGCTTCGCGCGAAGAAGGAAGACGAGCTGGTTGAGGTGCTCCAAAAGCTCGAGGAGCGGCTGACCGCGATCGAGTCGAAGCTCGAAGATCGGCCCTAATCGAGCTCGAACGACTCGCCGACGTCGAGCACGCGGACATCGACGTCGGGTAGCTGCTCACGGGCGAGCGCGGCAAACTCGTCCGCGGGCTCGCGCGTCGGCCGACGGTTGAGCGTCGTGTACGTGCCCCAGTGGATGGGGATCGCGAGCCTCGGCCGCAGTCGCTCGACCGCCTCCACCGCTCGCGTTGGGTCGAGATGGCCTGGGCCGACCTTCGAGCCCCAGCCCGACACCGGGATCAGGGCCACGTCGAACACGCCAAGATCGGCCATGCCCTCGAAGAGGTCCGTGTCGCCGGCGAAGTAGACACGGCGCGAGCCCTCGATCGCGTAGCCGAACGACGGTGCCTGCACACCGAGCGGACCGCGCGAGCCGTCGTGCTCGGCGAACGTCGCGGTGACGCTCAGGCCGCCGATCGCTATGCGCTCGCCCTCCTCGACCTCGACCACATGGCTGAACTTCCGCCGCCGCAGGAGCTGCCCGATGCCGCGCGGGCACACGACGGGCAGCTCGCGCCCTAACCGGTCGAGCGACGGCAGGTCGAGATGATCCCAGTGCCCGTGTGAGACGAGCGCGGCGTCCAGCCCGCGGAGCGCCGAGGCAGGTGCAGCCGCCGACCGGCGAAGGTGCATGACTCGGCTGCGCAGCACGGGATCCGTGAGCAGGCGCACGCCGTCCATGTCGACGAGCACCGTCGCGTGCCCGACGTACGTGATGCGAAGGGACACGACTAGAGCCTACGAGACGCGGTGTTAGGGTCCGTGCATGGCAGACGCCACGTTCGGTGACGCGGTCACCTGGCATCCCGAGCGGCCCAAGTACCGCCCGGTCCGCATCGTCATTGCGTGGCTGCTGAGCGCTGCGGCGCTGCTCGTGGCGGCCGCGCTCGTCCCCGGCGTCTCGGTCGAGGGCTTCGGAGGCGCACTTGCCGCAGCGCTCGCGATCGCCGTCCTGAACGCCCTGCTGCCGCCGATCATCGCGGCGCTCCGGCTACCGCTGATGGCGCTGCTCGGTTTCGTGCTCGTGCTCGTGCTCGACGCCCTCATGCTCCTCGCCGTCTCGGACATCCGGCCGGAGTGGATCACCGTCGACAACTTCGGCTGGGCGCTGCTCGCGGCGCTCGTCGCCGCGGCCGCGACCGTCGTCCTCGACGTCGTCTTCGGAACGAACGACGACGACACGTACACGCTCAAGGTCGTCCAGCGGGTGGCGAAGCGCCAGGGTGGCAGCGACCGCACCGACACGCCGGGGATCCTGTTCCTCGAGATCGACGGCCTCGCCCTGCCGATTCTGCGCCGGGCGATGCGCGACGGCAACGCCCCGAACATGGCGATCTGGGTCGCGGAGGGAACTCACGCGGTCGCCGAGTGGGAGCCCGACCTCTCATCGCAGACGGGCGCGAGCCAGGCAGGGATCCTCCTCGGGTCGAACGACGACATCCCGGCTTTCCGCTGGGTCGACAAGTCCACGGGGCGGATCATCGCCTGCTCGGGGCCAGACGACTGCGCGGAGATCGAGCGCGAGCGGGCAACCGGAATCGGTCTGCTGATCAATGGTGGATCGAGCCGGGGGAACCTCCTGTCGGGCGAGGCGGACGAAGTCATCCTCACCGTCAGCCGGATGTCCGCGGAGAAGCGCTCGAACCCCGGGTATCGGGCCTTCTTCGCGAACGGGTTCAACGTCACGCGCTCGCTCGTCCTCTTCTTCTGGGAGATCGTCCTCGAGGTGACAGCCTCGATGCGCGCCAGGCGGCGTGACGTGCGACCGCGCGGACACCGCGGCGGGATCTACCCGCTGCTCCGAGCGACGATGTGCGTCGTCGTCCGCGACCTGGTCGTGTACGGCGTCCTTACGGACATGATGCGTGGGCGGCCCGCGATCTACGCGACGTTCTCGAGCTACGACGAGGTCGCACACCACTCAGGCCTCGAGCGCTCGGACACGCTCGAGGCGCTACGCAAGCTTGATCAGCAGTTTGGGCGAATCGACCGTGCCCGGCGCTTCGCCCCGCGGCCGTACGAGATCGTCGTCCTCTCCGACCACGGCCAGACGCAGGGCGCAACCTTCAAGCAGCGGAACGGCTTCGGGCTCGACGAGCTCGTCGAGCGCTCGCTCTCGGGTGGCGGCCACGTCCAGAACATCCCGGGCGGAGACGAGCAAGCTTCGATGGCGGGCCTCGCCGTCGGCGAGGCCACCGGAGGTGCCTCGAAGAAGAAGCCGAAGAAGAAGGAGGTCGGCGACCGGCAGGTCGTCGTGCTCGGCTCCGGGAACCTCGGCCTCATCTACTTGATGGAAGAGACGCGGCGGCTCACGCTGGAAGAGATCGAGGAGCGCCACCCGGAGCTGATTCCCGCGCTCCGGAGCCATCCGCACGTCGGCTGGCTCCTCGTGCGCTCGGCCAAGGACGGCGCGGTCGCGCTCGGCTCTGGCGGCACCCGCTATCTGGCGGACAGTCGGGTCGAGGGAGACGACCCGCTCGCGAGCTTCTCGGAGACGGCGGGGCAGCATCTCCTGCGCACGGACGGCTTCGCTCACGTGGCCGACATCATGGTTGGGAGCTTCTACGACCCCCATCTTGACGAGGGCTGCGCCTTCGAGGAGCTGATCTCGTTCCACGGCGGCCTCGGCGGACCACAGACCCAGCCGTTCATCCTCCATCCGGTCGCCCTGAAGCTGCCGGACGAGCGGATCATCGGCGCAGAGCACGTGCACACGGTGCTTTCTGGCTGGCGGCACCAGCTCCAGCCGGCCTAGTCGTCCGCGGCCGGGCGCATACTGGCGCTCAACTCCGAGTGAAGGAGGGAATGTGGCTTCGAAAGGAGCTTGGGCAGGCTGGGTAGCTTTCGCCGGCATGCTCTTGATGATCCTCGGTGGTATCGACATCGTGCAGGGACTCGTGGCGATCATTCGGGATCAGTACTACGTCCACGGGAAGAATGGCACGCTCGTGCTCGATGTCTCCCAGTGGGGCTGGGTGATGATGATTTGGGGCGCAGCCCTGGCGCTCATCGGGTACGGGCTGTTGATCGGCTCGAGCTGGGCCCGCTGGGCGGCGATCCTGGGCATCGGCCTCAACTTCCTCGCCGTTCTCAGCTTCGACGGGGGATATGACTTCTCGCTCTGGAGCCTGCTGGCCGTCGCGCTGAACGTGCTCGTCCTCTGGGCGCTGGTAGTGCGCTGGGACGACGCAAAGGCGGGTATGGCAGGGACGGCAGCCTAGTCTCGCATGGAGTCGCGGAGCCCGTTCTGCGGGCTCCGCGACGTCGCTCACCCGGGTATCGCGGGTAAGAAGAGAACGGCCGTGATGTAGGCGGCGAGCACGATCGCCGAGTCGAGCCCGATCAGCCACAGCTTCTTCTCGGGTCTGATCAGGATGCCGTAGGCGAAGACGCCGGTCATCACCGCGCCGACGGCCCCGAGCCAGAGCGACTGCGCGCTTGCGGTCGGCAGCACCGGTGAGCCGGCCAGGATGTCCGCGAGCAGGAAGAACGTCAGCTGGACTGCGTTGCCCCCGTAGATGTCGCTCATCGCGAGCCCGACGTCGCCAAGGCGTACTGCCTCGATACCGCTCGAGATCTCGGGTAGTGCCGTGACCGCGGCGAGGATCGTCGCGCCGAAGATCGCTCCGTTGATCCCCCAGTCGTTAGCGAGCTCGTTTCCGGTCTCCTCCAGCATTACGCCGGAGAAGAGCGTGACGATCGAGGCGAGCCCGAACCAGAGCAGCACGAGCTTCGTTGCGGACTTGCGGTAGCGGTTCGGCCCTTCCTGAGGAGCCGGCGGGGCCGCGCCGGTGTGTGTCCACGCCGGCTTGCGACGCGCTCTGTTAATTGCGAACACGCCCAGGAGGAAGAAGATCACGATGCCGATCGACGCTGGGCTCACCGAGCCGAGAGCGGTCGATGACGGGAGGAACGCTCCCATGAGCGCGATCAGCAGCGACGACGATCACGAGTACCCCCTCGAACATCGGGCTCAGGTCGCAAAGGCCAGTCAGCGGCTTCTTCTTCCTCGACGTCGCGTCGAGCAGCACGAGCACGAGTGTCTGCATCGCGATTCCGCCGAGCAGGTTTCCGACGGCGAGCGAGAGGTTGCCGCTGAGCGCTGCCGACGCGGTGATCGCGAGCTCGGGCAGCGAGCCGGCGAGCCCCAGGAGGAGGAGGCCACCGACCGCGTCGCCGAGGTTGAAGCGGTCGTCGAGGATGTCGGTCGTCTTCGAGAGCGCGAGCCCGGCGATCCAGGTGGCGATCGCCGCCGCGAGAAAGACGGCGAGGAGGGCCGGTGTGCCCCACGAGCTCATGCGGGGCGACTCTAGGCGGTCGTCTTCGGAGAGTCTAGGTCGGCGGCCTTATCGGACAACGTGCTATGAACGGCTCCACGTGTGCCGCTGGCTTGCCTACTCCGGAACCCCAGTGCTGCTCGAGCGCCTGCTCTACACGCCCGAGCATTCGCTCATCGACCAGAGCCTCCACTCGAAGCTCGGCGCCGAGACGACGAACGGCGACGGCTTCGGCGTCGGCTGGTACGGCGAGGCGGAGACGCCGGGGCTCTTCAAGAGCACCGAGCCGGCATGGAACGACGCCAACCTGCGCGAGCTCTCTGGACATGTCCGCTCCGGCCTCGTCTTCGCGCACATCCGGGCTTCGAGCGGGACCCCGATCCAGTGGACGAACTGCCACCCGTTCCGGCACGGACGCTGGCTCTGGATGCACAACGGCGCCATCGCGCAGTTCCACGACGTCAAGCGCGACCTCGCGTTTGCCGTCGACCCGTCGCTCTGGCCCGAGATCGCCGGCTCGACGGACTCGGAGGTGTTCTTCTTCCTCGCGCTGACGTTCGGCCTCGAGGACGATCCCCCGAGCGGCCGTCGCGCGAGCGGTGGGGCTGATCGAGAAGGTCGGCCGCGAGCACGGTATCGAGCACCCGATCCAGATGACGGTCGCGACGAGCGACGGCTCGCGCCTCTGGGCGTTTCGCTACTCGAGCGAGGGGACGTCGCGCTCGCTCTTCTTCTCGACGAAGGTGGCGGACCTCCGGAAGCTGCACCCCGAGCTCGAGATCCTCGGCGAGGTGAGCGACGAGTCGCGCCTCGTCGTCTCCGAGCCGATCCGAGACCTCGAGGGCGCCTGGAACGAGGTGCCGGAGTCGAGCTATGGCATCGTCCAGCCGGGCCAGGACGAGCTCCATCCGTTCCGCCCGTCGCTGAACGGAGGCTGAGCCGATGGCGTTGAAGCATCCCAGCGGTCCCGCCACCAAGGGGCACCCCATGTTCACGCTCGAGTCGACCAGCGTCCCGCGGCACGAGCTGCCGGCCGACGAGCTTCCCGCTGACGTCGCGTACCAGATCATCCACGACGAGCTGATGCTCGACGGCAACGCACGCCTCAACGTCGCGACGTTCGTCAGCACGTGGATGGAACCTCAGGCCGAGCGGCTCATGTCCGAGTGCTTCGACAAGAACATGATCGACAAGGACGAGTACCCGCAGACCGCTGAGATCGAGATGCGGTGTGTCAACGTCCTCAGCCGCCTCTGGCACGCCCCGGACGCCGACGAAGCCACCGGGTGCTCGACCACCGGCTCGAGCGAGGCGGCGATGCTCGGCGGGCTCGCGCTCAAGCGGCGCTGGCAGAAGGCGCGAGCGGCTGCGGGGAAGCCTGCCGACAAGCCGAACATCGTCATGGGCATCAACGTCCAGGTGTGCTGGGAGAAGTTCGCGAACTACTGGGACGTCGAGATGCGGCTCGTGCCGATGGAGGGTGATCGTTTCCACCTGTCCGCCGAGGAGGCCGTCAAGCGCTGCGACGAGAATACGATCGGGGTCGTAGCGATCCTCGGATCGACGTTCGACGGGTCGTACGAGCCCGTCCGGGAGATCGCCGCGGCGCTCGATGCGCTCGAGGCTGACACCGGGCTCGACGTGCCACTCCATGTCGACGGTGCGTCGGGCGCCTTCTTCGCGCCGTTCGTCGATCCCGATCTCGAGTGGGACTTCCGCCTCCCGCGCGTTGCTTCGATCAATGCGTCGGGCCACAAGTACGGGCTCGTCTATCCCGGCGTGGGCTGGATCGTCTGGCGCGACGCGGCCGCGCTGCCCGACGACCTGATCTTCTGGGTCAACTACCTCGGCGACAACATGCCGACGTTCGCGCTCAACTTCTCTCGCCCCGGGGCGCAGATCGTCGCCCAGTACTACAACTTCCTTCGCCTCGGCTTCTCCGGCTATCAGCGGGTGCAACAGTACGCGCGCGATGTGGCCATGCGCCTCTCGGCTCGGATTGCAGAGCTGGGACCGTTCGAGCTGATCACGAAGGGTGACGAGCTGCCCGTGTTCGCCTTCAAGCTGAAGGACGAGATCGACAACTACACCGTCTTCGACGTCTCGAACGCCGTCCGCGAGCGCGGCTGGCAGTTGCCCGCCTACACGTTCCCGGAGAATCGCACGGATCTCGCGGCGCTTCGTGTCGTGGTCAAGCGCGGCTTTACGCACGACATGGCCGACATGCTGATCGACGACCTCGAGCGCCAGCTACCACGCCTCGAGAAGCAGCCAGTCCCGGTGCACGACGCCGCGACGGCGTCCGGCTTCAGCCACTAGCTGGCGCTTCCAGCTCCGCAAGTCGCGTGCGCAGGATCTCGGTCGCTGCCTGCTGCTCGGAGAGCAGCCGCTCGACGTCCTTCAATGCCGCCTCTGCGCCGGTGTCCGAGGGAGCCGCCGGAGTGCCACGCCTCATCGACAGGAACGTGTTGGCGAGGAAGCCGGAGAAGGTCGCGAACAGCGCCACACCGACCGTGAGCATCAGCCAGCCGACGAGCCGTCCGCCCATCGTTACGGGGTACTGGTCGCCGTAGCCGACCGTCGTCGCGGTGACGTAGCCCCACCACAGCGCGTCACCCGCGGTCGTGATGTTCGCGCCGGGCGCATCCTGCTCAAAGCGGAGCTCGAGAAGCCCGACGAACTCGAGCGTGAGCAGGAGCATGAACACGACGAGGTAGACGGTGCCGGCTGCGAACCCCTGGCGCAGCTCGCCGAACATCCTCCTTCCGCCGAGCCGCCGGATGATCCGCACGGCGCGCACGATGCGGAACAGCCGGAGGATCCGTAAGCCGGGAGAGCAGCTGAGCAGGTCGAGGACGCCGCCACCGCGCCCGAGGTACGCACGCTTCGACCGAGCCGTCGTCAGCCGGTAGGCGAAATCTCCCAGGAAGAACGCCGTGAGGATGATGTCGATGTAGACGACGAGCCACCAGTGCTGGGACCCCCACTCGAACACCGAAACGAGAACGAGATTAATGATCGAGAGGATCGCGAGTCCGAGCATGAAGAGCTCGTACGGGACGCCTTTGAGGTCCTCGCGATCCGTCGACGGGACGGCGTCGCGCACCCGGCCCGATTCGCGCTGTGACTCAGCGCTCCTCTACCACCGTCGCGGCCGGTCCGCACGAAGCGGGGCGCCGCGTGAACCTCAGCGCCCCGCATGCGCGGTGTTCTTACTCCTCGTCGTCGAGCTCTGCGGTCTCGATCGCGAACGCGAGCGCGCGAACGATGTTCGTCGTCGCGGCTGCGACGCGCGCCGTGCCGACGATCGGGGCGACGGCTGTGAGCACGCCGCGCACGTCGTCCTCGGTGATGCCGATCTCGCTGGCTACGCCGAGGTTCATCAGGTACGACGGGGGCGGCGCGTCCATCGCCACGAGGGCGGCGATACGCACGAGCATCAGCGACTTCCGGTCGAGCGTCGACGCCTCGATCGAGTCGGCGGTCATTGCCTCGAGTAGATCGAGTACGGGAGTCTCGGTAACGGTGGCCATGGCTCTCCTTTTGTTGAGAATGTGTCCCACGCTCGAACCTACAACCGCTTCGAGCAGGGGGCATCGGTACTTTCAGGCAACTCGACGCGATTGAGTTCCGCTTACGTGGCTGTCAGATCGACAGCGTCGACGGCAGTGTGGCGAGCCAGATCGCCGTTCCGAGGAAGATCAGCCACCCGATCCCGAGCAGGACCTCGCGATGACGCAGGGCGTGGAGCTTCGTCGAGATGCCCGCGAAGAACAACGAGCTCGCGAAGAGCACGACAGCGAGGATGTCGTCGTCGGCGCGCTGATTCGCTTCGCCGGCGGCGTCCGCATAGGTTCCCGCGAGCGTGTTCAGGCGTGTGCTCTCCCGCGCCTCCGCAACGCGGTATTGCGGCATCGCGAACGGCGTCAGTGGCGCATCGGGATTCGTCTTCGGCCTGGTCGCGATCCAGGCTGCGAAGGCAGGCCGGAACTCCTCGCGGAAACGCTTGCGATAGAACTGCGCGAGCTTCTCGTCGCCCTTGACGTCGGCGTCGACCCACTGGATGAACGTTGCGATGTCGACCTGCGTCAGCTGGCCGGCACGCGTCGACGCCTCGGACGACTGGATCCTGCGCCGCGGTCGCCTTGCTCGTGTCGACCGCCTGCTCGCCCCGCCATTGCGTCGACTGGTACGTGCTCCAGGCCGTGCCGACGGCGGCCACAGCGAGGAGGATCGTCGCAAGGAGGTCGACGCGGTGGCCTCTCCGGTCGACGCCCTCGGTCATGAGAACACGTTCACCGCCCGAGCGATCACCAGGCCGACGACCGCGAGCGAGATCACCGACTGGAGCGCCATCGTCAACTTTGCCCAGATGGTCATGGGCATGACATCGGTCGGACTGAACGCCGTGCTCGTCGTCAGCCCGAGGATCAGGTAGTCGGCGTACACCGGGCGCCAGCCAGGGGGCGCGAACTCCGGGCTCATGTGCTGGGTGAACGCGAGGTCGGGGTAGGCGCGGTCGCGACGGAAGCGGGCGAGTGGCCCACCGCTGTCGAATTGCCAGTAGATGAGGCTGAACACGACGATGTTGCCGAGCCAGATCAGCGCGCCGGATGCGAGCAGCGTGGATGCGGAGTCGGTCACCTTCGCCCCTCGGATGAGGTCGGCGATGAGGACCGAAGTCGCGACGAGTGCGACAACGGCGAGCGAGAGGATCAGAGCACGTTCGCGACCCGTCGGAGCCAACGGGCCCGTCCTTCGATGTGGGCCGGGTCGGCGAGCAGGAGCGCGATGAGCAGCGCGGCCTCGATCCCCGGTACGAGCCACGACGGGCCGAGCGTCGGCCGATCGGGAAGTGCGATGCGGATCGCGATCGCCACACCGAAGTACACGCCGAGGACGAGCGCGATCGGCCAGCGCGGCTCGATGAATACGGGTTCCGGGGTGTGGGTGTTGGAGGATTCCTCAGGCACCGTGCGCTTCCATGGGAGAGGGCGCGGAGCGGATCCTCGATCCGCCCCGCTCCGTCGGTTACGAACAGTTGACTGACGATGCCGTCGACTTTGCCGTCGACGCGAGGTTGTCGGCCGATTCCGTGACGTCGTTGACGGCGTCCTGCACCGATGCGTCGTTCGGGATGTCCTTCACCGCCGACTCGAAGTCGTTCCACGCGCTGTCGAGGTCACCGGTCGAGGCGTTCTGGACGTCCTGCGCGTCCGTCTTGACCTGGTCCCAGGAGGTCTGGACGGCGTCGACGTCCGACTGGAACTCCGACTTCGTCGCCGTCGACGTGTCGATGTTGACGAGCGTCTGGATCGACGTCTCCAGGCCTTTCAGGCTGCCGCAGAACGTCGACACGGCTTCGGACTTTGTCTCCGAGGTGCTCGAGCCACGCTCTCCGAGCACGCCGACGAGGATCGCGAGCCCGACGCCGGCGGCGACGAGCAGGATGATCCACCACATGCGGCTCATGTCGCACTCCTCGGGTTCGACGCGAGCCCGTAGACGACCAGCGTGCCGATCGTGATCGATAGCGCGCCATACCAGGGAGCGAGATTGAGCACGGTGAAGCCCTGAACGATCACGAGCACGCCGAAGATGTAGCCCAGCACCCGCCCGAATCCGCCTCCGGCAAGGATCGAGAGCCCGGCGAGGAACGCCACTCCGGCGATGATCAGATCCCAGAGCCCCCAGGCCCAGGTGTGGCCCTGAAAGAGCCCGCCGGTGAGGTCGTTGATGCGGTGCTTGTCGGCGAAGTACTCGATCGCCGAGATGATGCGAAAGAACCCGACGGCGAACATCATGATCGCCGCGAACCCGAGCCAGCCTGACGCTTGGTCTTCCTCGTACCCCTGTGTCGACATCACATCTCCCTTTCTTGTCCGCCCCGCTTTACGCGCTGACGCCGTGTGCGACCGCGTGGATCGACGCGTGCTCGTGTAGCGCACGCTCGTCCTCATGCAACGCAGCCGGCTTGAGGTCGAAGACGACCTTCTTGACTGTCCCCGTGAACGGGTACGGCGCCTTGTCCTCGTACGCCAGGTCGACGACGAGGCCGTTGTCACGACTCACGTCCATGCCGGCGTACGACGTGAGCATCATCGGCGCCGTCTTGTCGAGGCGGCCTTCGCCGATCTGCTCGCCATTCGCCCACAAGGTGACGTCGCCGCCGCTCCCCGGCTTTTGCTCGTCAGCCTCGAAGAGCATCTTCACCGAGACGTCTCCGGTCGGCAGGGGCTTCGTCGACGTCTGCTTGTACGTCTCGACCCCCAGGAATGAATAGGTGTGGTTGAGCTTGCCCTCCTCGTCCACCCAGAGCCCAAAGCCGCCGATGAAGTCGGCGTTGGCGAGAATCACGCCCTCGGCGCCGCCCTCGGGCACCTCGAGCTCCGCCTCGATCGCGTACGACCGCCCGGCGACGCGGGGCACGAGCCCCTTCTGGATGTTCTGGACGTCCCCCGCGAACGTGTAGCGGGTGACCGTCGGCAGCGGTGGGAGGATGCCGAAGAAGACGCAGATCGAGCCGAGCAGCGGCAAAACGTTGTTGCGCTCCGCCTCCTGCCAGAAGACCTCCTTCAGCTCGGCGAGCTTCTCCGGATTCGCGGCGGCCAGGTCCTTGGCCTGGGAGAAGTCGTCCGGGAGGTAATACAGCTCCCACGTGTCCTGCTCGGGGTCCCACTCGCCGGGTGCGAAGGGCGCGAGTGCCTGCGGTGAGAACTCCCACGGCTTCTTGTCGAGCCTGGCACACGCCCACCAGCCGTCCTTGTAGATCGCCCGCGAACCGATCACCTCGAAGTACTGGACGGTGTGCCGCTCCTCGGCCTTCGGATCGTCGAATGTGTAGAGGAAGCTCGTCCCGTCCATCGGCTCCTGCTCGATCCCGTCGACGATCTTCGGCTCCGGGATGCCCGCTGCCTCGAGGATCGTCGGGCCGACGTCGATGCAGTGCGTGAATTGCGAGCGCAGGTCGCCACTCGCCTCGATCTTCGACGGCCAGGCCACGACCATCGGATTCCGCGTCCCGCCCAGGTGGCTCGCCATCTGCTTGCCCCACTGGAACGGCGTGTTGCCGGCCCACGCCCAGGCGGCCGCGATGTGCGGTGCCGTGTGGTCGTTGCCCCAGGCTTCGATGCCGCCGTACCTCTCGATCAGCTCGAGCTGCTGTGCGGGGTCGATGTCGACGCCGTTCAGGAAGGTCATCTCGTTGAACGAGCCCGTCGTCGTCCCCTCGAGGCTCGCGCCGTTGTCGCCCCAGATGTAGAAGACAAGCGTGTTGTCGAGGTCGCCCATCTCCTCGATCTCGTCGAGCAGACGGCCGACGTTCCAGTCGGCGTTGTCCATGAAACCGGCGTATACCTCCATCTGCCGCGTGTAGAGCTTCTTCGAGGCGTCGTCGAGCGAGTCCCACGCGGGGAAGAGGTCGGGCCTCGGCGTCAGCTCCGCATCCTGCGGGATCACCCCGAGCTTCTTCTGCCGCTCGAAGACCTCCTCGCGGATCTTGTCCCAGCCCTGGTCGAACTTCCCCTTGTACTTGTCCGCCCATTCCTTCGCCACGTGGTGCGGTGCATGGGCGCAGCCGGTCGAGTAGTAGAGAAACCACGGCTTCTCGGAATCCTGCGCGCGGACGGCGTGCAGCCACTCGACGGACTTGTCGGTCAGGTCGTCCGGGAAGTAGTACGGCTTATCGTCGGTGCTCTCGGGCACACCGATGTTCGTGTTGTCGAGGGTCAGGAGCGGATCCCATTGGCCCGCAGCTCCGCTCAGGAAGCCCCAGAAGTGGTTGAAGCCCCAGTTCTGCGGCCAGTGTTCGAACGGTCCTGCGGCTCCTTGCTCGCGGTCCGGCGTCATGTGCCACTTGCCGAAGCCGCCGGTGACGTAGCCGTTCTCCTTGAGGATTCGCGGCACGGCGGCACAGCTCTTCGGCACGGCGCCGGTGTAGCCGGGAAACGGCCCGGGGAACTCGGCGACGGAGCCCATGCCGACGCGGTGCTGGTTGCGGCCGGTGAGCATGGCCGCCCGCGTTGGCGAGCACAGCGCGACCACGTGAAAGCGGTTGTAGTAGAGGCCCATCTGCCCGACGCGGGTGAGGTTGGGCGTGGCCACCGGCCCGCCGAAGGTGTCTGGCTGTCCGAACCCGGCGTCGTCGATGAGGATCAGCAAGACGTTCGGCGCGTCCTGCGGTGCCTTTGGGCCGGGGATGATCGTCCAGTCGGGGACCGACTGGTCGATCGTCCGCCCGATCGTGCCGCCGAAGTTCTTGTCGGGAAGCGGCAGAACCGTGCGGTCGGGGACGAACTTCCCCATCGCTTCGGCGAGACCGTCCTTGAGGGCCTTGATGCCCTTCTTGTCCGTTTGCACGATCGACTTCGCGAGCGCGCCCGGCAGCGCCTGCTCGACGGCGAAGCGCTGCTCATCGTCGAAGACGGCGATGATCCCGGCGGTGCCCGGGGGCAGGTTCTCCCCGATCTTGTCGTGCATCTCCGTCTCGACACGCTTGTCCACGAACCTGCCGACGAGGCCCCCTGCGGCGGCGCCGACCGCCGTCGCTGCGACCAGCGGCGGCGCGGCCAGGCCGACGAGGACACCCACGGTCCCGCCCCACTCGACCCCTTTGCGGCCGCGATGGTCGGCCGTCTGCTGCACGCTGACCGATCCGTCCTCGGCGTGCGTGATGAGGATCGCAGCCTCGATCTTCACCTGCTTGTCCTCGACGAGCTTGGTGAGCGCGTCGAAGTCGCTCGTCGCTGCGTCGATATCCGGATACCCACCCACGAAGACATCGGTCTGCGTGTCGGACATGGTCACACCGCCTCTCGCGTCGTCACCGCACGAACCCTAGTGCACGGCTGGCAGATCCGAAGATGCCCGCCCAGCCCCGGGCGGACGTGCCGGCTATCGCTTGCGGGAAACGATGAAGTACTTGGCTCCTGCGATCGCGAGGAATGCCGTGACGACGGCAATCAGGATGGGAGCGGTTTGGAGCGCTCCTACCTGCGTCACGAACGCGGCGAGGAGGACTGCCGCGAACGGCGCCGAGACAAGTGCCCCGGGGACGGCGGCGAACAGGCACGTGAACGCGAGCCCCAGCGGCACGCCGGGGACCACCTCGTGCACGGCCACCCCGTCGGCTCCCCCGATGAACAACGCCGGGAAGATCGGTCCGCCGACAAACCCACTGGCTTGACTGACGGCAAAGGAAAAGATCTTTGCGAGCACGGTGCCACGAGCGGGCCGACCCCGAGTGTCCCTGCGCCGGCAATGACACCCTTGAGCTGAGCGCTCCCGGCAAACATCGTTAGGGGAAGCATCATGCCGACGACCCCGAACACGGCCCGCCAACCGTCGGTTTGACGATGCTCGGCAGCCTCAGTGCGCCGAACAGGCCGACCACGAGCTTCACCACGAGAACCATGACCGTCACGACGACGGTTGCTAAGAGCCCTAGAGCGACACCCGCGAGCGGGTGCCAGTCCTCGTACTTATACGGCGGCACCTTGTACGCGTCCAGGAAGAACGATCCGGCGACCGCGAAGTAGATCCCAAACGAGACGCTGGATGCGATCACCGTGCTCACAAGCGCATTCGTCATCCGGTGCCCGCCGGGACGGGCGCAGTGAGTGCCCGACGGCCGTTGTCTCGAGCAGTCCGGTTGCAGCTGATAGAGGAGCGGTTGGAAGGTGTGGTAGTCATGCCTGTCGACGAGCACGACGTCGGCCTTCGCCTTCTTCAGCTTCTTGACGGCGCCCACGCCGGCAAAGCCCCGCCGAGCACGAGCACACGCGGTCGCTGCTCACCGCGACCCGATCCGGACTTGTCCCCGGTAGTTTCCTCCCCGAACGCGAACCTTTGACTCTACGACACATGCGCCGAATCAGCGTGTCGCGGGCTGGTGACCGTCTGGTATCTAACTGGTGTCCTGAGCGTGGTACTCGGCGAGGAGCGCCTGCTCGCGCTCCAGCGTTCGGGAAGAAGAGGAAGACGAGCGCGGCGCCGAGCAGCACGGCGACGATGCCCGGCGAGGTACGCCCACTGGTCGCCGTGGAGGAACGACTGTCTTCGCCGCCGGCGGTGATCTGGCTCGCGTACTGCGGATACTGCTGTGCGATGTCCTCGGCGCCGGAGAACGACTTCGTGAGCTGGTTCTGGACGCTGTGCGGTGACGTGCTTGCCCGAGGCTCGTGATCGCCGCTCCGGCCGCCGCCGCGTAGCCGGCCGTCAGGAGCGCGCCGAAGATCGACTGCATGATCGCCCCGCCGAGGTCGCGCTGGAGGTCGGCGGTGCCCGACGCCATCCCGACGCGCTGTCACCGGCACCGAGCCGGTGAGCGAGTGCGAGGCCGGCGTGCCCGCGAACCCGACGCCGATCCCGACAAACGCGTAGCCGAGCCCGACCTTCCAGTAGTCGATGTCCTCCTTCCAGAGCAGGAGCATCGTCAGGAAGCCGAGCAGCACGAACACGTAGCCGACGAGCAGCGTGAACCGCGCGCCGTCGCGCCTCGACGATCTTCGCCGACCGCGGCGCGACGAGCACCATGAAGAACGCCGCCGGGAGGATCGCGAGCCCGGCGTCGAAGCGTCGAGTAGTCGAGGACGTTCTGGAGGTACTGCTGCCCGACGAACATCGCGCCCATCAGCGAGCCGAACACGATGATCCCGGCGCACGCGGCCACCCAGAACGTCGGTCGGGCCGCGACTTCGAGGTCGTAGAGCGGGTTCGCGGCGCGGCGCTGCCGGAGGTAGAAGGCGACGAGCGCGACGACGCGCGATCGAGCGCCAGCACGAGCGTCAGCGTGCCCTCGTTCGGCACGGGCGCGAAGTTGATCGCCAGGATCAGGGCGCCGACGAGCACGACCGAGAGGATGCCGCCGAGGTTGTCGACCGGCTCCGTGCCCTCGTTCACGTGCGCTGGGACGAGCTTCCAGGCCATCAGGATCGCGACGACGGCCAGCGGCAGCGTGAGCAGGAAGACCGAGCCCCAGTAGAAGTGCTCGAGCAGCAGCCCCGAGAGCAGCGGGCCGAGCGCCGCGATCGCGCCGCCGAGCCCGGACCAGAGCGCGATCGACTTCGTCCGGCCCGCGCCCGGCGCCCAGAGCGCCGTGATCAGCGCGAGCGTCGTCGGGTAGGCCATGCCGGCGGCGAGCCCGCCGCCGAGACGCGCGACGAACAGCACCGTGTCGCTCGGCGCGCAGCGCGGCAAGCAGGGAGAACGGGATCGCGAGCGCCGTCCCCGAGATCAGCATCAGCTTGCGGCCGTAGCGGTCGCCGAGCGCGCCGAACCACAGCACGGAGCACGCGAGGCCGAGCGAGTAGCCGACCGCGATCAGGTCGAGCGTCGTCTGGCTCGAGTCGAAGTGCGCGCCGATCGACGGCAGCGCGACGTTCGCGACCGACAGGTTGAGGTTCGCGACCGCCGCGACGAGGATCAGCGCGACGAGGACGAGGCCTGCCCGCTCCGGCGCCTCGCTCCTGTCTGGCGCCCCGGTCGCGGCCACGCAACGACCATAACGGCTCCAGAGTCTCCGCGTTCTGGCCGTGGTCATCGCCCGAGCGCGCATCTTGCCCTCGCGTCGTAGACTCGTGCGCGCATGACGGAGCCAGGCGCACCGTCGACGCGACCGCGGCACCGATCCGCGCCGCGGAGACACCAAGGGCCGCCGGGATCGCCGGCCTCGTCTTCAGTGTCCTGTTCGTCGGCTCGATCGCGCTGCTGCGCGAGCAGCCGCCGAAGGGTGCGAGCGCGAAGGAGATCGAGGCGTGGTACCTCGGCGGCCACGTTCGTGACCTCGCGCTCGTCGGCGTCTACCTCGCGCCGTTTGCCGGCATCGCCTTTCTCTGGTTCATCGCGGTGATCCGGGCCAGGGTCGGGCGGCACGAGGACCAGTTCCTGGCCACCGTGTTCCTCGGCAGCGGTCTCCTGTTCGTCGCACTGATGTTCACCGCCACGGCGGCGGCGATCGCACCGATCGCGACGGTCAAGTTCCAGGACGCGCCAGTGCCTGGTCCCGATGCGTTCGGCCTCGCGCGCGGCCTCGCGTATGCGTTCCTCTACATCTACGCCGTGCGAGCGGGCGCCGTGTTCATCGTCGTGACGTCGACGATCGGACTGCGGACGGGCACGCTGCCGCGCTGGCTCGCGTTGAGCGGCTACGCGATCGCGCTCGTGATCCTGTTCGGCGTGTCACTGTTTCGGCTGAGCGTGCTTCTCTTCCCCGCCTGGGTGGCGGCGGTGAGCATCGTGATCCTTGCCCGACCGCGGCTTCCCGACGAGCCGGGCTACGCGTGAGCTGCGTCGTCAAAGACCTTGCTCGGCGATGACGCGCCCGCTCTTCACCGCCTCGACGAGCGCCTGATAGTCGCGTTCGTTTTGGTCTGCGTAGGCCTCGGCAAAGGTTGCGATTGCTTGGTCGAAGACGTCGGATTTACCGAGGTAGCTGGAGATCGCGACCCGGTCGCCGGAGCGGGCGTGGGCGCGCGCGAGCGTCCAGCCGCACGCTCTCCCGTATGCAGCTGCGCCCGTTGGGACGGCTGCTTCGAAGGCGTACGAGCCCTTCCAGTCTTTGAGTTGGCGCACGTAGTAGTCCCGCGGTTGACCGTCCAGACCGGCGGCGACGTGTTGCCAGCCGAGGAAGATGTCGCTGGTCGCCTGCATCAGCCGCTGGCCGGCAACGACCCGCTGGCCGCAGTTGTTGTACGCACTTTTGCCGACGAACTGCTCCAGCACCGACAGCTGGGCTTCCTTGACCTGCAGAAAGAGCGGATCCTGATCGTCCGTGCCGAGGAACAGCAGGATCCAGGCGCGGGTGCCGACGCTCCCGACCCCGACCACCTTTCGGGCCATGTCGGCGTACCGGAACTCTTCGATCAAGTGACGACGGTCGGTCTCGAGCGTCCGCCGGTAGCCGCGGATCAGGCCGCGGATCTCGGTCTCGAACGCGTCCCGCTCTGCCTCTGTGGGGATGAGCTCATCGATCGGGACGATCAGCGGCGGGTTGCTGATGATCCGGGGCTCGCCGTCGACGATGTGGGTCAGCTTCTCGTAGGCGTCCATGCTGTCCTTGGTGCGCGACTTGGCGATGTCGGCCTGCGCTTTTTTCAGCCGCTTCGGGTCGACGCCAGCGGTGAACTCCCGAACCGCCTGCTCGACCGGCAGAGCCGCGTACCAGACCTGGAGGTTACGCATGCCCGCAAAGGCCGTCATCGCCTCTCGGTAGGCGCGCACCGTGTCGAGCACGACCCTGCGCCGTTCCTTGCCGGAGAAGCCGTTCTCGCGGCCGCCGATCGCGAAGCTCGCCGCCAGGCGCTTCACGTCCCACTCCCACGGGCCTGGCGCCGTCTCGTCGAAGTCGTTGATGTCGAAGACCAGGTCGCGCTCGGGCGAGCCGAAGACTCCGAAGTTCGACAGATGCGCGTCCCCGCACAGCTGTACCCGGAGCCCCGAGTTTGGTGTGTTCGCCAGATCCGAAGCCATGATCAGCGCGCCGCCGCGGTAGAACGCAAACGGCGACACCAGCATCCGGCCGTAGCGGATCGGCACCAGCTCCGGAACCCGTGACACGGCTTGCTCCTCCAACAACACGACAGGGTCGCGGCGCTTGGGAAACGCGATGTCACCCTGCGTCGACCGGGGAATCTCCGCCCTCGCCGACTTACCCCTCGCGGCCCGCTCGCTCGGCGTGAAGTGGGGCACCACCTTCGGCTTGGGTGGCGGCGTACCGTCAGTCGGCGGAGCCTCCTCTCCAACCTGGCCGGATTCGACAGCGCCGGCAGCGACCGGCGCCTCCGCCGGTTCCTCGTCGGGACGACCTTCGCTGAGCTGCTCGCGCTCGGCCAAGGAACCGGAACCGAGTGAACCCGGATCGCTCCGTTCGTTGCTCTCGCTGTCGTCCATCATCTGTGCTCCTCCCCGCGCCACTTAGTGGCGGCTTTCCCGGGCTGCGTCGAGGGGCGTCCCCCGCGCGCAGCAGGTCGACGTCGAACCTCGGCTACATGGTGTTGACCACGACTTCGCTCGGGCGTGCGATCAGGTAGATGATCACGCCGAGCACCGGCAAGAAGATGATCAGGACCGTCCACATTGCCTTCGCGAAGCCGCCGTGATCCTGCCGGCGGAAGTTGTCGACGAACACGTGGATGACGACGAAGATCCAGATTACAAAGAAGCAGAAGAGGATCATCCACCAGACGACGTCCCAGAAACTCGGGTTGTTCGTGTAAGCCAGCACTTCGCTCCCTTCGTTCGGCACCGGAATAGGCCCGGCCGCCCGTGTCTCCAACTTCGCCAACTTACGATGCAAAGCCGGCTCAACGAGGACGCGCGTCGGATTTCACTTGGGTGAACACGATCGGGGGCATAGCCACTGCCCGCGGAGGAGCGCACGCCACCCATTCCTGCCACACGATCGCCTGGTTCGGCCGGCGGCTCCTGGTCAAAGCAGCGACAACCATCTGCTTGCCTGGCGTGCTCACCGATCTCCTTGCCGACCTCGGTCGCGGACAAGCGTTCGGGTAGGGGTTCTATCCCCGGTTCCGCTCGGTTTGCCGCCATTCGGCCCAGACGGGCGAGAAGACGGCGCAGGCCATCGAGATGGTGATGACGATGAGGATGTAGGCGAAGAGCGCGAGGACGGCGCCGAACGAGCCGAAGGCCCTGGCGTTCTGGTTGATCGTGGGTCCGATCCACAGTGGCGAGGTGGCGATCGTGCCGCCGAGGACGAATGCGGCGAGGAGCGCGCCCGGGAGGAGGGAGCGCAGCGGGATCGTGCGGTGAAGCAGGAAGCGTGGTGTCCAGAGCCAGAAGATCGTCGAGCCGGCGATCCAGGCGGGGACGAGTACGAGCCACCCGTGGCTGCGGAGATTCGCGGTGGAGACGGTCATCAGCGCGACGAGCCCGCTCGTGACGAAGAACCAGATCGTGAAGAGCAGCTGGTCGGCCACGCCGCCGACGTGGATGCGCCAGACGCGCGCGTAGAGGTCCTGGTAGAGCTGGCCGATCGCGAGCCCCCAGAGCAGGAAGCCGATCACGATCGTGAGCGTGGCGGCAAGCAGGTTGTTGGAGGTGCTCCCGAACAGGTCATGGACGAGGTTCGCGGTCGTCCCGTCGAGCTTCATGTGGCTGATCAGGCGCTCCGCGAACGCGTTCTCGTTGCCTTGCGCGAGGTTGAAGAACGCGACGATCACAAGCGCGGTCGGGAGGGCGGAGAGCGTGAAGTAGGCCGTAGTCGCGGCGCCCGAGTTGCGGCTCGCCTCGAGGTAGCGGCGAAACCAGAGCAGCGCCAGCCGGATGAGGCTGTTGTCTGCCCGGCCACGCAGCCAGTCCCGTACGGCCGCAAGGCGGCCGCCGCCCGTGCCGGGCGCCTCAACGCTCTGGGGCGCCGCTGCCGGCGGGGATTCAGGGTCGAGCGTCACTGGCTTCTCTCTGAGCACAGGGGGCCAACGAGCGGCGGGGTACCATCGGGCCTCGGCGTGGCCTTCGCGACTGTCGCTGCAAGAGGGTCGCGCTGATCTCCGCCGCGGCCACGATCAGGCGGCCCCGATGAGGCCGCAGCAGCGCCACCGCGACTCCGAGAACGCCGCAGTCCCCCTGCTTGGCGAGCGCGTACGGCGCGAGTAAGGAGACCTCGAAGACCCGGATCACGCCAAAGCCAAGACCGAAAGCGAGCGCCCCGGGAACCAGTGCCGTCCAGTGAACGCGCGCGGTGCGCCAGCCGCAGCGAAATAAGCAGCCGGACACGCAGCGCATACCAGGGGCTCGAACTCGTTGGGCCTCCGGAACTCGCTCGAGACGAGACCCGCCATGCCTACCGCGTGCGCCGCCGCCTTCGGCGAGTTGGAGGTCACGCCCGCGATGACTCCCAATCCCCCTGACAAAGACGAGTGCCGGCTGCAACGACCAGAGAACAGCCGGAAAGGACAGCACGCCCGCGATGATCTTGTTCTCCCACCTACAGGACGACGCTACTTCCTGGCCCCGCAAACACCGAGGTAA
>CAWGXP010000012.1:0-4727 GCA_963826585.1 uncultured Actinomycetes bacterium
CACCGACTGCCTCAACTTCGGCAATCCCGAGCGCCCCGAGATCGCGTGGGAGCTCGAGCAGGCGATCGAGGGGATCGCGCAGGCGGCAGAAGCGCTTGGCATCCCCGTCGTCTCGGGGAACGTCTCGCTCTACAACGAGACAGACGGTCGCCCGATCCCGCCGACGCCGGTCGTCGGCTGCGTCGGGCTCGTGCCTGACGTCCGCCGTGTGCCTCGCGGCTGGCAACCCGGCGACGCGGTGTTAGCAGTCCGAGCGCACGAGACGCTCGACCTCGAACGCGAGGCCGCGCTCATCACGTCCCTCTGGCAGATAGCGCCGCACTGCAGCCTCGTCCACGACGTCTCGGACGGGAACGTCGAACGGGCGCTGGAGGAAGCGGCCGCGTGGAGTGGCGTCGGCGTCAAGCTGACGGCTTCAGGCACTGCCAGCGCGATCCTCGCCCTGCCGGAGAGCGAGATCGAACGGCTCGAGGGAGTCGATGCCTTCCGGGTCGGTGCCGTCTAATGTGCGGCGTCTTCGGCATCCGCGCGCCGGACCGCGACGTCGCACGCGTCGCGCACTTCGCGCTCCACGCGCTCCAGCACCGCGGCCAGGAGGCGGCGGGGATCGCGGTCTCGGAGGACGGGCGGCTGACGGCGATGCGCGAGCTTGGCCTACTGACGCAGTTCAAGGAGCAAAAGCTCCGTGGGCTTCACGGCGACGTCGCGATCGGCCACACGCGCTACTCGACGACCGGCTCGGGGGCGTGGACGAACGCCCAGCCTCTCGTCCACCACGGCCGCGCCCGCACGGTGTCACTGGGCCACAACGGCAACCTCGTGAACGCCGAGACCCTGCGAGACGAGCTCGCCGCCGAGGGGGCGAAGGTCGCGTCGACCTCCGACTCCGAGCTGATCGCCGCGGCAATCGCCCACGATCCGCGGCCGCTCGACGAGGCCGTACCTGCGGCGATGTCACGCCTGGCGGGCGCGTACTCCGTGACGGCGATCTCCGACGGCACGCTGATCGCGTTCCGCGACCCGCATGGCTTTCGCCCGCTTCAACTCGGCCTGCTCGGTGACGACTGGGTCGTCGCCTCGGAGACTTGCGCGTTCGACCTGCTAGGGGCGGAGCCCGTGCGCGAGGTGGAGCCCGGCGAGCTCGTGCTCGTCGACGCCGACGGCCTGCGCGCGATCCAGGCGGTGCCGACGGCCGGACAGGGAGCGTTCTGCGTCTTCGAGTTCTTCTACTTCTCGCGACCGGACTCGCACCTCGCCGGGGTGGAAGCACACGCCGCGCGCGTGCGGATGGGCGAGCGGCTGGCAGGCGAGTCCCCGGTCGAGGCCGATCTCGTGCTGCCGATCCCCGACTCGGGAACGCCTGCGGCCGTCGGTTTCTCCCGAGCCTCGGGCATCCCGTTCTCGGAAGGTCTGATCAAGAACCGCTACGTCGGGCGAACATTCATCGAGCCCGACCAGGAGCTGCGCCAGCAGGGCGTGCGCCTGAAGTTCAACCCTCTCGACGAGGTGACGGGCAAGCGCGTCGTCGTCGTGGACGACTCGATCGTGCGTGGGAACACGACGCGGCAGCTCGTGGCGATGCTCTTCGACGCGGGCGCGGCCGAGGTGCACGTTCGCATCTCGTCGCCGCCGGTCATCGGCCCATGCTTCTACGGCATCGACCTCCCGGACGAGGACGAGCTGATCGCCGCCTCGCGGACGGTCGAGGAAGTGCGTGAGTTCATCGGCGCGACGAGCCTCGCCTACCTCTCGCTCGACGGCCTGACGGAAGCTACGAGCCGGCCAGCCGACTCGCTCTGCCGTGCCTGCCTCACGCTCGACTACCCGACCGCGATCCCCGAAGACCGGCGCCTCGGCAAGCTTCGCTTCGAGCCCGCGGCAACCGAGCGACTGGCGACCTAGCCGCGGCCGTAACGGACGGCTCGAGTCGCGGCTTCGGGCTCCATCCCGCCCTCGATTAGCTCCTGCCTGCGCTCGCTCTCGCCGGCGAGCTTCATGAACAACCAGGCGATCGCCCCGATCGTCACGAGCGAATCGACGATCATCATCAGGCCGCCGGCGATCCCCTGGTCGGCCGCCGGCGAGATGCCCCAGCGCTCGACGCTGTGCCGGTACCAGTCGTATGTCGGTCCATTCGCCCAGAGCAGGACGTTGGCGAGGATCATGCTCGTGAAGCGGGCGACGACGATGTACACGAGCTTCGCGCCCGACCCGAACCACGTCGGCGCAGGCAGCGGCTCGAGCACGGGCGCCCAGAGCAGCGCGCCCGCCGTGAAGAACGAGGCGTGCTCGAGGGCGTGGATCCAGTCGTTGCCGAGCGCAGCGTCGTAGAAGTACGGCAGGTGCCACATGTAGAGCGTGAACGCCCAGACGGGAAGCGCGACGAGCGGGTGCGCGAGCACGCGGAGGTGCTGGATCACGCGGTACTTGAGAACGGGCCTGAGGATCGGGCCTGTCAGGCTGGCGACGATCAGGATCGGCGCCACCTCGCCGAGCAAGATGTGCTGCGCCATGTGGACGAAGAAGAACTCCTGCTCCCCGATCGCATCGATCGGGGAGAACAGCGCGATCGCAAGCGTCGCGAGACCGAACGCGAAGCAGGCCTGGCGCCAGACGGCGACCGCCGTCCCCCTGCGCCGGAGCGTCGAGACCCGCCGGTAGTACGCGACGGCCGCGAGGACGAGCAGCACTCGCCGGCAGCGGGTCGAACGTCCAGCTCGTGAGCGGCGAGAGGTTCTCGGGACCGCCGAGATGCGCGAGCATCACAGGGCCAGTCTAGATAGCGACCCCGGCACTACACTCGCCGTGTGAGCGGGCGGTCGTACGAGGACGCCGGCGTCTCGATCGAACGCGGTGCAGAGGTCACCCGACGCCTGCGAGCTGCTGTCGAGTCGACCGGTGCGAACTGGTTTGGAGGCTTCGCAGCCCTACACCCGCTCGACGACTCGAGGCTGCTCGCAGCTTCGACCGACTCGGTCGGGACGAAGCTCGTGCTGGCGCGGCAGCGTGGCGCCCTTCGCGCCTGCGGGGCCGATCTCGCCGCCCACTGCATCAACGACGTGATCACCTGCGGCGCCGAGCCGCTCGTGCTCCTCGACTATGTCGCCGCGAACCGCATCGACCCGGAGCAGGTCGTCGAGCTCGTCGAGGGCGCAGCGGAGGTCTGCCGTGTCGCGGGCGTCGCGCTGATCGGGGGCGAGACGGCCGAGCTGCCCGACGTGTACGCGAAGGGAGAGCTCGACTTCGCGGGCACGTGCATCGGCACGGTCTCGTGGGACGAAGTGATCGACGGCTCGCGCGTCGTGGCCGGCGACGTCGTACTCGGGTTGCCGTCCGCCGGCGTGCACGCGAACGGCTTCACGCTGGTTCGTCGAATCCTCGAGACGGACGACTACGACGGTCCAGACCTCCTAGCGCCGACGCGCCTCTATCTCGACGACGTGCGCGAGCTCCGCGGCAGCGCTCATGCTTTCGCGCACGTCACCGGCGGCGGCATCCTCGGCAACCTCGAGCGCGTGCTCCCTCCCGGGCTTTCCGCGGAGATCGACTGGGACGCCTGGCAACGGCCGCCCGTCTTCTCGTGGCTCGCCGAGCACGTCGCCGAGCACGAGCTCCGTCGGGTGTTCAACCTCGGGATCGGCTACCTCGCCGTCGTCCCCGAACCCGGCGACGGCCTCGTGATCGGGCAGATCACAGCGGCCCGATGATCGGTGTGCTGGTTTCGGGGGAAGGAACGAACCTGCAGGCGCTCCTCGACGCCAGCCTCCCTGTCGTCGCAGTCGCTTCGAGCGCAGGCGGCGTCCGGGCACTCGATCGCGCACGCGCCGCCGGTGTTCCAACCGACGTGTTTCCCCTCACGGCGTTCGACACGCGCGAGGCGCGCGACGCGGCGATGGCGGACTGGCTCGAGGAGAACGGCGCCCGCATCGTCGTGTGCGCCGGGTTCATGGAGCTGCTCACGCCGGGCTTCCTCGATCGCTTTCCCGGCCGTGTCGTCAACGTCCACCCCTCTCTGCTGCCCGCATTCGCAGGCACACGTCCGATCGAGGAGGCGATCGAGGCGGGTGTGACCGAGACCGGCGTTACCGTCCACTTCGTGGACGAGGGCATCGACACCGGCCCGATCATCGCCCAGGAACGCCTCGCGCTCCTGCCGGGCGAGGATGTCGACGCGCTCCGCGAGCGGTTGCACGTCGTCGAGCACCGCCTGCTTCCCCGCGTCGTCCGGCGAGCTCGTCGAGCGATGATCGAGCGCGCGCTCCTCTCCGTATACGACAAGACGGACCTGGACGCGTTCGCTCGCGGTCTCGCCGAGCTCGGCGTCGAGCTCGTGGCGAGCGGTGGCACGGCCGCGTACATCGAGGAGCACGAGCTCGGCGTGACGCTCGTCGAGGAGCTGACCGGGGTCGGCGAGCTGCTCGGGGGCCGGGTGAAGACGCTCCACCCCCGCATCCACGCAGCGATCCTTGCGCGACAGGACGAAGGCGAGGACGTCGCCGCGCTCGAGGCGCTCGATGTCCGGCCGTTCCAGCTCGTCTGCGTCAACCTCTACCCGTTCGGCCAGATCGCCTGGCGGCGTGGCGTCGACGAGGGGGATGCGGTCGAAATGATCGATGTGGGCGGCCCGGCAATGCTCCGTGCGGCGGCGAAGAACTTCATCTACGTCGCGCCCGTTTGCCGCCCGGATCAGTACGAAGGCGTCCTGGCCGAGCTTCGTGACCACGGTC
>CAWGXP010000013.1:0-22084 GCA_963826585.1 uncultured Actinomycetes bacterium
GATCCCTCGCCTTGTTCGTCCAGGACGCGCTCGTCTCCGCGCGCCGGACGGCGTCCGTGACGTCCGTGTCGGTGACGAGCGTCAGCGTGCCGACGTCGGCGCCCTCGCGCGTGACAGTCTTCCAGGCGCCGGGGTCGTAGCCGCCGATGATCGCGCCCTCGACCGCGGCCTGCGCCTGCTCGGCGACGCCGATCGGCAAGGAGCCGTCCAGCGCAAGCGCGGGAGAGCCGCCGACCGTCGACTGCAGGAGACGGACTGCGGCGGCAGCGGCGTCGCGGACGGCGTCTGCGTCGACGTCCGCCTGCGGCCGGAGACCCGCCGCGACAACGCGCCTGCCGTCCAGCGAGACGAGGCGCGCCTCGCTTCGCCTCGTCGTCGCCTCGCCCTCTTCGACGAGCGCTGCGAGCGGTTCCGCCGGAGGGTCGGTGACGGGCCGGATCTCGATCGAGTCTTCGGACGCGGCAGAGGCAACGGCGATCTCCATGCCGGCGGCGATCGTATCCGACCGCCCAGCGGCCGCGCGGACTAGGCTCTGAACGTGCGGGCGGAGATCGACACTCGGGCGATGGCCGCCCCTCGACCGGCCACCTGGCCGTCGACTTCGCCGGCGGCGCGCTGCCCGCGATGCTCCCGTTCCTCGTCGAGAAGTACGACCTCTCGTACACGCTGGCGGCCGGGCTGATCCTCGCGTCGGCGCTCGCGGGCTCGATCGTCCAGCCGCTGTTCGGGCTCTGGTCCGACCGCCGCGGCGCGGTGTGGCTGCTGCCGGTCGGCGTGGCCGTCGGCGGTGTCGGCATGGCGCTCGCTGCGCTGTCCCCGGCGTACGGCTGGGTGCTCCTGTTCATCATCGTCTCCGGGCTCGGCACAGCCGCATACCACCCCGAGGGATCGAAGTTCGCCGCCTACGTGAGCGGCGCCCGCCGGCGAGCGGGATGTCGCTGTTCTCGATCGGCGGCAACCTCGGCTACTCGCTCGGCGTCATCGTCACGACGGCCGTCGTCGTCGCTCGGGGCGTGCGCGGCGCCGCCTTTGTCGCCGTGCCGACGATCGCGGTCGCGGCGATGCTGCTCGTGGTCACTCCCTACCTGCTGTCGTTCGCTCCCGCTTCCAGGAAGACGGTCGAGCCGGGCGCTGGAGAGGACCGGATCGGCGCCATGGCGTTGCTCCTCGGCATCGTCACGATCCGCAGCGTCTCCTGGTTTGGGCTGATCACCTTCGTGCCGCTGTACGAGGTGTCGATCGGCAACTCGAAGGGGTACGGCAACACCGTTCTCTCGTTCATGCTGCTCTCGGGCGCCCTGGGAACGCTGATCGCCGGCCCGGCCGCCGACCGCTTCGGCCGCCGCCCGGTCCTGCTCGTCTCGAGCCTCGTCATCTCGCCGGCGATCGCGGTCTTCCTGAGCGTCGGCGGCGTCGCGGGCGCGATCGCGCTCGTCGTCGTCGGGATGGCGGTCGTCGGGACCTTCAGTGTGACGATGGTCATGAGCCAGGAGTACATGCCGCGTCACATCGGGATGGCTTCCGGGCTTTCGATCGGCTTCTCGATCGGGCTCGGCGGCATCGCCGCCGTTCTGCTCGGGGCCCTTGCCGACTCGGTCGACCTGTCGACTGCGCTCTGGGTGTGCGCGGTGGCTCCGCTGCTCGGCGCGGCGTTGACGCTGCTACTGCCGCCGACGGGTGCTCGCGGGCGGCTCGCCCCCGAGATCGCGGCGCCGTAGCCAGCGCTGCCCAGGGTGACAGGCGTGCGGTAGTCTCGCGGCCAATCGAGACGGAGGACACACGGATGACGCAGGACATCGCTGATTTCTTCGAGACCCTTCCCGCGAGAGCCGAGGGGAAGACCGGAGGCATGAACAACACGTACGTCTTCGCGATCGACGGCGCAGGCACGTGGACCGTCGCAGTAACGGACGCGGGTGTGAACGTCGCGGACGGGGACAACGGTGGCGACTGCACGATCGAGACCTCTGCTGAGACGTTCTCGCGGCTCGTCAGCGGCGAGCAGAACCCGACGACCGCCTACATGACCGGCAAGCTCAAGGTCAAGGGCGACATGGGCGCCGCGATGAAGCTCCAGAAGCTGTTCTAGGGCGGTCGGCGGGCAGCCGAACCATGTGGGCTTTCATCCTCGTCCGGCTACTGATCGCGTGGGGCATCAACGTCCTCGCGCTGATCGTCGTCGACTGGTTGTTCGACAGCGTCTACATCGGGCGCTGGGGCTCGCTGCTGATCGGCGCCCTCGTGCTCGCTGTCGGCAACGCGTTCATCAAGCCGATCCTCGCCATCCTCACACTGCCGTTGATCATCTTCACGCTCGGCCTCGCGTACTTCGCGATCAACGTCGCAATGCTGGCGCTGGCCGAGTGGATCGCGCCCGACTTCTCGATCGACGGCTTCTGGACGTACGTCGGGGCGACGATCGTCGTCTGGTTCGTGAACTTCACTGTCGGCCGGCTGCTCGACCACATCGAGGGCGGCCAGCGCAGGCGGCCCTCGACGGTAGCGTAGTCGGGGCTACTCCTCGAGCTCGACGAGCGGCGCGCCGGCCGCGACCTGGTCGCCTTCTGCCACGTGCAGGCGCGTGACGATCGCGTCGTAGGGCGAGACGACCGGCGTCTCCATCTTCATCGCCTCGAGCACGAGGAGCGGCGTGCGGGCGGCGATCCGCGACCCCTCCTCGACGAGGACGCGGATCACGGTGCCGGGCATCTGTGCCGCGAGCAGGCTCTGGCCGGCTCCGGTCGCGCCTTCGTGGGACGCCTGCTCGACGTCTGGCACGGCCGCAGGGGGAGGCGGCGGCCGGTTCGCGCGCCAGGCGCCACGCCACGGATGGGAAGCCGATCTGGACGGAGCGAGCGAGAGTGGGGGATGCTCCACGAGGAACGCCGTCGTCGTGCTGCCTTCGAGCACCACGGGATGCGCGACGAGCCAGCGGAGGAACGGCAGGCTGGTGACCACGCCTTCGACGTCCGTCTCGTCGAGCGCCTCCGCAAGCCGCTCGAGCGCCTCGCGGCGGCTCTCACCGTGGGCGACGAGCTTGGCGATCAGCGGGTCGTAGGACAGCCCGATCTCGTCGCCCTCCTCTGCCCCGGGTCGACGCGGACGGAGGCGGGAAGGCGAAGCCGTTCGATCCGCCCGGTCTGTGGAAGAAAGGTGCGTGGGTCCTCCGCGTACAGGCGCACCTCGACCGCATGGCCCCGTGGCGACGAGCCGCCGACAGTCGGCTCCTCACGGGCGGCGATCCGCAGCTGCTGCTCGACAAGGTCGACGCCACGCACGAGCTCGGTGACGGGGTGCTCGACCTGGATGCGGCCGTTGAGCTCGAGGAACCAGAAGTCCCGGCCGTCGACCATGAACTCGGCTGTGCCGGCGCTTCGGTAGCCGACCTCGCGCGCGAAGCGCACCGCCGCGTCCTCCATCCGCTGCCGCAGCTCGTCGTCCAGCGCCGGCGACGGCGACTCCTCGAGCACCTTCTGGTGACGGCGCTGGATCGAGCACTCGCGCTCTCCGAGCGCGAGGACCTCGCCCGAGGCCGCGCCGAGCAGCTGGATCTCGACATGGCGTGGACGCTCGACGTAGCGCTCGCAGAAGACGCGGTCGTCGCCGAACGCTGCGGCTGCCTCCCGGCGTGCGGCGGCCAGAGCATCATCGAGCTCAGCGGTCGAGCGGACGACCCGCATGCCGCGGCCGCCGCCTCCGGCCGCGGCCTTGACGACGAGCGGAAAGCCGATCTCGTGCGGCTCACCTTCGGGAACGACCGGAACGCCGGCCCGGCGGGCGATCTCCTTCGCGGCGAGCTTGTCGCCGCCGCGGCGTAGCGCGTCTGCCGTTGGGCCGACGAAGACCAGCCCGGCCGCCTCGACGCGCTCAGCGAAGTCGGGGCTCTCGGCGAGGAAGCCGTAGCCCGGGTGGATCGCGTCGGCGCCGCTCTCCTCGGCAGCACGCACGTGCTCCGCGGGCTCGAGGTAGGACGAGATCTCGATCACTGCGTCGGCCGACCGGGCGTGGAGCGCGGCGCGGTCGTCCGGCGCGACGACGGCGACGGTGCCAATGCCAAGGCGGCGGCAAGTGCGGAAGATCCGGACGGCGATCTCGCCTCGGTTCGCGACGAGCAGGCGGGAGATCGCCACGCGGCAACTTTACGCCGTTGCCTAGATGCATTACGCTCGTCGCGCCGTGGTGCGATTTCTCGTCCGGACGTTCATCCTCCTCGTCGCGAACGCCGTCGGCCTGATCGTCGCATCGCTCGTGCTCGACGACTTCGAGATCAACGTCAGCGGGTTCATCATCGCGCTCGTCATCTTCACGCTCGTCGTGATGCTGATGCAGCCGTTTCTTGTGTCCCAGTTCCGGCGCGGCAACAACACGGCGCTCCTCGGCGGCGTGTCGCTCGTCGCGACCCTCGTCGGCCTGATCGTCACCGACCTCCTGTCCGACGGTCTCGAGATCAACGGGCTCGGGGGATGGCTCGGTGGAACTGTGATCGTCTGGGCCGGCGGCGTCCTCGCAGCGATCATCCTCCCGTACCTCGGGCTCAAGAAGTACCTCGAGGAACGGCGCGACTGACCCGCCGCACTGCGGCGAGCGTCACTAGGCAGAGAGCGCTCAGGAGCAGGTACGGCACTGCGTCGCTCGTCGCGTAGGCGAGCACGCCTCCCACTGCGGCGCCGATTCCCTGGCCGGGCGCCCAGGCGAGGTTCGAGAGCGCGAAGACCCACGCCACCTGGAGCCCGAGTCGCTCCGCCGAGACGGTGAGCAGCGAGAGCGCGGGTGTCCAGAACGTGCTGAACGCGATCGCACCCAGGATCGTGACCAGGACGAGCGCAGCGCTTCGCTCCGGCCACGGCAGGGCGGCGCACATCGCCGCAGACGCGGTGAGCCCGATCGTCACGGCGTACCGCGTTCCCCGGCGATCGGCGACGCGTCCCATGACCGGCGACGTCAGAGCCTCGAGGGCGGAGGCGGTGAGAAAGACCGCGCCGATCCCGACGGCAGACACGCCGAAATCCGAGAGCCGCAACGGTCCGAGCACGCTCAGAGTCCCGAAGAGCAAGGCGGGCAGGGTGACGAGCCAGAAGCCGCCGACGAGGCGCTTGTCACGGAACGCCCGGACGAGCTCCAGCACAGGCTGGCGCTCCCCGCGCGGAGGCGCGTTTGTAGCGAGCGCAAGACCGGCGACGGCGAGGGCGACGAGGCCGACCGCGCTGAACACGGGGCCGGTGCCGAGGATCGACCCGAGCGCGCCGAGCACAGGCCCGAACAGCGCGCCGGCGATGGCGACGCCCAGCACCGACCCGATCAGCTGGCCGCGGCGTTCTGTCGGCGCCTCGCCGACGAGCCACGTGAACGCGGCGGTCCACGCTCCCGCGCTCGCGATCCCCTGGATCAGCCGCGCGAGATCGAGCGTGACGATCGTGTCCGCGAGCCCGAACAGCACGGACGTCGCCGAGATCAGGAGCAATGCTGTGACCGCGGTCGGCTTCGCGCCGAACCGCGCTGCCGCGTAGCCCGCGGGGATGCTTCCGATCAGCGTTCCGAGCGGATACGCAGCCTGAAGGACGCCGGCGCCGGCCTTCGACAGCCCGAAATCGTCCACGTATCCGGGCAGCAGCGGCGTCAGCGCAGCGAAGAACATCGTGTCGCAGACGACGATCGCGCTGCAGAGGAAGAGCAGCCGGCGCACGCGCGCACGCTACTCGGTCACCAACATACGTCGAATCGGTTCGCTACTCCTCGCCGAGCCAGCTTGGCCTGCGCTTAGCGAGAAATGCCCTGAGGCCCTCCTGGCCCTCAGGGCTGGCACGCCGGGTGGCGGCGATCTCGCCGAGCTCCCGGCCGTCCGGCGCCTCGCGCACGAGCTGCTTCGCAGCGCGCACGGCCTCCGGCCCGCCCGCGAGGATCGCCTCGCAGACAGCGTCGACCCGGCCGTCGAGGTCCTCCGCCACCTCGTGGACGAGGCCGATGCGCAGCGCCTCCTCGGCGCCGAAGCGCTCGCCGGTCAGGAAGTAGCGCCGGGCAGCGGCGCGTCCGATGCGGCGGAAGACGAACGGCGAGACGATCGCGGGGATGATGCCGACGCGCACCTCGGTGAACCCGAAGACGGCGTCGGCGGACGCGATCGTGACGTCGGCGCAGCAGGCGAGCGCCGAGCCGCCGGCGAGCGCGTGGCTGTGGACGCGCGCGACGACGGGAGCGGGACAGGAGTCGATGGCGTCGAGCATTCGGTACAGGCGCATGGCGTCCTCGACGTTCTCCTCGTAGGAGAGGTCGATCGCTGAGCGCTGCCAGTCGATGTCGGCGCCGGCGCAGAAGCTCGGTCCCGCGCCGGCGAGGACGACGCAGCGCGCGTCGCCGACGCTGGCAAACGCGTCCGCGAGGGCCGCGATCAGCGCGGCGTCGAATGCGTTGCGGCGCTCGGGCCGGTCGAGCGTGATCCGGAGGACGTCGCCGTCCCGGCGGACGTCCAGGCCGCTCTCACTCATGAGCTATGCCGCTCCGTGCCACGAGTCGAACTCTACGTCGGTGTGGCCAACCTGATCGGGGCCTGCCTGTTTGGGCAGGCCCCGATCGAAGCTAGATCAGCAGAAGACAGTCAGGAAGAAAGCCGAGTCCTGGTTTGCCGACACCGTTGGGGTGAAGGTCAGGACGCGAACGCCGGCGTTCACGGCCGGAAGTTGACTGGTCGTGATCTGGGCGCTGCTGACTCCCGTCGTTGGCCCGCCGACCGTGGCCTGATAGACGCAGCCGGTCACGTCCTGGTTGAACACGACCTGGTACGAGCCAGTCCCGTTCTTCTGAGCGGATGCGACTCCCTTGCTTCGGACGAGGGTGCCGTTCTGGTCGACCGACGCCCAGAGCGCCGTCGCCGATGCTCCTGCCGCGCCTGCCGGGCCTGTCGGGCCCTGCGGCCCTGCGGGGCCGGCCGGACCTTCGGGGCCTGGCGGGCCTGCCGGGATCTGGCCCGACGCGAAATCCGCCTTCTTGAGCGAGCCGTTCTTCACCTTGTCCCCGGTGACCGCACTGCCCCCAATCTTCGGGTTCGTGACCGCGTTCTTCTTGAGCGCGGCCGTATTGACGCTGTTGGCCGGAGCGGTTGCCGTTACGGCCGCCATGCTCGTCCCACCTAGGGCGACGAGGAGCGCGATCGACGCGATCACCGTCGCCGGCGTTATCCGCGAGCGCACGTGATGTCTCACGTAGACCCCCTTTTTCTCGATTGACCTGCCTGTCGCCGAGCGTACTACAGGCCCTGCGACATCGCGGAAATTCTCGAGGCGGGGAAGTCGTTCGACGGCCCCGCCTCGAGATAGGCCTCAGGTGACGCGCTGGACGTCGATGACGACGGTCCAGGCATCCAACCGAAGCGTCGTCAACGGGGATGTCGTGCGCCCCTGGATCTTGACCGTGTGCGCGCCGGCGTTGAGCGTGGCGCTGACCCGCGCGATGCTGTGCGCCGCACGGTAGTTGGTTGTCGCCGTGCCATTCTCGTTGCTGTCGAAGACGGGCGTCGTCGCCGTCGGAGCGAGCTCCGTCCCATCGACGGTCGCACGAACCAAGCACCCCTGCGCACCGACGCCGCCCGAGCACGCGGTCTCGGCGGAGAAGTACACGATCAGCTTTGCCGTCTGGCCGGTTGGCACCGTGACGGTCTGCGCCGAGTTCGGGAGATCGTTGTAGCTCGTCGCGTTAGTGGTAATCGGAGTGTTCCCCGTCTGTGTGAGCACCTGTGCGATGTAGCCCGGCGTCGCGACGCCCGCGGCTCCTGCCGGCCCAGCCGGGCCGGAAGGCCCTTGCGGCCCTTGCGGTCCCTGCGGGCCACGCGGCAGCTGGCCGTTCGCGAAGTCGGACCGGAGCAACGAGTGGCTCTTCACCTTCGCGGAGATCACCGCGTTGTTCTTCAGCTGGAGCGTGCCGACGCTCGAGCTTGGAAGCGCGTTGACGGCGGCGACGCTCGTCCCTGCGAGCCCGACGAGGAGCGCAAGGGACGCGACGATCATCGCCGGCGACGGCCGTAATCGGCAAAGCCTTCTCATGGATACCACCTTCTTCGTTGGGGAGCGTTTCCGATGGTACGGCTACCCGATGACGGCGCGACCGAACCGCGCTCCGAGAAGTCCTTACATCCTGAAGATGCCGAACGTCGTGGCCGGGATCGGCGCGTTGAGCGCTGCGGAGATGCCGAGCGCGAGCACCTTGCGCGTGTCGAGCGGGTCGATGATCCCGTCGTCCCAGAGGCGTGCGGTCGAGTAGTACGGGTTGCCCTCGAGCTCGTACTTGTCCCTGATCTCGTCGGGGTCCGCGTCCCCGACCATCGTCAGCACCGTCGCCGCCTGCTCTCCGCCCATGACGGAGATCCGCGCGTTCGGCCACATCCAGAGCTGCCTCGGTCCGTACGCCCGGCCGCACATGCCGTAGTTGCCGGCGCCAAAAGATCCGCCCGTGACGACGGTGAACTTCGGCACCTCCGCACAGGCGACCGCGAGCACGAGCTTGGCGCCGTCGCGGGCGATGCCTCCTGCTTCGTACTCCTTCCCGACCATGAACCCGGTGATGTTCTGGAGGAACACGAGCGGGATCCGCCGCGCGCATGCGAGCTCGATGAAATGGGCGCCCTTCCGCGAGGACTCGGCGAAGAGGACGCCGGCGTTGGCGAGGATCGCGACCGGGTAGCCCTCGATCCGGGCGAAGCCGCAGACGAGCGTCTCGCCGTAGGTCGCCTTGAACTCGTCGAAGCGGCTGCCGTCGACGATCCGCGCGATCAATTCACGCGGATCGACCTGCTCGCGGAACGTCTCCGGGATCAGGCCGTACAGCTCGGCTGGATCGAGCGCCGGCGGCTCGGGTTGGCTCAGATCCCACGGCTCTTCTGGCCGCTTGGAGCCGAGGTTCCGAACGACTTGGCGGCAGAGGGCGAGGGCGTGTTCGTCGGAGACGGCGTAGTAGTCCGCGACGCCCGACTGCCGCGTGTGCACGTCGGCGCCGCCCAGCTCTTCCGCTGTCACGTCGGCGCCCGTGGCGGCCTTCACGAGCGGTGGCCCCCCGATGAAGATCGTGCCCGTGCCCTTGACGATGATCGTCTCGTCGCTCATCGCAGGCACGTACGCCCCGCCCGCCGTGCACGAGCCCATGACAGCGGCGATCTGGGGGATGCCCTGCGCCGACATCCGCGCCTGGTTGTAGAAGATCCGCCCGAAGTGGTCGCGGTCGGGGAAGACCTCGGCCTGGAGCGGCAGGAAGGCGCCGCCCGAGTCGACGAGGTAGATGCAGGGAAGCCGGTTCTGCTCGGCGAGCTCCTGCGCGCGGAGGTGCTTCTTGACGGTGATCGGAAAGTACGTGCCGCCTTTGACCGTCGCGTCGTTCGCGACGATCACACACTCGCGCCCCTCGACGACGCCGATCCCGGTCACCATGCCCGCGCCGGGCGCCTGATCGTCGTACATCTCCCACGCGGCGAGCGCCGACAGCTCGAGAAAGGCCGTGTCCGGGTCACAGAGCCGGTCGATCCGCTCGCGCGCCGTCAGCTTGCCGCGTCCGCGATGGCGCTCGAGAGCAGCGTCGCCACCGCCGCGGGCGACGAGAGCAGTCCGCTCTCGCAGCTCCTCGACGAGTGCCGTCATCCGCTCGTGGCGCCGCGTGAACGCGTCCGAGCCGCGCTCCACCTGCGAGCTGAGGACGCCCATCGCGATGAGCCTAGCGCGCTCTCCGGAGCGCGACGCGGATCGCCTCGTTTCGCGGGTAGAGGCGCGACGCGGTCGTCAGCACGCGCCGAGCGTCCGCTTTCCGCCCGGCATCGAGGTACGCGAGCCCGAGCAGGAAGTAGAGCTCTGAGTCTCTCGGGCGCTTCGAGACGGCCTGCTCGAGCGGCGGGAGCTTCGCCGTCCCGACGGCAAGCGCCGACCGCGCGATCAGGGGATCGACAGAGAGCGGGTCGAGCCGCCGCGCCCACCGCAGGTCGCTCGCGGCCGCGGGCGCAGAGCCCGTCTCGTAGGCGCGGTCGACGAAGCGGGCCGACAGCCACGGCGGGGCAAACGCCAACAACCCGACGAGCACGGCGACGATCCCGGCCGGCAGCGCCACGCGTGTCGGTAACGCGTCCGACAGGTCGCTGGACGCCCCGATGCCGACGATCACGAACACGGGCAGGCCGACCGCCGGGATCGTCCAGATCCAGTCACCCCCTGTGTGGACGGCGAAGTAGACACCTGTGCCGAGAGCTCCGGCTGAGAGCAGCGACCGCCGTGCGAGCCCGCCGACCGCGACGAGCGCCAGCACGCCCGCCATCACCACGAGCACGGCGCCGATCAGCCCGGTCTCGCTCAACGCGTCCAGCTCGAGGGAGTGCGCGCGCACCGGTCCCTCGTCGCTCCGTCCGTGTGCCCGATACGCCACGTCCCAGCCACGGCCGCCGATTCCCGCCAACGGGTGACGCGCGAACTCGTCGAGGGCGACGCGCCAGAAGTCGTAGCGGTTCGAGCCGAGCTGGCCGAAGTGGCTCGACCCGGTGCTGTCTCGGTCGAGGTGCTTGAAGTCGTGCCAGCGCGTTTGCGTGGAGCGGATCGGATGGTCGACCGAGGCGAAGAAGAGCCCGATGCCTGCGAGTGCGACCACGACGACGACCGTGGCGACGGCGATGGCGGCAATCCGCCGAACCTCCTTGGACACCGAGAAACGCCGATCGGCGAGCGCATACGCGAGCCCGAGGCCGGCGCCGATCGCAGCGACCACGAGCGTCATCGTGCCGGCGTGCCGGACTGCCCGGCCGAACGCGTCTCCCTCGGCGCGGTACGGGCTCGTCATCGCGTCGGCGGCGAGCGCCGCGAGCGCGGACGCAATGGCGCAGGGAACGAGCAGCCGCAGGCGCGCGCTCGAGACCGCGAACACGACGACGGCCGACACGACGAGAGCGACGCCGCCTCCCTTGCTCTGCGTCCCGATCCAGAGAGCGAGCATCGACGTGGCGCCGCCGAGCGCGACGGCGCGCAATGCCGGGTGGAGCTTGCGGTCGGCCGCGAGCGCGATGCCTGGCCAGAACGCGGCGAGCGCGATCGCCGACTGGCCATTCCAGTACGTCACGGGGAAGTCGAGCCGTCCTGCCGAGTAGAGGACGTCCGGCTCGCCCCCGGTGCGCAGCCGTACCGCAGTCCACAGCATGAGAGTGGTCAGGCCGATCACGGTCACGGCGATCGCCGCGAGGCGGTCGGCCGCAGACCGGAGCGTGACGAGCGGCGTCAGGAACGCGATCGCGTAGAACAGGGCGAGCAGGCCGTCGTCTCGCGCAAGCGAGGGTAGGGGAGACCAGGCTGCGGAGACCGCCGTCCAGATCGCGAACGCCGTCAGGCAGCCGGCGGCTACGAGCGGGAGCCAGTCGGGCCGGTAGGCGGCCCCGGCGAGGAGCACTGCAGCGAGCACGAGGGCCGCTGCGACCGCGTACGGGAGCCAGTCCGCCGCCCGGATCGAGCCTGTCGTATCCCACGCGATCGCCCACGCGAACCCGATCAGCGCCGCCACCGGGATCGCGCGGAGGAGCGACGAGAGCCGGGGGTCGATGTCCGAGCGTCGGTTCAGCGCACCGGGCACTGTAGAGACGCGACCGGCGCACGACCGCGGCCGACGCCTGTCTCCGTCGCGGGTACCTCGACCGAGGGATGCCCCTTGACGGCTCAGACATCTGACGTGACACTGTGGGACAGCCCCGGCGGGTTGGGGTCAGAGGCGAATATCAAGGAGGAGGAGGAGATGGGTCGCATCAGCGCAAAAGCGGCTGTCGTCGCCCTCTCTGCGGCTGCGTTGATTGCGGCTCCGGGGGCGCTAGCCGCGTCGCCACAGGCGATCTACCGCGATTACGCCGACAACGGGAGACTCGACGGCACGTACACGAAACGGGATCTTCAGAGGGCTCTGAAGAACGCAACCCTGCAGGGTTACCCCCTCGGAAACCAGGGCGGCATGAAGCCTGCGGTCGAGGGTCAGGCGAACGGTGGCAGCGGCACCGACGGCACTACCGGCGGCACCGCGCCAAATGCGGTCAAGGTCAATGGCGGTCTGCCGTTCACTGGGCTCGACCTCAGCCTGATCTTTGTCGGTGCCCTCGGGCTCGTCCTGCTGGGCGGTGCGCTACGCCGCTTCGGCCGTCAACGGTCGTAACAGCGGAGACAAGCGGTTAACGGCGAGGCTCGGTGGACACCGCGCTCGAAGCAGCCAGGCCTGACACCGCGCTCGTCGCCGAACCCCGCAGCCGCTCGCGGCTACGGCCACAGACGGCGTGGGCGTGCGGCTGCCTGGCCGTCGACGTTGCGATGCTCGTCCTCGCGGCCGCCGCCGTGCAGCTCGGAGGTCACGCGGCGGGCGTCGCCTCGCCCCCGTGGACGGTCACGGCCGCTTTCGCGCTCCTCTGCCTGACGCTGTACTGGTCGAAGGGTCTCTACCAGCTCCGGTTTCGCCTCCACGTCCTCGACGACCTACGCACGATCTTCGTTGCGACGTCGCTCGCGGCGATGATCGTCCTGACGACGCGCGTCCTGTTCGGCACAACGGTTGATCTGGATGCTGAGACGGTCCGGCTCTGGGGCTTCGCTCTCGCGTATGTGGCTGCGGGCCGTGTCGCGCCGGTACTGGGCGCACGAGCGCTCGAACGAGGCGGGCGAGGGCGTGCGCTCGACCTTGATCGTCGGCGCCGGGCGCATCGGCGCCCTCGTCGCCAAGCGCCTTCTCGACACGCCGGAGCTCGGCTTGCGCCCGGTCGCGTTCCTCGACAAGGAGCCGCTCGTCGACACGTTCGGCGAGCTCGGCGTGCCAGTCGCGGGCGCGAGCTGGGACCTCGACGAGACGATCGGGCGCTACCGCATCCAGCAGGTCGTGATCACGTTCTCGACGGCGCCGGACGATGTCTTGCTCCGCATCATCCGTCGCTGCGAGGATCTCGGCATCCCGACCGTGATCGTCCCGCGCCTGTTCGAGCGCATGCCCGAGCTGACGCAGATGGAGCACCTCGGCGGCCTCCCTCTCGTGGCGCCGCGTCCGGCGAAAGTGGACGGTTGGCAGTTCCGCGTCAAGTACGCCGTCGACCGCGTCTTCGCTGCGTTTGCGCTGCTCGTCCTGTCGCCGATCCTCCTCGCGGCGGCACTCATGACGCTGCTCACGCTCGGCCGCCCGGTGTTCTTCCGCCAGATGCGCATTGGCCGCGATGGGCGCCCTTTCGAGATGCTGAAGTTCCGGACGATGGTCGGTGAAGCCGAGGAGCCGGCCGTGACCCCACCTGGCGAGCTCAGGCCCGGGCGGAGTGGAAGGCGAGCGACCGGCGCACGCGCGTCGGCTCGTTCCTGCGCCGGACCTCGATCGACGAGCTGCCGCAGCTCGTGAACGTCCTGCGCGGGGAGATGAGCATCGTCGGGCCGCGGCCCGAGCGCCCGGAGTTCGTCGAGGACTTCGAGCAGCGGATCTACCGCTACGGCGACCGCCACCGCGTGAAATCGGGCATCACCGGCTGGGCGCAGGTCTGCGGGCTTCGCGGCCGCACGCCTCTCTCGGACCGCGCCGAGTGGGACAACTTCTACATCGAGAACTTCTCGCTGTGGCTCGACGTGAAGATCGCGCTGATGACGGTGAGCGCGATGTTCAGCCCGAGCCCTAGCGTCGAGTAAGGCGCCGGAAGAAGCCCGGCCGCGCCGTCTGTGCGTCGGGCGGCTCGGGGTTCCGCATTGGCTCAGGGTCTGCTGTGGGCTCGGCTCCGGCAATGGCTCCGACGCCCCGGCGGGCTCCGTTTGCTCCCGTCGCGCCTGGGCTCGCTCGCGGTCGCCGTGGACCGCGGCACGCATCTCCTCGAGATGGCTCTGCTCCCTCACCTGGATCGCGGATACGCCGTCCGCCGCGGGACTCCTTGGGCGCGCTAGCGCTTCTTCTTGAAGGTCGCCTTGGCCGCGCGATCCTTGTTCGCCTGCACTGTGCATGCGCTCGTTCCGTGACAGCTGCCGCTCCAGCCGGCGAACCGCTGGCCCGCAGCAGGCGTCGCGCGCAACCGCACCGTCTTCGTCGAGAGGAAGCTCGCCGAGCACTTGCCCGGACACGTGATGCCGCCGGGCGAGCTCGTCACCTTCCCTTTACCGGAGACAGACACCGTCAACCGAGACACGGCAGCGGCGAACCGCGCAGCGACGCTCTTCGCGACGTCGAGCGTCACCGTGCAGGCGGACGTGCCCGTGCACGCGCCGCTCCAGCCTAGGAAGCGCCCGCCGGTCACGGGCTGTGCGACGAACGTCGCAACCACGCCGTTGTCCAGCGTGAACGCGCACGAAGCGGTGCACTGGAAGGCGCCCGGCGCGGTCATCCGGACGGATCCGGTCGCCTTGCCGCTGCCCTGGATCGCGACCGAGAGCGCAAGCTGCGGAAGGTGCGTCAGCCAGAGCGAGTCCTGGACGTCGAACCGCGCGGCCGACGAGTGCGCGTAGTAGTCGTCGTGGTTGACGTCGAGCACCTCCGTCGCGATCCGGGACGACGCCGTGACGGACGGGTACATGAGGTCCGAGGGGCTATCGCAGACGTGGCCGTCGTTGGGGGGCGGGCACTCGTTCGGAGCCCCTGACGGCACGGCGCCGAGCCCGTGGACCAGCTCGTGCGCCGCAACCGCGGCGTTGAGCGCGCCCGCGCCGATATCCCCGCCACACAGCGACTTCGTCCAGATGAATGCGATGCCCGCCAGTCCGCCGGTGGTAGCGCCGTTCGGCGGCGAGAAGGTCGTGCCGCAGATCGCCTGCTCGAACACGAGCGGCCCGTCGTAGTAGACGAGGTTCTTGTCGGTCGTGAGCGCACCGAGCTGACCGAGGTCGGACAGAAGCCGGTCGGCGCCCGCATCGCCGACATACGAGCTCGCGGGACGCGGCAGGCGGATGAACCCGATGTCGAGCTTGCCGAACGTCGTCGTGCAGCCCGGGAACGCGAACAGGTCGAAGCGGACGGTGCGAGTCGGATCCTGGCCGCGCCACCAGGTGTCGATGGCCTCGATGTCGGTCGCCATCCTCGGCGCGAATAGCGCGAACAGGTCGGGCGAATCGGACGGGATCGCGTAGGAGACGTGCACCTGGCGCGTGGACGAGAGGTCGAGGTTCGGCTGGCGATCGATGGCGGTCGGCTGCAACGTGCCGCACCAGTTGACTGCGGAACGGGCGACGACGGGCAGGGGCTTGACGTCGTCGATGCGTACAGACTCCGCTTCGTGGCCGGCGCCGGCGTGCTGCGCGGCGGCACCGGGGACGATGACGGCGACGAGAAGAATCGCCAGGGACGCCCCCCGGCGCAGCGACCCCCGAACCATCGGGCCAGGGTACCTGGAAGCCCGGAACCTGATTGGGGCTAGCGGTAGCCGAGGTCGAGCGTGACGACCGTGACTGCTCGCCCGCCGAAGGCGCCGGGTGCGCGCTCCGCGATCACGACGGCAACGCCCGCGTCGCGGTAGTCCGGATCAAGGAGGTTCGCCCGGTGGTGCGGGCTCGCGAGCCAGGCCGACACGAACGAAGCCGCGCTCCGCTGGCCGCTGCCCCAGGCGAGGTTCTCGCCTGCGCCCCAGCTCTCCGTCCGCGACCGCTGCGGGTAGTAGCTCGCCACGCGCTTCTGGAACGGGGTGCCGTTCGCGGACGCATGGCCAAAGTAGCCGCGCGCGACCATCTCCGACGTGTGCTGGGTCGCCGCCTTCGCGAGCCCCGCTTGCGCGCGGAGCGGCGCGAGACCATGGTCGGCCCGGAAGTCGTTGATCTCCGAGAGCACGCGCTGCTCGAGGGAGGCGGCCTCCGTGCCACGAGTCGACGCCACCGCGCTTCCGCCTGCCGAAAGCGCGACCGCGAGGGCGATGCCGACCATGATCGTGCGCCGAGTCACTACGTACCGTGTTATGTGCCCAGACGCGGGCGATCGCAATCCCCCGAGCGGGTGAGCGCTACTTGCGGGCTTTCTAGATGACGCCCGAAACGGAGGTCATCGCGTTCGCGACGCCTCCCGAGAGCGCGAGAAACACCGCCGCCGCCGTGATCGTCAGCAGCGAAAGCACGACCGCGTACTCCGGCATCGTCTGACCGCTTTCTTGCCGGATCCACCTGTCCATGTCGTCATGATCGGCCCGCGCACGAGCCGTCTCGATCCCTCACCGGAGCGTTAGCTCAGATGACACCGTCCGGTAGTCCGAGGTTGCCCGCAGCGCTCGTGTCTGCCACGCTCCCGGGGCGATGAGACGCCGTCTGATCGTCGTGGCCGCGACCGTGCTGGCGACGGGCGCGCTCGCGTGTAGTGCCGACGTCGGCTTGGGAGGGGCAGTCGCGGGATCCACGCCGAAGTGTCCGCGCGGACAGGTGCCGGTCACTCAGCAGGGTAAGACGACGTGCAGGCCGTCCCGATCCGTGCTCCCGCCTCGCCGCAAGGGCGACCAGCGTCTCTTCGCCATGCAGGCCGCGTTGGCGGCTCCCTGGCCGGACGGCAAGAACCCGAAGCAACCGCCGACCGTCGAGGAGCTGCTCGGCGCGACGGCGTACGGCCACTTCGAGGACGGGATCGAGCAGTCCCTTGCCAGGCTCGATCGACTGGCCAAGTCGCGCAAGCCGTTCACCGCCGCGCGGTCGTACATCCGGACGGATTCGCTCCCCTGCAACTCGAAGGAGCCCGTGCCGACGAGCTCGGACAGCTACACGCAGGACAACGGCAAGGGGGAGAAGCTCGATGCGCGGATCAGCGTCGGCGCCGGCGGTGCGACGATCGGGCTGGGCTTCGAGGGGACGAAGGGAGGGCAGACGGTCAGCGTCCAGGTGACCTTCCAGTCCTGCGACTTCGACGCTCCGAGCTGTCCGACGTCGGAGGGCATCCTCGACGGCACGGAGAAGCTCTCGGCGACGATCAAGGCCGTCCTCCGCGAGGGCGACGACGTGCGCTACCAGGACAAGACGAAGGTCAAGATCGAGACGAAGATCCGCGGACAGGTAGCCGACGACGCAAAGCTCGACTACATCGACATCGACAACACCGAGACGCAGGCGGTGAGCTCGAGCGGGTCGGCGCGCTGGCTGAGCGGGGCGACCGCCGGCGTCGTCAAGCGCCACACACGGGTCGACATGCGCACCGGGGCGTACGACCCTGGTCAGAGCGACGTCGACGTCAAGCAGTCGTTCTACGGCCCGCTCAGCATCCTCGTCAACGAGGCGGTCGCGAAGGCGAACGCGATCAAGGCGTTTCAGGACGCGTCGAACAAGAGCTTTGCCGCAGTCGTCGACAAGGCGATCAAGGAGTACCGGCGACGGGAGACCGCCTGGCAGGAGCCGAACACGTGCGCGGAGCTGACGTTCTCTCCGGCCTCCGGGAGCCTGAAGCTGGACACGGGCGACACGGGCCGCCTGACCAGTGAGGTTCAGGCCTCGAGAGGCGGACGTGCGAGCGGCCGCTGGCGCCTGGTGGCGCGCAAGAACCTGACGATCACGCCGGCGTCGCGCCGAAGGCACGGAGCCCGCGTTCCAGTACCGCGTGACGAGAGGGGGCTCGAAGATCGCGGTCAGCGCGACCTTCAGGGCGACATCCAAGGCGGGCGTCGCCAAGGGCACGTGGGAGCAGAACGGCAACGATCGGCCGCAAGCATGGGTGGGCACGATCACCGGGACGTCCAATCACACGTGCTGCACGGAGAACGTTCAGACGACGTGGACGGCTCCGATCCGCTTCAAGCTCACGCACGTGTCGAACCCCGACATTCCCGGCGTCGAGGACGCCTGGCACTACGACGCGATCAGCGGCCGTGTGAACTGGAACACGATGGGGAAGAGCGGCCCGTGCACCGTGCGCGGGTCGGGCTCCACGCCCATCGTCAAGGTCGGAGCGCCGAACTACGACAAGCTCGTCATCGGCTCGCTCGACCTCCACCAGTTGGGATCCCGCTACTGGTACACGACCGTCGTGACGGGCGTCCCGAGCGAGTCCTCGCCCGTGCAACAGAGCGGATGCGAAGGAGGAGGGCTGATCAAGCGAAGCTTCTACAAGTTCACGCTGCTGCTGGTCCCGCCGGAACGATCCATGCGGCGCGACGATCAAAGCCTGTCGGGGTCGTCGACGTACAAGAGCGGCGGAGGAACAGAGACCTACACGTGGCAGCTCAAGGCCGTGAAGTAACGGTTCAGGCTTCGGCCTCTGCCTCCATCGCGGCAAGGCGCGTGTAGTAGTCGGAGAGCTCCTTCAGGTGTGCCCAGGCGATCTTGCCGGTGACGATCTCGTCGTCGTCCGTTACGTTCGTCTCCGCGTCGTGCGCTCCGTGCTCGAGCTCGACGTCGAGCCCCATGCGGAACTGTTCGGCGCCGAACGGCGACGTCGACCAGTCAATGCCGATCTTCTCGCCGATGCGCTTCGCGTCCTCGAGGGTGAAGTCCGTCTTCGACATTGCTCCTCCAATCGTCGCGTATCTCCTACGTTCCCGGGCACGGAGGCTCGTGTCATCGTGGCGGCCCCTGATTCGGCGGCGAGGTGCCTGCACGCCGTCGGCATCTCTGGGTAGCCGTTTGCGAACCGTGCCCGCTCCAAGGAGAGTCCGAAGTCCTACGGCTGGAGCCACGGTTGTCACTTCAGCACGCGGCGTCGCCCGGAGTCGCCCGTCTCGGCTTGTATTGTCCGTGGCCAGCGGACGACAATCGTCGCGCTGCAACCTGGGTGGTGATGTTGATGCTCGTCGCAGCAAACGGATGGTGGCTCTGGACGATTCTCGCGATCGTGATCTGGATCGCGATCGCATTCTGGCCGGCGCGTGTCGCAAGTCGAAAGGGCCACAGCTTCCTCGGCTACTTCATCTTCAGCCTGATCTTCTTCCCGTTGGCGCTGATCGTCGCCTACATGGTCTCCGACAAGACCTCAGCGGCGACCGGGTAAACGGTCACGATCGACGCGACGCACTAGCGACCCTCTATCGGAAGGAGCACGTGGATGTACGCACGGCTGATCTCGTTTTCAGGCGCCGACGCCGATAAGCGTGAGCGCGCGATTCAGACGCTCCACGAGACCGTAATACCGACTCTCCGCCAGTACGACGGCTTCGCCGGGTATATCGCGCTCTACGACGCAGAGAACCGGCGGGCCAAGGCCGTCTTGCTCTGGGAGAGCGCGGAGACCGCGGAGGCGGCTGAGCCTGAGGCTCTCGGTGCGCCGCGCCCAGATCATGGCCGAGCTTGGTTTCACGATCGATTCCGTTGAGCTGTACGAGGCACCTGTGGTGGAGCTGGAGGCGACGCACATCTAGCCGGGCTCTCACCGCTAGACGCGATATTTGTGAGGACAACAGCACGGAGCCCAGCCGATGGCTGGGCTCCGTTGTCTCCGTGGCACGACACGGGCAACTCGGCGCACTGACCCCCGTTCGCTCGACGCCGAGGGCGGCCAGGTTCAGCCCGGGTTCGGCCGCGCGTGGTTGACACGCCGACGAGGAATCCGGAAGGCTTGGCCGCATGCCTCTGCTGCCAGCGCCGAGTGGTGCGATGTGCGACCTTCGAAGCTGTGGGCGCCTGGCGGTCTACGCCCTCGACAACTGCCGTATCTGCAAGCAGCACGTTGACCTCGCGTTCGCGGCGAGAGTTCCGTCGTCGAGGTCGCTCCGGAGGTTCTTCCCCTGGGTTTGGAAGCTGACGCCTGAGCTTCTAAACGAGTTCTACGACCAGTCCGGGGCTGCGTGGGAGGAGATGCACGGCGACGGCACAGCTTCGCCACGGACTGATTGACGCGGAGGCCAACGAAAGTCGCAAGATCCCGTTGCTCGCGCGGGGAGTTGAAAAGTCAGCGTCTAGGCGGCGAGCCGGCGCGGGCTCGGCAAGGGCGCCGAGGCGGGCGGGCTCGACGTCGCTTTCGCCGAGCCGCTCGACCTCCTGGACGATCTCCTCCTCGGGCCGTCGTTCTCTCGACAGCCGGTCGATCAGGACCAGCGCCTTGTATCGCTCGTACTCGTGGGGGTCTGGAGTCATGATTACTTCGAGGCTACCCGTCGACCTGCGCCTCACGTGGAAAGAATTTGTGAACGCACGGTGACGGTCTTGATCAGGCCACGCAGGTCGACTCGGCGCGTCAGCGGGCTGTGCGCAATACAAGCTGGCCGCGCGCCAAGACGAGATGACATAGACTCCATAGCGGAGACACCGAGCCAGTCGCGCTGACGGCCCCGAAGTTCATGCCGTCGAGACGCCAGCTCTTCTTCCTCGTTGCGTCCATGTCTCAGCTGAGCTGAGGTAGCCGATTCGGAGGCAACGCCTCCGCGAGTGCTGCCCGTTCGGCACCCACCATCGAAAGAGGAGCTAGTTATGTCCGTAATGACAACCGAAGCGTTGACCACCGAACAGATGGTCAAGATCGCTCGAGAGCACGTGACCGCATTCAACAGCGGCGACTGGGAGAAGCTGCGAGCAGGGCTCGCAGCTGACGCCCGCTACGACGAGTTCGGAACCCAGCGCATGGTCGAGGGTCCGGACAAGATCGTCGAGCTTTTCAAGGGCTGGAAGACGGCCTTCCCGGACGCCGCCGCCACGGTGACGAGCGCCGTCGCCAGCGGCAACAAGGCAGGTCTTGAAGTGACCTGGAAGGGCACCCACACCGGCCCGCTCGTGACGCCAGAAGGAACGATTCCGGCGTCAGGCAAGAGCCAGGAGACGCCCGGTGCCATCTTCTTCACGTTCGAGGATGACAAGGTCAAGGAGAGTCGCCAGTACTTCGACTCGATGACTCTCCTCAAGCAGATCGGCGCGCAGCAGTAAGCGCCAGGGCGACGAGATCGGGGAGGGCAGCCATCCAAGTGGCGCCCTCTCCGGTGTCCAGCCGGTGAGCGAGGAGAAGAGTGTCGACCGAGTTCGAGGCCATGACGGAGGCGCAGGTCCAAGCGCGGACCGCAAGGGAAGGAGCCGCACAGCGAGGCAAGCCGCTGTACGCCGATCGCTCCTGGACCCAAGTACACGATGAGATGATCGATGGCGACGCTCGAACCGTCGGGGACCTTCCTCGCGCTCGCATCCGGGCGCTACACGCTGCGACCAGGGCGCAGAAGGCGAGCGTGGAGGCGAGCAGACATCGATCGTGACCGGCTCGGCTGGCGGAGTGAATGACCTTCCCGCTTCGAGGTGACGCGGGTCGAGCTCGGCGGGCACCCCGGCACGACCACTAGTCATCGTCTCTGCTAGATAGGACAGACTCTGTGGCGATTCGCACGCCGGTAACCGAGCTGTTTGAACTCACGTATCCGATCGTGCTTGCGCCGATGGGATTTGTCTCAGGGGAGAGCTCGCCGCTGCGGTCTCCAATGCGGGTGGGCTCGGCGTGGTCGGGGGCGGCTACGGCGATCCGGAATGGCTCGCACGCGAGCTCGCGACTGTCACGTCGGAGACTCGACGCAGATGGGGGGTGGGGTTGATCACGTGGTCTGCAACCAAGGAGGCAGTGGAGTTAGCGTTGTCCTATCGCCCGGCGGTGTTCTTCCTGGCGTTCGGCGATCCTCGTCCATTCATCCGGCCGATCAAAGAGGCGGGCTGTCTTCTGGCGGGCCAGGCCGAGGATGTCGACACTGCGGTCGAAGCGCAGGCAATAGGTGCCGACGTCGTCATCGCGCAAGGTGCGGAAGCAGGGGGACACGGTGCGGTGCGTGCCACGCTGCCGCTTGTTCCCGTGGTAGTCGACGCCGTGGCTCCAACGCCGGTTCTGGCAGCCGGTGGTATCGGAGATGGCAGAGGAGTTGCGGCGGTGTTGGCCCTCGGTGCGGCTGGCGCTGTCATCGGCACGCGCTTCTGCGTCGCCGAAGAAGCGTTAGTCCATCCGAGCGCCAAGCAGCAGCTCGTTATCAGCGCGAGGCGGTGCTACCCAGCGCACGCAGGTGTTCGACACGGTGCGCGATCGCCCCTGGCCGGCTCCGTATACGGGGCGTGCGCTCAACAATCGTTTTCTCGCACACTGGCATGGTCGTGACGCGGCGCTCGCAGAGGATGCCTCCGAGCACGAGCGCTATCGCGAAGCCGCCGAAACTGGAGACTTCGACACCGCGTTGATCTGGGCCGGTGAGGCCGTAGACATGGCCAACTACAGCAGAACTGAACCAAGTAGACTACAT
>CAWGXP010000014.1:0-46723 GCA_963826585.1 uncultured Actinomycetes bacterium
ACGGCGTCGAGGCCGTCCCGCGCGGCCGCGAGCACGATGCGCTCAGCCGCAAGCTTCGTCCGCTTGTAGGCCACCGCGAGCTCCCACGGGGGAGGTCCCGTCAGCTTCCGTCGCCGCACGGCCGGGAACGGGGCCGCACGTCCCACACGTGCTCGTGTGGACGAGCCGGCGGACGCCGAGCTCGCGGCAGAGCTCGACGATCGTCCTCGTGCCCTCGACGTTGACACGCTCGTGCTCGATCGCCGGCGCGTCGTACGAGTAGAGCGCGGCCAGGTGGAAGACCGCGTCACAGTCCGCGATCGCCGTCCGAAGCTGCGTGCGGGCCAGGTCGATCCAGTCGTCACGGACGTCTGCGCCCCGCTTGCGGAGCTCGCGCGCCACGTGTGAGCCGATGAAGCCGCTTGCGCCCGTCACGTAGGCCCTCATCTAGCGATCTTGGCAAGATGCGGCTCATGTCGGAGGGGTTCGCAGACGTCGTGCGGCCGCAGCTCGAAGCTCAGCTCGAGGACGGTGAGACCTTCGGAGGGGATCGCCGCGGCCACGTACCAGAAGACCTTCAGCGGCAGCACCTACGCGGTTGGCGTCACCGACCGGCGCCTGCTCCTGCAAGCGCTCGACCGGAAGTCCTCCAGCGAAGGGCGCACTCGTGTCGGTCACACCCGCCGAGGCTGCTGACGCGGAGCTGGAAGGCGCTGGAGGCGGCTGGTGGACGGCGCCCTCGGCTGTTGACGCGACTGCGCTGACGCTCAAGCTGAAGGCGGCGGACGGGGAGCGCTACAAGCTGATGATGATGCAGGGAGGCTCGAGCCTCTTCGGAGGCCAGGAAGCAGGCCGACGGGGTCCTCGCGCTGGCCGAGTGGCTCGCGGCGGCGCGGGCGGCCCCGTAACTCTCAGCAAACGCGGACGTCCATGCGCGATCTGCCGACCGGCACCGTCAGCTTCCTGTTCACGGACGTTGAGGGATCGACAAAGCTGCTGCACGAGCTCGGCTCGGATGCGTACGCCGATGCTCTAGCTGAGCACCGGCGGGTCATTCGTGAGGCATGTCGCTCGCAAGGCGGCGTCGAGGTCGATACGCAGGGGGATGCCTTCTTCTTCGCATTCGCGACGGCTCCTGGCGCGATTTCAGCGGCTGCTGCGATGCGCGACGCCCTTGCGTCCGGTTCGATCCGGGTGCGGGTTGGCTTGCACACGGGCGCGCCGCTTCTGACCGAGGAGGGTTACGTGGGGGAGGACGTGCATCGCGCGGCGCGGATCGCGGCTGCCGGTCACGGCGGGCAGGTGCTTGTTTCTTCCTCCACGCGAGTGCTGGTGGAGGGCGTCGAGTTGCGCGATCTGGGGAAGCATCGCTTCAAGGATCTGGCGGCGGCGGAGCGGGTCTATCAGCTGGGGACCGCGGTCTTTCCGACGCTTAGCTCGCTCTACCAGACGAATCTGCCTGTGCCGGCAACGGGTTTTCTGGGGCGCGAAAGTGAATTGGCGGAGGTCGTTGAGCTGCTCGCTCGAGACGAGGTCCGGCTGCTGACGCTCGTCGGGCCGGGCGGAACCGGGAAGACGCGGCTTGCGCTGCAGGCGGCGGCGGAGAGTGCGGATCTGTTCCCGATGGCGTGTGGTGGGTGCCGCTGGCGCCGCTGCGTGATTCAGCGGTTGTGTTGGCCGAGTTGGCAGAGGCGCTCGGACTCAGGGACGAGGGAGAACTCGGGATCGAGGACAAGCTCGTGGCAGCGTTGGCGGGCAGACGCCGACTGGTGCTGCTCGACAATGCCGAGCATTTGCTTCCCGACATCGTCGGCAGTGTCGCCTTGCTGCGAGAAATCGAGGGGCCGACGTTGCTGGTCACGAGCCGTGAGCGACTGCAATTGCAGGGGGAGCAGGTCTACCCGGTGCCACCGCTTGCGCCAAACGACGGCGTCGAACTGTTCGCTGCGCGAGCGCGCGCTCTTGATCCGTCGTTCGTCGGTGACGGCGTCGTCTCCGAGCTCTGCGAGCGGCTCGAGAACCTGCCGCTCGCGCTCGAGTTGGCGGCGGCGCGGACACAGCTTTTCTCGCCCCGGCAGCTGCTCGACCGGCTCGGTCAACGGCTCGACTTACTCAAGGGTGGTCGCGACGCCGATCCACGCCAGCGAACCCTGCGCGCGACGATCACGTGGTCGTACGAGCTGCTTCAGATGAGGAGGAGCAACGCCTGTTCGCGCGGCTCTCCGTCTTCGCCGGCGGCTGCACGTACGAAGCGGCCGAGAAGGTCGGCGGGGCAACCCCGGACACGCTGCAGTCCCTTCTCGACAAGAGTCTGATGAGACGTCGAGACACGGAGGCTGGGACCACGGTTCTGGATGCTCGAGACGATCCGCGAGTTTGCAGCCGAGACGCTCTCGGATGCCGAGCGCTCGAGTGTTGCCGAGGCGCACATGTCGTACTTCGTCGAGGCGCTGAGCCAACTCGGTTGGGGTGTCCGGGACCGTGACCCAGCTGCGTGGGCCTTTCTTCGTGCAGAGCAGGCCAACATCGTCGCAGCGCTCCACCGCGCCCTGGACGACGGCGCTGCCGACGCCGCGCAGAAGATCCTGAACGGCGCCTGGTTCTACTGGGTCACCGCCGGGCTGGCCGCGGACGGAGACGCTTGGGCCGCCGCGGTCGCCGCGCTTCCGTCGCAGCTCTCCGTTCAGTATGCGATCGCTGTCGCACTCGCGGGTGAGTTCCCGAGGTTTCGAGGCGATCCGGAGCGGGCGCTTCCGTACAAACTGCGGGCCCTGGAGCTGCTCGAAGCGCTCGGTGCAGATGACCCGCAGGCCGAAAGATGGGCTGCCGCTGACCACACGGATGTTGCCGATATCTACGCGCAGCTCGACGATCTCGAGACGGCCGCCGAGCACGCAGAGCGGGGTCTCGAGATCCGGCGCTCGATCGGCACGCCATCAGGAATCGCACACGCGCTCGGATCTGTTGGCCAGGTCGCTGCGCTTCGAGGCGAGACGGACGAGGCGGTAGCAGCGTTCGTGGAGTCGGTGAAGCTCTACGACGCTGCCGGTGAGCGCTTCGAAGCCTCCTTATCGTTGTGCAATCTCGGGAACGTTCTTCGCCGGAGTGGCGACCTCGTCGGAGCACGAGCCGCTCTCGACGACGCTTCAGCGAGAGCGCTTGAGTCGAGGGACCGAACCGACCTCGCAGTCGTACACAACGCGTTCGGCCTCCTTGCGGCGAGCGAGGGCGATGCGGCACTGGCCGCTGAGCTTCTCTCATGCGCAGCGGCCGAGTTCGACACGTTGGGGTTGGCCGTCGACGAGAAGGTCGAGGCCGCAGATGCTCTGGACACCTGTCGAACGTTGTTAGGCCCCGAGGCGTACGAAGCCGCTTGCAACGCAGGCCTGTCCGCGGCCTTCGCGGAGCTCGCCGCCATAGACTGACCGCGCCGTGGCGCCTCTAAAGGACCTTCGCGATTGGATCGCGCTCCTAGAACGCGAAGGCGAGCTTGCCCGTGTCTCCGCCGAGGTCGATCCGCACCTCGAGATCACGGAGATCGTCGACCGCGTGGTCAAGGGCGGCGGGCCGGCGCTCCTGTTCGAGAATCCCAAGGGCTCCGAGCACCCGCTCCTGATCAACCAGTTCGGGACCGAGCGGCGCATGTGCCTCGCGTTCGGCGCGCCGACGCTCGACGCCGTCGCGGAGAAGCTCTCCGACGTGCTCGAGATGCAGCCGCCGAAGACGATCCGGGAGAAGGTGCGCGGGCTCAAGAAGCTCAAGTCGATCGCCGACTCGCCACCGAAGGTCGTCTCGAAGGGCGAATGCCAGGAGATCGTGCTCACAGGCGACGAGGTCGACATCACGCGTTTGCCGATCCAGACCTGCTGGCCGGGCGATCCCGCCCCGTTCATCACCCTGCCGGCCGTGATCACCGAGGACCCGAGCACCGGCACGCGGAACGTCGGCATGTACCGGATGCAGGTCATCGACGGACGCTCGACGTACATGCACTGGCAGCTGCACAAGGACGGCCGCGCCGACCTGCTCGCGGCCGAGGACGGACGGATCCCCGTTGCCGTCGCGCTCGGGCTCGACCCCGTCACCACCTACTCGGCGAGCGCCCCGCTGCCGCATCACATCGACGAGCTGATGCTTGCGGGCTTCCTCCGCGGGGAGCCGGTCGAGCTCGTGCAGTGCAAGACGATCGACCTGGAGGTGCCGGCCCACGCTGAGATCGTCCTCGAGGGCTCGGTCTCGGCCGACGACGTCGGCATCGAGGGGCCGTTCGGCGATCACACCGGCTACTACTCGCACGCCGAGCCGTTCCCGATCTTCCGCATCAGCGCGATCACGATGCGCCGCGATGCGATCTACCCGTCGATCGTCGTCGGCAAGCCGCCGGCCGAGGACGCGTGGCTCGGCAAGGCGACGGAGCGGATCTTCCTGCCCGCGGTGCGGATGACGCTGCCGGAGATCGTCGACTACGACCTCCCCGTCGCCGGCGCCTTCCACAACTGCGTGATCGTCTCGATTCGGAAGGCGTTTCCCGGCCACGCCCAAAAGGTCATGCACGCGCTCTGGGGCCTCGGGATGCTGTCGCTCTCGAAGGCGATCGTCGTCGTCGACGAGCACGTGGACGTCCACGACTACGCGGACGTCTTCTTTCGCGTCTCGGCCAACGTCGATCCCAAGCGGGACGTCCTCATCACCGAAGGTCCGCTCGATCACCTCGACCACGCGCCGGGCCGGCAGTTCTACGGCGGGAAGCTCGGCATCGATGCCACGCACAAGCTTCCAGAGGAGGACGCGCGGCCCTGGCCGAAGGAGATCGAGATGTCGGCGGACGTGAAGGACCTCGTGAACCGCCGGTGGAATGAGTACAGCATCGGGGACCCGATTCATCCTGTGCCCGATTCAGACTCTGGTTAGCGACGGCTGTCACCACGTTGACAGCGGGACTAGTGCAGGATTGAATCGAGCGGGCAGCGACGAGGAGGCAATCGCATAGCGGCTGAGCATCCCGAGAGAGGCACGAGCCACCCGCCCGCGTTGAGCATCTGGCCGATCGGCGTCGCCGCCGGCGTGGCCGCCCTTCTCGTCGGGTTGCTCGTCGAGCTGGTGGATCGTCGCCGCCGGTGCGCTCGCGGTGATCGTCTTCGGTATCGGCTGGGTGTACGACACGACGCGGGAACGCAGGCCCGCCTCCGCGCCAGGCCCGCCCGAGGCGGGTGCCGCAGGTCAAGCGCGCCTCCGTCGGCGAGACGCCCGCGACGCGCAAGACGTTCCTCTCCGGGATGACGCTCGGCCTCGGCGCTGCGATCGGTGCCATCGTTACGGTCCCGCCGCTCGTCTTCGCCGGCCTACCGCCGTTCAAGAAGAACGAGGGCTTTTTCGACATCGACGTCGATCTCGGGCCGCTCGAGAACTTCCCCGAGGGCAAGTGGTTCATTACGAAGTTCAACCTCGTGCCTACGCGCGGCGACGTCTACGACCGAACGGCATACGTGCGTTTCAACGGGCTGCTGAAGAACGAGCCGAGCTTCACGATCATCTCGAACCGCTGCGTCCACCTCGGCTGTCCCGTGCAGGCGAACGGCCCCACGGACTCGAAGCCGAGTGAGTTCGGCTCGGGCAACCGGAAGGTGTCGCTGCTCGGCGTGCTTCCCGCTGGCTTCGGGTGCCCGTGCCACGGCGGGCAGTACGACACGGAGGGGAACCGCGTCGCCGGCCCGCCCGTGCGAGCACTCGATCGCTACGCGTACAAGGTGAAGGACGGCCGCCTCCGCCTCGTCGGCGCGTTCAGCGTCAACGAGGTCGACGGCACGGGCAAGGACGCGATCATGGCAAGTACCGGCTCGCGCAGCCGGGCGTCCACATCGACGGCATCGAGCAGATCCTCTACCCGTTCATCCCGCCGAGCTAGGCACGCATCGAGATGCCGAAGTCCGACGGACGGAAGAAAGCCGAAGCAGTCGTCACCTATCCGCTCGACTGGATCGAGGAGCGGACGGGGCTCGTCGGCGCGATCAAGTATTTCCTCTTCCGCAAGGTTCCGGGCCGGACGAACTGGTTCCACACTCTCGGCTCGGCGACGCTGACCGCGTTCCTCGTGCAGGCGATCACCGGCGTGATCCTCGCCATGTACTACAAGCCGGACCCCGACAACGCGTACGAGTCGATCCAGTTCATCACGAACGACCTCACGTGGGGCTGGCTCGTCCGCGGCATGCACCGCTTCGGCGCCAGCGTCTTCATCATCCTGCTCTTCTTCCACATGGCGCGGGTGTTCCTGTTCGGTGCGTACAAGTACCCGCGCGAGGTGAACTGGATGGTCGGCGCCGCTCTACTGATCCTCGGGATGTTCGAGGGCTTCACCGGCTACCTGCTTCCCTGGGATCAGACCTCCTACTGGGCATCGGTCGTCGGCATCAACATCACCGGCACGGGCCCCTTCGTCGGGCCCTATATGGCGCAGATCCTGAAAGCGGGCGCAGAGATCAACGGCGACACGCTGGCCCGCTTCTACTCCATCCATATGCTCGTCTTACCCGGGGCGATCTTCGCCCTGATCGGCATCCACCTCTACCTCGTGATCCGCCTCGGCGTGTCGAACCCGCCGTGGGGACCGCAGGTGGAGGACATGGAAGAGGACGAGACGCCTGCGCGCGAAGGGCTCGTGCAGCCGGCGCCGAGGGGGAACGGGAAGTGAGCGCGGCGTGAGCGTCGAAGAGAACAGGCGCCACTTCGAGGCGTACAAGAAGGACGTGGAGAAGAACGGGAAGTCGTTCTTCCCACACGCGATGTTCCACGACACGGTGATGAGCCTCGTCGTCGTGTCGGTGATCATCGGGCTCGCCGTGGTGTGGCACGAGACCGCGAACGGCACGGACGCAGGCATCCTCGGGCCGGAGTACGCGGACAAGGCCGACCCTGGGACGACGAGCTTCATCCCGCGGCCGGACTGGTACTTCTACTTCCTCTTCTACCTCCTGCGGATCTTCAAGTGGCCGAACACCGTCGTCCTCGCGACGGTCGGGATCCCGACGGTGCTGATGATGCTTCTCTTCGCGCTGCCGTTCATCGATCGTCGGCCCGAGCGGAGGTTGTCGCGGCGGCCGGTGGCGATCGTCGCCGCGATCCTTGTCGTGCTGTCGATGGGCATCCTCACGTGGAAGGGCGCGACCGCGAGCGAGTTCCTCGCCAGCGAGGCCTCGACGACGGCCAAGGACATGCAGAAGCAGAACAACCTTCCCGACGCGGCGCTGCCGGGTGCGCAGCTGTTCGCCGAGTCGGGCTGCCTCAACTGCCACACGTATCTGAGCTACGGGAGCTCGAACCTCGGCGCACCCGACCTGACGGCCGAAGGCACGCGGAACCGCGGCATCCAGTGGCAGATCGACCACCTGACGAACCCGGCGAGCAAGACGCCGGGATCGCCGATGCCGTCCTTCGCCCAGCTGGGCGAGGACAACCTGCGGAAGCTCGCGATCTTCCTCGAGGCCTCCAAGGGCGGCAAGTAGCGCCGGCCGCCGGCACCAGCGCGACCTCCACGGCAGACTACGGCGATGACGGCCGGCGGCGATACGTCCGCGACGATCGAGTCGGGCACCCTGCCGCCCGAAGGCGTTCGCTCGATGTTCGACCGCATTGCGCCGGTCTACGACCCGATGAACCGCGTGATGACGGCCGGGCTCGACCAGCGCTGGCGGCGGATCACGGCCGAGGCGGTCGTTCGGCCGGGCGACCGCGTGCTCGACGGCTGCTGCGGGACGGGAGATCTTGCGGTCGCTTGCCTGCGCGCCGGCGCCGGCGCCGTCGTCGGCCTCGACTTCTCGCCCCGGATGATCGAGCGGGCGCGCCGCAAGTCGGCGGCCGTCGCCTGGATCGAAGGCGACCTGCTGTCGCTCCCGTTCAACGACGGGGAGTTCGATGGTGCGACCGTCGGCTTCGGCGTCCGCAACGTCGCCGATCTCGAGAGCGCACTCGGCGAGCTGGCCCGCGTGCTCGTTACGCGGCGGCCGCCTCGGCATCCTCGAGATCACGCAGCCCACCGGGACCCTGGCGCCGTTCTACCGAGTCTGGTTCGATCGGGTCGTGCCGCTGCTCGGACGGCCGCTGAGCGGCGGCTCGGCGTATGCGTATCTGCCCGCGAGCGTTCGCCGATTTCCCGGCAAGGACGACCTCGCCGCGCTGATCGAGACAGCCGGCTTTCGTGACGTTCGTTACCGCACGTTCGCGGGCGGCATCGTCGCACTCCATACTGCAAGCGCCAGATGACGACCGCGCTCGCCGCCATCCGTGAGATCCCCGGGCTCGTCGCCTACCTCGATGAGCTCGAAGAGCGCCTCGAGGCGACGGTCCAGAGCCATCCCGGCACGGTGGCGGCGATCGGCGAGGACGCGCTCGCCGCCGGCGGCAAGAGGCTGCGGCCGATGCTCGTCTATCTCTCGTCCGACTCGCCCGAGCCACCGCTCGCTGCGGGCGTTGCAGTGGAGCTGATCCACATGGCGACGCTCGTCCACGACGATCTGATCGACGGCGCGAAGTACCGCCGCGGGCGGGAGGCGGCCTGGGCTGCGTACGGACCGGACGGGGCGAAGGCCGCGGGCGACTACCTGTTCGCGCGGGCGTTCGCGATGCTCACGGACACGGGCGACGTCGCAGCTGTCGAATGGCTCGCCGACGCCACGCTCTGCCTCGCCCGCGGAGAGGCCCTGCAAAGGCGGCAGACGCACGATCCGGAGACGAGCGTCGAAAGCTACCTCGAGCGCTGCGCGCTCAAGACGGGGAAGCTGTTCGAGGCAGCTTGCATGCTCGGATGCGGCGGGCGCGACCTGTCGCTCGGCGAGTTCGGCGTTGCGCTCGGCATCGCTTTCCAGATCACTGACGACATCCTCGACTGCACGGGTGAGGCGATGGAGACCGGGAAGATCGCCGGCGTCGACCTCCGCGAGGGGACGCCGACGCTGCCACTGCTGCTCGCGGCGCAAGAGGACAGCGTCGTTTACGACGCGCTCGGAGGCGGGGCCCTGGACGGCGCGCTGGCACGCGTCGCCGCCACCGACGCGCTCGAGCGCTCGCGGGAGTTCGCGCGCGAGTACGCCGAGCGCGCGCGCGGCTGTCTCGATGAGCAGCTGCACCGCGAGGAGCTCGAGGCACTCACGTCGCTCGTCGTCGACCGGGAGAGCTAGGCAAGGCATGGCCACGATCGAGCGCATCTCGACGCTGGACACGATCCGCGAGAAGGTCGAGGCGGGCGAGCGGCTCGATGCCGCCGACGGACAGACGCTGTTCGAGACCGACGACCTGCTCGGCCTGGGCGAGCTCGCCGACCTCGCGCGGCGCCGGCGCGGCGGCGACGACCGCGTTTTCTTCATCCAGAACCTCTACTTGAACCAGACGAACGTCTGCCGCGTGAAGTGCAAGTTCTGCGCGTTCGCCGTCACCCAGAAGGAGGAGGGTGCGTACACGTACACGGCGGAGGAGATCGTCGAGGACGCGCTCGGGCAGCGTGAGATCTCAGGCTTCACGGAGATCCACATGGTCGGCGGCGAGAGCCCGCACGTCGACTTCGGCTACTACGTCGAGATCGTTTCGCAGCTCCACGCGGCCCTGCCGGACGTCCACCTCAAGCTGTTCACGGCGAGCGAGGTGCATCACATGTCGAAGCTCGCCGGCACGTCCCACGAGACCGTGCTCCGGGAGCTGAAGGCGGCCGGGCTCGGGTCGCTACCCGGCGGTGGCGCCGAGGTGTTCGCAGATCGCGTCCGGCGACTCGTGGCGCCCGGGAAGGAGCATCCGGACGAGTGGTTCGACGTGCATCGCACGGCTCACGGGCTCGGCATCCCGACGCACTGCACGATGCTCTACGGACACGTCGAGACGTACGAGGAGCGCGTCGACCACCTGCTTCGACTCCGCGACCTCCAGGACGAGACCGGTGGCTTCCTCGCCTTCGTCCCGCTTGCCTTCCATCCCGAGAACACCGTCTTCGAGAAGCGCGGCTGGCGCCATACGCCGGGCTCCGAGGACCTGAAGGTGATCGCCGTCTCGCGGCTACTGCTCGACAACGTCGACCACGTGAAGGCGTACTGGATCATGATGGGCATGGCGCTCGCCCAGGTGGCTCTCCACTTCGGCGCGGACGACGTTCAGGGCACCGTCGTACGCGAGGAGATCTTCCAGGCCGCCGGTGCGACCGCGGGCACGGAGCAGAAGCTCGATGAGCTCGCACGGTTCATCCGCGAGGCGGGCCGCATCCCGGTCCAGCGGGACACGCTCTACAACGAGCTCCGGAGGTTCGAGGTGGCTGCGGCGTGATCAAGCTCGGCCGGATCGCGTACGTGAACATGGCGCCGGTCTTCTTCCGCCTCACGGCCGAGGTGGAGGAGGTTTCGGGCGTTCCGACGGAGCTGAACCGGAGGCTGCTCGACGGCGAGATCGACCTGGCGCCGATCTCCTCGATCGAGTACGCACGGAACGCCGATCGCCTGCGGCTCCTGCCGCGCCTGTGCGTGTCGTCGGAGGGCGCCGTGGACTCGATCCAGCTCGTCTCGAAGCAACCGCTCGAGCAGGTGCGGACGATCGCCGTCACGCCCGAGAGCGCGACGTCGGTCGTGCTGACGAAGGTGTTGCTCCCGCATGCGGAACACGTGCCGTTCGACGCGGATGCGGACGCGCGGCTTCTGATCGGCGACGCGGCGCTCCGCAGCGCTTTCGAGGACCCCACGCCGCACCACGACCTCGGGCGCCTCTGGCTCGAGCGGACGGGGTTGCCGATGGTGTTCGCCGTGTGGGCGGTCCGCGAGCCCGTCATCGACGGCATCGTCGAGCTCGAGGAGGCTCTCGTCTCGTCGGTGAGAGCGGCACGTGACGAGCCGGAGACGCTCGCGCACGAAGCTGCCGACCGCTACGGCTATCCCGCCGGCTTCCTCGCCCGCTACTTCGAGAAGCTCCGCTACCGCTTCGGCCCGCGGGAGCGCGCCGGCCTCTACACCTTCCTCGAGCTGGCGCACGGCGCAGGTGAGCTGGCGGCCGTGCCGGAGCTTCGTTTCGTCCGCGAGGAGGCGAAGGTGTGACCGTCGCCGAGTCGCCGACGACGGTCGCAGGTGTACTCGACAAGGCGCTCGATGGCGAGCGGATCTCCGACGCCGACGCGCTCTGCCTCCTCGAGTCGCGCGACCTCGTCGCAGTCGGACGTGCGGCCAACGAGCTGCGAGCGCGCAGGAGCGACTCCGCGCGCGTCACGTTCATCGTCGACCGGAACGTGAACTACACGAACGTCTGCTACACGGACTGCGACTTCTGCGCCTTCTACCGCGCGCCCGGCGACACGCGCGAGGGCTACCTGCTGCCGAAGGCGGTGATCTTCAAGAAGATCGAGGAGACGCTCGCGATCGGCGGCACCGGTCTTCTCATGCAGGGCGGCCACCATCCCGACCTCGGCGTCGAGTACTACGAGGATCTCTTCTCGTCGATCAAGGCGCGCTACCCGATCCATCTGCACGCGCTCTCGCCGTCCGAGGTGCAGCACGCGGCTCGGCGCTCCAAGGTGACGGTTCCCGAGGCGCTGACGCGCATGCGCGACGCGGGGCTCGACTCGCTCCCCGGCGGCGGCGCCGAGATCCTCGTCGACCGCGTGCGGGACATCATCTCGCCGAAGAAGACGACTTCGGACGAGTGGCTCGACGTCATGCGCCACGCCCAACGGCTCGGCATGTCGACGACGGCGACGATGATGTACGGCCACGTGGAGACGCTTGCCGAGCGCGTCGAGCACATGCGCCGGATTCGCGAGCTCCAGGACGAGATGCACGGCTTCCGCGCCTTCATCTCGTGGACGTTCCAGGACGACGGCAACCGGCTCGGGGAGCAGGTGCCTCGGGAGACGATGCCGACGTCCTTCGACTACCTCCTCACCCAAGCCGTGTCGCGCATCTACCTCGACAACGTCGACCACATCCAGTCGTCGTGGGTCACGCAGGGGCTGAAGATCGGGCAGGTGGCGCTTGCGTTCGGCGCCGACGACATGGGCTCGGTGATGATCGAGGAGAACGTCGTCTCGGCCGCCGGGACGACGTACCGGACGTCGACGGAGGAGCTTGTCCACCTGATCAAGTCGATGGGGAAGATCCCCGTCCAGCGGGACACCCTCTATCGGGACGTCAAGGTCTGGAACTGAGCTCTCGCCGCCCTAGCGGGTCGAGAGCACGAAGTACGAGCGGCGGCCGTCCAGGCCGTGGAACTTGACGAGCATCTTCGTGCCTCGGGGAAGCTTCGGGCCGAACGCGACCGTGAACCGCTGATCCGATCGCATTGGCTCCTCGAGCGGGCAGCTGATCAGCCCGCCAGCGAGGTCGCACCACCCGCCAGCGAACGCGCCGCTCGGCTCGATCATCATGAACTGGCTCAACTGCGTGATCGGCAATTGCTCCGAGGCGAGCAGCTTCCCCCTGCGCTCGCCGACGTTCGCCGTCTCACGGTTCGCGGCGCCGATGACGATCTCGTCGACGTACGCGCCGACGGTCGCCGTGAGCGCGGAGTAGGCCTCGAAGCCGGGGACGTTCTCGGTGCTCTGGTTGACGACGAAGCTCGAGAAATCCTTGGAGAGGGGGACGCCGAACGCCGAGCGGGCGGCCGTGGTCAGCGTGATCGCCTTTCGAATCTTGGCGCGAGCCGCGGTGTAGTGCTTCGCGCCGACGTCCGCGCGGGCGCGGCGGAGCAGGCTCGTCGCGTCACGCAACCCATTCCGGATCGACGGCTCATCGATGGCGCCGATCGCGGTCGGCGCGTACTTCGATGCCCGATCGAGAGCGTCGAGAGCGCCCTCTAGGCCGGCCCGGGCCTTCGCCGTCTTGTCCTTCGAGGGATGGGCAAGCTTCGTGAGCGATGACCTCGAGGTCGTGAGCGAGTCCGAGAGGCCGGCGGCGAGATGCTGGTCGGCCGTGAGCGGGCGTGCTGCCGAGGTGAGCGGGACGAGCGAAAGGCCTATGAAGAGAGCCGCCACGGCGGCTGCTCGTATCGCCATTCGCAACGGATATCACGACATACGGCGGTTCGCAAGCTTCCGCTAGCCTCATCGCGGGTCGTGTCTCGCCGTCTCTCGATCGGCGCGGTTGTCGCGCTCTGCCTCGTCTCAACGGCTGCCGCACAGCCGAAGCTGCTCATGCCTGGGGTCACATACGACACCCGGGTCGACTTCACGTTCCACGGGCCGGTCGTGCTGCACGTCCTGACGATGCCCCGCCCCGGCGGGCTGTGGGCGCTCAAGCCCGTGCTGTCGAATGACGCCATCCTCGGGACGGAGAAAGTGACTGCGATCGAACAGCGCTTCTCGCCGCTCGCGACCGTCGCCGGCGTCAACGGGGATCGGTTCGCCTCGAACGGCCGCCCGAGCGGGATCCTGATCCGGAGCGGGGCACTCGATCAGGGGCCAAGCGATGCGCGGTCGAGCATCGGGCTCGACGCAAGCGGCGCGCTGCGCGTGGAGAAGGTGCGCCTGCTACCCACCTGGCAGGGAACCGGGCAGCGCCAGGCTCTGACCGCCGTCAACAACTCGCCGAGCTCGAGCGGAACGTCGCTCTACACGCCCGCCTGGGGACCGACTACGCCCGCCGCTCCCGGCTCGGTAGAGGTCGTGCTCGAGCCGTTCCCGCCCGCGACGCCGAACGTCGAGGTAGCCGGCCGCGTGGTCTCGGTCGGAGGCGGCGGCGGGACTCCGATCCCGACAGACGGGGCCGTCCTGGTCGCCCGCGGCGCGGCGGCTACCAACCGCGTGCGCTCAGAGGCGCCCGCCGGCTCGACCGTTCGCGTCAGGCTGATCCTGCAGCCCGACTGGGCCGGCGTGACGGACGCCCTCGGAGGCGGCCCGGCGCTCGTCAGGCGCGGCAAGGCGATCTTCGATGCGAACGAGGCGTTCGTCGCGAACCAGCTCGCCGTGCCGGAGCCGCGGACCGCGGTCGGGCAGCTCAAGGACGGCCGGATCGTGCTCGTGGCCGCTGACGGGCGACAGCCCGGCTACAGCACGGGCATGACGAACTTCGAGCTTGCTCTCGCACTCGTCAAGCTCGGCGTCGTCACGGGCGCCGCGCTCGACGGAGGGGGCTCGACGGCGATGGCGTTCGATGGTCGCCTGCTCAACAAGCCTTCGGACAAGGGCGGCGAGCGGGCCGTTTCGGAGGCGCTGCTGATCGGCTACTCGGGCATCCAGGCGCCCGCACCGGCTGTCTCCGTGCTCTCGCCGAACGGAGACGGGGTCGCCGAGACGCAGCAGCTTGCGTACAAGGTCGTGCGGCCGTCGACGGTCAACGTCGCGCTGATCGGCCCGGATGGAGTCGCACGGCAATCGCTTACGGGGCCAGCTGCGCCGGGAACGTACCCGCTCTCGTGGAACGGCCTAACCGCCGAGGGAACGGTCGAGACCGAGGGAACCTGGCGGTGGTCGATGAGTGCAACCGACGACCTCGGGCGAGCGTCGTCGTTCGAGCGCGTCTTCACGCTGAACGACACGCTCGGCTTCGCAAAAGCGGTGTTGCCGTCCCTCTCCGTCCCTCGTCGCAATGCCCGCGCCGTCGCGCAGGTGACGCTGACGCGGGCGGCGACCCTGACGACCCGGATCGAGACGACGGGCGGCGCGCTCGTGCGTGACCTGTCCAAGGGAGTCGGGGCACAGCCCGGCACCGCCACGGTCTCATGGGACGGACGCACGGACCGGGGCGTCGTCGTCCACTCCGGGACCTTCGTCGCGCGGGTGGCGGCGAAGAACGAGCTGGGCAGCGTTTCGCTGGCCGCGAAGTTCGGCGTTCGCCGGACCGGAAAGTAAACTCGGCGCCGTTCGTGCTCACCGCGTCGATCACGTCGTCGATCACGTCGCTGATCGGCGACCACGGCATCTACGCGATCTTCGTGCTGATGTTCGTCGACGCGGTCTTTCCGGCTTTCAGCGAGCTCGTGATGGTCTACGCGGGTGCGCTGGCCGCCGGGGCCTTTGCCGGCCAGGACGTCGTCGTCTTCGGACACGAGGTCCCGTCGGGCTGGCAGTCGTTTCTCTGCGTCGTCGCTGCCGGCACGATCGGCTACACCCTCGGCTCGCTGATGGGCTGGGCGATCGGCGACTACGGTGGCCGGCCGCTCGTCGAACGGCACGGCCGCTGGTTCCATCTCTCGTCCGAGCGCCTCCATCGGGCCGAACGCTGGTTCGACCGCTGGGGTGGCTGGGCGGTCTTCCTCGGGCGCATCACGCCCGTCGTCCGCTCCTTCATCTCGATCCCGGCCGGCGTCTTTCGGCATCCGCTCGGTCCGTACACGTTGCTCACATTCATCGGCTCGACGCTGTGGTGCCTTGCGTTTGCTGGCATCGGCTGGGCCGCCGGCTCGAGCTGGGAGCGGTTCCACGAGGACTTCCGGTGGGTCGAGTACGCGATCGTCGCGCTCGTCATCGTCGGCATCGCAGTGCTGCTCCTGAAATGGCGCTCATCTAGACTGAATCAGCGTGCCGAGGATCCCTCTCGTTGACGTGCGGGCGCAGTACGCGCCCCTGATCCCCGAACTGAAAGAGCGGTTCGCCGACGTTCTGGACGCCGGCGTGTTCATCCTCGGGCCAAACGTCCGCGCCTTCGAGGAGGAGGCAGCCGCTCACCTTGGCGTGCCGCACGCGATCGGCGTCGGGAACGGAACCGATGCGATCGTGCTCTGCCTTCAGGCGCTCGAGATCGGGTCCGGCGACGAGATTCTCTGCCCGGCATTCACCTTCTACGCCACGGCGGAGGCGATCGCCAGGTGTGGCGCCACCCCCGTGTTCTGCGACATCGACCCGGTGACGCTGAACATCGATCCTGCGGACGCCGCCCGCAAGCTGACGGAACGGACGCGCGCGATCATGCCCGTCCACCTCTTCGGCGACCAGCGCCGCTTGCCGAGCTGACGCCGCTCGGCGTGGCGATCTTCGAGGACGCGGCGCAGGCGTTCGGGGCGCCCGGGGTTGCAGCGACGGGCATCGTTTCGACCTTCAGCTTCTTCCCGACGAAGAACCTCTTCTGCCTCGGCGACGGAGGGCTCGTGGTCTCGACGGACGACGCCATCGCCGACCGCGTTCGGCGGCTGCGCTTCCACGGGTCGCTCGACAAGAGGACGTTCGACTACGTCGGCACCAACTCTCGCCTGGACGAGGTGCAGGCCGCGATGCTCCGGCTCTTCCTTACGCACCTCGACGGGTGGAACGCCTCACGGCGCGACGCTGCAGCCCGCTATGCCGAGCTCGGTCTCGGTGAGCTCTGCGAGCTCCCGGCCGATGATCCCGGTCACGTCTACCACATGTACGTCGTGCGTAGCCCGGAGCGCGATGCGATCGCGGCCGCCCTTCGCGACGCGGAGATCGACCACGCCGCGTACTACGTGACGCCGCTCCACCTCCAGCCGGCTCTGCGCTACCTCGGTTGGGAGCAGGGATCGCTGCCGGAGACCGAGCGGGCATCGCGCGAGAACCTCGCGCTGCCGCTCTGGGCGGGCATCGACGAAGAGACGCAGACGCGCGTCGTGGACGCGGTCCGTTCGGCCGTGAGCGTGGGGGCGGCGCGGTGATCAACCGCCATCGCCTCTGGCAGGCCGGCGCCGACGCCGCGCTGATCGTCGCCGCGTGGTACCTCGCGTTCCGGCTCCGGTTCGACGCACCGAAGATCCCGCCGTACTACGAGACGCTGCTCTGGCGGTCGCTCCCGATCGTGCTCGTCGTCCAGCTCGGGATCTTCGTCCTCTTCGGCTTCTACAACCGCTGGTGGCGGTACGTCTCGACCCGGGACATGTGGACGGCCGTGCGCGGCGTGTCCGTTGCCTGCCTCGCCTCGAGCCTCGTCGTCTACTTCGTCTCGCCCGTCGGGCAGATCCGTCTGCCGCGGTCGATCGCGATCATGGACTGGCTGCTGCTGCTCGCATTCGTCGCCGGCTCGCGGATGCTCGCGCGCACGATCCTCGAGCGCCCTTCACGCAAAGGCCTCGTTGCGCGTGGCCGGGAGGTGATCGTCGTCGGCGCAGGCGATGCCGCTCAGGTGATCGTCAAGGAGATGTTGAAGTCCCCCGCCGCCGGGACGACGCCAATCGGGCTCGTCGACGACGACCCGCGGAAGCAGGGCCTACGCGTCCACGGCGTGCGGGTGCTCGGGACGACCTCGGACCTGCGGCGGATCCTGCGCGAGCAGCACCCGGACGAGGTGCTGATCGCGATGCCGTCCGCGCCTGGCGATACGCGCCAGCGCGTAGTCGACGCCGCGCGGTCGGAGGGCGTCCCCGTGAAGACGCTGCCCGGCCTGCACGAGCTGATCGCGGGCGACGTCGATCTCACCCTGCAGATCCGGCCCGTTCAGGTGGAGGACGTGCTCGGGCGCGAGCAGGTTGAAGTCGATCTCGAGACGGTCGCCAAGTACGTCGTCGACGAGACGGTGCTCGTGACGGGCGCCGGCGGCTCGATCGGCTCCGAGCTCTGCAGGCAGATCGCGCGTATCGGGTGCAAGCGCTTGATCCTCGTCGACCAGGGCGAGACGCCGCTGTTCGAGATCGAGCGCGAGCTCGTCGACGAGCGCGGCTTCCCGCCGAGTGTCCCGGTCCTTGCCGACGTCGGAAACCTCCAGAAGATGCGGCAGGTTTTCGAGCGCTACACGCCGGGGGTCGTCTTCCACGCTGCGGCGTACAAGCACGTACCGCTGATGGAGGCGAACCCGCTCGAGTCGGTGCGGAACAACTCCCTCGCGACGCGGACGATCGCCCAGGTGGCGATCGAGTTCGGCGCCAAGCGCTTCGTGCTCATCTCGACGGACAAGGCGGTCAACCCGAAGACGGTGATGGGTCAGTCGAAGGCGCTCTGCGAGTGGATCGTCGAGACGTACGGCCACCGCCGGGATATCGAGACCCGCTTCGTCGCCGTTCGCTTCGGGAACGTTCTCGGCTCCTCGGGGAGCGTCATCCCGATCTTCCGGCGGCAGATCGAGCGCGGTGGTCCCCTGACGATCACGCATCCCGAGATGACGCGCTTCTTCATGACGATCCCGGAGGCCGTGTCGCTGGTTGTCCAGGCAGGCGCGATCGGGGGCCGCGGAGAGATCTTCGTCCTCGACATGGGCGAGCCGGTGCGCATCGTCGATCTCGCGCGCAACATGATCCTGCTGTCGGGCAAGGATCCCGAGCGCGACATCGCGATCGAGTACGTCGGTGCGCGGCCGGGCGAGAAGCTCCACGAGGAGCTGTGGTCGGAGGGCGAGCACGTCGCCGCGACCGGCCATCCGAAGATCCGGCTCGTCACGCGGCCGTCGATCGACGCGTCGTGGCTGGACGACGAGCTCGCCGAGCTCGAAGGGATGGTCGAGCGTGGCGAAACGCTCGATCTCGTCGCCCGCCTGGCGACGATGATGAAGGCCCCGATCCGGCTGCCGGCGGAGTCCCTTCCCGCCGACCTCTGAGGCTCAGCGCTTCAGGGTGCGGACGGGCTCGCAGTTGCCGTTGCGGTCGACCGCGCGCCACTGGAGCGAGTGACCCCGCTTGACGGCGACGGGCTTTCGGTAGCGAACCCACGCGCTCTTCCCGTTCAGCTTGTACTCGAGCCCCGCGACGCCGGCGTCGTCCGTCGCGGCCAGACCGACCTTCCCGCCCGTGACACGCGCCTTCGAGACCGGCGCCTTCGTGTCCTTGAAGTCGAAGGTCGCAGACCACGTCTGTGTGGCGACCTTCGCTATCCCTTGCACCGAGGGGTGGCCGTAGTCGGAGGAGAAGTCTCCTGCGTCTGTGACGAGATCGGTGATCGCGCCGTCGAAGCGGCAATGGATGAAGCGGGCGCAGGCGGCCGCCACGAGCGTGTTGTAGTGCGCGAGCTTGTCCGCGACGAATTGCACGCGCTGCGGGTTGGGCCGATTTGCCGCGTCGTACTTCGGATCGCAGAGAGAGCCGTCCGAATAGATCTGGCGGGCCTCGGGGATCTCGGCGACCGCTTCGTACGACTGAGCGCCGAACCAGATCCCCGTCACGAAGATCCGGGCGTCCGGCGACGCTTTCGAGACGGCGCCGAGCGCCTTGGCCCACTGAGCCGAGAAGCTCGACGAGCCGTCCTCGCCGTGGCAGAAGTCGGGCGTGTAGCCGAGCCCGACGATTACGTAGTCCGGCTTGAACTGGGTCAGCAGCCCCGCCTGGCGAACGAGATCGAGCGGGGGTGCGCCGTCCTTCGCGAGATTCGCCGTGTTCCCCTTGATCCTCGGGTTGGCCGCCAGGATCCGCTGGTAGTGGCTCGACACGGCTGGGTTCGTCCCGGTCGTCCAGGCATTCTCGAGCTCGTCGTGCGGCGGGCGGGCGGAGTCGGCGTTGTAGCCCGTGGTCGTCGAATCGCCGAGCGAAGCCATCGAGCTCGGATAGCCCGTGTGCGTCTTCTCGGGCGCGGCGCTAGTCGCGCTTGCGAACATGGCGAGGGCGGACACGGCAACGAGGGCGAGCGACCTGAGCGTCACTGCGGCCGATGATGACACGTCGCGGTCCTGCAGCTGGTGGTCAGACCGGTAGCAGTCGCTCGAGCAGGAGCCGCGGATCGCGCCGGACGCGATCCGTGTCACGCGCGCCGGACTTTGCGATCACGAGCTCCACCGGGTCGCGGAGGATCGCGAGGCGGCCGGTGCGGATCAGCTCCTCGTCGACGCCGCCGAGCCTCCCGGCGAACACTGTGTAGACCGCGACACCCAGCGCCACTGCCTCGCGGTTCATCGTCCCTCCGGCGGAGACGACGAGGTCGGCGAGCGCGACGAGACTCTGGGCGTCGACGGCATGCAACGGCGCGATCACGCTCGGAAGCGCGAGGGTGGCGAGGTGCTCTCGCTGCTCGGGGGTCCGAGGGAGCACGACGGCGTGCACGTCGTCGCGACGGCCGAGCGCGTCGAGTGTGCGGGGAAACAGCTCGTTCGTGGAACGGTGGTAGAGCGATACATCGGGCGGCGGGCGGAGGACGACGAGCGTGCGTGAGCGATCGACGCCGACCTCGTCGAGCACGGTCGCATCCGGCTCGAAGTCGGCCAGGTAGTACTCCTCCTTCAGGCCCGGGTAGCGCTGCAGCTTGGGCGGGTGGAGGCCGTATCGCTTCAGCCGCTCGGGCGGGATCGCCTCGGGGACGGCCACGCGGGTCGCCGCCCGGCAGCCGAGCTCGTGCTGCGCGAAGGCGAACTCGTAGTCGAACGTTGTCCCGCTCGGGATACGGAGACGCCTCGCCGTCAGCGTTAGGTCGTGCGACCCGTGAGCGAGCGCGACATCGAAGCCGCGACCGCGCGCCCAACGGTGGAGCGCCTGTAGCCGGGACGCCATCGCGCGGGCCTTCGACAGGCGCGAACGGCCGCCGTGCTCGCCGACGATGGTTGCGTCGACGCCGTGCAGCGCGAGCAGCTCAATCGTTTGGGCGTAGGCTCTCGAGGTCACCTCGACCTCGTGCCCGTCTTGGCGAAGGATCTCGATCAGCGGCCGAAAGAACGGCACGTGCGGGGAGTTCGTGATGTCGATCCAGACGCGCACGCGGCGACTCTACCGACCACCTGTGGACGAACCGGCACGCATTTCTCACACCTCCAGTGCCAGGCACTGCGACCCAAGTTGGTGCTGATTCGTTGCAGGGGTGTGGCCGTGATATAAGCCAAGGTTATGGAGACGAAGCAGCTTGCTGCATTCTGTGCGGTCGTCGAGCGGCGAAGCTTCTCCCAGGCGGCGGTGGCACTCGGCGTCACGCAGCCCGCGGTCAGTCAGCAGGTGCGCGCGCTCGAGCGGCGCGTCGGGCAGCAACTGCTCGACCGCTCGGGCCGCCGCGTCGTGCCGACGGACGCAGGCCAGCGGCTGTACCGCTCGGCGCAGCGGATGCTCGCGGCCGAGGAGCAGCTGCTCTCCGGCCTCACCGGCACCGAGGACGGCGAGCTGACTGGGACGCTCGAGATTGGCGCGTCGACCGGCCCCGCGGCGATCGTCGTGCCGCTCCTCCTCGGCGAGTTCGCGCGCGAGCACCCGCGTCTGCGCGTCGAGCTCGCCGTGCACGACACGCAGACGGTCGTCTCGCTCGTCGCCGAGCGGGAGCTCGAGCTCGGCATCGTCGGAGCGGCTCGCCGGCACCGGTCGGTCGAGTTCTCGCCGTTCTTTAGCGATGCTGTGATCCTCGTGTGCCCACCGGAGCACCGGTTTGCCGGTCGTACCGTCACGCTGGACGAGCTGGGTGAGGGGCCGCTGATCGTCATGCAGGAGGGAGCCGGCGTGCGTCAGCTCGTCGAGGACGACCTGCGCCGACAGGGCAAGAGGCTGCGCGACTTGCGGCCTAGCCTAGTGCTCGGGCTTCAAGAGTCCGTCCGCTCCGCCGTCGCCGCCGGGTACGGCGTCACGTTCATCTCCCGGCGTGCGGTGGAGGCGGATCTCGAGGTGGGAAGACTCGCGGAGGTCCGCGTCGAGGGCCTCGATCTCGAGCGAAAGGTCTCGATCGCACGCGCGGCCGGCCGTGTTCCGAGCCGGGCGGCCGAGTCGTTTCTCTCGTTTGCCTCGGAGCGCCTCACGTGATCGTCCGCTGGGGTCTCGCGGAGCTCCGCCCGCTGCTTGCGGAGCTCGACATCGAGCGGCCGTTCCTTGTCACGAGCGCGCGCTGGCAGGAGCTCGATCTCCCCGCTGCGGCGACATGGACCGAGATCCCCTCTCACCGCGTCGAAGCTCCGGAAGGTGTCGACGGCGTGCTCGCGGTCGGTGGCGGCAGCTCGATCGACACGGCGAAGGCGGCGTCCGCCGCCACGGGCCTGCCGCTCGTTTCGGTGCCGACCACATACTCGGGAGCCGAGTGGACGCCGACGTACGGGATTCGCGACCCGGGCAAGCGGATGGTGGGAGGCGGCGGCGGAGCACTGCCCACTGGCATCGTCTACGAGCCGGAGCTCACGCTAGGCCTGCCGCGACCCGCCAGCGGCGGCACGGCGATGAACGCGCTCGCCCACTGTGTGGAGGCCCTCTATCCCGCCGATCTAGAGGTGGCACGCAAGGGTGCGGCTGCGATCATCGAGTGGCTGCCGCGCGTGCTCGATGACCTCGACGATCTCGATGCGCGAACGCATCTGCTCGAAGGCGCCTGCTTTGCCGGGGAGGCCCTTGCGCTCCACGGTCTCGCGCTCGGGCACGCGATGGCACAAGCGATCGGTGGGCGGTACGGGCTCCCGCACGGCGCGCTCAACGCGATCTGTCTCCCCGCGGCGATGCGCTTCAACGCCGAGACGGTGCCACGTTTCCTCGACGTAGTGTCGATCGAGACGGCCGAGCGGCTCGCGCGGCTCGCTGGGTTCACGCGGCTGCGTGACCTGGGCGTGCCGGAGGAGGATCTCGACGAGCTCGCGGTCGCGATCGAGGCACGCCCGGGCGCGAAAGCGAATCCGCGACCGACTACCGTCGAAGAGATCGCCGAGCTATTGCGATCCGTCTGGTAGCGCTGGCGACAAACGGGTCGGACAGGCGACTCAGCCAGCCGACGAGCGCTTCGATCGTCGAACGCCCGAGTGTCGTCACGAGCAGGGCGGAGCCAAGACCGACAGCTGCGCCGGCGAGCACGTCGCTCGGGTAGTGGAGCCCGAGCAGGACGCGCGAGACTCCGATCGCCGTCGCGCCGAGGAGAAACAGGGCTCCGAGCCTCCGGCTGAAGAAGAGCACGGCAAAGGCGATCGCGAACGCAGCCGTTGCGTGGTCGCTCGGGAACGACGGATCGGCAGACCGGTGCGCGACAAGAATGGTCTCGCCGGGATGGGCGACGAACGGCCGGTCGCGAGACCAGAGCGACGCGATGAGCTGGTTGATCATCAGCCCGATGCCTGCCGCGGCGAGCGCGGACGCGGTCGCGAGCTTCAACCGTGGCGAGCCGCCAGGCCGCGCGAAGAACCAGAGCGCGCAGATCGCGAGCCCGAACAGCGGGGCACTGAGCGATCCGAAATGCTGAACGGTGTCCTCGAGCGGGTCGTGCCGACCCATCGGGCTGTTCAGAAAGTGGAAGAGTGACCAGTCCAGACCGCCGATGGTACCGGCGTTACTAGAATAATCTCCCGTTATACGACGAATTAGGAAATGGATGGTAGACTCGTGCGGTGGCGGCGCCGCGCGCAATTGACGTCCTCGTCATCGGTTCGGGAGCATCCGGGCTGGCAGCCGCCGTAAGCGCCCATGCCGCTGGCGCCCAGGTGGCGATCGCGACGAAGGGAACGCTCCAGTCGTCGAACTCGGCGAAGGCGCAGGGCGGTATCCAGGCTGCCTTTGCCGAGGACGACTCGCCTGAGATCCACGCCCAAGACGTCTGGAAGAGCTCCCACGAGACGGCTGACCCACGCCTCGTCGAGATCCTGACGACGGAGGCGCCGGCGACGATCCACTGGCTCGAGGAGCAGGGTGTCGAGTTCACGCGCGAGAACGGCGGCTACCGGCTCGCGCGTTGCGGCGGCGCTACGCGCAAGCGGCTGCTCCAGGTCGGAGACCGGACCGGACACGCGATCACGACCGCTCTCCGAGAGGCGGCCCAGAGCGCAGACATCGCGACGCTGCCGAAGTCGCCGCTCCACGAGCTCGCGCCGGGGGAGCACGGCTGGCGCGCGCTCTGCGGTGACCACGAGCTCGAGGCCGGTGCAGTCGTCCTCGCCGCCGGTGGCCGCTGCTACCGCGAGGCGCAGGAGCGCGGGGAGCTGTCCACCAACCATCCCGGCGCGACCGGCGAGACGACGAGGATGGCAGTGGAGCTCGGCGCGGAGACCCGCGACCTCGACGCGCTTCAGTACCACCCGAACGGCGGTGCGTGGCCTCAGACGATGCAGGGCTACTCGATCCCGGAGACGACGCGCGCTTACGGTGCGGTGCTGCTCAACGCTGACGGTGAGGAGTTCACGGACTCCCTCGGCCCGCGCGATGCCGTCTCCGACGCGATCTTCGCGGAGGTGGCAAAGGGGAAGGGCGTGGAGACGCCGGGTGGCCGTCCCGCCGTCTATCTCGACACCACGAGGATCGCCGAGGCCGACGCGGAAGTCTCCCTCCCGTACATGCTGCGGCGCTACCGCGCCGGCGGCATCGACCCGCTCTCGGAACCGATCCTCACGTACCCCGTGCTCCACTACCAAAACGGCGGCCTCGTGATCTCGGAGGACGCGGAGACGACGGTCGACGGGCTGTTCGCGTGCGGCGAGATCGCTGGCGGCACGCACGGACGGAACCGGATGATGGGCAACTCGCTCCTCGAGTGCTGCGTCTTCGGCCGGCGAGCCGGGCGCGCGGCGGCGGCGAGGGCCGCATGACGGTCGCGACGGATCTCCAGAAGGTCGTCGAGGACACGGCCGCGCATCTCTACGTCTGGGCCCTCAAGGACATCCCGCAGGATCTCCGCGACGCGCTCGCCGCTGCGGCCGCGCGCGAGACGCATCCGACGGGCAAGAAGGTGCTCGCCACGATCCTGAAGAACGTCGAGGTGGCAGAGGAGCGAGCGAACCTCGTCTGTCAGGACACGGGCATCGCCGTCTACTACTGCCGCGTCGGCGAGGGCTTCCCCCTGCACCCGGCGCGGATCTACGAGGCGCTCTACGACGGGACCGAGCGCGCGACCGTCGAGCACCCGCTGCGCTCGAACACCGTGCACACGCTGACGCGCGAGAACACCGGCGCGAACGTCGGCCACCGCGTGCCGATCGTCCACTGGGACTTCGTCGCGGACTGGGACGGCCTCGATGTCAAGTGCGTGCCGAAGGGCTCCGGCTCGGAGAACATGAGCTTCCTGAAGATGTGCGTACCGGCCGACGGCGTCTCGGGCGTCAAGCGTTTCGTCCTCGACTCGATCGTCGGCGCGGGTGGCAAGCCGTGCCCGCCCGGCATTGTCGGCGTCGGCATCGGCGGCTCGGCCGACTACGCGATGCATCTTGCGAAGGAGGCGATCGCGCGTCCCGTGGGTACACGGAACGCCGATCCGCTCGTCGCGCAGCTCGAGGACGAGCTGATGGGCCTGCTCAACGAGACGGGCATCGGCCCGATGGGGCTCGGCGGCGACGTGACCGTGCTTCAGGTGCACGTGGAGCACGCGGACACGCACATGACGTTAAATCCCGTCGCCGTCAACTACCAGTGCTGGGCAGCCCGGCGTGCGAGTGCGCACGTGTCCGTCGACGGCGTCGTTACCTACGACCGCGATGCCTGAGCACCGTCTCACGTTTCCGGCGTCGGAGGAGGCGATCCGCGAGCTCCGCGCGGGCGACCTCGTCACCGTCGACGGCCACATCATCGGCATCCGCGACCGGACGCAGATCCGGATCTTCGACGAGGGTGTCGCGCCGCCGTGGGACCTCAACGGCGCGTTTCTCCTGCATACGGCGCCGAACGTTCGCAAGCTCGGCCCGGGCAAGTACGAGCCGATGTGCGTCGGCACGACCACCTCCGCGCGCATGGTGCGCTTTACGGAGCCGCTCGGGCGCGACTACGGCGTCCGCGCGATCTGCGGTAAGGGCGGCCTGCCCGACGACGCGATCGAGCCGATGAAGCGCTACGGCATGGTCTACCTCGCGATCGTCGGTGGCGCGGCCGCGCTCGAGACGACGCAGATCGAGGAGATCGAGGAGGTGGCGTGGGAGGAGCTGATGCCCGAGTGCCTCTGGAAGTTCCGGGTGAAGGACTTCGGCCCGCTCTGGGTCGGCATCGACTCGCACGGCAGCTCCATGTTCCACGACGTTCAGGCGCAGGCGACGAAGAAGCTGGAGGAGCTATATGAACGCATCTGATTTCGATCTTGGTCTTCCCGCCCGAGACGGCGGCCTCACGCATGTGATCGACAAGGGCCTCGGGCCCCGCGCCGTCGAGGACCTGCTCGAGACGGCCGGCGCGTACGTCGACATCGTCAAGCTCGGCTGGGGCACCGGCTACGTGACGCAGAACCTCGAGCGGAAGCTCGCGCTCTACCGCGACGCGGAGATCCCGGTCGTCTGCGGCGGCACGTTCGTCGAGGCGGTGTGGGCGCGCGGACGGCTCGACGAGTTCCGTACCTGGCTCACCGCCCACGGGCTCACGCACGTCGAGATCTCCGACGGCGTGGTCGACATGCCGCGCGACCAGAAGCTCGAGCTGATCGCCGACCTCGCACGCGACTTCACCGTGCTCTCCGAGGTCGGGTCGAAGGACGCCGAGGTCGTGTTCGCTCCGTACCAGTGGGTTGAGTGGATCAAGGAGGAGCTCGCCGCCGGCTCCTGGAAGGTGATCACGGAGGGCCGCGAGGGTGGCACCGCAGGCATCTACCGGCCGAGCGGCGAGATGCGAACCGGACTGATCGACGAGATCGTCCACGACGTCGACGTCTCGGATCTCGTGTTCGAGGCGCCGACGAAGGCGTCCCAGGCGTGGTTCGTCAAGCAATTCGGACCGAACGTCAACCTCGGGAACATCCCGCCCGACGAGGTGATCCCGCTCGAGACGCTCCGCCTCGGGCTCCGGGCCGACACGTTGAAGGAGGTGCTCCTTGGCGATCAGCAGCCCGCCTAGCGACCTCTCCGAGCCGATCGCAGGCGCGGAGGAGATGACGGCCGAGGAGCTGATCCTCGCCGCTTACGCCCGCTTCGGCAAGCGCCTCTGCCTCACGTGCTCGTGGCAGAAGCAGTCGTCTGCGCTCGTCCACCTCGTGTCCGAGCTCGGGATCGGCATCGACGTGATCGAGCTCGACACGCACCTCTTCTTCCGCGAGAGCTACGAGACGCGCGACCGTCTCGTCGAGCGCTACGGCCTGACGCTGATCCGCCCCGAGGTGCCGACCGTTGCCGATCAGCACCGTGAGGAGGGGCCGAACCTCTGGGAGCGCGACCCCGACCGCTGCTGCCACGTGCGGAAGGTCGAGCCGCTCGTCCGCGCCCTACAGCCCTACGACGCCTGGATCTCCGGGATCCGCCGCGACCAGTCACCGAGCCGGGTCGACACGCCGAAGATGGTGTGGTCGGAGCGCTACCGCGTCTGGAAGCTCCACCCACTCGCCGACTGGGACGAGAAGCGGGTCTGGGCATACATCGTCTCGAACGAGATCCCCTACAACCCGTTGCACGACACCGGGTACCGTTCGATCGGCTGCATCCCGTGCACTCGGCCGACGGCGCCGAACGAGGAGGAACGAGCCGGCCGCTGGGCAGGGTCGGACAAGCTCGAGTGCGGCATCCATCTCGATGACACGGAAGACCGGACAGGAAAGGACGCATGACTGAGCACATCTACGCGCACGAGCATCCCGAGTCGGAGCGGACGAGGCCTGGCGGGTTCACCGTCTGGTTCACGGGCCTCTCGGGCGCCGGGAAATCGACGATCGCGCACCTCGTCGGGCCGGAGCTCGACCGGCGCGGCTTCGTCGTCGAGTATCTCGACGGCGACACCGTTCGCACGCATCTCTCGAAGGGCCTCGGCTTCTCGAAGGAGGACCGCGATACGAACATCGAGCGGATCGGCTGGGTCGCTTCGCGGCTGACGCGCCAGGGAGGCGCCGTCCTCGCCGCTGCCATCTCTCCCTACGAGGAGACGCGCCAGAAGGCGCGCGCGATGGTCGACGAGTGGGGAACGTTCGTCGAGGTCTTCGTCGCCGCCTCGGTTGACGAGTGCGCGCGGCGCGACGTCAAAGGCCTCTACGAGAAGGCGTTTGCCGGCGAGATCACGGGCTTCACGGGCGTCGACGATCCATACGAAGAGCCGGCCTCGCCGGAGCTCGTGATCGACACGGAGTCGCACGACGCCGAGGAGAGCGCCCGGCTCGTCGTCGAGAAGCTCGAGGAGCTCGGGCTCGTGGGCGCCTCGGTGGCCTCGTGAGCGGCGATCTGATCGCTCCGCCCGGTCTGATCGCGCCACATGGGGGCTCGCTCGTCGACAGGACCGGCGAGCGGCCCGACGGCGTCGACTCGCTCGAGCGGCTGACGTTGACGTCACGCGAGGTATCCGACCTCGACATGCTTGCCTCAGGCGCGCTGTCGCCGCTCGAGGGGTTCATGGGCCAGGCCGACTACGAGGGTGTTGTCGACAACATGCACCTCGCGTCCGGCCTTCCGTGGTCCCTTCCCGTCTGTCTAGCGGTCGACGGTGCGCCGAGCGGCGACACGGTCGCGCTCGCGGACGAGGACGGGACAGTGCTCGCGACGCTCGAGGTCGGCGAGACGTTCGCGTATGACGCGAAGCGCGAGGCGGCGCAGTGCTTCCGCACGGAGGACGATGCGCACCCAGGCGTCGCGCGGCTCTACGAGCAGAAGCCGCACTACCTGAGCGGCCGCGTCACCGTCTTCCAGCGCCCGGAGCCGCCGTACCCCGCGCTCGCCCGCGATCCCGCTGAGACGCGGGGCGTCTTCGTCGAGCGCGGCTGGCGACGCGTCGTCGGCTTCCAGACGCGGAACCCGATCCATCGGGCGCACGAGTACCTGACGAAGGTGGCGCTCGAGACGGTCGACGGATTGCTCGTCCACCCGCTGATCGGCGACACGAAGTCCGACGACGTGCCGGCGGACGTGCGGGTCGAGTGCTACGAGATGCTGCTCGGCAAGTACTACCCGGAAGATCGCGTGCTCCTGTCGGCGTTTCCCGCGGCAATGCGCTATGCCGGCCCGCGCGAGGCGATCTGGCACGCAATCTGCCGCAAGAACTACGGCTGCTCGCACTTCATCGTCGGTCGCGACCACGCCGGTGTCGGGGACTACTACGGGACGTACGACGCGCAGCTGATCTTCGACGACTTCGCGCCGCACGAGCTCGACATCGAGCCAATGTTCTTCGAGCACACGTTCTGGTGCAACGTCTGCGGGTCGATGGCAAGCACGAAGTCGTGCCCGCACGGGCCGGAGGACAGGGTCTTCCTCTCGGGGACGAAGGTGCGCGAGATGCTCGGCGCCGGTGAGGTGCCGCCGGTCGAGTTCACGCGGCCCGAGGTCGCGGAGGTGCTGATCGAGGCGTACAGCCACGCGTGAGCTGGCAGTTCGTCCTCGCCGGGCTCCTGATCGGGACGCTCGTCGGCCTCACGGGCATGGGAGGCGGGTCGCTGATGACGCCTGTGCTCGTGATCATGCTCGGCGTCAACCCTTCGGTCGCGATCGGGACTGACATCGCGCACGGCGCGATCTTCAAGACGGTCGGCGCGGTACAGCACCGGCGGATGGGGAACGTCCGTGCTCAGCTGGCCGGCTGGATGCTCGTCGGCTCGGCGCCGATGTCGCTCGTCGGCGTCTGGGTGAGCAAACAGATCACGAACCATTACGGCGACGGCGTCGAGTCGCTCATGGGGCAGGTGCTCGGCGCCGCGCTTCTCTTCGGCTGCGCTGGGCTGCTCGCGAAGACGTTCGTGAAGGCGAAGGAGATGGAGGATGAGGAAGGCTTCTCGCTGAGCAAGCGTGACAAGACGGCGGCCGTGCTGATCGGCTTCTTTGGCGGCTTCATCGTCGGCCTGACGTCCGTCGGCAGCGGCGTCTTCTTCGGCCTGACGCTGCTCGTCGTCTTCCCGCTCAAGGCGCACAAGGTCGTCGGCACGGACATCTTCCACGCTGCCGCGCTGCTCTACGTCGCAGGCTTCGGCCACTGGCTCGCAGGGGACGTCGACTGGTCGATCGTCGGCTGGCTGCTGCTCGGCTCGATCCCCGGCGTCCTGCTCGGCGGCCACTTGACGCTGTCGATCCCGGAGCAGCCCTTGCGGTTGCTGCTCGCCGGCGTGCTCGGCCTCGCGGGTCTCAAGCTCGTCAACGTCCCCGGAGCGTCGATCATCATCGTCGTCGTGCTCGGCGCCGGGGTGACGGCCCTCCTCGTCTGGCTCGGGCGGCACAGCTGGATCCGCGTGCAACGCGCCCGCGTCGGTCGCGCCGCGGCGTAGCGCGCCCTCTTCGGGCAGCGGCGCCAGAACCGGCCTCCTGTGGACAAACGTCCGCACTTCTGTGTGCAGGGACTGTCCCCCGGACAGGTCCGGAATAGGCGCGGCTGAATCAGACAGGGGACAGTCACTGCGACTGTCCCCTGTCCTTTCGGGTCTAGAATCCGCGCGCCTTGCGGCGCAATGCCACGCTAGTCCTCGTCCTCGTCCTGCTCGCCGGATCGGCGGCGGCTTTCGCGGTCGCCGAGCACCTGAAGGTCGAGAAGTCCCCCGTCGCGGCGCCGGACATCGACAAGGCCTTCTCTCCGATTTGCAACTGCCCGCAGCGGCACGCGAAGATCGCGTTCAGGCTCCGGCGGAGCGACCGGTTGACGCTGTCGCTGCTCGACGGCGACGGGCACGAGATCCGGCGGCTCGTCGACCACGTCCCGATGCGGCGCGGTCGCCACGCGTTCTTCTGGAACGGCCGCGACGACGAGGGACGGCTCGTGCCGGAGGGCAAGTACCGCCCGAAGGTGGAGCTCGGGAACGCCGACCGCACGATCGTGCTCCCGAACCCGATCCGGGTCGACGTGACGCGGCCCGTAGTGAAGGTGGTGTCGATCCGCCCCCGTGTGATCTCCCCCGACGGCGACGGACGGAGCGATGTGACTCGCGTGCGCTATCGCTCGAACGAGCGGGCGCGCGTGACGTTGCTCGTGGACGGTGCGCGGCGGGTGACGAGCCGAAGCGAGAAGCCTGCCGGCCAGCTCGAGTGGCTCGCGCTCGGCGTTGCGCCGGGCTCCTACGACCTCTCGCTCGAGGCGCAGGACCTCGCGGGCAACGTTTCGGCGCGTGCACGGGGAGGACCTGTCCACGTGCGCTACCTCGAGCTGAAAGCCGTCTCGCCGACAGCCCCTCGCAGCCGCGTGCGCATCCATGCCGACACGGATGCCAAGACCATCCACTGGCTGCTGCGGAAGGGCTCGAGCGTCGTCGCGTCGGGAACCGGCGGGCGCGTCATCCGCTTCCGTGCGCCCGGCAAGCCGGGCCGCTACCTGCTCGTCGACGCCGCCGGCTCGCATCGGGCCCGCACGACGCTCGTCGTCGCCAAGTCGTGAGCGCGGCCCCCCTGTTCGTCCTCGGCGTCCGCCGCTCGGGGACGACGCTGCTCCGCGTGATGCTCGATCGGCACCCGGCGGTCGCGATCCCCGACGAGTCGTACTTCATCCCTCAGCTCGCCGACCGCCACCGCGGCCCGATCGACGTCGACTTCGTTCGTCGACGACCTGCGCCGGCTGCCGACGCTCCGCGACTGGGGGATCGAGGTCGCGGAGGTCGAGCAGCGGCTGCGACCGGGGATGGCCCCGGGTGCTGCGATCGGCGCCGTCTATCGTCGCGTACGCCGCCGCCCAGGGGAAGGAGCGCTGGGGCGACAAGACGCCGATGTACATGCAGCACCTCCCGACGCTCGAGCGTCTCTTCCCCGACGCGCGCTACGTGCACCTGATCAGGGACGGCCGCGACGCGGCGGTGTCCTTCCTCGCCATGCCGGAAGGGGTCGTCACGCGCACATGGGCGCACCCGCGCGACGCGCGTGGCTTCGCGTGCCAGTGGCGCTCGGAGGTGCTGGCGGCACGCGCGCTCGGGAGGCGGGTCGGCCCGCGTTATCTCGAGGTGCGCTACGAGGCGCTCGTCGAGACGCCCGAGGGCGTGCTGCAGGAGATCTGTGAGCACGCTCGGCCTCGCGTTCGAGCCCGCCATGCTCGGCTATGCGGGCGAGGTCGACGTCTCCTCGAAGCCGCACCAGCAGAGCCTGCTGCGGCCGCCCACGCCCGGCCTCCGCGACTGGCGCACGGAGCTGCCGGAGGAGGACGCGCGGGCGTTCGCCTCGGTGGCCGGCGATCTCCTGGCCGGGCTCGGCTATCCGTCGAGCGGCGAGCGGACGCGCCGCCGGGCGGCTACGAGAGGACGTCTACCGCGCGAAGGTGGCCGCGTGGAACGCCACGGGCTCCGCCGTCCGGCGCTCGCCGGCCTGGCGCCGGCGCCACCCGCCGCTCACTTGACTTCCGGCGGGCTGTTCTGCCCGCGGAACGCCACCAGGATCCCGTTCAGCGAGAAGTAGTAGTGGCGGTCGGTCGCGATGCCGGGCGAGTACTTGCCCATCCCGATCTGCCAGTCGATCTTCCCGTCGCGGTGTCCGCGGCGTATGTCCTTCTGCTCGAGCGTCGAGAAGAAGACGAGGTTGCCGACGACGACCGGTGCGCCGAGGATCCGTCCGCTGCACCGTGCGCCGCCAGAGCTCCTGGCCGGTCTTCGCGCTGTAGGCGCGGAGGGCGCCGTCGAAGCCGCCGACGAACACGCGGCCTGCTGCGACCGCCGGCGTCGTGTAGCCGAGCGAGCCGACGCGACCGGTCCACAGCGTGTCGCCGTTGACGGCGGAGAGCGCGTAGACCTTTCCGGAGCGGGCGACGCAGAAGATCCGCTTGCCGTCCGTCGACGGGCTCGCATAGAAGCTCTCGTAGCGGAAGAAGTCGCGCTTGAAGTACTTGCTCCAGAGCTTGCGTCCCGTTCGTCCTGTTGAGGCAGAGGATCGAGCCCGCGTACGTCGAGATGCAGATGCGGTTGCCCCACACGGACGGGCTCGAGTTGATCCGGCCGCCGGTGTTGTAGGCCCAGCGCACGGATCCCGTCGCCACGTTGACGGCGAACAAGCGTCCGTTGGTCACGCCGAAGTAGACGGTGTTGCCGAGCGCTACCGGCGAGGACTCGACCTTCGCATTCGTGCGGAGCTGCCACAGCCGGTGGCCGTTCTCGCGGTCGAATGCCGTGACCGTCCCATCGTGCGACGTGACGATCAACCGCTGTCCTGCGATAGCAGGCGTCGACGCCTTGGCCGCAGCGCCGCCTTGCGACCAGATGATCTTCCCGGTCTGCGCCTCGAGCGCGACCGTGCGGCCGCCGAAGGTGTTCACGTACAGCCGCCCGTCGCAGTAGCTCGGCGGATACTCCATGTAGCTGCCCATCGCCCGCGCCCAGAGCGGCTTGGTCGGGATTCCGAGCTGCGAGGCGAGGCGCGAGAGAGAGCGCTGCGGGTCGCCGCCGAACTCGTTCCAGCAGCGGCGGTCGGCCTCTGGCGCCCGATGCGTCGGCTTCGAGACGTGCGTGCGCGTCGGCCGGACCGTGGTCACGCCCGAGAGGTCGGTATCGATCCCTCCGGAGGAAGGTGGGGAGGGCACGATCACGAGCCAGACGATCGCGAGCCCGCCGGCAATCAGCGCGAGACAGCCTGCGGCTGCGAGGAGAACACGTTTTGACATCGGAGAGGCGAGGGGCCGGCTCTAAGTGTGCCAGCGGCCCTCGACCCGACTGAACAGAGAGGTGGCGATGCCGGCAGGCGGGTCGAGCCTCCAGCCGCCGGCGGCGACGAGGGCGGCGACGGCCACGGCGCCCCACATGATCGGGTCCTCGAAGAAGCCCGAGTAGAAGAGCGAGTGGAGGAAGAGCGCGAGGAAGACAACCGAGAGGCCTAGCCCGAGCGCACGCCGTCTCTTGGTCGTCTCGACGAGGAGGCGCACGGCGCCTGCGAGAAAGAGCAGGTACAGCGCGAAGCCGATCACTCCGAGCTCGGCGAAGACGGTCAGCGGCGTCGTGTGCGACGCGTTCTTGTCGGCCGGCCTGCGCGTCTTCACTTCGCGGCGGGAGGCGAGTGGCTGGCTGCCGATGCCGGCGCCCACGACGGGATGGTTCCGGATCACGGTCGTCGTCAGCGAGACGAGCCGCGAGCGTCCGCTCGTCGCCCGTCTGAGCCCGGTGTCCTTTGCCGACACGAGGGCGAACGCGCCGCCGAGGATCGCGAAGGCGATCGCGACCGCGATCACGAGGTTCCGGCTGCGCCGGTCGGCGAGCAGGATCGTCGCCGCGAGCAGCGTCACGAAGAGGACGACCATGCTCGACTGGGAGTACGAGAAGTAGAGGCCGCCGAAGAGGACGGCGACGAGGGCGAGCGCGTACGCCAGGCGCACGCGCGCAAGCCAGAGCAGCACGACGAGCAGCGAGATCGCGAGCACGAGATGTCGGCCGTAGATGCTCGGGTCCTTGAACAGGGACGTCACGCGGAAGTACGTCGTGTACGCGTTCGCGACACGGAGGTCCTGGGCGAAGATCAGCGTGTGCGACCAGGCCTGGTAGAGGCCGATCGCCGCGAAGAGCGTTGCGAGGCCGACTAGCGTCACAGCGAGTGCGCGCGGCAACCAGTCGGCGTACGGGGCGCGGGCGACGGCCGCGACCAGGGCAGAGAAAGGGAAGACGAAGAACAGGAGCTCGATCGATCCCTGCTCGACGTCGAGCGCCCAGAGCAGCGAGACGGATGCCCACGCGATGAACGCGGCGGCCGGCCAGGAGAGCCACGGCGAGATCGCGCTCAGCTGGTCTCCCCGCAAGGAGCGGACGAGGAGAGCCAGCACGGCGCCGGCGAGCACGAGGTACAGCGGGAGCAGGAGGAACGCGTGCTGGCTGCCGAGGTCGACGGGCAGCCTGAAGGGGGCTGCTGCGAGCAGGCAGACGGGGACGATCGCCGGCCAGCGGACGAACACCCATGCCAGCGCGGCCGCGGCGATGGCGCCCGCCACGAGCGCCGCCGCGCCGGGTGCGGAGGTGAAGCGCTCGAGGTCGTGCCGGGGCAGCAGGGCGGCGGCGAGCATCACCTCGGCTGCCGCGATGAGCGCAGTGCCGCCGGCGATCGCCGCGCGCCGAGGCGGCGGGAGGATGACGAGCGCGGAGCCGGCTGCTCCGAGCAACGCCGCGGTCTGCGCGAGGGCTCCGTGCGTCATCGCCGAGGGGAGGCAAGCCTATCCCGTGAAAGAATCAGCGCATGCTGTCCAATGCACGCCGCGCGCTCGTCCTTGCCCCGCATACCGACGACGGGGAGTTCGGCTGCGGCGGGACGATGGCGCGCCTCGTCGAGGACGGCGTCGAGGTCCGATACGTCGCGTTCTCGATCGCGACCAAGTCGCTGCCGGAGGGCTTCCCGCCCGACACGCTCGCGAAGGAGGTGCGCGAGGCGACGGCCGAGCTGAGCATTCCCGAGGGCAACCTCGACGTCCACGACTTCGAGGTGCGGACGTTCCCCGACCGGCGCCAAGAGATCCTCGAGCTCCTGATCGCGCTCTGGGAAGAGTGGCAGCCTGACATCGTCTTCCAGCCGAGCCTGCACGACGTCCACCAGGACCACCAGGCGGTCGCGTCGGAGGGGCTCCGCGCGTTCAAGCGGACGACGATCCTCGGCTACGAGATCCCCTGGAACAACTTCGACTTCGCCTACCAGGCGTACGTCGCGCTCGAGGAACGGCACATCGAGCGGAAGATCGCGGCGCTCGCGAAGTACGCGTCACAGCAGCACCGGCGCTACGCGGACCCTGACTACATCTGGTCGCTCGCGCGTCTCCACGGCACGAACGTCAGCCGTGGCTACGCAGAGTGCTTCCAGGTCTACCGGATCGTCACCTAGCGGACGCCGATCTGGGCCGCGAGCTCGCGTGAGATTGCGTGCTCGGCGCCGCTGGCCGACACTGTCACCGGTCCGTCGAACGGGGCGACGCGGACAACCTCGACGGAGGCGCCCGGCAGGAGCCGGAGCTCGACGAGGTAGCGGAGGAGCTCCGTGTCGTCCGGAACGCGCTGCACGGTCGAGCTTTCACCGGGCGACAGCTCGTCGAGCGGACGGAGCCTCTCCTCGCCCACGTTGAGCGCGGCGTCGGGGATCGGGTCGCCGTGCGGGTCGTGCGTCGGGTAGCCGAGCGAGGCGTCGATCCGCGCCTCGAGCTCCTCGGACAACGCGTGCTCGAGCCGGTCCGCCTCCGTGTGCACCTCGTCGATCGGCATGCCGAGGGTCTCTGCGAGGTACTGCTCGAGCAGCCGGTGGTGCCGGATGACCTCGATCGCGGCCTTCCGCCCGGCTGTGGTGAGCGTCGCGCCGTGGTAGGGCTCGTGCTCGACGAGCTTGAGGGAGGCCAGCTTCTTGAGCATCGACGTCACTGATGGCGGCGACACGCCCAGTCGCTCTGCGAGCGCGGACGTAGTCGCACGACCCTGCTCGAGCTCGAGCTTGTAGATCTCCTTCAGATAGTCCTCGGACGTCTGGCTGAGCGGCGCTCGAGACATGATCAGTTTCTAATATAGAGTTTTGGCATGTCTAATTACATGCCGTGACCGCACCGCGACTGCGCGACCGCGACGCCCTCGTCCACCCGCTGGACGACGTCCTGCCCGGCGAGGCGCGCGTCCTCGAGGCTGCGGAGGAGTCCCTCAGTGGGCGCCGGCGAGGGGTGGGGCGCTATGTCCCGTTCCTTGGCCCAGCGTTCATCGCGGCGGTCGCGTATGTCGACCCGGGCAACTTCGCCACGAACATGGCTGCCGGGGCGAAGTTCGGCTACCTCCTGCTCTGGGTCGTGCTCATGGCGAACCTGATGGCGATGCTCATCCAGTCGATGAGCGCGAAGCTCGGCATTGCGACCGGGCGCAACCTGCCGGAGCTCTGCCGGGAGCGGTTCTCGCGACGAGCGAGCTTCCTGCTCTGGATCCAGGCGGAGGTGGTCGCCATGGCCACCGACGTCGCGGAGTTCACGGGCGCTGCGATCGGGCTCAACCTGCTGTTCGGCATCGCGCTCTTTCCGGCGGCCGTTCTCACCGGTGTCGCGGCGTTCGGGATCCTCGCGCTGCAAACCCGCGGCTTCAGGCGCCTCGAGGCCACGATCGCGGCTCTGATCGGCGTGATCGTCGTCGCGTTTGCGCTTCAGGTGGTCATGGCCGATCCGCAGCCGAGCGAGGTCGTCCAGGGCTTCGTCCCCGGCTTCGAGGGGTCCGAGAGCGTCCTCCTGGCCGTCGGCATCCTCGGCGCGACGGTGATGCCGCACGTGATCTACCTCCATTCCGCCCTCACGCAGCACCGGCTCGTCGGCGCGACGGAGGAGGCGAAGCGGCGAATCTTCCACTTCGAGCTCGTCGATGTCGTCATCGCGCTCGGTCTCGCAGGCGTCATCAACATGTGCATGCTCGTCATCGCCGCTTCGGTGTTTCACGTCCCTGGCTTGACCGAGATCGGCGACAACCTGAGCAGCGTCTACGAGAAGCTCGGGGTCGAGCTCGGGAATGGAGCCGGAACGCTGTTCGCGATCGCGCTGCTCGCGTCCGGGCTCTCGTCATCGAGCATTGGGACGCTCGCCGGCCAAGTCGTCATGCAGGGGTTCATCAACCGCCGCATCCCCCTGTTCCTGCGACGACTGATCACCATGCTGCCGGCGCTCCTGCTCATCGGCATTGGAGTGAACCCGTCACGTGCGCTCGTCATCAGTCAGGTCGTGCTTTCGTTCGGCATCCCGTTCGCGCTCGTCCCGCTCGTCCTCTTCTGTCGGAACGGGAGCCTGATGCGATCGCTCGTAAACCGGCGCTCGACGACGGTTGTGGCTTGGATCGTCGCTGCGGTCATCATCTCGCTGAACCTCTTCCTGCTCGAGCAGACGTTCTTCGGCTGAGATCCCGCGGGGCACGCTGCTCCGTTACGGTTGGACGGACCACCCAGCGCGCCGAGAGGAGGTCCGAGATGCCGTTCTACGTCCGCCGCGGAGACGTCCCACGCAAGAGGCACATCGTGTTTCGGGACAACGGAACGCTGCTCACCGAGGAGGTGATGGGCCTCGAGGGGTTCACGGGGAACGAGTCGATCCTCTACCACCTCAGGTCGCCGTGCCGTGTGAAGGAGCTCGGAGAGTTCGAGTCGATCGAACGCGACGAATGGATTCCCGACGCGCACGCCCACCGGCACTTCGCCACGGCCCCGATCGAGGCGACCGGCGACGAGATCAGCGGCCGGCGCGTCCTGATGTGGAACGACGACGTCGAGATCTCCCTCTGTCGCCCGTCACAATCGATGGACTACTTCTTCCGGAACGGCGAGCACGACGAGATCGTGTTCGTCCACGAGGGCACGGGCACGCTCGAGACGGTCTTCGGCGACGTCGCCTACAAGGACGGCGACTACATCGTCATCCCTCGCGGCACGACGTACCGCTTCGTGCCGGAGGGAGAGCAGCGGCATCTCGTCTTCGAGTCGCCCGGGCTGATGACGATCCCCGCCCGGTATCGCAACGAGTACGGCCAGCTGCTCGAGGGGGCGCCGTTCTCGAACCGCGATCTCCATCCACCGGGCGAGCTGCGGACGCACCGCGACGAGGGCGAGTTCGTCGTCAAGGTGCGCGTTCGTGGCGGGTACCAGACGTATGTCCTCGACTACCACCCGTTCGACGTTGTCGGCTGGGACGGCTACCTCTTCCCGTGGACGTTCTCCGTCCACGACTTCGAGCCGATCACCGGCCGCATCCACCAGCCGCCGCCGACGCACCAGACGTTCCAGGGGCAGAACTTCGTCATCTGCTCGTTCTGCCCGCGCAAGCTCGACTTCGACCCGGAGGCGATCCCGATCCCGTACCACCACTCGAATCTCCAGTCCGAGGAGATGATCTATTACGTCTCCGGGAACTTCGGCTCGCGGAAGAACATCGAGGTCGGGTCGATCACGCTCCATCCGTCGGGCCTGCCCCACGGGCCGCACCCGGGCCTCGCGGAGAAGTCGATCGGCGTCGCCGAGACGACGGAGCTCGCCGTCATGTGCGACACGTTCCGACCGCTCAAGCTGTCCACGTTCGCGCGCGAGCTCGACGACGGCCGCTACGCGTACTCGTGGTACGAGCCGGCCGAGGGCGACCCGGGGCTCGCAGGCGTGACGTCGCACCTCTGAGTGGCCTTCGAGACGATCATCGAGCCGTTTCGGATCCACTCGGTGGAGCCGCTGCGGCTGACGACGGAGGAGGAGCGGCGCCGGGCGATCGAGGCCGTCGACTTCAACCTCTTCAAGCTGCCGGCGTCGGAGGTGCTCATCGATCTGCTCACGGACTCCGGCACGGGCGCGATGTCGCGCGACCAGTGGGCGGCGATCCAGCACGGGGACGAGAGCTATGCCGGCTCGCCTTCGTGGTTCCGCTTTCTCGCCGCCGTGCAGGAGCTGTTCCCGTTTCCGCACGTGATCCCGACCCACCAGGGCCGCGCGGCGGAACGGATCCTCTTCTCCGTGATCGGCGGCCCGGGCAAGGTCGTCCCGAACAACACCCACTTCGACACGACGCGCGCCAATGTCGAGTTCACGGGCGCGGAGGCCGTCGACCTGCCGATCCCCGAGGGCCGCGACCCGTCCGCGCTCCATCCCTTCAAGGGGAACATGGACGTCGATGCGCTCGAGGCTCTGCTGGCGGAACGCTCCGCGGACGTGCCGGCCGTCTTCGTCACGATCACGAACAACTCGGGCGGGGGTCAGCCGGTCTCGCTCGAGAACCTCCGCGCCGTGCGCGCGACGTGTGACCGTCACGGCGTTCCGCTCTTCCTCGACGCGTGCCGGTTCGCCGAGAACGCGTGGTTCATCCGGGAGCGCGAGGAGGGCCACGGCGACCGGACGGTGGCCGACATCGTGCGCGAGACGGCTTCGCTCGCGGACGGGATGACCATGAGCGCGAAGAAGGACCCGCTCGCGAACATCGGCGGCTGGCTCGCGATGCGAGACGACGAGCTCGCGGACCGCTGCCGGACGCTCGAGATCCTCACGGAGGGGTTTCCGACGTACGGCGGGCTCGCCGGGCGCGATCTCGAGGCGATCGCGCAGGGTCTCGTCGAGGCGGTCGACCACGACTACCTCCGCTACCGAACACGTTCGACGGCCTACCTCGGCGATGGCCTGCTGCGCAACGGGTTCCCGCTCGTGCAGCCTTTCGGCGGCCACGCGATCTACGTCGACGCGCGCGCTCTCCTGCCGCACATCCCGCCGCTCGAGTATCCGGGCCAGTCTCTCTCCGTCGAGCTCTACGCCGTCGGCGGCATTCGCGGCTGCGAGATCGGGACGGTGATGTTCGGCCGCCATCCGGATGGGACGGAGGCGCCGGCGGCCATGGACCTCGTCCGGCTCGCGATTCCGAGGCGGACGTACACGCAGAGCCACGTCGACTACGTGATCGAGGTCGCCGAGCGCGTGGCCGAGCGGGCGTCGGGCCTTCGTGGCTACCGGATCGTCGAGGAGCCGCCCTCGCTCCGGCACTTCACGGCGCGGTTCGCGCCGCTCGCCGCTTGATCCACGTCAGCTCGCTCGGCGAGTAGAAGCGGAGCGGCCAGAGGCAGAGCGGGTAGACGACGATCATCGCAACAGCCAGCGGCAGCGCTACGTCGAACGCCTTGCCGAGGACGGTCAGACCGACGGCGCAGCCGACCACTGTCGTCACGCGGCGCCACTGGTACGGCACCGGGAAGACGCGCTGCGACCACCAGGTGATCCCGAGGAACATGACGGTGAACGCCGTCACATTCGAGATCGCCGCCCCGACCATCCCGTACTTGGGGATGAGGATCAGGTTCATCGTGACGTCGACGGCAGCTGCGGCGCCGGTGACGACCCAGTTGAACTGCGTGCGCTTCGTCCGGCCGAGCGCGATCGAGACGACGATGAACCCGCCGAACGCGACGCCGCCGAACGCGAGCGGCGCGACTACCTCCGCCGAGTCGTGGAACTTCGGCGTCGTCAGCCACTCGACGATCCACGGCGCCAGCAGGCCGAGCGCGAGAGCGGCCCACGATGCGACGAAGAGCAGGTACGTCAGCACGTATGCGTACGAGCGCTTCGCCTCCTCGTCGTCCTCGATCGAGTAGGCGAAAGCCGGCCACGCCGCGCGGAAGGCCGTCAACAAGAGCACCATCGCCGAGGCGATGCGCGCGCCGATCGAGTAGAGCCCGACCTCGCTTACGTCGCTGAGCTGGAGGATGAAGATGCGGTCGCCGAAGTTCAGGAGCCAGAGCGCGAGCATCGACGGCACGAGCGGGAGGCCGAAACGGTTCATCTTGCGGAGCAGCGGCCGGTCGAACGTGAGCCCGAGCTGCTCTCGCCGGTACGCGACGAGGCCAATCCAGACGGCGAGCGTGCCGGTGAAGTTCCCGACGATCACGCCGGTAGCGCCCCAGTCGAGGCCGACGACGAAGAGCACGGTGGCGGCGACGGTGATCACGAGGTTGACGAGGCTCGCGATCACGAACGCCACCGAGCGCTCCTCCGCGCGGAAGAGCGCCGTCAGCTGCTCGTAGTTCATCTGCACCCAGAGCAGGACGAAGGCAGAGCGCACGAGGGTCGTGTGGTCGGTCGTGTCGAAGAGCCACTGCGAGATCTCCGAGGCGATCGCCATGCCGACGACGAGCCCGATCGTTGCCATCCCCATCGTGAACCAGAAGGAGGTGCGGACGACGCGGAGCTTGTGCGCCGGGTCCGGCGAGTCGAAGTAGAAGCGAAAGAAGGCGCTTGCAATGCCGAGCCGTAGGACCGTCGCGAAGATCGCCATCAGCGCGACGAGCGTCTCGACCGCGCCGTAGTCGGCCGGGGTCAGGTACCGGGTGTAGAGCGGCAAGAGCAGGACGGCGACGAAGCGCGAGACGAGTCCGCCGATCCCGTAGATCGCGGAGTGCCGGGCGAGGCGTCCCATCTGACTGCCGAGGCCGGTCATCGGTTGCGGACGGCCATCGCGAGGAGCGGCTCCATGCCGAAGCGCTCGTAGAAGGGCCGAAGCTCTTCGTCGCAGACGACGTCGATCGAGTACAGGCCCTCCAGCTCCGCGAGCAGTCGCCGGACGAGCTCCGTGCCGATGCCGCGGCCGCGATAGGACGGAAGCACCTCGAGCAGCGGAACGAATGCGGAGAGCACGCCGTCGGAGATCGCGTTCACGAAGCCGACGACCGTTCCCGCCTCTTCATCGAGGGCGATCACCGTGCGGTAGCTGCCACGTAGCGTGGCGAGATGCCGCTCTGGCGCTGGCGGCCTCGGCCAGCCCTCGAAGAAGCCCGTTAGCTGCTCAGGGCGAACATCGCTGAGATCGGTCGTGTAGCCGATCGGCATCGCGATGAGGGTAGTCCGCGCGGCGGGCGGCCGGTCGCCGGCTGCGACCGCGGTGGATCAGGGAACGGCGTTCGCGGCCGCCGGGATCAGCCAGGGTGAGAACCGGTTCCAACGCGCGATCTCGCAGCCATTCCGTCGCCGGAACGACGACCACACGCGGCCGCCTGCGATCGTGCCCTTGACGACCGCCTTCTGCGGCCCGCCGTAGATCATGCTGCAGAGCATGCCGGTCGGCAGTGGCGCGAACGCCTCGGCGGTCAGCGAGCCGAGCCGCTTGCACGCGGCGCGCCGCGTCGGCAGCGTGCCGCCGCGCGGAAGGCACGTGATGGTCCAGCGTTCCAAGTCAGCGGGCTTCGTCTCGTCGGCCCAGTAGGTGACCGTGAGCGTGACGCGAGGCGGTCGAGGACGCCGCCCGCTCGGTCGAGCCCGCGAGACCGGCGAGCAGTGCGAGGGCAGCGAGAACGACAGCCATCGAATCAGGGTAGCGGCCTAGAATCCGCTCGGTGGGGCAGACGCCGAAGCTGAACCGTGACCGCGTCGCGTCCTACGCCGCCGCCCGGCAGCAACCGCCGGCGGTTGTCTGTGACGTCTCCTTCGTCAACGGGCTGACCGCCGTTCGCTCGCTGGGTCGGATGGGCGTGCCGGTCTTCGCCGTCGACCACCGGCCGAGCGCGCTCGGCTTTCGCTCTCGTTACGCGTTTCCGATCCGTTCACCGGACCCGTTCGCAGAGCCGGACCGGTACGTCGAGCTCCTGCTCGCGCTCGGACAGGCGATCGGCGCCGGCACGCCGATCCTGCCCACGCACGACCCGTCGCTCAACGCACTGGCCCAGAGCGGCGACGCCCTCGGTGGCCTCTACGCACGACCCTTTCCCGGTGGAGATGCGGTCACGCGGATCCAGAGCAAGCGTGCGCAGCTCGAACGCGCTGCGCAGGCGGGAGTCGACATCCCGGCTACCTCTCATCCGCAGTCGGCCGAGGAGGCACACGCAGCCGCGGCCGAGATCGGGTTCCCGTTGCTCGTCAAGCCGTCGAACCCCGACGGCTTCCGCGCGCGTTTCCGGCGCCAGGCGTTCCGTTGTGAGACGGCGGAGCAGGTCGCGCGTGCGTATGCCGACGCGGAGCCCTTCGCGCCGATGGTGCAGGAGCTGATTCCGGGAGGCGACGACGAGCTGTACACCGTCGGGAGCTACATCGCAGCGGATGACACCGTGCTCGGGCTCTTCTGCGGCCGGAAGCTCAGACAGACACCACCCGGGGTCGGCACGTGTCGTGTCGGAGAGGCGCTCTGGGTCGACGAGGTGGTCGACGCGGCGCTCCGGCTGCTCCGTGCCTTCGCCTTCCACGGCATCTCGCAGGTGGAGTTCAAGCGGGATCCCCGGGACGGGCGCTTCAAGCTGATGGAGATCAACCCGCGTCTCTGGCAGTGGCATGGCCTCGCCGCGGCGCTCGGAGTCGACATCCCACGGATCGCCTATCTCGACCTTCTCGGCCGCCGCAGCGAGCCGGTGACGACGGAAGGACGCACCGGACGCTGGGCGCTGACGCTGCACGCAGGCGAGTCGCCTGCCTTCGTGCAGCCGCCGTACGTCGATCCGCTGCTGGCGTTCGACGATCCGAAGCCCGGCCTCGCCTATCTCGCCCGCGTCGGGAAGGCGATCCTCCGGTGATCCCTCCTGAGGTCGAGCGCAGGGCGCGGTGGGTGCTCGACACGATCGGGGCGACAGAGCTCGGCTTCGGCGACGACGTTCCCTACGACGAGCGCGCCTGGGAGCAGGTCGCGCAGGGCGTAAAGCCGGAGGGCGACGACGTAGCCGTCGCGTTCTTCCATCTGGCGCGCCTCGAGGAGCGGGGCGGCCCGCGGGATGCACACGGCCGGTTTCCCGCCTCCGCTTCGTGCCTCGACCCGCTCGACCCCCCGCTCGAGCGCTTGCGGCGCTCGCTCGGGATCGAGCCGCCCCATTGGGGCGGCGGCGCCCGGTTCGCCGTAGCGCTGAGCCACGACGTCGACATCCCGTGGCGCTGGACGCGGCAGGGGATCCGCGGCGGTGCGCGCAGCCTGAAGGGCGCCGTGCTTGCGCGTGACGCGGGCGAGGCGTGGAGCCAGGCTCGGGGGCTCGCGGGCGTTCCGCTCCACAAGCTTCGCGGTACCGATCCGAACTGGAGCTTCGAGCACATCGTCGAGCTCGAGCGCGCCCGCGGTGCTGAGTCCGTCTTCTTCGTTCTTGCCGGGTTCAACGTGCCGCAGGACGGCCCCGCGCCGGAGACCTACGCCCGGCTGCTGCCACGCGTCGTCGAGACGTTGCTCGAGCTCGGGGCGGAGATCGGGCTCCACGCGAGCTATTCCGCCGCCTTCGACGACGCGCAGATCGCCTTGGAGAAGGCAGCGCTCGAGCAGCTCGGCGGCACGCTCCACGGCCAGCGTTTCCACTACCTCCGGGTCGATCCGCATGCCAACCTCGCGTCGTTGGAGCGCCTTGGCTTTACGTACGACTCGAGCCTCGGCTTCTCGGACGCGCTGGGGTTCCGGGCGGGGATTGCGCATCCGTTCCGGCCCTGGAGCCTCGAGCACGACGGCCCGCTCGACTTCGTCGAGATCCCCCTCGCCGTGATGGACGTGACGCTCGCAGAGCCTCGGTATCTCGGTCTCTCGGTCGCGCGAAGCCGAGCGGCGCCTCGTCGCGCTGCTCGACTGGGCGGCCGAGCACGGCGGCGGCTTCTCGATCCTCTGGCACCCGGACCGCTTCGACCGCGCCACGGCGGGCGGCTGGGACGCCCTCTACGCGAGGACGATCGACGCCATCCATGCCCGTGGCGGCGTCTGCTTGCGAGCGCACGAGCTCGCCGGAGAGGCCCTTGTAACGCTTGGGGCAAACGCGTAGACTCGCCGCCTTGTGAGGGGGGGTGACCACCCGGTGGCTGGTCGCCGGCGCGTGCGTCGGAGCCACGCTTGCCTTGGCGGGTAGTGCGCTGGGGCGGAGCACGGCCGACGATCTCTCGATGCAGGTGCACTTCGTCCGGGACGCGCTCGCAACGACGACGACAGCGCTCGCGAACGACATCCAGTTCGAGGTCTTCACCGACGGCTCGCAACAGACGATCACCATGCGCTTCTCCCTGCCCGCCGGGTTGACGTTCGGCGGCGACGTTCCCGACCCCTCTGAGAGCTGCACGAATGGCGCGACCGTGGTTTGCACGTTCGCCCTCACGCCCGATACCAACTTCCAGGCCGGCTGGAGCTGGCCGGTCATCGCTGGCGCGGCGGGCACGTACTCGATCACCGCCACCGTCGAGGGCGAGCGAGCCGACCCGAACACGGCGAACAACTCGAGCACGTTCACATTCGAGGTCAAGTCTGCGGCCGGTGGGGGATCGGCTTCCGTAGCGGTCAGCAGCGCGAAGGCAACGCCCTCTAAGCCAAGGGCCGGAAACCCGGTGACGTTCAGCGCCTCGGTCAAGGTCGGTGGCGAGCCGGCGAAGCCTTCCAAGGTCAGCTGTGCGGCGAAGCTTGGCGGCAAGAAGGCGACCGGCTCGGCGAAGGCGGCGACCGGTCTCGCCTCCTGCCTCTACGCGACGAAGAAGACCGACAAGGGCAAGACGCTCGCCGGCTCGATGAAGGTGACCGCGAGCGGCAAGTCCTTCACGAAGCGCTTCTACGGCGAGGCTCGGATGAAGCGCGCAGCAGCTATCGCGGCGCTTGCCGTCGCGGCGCTCGCCGTATCCTCGGGCGCGCTTGGACAGAAGCGCGGTGGACGATCTCTCCGTGTCCGTCCTACTCCAGGGCGCAGGGGCCGGCGCGACGTCGATTGCCGGCCCAGCGTTCGAGCTCTCGTACCTCGTCGAGACCGACGGACCCGTACAGACGGTGACGATGCGGACTACGATCCCCGATGGTCTGCGCGTGGCCACTCCGCCTGCGACGTCAGCAGGGTGCACCGGGACGACCTCGATCACCTGCGTGACCAAGCTCCAGGACACGGGCATCGTCTTCTTCCAGTACGACTTCGGCCTCGTCGCCGACCGTGCAGGGACGTACGACGTCACGGCGTCGGTCGACGGTGAGCGTCCGGATCCGAACACGGCGAACAACACGAAGACGCTGCACTTCCAGGTCACGCTGCCCTCGGGAGGCGGAGGCGGAGGCGGAGGCACTGCGTCCGCCTCGGTCAGCTCGGCGAAGGCGACGCCGTCCAAGCCGAAGGCGGGAAGCCCAGTGACGTTCAGCGCGTCAGTCAAGGTGGGCGGAAGCCGGCGAAGCCCTCGAAAGTCACATGCGCGGCGAAGCTCGGCGGCAAGGCGAAGGCGGGGACCTCCCGCGCCGCCACGGCATCTGCGAGCTGCCGCTACACGACGAAGAAGACCGACAAGGGCAAGACGCTCGCGGGCTCGATGAAGGTCACCGCCGGCGGCACGACCTTCACGAAGCGCTTCTCGTCAAAGCTCGGTTAGGTCTCAGACGAAGCGCTCGGTCGCTCGTGCCGCGCCCGCCTTGCGCGCTGCCTCGAATCGCTCCTTTCCGAGAATCGTGCGGCAGTGCTCGAGCCCCTCGACGATCTCCGGATCGATGTCGAGCGACCAGTCGGCGAGTCGTGCCCGCTCCTGCCCTTCGGCGAGCAGGGACGCGGCCGCCTCGTATTGGCACTCGTCGACAGGCTACGAGGCCGAGAGCGGACGTCGCCCACGCCAGCCTACCTGAGTGCCGTCGCGGGGAAGGGCCGGCGAGGGCCGGCTTCAGCCTGGCGCGAGCGCCTCGCGAAGTCTCCGAGCGCGCGGCGCTCGTAGCCGATGCTGATCCGTGTCACGAGGGCACTCTCGGGACGGTTCGCCTCGAGCCACAAGGCCTCGGCGCGCTCGTTGAGCGCTTCGTCATGTCGTCCGAGACGGGAGGCCAGCTGGGCGGCCATGCCCAGTGCGTGGGCGATGCCGCCGACCTCGCCGAGCTCCGTGCGGACAGCCAGCGCCCG